>OZ254166.1:0-1381774 GCA_965268225.1 Candidatus Nanopelagicaceae bacterium | reverse complement strand
TTCAAGCCCCCAGGTCTATCCACAAAGTTATCCACAGGCTGTGGTCTAAAGTAGGGGTTTAGCCTTACTTTTCGACCGATTTCGACGGATACCTGTGGAGAACCCGCAAAGTAGACCTCAAAGCGAGAAATTGCAAGTGGTTATCCACAACTTGAGACCCCTAAGGGGCTGGATCGCGAGTTTGACCCACACCTATCCACATCCTTACAGTTACCTCCTTGCTTCCCCCGTACTTATGACCCGATGGGCCTTCACGCCCCACAGATTTTGGAGTTCTCATGACAAAGCGCACTTTCCAGCCAAATACGCGTCGTCGCGCCAAGAAGCATGGCTTCCGCGCCCGTATGGCAACCCGTGCAGGCCGCGCAGTTCTCTCTGCTCGCCGCGCTAAGGGCCGCGCAAAGCTCTCAGCGTAAGGCTAAAGAGCGCACAGGAACTTTCGTGCTCCCTGTTGATGCACGTTTAACCTCAAGCTCAGATTTCGCTCGCGCAACTAAGAGCGGTCTTCGAGTTACCTCACAACACTTCGTTGGATATCTCTATCTATCGCCTGTCACAAATAAATCTTCTGCAAAGTGCGGTCTGATCATCAGCAAATCTGTCGGCGGATCAGTCAAGCGTCATCGCGTTGCGCGCAAAGTTCGTCACGCGGTTGCCCCAAGAATTTCATCTCTTCCAACCGGATCACTCTTGGTTATCCGCGCGCTTGTACAAGATGGCGATTCAAATATCGAAACAGAAATCACTGAGCTGATTTCAAAGTTGATTTCCCGCTCTGAAAAGGTGGCGGCGAAGTAATGAGAAGAGTATTTACAGTGTTGATTCGCGGATATCAGGTGGCAACATCTAATTTCGCGCCGCGCTGTAAGTATTACCCATCGTGTTCAAACTATGCGATCACAGCAATCGGTCGCTATGGAGTAAAAGGTTTAGCTATGGCTGCATGGCGCATTGTGCGATGCAATCCATGGTCACAAGGTGGCGTTGATTATGTCGACACACACCTTGATTCTGCAGATGTTAAAAGTGTTTTGATTAACAACGAAAAACCAAACAGCATAAAAGAAGTGGTGGGCGCTAACTAATGGGCTTTATTCTCAATCCTCTCTACAACATCGTCTCTGGCGTTATTGTTTTTATCCATAAACTTCTTTCACCAGTCTTTGGTGCTAACTCTGGTGTCACATGGTCACTATCAATCATGGGACTTGTTGTACTGATCCGAATTATTTTGATCCCACTCTTTGTGAAGCAGATTAAGAGCCAGCGCGCACTTACAGCTCTGCAGCCACATATGAAAGAGATTCAGAAGAAGTACAAAGATGATCGTCAGAAGCAATCAGAAGAGATGATGAAGCTCTACAAAGAGCACAAGACAAATCCACTTGCATCATGTTTCCCAATTCTTGCTCAAGCACCAATCTTCTTCGCACTCTTCACTGTTCTAAACGGAATTGCTCATAACAAACCACATGGTTTCCTTAAGGGTGAATATCTTGTAAGTGCTGCACAGGCGAAATTCTTTGGCGCACCAATCTCAGAGACTTTCTTAGGTTCAGATAAAGTCACTGTAAAGATTGTGACAGTTCTACTTATTATCTTTATGTCCGGTACAACCTTTACTACTCAACGTCAGTTGATGGTTAAGGGAATGCCAAAGATGGATGCATCAAACAATATGATGTTGCAGCAGCAGAAAATCATGTTGTATTTATTCCCAGTGATCTTTGCAATCTCAGGTGTGAACTTCCCTGTTGGTGTTTTGATTTACTGGTCGACAACAAACTTGTGGACATGGGGACAGCAGTTCTATGTCATTAAGAGAAACCCAACTCCAGGATCTCCTGCCTATGAAGAGCTTCAGCGAAAGCGCGCTCACAAAGCCAAATCTGAAGGTGCGAAGTTGGATGGAAAAGAAGAAGGAATTGACCAGGACCAAGCTGCAGAGCCAGAAGTCCAGGGACAACGACAACAACCAAAGAAGAAAAAGAAGAAGAAGTAAATTCGGACAATTACTATTAATAACGCTTTAATTATGACAAAGGGGGCAGAAATGCCAGAAGTTGTAGAAGGAACTGAAGAGAAGGCCACTAAGGCTCCAAAGAGCGTGGCAAAGCTTGAGGAAGAGGGCGATATCGCAGCCGATTACCTTGAAGGCTTGCTCGACATCGCCGATCTCGATGGAGATATTGATATCGACGTTGAAAATGGTCGCGCTTCACTCGCCATCGTCGGTGGCAAGCTCAAGCACCTCGTGGGCAACGACGGTGAAGTCCTTGACTCAATCCAAGAACTCACACGCCTTGCTGTTCAGACTTCAACAGGGGACCGCAGCCGCTTGATGCTCGATATCGATGGATTCCGCGCTGGCCGCCGCAAGGAGCTCACCGCTCTTGCCGAGAAGATGGCTGAGCAGGCGAAGACCACCGGCAGCTCAATCAAGCTCGATCCAATGAACGCCTTTGAGCGCAAGATCATCCACGACACAATCCAGACTTTGGGCTTGACCTCTGAATCAGATGGCGAAGACCCAAACCGCTTCGTCGTTATCTACCCAGCGTAGTTTCACGTGGAACATTCGGTAGACGCGCTACTCGGCCGCTACTTTCCAGAGCGCGAAGCTGAGATTCGCGCCTATGCCGAATTTCTTGTAACCGCCGGAATTGAGCGTGGCCTCATTGGGCCTCGCGAGGGCGAGCGCATCTGGGATCGCCATATCTTTAACTGCCTCCATGTAACGACCCTTCTGCCACAGGGAGCATCCCTCTTTGATATCGGTTCAGGGGCAGGTCTGCCTGGAATCGTCATCGCTTTGGCCCGTCCAGACCTCAAAGTCACGCTCATTGAACCCCTTGAACGCCGAGTTGAGTTCCTAAAAGAGGCCACTGAGGGTACTGAGATTGAAGTTATCCGCGGCCGCGCTCAAGATGTAAAGAAGACCGCTGATTTTGTTACCGCCCGCGCCGTTGCCCCGCTTGAGAAGTTGAAGAAGATGAGCTGGCATATGGTCAAGACCAATGGCGCCCTCCTTGCCATGAAGGGGGAAGGGGCTGCAGCTGAGATGGAAGGCATGAAAAATGCCAAACTTCATGAGATTGATTTAGAAGGTGTGGGCTTAGGACGTATCGTCGAGCTCCGTAAAGGAACCCCCGTTTCTTAAGAGCACTCTTTAGTGCTTAGATTGCCCACATGTCGGGCGATGATTCACGTGAAACACCAAACTCTCAGAGAGATTTGGGCGGCCAAAAGGTCGTAGGGGTCCGCCGCCTCAAAGAGGCGATGGCTAAGCCGGCCTCAACCCGCATCTTCACCGTCGCCAACCAGAAGGGTGGGGTAGGTAAGACCACCACCACCGTCAATATTGCAGCCGCCATGGCTATGGGGGGCCTTCGAGTCCTTGTTATCGATCTTGATCCACAGGGCAATGCATCGACCGCCCTTGGCGTTGAACATCGTGATAGCGCTGGTGTTTATGAAGTTTTGATGGGTAGCGCGCAGATGTCTGACGTTGTTCAGAAAGTTGCAGGCTTTCCTGTTCTTGATTGTGTTTCATCAAATACATCGCTTGCGAATGCAGAAATCAATTTAGTTTCAATGGTTGCACGCGAACTGCAATTGAAAGAAGCAATTGATTCAATCTCAGTTAATTATGATTATGTTTTTATTGATTGCCCACCATCACTTGGTTTACTTACTATCAATGCATTTGCTGCATCGAAAGAGTTATTGATTCCAATTCAAACCGAGTACTACGCACTCGAAGGTTTGTCACAACTTCTTGAAACATATGGCGTTGTAAAGAAGCGCTTGAATCCATCACTTAACCTTTCAACAATTGTCTTAACAATGTTTGATTCACGCACACGTCTTTCAAATGATGTTGCAGCAAACGTTCGTTCGCACTTCCCAAATGAACTTATTGATATTCCAATTCCGCGTGCAGTGCGCGTATCTGAAGCTCCTTCTTATAACCAGACCGTGATGACTTACGATCCACTTTCGCCTGGTGCAATTGCATATATGCAGGTAGCGCGCGAAGTAGCTGAACGTGGAAAAGCGAAAGATGAAGTCGTCTTTGATTCAAACGTTGTCAGCATTAATTACAAAGGTGGAATCGCATAATGGCAGTTAAGCGCGGTGGACTCGGTACAAATCTCGATTCACTTATTCCAACATCACTCACCGTTGCCGGAACAGAAGTTGCACAACAGAATGAGATTCCCGTTAGTCAGATTTTTCCTAATCCACGACAGCCACGTACGGTCTTTGATGAGACAGCGCTCAATGAATTAATTGCTTCGATTAAATCTATTGGAATTTTGCAACCACCTGTTGTCCGTAAAGTTGCTGATAACAAGTACGAACTCATTATGGGAGAGCGTCGCTTCCGCGCCGCAAAGGCAGCGGGTTTAACTTCTATTCCTGTCATTATTCGACAGACTCCAGATAATGAATTACTACGCGAAGCTTTGATCGAAAATATTCACCGCAGTAATCTCAACCCTCTTGAAGAAGGCGCTGCATACGCACAACTCCTTACCGACTTTGGCTGCACACACGACGAACTTGCACTCAAGCTCGGCCGTTCACGCCCACTGATCTCAAACACAATCCGTTTACTTAATCTGCCAGATGCTGTGCAGCGCAAAGTTGCTGCAGGAGTAATTTCTGCAGGTCATGCACGTGCACTTTTGGGACTTACGGATTCAGCTGATATTGAAAAGCTAGCATCACGCATCGTCGCTGAAGGCCTATCTGTTCGCGCAGTTGAAGAGATCATTGCAACGATGAAGCCATCAACAAAGACGACAAAGAAGCCAGCAGTGAAGGGTGTTTCTGGGGCAGGGCTAGCAGCTGCAGAACTTTTGAGTGATTACCTCGATACACGCGTCAGCGTTGAATCAGGTAAGGGCAAAGGCAAGATTGTTATTGAATTTGCAGGCAGCGAAGATCTTCAGCGCATCGTTGATTTAATCGAAGGTAAGTAAGCAATAAAGAAAAATTAATTGAGCGCTGTACCGCGGCGCTTCATCTCTTGCTTTACAACTCCACCAAGTGCCTTAACGCCTTCACGGATTCGCTCCGGTGTTGGGTGACAATATGAAAGTCGCATCGACCAAGAACCAAGTCCATCTGCATAGAAGGCATTTCCTGGAACATAGGCAACCTTTGCAACAATTGCCTTAGGCATCAAAGCTTTTGTATCAATTTCAGCAGGAAGATTTACCCATACATAGAAACCGCCGCCAGGCTTTGTCCATGTTGCTTCCGCTGGGAAATGTTGTTCAAGAGATTCGAGCATCGCATCGCGACGCACTTTGTAGAGCTCGCAGAAGCTAGCGATCTGATCGCGCCAAGGCTGATCAGCTAAATAACTAGAGATAGTCAGTTGTGTGAAGTTTGATGGACACAAGATTGATGATTCAGATGCAATTACCAACTTATCCTTGAGTGATTGAGGCACAAGAGCCCAGCCCACACGCAGACCAGATGCGATTGTCTTCGAGAATGAGCCTAAATAGATGACATTCTCTGAATCTTCAGCGCGCATCGCATTTGGTGATGGCTTATCGAAGCCGAGAAGGCCGTAAGGGTTATCTTCAACGACGAAAATTTCAGCTTCACGACAGATATTTAAGATTTCAGTGCGGCGATCAGCTGGAAGGCAGACACCGGTTGGATTCTGATAATTCGGAATGACATATAAGAATTTAATCTTGCGGCCAGCTGCACGAACGCTCTTGATTGCTGCGCGCAGTGAATCAGGAATCATTCCATCGTGATCCATTTCAACGTGAACAACAGATGCTTCGTATTGGCGGAATGTTCCGAGTGCGCCGACATAAGAAGGTGCTTCAACAAGAACAACATCGCCTGGATCGATAAAGATGCGTGAAATAAGGTCGAGAGCTTGCTGCGAACCAGTTGTTACAACAATGTCATCAGGGTTTGCGCGGATTCCTTCGAGCGCCATAACGTCGCAGATTTGTTCGCGAAGTTTTGGATGTCCTTGACCGCTTCCATATTGAAGAGCTTCAGAACCGTTAGTGAGAATGAGCTCGTTAACAACGCCAGCCATCATCTCCATTGGAAGCGCTGAAAGATTTGGCATGCCACCCGCAAGTGAAACGATTTCAGGGCGTGAAGCGACTGCAAAGAGCGAACGAATTTCAGATGGCAACATTCCGGCGGCTCGCGCAGCAAATCTCGTCTCGAGATGTTGTGGGGCACCAGTTTGATAGCGAATTGAAATGTCGGACATAGGTAGAAGTCTCCCACAAACCTTTAAAAGGTTGTGCGTTGATTAACGACGAATACCGGCGCTACGCAGGTCTGAAATTCGAAGCGTTCCGGTCTTTGCATCATCTTCAGCAGCTAAATAGAGGCGCTGAATCGCAATAATAAAACTTTCGGCGACGGTATCGCGGAAATCAGGGCGGGCAAGGCGCGCAGCATCCCCCTCATTGGTTGCATATCCAAGATCTACGCGAACAGCTGGGGCCTTTGTAAGACGGAGTGAATCCCACGTCTTGGCATGAGTGCGACAGTTTAAGAAATCAGTGCGCGCACAGATTTCGCGCTGCACCAATGAAGCGAAGCGTTCACCAACAATGGAGTGCACACCATGTTGATCATTGCCATAAAAGAAGGTTGCAACGCCACGCGCAGATGCATTTGCATGGTGATCAACATGAAGTGAAATCAGCAAATCAGCGTTGTTCTGATTGGTAAATGCAATTCGCTCTGCCTCTGATGGATTGTTATGTGCGCCGCGAGTCAGGAAGACGCTTGCACCAAGTGCGAGTAAACGACCTTCGAGACGTTGCGCAATGTCATAGACAGCTTCGTTCTCATGATCACCAGATGCTGGATCAATAACAATTACCTTATTTGCAAGTGCTGGCCCACGATTCTTCTGCGCCGCACTTTCACGAAGTGCAGCAGGCGCACCACCCGAGACAATCTTTGTAAGACGAAGTAGAGCGATGATTGTTGCAGGTCCGCATTTACCATCGACTTTAACACCGACAGATTTTTGGAATTCCTTAACAGCGGCTTCTGTCATCTCGCCGAAGATGCCATCGACGCGACCGCAGTTAAAACCCATCTCAGTTAATCGAGATTGAAGCGCTGCAACATCGTCACCACGCATCAACGGTGAAGCTTGTAGATAGAGCGAACGATCGCCGAGTTTCCAGCGCGACTCATCAAGTGCGCGGATTGTCTGATCGTTGAGCTCGCCTGTTACATGCAGGCCACGTTCTTGTTGGAAAGAGCGAATCTCATCAGGAGACATCTCTTTCATAAATTAATCCGTCCCTTTGGGGCGTAGATTAAATGAAGCCTTCGAGCTCTTTAAGAAGAGCTGGCTTTGGCTTTGCACCGATGATTGTCTTAACAACTTCACCGTTGACATAGACGTTAAGCATTGGAATTGATGTCACTCCATACTTAATAGCGATTGCTGACTCTTCATCTGTGTTGAGCTTTACGATCTTGAGCTTGTCGCCATGCTCTGCTGCAATGTCATCAAGAATTGGAGCAATTGCGCGGCAAGGTCCGCACCATTCAGCCCAGAAATCAACCAAAACTGGTGTGCTGCTCTTTAGTACAACCTGATCGAAATCAGCTGCTGTGACCTTAGTTGGTGCGCTCATCGTTGCTCCTATTTTTCTCTATCTTCGTCTTATACGTATATGTAGTGAAGGTTACTAGTGGGATAAGAATTTTTCAGCGTCTAGAGCCGCTTGGCATCCAGAACCTGCTGCAGTAATCGCTTGGCGGTAGGTGTGATCTACCAAATCGCCACATGCAAAGACACCAGAGAGGTTTGTACGCGTAGAACGTCCCTCTACTTTCACATAACCCTCGTCATCGAGAGTTACAGAAGATGTAACAAGTTCAGAGCGCGGAATATGCCCGATCGCAACAAACAATCCGGTGAAATCGCGCTTTGAGACTTCACCAGTCTTTGTATTGCGAAGTTCGAGAGCTTCAACCTTTTCTGCGCCAAGAACATCGATAACTTCTGTATCCCAGAGCATTTCAAGCTTTGGATTGGCGAATGCACGCTCTTGCATAATCTTCGATGCACGGAGTTCGTCGCGACGGTGAATCAATACAACTTTGCTTGCAAACTTCGTGAGGAATGTTGCCTCTTCAACTGCAGAGTCTCCGCCACCAACAACAGCAATAGTTTGATCACGGAAGAAGAAACCGTCACAAGTTGCACACCATGAGACTCCGCGACCAGAGAGACGCTTCTCATTCTCAAGTCCGATTTCGCGATAGGCAGAGCCCATTGCAAGGATTACAGCTTTTGCCTTAACGGTATTTCCAGATCCATCTTTAATAATTTTGATATCGCCAGTGAGATCCATTTCGACAACATCATCGGTAATGAGTTCTGCACCAAAGCGCTTAGCCTGCTTACGCATGTTGTCCATCAAATCAGGACCCATGATGCCGTCGATAAACCCTGGAAAGTTTTCTACTTCAGTGGTGTTCATGAGAGCTCCACCAGCAGTAACTGAACCTTCGTAGATGACAGGGTTTAACTGCGCACGTGCTGCATAAATTGCAGCGGTATATCCGGCAGGACCTGATCCAACAATGACGAGTTCGCGTACTTCAGTGCTCATGGTCGCAACATTACCGCCGAAGGTCGCTTACTTCTTGCGACGGCGTTGCAGAATAGATGTGGCGAAGCCTCTAAGACCTGCGATTTCACTCACTTTTAAGAGCCTTGCGCAGAGCAGGTATGCAACGCCGCTTCCACCGAGAACAAGGATCAATCGAAGACCGCGAACAGTAAGAGTGGTCTCGTCATAAGCCCACCCAAAGTACTGAGCTAAAGCAAAGAAAGGGAGCATTCCCAGAAGTGAGGCGATCAAGAGACGGCCATGCTGCGAAGCAAATTCACTGACCTGCAATTTGCCGACATGTTTCTTGAGAAGAGCAATCGTTATGAAGAGTCCAACGATGTAGCTGATTGAGAATGCAATGCCAAGTCCGACGGTGACCCAATTGCTATCGAGGGTTGCAAGGAAGAGATATGAAAGTCCAACGGAGATCACATTGATAATGACTATAGAAGTCACCTGAGTCTTTGTATCTTCAAATGCGTTAAAACCACGGATAAGGATTAAGTTAATCGAAAAAGCAACAAGACCAAGGCTGAGAGCGGAGAGCACAAAGCCGATATAGCGCGCATCTTCGAGGCTTACTCCTAGATAAAGAGTCTCTGTCATCAGCGGACCAAAGAAGAGAAGAGCTACGGCACTTGGAACAGTGACAACACCCACCATGCGAATCGCGCGAATTAATTGCTTACGAACTTCTTCAACATTCCTCGCAATTGCAAGCTTGGAAAGGTGTGGCAAAAGCGCAGTAACGATTGAGATTGTGACAATTGAGTATGGCAACAACATGATGTAGTAGGCGCTTGTATACGGAGTGAAACCAACACCTGTTGTAATTCCTGCTTGCGCGCTTCGAACTGCAGCACTTGTTGCAACGTTGACGGTAACCAAGTAGCCGAGCTGAGAAACAAGCACATAGACAAGGGTCCAACCAGCTAAACCAAATGATTTACCGAGTCCTTGTACGCCAAGCATGGGACGAAGCTGAATGCCTGATCGCTTCACTACAGGAATAAGAATGAGTGCCTGAACTACAACGCCAAGAGTTGTTCCCCAACCCAATAATTGAACTTGGAAATCTGTAATTTCACCGATTGAGAGAGCGTGCTGTGTAGCGAGAATTCCAGTAAATACGACGATAACTACAAGATTGTTAGCAATTGGCGCCCACATGAGAGGGGCAAAAGAACCGCGCGCATTGGCAACTTGGCCGAGCATCGTGAAAAGGCCAAGGAAGAAGATTTGTGGCAGACAGTAACGAGTAAATGCCACCGCGATATGTTGTTCAGTTTCAAAACCGGGTGTTGAAAATTCTGGTGCATATAGACGCACAAGTGCAGGAGCAAAGATGACGCCGACAATCACGAGAGCAAAGAGAATTCCAGAGATAGTTGTAACTAAGCGAGATGCAAATGCATGACCACCATCTTCATCAGAAAAGGATCGAACAAGCTGCGGAACAAAAATTGCTGTGAGCGCTCCACCAACTAGTAAGTTGTAGAGAATATTGGGCATTGTGTTTGCAACGTTGTAGGTATCTGCAAGGAGCGCGGTACCAAGAACAGCTACAGCTAAAAGCGCTCTAATAAATCCTGTGATGCGCGAAAGAATTGTTCCGATCGCCATGATCCCTGACGCACGGAAGAGCTCCTTATTCTTCACTTACGAGCCCTCCTGACGCGACGCACAGATTGAGTGACGGCACCTAAGAAGAGTAGAACTGCGGCAGCTGTTGTAAACCAAGCAACACGCGAATCGATAATTGTTGCTGTCAGGTTTAACTTAGAAACTTCTCCAACGAGCTGCCCCTTTGTATTCATAAATTGCGCCAGGACCAAGGTAGATCCAGAGGCAATCACATCTACAGGAACAAGAATCTGTTGGCGCGACTTGGCAGCGACGGTGATGTTATTGATGTTCTCAACTTGCATACGAGAGTTCATAGGTATGAGTGAAACGCTCACGACCGTCGCTGTGTCGAAGTTATTGACCAGAGTTATCGGCAACTTCGCCGTCGTTGAAGTAATTTGGTAACGACCAGGAATTACACGAAGTCGATTAGAGAGCTTCTTTACAGCGGCACTCTGGTTATAAGAAAAGAATGCTCGGTCATCACGTGAAAGAAGTGGGTTTAGGACAATTCCAAGACGAGCGCGGGCATCGCTAATTTCACTGGATGAAGTCAGAGTTGAAAGACCTGTGAGCATGCGACGATTTTTGGAGTAGTTATAGATAAATTCATTACCGAGGCGTGAAGTGCCTTTGCCCCAACCATTTTGGGCGATTACTGGCCGCTGCAAACTCTCTTGTAATTGAGCTTGAGCATAGAGTGAGTAAAACTTAAGTTCGCTTGGCGCAATTGATTTAAGCAACCGTTCATCAGGGTTTCCGTAAGGAAGTGCAACTACATTGTTATTGGCAATGATGTTACGGAGCCGAAATAACCAATTGCGCGCAGTTTGTTGCCCAGCAGGATCTTCTTTACCTGCGTATGAATATCCATCGGCCATATCTTCAATCTCGTTAATCAAAGATGCATCAATAACAAATGTGCTTCTTGTAGAACTCACACCAAAGATGAGCTTTCCTAACTTGCCATTAGGAAGAAGTGTGACAGCGAGTTCGTTACTTCGAAATGTTCCGTCGAAAGTTGTATGAGGTTTATCTACGATTCGAATAACTGACGTTGCCGCTTGCGCATTAGGAATTGCTAGAAAAGAGAGCGCAAAGATTGCAACGAAGAGTTTTTTCATATCGCGCTCAACTCTTGAGTTGCATTGGTGCGCGAAATTAATTTCTTCTCGTCTGGGTATGCAAGTTTTTCAATGATCTCTTCAAGCGGGAACCAGGCAACTTCATCAACTTCAGTCTCTTGCGCAGCGAGCAGACCGCCACTTTCGCGGAAGAGATAGTGATGGACAGTTTTATGAATCCGTTTTCCACCGGCCATAAACCAGAAATCGATTACACCTAAAGATTTTTCAATAATGGATTCAATGCCGGTCTCTTCTTGTACTTCGCGAAGAGCGGCTTGTTCAGGTGTTTCGCCTTCTTCAATATGACCCTTAGGCAGCGACCAGAGAATTCGTTTACCCGATGCATCTTTCTGATCGCGACGGCCGATAAGCAGCCCAAGTTTTCCAGTTGTATCTACGACGAGTCCGCCTGCGCTGACTTCGTCGACGCGCTTGGCGTAAGGAGCCTTTGGCTTTGTGTTTTTTGGCGCAGCTTTAGGGGTCTGCGAAGAAGGGTTGGGTGAGGTCGTTAAATCTTGAGATTGCGGAGAGCGATTAGCAGGGCGCCTGCGCCTGCGTTTCTTTTTCGTACCTTCGCTGCCCGCACTAGGTGCCGGGGTCATGGAGCAATCGTACGCGACTACGCTTATCTATTGTGAGCGCTGAGAAGGTCAATTTAGGAGCAGCGGGCGAATTAGCTATTCGCTCCCTGATCGAACGCGCACCCCTGGCAAGTTCTCTCGCTGAAGCATTTAAAAAAGAGGGATTTAGCCTCGCTCTCGTCGGCGGACCAGTGCGCGATGCAATTCTTGGGCGACTTGGAAACGATTTAGATTTCACAACTGATGCACATCCGCACCAAACAAAGAAGATTCTTAAATCTTGGGCAGATAACACGTGGGATACAGGAATTCTCTTCGGAACTGTTGCTGGAAAACGTGGCGATACAACCGTTGAAGTAACTACTTATCGCACAGAAAAATATGAAGAGGATTCTCGTAATCCGGATGTTGAATTTGGCGACACCATTGAAGGCGATCTCTCGCGTCGCGATTTCACCGTTAACTCAATGGCGCTCGAGCTGACAGGTTCAAAACCAGAATTTATTGATCCATTTAATGGCCTTGCTGATTTAGCCGAGCGCATTCTTCGCACGCCGTCGAGCGCCCGACAATCATTTAGCGATGATCCACTTCGCATGATGCGCGCTGCACGTTTTGCGAGCCAACTTAACTTCGCAATTGATGAAGAAGTACTTACTGCAATGAGCACAATGGCAAGTCGCATCTCGATCATTTCCGCAGAGCGTGTTCGCGAAGAATTTACAAAGTTACTGATGTCGCCGAATCCACGTATCGGAATCACAATTCTTGTAGATACTGGGCTTGCAGAGTTAGTGCTTCCAGAAATTCCTAAGTTGCGTCTTGAGATTGATGAACACCACCACCATAAAGATGTCTACGAACACTCAATTACAGTTCTTGAACAAGCAATTTCACAAGAGGAACGTTTGGGCGGACCAAATCTTGTCATTCGACTTGCTGCGCTATTGCATGACATCGGAAAGCCAAAGACACGTAATCTCCTTGAAGGAGGTGGAGTTTCATTCCACCATCACGAAGTTGTTGGTGCGCGACTTTCCAAGAACCGCATGAAGGCGCTCCGCTTTGATAATGACACTATCGATGCCGTTGAAACCCTTGTGGCGCTTCATCTTCGCTTCCATGGTTATGGCGATGGCGAATGGACCGATTCAGCAGTGCGCCGATATGTGCGCGATGCAGGCGATTTACTTACACATTTACACGTTCTGACACGTGCTGATTGCACAACGCGTAATGCAAAGAAGGCTGATCGTCTTGCTCGCACATATGACGGACTTGAAGCGCGCATTGCAAAGCTTGCTGAAGAGGAAGAACTTTCAAAGATTCGCCCTGACCTCGATGGAGCCCAAGTCATGTCGCTTCTTGGAATTAAACCTTCTGCAGATGTCGGTAAAGCGCTCGATTTTCTTATGGAACTTCGCATGGAACATGGCCCACTCGGTGAAGAACGTGCAACTGAAGAGTTAATCCAATGGTGGAAAGCTAGGCGACACCCTTAAGAAAGAATTTGCGTGGGCGCAAGAGAACAATTGCAACGAAGGCCCATGCGCCGGAAATCATGAGCGGCAAGACCCATGTATCTCCACTGATTGGTAGTACCCAAGCAGCAATGAGGGCACCGGTAACAATCGCACCATTTACTAATACATCGTAGACAGCAAAGACGCGTCCGCGGAAAACGTCATCGATCTTTGATTGCACAAGGGCATCATTTGTAACTTTCACACTCTGTCCGCAGAGCGCAGTGAAGAATGCAGTGGCTGCAAGAAGTACAGGTGTTCGGTCGATGACGAGAACAAGTGCACTAATACTGGCTGCAGCAATTGAAAGTCGCATCCAACGATGTCGACCCATTCGTGCAACGCCAAATGGAGCGATGATTGCACCGATAACAAATCCCACTGCAGCAATTGAGAGAGTCAGACTTAACCCAGCCAAACCAGCCTCACTATCTGCTGGATCATTAAATGTATTTCGTTCGAGCAAGAGCGCAGTAAGTGTGAAAGCTGTAATTCCACCGCGATGGATTGCAACGGCTGCGATTCCACGTGCAGCATCGACATGTTCTTCGAGGAATCTAAAGCCATCGCGCATCTCGCGAAGCCCTTGAGTAAAACTTCCGCGGACGATTTCATGAGGAAGTGGGCCGATTTCATCTCTCTTCAATAAAGCCGCAAATAACGCTGCTGCAAGAAAACCGCATGCAGCAACGAGAATGATGATGGCATCTGCGTGATCTGCTGATGCGCTGGCATCGAGCAGTCGGCGAATACCGAGGCCGATTCCTCCTCCAAGAACTACCCAAACCGATCCGCCCGTAACTGCAATCGCATTAGCGGAGATCAATGATTGCGGTGTTGTCATCAACGGGATACCGGCAGAAAGCCCCGCAAGAATCAAACGGTTAACACCAAATGCGACGAGAACAAAGATTGTGATTTCAAGACCGGTGTAATTGTTAAAGATAAGAAATGCAATAACAAGAAGAGTGAGTGCGCGAGTGATATTTGCAAAGAAGATTGCGCGCTGTCGTGAAAATCGATCGAGAATTGTTCCGACAAATGGTCCAACAATCGAATATGGCAATAAAACAACAGCAAATGCAACTGCAGCATTGACGGCGCTTGCCTGTCGTTCTGGAGAGAAGAGAACGAATGAAGCGAGAGCGCTCTGAAAGATTCCATCAGTTAATTGGCCGGTCCACCGAACTCGGAGCAGGCGAAAGAGCTTTGCATCGCGAATAAGAGTGGCAAAGTCCATCCGCCAAGCGTAGTTAAAGAAAGGTGATTATTCTTCTCTTGCTATGAAAACAAAGCGCGGGTTCATCGACTATTCACTTGATAAGCGCGCAACCCTGCTCGCACTCTTCCGTGGCGTTGTTGATGCATGTGATGCAGATCCTTATCTGATGCGCGCTGCCAAGTATCACGGTGAGAAAGCAGACCGTAAGTGCCCCGTCTGCAAGAAGGATTCACTTGTTGAGCTGCGATACACATTCGGTGATCAACTCGGACAATTCTCAGGCCGCATCAAGAATGGCAAAGAGTTAGATGAGATGGAATCCGAATTCGGTGAGTTCTCGGTCTATGTTGTCGAAGTCTGTCGCGAATGTTCGTGGAACCATCTCTGCTCTACCTACTTATTGGGTGATGGGCGCGAGCGTAAAGCGCCTCGTAAACAGCGAACACTTGAAGATGAGGACTTTGCTTCGCTGAAGTAGCTGTAATTCCCCAGTAATCTAGCTACATGCTAAAGACCAAGTTGATTCGTGCCGGAGTATTCCTTGCAGGTTTCGGCTTTGTTGCAGGAGCGACGCTCTTCGCCTTCGCCTGGTTCACGGTCTCAATTCCTGATCCCAACGCTTACGTCAATAGCCAATCAACAATCATTCAATATTCCAATGGCT
Source organism: Candidatus Nanopelagicaceae bacterium (assembly GCA_965268225.1). Lineage (GTDB taxonomy): Bacteria > Actinomycetota > Actinomycetes > Nanopelagicales > Nanopelagicaceae > Planktophila. The sequence continues at coordinate 1,366,386 of OZ254166.1, read as the reverse complement.
CTGAAATTGGGCGAATCGGTTCGCAGAACCGCCAGGTACTTCCACTAGCAAAGATTCCACTGCGACTTCGTTATGCAGTGATGGCAGCTGAAGATCGCAACTTCTATTCAAACCGCGCATTTAGCGCAACCGGTATTGCTCGTGCACTTCTTAATAACTTGAAATCAGGTTCGCTCAATGGCGAGGGTGGCTCAACAATCACTCAGCAATATGCAAAGACTGCATTCTTAACACCGAGCCGAACTGTTCAGCGAAAGATCAAAGAACTTGTAATTTCGCTCAAACTTGAGAATGCGCTAACAAAAGATCAGATTCTCGAAAATTACCTCAACACTATTTACTTTGGTCGCGGTGCTTATGGCGTACAGACAGCTGCGCAGCAGTACTTCAATCGCAATGCCAACCAACTCACTATTTCACAGAGCGCAATCGTGGCAAGTATTTTGCGCTCCCCAGGACTTTACGATCCTTTCTATGGCGATAAAGAGCAGAAGGCGCGCAATAAGGATCGCTTAGAACGACGCTTCGAGTATGTAATTAGCGGAATGCTCGACAAGAAGTGGATCACTGCAGCAGAAGCTAAGGCTGCCAAGATGCCGATGATTGCTCCACGCACAACTTCAGGACAACTCAGCGGGCCTAAGGGTTACATCATTGATGCTGTTCAGAAAGAGTTGAGCAAACTTGGATTTACACAAGACCAACTTCTTGTCGGTGGCTACGTTATTAAGACAACTCTCGATCAGCGCGCACAACAATCAGCTGTCGACGCAGTCAATAAGTTCACGCCAACTCCTGCGCCAACTAACTTGCACACCGCACTGGTTGCAATTCGTCCAGGAACCGGTGAAGTCATTGCGATGTATGGCGGAAAAGATTATGTAGTTCGCCAACTTAACGACGCTACCCAATCTATTGCCCTCGCAGGTTCAACATTTAAGCCATTTGCACTGGTTGCAGGCCTTGAGGCAGGAATCCCACTGACTTCAATGTGGAACGGTGATTCACCACAAACTTTCGATGATCTTGGAAAGCCATACCTCGTCTCTAACTATGGTGACGAAGGTTGGGGCCAAGTTGATTTGATGACTGCTACTCAGCACTCTGTTAACACCGTCTTTGTTCCACTTGGCATCAAAGCTGGCATGGATAAAGTTGTTGATGCAGCGCGACGTGCGGGTATTCCTGAATCTGTCGCGATGATTGCAACACCATCGGTTGTATTGGGTGTTGCAAGTCCACACGTCATCGATGTCGCAAACTCTTATGCAACATTTGCTGCACAAGGCGTTTACTCAAAGCCATACATGGTTTCTCAAGTAGTGGGTCCTAATAAGGGCGTGCTCTATGAAGGAAAGCCGCAGACGCAAGAAGTATTTAATAAAGATGTCATGGCAGATCTGACATATGCGCTTAAGAGCGTTGTTAATGGTGGAACTGGTGCGGCAGCACTTTCACTCGGTCGACCTGCTGCAGGTAAGACCGGAACATCGCAATCAAATGCCTCCGCTTGGTTTAGCGCATACACGCCACAGCTTGCAGCATCCGTTGCGCTCTTCCGCGATAGCGCATCTGAATCACTCAACGGTATTGGTGGATTGACATCTGTTACCGGTGGAACATTCCCTGCAAAGATCTGGACAGCGTTTATGAAGGGCGCACTTAAAGATGAGCCAGTCATGAGCTTCCCAGCTCCTGCAAATATTGGTGGCCTAGACCCAGTTGTGATGACTAGTGGTGGCCGTCAATCAATGAAGAAGAAGTAGTTTCGATGCGCGTATCTACTCGCGTTGTATTACTGCTTGCACTTCTCGCCTCACTCTTAAGCTTTGCCAAGTTCAACCACTGTCCAAACAGTGGCTGGCAATCACCTGATCAATATGTGCATGCTTGTTATTCAGATATCCCTGCGCTCTATGGTGAAAGAGCTTTAGATAAAGGCGTTTGGGCATATAGCAGCGGTGCAGATTCTGTCGAGTATCCGGTTATTCAAGGCGCCGTAATGTGGATAACCGCAAAGGTGATTCCTCACGGAATCAATAACTATTTCTACGGAAGCGCTCTATTACTTGCGCTGCTCTTTATATTTATCTCACTTCTCGTCTTTAAGATGAGACCTGAATTCGGCTACTTGTTACCACTTGCGCCGGCTTCGGTTGCATCGATGTTTATCAATTGGGATCTGTGGGCGATTGCAACGATGATGCTTGCGATTTATTGGTTTGATCGAAAAGCCGAAATTGCGAGCGCTGTTGCACTCGGTATCGCAGCCTCAACAAAATTCTTGCCAATCTTCTTACTAATTCCAATCGCCATCATCTTCTTTAGACAAGAAAGAATTTCAAAGTTCTTTAAGTACGCAGGCATTTCGTTGACAACTTTTGCAGCAATTAACTTGCCGGTTGCACTCACCACCCCCGAAGGATGGTGGCGCTTCTACGACCTCAACCTCAATCGTGGTTCAGATTGGGGATCAGTTTGGTACGCGCTCTCTAATCTTGGATTAGATCTGACCCACCAGAATTATTTATCTGTTCTCTGTCTACTTATCGGCCTTACGGCGTTGACCATCTTCTTACTTCAACTGCGCACACCACCCACACTTGCTCAGACCGCAATCTTTGTCATGATCATCGTGATGGCAGTGAGCAAGGTGTACTCGCCACAATATGTTTTATGGTTAACACCGCTTGCAATCATCGCAATGATCGATAAACGCGAGTTAACAATCTTCTGGTTCTGGCAAGGCGCAGAAATTTTGTATCACGTAGCGATTTGGCAGCATCTGGCCCAGGTCACTGGCGCGAAGTTCGGCTTACCGGTTGTGACCTATTCGGTCATAGCCCTGATCCGCATCGGGGCCTCGATCGCGCTGCTGGTCCGCCTGGCCGCTCGCCATCAAAGTTCCCGCGTATTTCCGAGCGAATTTCTCTTATCTACAGGCGAGAGTTACCCTTAACCTCCTCGTAAATCGTCCCACCGGGATTATTTATAAGGAGTATTAACCCTCCTGTCACGGAAATGCCGTGGCCGTCTTAGTCCAAAGGAGGTCGGGTTAACGCATGCGTCACTATGAATTAATGGTCATTCTCGATCCAGAACTCGAAGAACGTACAGTCACACCATCACTTGAGACATATCTCAAGATCATCAAGGACAGCGGAGGCCGCGTCGACAAGCTCGATGTTTGGGGCAAGCGCCGCATGTCTTTCGAAATCAATAAGAAGCCAGAAGGCATCTACGCAGTTGTCGATATGCACTGCGAGCCAGCGGCAATCAAGGAATTGGATCGTCAGCTCAACCTGAACGAATCTGTCCTACGTACAAAGGTTATGCGCCCGCTCTAGTTTTCAATTCCGAACCGCTGCGCTAATCGGAACTCAATTCATCCACAGCTGCGGTGTTTCGAAAACGAAAAGTCAGAGTAGGCGAGTAATTTATTAGCACGGACTCCACGAGTAGATAAAGAGGAAATAAAATGGCAGCAGGAGATACAACAATCACAATGATCGGCAACCTAGTTGACGATCCAGAGCTACGTTTCACCCCAAGTGGTGCAGCGGTAGCAAAATTCCGCGTTGCTTCAACACCTCGTTATCTCGATAAGGCAACTAACGAATGGAAAGATGGCGAGAGCCTCTTCCTTCAATGCCAGATCTGGCGTCAAGCGGCTGAGAATGTTGCAGAGTCACTGACAAAGGGAATGCGCGTCATTCTCTCTGGTCGCCTCAAGCAGCGTTCGTACGAAACAAAAGAAGGCGAAAAGCGCACAGTCTTTGAGGTAGAAGTAGATGAAGTAGGTCCATCACTTCGCAATGCAACAGCTAAGGTCACTCGTACTCAGCGTGCAGGCGGAAGTGGCGGAGCTGCAGCACCAGCTTCTGCAGAATCATTTAACGATGATCCTTGGGCAGCAGCGTCAACGTCACCAGCCGGTGGTGGATGGGGAACATCTACAACCGACGAACCACCTTTCTAAATAAGAACTAACCGACAATCCATTCCCTCTAGCGATAGAGGGGCACCCGAAAAGGAGCACCACAATGGGAGCAAGAAATAACCGGGCTCTACGCGAGCCAAAGAACAAGGGCGCGAAGGCTGCTGCCCTTAATAAGAAGTTCAAGAAGAAGCCATGCAGCTTCTGTCGCGACAAGGTCACATATATCGATTACAAAGATATCGCGACCCTTCGCAAGTACATCTCTGATCGCGGCAAGATCCGCGCTCGCCGAGTTACAGGTGCATGCACACAACATCAGCGCGCAGTAGCAACAGCTGTTAAGAACAGCCGTGAAGTTGCTCTTCTGCCTTACACATCTTCAGCACGATAAGGGGGCTTGAACTATGAAACTCATTCTTACTCGTGAAGTAAATAAGCTCGGCAATGCCGGCGATGTTGTAACTGTTAAAGATGGCTACGGCCGCAACTTCTTGTTGCCACGTGGCTTTGCAATCTCATGGTCACTTGGTGGCGAGAAGCAGATCGAAGGAATCCGTCGTGCACGCGCTGCGCGCGAAGTTCGCGATCTCGATCACGCTAAGGAGATCAAAGCAACACTCGAGAAGGCATCAGTAACTATCAAGGTAAAGACCGGCACAGCTGGTCGTCTCTTTGGTTCTGTTACAGATAAGGACATCGCAGCTGCAATTAAGTCAGCTGCTGGTGTTGATATCGATCGCCACAATCTCAAGACTGCTGGCCACATCAAGAAGACAGGAACACACACAGTAAAGGTTTCTCTTGCACACAACATCGTTGCAACAGTTTCACTCGCTGTAGTCTCTGCTTAATTGATCTAAATAAGTATTACCAAGAAGGACCCGTCGCTTCATTGCGGCGGGTCTTTCTTATTTCCTCGAAAAGAACACTCCTGTTCACTATGTGAGAAGTTGATAATTACTTTCCTCCACACTTATTCACGCTTAAAGCGGCAGTTACACACAATTCATCAACACCTTATGCACAGCTATCCACGCTTATCCACCGAGTTATGCACACCTTTATCCCCATTACCCAGGGGACTTTCTCGCTTACTGAACGTGCGAGCCATACCTTTGCCCCGTTGAAGCCCGCATCCGCACCTTCTTAAGAGGTCGGTCAGGCTATCCGGGCCACGCTGACTTCAACCCAAATTTCTCGCATGAGCGAGTGATGTCAGTGGTTTAGAGGAAGGTATGTCGCATGAGCATTGCAGAGCTACCTAATAACTCTAGAGGAGCTGCTACCTATAACACTGTCGGCGCCGAATACGAGCGCACACCACCACAAGATCTTCAAGCAGAACAATCTGTTCTCGGTGGCATGTTGCTATCAAAAGATGCAATCGCTGATGTTGTTGAAGTACTTCGCGAACGCGACTTCTATCGCCCAGCACATGAACTTATCTACGATGCAATTCTTGATCTTTACGGACGTGGCGAACCAGCCGATGCTGTCACCGTTGCTGCCGAACTTACGAAGCGCGGAGAAATCGCTCGTGCAGGTGGAGCACCATATCTACACACTTTAATTTCATCTGTACCAACAGCTGCTAACGCTGGTTACTACGCAAAGATTGTTCTCGAACATGCAATCATGCGCCGCCTCGTTGAAGCTGGAACAAAGATTGTTCAACTCGGCTACGATCAAAATGGTGAAGTCGATGATGCTGTTGATGCTGCGCAAGCAGAAGTTTATGCAGTTACAGAACGTCGCTCTTCTGAAGATTATGTACAACTCAATACCTTGTTGCCAGCAGCTCTTGATGAGATTGAAGCAATCTCTAAGGGCATTGGTATCGAAGGTGTTAAGACAGGTTTCCGCGATCTCGATGCGCTGACACACGGTCTCCACCCAGGCAACATGATCATCGTTGCTGCACGTCCTGCAGTCGGTAAGTCAACGTTGGGTCTTGATATTGCGCGCCATGCAGCAATCCACGACAACCAAGCATCAGTGATCTTCTCTCTCGAAATGTCGAAATCAGAAATTACAATGCGTATGTTGTCTGCCGAAGCGCGCGTTGGTCTTAACAATATTCGTTCAGGACAACTCAGCGATGATGAATGGGCAAAGCTCGCTCGTCGTATGGGTGAAATCTCTGATGCGCCACTCTTTATTGATGATTCACCGAACCTTTCAATGATGGAAATCCGCGCAAAGGCGCGTCGCCTTAAGCAGCGCCATGACCTCAAACTCATTGTTATCGACTACTTGCAGCTGATGTCTTCCGGTAAGCGCGTTGAAAACCGTCAGCAAGAAGTCTCTGAATTCTCACGTCATCTCAAGCTGATGGCTAAGGAACTTAACGTTCCCGTTATAGCAATCTCACAGCTCAACCGTGGCCCTGAACAGCGTACAGATAAGCGACCAATGTTGTCTGACCTTCGTGAATCTGGTTCTATCGAACAAGATGCTGACGTTGTTATCTTGTTGCACCGCGATGATATGTACGATTCACAGAACCGATCAGGTGAAGCAGATTTCATCGTTGCAAAGCACCGTAACGGACCAACTCGCACAATTACAGTTTCAGCACAACTTCACTTTGCCCGCTTCTTCGATATGGCGCCAAATGTTGGAGCAGGCCGCGACTTCACACAATCTTCTGCACCTTCAGATATTCAGCCATCAGCACCTGGTGACGGCGGTTGGAACGAGTAACTTCTTAACTCGCTACAGTCTTAGCGCGATCAGCAAGATAAATTCCAACAAGCACAATCGCTGCGCCCATCAATTGAATGAAATCCCAGCTCTGACCAAACCAGATCCAAGCAAATGCACCAGCAATAACTGGTTCAAGCATTCCAATAACGCTACTTGTTGAAGCGGTAAGCAACTTCATTCCCGATAAGACCAACATGTAAGGGACAACTGTTCCGAAGATTGCAGCTGCGCCGATCAATAACCAACCAGGAAGCATCGTGCCCTTTGCGATTCCACCGAGATCCATTTGAGTTGTAAATACTTCAAACGGGAATGTCCAAGGTGGAAGAACGATGAGCCAGAAGATGGATGCAAAGCCCATTCCGAAGATCATGGTGGCGATTGGTTCACGAGTCTTTCCGATGCGTTCGCTCATGAGGAAGTAAGCCGAAAGACAGAATGCGCATAACGTCGCAGCGGTAATTCCAATGAGGTCGAATTTAAAACCTTCCCAGACCTTTGCAACGAGGATCAGGCCGGTCAGCGAGAGAATGACAGCGAGCCACATCTCATTGGAAACAAAGCCCTTACGTACGAGCTTGATCCAAAGGGCGATCCAAATTGAGGCGGTAAATTCGATAATAAGGACGAGGCCAAGCGGAACTCCACGCTCGATGCCCAATAAATAGCCGAAGTTCACGAAGGCAAAGCCGACTACTCCGTAGAGCGCTAAACGAGGGATTTCAGATTTCTGAACCTTGATGATTTCAGGGCGAGTAAGAAGAACATAAGTACCAAGAATGACAACTGCAGAGACTGAACGAACTTCTGCAAGACGGAGCGCAGGCAAGTGTTTCATCACGACGGTGACGACGATTCCGGAGAGCGAGAAGAAGAAAGCCCCCAAAATAAGTAAAAACTCACCGCGATGTTTTGAAAGCATGCGGTGAGTTTAACTTAAAGAGTTAGAAAGCAGACTCTGGAATCTCCATGATTGATGAGTCAGTTCCTTCGACAATCTTGCGATCAGCTGTGATGTGAGGAAGAACTGTGGCTACAAAGAACTTTGCTGATGCAATCTTTCCTGTGTAGAAATCACTATCTTTACCAGCGCCTGCAGCAAGCTTTTCAGCTGCGATATCTGCCTGACGTAGAAGCAACCAAGTGATAATCACATCGCCTACAGCCATAAGAGCGCGTGATGTACTCAAGCCCACCTTATAAATCTCAGCTGGATTTTCTTGTGATGCCATTGCATGTCCTACAAGAACACCGATGATTCCATTGAGATCACCGAGCGCCTTAAGAAGCGCTTGCTTCTCTTCTGCATGCGCTCCACCAGATTCAGCAAATGCTTGAATCTCTTTTCCGAGTAGACCGAGTGAACGTCCGCCATCTTTAACAACTTTGCGGAAGAAGAAATCAAGACCCTGAATCGCAGTTGTGCCTTCGTACAAGGTGTCGATCTTTGCATCGCGAACATATTGTTCGAGTGGCCAATCTTGAGTAAAGCCTGAACCACCAAATGTTTGGAGTGACTCAGTACCAAGAAGTGTCCAAGACTTTTCGGAACCAAACCCCTTAACAACAGGAAGCAAGAGATCGTTGAGCTTCTCCATCGTCTCTAGTTTTTCGGTATCTCCTGCAGCGCGTGCAAGTTCGACCTCATCTTGAATTGATGCGGTGTACAAGACAAGTGCGCGCATACCTTCGGAGTAAGCCTTCTGCACCATCAGTGAACGACGCACATCTGGGTGCTTAATAATGGTGACGCGAGGGCTTGCCTTATCGTTCATAACCTTCATATCGCCGCCCTGAACACGCGTCTTGGCATAAGCAAGTGCCTGTTGGTAACCAGCTGAAAGTGTTGCAATCGCCTTGGTACCAACCATCATGCGAGCGAATTCAATAACCTTAAACATCTGTGCAATACCTTCGTGAACATCACCGAGCAGGTAACCAACAGCAGGTTCCTTCTCGCCAAGATTCATTTCACATGTTGCAGAGACGTTAAGTCCCATCTTATGTTCAACATTAGTTACGTAAACGCCGTTGCGCTTTCCAAGTTCGCCAGTTTCTAGATCAAACATGAACTTTGGAATCAAGAAGAGTGAGAGACCCTTTGTTCCTGGTCCGCCACCTTCGCGACGTGCAAGAGTGAAGTGCATGATGTTGTCATAGATATCAGCATCACCCGAAGTAATAAAACGCTTTGTTCCGGTGATGTGCCATGTCCCATCTGGTTGTTGAACAGCCTTTGATCGACCAGCACCAACATCTGAACCTGCGTCAGGTTCAGTAAGTTGCATCGTTGCGCCCCAGTGGCGGTCGACCATGTGCTTTGCCATCTTCTTCTGATCTTCTGTTCCTAATACATGTGCAACTTGTGCAAATGCATAACCGGACGCGTAGATGTGAATCGCAGGGTTTGATCCCAGAACCATTTCAGCGATTGCCCAACGAACAGATGCAGGAACTTTCATTCCGCCGAGTTCGACTGGTGCATCAAGGCGCCACCATTCGCCATCAACATATGCCTTGTACGACTTCTTAAAACTTTCAGGAAGTTTTACATCGCCTGTTGCCTTATTGAAATCAGTTCCGATGCGATCGCCATCGACAAAAGATGCAGCGAGATCGTTCTCGGTTAGGCGCTTCATCTCTTCAAGCATTCCCATCGCAGTATCGCGATCGAGCTCGGAGTAGATAGAGGTACCCAGCACCTTCTCGCGACCCAAGAGGTCGAAGAGGCAGAATTCAATGTCACGGAGGTTGGCGTTGTAATGGCTCATGGCGTAATGGTGCTACCCGCCAGTAACTTACGCAAGCGTGGCAAGGCTCTTTTTTCTGGGCCGGAAAGGTAGGCTCGCGCCGTGCTACTCAGTGATCGCGATATTCGCTCCGAAATCAATAATGGCCGCGTTGCCGTCGAACCTTTTGAAGAGGCGATGATCCAACCATCATCAGTTGATGTCCGCCTCGATAAGTTCTTCCGCGTCTTTGAGAACCACAAGTACTCAGTAATCGATCCATCAATCGAACAATCTGAGCTCACCCGCGAAGTTATCGCCGAAGATGGCGAAGCATTTATCTTGCACCCAGGCGAATTTGTTCTCGCATCTACTTATGAAGTCATCACACTTCCAGATGACATCGCAGGACGCCTTGAAGGAAAGTCCTCACTCGGACGCCTTGGATTGCTCACACACTCAACAGCGGGCTTTATCGATCCAGGATTCTCAGGCCACATCACGCTCGAACTTTCAAACGTTGCAAACTTGCCAGTGAAGTTATTCCCAGGCATGAAAATCGGACAGCTCTGTCTGATTAAACTCTCATCACCTGCTGAACATCCATACGGCTCAGCAATCTACGCATCACGTTACCAAGGACAGCGCGGGCCAACCCCAAGCCGCTCCTTCATGAATTTCCACCAGAGCAAGATCAAGTAACTCCCGACAAGCTTTGTCTGGGAATAAGAACCAGATTCAAGGGGTTTAAATAACTATGGAACTCATCATTATTGGCGTACTCGTACTTCTCGTTATCTTTGGCGTTGCTCAATACAACCGCCTTATCCGACTCAACATCACAGTCGATGAAGCATTTGCGCAAATTGAGGTTCAACTCAAGCGCCGTGCTGATTTGATCCCAAATTTGGTTGAAACCGTAAAGGGTTATGCAAAGCACGAACAGGGCACATTTGATGCTGTTGTTGCAGCTCGCGCAAAGTCAACAAGTGCTTCAACAGTTGCCGATGTTGCAGCAGCAGATGGCGCACTCACCAACGCACTTCGCGGATTGCTCGCTGTCGCTGAGGCGTACCCAGACCTCAAGGCATCAAGTAACTTCTTATCTTTGCAAGAAGAACTATCAACAACAGAGAATAAAGTTTCATTTGCACGCCAGTTCTACAACGACAATGTGCGCTCGCTCAATACAGCTGTAAAGACAGTGCCTACTAACTTCTTTGCGGGCTTTGCAAAGGTAACAGCGCGCGACTTCTACGAAGTTGAAAACGCTGCAGATCGTAACGTTCCAAACGTTAAGTTCTAATCTCACCAATGGCTGAAAACAACTTCCGCGCACTTCAATCGGCCAATAAGGGAAAGACTTATTTCCTTCTGGCATCCATGGGTGTTCTGACCTGGCTCGTTGCATATGCAGCGATGACATATTTCGGAGTGGGCACAGCTTCCACGATGGTGCCGATGGCAGTTGGTTTTGCACTTATCGGTGTGTGGGGTTCGTATTACGGCTCTGACAAATTAGTTCTCACCATGACAGGTGCAAAGCTAATTACGCGAGAACAAGCACCCGAACTCTTCAACGTCATTGAAGAAGTTGTGATTGCCAGCGGTTTACCCATGCCAAAGGTTGCAATCGTTGAAGATAGCGCGCCAAACGCATTTGCGACCGGGCGAAATCCTGAACATGCGCTGATTGCATTTACAACGCGCATCCTCGAAGTCATGGACCGCGACGAACTTCAGGGAGTTATCGCTCACGAGATGTCACACGTTGCTAACCGCGACACTTTGGTCTCAGCAGTTGCTGCCACAACAGCGGGCGCAATCGCAATATTGAGTGACTTCCTTACCCGCATGATGTGGTTCGGTGGCGGTCGTAATCGCGATCGAGATAGCAATGGAAATCCACTCGCTCTCGTCTTCTCGCTGGTTATCTTGATTCTCGCACCACTTGCTGCGATGTTATTGAAATCTGCAATCTCACGTAAGCGTGAAGCTTTGGCTGATGCAACTGCAGTTTCATTTACACGTAACCCAGCGGGGCTTCGTAAGGCCCTTGAGGTTCTTGCATCAGATACAACAGTGGTTCGTCAGAAATCAAACGCTGTTGCGCATATCTGGATTGAATCACCACTCGATGGACAAGCGGTCTCTAAATTATTTAGTACCCATCCACCGATTCAAGAACGTATCGCCACCCTAAAGGCGATGGAATCACTCGGCCCTGCGGGGGCTTGAGCTAGCTATTTCCTTGCGGAAAGTGCAAGGTAAAGGTTGCGCCTTCTCCAGGCGTAGATTGCACAGAGACAGAGCCTCCGTGAGCGCGCATCACTGCATCAACAATCGATAGACCAAGTCCACTGCCATCGCCACCCGTACGAACGCGCGATGAATCTGCGCGATAGAAACGTTCAAAGATTCGCTTCTGATCTTCTGAACTTAACCCTGGACCCTTATCTGCAACTGAAACTTCAACTCCTGCATCCGTTGACATCACCGAAACAGTTATTGGAGTTCCTGCCGGAGTATGTACGCGAGCATTTGCAAGGAGATTGGCAACGACTTGGTGGATACGAACTTCATCGCCCAGGGTAAAGATTTCATCGCCTGATGAGATAAGAGCGACAGGATGTTCAGGACCTGCAGCGCGCGCCGAGATCACAGCATCTTCAACAACTTTATTGATGTCGACAGGTTTTGAATCCATTTCGCGTGCTTGGTCGAGGCGAGCCAAGAGAAGCAAATCTTCAACGAGTGAACCCATCCGCTTTGATTCATTTTCAATGCGTCCAATAAGTTCAGTTGTCTCTTTCTCGCCTGTTACAGCGCCTTGACGGTGCAGCTCAGAGAATCCGCGAATTGCTGTAATTGGCGTGCGAAGTTCGTGAGATGCATCAGCAACAAAACGACGGAGCTTATTTTCGCTATCGGTACGTGCAGAGAATGCATCTTCGATGCGCGAAAGCATCGTATTCAAAGATGTAACGAGACGACCCACCTCGGTCGAAGGATCAGCCTCAGGCATACGCGCCGAAAGGTTTCCTGCAGCAATTTCTTCAGCGGTTTGTTCTGCATCTTCAAGTGGTCGAAGACCAACTTTGATAACAGCACGCGATGCAACTGCAATCATTAAAAGAAGTACAAAACCAATAAGAGAGAAGAGAAAACCGAGTCTCGACGTTGTGCGCTCTAGATCACGGAGTGACTGCGCAGCAACAACTGTTCCTGCATTATTAGGAAGTGCGCGCGCGATAACTCGAAAATCTGGACCGGGCGCATGGATAGTGAATGGCTTATCACCATGCTGGGCTACTTCTTCTGGAAGCAAGCCAGCCAAATTGTCATTGATTGAGGTTGCATTCAAATCTCCACCAAGTGCACCAATAACGGTGCCTTGGGCGTCTAGAAGTGTCAGCGATGTCGATGTTGGAATACGTGTAAGTGGTGAACCAAGTCCTTGCCCCAGTGGATTCCGACCATGATCGTCGCGACGACTTTCATTTACTTCGTGCGCAATTCCAGATTGCTCAATACGCGCGAAGGTTCCGCTCGTAATCACGGCGAGTTGGTTATCAACTTCTTTGGTGAGATAACTCTTTAAGAGTGATTGCGTTGCAATGCTTGCTGCGAAGAAACCAATCGCAGAGAGAATCACGATGCCGAGAGTTAATCGGCTTCGTAAGCCCCAGGTGCGAAATGGTGAGTTCATAGAATCTACTTTGCAGCAGGCAATCTAAGTCGGTAACCAACACCACGAAGAGTGTGAATGAGAGCTGGTTCGTAGATATCAATCTTCTTGCGAAGGTAAGAGATATATGTTTCAACGATTCCAGCATCCCCACCGAAATCGTAATCCCAGACGTGATCGAGAATCTGCGCCTTACTAACAACTCGATCCGCGTTGATAAGTAGATATCGAAGAAGGGTGAACTCTGTAGGGGAGAGTTCGAGTAAATGTCCGGCGCGACGAACTTCGTGAGTTGCTTCATCAAGCTCGAGATCTGCAAAGCGAATCTTTTCATCATCCATTGTTTGCTCGACAACTCCGATGCGACGAAGAAGTGCACGCAAACGTGCGACAAGTTCTTCAAGACTAAATGGTTTAGTCATGTAATCATCGCCACCAATTGTTAAACCTTGGACTTTATCTTTCATCTCATCTTTGGCAGAGAGAAAGAGAACGCCAACTTCAATTCCTTCATTGCGAATTTGGCGACAGACTTCAAAGCCATCGAGATCAGGCAACATGACATCGAGAATCATTGCGTGCGGTTTAAATTCTTCGGCAATTGTCAGAGCTTGTGAACCAGTTGCAGCGGTGCGCACATCGAAGCCAACGAATTTCAAACTAGTTGCGATGAGATCGCTGATACTTGTCTCGTCATCGACGACGAGGATGCGTTGACCCTTTGCCTCACTTGCTGTGTTGATTGCCATGTACTTAGAGTCCTCGCTCAACCTGTGCCTTTGCTGAGAATAGAGAGTTATTCGGTAGTGGAAGCGGTGACGCTGAATTACACGCCTGTAACTCCACGCACAATGGGGATAAACCCTGTGGATATGGTCGATTTTTCATACTTTTTAATGGGAACCCTCACCCCATCGCTTTTCGCGCGGTATTTCCCACTCCTAAGGCTTTTCAGGGTTATTTGACTCTCCATTTAGCGATAGGATTCCAGCCTGCTGTTGAGGAAATACCGCTCTACAGCCCCATACAGGACATTTCAACATAGGCACTTTGAAGGAGCCCCCTTGGCTGATGTGAAGAAGGAATCCGGCGGTTACGACGCCTCCTCGATCACCGTCCTCGAGGGCCTTGAGGCAGTCCGCAAGCGCCCAGGCATGTACATCGGCTCAACCGGCGAACGCGGCCTGCACCACCTTGTCTACGAAATCGTCGATAACGCAGTCGATGAAGCGCTCGCAGGGTTCTGTACTGAAATCCAAGTGACGCTGATGGCCGATGGATCACTTCAAGTTGTCGATAACGGTCGCGGAATTCCAGTTGATATTCACCCAGTCGAAAAGAAACCAGCTCTCGAAGTTGTTCTTACAGTTCTTCACGCAGGTGGAAAGTTCGGCGATGGTGGCTACTCGGTCTCTGGTGGTCTCCATGGTGTTGGTTCATCAGTTGTAAACGCGCTCTCAACAGATTTATCTGCGAAGGTAAAGCGCGATGGATTTATCTGGACACAGGAATACAAACTTGGTGTTCCAACTGCCCCAGTTAAAAAGGGCGAAGCAACAACAGAAACCGGAACAACAATTCAATTCTGGCCATCTGCAGATATCTTTGAAACGGTTGATTTCTCATTTGAAGTTCTCTCAACACGTTTCCGCGAAATGGCATTTCTTAACCGTGGTTTGATTTTGTCTCTTACCGATATGCGCGCAGGACATGTCGATGAAAAGGGCGAGCAGCTCTCTGTGCGCTACCAGTACCAAGGCGGAATCACCGACTTTGTAAAGCACCTCAACTCAACCCGCGGCGAACTCCACAAATCAGTAATCGCGCTCGAAGCTGAAGATAAGAAGGCGCGCCTATCTCTCGAAGTTTCAATGCAGTGGAATAACGGATTCTCTGAATCTGTCTATACATTTGCAAACACAATTCACACACACGAAGGCGGAACCCACGAAGAAGGTTTCCGTACTGCACTTACATCTGTTGTAAATAAGTTTGCTGAAGAACAAGGTTTGATTCGCAAGAAGGAAGATCGTCTTACTGGTGACGATGTTCGCGAAGGCCTGACTGCAATTGTTTCTATCAAACTTGGTGAACCACAGTTTGAAGGACAGACAAAGACAAAGCTTGGTAACACCGAAGCAAAGTCATTTACTCAGAAGGTCGTTAACGAACACCTCACTGCATGGTTTGAGCAGAATCCGCAAGAAGGTAAAGACATCATTCGTAAATCGATTGATGCCGCGTCCGCTCGCGTTGCTGCACGTAAAGCGCGCGACTTAGCGCGTAACCGCAAAGGTTTGCTTGAAGGTCGCGGAATGCCAGGAAAGCTCGCTGATTGCCAGTGGACTGACCCTGCAAAGTGCGAGCTCTACATTGTCGAAGGTGACTCTGCAGGTGGTTCCACAAAGGGTGGTCGCGACTCACGTAACCAAGCTGTTCTTCCTATTCGCGGCAAAATTCTTAACGTTGAAAAGGCGCGCATCGATCGCGTTCTACAGAACAATGAAGTACAGGCGCTCATTACCGCGCTCGGTACAGGTGTGCACGATGATTTCGATATTGCAAAGCTTCGCTATCACAAGATTATCTTGATGGCCGATGCTGACGTTGATGGTCAGCACATCCGCACACTTTTACTTACTCTGCTCTTCCGCTTTATGCGCCCACTGATTGAAAACGGTTTCGTTTATCTTGCACAGCCACCTTTGTATAAGTTGAAGTGGGGCGGCAAAGATCCTGTCGAATACGCATTTAGCGATAAAGAGCGCGATGGCATGATCAAGATTGGTCTCGATGCCGGAAAGCGTCTTCCAAAGGATGATGGAATCCAACGCTTTAAGGGTCTTGGCGAAATGCCAGCGAAAGAGTTGTGGGATACAACGATGGATCCTGAACACCGCGTTCTTATTCAGGTAACTCTTGATGATGCAGCCGCTGCAGATGATCTCTTCTCTGTTCTTATGGGTGAAGATGTCGAACAACGTCGCGCATTTATTCAGCGCAACGCTAAAGATGTTAGGTTCTTGGATATCTAATGGCTATCGACGATACAACTCCCGAAGTAAATGGCGACGAAGTAACTTTCGATCGCATCGAAAAGGTCGACCTTCAGGTCGAAATGGCGCGAAGCTATCTCGACTACGCGATGTCAGTCATCGTTGGTCGTGCACTTCCTGATGTTCGTGATGGTCTTAAGCCAGTTCACCGCCGCGTCTTATATGCAATGTACGACGCTGGTTATCGCCCAGATAAGGGCTATTACAAATCTTCACGTATCGTCGGTGATGTCATGGGTAATTACCACCCACACGGTGACACCGCGATCTATGACACCGTAGTTCGTTTAGCTCAGCCTTGGTCACTTCGCTATCCACTCGTTGATGGAAATGGAAACTTCGGTTCTCCCGGCAACGATCCAGCGGCTGCAATGCGTTACACAGAAGCTCGTTTAGCGCCTATCGCCATGGAGATGATGCGCGATATCGATGAAGATACCGTCAACTTCTCACCTAACTATGACGGTCGCTCACAAGAGCCAGATGTTCTGCCTTCACGTTTTCCAAACCTTCTTGTCAATGGCTCTGCAGGAATTGCAGTGGGTATGGCGACAAATATTCCGCCACATAACCTTCGCGAAATCGGCGAAGCAGTTATCTACGCACTCGAACATCCAGATATGGCAGCGCCTGATCTTCTCAACCACATGCTCACCATTGTTAAGGGTCCAGATTTCCCAACGAAGGCGCTCATTGTTGGCCGTGGTGGAATCGAAGATGCATATCGCACAGGTCGTGGCTCAATCACAATGCGCGCAGTTGTTAACGTTGAAGAGATCAATAAGCGCACCTGCCTTGTTGTCACTGAACTTCCATACCAAGTTAACCCGGATAACTTAGCTCTCAAGATCGCTGAGCTCGTTAAAGATGGCAAGATCAAGGGCATCGCAGATGTACGCGACGAAGGTAACGAACGTCTTGGTCAGCGCCTCGTCATTGTTCTTCAATCTTCTGCAATTCCTAAGGTCATCCTTAATAACCTTTACAAGCAGACACAGCTTCAAGACACTTTCGGTGCAAATATGTTGGCGCTCGTCGATGGCGTTCCACGCACATTGCGCCTTGATGAATTTATCAAGTACTACATCGAGCACCAGGTCGAAGTTATTGTTCGTCGCACTAAGTTCCGTCTGGTTGAAAAAGAGAAGCGCGCTCATATTCTCAAGGGTTACCTCAAGGCACTTGATGCACTTGATGCAGTAATCGCACTTATTCGCGCATCTAAGACACCCGAAGAAGCTCGTACAGGTTTGATGAAGCTCCTTGATGTCGATGAAATCCAAGCAAATGCCATCTTGGATATGCAGCTTCGCCGTATTGCAGCTCTTGAGCGTCAGAAGATCAACGATGAGTACGAAGGCTTGATGGCAGACATCATCGAACTCAATGCAATCTTGGCCTCTGAAGCCAAGCAGCGCGAAATTATCAAGACAGAGCTTTCAGATTTGATCGCTAAGTACGGCGACGAACGCCGCACGCAGCTTGTTGCAAGCGAAGGCGATTTCTCTGCTGAAGATCTGATTCCAGATCAAGATGTGGTTGTCACGATTACACGTGGGGGATATTCAAAGCGCACAAGTGCTGATTTATATAAGTCACAACGTCGCGGTGGTCGCGGAGTAAAGGGTGCAGCGCTCAAGCAAGATGACGTTGTCGATCACTTCTTCGTCGCCTCCACCCACGACTGGTTGCTCTTCTTCACCAACCAAGGTCGTGTCTATCGTGCAAAGGTTCACGAACTACCGGATGCAGGTCGCGATGCTCGTGGTCAGCATGTTGCAAACTTGATGGCATTTAAGCCAGATGAAGAAATTGCACAAGTACTTTCATTTAAGGATTACAACGCAGCGCCATTCTTAGTTCTTGCAACAAAGAACGGTCTCGTTAAGAAGACTCCACTCTCTGAATACGACTCACCTCGTACCGGTGGATTGATTGCGATTTCACTCAAGCCTGGCGATGAAGTTGTATCTGCATCCCTCGTCCGCAACGGCGATGAACTTCTTCTCGTTTCAAAGAAGGCAATGTCGCTTCGATTTACAACCGATGACGAATCACTTCGCTCAATGGGTCGATCAACTTCAGGTGTTATTGGTATGAAGTTCCGCGAAGGCGATGAACTCCTGACTATGTCACGCGTTGATGCCGAAACTTCTGTCGGCGCATTTGTATTTACTGCAACCGACGGCGGTTACGGCAAGAAGACTCCAATCGATGAATATCGCTTGCAAGGTCGCGGCGGAATCGGAATCAAGGCTGCAAAGATTGATGAAGAATCTCGCGGAACTCTTGTCTCTGCCCTCGTTCTTGTAGATAGCGATGAGATCCTTGCGATCACATCCGCCGGAACCGTTATGCGCACCCCAGCTGCCGAAGTCCGCCAAACTGGCCGCGACTCGATGGGCGTTCGCCTGGTCAACCTCGATGAAGGTGCGACCCTCTTATCTGTGACCCGCAACAGCGAAGATGAGATTTCGACGCAAAAGTAGTAGGGTTCACGCCTGTAGTTATGGAGGCCGTTTTGGTCACTTGATGAAAATCAAGTAACCTTGCGCTTCTGCAAACGCACGAAAGTTCGTCTGCGGGCCCATAGCTCAGCCTGGTTAGAGCGCTTCCCTGATAAGGAAGAGGTCGGTGGTTCAAGTCCACCTGGGCCCACCCGTTCTAATACGGGGACCTAGCTCAATTGGTAGAGCACCGCCTTTGCAAGGCGGGGGTTAGGGGTTCGATTCCCCTGGTCTCCACTCAAGATCCCGTCACATGTGGCGGGATTTTTACTATCACTCGATTGGAAAATAAATGTCATCAACAGCGACACTACATACATCACTCGGCGATATCGTCATCGAGCTCTTTCCTAATCACGCACCAAAGACTGTAGAAAACTTTGTCGGTCTTGCAACAGGTGCAAAAGAGTGGACAGATCCACGCACAGGTAAGAAATCAAATGAAAAGCTTTACGACGGAACAATTTTTCACCGCGTCATCGCTGGCTTCATGCTTCAAGGCGGAGACCCACTTGGTCAGGGATTCGGCGGACCCGGTTACCAGTTCGCAGATGAATTCCACGGCGAATTGCAATTCGATCGCCCATACATTCTTGCAATGGCTAACTCAGGACCAGGAACAAATGGTTCACAGTTCTTCATCACAGTTGCACCAACAACATGGCTTAACCGCAAGCACACAATCTTCGGTGAAGTTAAGGATGCAGCATCACAGGCAGTTGTCGACAAGATTGGTTCAACACCAACTGGCCCACAAGATAAGCCTGTAACACCAGTTGTAATCAATAGCGTCACAATCGCTTAATTCACGATACGCATGAAGCAGCGATCAGCAGTTCTTACGCTGATCACTGTTATCTGCGCCTTTTATCTTTGGGAACTCGTTGACTCAGGGATTATCGGAACATTTGCGCTCTACGGAATCGATCTACTTAAGGTCACCAATGAGTGGTACCGATTAATCACAGTAGCTCTTATCCACGATAATTCGAGCCTAATTCCAATTCACTTGGCGTTTAACATGATTGCGCTGCACTCACTTGGAACACCTATCGAAACAGTTTTAGGGCGCGCCAAGTTCTTGATTATCTTCTTCGTATCTCTTATCGGTGGCTCACTTACATCAGCGATGTTCCTTGGCTACGACGGTTACTCCATCGGAGCATCCGGCGCTGTCTTTGGTCTCTTTGGGGCCTGGATCATCATCGGTCGCAAGATCGGCGCTGAAGTAAAGAGCACCCTCGTCATCATCGGACTTAACTTCGTTCTTGGTTTCACCATTGGTGGAGTCGATTGGCGCGCGCACCTCGGCGGCCTCATAGCCGGCGCCGTTGTTACTAAGGTTTTACTTAGCTCTTCACGTTCCTAAGTAATACCTGAGCAACATCAAGTACTTCAACGTCTGATTGACGCGCAACCATGCCGTCACCAATCATGATGCGACAGAATGGACATCCCACAGCAACTTCTTGAACGCCTGTATCGATTGCTTCATCGACGCGGTTGAGGTTGATACGAGTACCGATCTTCTCTTCCATCCACATACGTCCACCGCCACCACCGCAGCAGAATGAACGCTCTTGGTTACGTGGCATCTCTTCGATATCGCAACCAGATGCTTCAAGGAGTTCACGTGGTGGTGCATAAATCTGATTGTGGCGCCCTAAGTAGCAAGGATCGTGGAAAGTAATCTTCTGATCTGCCTTGTGAGGTGAAGTCTTGAGTTTTCCTTCCTTCACCAAAGTATTAAGCAACTGAGTGTGGTGGAGCATTTGAAGTTCATAACCGCTCTGCGCATAATCCTTGCCGATAGTTGTAAAGCAGTGAGGGCAGGTAACGACGACTTTCTTCACTCCGCGATTACCGAAAGTCTCTTTAAACGTTTCGATATTTTCTGCAGCCAAAATTTGATACAAGAATTCATTTCCTGAACGGCGTGCAGGATCTCCTGTACATGTCTCGCGCTTTCCAAGAACGGCAAAGTTAACTCCTGCCATATGCAGAAGTTCTGCAACGGCCTTGGTTGTCTTCTTTGCGCGCTCTTCATAAGCACCTGCGCAACCAACCCAGAACAGGTACTCAACCTCTTCTGGAAGTTCGCCGCTTACAACGCGAACAGGGAAATCACATTCAGCAATCCATCCCTCGCGATCTTGTTTATTGGCACCCCATGGATTGCCTGACTTTTCTAGATTACGGAAAGTTCCGCCAAGTTCTGTTGGAAATTCTGATTCGACGAGAACTTGGAAGCGACGCATATTGACGATGTGATCGACATGTTCGATATCGACAGGACATTCTTCGACGCAGGCTCCGCATGAAGTACAAGACCAGAGAACATCGAGAGCGATAGGAGCGTTCTCGCCGACGAGGTTTTCAGTCTCAACAACCTTTGCCATTGCGTGATCGCGCATAGCCATAATCAAAAGCTTTGGAGAGAGCGGCTTATCAGTGTGCCAAGCAGGGCATTGAGATTGGCAGCGACCGCACTCGGTACAGCTGGTCATATCCAGCAAGCCCTTCCATGAGATATCTCCGCGTGTACCGAGGCCAAAGACATCATCTTCAGCTGGATCTTCGAAGTTAACTGGCTTTCCCTTAGAGAGTATTTCAGGAAGAGCGCCGAGTGAAGGCTTATCAATATTGCGCTTATAAAAGATATTAAAGAAAGCTAGGAAGCGATGCCATGCAACACCCATGGTGAGGTTTGATGCAATAACAATGAACCAAGCCATCGATACGACAATCTTAAGAGTGGCAACGATAACGATTGCGTTTTCAATTGAAGCCTGAGACATTGAATTAAATGCAAGAACGGCTGGCCATGAGATTGCGTAATGCCAATTCCATTCGGTTTCACCAGCGAGTGCACCTTCAAGACCGCGAAGAGCAAATACACAGAAAACCACTGCAAGAATTGTTGCTTCGACGTAATACGCCTTACCCATTCCTGAACCGCTAAAGCGATTGAGCATGCGGAAACGAGTTACTTGGCGAATTCCAATCAGCGTAACGATTCCAATTCCAGTGAGAGCACCAATTAGTTCAGCAAAAAGTTCATAACCAACAAAGTGGCCAATAATAGGAAGTGCGAAATCCGGATTGATAACCTGTCCATAGGCGGTAACAAGAGTTCCGAAGAGAGCTCCAAATCCAATCATCACAAACCAGTGAGCAATACCTGTACCGGTGAAGTTGAGCATCTTTGTGTGGCCCAGAACTTCTTTGAGCATATTCTTAAAACGCGCAGATTTATCGTTGCTACGAGTTGGATCTGGTTGCTGCTTCTTATAAATTGCAATGAGTTGGCGAACTCGAATCGTAAGAAGAATTAATGCAAAGACTGTAATGAGATAAGAGATGCTTGCTAGCGCTAACTTCATAAACGCTAGGGTAATCGTTATTGGCGATTTAGGAAGCGAACATGCTTCGGAGTTAGCTCACCGAGTGAGTTAACGCCAAGTAATTTCATATTGCGAACCATCTGAGTGCGCATGATTTCAAGCGCTCTTTCGACACCATCTTGTCCACCGGCCATAAGTCCATAGAGATATGCGCGACCTACGTAAGTGAACTGCGCTCCAAGAGCAACAGCGGCAAGGACATCAGCGCCATGCATGATTCCGGTATCGATATGGATTTCGTAATCCTTCTTAAATTCCTTCTTAATATCGGAAAGTAGGTGCAACATGACTGGAGCGCGATCGAGCTGACGGCCACCATGGTTTGAGAGCAAGATGGCATCGGCACCTAGCTTTGCCGCCATCTTTGCATCTTCCAGGTTCTGAATTCCCTTAACGGTGAGCGTTCCATCCCATTGTTCGCGAATCCACTTGAGATCTTCCCATGTCATGGTTGGGTCGAACATGTAATCAAGAAGCTCACCGACGGTGCCTTCCCAATTCTTCATGGATGCAAATTCAATTGATGGTGTTGTTAGGAAGTTCATCCACCAAGCTGGTCGTGGAATCGCATTGATAATTGTTCCGGCTGTAAGGCGCGGTGGAACTGTGAGCCCATTTCGGTAATCACGGATGCGCTGACCTGCAGCTGGGACATCTACAGTGAGAACTAAGTTCTTAACTCCTGCGCGCTTTGCTCTTTCGACGAGAGCCATGCTTCCATCGCGGTCTTTCCACATATACAGCTGGAACCAGTTGCGACCACCAGGGGCTGATGCGACAACATCTTCGATTGTTGTTGTGCCAAGAGTTGAGAGAGTAAAAGGAATTCCAAATTTTTCGGCTGCACGAGCACCGGCGACCTCGCCTTCGGTCTGCATCATGCGGGTAAAACCAGTTGGTGCGATTCCAAGTGGCATTGAGAAAGTTTCACCGAGTGCAGTGCGAGTTAAATCAGCGGTTGAAACATCTTTAAGAATGCTCGGAATAAATTCAAGATCACGATATGCCTGACGTGCACGTTCGAGACTTACTTCGCTTTCAGCAGATCCATCGGTGTAATCAAATGGCCCCTTGGGAGTTCGCTTCTTAGCGATATCGCGCAGATCCCAGATCGTGTAAGCCTTCTCAAGGCGACGCTTCTTGCGGCGCAGAGTAGGCAGAGAGAATTGAAGAAGTGGAGCGAGTTCAGATGGTTTTGGGAACTGACGTTTTACGTTCTTACCCATGAGAGATAACTCTTGGTTAGTTGTTCTCTAGCGCCACTTAGTAGCGAGTGAGAAGCCAACTGCAATAAAGCTAAAACCAATGATCATGTTCCATGCGCCAATTCCAGGAATTGGATAGAGAGTCTGGCTGACATAGAAGATAACGATCCAGAGCAAGCCGATGAGGAAGTTAGTGACCATTACCGGAGCAAGCCATGATGGGCTCTCGAGAATTGGCGACTCTTCTTCGATGTGGTGCTGCTCTTCGTGAGCGTGGCGCTCTTGAACCTTCTTACGCAATTTCGACTTTGGCATGGAGCCTAGGTTACAGCACAATTACCGCATGGCTCGAATCCTCGTCATCGATAACTATGACTCCTTCGTCTTCAATCTGGTGCAGTATCTGCAGCAATTGGGCGCAGAGTGCACCGTTGTTCGCAATGACGAAGTCGAAGCGAACGAAGCGGCAAAGTACGACGGTGTCTTGATCTCTCCGGGGCCAGGCACTCCCGATAAAGCAGGCGTCAGCATTGCGATGATTAATTACTGCGCTGAAAATTCAATTCCACTCTTCGGAGTTTGCCTTGGACACCAAGCAATCGGCGAGGCTTTCGGCGCAACTGTTTCTCGCGCACCTGAACTTCTTCATGGAAAGACTTCACAAGTAATTCATAACGGCGCAGGAGTTCTTGCAAATCTGCCTTCACCATTTACTGCAACTCGTTATCACTCACTTGCAGTCGAAGGTGACACTGTCCCTGCAGTTCTTGAAATTACTGGATCAACTGAATCAGGTGTTGTGATGTCGATGCGCCACGCAACTCTTCCTATTGAGGGAGTGCAGTTCCATCCAGAATCCGTATTGACTGAGCACGGACACCAGATGCTTGCTAACTGGTTGGTGAAGTGCGGAGATCTTGATGCACCAAAGCGCGCAGTTGGACTATCTCCTGTGGTGGGTAGTTCTAAATAAATTAAGGCTGACGATTTATCGTAATCGTTACTGACTTACCGATCGTTTGCGTTGTTCCAGCCTCAGGTGCCTGACGAATAACAACTCCTGCAGGTTGCGCAGAGTCATAGTCATAAAATTCCTTAATCAAGAAGCCTGCCTGGATGAGAAGCGTCTTTGCTTGAATAGCTTCGATACCAATCAAGTTTGGAACAGTTACTTCACCGCTTGCAATTGTCAGAATGACAGAACTTCCAGCTTCAGTGACTGAACCAACTGCGGGCATGACATCGAGAACTGTTCCTTGTGGTTGATCAGAAGGAGAGGCGATTGTTTGAGAGACGAGAAGACCGACAGATGTGAGCGCTGATCGCGCATCAATGAGAGACATTCCGATCAAATCATCAGGAACGATTGCATCTCCCGGCCCATCTGAGATTGTGAGAACAACAGAAGAACCAACTTTGGCATGCGTTGTCGCAAGCGGAAGTTGGCTAGCTACGCGGTCTCTAGGAATAACGCCATCGTGCGCATGTTTGATGGTCACTGAATAATCTGAAAGAAGCGCGCGAGCCATTTCTTCACTGAGGCCAACAACGTTAGGAACCATCGGCCCTGAATTAGCGCCACCGCCGCTCATGAGAAGACCTGTAATAGATAGTGCGATTGCTGCGAAGAAAGATCCACCAAAGATAATTGCGCGACGTCGGGTCATAAATGGTGGTGTTGCAACCTTGGTAGTTACTTCTTGCCCGGCACGAACCTTTGCAATGTCATCGAGCATCGCTTGTGCGCTCTGATAGCGATCTTCAGGTTTCTTAGAGAGTGCGACTGCAAGAACCGTTTCAATTCCTTCAGGAAGGTCTGATTTCAAAGTTCGCACAAGCGGAGCAATGCTTGATGCATGCTGAAACGCAATTGAGACAGGAGTTTCACCGGTAAATGGTGGTTCACCAGTGAGTAATTCAAAGAGCAAGCAGCCAGTTGAATAAATATCGCTACGGGAATCTGCAGGTTCTCCGACGGCTTGCTCAGGAGATAGATATTGGGCAGTACCAACAACATTCCACGTGCTTGTCAGTGTTGCGCCTAGATCATCCATTGCACGGGCGATTCCGAAATCCATCACCTTTACATCCCCGTTATCAGCAATCATCACATTTGCAGGTTTGATATCGCGGTGAATGATGTGGCGCTCGTGTGAATATTCAAGGCCGGCCAAGATACCTTCTGCAATTTCAAGTGCGCGATTAAGCGGAAGTCGTTCTCCTTGATGAATGAGTTCACGCAGAGTGTGGCCGGATACGAGTTCCATAACAATGTATGGAGCTGGTTCTTCACCTGAATCGTAGACAGCAACGATTGCTGGGTGATTTAAACCTGCAGCAGCTTTTGCCTCTTTGCGGAATCGTGAAACAAATGCAGGATCTTTTGCTAAATCACTGCGGAGGATCTTGATTGCAACTTCGCGTGAGAGGCGTTGATCTTGTGCGATATAGACATCGGCCATCCCGCCAGTGCCAATCATCTGGCCGAGTTGATAGCGACCGCCTAGCAATGAGTTCATCATTGAGCAGCTCCTATCTTCTCGATACCTTCGGATTGAACTTCTTCAACTAAATCTGCGATTACTACAGTCACGTTATCGGGTGCACCATTTATATATGTTGCATCGATGAGAGCGTTTACCGCTTCATCTCGATCACGGCCCTTGATAAGAGATTTAATCTCTTTCTCACTCAATACTGAGCTCAGCCCGTCGCTACATACTAGGTAGCGATCCTTAACTTTTCCTTCGAAAACCGGCAGGGGTAGTTCGAGATTTCCTTCGCCAATAAGAACTTGGGTAAGTACTGAGCGCTGTGGATGTGTTGCTAGATCTGCCTCTGAAATCGCACCTTGGTTGAGAAGTTCTTGAATAACTGTGTGGTCAACGCTCAACTGTTCGAGTGAATTTCCACGTAAGCGATAAGCGCGTGAATCTCCGACGTGAAGTAGGGCGACCGAGTTATCGCGCAGAAATAGAGAGGTAAGCGTTGTTCCCATTCCAGAAAGTTCTGGATTTTCATCAACAGCGCTCTTTAGAGCTGAATCAATTTCGTGGAATGAGTTGAGATAAATGTCGTCTGCCGATTCTGAATCAATTTCAGAGTTGGTAAAGACTGCAGCGATTTCAGCAAGAGTTGTTATCGCAATCTTGGATGCAACTTCACCAGCGGCATGGCCACCCATTCCATCTGCAACTGCAACAAGGCGCGATGAAGCAAGGCCGCTATCTTCATTGCCACTACGTACGAGGCCGACGGCAGATCGCGCAGATGTTGCGAAATGGCTCATGTGGGTAAGCCTAATCTCTTTGTTACTCTCAGTCTCATGCTGATCTATGCGCACCGTGGTGCTAGCGCTGACTTTCCAGAGCTCACCCTTGCTGCATATGAAGGGGCAGTAGCCCAAGGCGCCGATGGCTTTGAGTGCGATGTGCGTCTAACTAATGATGAGGTGCCAGTTCTCTGGCATAACGCCACGATGCTCGAGCGCGCAGCCAACCCAGGGCTGATTGCAGAGATGACTTATAAAGAGGTATCGCGCGCATATCCGCAGGTACTTACCCTCGATGAATTTCTCACCTTTGCCGTGAAACACCAGAAGGGCGTACTTATCGAGACTAAACACCCTGTTATCTCAGGTAATCGAATCGAAGAAGTTGTCGCTGAAAAAATTCGCGCAACAAAGGGAATCGAAAAGATTGATGTTGCAGTGATGTCCTTTAGCTGGTTTGCAATTGAGAAGATGAAACGAATTGATCCCACCATCAACACAACGTTCTTGATGCATAAGAACACTTCGTGGTTCCAAGCAAAGCTTTCTTCAGCAACTTCCATTGGCCCAGGAATCAATGAACTCCGCGAAGAACCTATTCGCGCAGAGCGAATCAAGAAGTTGGGGCGATCGCTCAATGTATGGACAGTTGATGAGGATGCAGATATCAAACTTTGCGCGAAGTTAGGCGTCGATATTCTCATCACAAATATGCCGTCACATGCACGTGAGGTACTCAGGTATCCTTGACCGGTGAGCGCCGCCGATAGCCAGACTTTCGCCTATTTAGGCCCCGTCGGCACTTTTACCGAAGCTGCTCTTAAGAAGATCACATGCGATTCAGATGTAAAGATTCCATATGCAAATGTCACGGCCGCTCTCGATGCAGTTCGCAAAGGTGAAGCGCAATTTGCACTCGTTCCAATCGAAAACTCTGTCGAAGGCGTTGTTGCACGTACTCTCGACGAACTAGCGAGCGGTGACCCACTCACTATTGCTGGCGAAGTAACTCTTCCTGTCACCTTTGCATTTATGACAAAGCCAGGTGCTACAACTATTAATCGCATCGGTACACACCCACATGCAGAATCACAATGCCGCGCATATATCGCAGCGAAGTACCCACATGCAGAGATTGTTCCTACAAATTCAACATCAGCCGCAGCAGAAGCCGTCAGCAAAGGCGAACTCGATGCAGCGATTGCATCAAGTGCTGCTGCTGAACATTTCGGACTCGAAGTCCGCGAAGACAATATTGGCGATAACGTCGGTGCAGTTACCCGATTCATCTGTGCGCAGAAGCCAGGTTGGGTTCCAGAACCAACTGGCCACGACCGCACCTCAATGGCTGTATTCATCGATATCGACCATGCTGGCGCCCTGCTTGAAATCCTTCAAGTCTTTGCAAAGCACGATGTAAACCTGACATTCATCCAGTCACGTCCAACAGGGCGCGAACTTGGTCACTACCATTTCATTATTGATGTCGAAGGCCACATCAACGATTCTCCAGTCGGAAAGTCGATTGAAGAACTTCGTTCGATTTGCGATGACATTAGATTCCTAGGTTCTTATCCACGAGAGGTGCGTTCATGATCGATATCAAGTTCCTACGCGAGAACCCTGATGTTGTCCGCGCATCTCAAAAGGGACGCGGCGAAAACGTTGAACTCGTAGATCACATCATCGCTATCGATGAGATCAAGCGCGCTGCCGTATCTGAATTCGAAACTCTGCGCCAAGAGCAGAACGTTCTTTCAAAGAGCGTTGGCGCTGCAAAAGGCGATGAAAAGGCAGCTCTCCTTGCCAATGCGAAGGAACTTGCTGACAAGGTAAAGGCCGCAGATGCAAAGCGTTCAGAGATTGAAGAGAAGGCAAAGGCGCTATTGCTTCAGCTTTCTAACCTTCTCGATACCGAAGCGCCTATCGGTGGCGAAGAAGATTTCGTCACTATCGAACACGTTGGCACTCCACGCGATTTTGCTAAAGATGGCTTCGAACCAAAAGATCACGTCGAACTCGGTAAGTTGCTCGGTGCAATTGATACCGAACGCGGCGCAAAGGTTGCTGGATCCCGTTCTTATTATTTAACTGGTGTTGGCGCGCTCCTTGAATTCGCACTCGTTAACTATGCAATTCAGAGCGCACTCAAGA
This sequence comes from Candidatus Nanopelagicaceae bacterium, assembly GCA_965268225.1. Lineage (GTDB taxonomy): Bacteria > Actinomycetota > Actinomycetes > Nanopelagicales > Nanopelagicaceae > Planktophila. Next base: position 1,337,726 of record OZ254166.1, on the reverse strand, counting down.
ATGGTTTCTCACCGGTTATTCCTCCGGTGCTTGTAAATCCTGCAGCGATGGAAGGCACAGGCTTCTTGGGCCAAGCTGCCGAGAACGTTTATCGCATTGAAAAAGATGACGTCTATCTTGTTGGAACTTCTGAAGTGCCACTCGCTGCGATGCATATGGATGAAATTCTTCCTGCAGATAAGTTGCCACTTCGATATGCCGGCTACTCATCATGTTTCCGCCGCGAAGCTGGAACATATGGCAAGGACACTCGCGGAATCATTCGCGTTCACCAATTCGATAAAGTCGAAATGTTCACCTTCTGTAAGCCAGAAGATGCAAAGGAAGAACATAAGCGTTTGCTGCAATGGGAGAAAGATTTCCTTACAGCGATGGAGATTCCATTCCGCGTTATCGATGTTGCATCAGGCGACCTCGGATCATCTGCAACGCGTAAATTTGATATCGAAGCATGGGTTCCTACTCAGGGCGCTTATCGCGAAGTAACAAGTACCTCTAACTGCACCGAATTCCAGGCTCGACGCCTCAATATTCGCTACAAGGATTCTGAAGGCACCAAGGCGATTGCAACTCTTAACGGCACATTGGTCGCTATTCCTCGCATGATTGTTGCGATTCTCGAGAACCACCAAAATGCAGATGGAACAGTCAATGTTCCTGCCGCACTTCAACCATTCCTTGGAATGAAGAAATTCGAGCTCGTGTGAGCAACAATCAAGAAATTGCACGTCGCCCGAGGTTAATTGCAACGGATCTCGACGGAACAATCGTCGCGCATTACGGCGATATCACTCAGCGCACTATCGATACCTTTAAGAAGGCGCACGCAATGGGCGTCGAGATTTTCTTCGTTACTGGTCGCCCGCCGCGTTGGATGCCTGAAATCAAAGAAGCATTCGGAATCGGAAACGCAATCTGCGGCAACGGTGCGATGTTATATGACCTTCACAACGACACTGTTCTTGAAGAGTGGTTGATTCCAGTAGACGCCCAACTCGAAACTGTTACTCGCTTACGTAAAGCAATTCCGCAGATTTCATTTGCAGTCGAATCACATAATTACTTCCACCGCGAGAAGGCTTACATTCCGCGCTGGGATGTGGGTCTCGACAATGTTGGCGTAGATAAGATCGAAGAGATTGTTACTTCACCAGCGCTCAAATTGCTTGCACGTTGTTCACAACAAGAACTCTCATCCGATGAAATGCTCGCAATTGCAAAGATTGAACTCGAAGGGCTTGTAACAGTTACACACTCAAACCCATCTGATTCACTTCTTGAAATTTCAGCGCTCGGTGTTTCAAAGGGACTCACACTTGCAAAGATGGCAGCGCGCTTAGGTATCGATGCTGCTGACTGTGTTTCATTCGGCGATAATCCAAATGATTTCTCAATGCTTCAATGGTGCGGCCGATCATTTGCAATGGCAGATGGCCATCCTGAAGGACCGCTCCACGCAAAAGGAATAGCTGGTCCATGTGAAGAAGATGGTGTTGCAATCATCATCGAGCAATTGCTCGAACTTCCAGCGTAAATTTCCAGACGATTTTTCGAAGTAGCCGATTTCGGGTAATCTCTCCCACGGAGGACTCGCATAGCGGCCGAGTGCACCGGTCTTGAAAACCGGCAAGGGAAACCTTCGTGGGTTCAAATCCCACGTCCTCCGCGCTTAAGGCAAAGCCCGTCTCTGATTCCAGAGGCGGGTTTCGCATTTCCCCTCTAGTTGTGGCTGACTTCATAAGCTCTAAGAGGGGTACCGCCTAGCGACTTTGGGCGCAGAAGCGCACACTTCTCTCATTGCAGTCACAGACTGCGCTTTGAGTTCAGGGGAGCAGATATGTCCGGAGTTTTTTCTCCAACCCGCGCCAAGATTAAAGAGCGCACTTTACGTACAGATAAGTGGTGGCTTGAGCCCGCAATTACATTCGGTGTTCTCTTCTCATTCGTTATCTATGCAACATTCAGAGCATTTGAAGGTGCGAATTACTACAAAGACCACCTGATCTCACCTTTCTATTCACCATGTTTATCCGAAGCATGTGTTCCTGAAGCAACGCTCTTCGGATGGACACCGGTAAGTGCGGAAATTTTCAACTTTGCACTCTCTCCAGCGCTGATCATCTTGATCTTCCCACTTGGTTTCCGTATGACTTGCTACTACTACCGCAAGGCTTACTACCGTGCATTCTGGCTTTCACCTCCTGCATGTGCAGTTGCAGAGCCACATACAAAGTACACAGGCGAAACTCGCGCACCACTTATCTTGCAGAACGCACACCGTTGGTTCTTCTACGCAGGTTTGGTATTTAACGTATTCCTTACTTATGACGCGATCATCTCTTTCAAGAACGTTGAAGGCCAATGGGGACATATGAGCGTTGGTTCACTTGTTCTTCTTCTCAGCTCAACTCTTCTTTGGTCGTATTCACTTTCATGCCACACATGTCGCCACACAGTTGGTGGACGTTTGAAGCACTTCTCAAAGCATCCAGTTCGTTACAAGCTATGGACTCTCGTTTCAGCGCTTAACCACAAACATCAGCAATTCGCATGGTTCTCACTTGCTGCAGTTGCATTTGCCGATATCTACGTTCGCCAAGTTGCAACTGGCGCCTGGACAAACTTCTACTTCTTCTAAAGGACGATGGCTGATATGACACTAGAAAAACACAAGTACGACGTCCTGGTAATTGGTGCAGGTGGAGCAGGTCTCCGTGCTGCTGTAGAAGCGCGCGAGGCAGGTCTTAGCGTTGCCATCATCTGCAAGTCACTCTTCGGCAAGGCCCACACTGTTATGGCAGAAGGTGGCGCAGCTGCATCAATGGGTAACGTCAATGACAATGACAACTGGATGGTTCACTTCCGCGACACAATGCGCGGCGGAAAATTCCTTAACCACTATCGCATGGCTGAACTTCATGCGAAGGAAGCGCCAGATCGCATCTGGGAACTTGAAACATGGGGCGCTCTCTTTGACCGCACTAAAGAAGGAAAGATTTCACAACGTAACTTCGGCGGACACGAATATCCACGCCTTGCACACGTTGGTGACCGCACAGGTCTAGAACTCATCCGCACAATGCAGCAGAAGATTGTTGCTCTGCAGCAGGCAGATGGTCGCGAGTTCGGCGACATGGAATCAAAGATCAAGGTCTTTGCTGAATGCACCATCACTGAAATTCTTAAAGAGAATGGCAAGATCGCTGGCGCCTACGGTTACTGGCGCGAAACTGGCGAAGAAGTTCTCTTTGAAGCACCAGCAGTTGTTATTGCAACTGGTGGCGTAGGAAAAACTTTCAAGATTACATCTAACTCTTGGGAAGGTACCGGCGACGGACATGCACTTGCTCTCAAGGCAGGCGCAAACCTCGTTGATATGGAGTTCTTGCAATTTCACCCAACAGGAATGGTCTGGCCACCATCAGTACGCGGAATTCTGGTAACAGAATCTGTTCGCGGTGAAGGTGGAATCCTTACCAACTCTGAAGGTGAACGCTTTATGTTTAAGTACATCCCAGATGTATTTAAGGATAAGTACGCAGATAACGAAGCAGAAGCAGATCGTTGGTATGAAGATCAGGACAACAACCGTCGTCCGCCAGAACTTCTTCCACGCGATGAAGTAGCTCGTGCAATTAACTCAGAAGTTAAAGCAGGACGCGGAACCGAGCACGGTGGAGTATTCCTCGATGTCTCAAAGCGCATCCCAGCTGAAGTAATTAAGAAGCGCCTTCCATCTATGTGGCACCAGTTCTATGAACTTGCCGGCGTAGATATCACCAAGGAAGCGATGGAAGTCGGCCCAACATGTCACTACGTCATGGGCGGCGTTGAAGTAGAGCCAGATACAGCTGCAGCGATTGGAGTTCCAGGACTCTTTGCTGCAGGTGAAGTTGCTGGTGGTATGCACGGTTCAAACCGTCTCGGTGGAAACTCACTCACAGACCTTTTGGTATTCGGTCGTCGTGCAGGTGCAGGTGCTGCGCAATATGTGAAGAGCGCCGGTGCAAACCCTGTCTCTGATTCAACAATCAAGGCTGCAGCTGATCGCATTGAAGCTCCATTTAGTCGCGCAGGCGGAGAGAATTCTTATTCACTCCACGCAGAACTTCAGGAGATCACACATAACTTGGTCGGAATCATCCGCACACGTACTGAGATCGAGGAGGCAATCGCAAAGATTGCTGATATTCGCGCTCGCAGTAAGAACGTTGCAGTAGCTGGTGGACGTAAGTTCAACCCAGGATTCCACTTGGCATTCGACCTCGACAATATGTTGCTCGTCGCCGAATCAACTGCAAAGTCTGCGCTACTCCGTGAGGAATCACGCGGCGGCCACACTCGCGATGATTTCCCAGGCATGAACAATAAGTGGCGTCAGGTTAACCACATCTCTTCATTCGATGGCAATCAAGTCAATATCAAGGCACAACCGCTTCCGATGTTGCCTAAGGAGCTCTTCGATCTCTTTGATGTTCACGAACTCGAGAAGTACATGACACCGGAAGAAATTGCGAAAGGCGGTTCCAACTAATGGCGCGCAAACTTAATCTTCGCATCTGGCGAGGCGACTCAACAGACGGTGGCCTTAAAGATGTACAGGTAGATGTCAACGAGGGCGAAGTTGTTCTCGATGTAATTCACCGTGTTCAGGCAACACAGATGGGCGACTTGGCAGTTCGCTGGAACTGCAAGGCTGGCAAGTGTGGATCTTGTTCTATGGAGATCAACGGAAAGCCACGTCTAGCTTGTATGACACAAGTTGCTTCATTTGATGAGAATGAAACTATTACCGTTACTCCACTTCGCGCATTCCCAGTAATTAAGGATCTCGTCACCGACGTATCTTTCAATTACAAGAAGGCGATGGAAATCCCTGCATACGAGCATCCAAAGGAGCTTGCTCCAGGTGAAGCACGGATGGAACAGGTCGATGTCGAGCGCAGCCAAGAGTTCCGTAAGTGCATCGAATGCTTCTTATGTCAGAACACATGTCACGTAATCCGCGATCACGAAGAGAATAAGAAGTCATTTGCTGGCCCACGATTCTTTATCCGTATCGCAGAGCTTGATATGCACCCACTCGATAAGCTCAAGAACCGCAAACGCACAGCACAAGAAGAGCATGGTCTCGGAATGTGTAACATCACAAAGTGCTGTACTGAGGTTTGCCCAGAGCACATCAAGATCACAGATAACGCAATCATTCCAATGAAGGAACGCGTTGTAGATATTAAATACGATCCAGCACGTATGTTCGCTGGATTGTTAAAGCGAGAAAAGCGCAACTAATGTTGCTTATCCGCTGGGCTGTTCTTGCATTCTCGATGTGGATTGCAACCCTGGTAGTTCCCGGAATCACCGTCAATGGTGGCGTCGGAACTTACCTCTGGGTTGCACTCCTCTTCGGTCTCATCAATAGCGTCTTCGGATCAATCATTAAGGTTCTTACCTTTCCAGTTTCAATTGTGACCTTCGGTCTCTTTCTCTTTGTTATCAACGCTGCGATGTTGTCGCTGACTGCACGTTGGAGTGAGAAACTAGAAGTCACTGGATTCTGGTCGGCGCTGCTTGCTTCCCTCATCATCAGCGTAATTACCACAGTCTTTAAACCTAAGAAGCTGGTCTAACACTGATTTCGGTTCTGCTCGTCGCACTCGGTGGAGTCATCGGGTCGGTTCTCCGTTGGCAACTGATTGAACTTCTTCCATCACTTTCTCTCGGCGTCTTCCTTGTTAACCAATTAGGGGTACTAGTCGCTGGTCTTGTCGCCTACCGAATCAAGACGACTGAGTATCAACGTCTCTTCTGGATTACCGGATTTGCCGGTGGATTCACCACTCTTTCATCCTTTGCATTTGTTCTTCACGGTTCATCACCAGTCAGCGGATTTTTTCAAGCCGCCGAATCGTTACTGATAAGTCTTCTCATTCTTACACTTCTTAAAGGCAAGGCAAAGTCATGAGACTTCTTACCTTTATTACGGGCGCTGCAATCGGAGCACCACTTCGCTACTTGATCGATAAATACTTTCGTACTAAGTATGTATTTCCAGTAGGAATTCTTTTTGTGAATGTTGTTGGATCTTTTATCTTGGGAATCAGGCAAGATAATTACTTCATCATGGGTTTCTGCGGTGCATTCACTACTTGGTCTGCATTCATGCTCGATGTAAATAACGGATTAGCTTTCCGCAGACGGACAGCACTGAACATCGCACTTACCTTTGGGCTTTCTATTGCTGCAGTTGCAGCGGGCGCTTCTTTAGCGGCCTAAAATCCCCTGCATCCACTTTTCGATTTCATCTGGGTGGCGTGGAATATTTTCAGAGATATTGCGGCAACCATCGGCAGTAACAACAACATCGTCTTCGATGCGAATACCAATTCCGCGATACTCAGGTGCGAAGAGTTCATCATCAGGCTGAATGTAAAGCCCTGGTTCAACGGTAAGAACCATTCCCTCTCGTAATGGTGCATCGAGATACTGCTCTTTACGCGCCTGTGCGCAGTCGTGAACATCAAGACCTAAGTGGTGGCTTACTCCGTGCAAAGTCCAGCGACGGTGTAATCCGATTTCCGGCTTCATGGATTCTTCAGCAGAAACAGTCAGCACTCCCATATCTGCCAAGCCCTTTGCCAACACTTCTTGGCAAGCCTTATTGATTTCAGAGAAGAGAACTCCTGGCTTGATTGCAGCAAAGCCAGCTAATTGAGACTCGTAAACCAGCATATAAAGGGCTCTTTGAGCAGGTGAGAACTTTCCGTCCACTGGCAGCGTACGGGTGATATCTGCGGTGTAGAAGGATTCAACTTCAACACCTGCATCAACTAGTACTAGCTCGCCACGACGAACATCTCCATCGTTGCGGATCCAGTGCAAAACACAAGCATGTGAACCTGCGCCAACAATGGTGTTGTATCCAAGATCGTTACCCAAGATACGTGCGCGACCATAGAAGGCTCCATCGAGAACGCGTTCACCGCGCGGAGTTTCGATAGCAGCTGGCATAGCGTGGATGACATCGTTAAATCCAAGTGCAGTTGCATCGACTGCAGTCTGCATTTCACGAAGTTCATAGTCATCTTTGCAGAGACGTTGTTCTGATACGAATGTTGCAAACTCATCTTCACGATCATGTTTCTTAACCTTTGGATCCACTGCAGGATCCACATTGCGAAGAGTCAGCGTCTCTTTGCCATCACCCAAAAGCGCTTCGAGTTCGCTCAAGTGGCGAGTATCAATTTGATAGCGAGCCTTGGCCTCATCAAGTGTGAAGCGGCGACCTACCCAAAGTTCGCCGTACTTAGCGTCGCGATAGAAGGCATCGGTATCACGGGTAGAGCGAGGGTTCATATAGAGATAGGTAATGTGTGAATCACCAGATGGTTCGAGAACCAAAACTGCATCGGCGGTTGCATCTGCTCCCTGAACACCGCTGTAATAAACGTATGCGCTATGTGGGCGGTAGTTGTAATCCGCATCATTTGCGCGGACTTTAAATCCACCAGCCGGAAGAACGAGACGAATATCTTTGAAAGCTGCAGATAACACTTGGCGACGAGAGAACGCATAAGTAACAACTTCAAGTGGCTCTATGTTGGTGAGGTCAGATGCTGCCCAACCTGACTTCATAAAGTTCGAGAAGAGCTCAGAGGGCGCCTGGTCGTGAATGCGCTTTGGCTTATCTGTCGTAACGTCTGCATTTTCGTTATTCATATTTCAATCTTACGCTTATTAATCTCACATTTATAGGGTCTGCAAAGGCAATAAAGCCTTGATAACCTTGCGAAATGCCTTCAATCTTTGAGACAGATTCCGCGTTAGATAGCCTCGCAACAACTGCAATCACCCGCACTAAAGAGTTGATGGCGCAGTCAGATAAGTTGCGCGATTGTCGCGAAAAGGGAAACCGCAAGCGCGTTGCTCGCCTCTTTAAAGATCCGAAGGCAATTGAAGCAACAATCACACTGACTGATGAAGTAATGCGTATCTCTTCAGTTAAATCTTCCTCTCGAATTTTCCGTCGTGCGGCTAAGAAAGCGAGCATCACTGGTTTCGGTCCACTTAACGGAATCGGCCTTCACACAATTGGAATTCTTTCTTACGTTCTTCCAACTCCTGTAGTTGCCGCTGTCCATCAACGCGTGCGCGCACTTTCGAAAGATTTGATTCTCGCTTCCGAAGCGGACAAACTCTCGAAGCACCTTGGCAAGCGCACCGATAAGGGAATTTCACTCAACATCAACGTTCTAGGTGAAGCAGTTCTTGGTGACCATGAAGCCGAACTTCGCTTCCAATCTATTCTCGAAATGATGCGCCGCCCTGAAGTTAATTACATCTCGGTCAAGCTCTCTTCCATTGTTGCTCAACTCATCATTATTGACGTTGAAGGTTCCATCACTCGAGTATCTGAAAAGATGCGCATTCTCTATCGCGAAGCCATCAAGCATGGTGTATTCGTAAACTTGGATATGGAGGAGTACCGCGATCTTCCAATGACAGTCGCAGCATTTATGCGCGTTCTCGATGAACCGGAATTCGAATCTATGAAGGCTGGAATCGTGCTGCAGGCATATCTTCCAGAGTCACATATCTTCTTTGCTCAACTCGTTGAATGGTCTAAAGCTCGTTACGCACGTAGTGGAGGCAGCATCAAGGTGCGCCTTGTGAAAGGGGCCAACCTTGCGATGGAGCGCGCCGAGGCAGAACTTCACGGCTGGAGCTCTGCCCCATATCGCTCAAAGTCAGATGTAGATGCCTCTTATGTGCGCCTTGTCGATGCTGCTCTTCGCCCAGAACATTCAAAGGCAGTGCGCATTGGTATCGCTTCACACAACTTATTCCATATGACATGGGCGCTTGAAGTCGCAAAGGTTCGTGGGGTTACTGATCAGATTGATATTGAAATGCTTGAAGGAATGGCAAATGCCGAAGCACTCGCTGTTACTCGCGCAGGTCAACCGGTACTTCTCTATGCGCCAGTAACTCGTAAGGACGATTTCGCTGCAGCCGTTGCTTACCTTGTACGTCGTCTCGATGAAAATACATCGGACGAGAACTACTTAAAGGCAGCATTTGAAATCTCGAAGAACCCTGCAAAGTTCAAGGAACAAGAAGAGCGATTCCTCAAATCAATTTCAGAGCGCCACACAATTACAACCGAGTCACTTCGCCATGTAGAACATTCAGTCTCAACTGGAGCTGAGTTTGAAAATGAGCGCAACGCTGATCCAACCGAGCCACATTTTATCGCGGCGGTTTCTAAGGCAATCAAGAAGGTTCGCGCAATTAAGGACCAAGAGATTCCACTCGTCATCAACGGCAAAGAGATCTTTACTAAAGAGCAAGAAGAGGGGACCGATCCTTCTGACAACGGCAAGGTTTGGTATCACTACTCTGTCGGAACAGCGAAAGATGTAGATACTGCAATTGAAACCGCCAAAAAAGCACAAGATAAGTGGAGCGGTTTAACGATTGAAGAGCGCACTGCGATTCTCTTTAAAGCTGCAGAAATCATGCAGAAGGCGACTACTGAAACCATCGCTGTGATGTCACGCGATGCCGGAAAGACTGTTGCTGAAGCGGACCCAGAAGTCGCCGAAGCAATCGACTTTGCGCGCTTCTATGCAACTACTGCGCAGAACTTCGGTGAATCAACTCCACTTGGAACGATTCTTGTAGTTCCACCATGGAACTTCCCCTATGCAATTCCTATGGGTGGAGTCTGCGCAGCACTTGCTGCAGGCAACACTGTCATCTTGAAACCAGCGCCAGAGACTGTTGCTACAGCTTGGGAAATCGTTAGCCACCTATGGGCAGGCGGAGTTCCACAAGATGTATTGCAGTTCTTGCCTATGCGCGATGATGAGAATGGAAAGTATCTTGTCACTAACCCTGGCATCGATGGTCTGATTCTCACCGGTTCATTCGATACAGCAGCGCTCTTTACTTCATGGCGCCCTGAAATTAACTTGATGGCAGAAACAAGCGGAAAGAATGCCGTTCTGATCACTGCATGCGCAGATATCGATGCAGCCGTTAAAGATCTCGTTCAATCAGCATTTGGCCACGCTGGACAGAAATGTTCAGCAGCATCAATCGCAATCGTCGATACAAATATCTATAACGACCCAGCATTTGTTCGCCAGCTTAAAGATGCTGTCGAATCCCTTCATGTTGGTGCCGGTTGGGACTTCTCAACAACTGTTGGTCCAATTATTCGCCCATCTGAGAACGCACTTACTCGCGCACTTACACAACTCGATGCTGGCGAGACATGGCTTGTTGAACCAAAGCAACTCGATGATGCAGGTTTGATGTGGCGCCCAGGTGTAAAGCTTGGAGTGCAGGCAAAGTCATGGTCACACCGCAACGAATGGTTCGGCCCTGTTCTTGCAGTAATTGAGGCACCTGATTTCGATACAGCAATCAATTGGCAGAACGAGACTGATTTTGGTCTTACTGCAGGCATTCAATCTCTCGATGAGAAAGAGTGCGAAGAGTGGATCAGCCGTATCGAAGCCGGAAACCTTTATGTAAACCGCGGAATCACTGGCGCAATTGTTAACCGCCAGCCATTTGGTGGTTGGAAGCGTTCTGCTGTCGGTCCCAACGCAAAAGCTGGCGGACTCAACTACGTCAACACACTTCGTAACTGGCCGCGAGTAACAAACCTCGAAGCAGCTATTTTCGGTGTTAATACTTGGTGGACAAAGGTTGGTTCACAAGCAATTGATCGCAGCGGATTAATTGTTGAGAAGAACTTCCAGCGCTACCGTCGTTATTTGGCGCCCATTGTGGTTGTTGTCGATGAATCAACCACCCAAGCCGAGAAGTCACTTATCCACCACATCTCTGAAACAACCGGCGCGAAGGTAATCTTCACAACCGACCTCAACGATGTAACTGAGAAGTATTCACGTGTGCGTTGGCTCGCTTCAAGTAAGCCACCTATTCTCGAAGAGATGAACAAGGGAATTTCTGTCGATCATCGCCCCATCGCTCAACGCGGCGATATTGAAACTCCTCGTTGGCTACTCGAACAATCTGTAGCGATTACCTATCACCGTTACGGAAATCCAAACGGTGGACCAAAGCCTGCCTGCAGCGGTTTGAAATAACTATGCAGAACTGGAGCAAGAACGTTGATTTCAATGATCGAGGTTTCTTGCAACCAGAGTCGCTAACTGAGCTACAAGAGGTAGTGCGCAGTAATGCAAAGTTGCGCGTACGAGGAACCGCCCATTGCTTCAATGAAATCGCAAATACAAGCAGCTATGCAATTAATCTTTCAAAGATGCCTCAGACGATTGAGGTTAATTCCGCATCAAACTCGGTCACCGTTGCTGCTGGATTGAAATATGGCGAACTTGCGCCAGTGCTGCATGAACAAGGGTGGGCGCTCAACAACCTCGCATCTCTTCCACACATCTCGATTGCTGGCTCGATTTCTACGGGCACTCATGGTTCAGGAATAAAGAATCAGAACCTTGCCAGTCAAGTTCTTTCTTTAGATCTTGTAACTGCCGAAGGCGAACTTCGCCATATTGATCGCACAAACCCTGCGTTTAACGCACTCGTTGTAGGCCTTGGTCTCGGTGGAATTGTTTTCCAATACGAGTTAAAGATTGAACCAACATTTGAAATCCGTCAGGTCATTTATCCAGAGATACCTCTTGATGTTCTGCAACGTAGCTTTGATCAGATTATGGGCACTGCGTATAGCGTCAGTTACTTCACCGATTGGAGTATCGAACAAGTTGGAAATCTCTGGTGCAAATTCCGCGATGACGAAGTAATTCCAGAGAGCATCGGCGGAAGCGCAAGAGCCGATAAGAAATATCATCCAATCCCTTCCGTTGATCCTGTTGCATGTACTGATCAACTTGGCGAACCTGGCTACTGGCATGAGCGCTTATCTCACTTCAAGCTTGATTTCACACCGAGTGTTGGTGAAGAGATTCAGACAGAGTTCTTTGTAGACCGAAAAGATGCCGCATCTGCAATAGAGGCTGTAAGTAAGTTAGGTGCTGAAATCTCACCACTCTTATGGATTACTGAACTTCGCACAATTGCCGCTGATGATCTTTGGCTCAGCGGCGCATATAAACGTGACACCTTGGCTATTCACTTCACATGGAAGAAAGATGATGCAATCTATCCGGTGATTGAAAAGGTCGAAGCAGCTCTTCACCCATTCAATTACCGTCCTCATTGGGGCAAGGTGTTTACCGCCGATGCTCAATACCTAAAGAGCGTCTATCCAAAGATGAGCGAATTCAAAGCCCTCATCGAGGCGTTAGATCCCGCCAAGAAGTTTGAGAATTCATTTACTCGCCGATTCCTCGCGTAATTCCCGAAGGTGAACCGCCCCAACGTTCGCGGTAGACTTCGCCTGCAACTCGGAGACGTCGCATAGCCCGGTCGAGTGCGCCTCACTGCTAACGAGGTAAGGGGTTAAACCCTTCAGGAGTTCAAATCTCCTCGTCTCCGCCAGATTTAGCCGAGTAAGAGCTTTAGCCCTTAACGAAAATGTTATTGACGAAAGTGCGCGAAGTCGGCGTGGTTACTTCGTAGCTAATCATCTGAGGCGCGGACTTCGAATCAATATATTTCTTGATTGAAGCGATGCGTGCAGTAGCCGCCGCGTTAGTTGTCTTTGTAGTCGTGATACTTGAAATTACTACAGTCTTAAAACCTTGAGTTCTAATGAGTGAAATGACTTTATCCAATGCCTTTTTTTCTGCACTGGTGAGGGATGTTTGTAGCTTCGATGTGCTTACGAGACTCGTGATTTGAATAGATACGGCACCATTGAAATTGGCGGAAATTTTGCTACTCGTAGTGCGATCTCCGCCATTTGCCACAATTTCAACAATCGAATTTGGCCCAAGAATCTTGTTTATCGAGAAGCTAGTTCCTAAAATGGCGCGAGCGACTTGCTTGCCATCTACAAACACGTTGTAGGTGCTTGCATTAGGCGATGGAGTCCATCTGATAACCGTTTTGGACGACGATGTTGGTGTTACAACTGGCTTTGAAACAGCCTCTGGCAAAACCGTCAGTGGAATCTTAATTATTCGGTCAATTCCATTTTCGGTAATTGTTACCGTGACTGTCTTTTTTCCGCTGAATCCAGCTTCAGACGTGAGCACTAGCTTGCCTTCGACAATTTTTAGATTAGCGACAAATTTCTTGCTTGCCGCGTCAACTTTTACGAATACTAAATTGCTATTACTGCCAGATGCCGCAGCCGCAATCTCGATTGTTGGAATGTTGGTTTGTGCATCCCCCACGACAGTGACAGGCGCAACTGTGATGACATTGTTCGCCACCGAACCTTGAGATGTAACGGATTGAGTTACTTGAGGAGTCTGAGTGCCACCCGCGCCGCCAACTCCATCAGCTGTCTTTGCGCTTGCTGAGACTGAGGCATCCGAAGTTCCCAGGGCACTGGTTGCAGTTACTGTGAATGTATAAGTCGTTCCATCTGAAAGTCCCGTGACTGTGCAACTCGTGTTAGATGTTGTACATGCTGCACCATTGCTCGCTGTTGCTGTGTAACCAGTGATTGCAGACCCGCCATCAAAGGCAGGCGCTGCCCAAGTAATGACAGACTCCTTATTTCCATCGGACGTAGCTGTGACGGAAGTTGGAGCGCTTGGCTTACTTGCGGTGATTGCAGTAGCCGCAGCCGATGCATCGGAGGTCCCAAGAGCGTTTGTTGCTGTAACAGTAATTGCGTAAGTAACGCCGTCTGAAAGTCCGGTGATTGTGCAACTTAACAAAGTAGTTGTACAAGAAGCCCCACCATTAGCAGTTGCCGTATACCCGGTAATTGTTGAACCACCATCAGCTTCTGGTGCTGACCATGAAATTACTGACTCCCTGACCGCTCCTTCACTTGCAGTTACTGAAGTTGGCGCACTTGGCTTTCCTGCAGTTCTTGCCGTTGCAGATGCCGAAGCGGGAGAATCACCATTGCTATTTGTTGCGACAACAGTGAATGTGTAAGAAGTTCCATTGAGCAATGAGCTGACTGTGCAACTCGTCGAAGCGGTGGTGCAGCTTTGACCCCCACTTGAATTTACGGTGTAACCAGAGATCGCAGATCCACCGTCGCTCGGGGCAGTCCAAGAAACGACTGAAGCGCCAGCCCCATTTGAAGATGCAGCAACTCCTGTTGGAGCACTTGGCTTGGATGACACAATCACAATTTCAGGGTCAGAGGCGATTCCAAAGGTAACGGTTCCATCTTGTGTCGCAGTTCCGAGCAGTGTCGATACTCCGGAGATAATTGAGTACACACTCGCACCAGTCTTAATAGAGTCATTAGTGACGGTCATCAAAATTGGTTTATCACTTGCTGTATCAGGAACAGTGCCAGTAGTTGTAAGCCAAGATACGACTACAGAAATGATGTAAGTTTTTGACGATGCCAGCACTGATTGTGCACGCGAGAAATCACCAACTAGATCGAAGTTGACTATCGTCCCATTTGGAAGTGATCCAGCCGGAACGGTAACGCTCACTGCGCTCAGTGCATTTGAATACGAGAACGTGGAACTTGAGCTAGTGGAAGCAGTTGCTGTTCCAATTCGCGTTAAGGAAGATTCCGCAATTCCATAGAGCGATTCCTGAATCCAGTGTGCATAAATAGTTCGAGATTGCGTTGGCTGATATGTGGATGCCGCTGCACCAATCAATGTTCCACCTGATGCTGCCGTAAACCAGCCCTCGAATATAAAGTTAGTACGAGTAGGAGATGGCAAGGTGATTGTCGATCCACTCAAAATTGAGGTTGAAGAGGTTCCGACTGTCCCGCCGTTGGCATCGTACGTAATTACGAAACTGCCCGTTCCCCAACGTGCATACAGAGTTACATCTGAAGGAGGCGAATAACTATCATTTACCTGAGTTCCGTTGATTGATGTAGCCCAACCACCAAATGTGTATCCATCCTTTAGGTGATCTCCAACAGATGGAAGCGTTACCGCGGATGAACCAACAGTGAAGGTGTCGCTATTGGTTCTACTTCCAGAACCGCCATTCCAGTCGTAAGAAATTGTGTAAACATTTGCGCTCCACTGCGCTACATACGTCACGTTGCTTGAATCCATAATAATGACGGCACCTGCGCCCACTTTTGTGGCTCCACTTAACCACCCCGTGAAGGTGTATCCAGATTTCGAAATCGCATTTGCAACCGTGTAACTCTGACCGATTTGTTTAGTAGTTCGATCAGGTGTCGTAGACCCGCCATTAGGGTCATATGAAATTGTGTAATCGACAGGGGTCCATTTAGCTGTTAGAACAGAATCATCGACAATTGTGAAGTTCCCATTTGGTGCAATAGTTGTTGCTCCATTAGTCCAGCCTGCAAATGTATATCCGGTGCGAACTACTAAACTGAAAACGGGTCCTACAACAGCATTTGCTGTGTAGAGCTGATCTGTCGGCAACGAACCAGAGGTAACGGTTCCACCATTGATTGCATAGTGCAGCGTGTATTGCGGAATCCATAACGCATACAAGACAACGTTTGTGAGAGTTGTGAAAGTAGTGCCAGATGAGTAGTTGGTACCAGTTCCGTTAGCCGCGGTATTCCAGCCACCAAAGATATTGGAGGTCTTACTAAAGGTATTTGTGAGCACTGTGTATGGAAGTGCCTGTCCTGTCGTATATGCACCTGTAGTTGGGGCACTTCCGCCGTCACTTGTATTTCCGTCGTAAGTTATTGAATAAACGACTGGCGTCCATTTCGCATACAAAGTTACATTGATGGCAGTGGTGAAGCTGGCGGCTTCTAAGTAGTTATCGCCAGTTCCAGCGGCCGTAGTGTTCCAGCCTCCAAAGGTGTAACCAGAGCGAGACAATGTGCCCGCACCTGGAAGTGCGATCGCAGAGCCACCAGATGTATAGGAATCGGAGGTCACATTCGCAGAACTTCGTTGAGCGTTACCGCTCGCGTTGTTACCGTTGTATGTAATTGTGTAAGTATTTGCACTCCACTTTGCATAAAAGATCATGTCGCTCGTGGATGTTGTATAGGTCATGCCAGATGTCAATAGTGTTCCTGTGCCATCCGATGCATATGTCCAACCGAGGAATGTGTAACCAGATCTGACTAGTGAACCTGTATTTCCTTTAATCACGACAGTATTGCCAATTATGTAATTAGTTGCATCAGTTGGAACTGCCCCACCGGTAGCAGATGCAGCGCTATAGGTCACTGTTCTATTTACTGCTGTCCATTTTGCGTATGCAGAGGGGGTCAATGAGGAACCTGTTGGTGAATAAGAAGCCCCTCCTGCGCCGATAGAAGTTGTCAAAAGTGCGTCGGAATACCATCCGTCAAATGAATACCCAGTGCGCAGTGGCGTTGGCAAAGTGATTGTTGTTCCACCGGTGACATAACTGCTTGTTGCAGTAGAGGAGTCGCTTGTTGCAGAGTTGTAGTCGTATGTAACCACATAGGTATTTCCTGCCCACAACGCGTAAAGTGTAAAATTGGCTGTTTTACCGTGCGTAAATGGGAATGTAATAGCAGATCCACCATCAGTTGCCGACCAGCCAGCGAATGAATAGCCACCCTTTGTTGGCGCTATAGGTGCGGCTGAAATTGAGCCACCTGTAACCGTGGAACCTGCCGTGACCGTACTTCCGCCTGTAGCATCATAAGTAACAGTTAAAGTTTTTGCTGTCCACACCGGATATAAAGTTGTCGCAGCTTCAGTTGTGAATGTTCCACCTGTCGCGTATGCCTGTGTTCCCAGATCAGTTGTAGCCCATCCAGTTACGGTGTAACCAGCTCGAGTGAAGTATGAATTCGCCGTTACAGAATCAGGCAAAGTCAGATTTACTCCATTTGTTTTGGTGAGAGTCTGATTTCCACCCGAACCGCCGGTGCCTGCCGCAAGGGTTATTGCATAAGTTGAAATCCCAGCTTCACGAGTAACTGTAATTGTGTAACTTTTAGTTGTCGTTCCATTTTGTGCCGTCACTAAGACCGTGATCGTGTTTGAGCCAACACTGAGTGGGATGGCAGCAGATGCAGCACCAGAGTTCACTGCAACGCCATTTACCTTTATCGATGCATTCGCCTGAGTTTTTGTTGGCGTGACAGTTAAAGAGGAAACGCTATTGCCTACTGTCGTTGTGTAAGAGGTAGTGGCGCTGTCAAAAGTCGGAGACAAAACAGCAGAGTTTGAAAGCGCGAGTGCCGAAAGAGTTGCCACAGAACTTGTATATGTAAATGCGCTGGCCTTTATTGCAGGGCCATTTGTACCTGAAACCCAAACAGCACAGGAGCCTACCAATGCAGATGCGGGTGTTTTGAAAGTTAATGAGGTTGCGGAAACCACTGAGAGGTTTGTTGCCAGAACTCCATTTACCCAAACCTTGTTCACTCCAGTAAGTCCTGTACCTGTAAGTGTTACTGAGGTCCCACCAGCGTTATCCCCGGTAGTGGGTGATAGCGATGTAATTGTCGGTGTGGCAGGGCAATTTGCTGCTGACGAGACAACAACTGGTTGTGGTGCCCAGTACGTATAGTTATTGATATTCGCGTAATTATTGGGATTAATCACGCAAGATAACGGTGGCGAGAAAGGAGATGTCGGAAGCCCCAATAATGCATTTGTTGCGTTGGCGATATTTCCATTAACGGTTATCTGAGTCAATGGAGCTTCCAATTTGTACCCAACGTATGTCACTGAGCTTGGAAGAGTGAGAGATTTGATGGCGGTTCCTTGGAACATACCTTCACCATTGCCACCTGGATTTGCACCAAGAGATGTCAAAGATCCTGGCTCTTCAAAAACTACCGAAGTTAGAGAGCTGGAGTTGTAGAACGGTGCACCACCAAGGGAGTTCACAGATGTAGGAATGGTTATCGTCGTAAGGCCTGTATAGGAAAAAGCCTTAATGCCGATTGTTTTAAGCTTGCTCGGCGAACCAAAAGTAATTGAAGTTAAACCACTTGTCATAAATGCAAAGGTATTAATTGTTACCAATGAAGCCGGTAAAGTAACCGAACGAACATTATCTGATTTATTAACGCATGAATTTGAGTTATTACAAAATGCACCGACACCAATTTCGGTAACGCCTTCAGGAACAGTTACTGGGCCGATACAACTTGCACTCGTTGTCACAACATTGTTTACGATTGTAAAAGTTCCGCCGCCGGAGCATGCCGGAGTCATTGTCGTGTAATAGGTGAAGGCGCCTGCATTTGTAACAGTTCCGTACGAGGATATAACTGCCACATCGGCGACTCCTGCTGTTCCTGCTGGAGTGGTAAACGAGACAGATGTATCGGAAATTGCAACGACATTTGTAGCAGCTACTCCACCAACGGTTACACCTGTTGTTGTAGCCAAACTCAAGCCAGTAATGGTTACAGCGGTGCCTCCACTTGTAACCCCGGAAGTCACGTTAAGCGAAGTTATTGAAGGTCGAGCGTATAAAAACACTACAACGCCACTGCCACCAGAACCACCTGATTTTGATACGGCATATTCACTGGCACCTCCACCGCCACCACCAGTATTCGCAGTGCCCGACGTACTGTTTGTTGCGCCAATTCCGCCCTTACCGCCGCCGCCATTTCCACCACTTGCGAATATGCCAGTTGCATCAGTTCGCTTTGCACCGCCACCGCCACCGCCATAGAAAGTGCTCGCGCCAGAAATATTGGAGGCAAGACCTACGCCACCTGCACCTGCAACACCAGAAGTTGCTGCAACTCCTGCTCCACCTGCACCACCCCCACCACCAGCGGCTTGCAGATCAGATGTCCCACTTCCGAATGCATTACCGCCCTTTAACGAAGCGCCACCAGTTCCAGTTGAACCGGTGACGGTGGTAGTTGCATGCGAGGATCCACCACCGCCCGTCCATCCCGTTGTCGATCCACTTCCCTGTGGGCTAGCGCTCCAGAGGCGGGAGTTTGCACCACCACCACCGCCTAATGCAGTGAGGAGCGTTCCACCATTTGGCGTGATTGAGGTTGCACCACCATCTCCTCCGGATGCAACGGTAGCAACGTCGGTTGGTGAACCGCCGGCACCAATAACTACTGCGATTGAGGTATTTGAGATTGTAGTTAGCGTTGCATCTTTTACTTGACCACCACCGCCACCGCCGGCAGATCCATAAAGTGTTGAACCGCCTGCACCACCGCCACCAACCAAGAGATAGCGCACGCTGGTCACACCATTGGGCTTGGTCCAGGTTCCGCTACCAGCAGTAATTGTCACCACACAGTTAGCACCGCTTGCCACACCTGTTGCGGTTAGCCCCGAGACCGTTGGCGTGCAGTCACTGTTTATCAGTGCGTTCGCAGTTGGAGTTGAGATGGCTGAAATAGCCGAAAGCGTTGAGATTGCCAAAACGATGGACAAGAAATATGAAGTGAAGCGGCGAATTTTGCGCATGAATACAGCAGTGCTCAACGCTCTCCCCATTATTTGTACTGAAAAATCTGACCCCAGTCAGGTCTTCAGAGCACAATTCTAGACTGGAATCTCAGGACAAAACCCTTTCCTTAATCAATTCATAAGGCTAAAACATGCCTGATTATGCTCATCTGAGACTAAACAGCGGTCAGCAGTGAGGGGAGCTTCCCCGAAATTCATTGCACTGTAAACTGGCCAAATCTCCTCGGATTCGCCAGATTTCATTAACAAAGGATGCACGTGCCTCAATATAAAGTAGCAATCGTCGGTGCAGGCCCAGCCGGCTATTTTGCTGCGCAGGCTCTTCAGAATCTACAAACCGAAGAGCTTCAATTCTCAATCGATATGATTGAGCGCCTTCCAACTCCTTGGGGCTTGGTCCGAAGCGGTGTTGCACCTGATCACCCAAAGATCAAAACAGTTGCAAAGGTATTTGAGAAGGTAGCCAACGAATCGAACTTCAGACTCTTTGCAAACGTTGAACTTGGTAGCGACTTAACTATTGATCAATTGAAAGAGAAGTACGACGCTGTTGTAATCGCAACTGGTTCTGCGCTCGGCAAGAAGCTCGGGATCCCGGGGGAAGAACTCCCAGGTTCGATGTCAGCGGCAACATTTGTGCCTTGGTATAACGCACACCCTGATTTCAAAGATGAATCAATCGACTTAAATTGCGAGACCGCAGTCGTTATTGGTGCCGGAAACGTTGCTATGGATGTTGCGCGAATGTTGGCGCTTGAACCTAGTGAACTAGATCCAACAGATACTGCCGACCATGCAATTGATGCTTTTAAAGAGAGCAAGGTACGGACTGTGGTCATCAGCGCCCGTCGCGGCCCAGAGCATGCAGCTTTTACTTCACCTGAACTACGCGAACTTCCCAAGCTTGAGCACACCAATGTTGTGATGGAGAAGGCAGATATTGATGCTGCCCTCGTACGTGCAGGTGATGCTCCCGAAAAAGATGTGAAGAGTAATCTCGATGCGATGCTTCTCATCTCTGAAAAGGAAGCAACCAGCCACGAACGCACGATGAAATTCCAGTTCTTGGCCACACCTTTGGAGATCAAAGGAAATGGTCGCGTTGAAGAAGTTGTATTCCAGAAAACTGGAAGCGATGAGACTTTTGGCATTAAGTGCGGATTAGTTATTACTGCGATTGGTTATGAAGCAGCTTCTCTGGAAGGAATTCCTTATGAAAAGGGCAAGGTCGTTAATACCGATGGCCGAGTAAACGAAAATGTTTATGTCGTTGGCTGGGCCAAGCGCGGCCCATCTGGAGTTATCGGCACCAATAAGTCAGATGCAGCAGATGTTATGAAGCTCCTGGTTGAAGATCTTGGGACACCTAAGAACTCAGGTGATATCACCGATGTAATTACACATAACAAAGTTGTAACTCAGCAGCATTGGGAAGCTATTAATGAGGCTGAAGTCGCTGCGGGTGAGCCAGTTGGAAAACCACGACGTAAATCAGTTGCGCGTGAAGATTTGTTGAAGCACGCAGGACTTTAAAGCGGCTTAATAATTCCTAATTGCTCGCGGAAACCGAGTGAATCCCAGGCATCAAATCCATCAAGTACAACGCCATCTTTAATGGTGTCGATAGAAACTCCATCAACTGCAATCTTTGCACCCGATGCTGCCTTACCTAAATATTCAGCGCCAGTGTGTGTTCCGGTCAGGTGCCAACGAGTTACAACGCGATCGCCTTCAGCGATGATTTCGCGTACATCGAAGTGAAGATCAGGAAACGCTGCGTGCCACTTCTTCCATTGCTCGCGGAATGATTCGCGGCCAACGCCGAACTTTGGGTCATTGCCCGCTGCATCGAGTGCGATAAATCGGTCGATGGCTGATTCATCTTTTTGATTCCAGATTTGCTCAAAGAAATCAGCGGCAGCCTGGCGATTCTCTTCAAGTGAACTCATGAAGCAACCACGTTAATTTCCGAACTCTTGTATTCAAGAATGTGGGCTTTCTTTCCGACTGCGATTTCACCAACGGCATGTAGGCCTAAAGTCTTGGCCGGAAGAGTTGATGCCGCAAAGACGCAGTCTGCAATGTTGTTATTTGCTGCGAAAAGATTAATGAATGCGCGATCCATGGTGAGCGTGCTTCCTGCGAGAGAATGATTTGAAGTAAGGCGAGCGACGCCATCAACGACAACAACTTCGAGTGACCCGATTGAGTAGCTTCCATCCGCACCGCCTGCAGCTGACATGGAATCGGTAATCAAGATGGTCCGCTTTTCACCGGATGCGAGAACTTCTTTAAGAATCTCTTCTGAGACATGAATGCCATCGAGAATCATTTCAAGCGGGATTCGCTTTTCGGCAAGAGAAGCTTCAGCAATTGTCGCTGCACCGACTGTTGGCTTAGGCATTCCATTGCTGAAGTGGGTAATCAGCTTTGCACCTGCAGCGAATGCAGCCTTGGTGGTTGCGGCATCTGCTTGTGAATGGCCAAGTGCCACAGTGACTCCGCGAGAAGTCAGATAATCAATCGCTTCAATACCACCATCGAGTTCAGGAGCAAGAGTCACCATTGAGATAGATCCTTGGCCCGCATCGAGCAAAGCTGATAGCTCATCGATCTTTGGCGAGCGTAATAAAGATGGTTCATGTGCACCGCAGCGCGCATGTGAAAGGTAAGGACCTTCAAGGTGGATTCCTTCAAAGACACCAGCGTTAACCATCGGAACTAAGCGCAGAATCTGCTCTTCGAGAACCCCAACAGGTTCAGTGACAAGAGATGCAATATGAGTAGTTGTTCCATGCGTTAAGTGAACGTTGCGAGCAGCAGCAACATTTTCAGGGGAGAGATCAGAGAAGTAGAAACCAGCGCCACCATGAGAGTGAATATCAACAAAGCCTGGGATCAGTGTTCCGGTGTGGCTTGAATCAGGAGTTTCTGCGCAGTTGATGGAGATTGTTGTGATGACCCCGTCTGCAGCTTTGATGCAGAGCTTCTCTTGCAACTTTCCATCGATAACTGCAGAGGAGCCGTGAATATGCATTACTTGCCTGCTTTCACGAGATCAAATGCCAACATGGCACAACCAATTGTTCCGGCCTTCGATCCGTAATGTGCAATCTCAAGACGTGGCTTACGTTGGAAAGTTAGAGATGCATCCAAGTAATCTCGAATTGGTTTAAGGAAAGTTTCACCTGCATTAGAAAGTCCGCCACCGAAGACAATTACTTCAGGGGCAAGAATTGTTATCAGTGATTCGCATGCACGAGCCATCGCAGCTGTTGCATCGTCCCAGACGCTTGTTGCAACTGCATCACCTGCAACTACGAGCTTGAAGATTTCTTCTGTTGTTGTTCCAGATTTTCCTGATTGTGCTTCGTATGCTTTGCTGATTGCAAGAGTCGAAGATGCTGCTTCTAAACATCCGGTCTTTCCGCATACGCATGGATATTTACCGTTGACATTCACATGGCCGATTTCTCCGGCATAACCTTCAGCAGATCGAATTTCACCATCGATGATCAACGCTGCAGCGATACCGGTTCCGACGGGAATAAAGATTGCATTGTGGGCACCTTTAGCAGCACCGCTGCGAAGTTCAGCTACAGCTGCAGTGCGCACGTCATGGCCAAATGCGACAGGAATATTGATTGCTTTGTGCAGTAGATCACGAATAGGAAGGTTCTTCCACTGCAGATTTCCTGACCAACGAGAAGTTCCGGCAGGCTCATCGAGAGCACCAGGTACTGCTAATCCAACTGCTTCGACCTTATGTGCCGCACCGAATTCGGCGACGATTGCAGCAATTGCTTTAACAGTTTCAGCGCCAGTGGAATCTGCCTTAGGAGTAGGTGCAGTCATTGTTGCGATAACGTTGAAATCAGAGTCGACAAGTGCGCTCTTGATCTCGGTTCCGCCTACATCTACTGCGACTACATAGCTCACAGAGATGAGTGTAATTACTTATCGAGAATGATGGAGCGCGCTAGACCGCGTGGATTATCAGCATCTACGCCACGCTTCTTCGCAATAGCGATTGCTACGCGCTGAGCACGGATGAGATGAGCCATTGGGTCGAGCTTGCTTGATTCAAAGAGTGCGCCAGTTGATTTGATATCGCGCACCAAGTCAGCAGGAATATCGCCAAATGCCCAGACAGCGCGGCCTGGTTGTGAAATCGAGAGAGGACCGTGGCGGTAATCAAGAGCTGGGTATGCCTCAGCCCAGAACTGTGAAGATTCGCGAGTCTTTAGCGCTGCTTCGTGTGCAAGGCCAATTGTCCAACCACGACCAAGGAAGCTGATCTGTTCAACATCAACAAGGTCAGAGATGTCACTAGCGAGAGCTTCTTCGGCATCCTTCACGATTGAGTTGAGATCAAAGCCAAGGTGGGCACGGAGCAGACCAAGTGCTGCAGTTGCCCAGCGAGTTTGTAGAACTGATTCTTCATCAGCGAAATCCATAATGATTGTCTCTGTTGCGCGATCTTCGACAGGGGAGTTATGAATCGCTGTAAGAATTACAGAAGGAGTCTTTACTTTGCCGAGAAGTTCAACAATTTCAGTAGTTGTTCCAGAGCGAGAGATCGAGACGATACGGTCGTACTTACGGTCATAGTTAAATTCAGAGCCGGCATAGACATCGGTCTCGCCGTGGCCCGCTGCTTCACGCAATGAGGCATATGCCATCGACATGAACCAAGAGCTTCCGCAGCCGACGACCGCCACGCGCTCACCCTTCTTGGGGAGCTTGTTAAAGACGCTTGGGGCGAATTCGGCTACCTGGCGCCAGATCTGGGGCTGGGAGGCGATTTCGGCATCTGCATGGAAGGCGGTAGTCATGGCGCAACCGTAGGCGGAGCTCACCCCCAAAGTCAAGAAAATTGCGTGTTTTTGATTTAATTTGTTCGTTACCAAACAGTTACATGCAAATCATTGATTTAGCCCCCCGAAGGTGGTCGACTAGCCCCAACGAAGCCCCTTTGCCGGGGCCTAAACCCGTCAGGAGTTATACGAATGAAGAAAGTGACTCGCCTAGGCGCACTCGTTGCAGCCACAGGTTTGATCGCAGCTTCTGTACTTGGCACTTCAGCTAAGGCAGCAGATGCAGTTGAACTAAAGATGGTCGCAGCAGATTACGCAAACATGCAGCCATTCTGGGATGACCTCTCAGCAAAGTTCACAAAGGCAAACCCAACAATTAAAGTCAAGGTAGATGTTGTTTCTTGGGAAACAATCGATGACAAGGTAAAGACACTTGTTGCAACAGGTCAGACACCTGATGTTGTAAACAAGGGTGACTACGCAGCAGCAGCTGCTGAAGGTCTTCTCTACCGCGCGGATGAAATGGTCAGCAAGGCAACTCTTGATGACATCGTCCCAACATTCCTTAACAACTCTAAGTACAACGGCGTTGCATACGCTGTTCCAGACTTGGCATCAGCACGCGCACTCTTCTACAACAAGGACATCCTTAAGAAGGCTGGCGTAACAAAGCTTCCAACAACTTGGACTGATCTTGAGAAGGTTCTCAAGCAGATCAAGGCGAAGGTTCCAGGCGTTTACCCATATGCACTTCCACTCGGACCAGAAGAAGCACAAGCTGAGTTCGCAATCTGGGCTGGCGGTAATGGCGGCGTAATGTTTAAGAACGGCAAGTGGGTTCTTAACTCAAAGGAAAACGTTGCAACAATGACGTACCTCAAGAAGCTCACAGATCAGAAGTTGACACAGCCAAACCCAGCTAAGTGTGATCGCACAGCATGTGCACAGACACTCTTCGCATCAGGTAAGGCAGCATTCATCAACGGTTCAGTCTTCCTTCCAGGATGGCTCAAGGACAACGGTGGCGCTGCAATTAACCTAGGTTCAGGTTCATTCGTTGCTGCACCAGGAAAGAAGCCTGTAACACTTGGTGTTCAGGATTACTTCACTGCGTACAAGGCAAACGGACACAAGGCAGAGATTGCTAAGTGGATGGACTTCATCTTCGAGCCAACAAACTACGCAGCATTCCTCAAGGCTGCAGGCGGCTTCATTCCTGCAACTAAGTCAGCAGGAGCAGCGGCAGCTAAGGATCCAGCACTGGCTCCATTCATCAAGTTGCTTCCATCTGCAATCTTCTACCCAGGAGATCAGGCAGCATTCCCAGCAGTTAAGGGTGCTATCCAGCAGCAGATTGGTACAGCGCTTGTAAATCCACAGAAGACAATGGATGCAATCCAGGCAAAGGCGCTTGCTGCATCTAAGTAATACCTGTCATATGTAGTGACAACGAAGTACGGGTTGGGGGTTCGCGAGTGATCGCGAGCCCCCGCTCTACTTTTCGATTAAGCAAAGCAATAGAATTCCGCAGATATTCGTAAGACACATAGGAGCATTTTCAGATGGCAGAGCGTTCAGCTAACAAATCACGGTTAGGTGCCTTGCCATGGATCGCTCCAGCGCTCGTCATGATTTTAGTTTTTGTTGTGTGGCCAGCATTCGAAATGTTGCGCACATCGTTTCAAGAAGTTGGATCAACTGGCGCAGTTAAAGGTTGGGCTGGCTTTGATAACTTCTCAACACTTCTGAAGAACCCTGATCTACCCAATGTATTGATTCGCACATTTATCTGGGTGCTCGGCGTAGTTTTCTTCACAATGATTATTTCTCTTCCTGTTGCACAACTTCTCAATGCAAAATACCCGGGTCGCAAAGTTGTCCGGTGGGCGGTCATCATTCCTTGGGCAGCTTCTCTTGTTATGACTTCCACAGTTTGGAAGTGGATCCTCGATGCCTACTACGGCGTTCTCAATGAGATTGCAATGGACCTTCACATTCTCAAAGAACCTATCGACTGGCTTGCAAATACAAAACAATCATTTGCATGGCTGATGGTCGTGGCAGTCTTTGTTTCAATCCCATTTACATCTTTTGTAATTCTCGCAGGACTTTCAACAGTACCTAGCGACATCATGGAAGCATCGAAAGTTGATGGTGCATCTCCGTGGCAGAACTACCGCGAAATCATCTTCCCGCTGCTTCGCCCATCACTCTTTGTTGCAGCAGTCATCAACTTGATTAACGTCTTTAACTCCTTCCCGATTATCTGGATCATCACCATGGGCGGACCGGGCTACGAGACCGATACAACAACCACGCTTGCCTACAAGATCTCTTTCCGCGATCAGGATGTCGGACAGTCAGCATCCATGGCGGCTATTAACTTTGCCATCATCTTGGTCTTCATCGGACTCTTCCTTAAAGCATCAAAGAATCAGGAGCAGCGATAATGACAACTCTCGTGGTTCCTAAGCGCCATAAGCGCTTCACAGGTAAGAAGGTCTCGCTCACTATTTCCGCGTGGACTATGGGTTTCCTCTTCTTCGCTCCATATCTTCAGATGCTTCTCACAGCCCTCAAGCCAAAGGAAGAGATCACCGCAATTCCTGCGACCTACCTTCCTAAGAAGTGGGCTTTCGATAACTTCATCGGCGTTTGGAAAGAAATTCCTTTGATGGGCTTTATCAAGAGCTCATTCATCATCTCAATTTCAGCGACCATCATCGTTATCTTGATCGCAGTTCCTGCTGCTTACTATGTGGCGCGAAACGATTTCCGCGGTAAGAAGCTCTTCTTACTCCTTGTCCTTATTACACAGATGTTTGCACCGACTGCACTCGTTGTCGGTATCTTCCGCGAAATCGTGAAGTTCGGTCTCGTTGATACATATTTGGCGCTGATTCTGATCTATGCAGCATTCAATATGGCCTTCTCGATCTGGATCCTCTCCAGCTTCTTCACCAGTATCCCGAAAGAGATTGAAGAGGCGGCATGGATTGATGGCTGTAACCGATTCACAACTCTTACCCGAATCGTTCTTCCACTTGCATTGCCTGGTCTTGTCACCGCATTTATCTTTACCTTCATCGCTGCCTGGAACGAGTTCGTTATTGCATTGACTCTTACTTCTTCGCCAGAACACGAACCACTTACTGTTGGCCTCACATCACTGATCGGTCAATATCAGGTGCAGTGGAACTATCTCTTTGCGGGTTCAATCATCGCGATCGTTCCGGTTGTCGTCCTCTTCGCACTTATTGAGAAGTGGTTGGTTGGCGGACTTACAGCCGGTAGCGTGAAGTGAGTAGACAAGAACGACTATCCAGAATCCTGGAGATAGTTGTCGAAAAAGGCAGCGTTGAAGTTGAAGATGTTGCTCACTCACTCAAGGTTTCCGCTGCAACGATTCGTCGCGATTTCGATTCGCTAGCTAAGAAGCAACTTCTTTCAAGAACCCACGGAGGCGCAGTTGCTACTGGGGGGTCGCTTGGTCTTCCGCTTACCTACAAAGTTGCTAAAGAGGATGAGGTAAAGCAGCGCATCGCTGAAGCCGCAGCCGAGATGGTTTCTAGGCATGACATCATCGGAATTAACGGAGGAACCACTACAACTGCGGTTGCTCGCGCAATTGTGGCTCGTTCAGAGTTTGCACCTGGAGATCCATCAGAACTTCAACCAACACTTACCGTTGTAACTAATGCGGTGAATATCGCTGCTGAACTAACTGTTCGCCATCAAATCAAGATTGTTGTCACAGGCGGAGTAGCTCGTCCTCAGTCATACGAACTCACCGGTCCATTTGCCGAAGAGGTTTTAAAGGAAGTAAATATCGATATCGCCTTCCTTGGCGTTGAAGCAATCGATTCAGTCATCGGAGCTGCAGCTCGCCACGAGGATGAAGCGCGCGTGAACCGCCAAATTGCGGCACGTGCACGCAAGATTGTTGTCGTTACCGATAGCTCTAAATTTGCGAAGAGCGCCTTCGCATCTATTCGCCCTATCAGCGAGATTGATGTCTTGATTACCGATGATGGAATTGACCCAAAGATTGTTAAAGATTTTCGCGCACTTGGCGTCGAGATTGTGATTGTGTAAGGAGCGCCATGTCACGCACAAATGCAGGCAAGTTAGTACTCGATGCCAAGAACTCTGGTTCAGCTGTTGGCGCATTTAACGTCATCTTGCTCGAACATGCTGAAGCTCTTGTTGCTGGTGCTGAATTGGCGAAACTCCCCGTCATCCTGCAGATCAGCGAAAATTGCGTGCGCTATCACAAGTCACTCAAGCCAATATCCGTTGCAACAATTGCGATTGCCGAATCCTCATCAGTCCCGGTTTCGGTTCACCTTGATCACGCTGAAAGCGAAGATCTCGTTAAAGAAGCTCTTGATCTTGGATATGACTCAGTGATGTTCGATGGTTCCAAGCTCTCCTATGCAGATAACGTTGCAGCAAGTGCGCGTATGGCAGCGCTCTGCAAGAGTTACGGTGCCACACTCGAAGTTGAAATCGGTGAAGTCGGTGGCAAAGACGGCGTTCACGCCCCAGGAGTTCGCACCAATCCACTTGAGGCAAAGGCCTTCGCAGAAGCTACCGGCGCTGATTTATTGGCTGTAGCCGTTGGTTCTTCCCATGCCATGACTACTCGCGATGCCACCTTGGATTTCGATCTCATCTCCGAAATCGCTCGTACAGTTTCTGTACCTCTTGTTCTTCATGGTTCATCTGGTGTCAGTGATCATGATTTACAGAAGGCAGTTAAAGCTGGAATGAGCAAGATCAATATTGCCACCCACCTTAATAACGTCTTCACTCACGAGATCCGCGAAGCACTTAGCGCTAATTCAAAGTTGGTAGACCCGCGCAAGTACATCGCTCCAGGTCGCGATGCAGTTGCCTATGAAGTTGCACGCCTTCTAGCGCTATTAAAGTAACCATGGATATTCGACAAGCGACAAAGGCGGATCAAGACCGCCTCTATGAAATCTGCGTTTTTACAGGCGACTCTGGAAAAGATGCGACAGGCATTTTTCAGCAGCCCCAGTTGTTAGGCGATATTTGGGTTGGTCCTTACCTCCACTTATCCCCTGAGCACTGCTTCGTGGTGCAGGGCGACAACGATGAAGCGGTTGGTTATTGCATCGCAACACTTGATACAACCTCATTTGAAACAGTAGCAGAGGCCACCTGGTGGCCTGAGAAGCAGTTGAGTTACACAAAACCAGATGTAGCGCAGAAAGAGAATTGGAGCCGAGACGAGCGTTTAACTCATCTCATCCACAATCCACTTCAATCACCTTCAGAAATTCTTGACGAGTTTCCATCTCATGCCCATATCAATCTCGTTGCAGAGATGCAGGGAAAGGGGTGGGGTAAGAAATTAATGGCAACGATGGAAGACTCACTCCGAAGCGCAGGATCAGTTGGAGTTCATCTCATCCTCAGCTCTAAGAATTTAGATGCGCTAGCTTTCTACAAAGCTGTTGGTTACCACGTGATCTTTGAACGTGAAGGACAAATCGGAGTTGCAAAGAAACTTTAGAAATCGTGCGCAACTTCTCCGGCGACTGCTGATTTCTCAAGTGCTTCCATCATGGAAGCGGTATCAAAGCCTCGGTAGTAAGCACCGATGCCCAAGTGCGCGATTTTGGCTCGCTTGAGAGGGTCTAAATCACGAATGGTGACGCCCAGTGCATCCAGTTTTGGTTTTCTCGCAGCGAAGTAACTTTCAAAATCTTTACCGTCACCCCAGCAGCGATAAGCAAGAGCTGCAGCTCGTGGCCACATCATGTACTCGGCATGCATCGGGGTTTGGATGTATTCACTCCAGAGTTGGAATTGAACTCCAGTGACTCCGGCCAGTGGAGTGAAAGCCAAGACATCCTCAAGTGTTACAGGTCCACCAATTGACAGCGGTTCATCTTCAGAGACTACTTGTGCGTAATCAAAGTATGTAGGAAATACAGGCCCTTGAATAACTTCGCGTTTATGGTCGAGTGCTATCTGAGCAATCGCAGATCCGCGCCAGGACATAACCGTTGCCTGTGTTGCTTGTTCGGGATCAAAGGCAAAGGCATCATCCCAAGTAATCATCTTCTTGCCTAAGCCAGAAATAATCTTCTCTACTTCCTTCATAAAGAAGATGAATAGATCTTTGGTCGTTGCAAATCCCTTATCTTTCATAAAGGCAACAACTTCAGGATCTTGCAGCCAGTTATCGATTAGCGATTCATCTCCGCCGACGTGGATATATTCAGATGGAAAGAGCTCGGCAACTTCTTCAAATACCTTTGTGAGAAATTCAAAGGTTTCAGGAAATGGTCGAAGTAAGAAATCTGAAATTCCCCAGCGACCGCTTACTTCAACGCTCTTCTGATTAATTCCGTATTGAGGATATGCAGCTAAGAGCGCACCGGTATGTCCTGGGATATTGATTTCAGGAATCACCTGCATCCCAAATGATTGTGCATGGCTAACAATGTCGCGCACATCGGCGTGAGTCAGATAGCCAGAGTGCTCTTTGCCATCATAAGTAGGCTCGAGAAGGCCATGGTTATTCTGGCTCTCTTTACGCACTGAACCGACTTCATGAAGGCGTGGAAATACTTTGCTTTCCAGTCTCCATCCCTGGTCATCAGTCAGGTGCAGATGAAGAGTGTTGTAATCAAAGGCGGCCAGGGCCGAGATGGTCTTCTTGATAAAGGCGGCATCAAAGTAGTGGCGGGATATATCGAGCATCGCCCCGCGCCAGCGCATCATGAGGCGATTATGTCGCCCCTGCCTTATCGGCGGTAGGCTTCAGTACGTGCGATTTATCAACCAGCCGGTCTATGACCTTACTTATGACGATGTATTCATGGTTCCAAGCAGCTCGGAACTCACTAGCCGCATGGAAGTTGATCTCACTTCCAACGATGGCAGCGGAACAACAATCCCTCTAGTCGTGGCAAATATGACCGCGATTGCCGGTCGTCGTATGGCTGAAACTATGGCCCGCCGCGGTGGAATGGTTGTTATTCCGCAAGATATTCCAATCCCTGTCGTCGCTGACGTCATCGCATCCGTCAAAGCGCGCCACGCATTCTTTGAAACACCCATCACTCTGACTCTTAAAGAGACTGTTGCTGATGCCGCATCTCTTATCCATAAGCGCGCACACGGAGCAATCGTCATTGTCGATGGCAAGAAGCCAGTAGGCATCGTTACTGAAGATGATTTAGCGGGCGTTGATCGCTTTACTCAACTGAGCCAGGTAATGACTCAAGAGCTCACAACAATGCCTGACACTCTTGATCCACGCCAAGCATTTGAATTCCTCAACGAGCGCCTCCGCAACGTTGCCCCAGTGGTCTCAGCAAATGGCGAACTCGTTGGAATTATCACCAAGGTAGGCGCACTTCGTGCAACTTTGTATACGCCAGCAGTCGATAAAAATAACAAGCTCCGCATCGCGGCAGCAGTTGGTATCAATGGCGATGTAGCCGATAAGGCTGCAAAGTTAGTTGCTGCCGGGGCTGATGTGCTTGTTGTTGATACTGCGCATGGTCATCAGAAGAAGATGATTGAAGCTCTACAGCTGATTAAGAAGCTCAACCTCAACGTTCCAATCGTTGCTGGCAACGTAGTGACTGCAGATGGCGTTCGCGACCTCGTTGCAGCAGGAGCCACAATCATTAAGGTCGGCGTTGGCCCAGGTGCGATGTGTACAACACGTATGCAGACAGGTGTTGGTCGTCCGCAATTTTCTGCAGTACTTGAATGTGCAGCAGAGGCAAAGAAGTTAGGTGCACATGTCTGGGCAGATGGCGGAGTCCGTCATCCTCGCGATGTCGCACTGGCACTCGCAGCAGGCGCATCACAGGTTATGATCGGTTCTTGGTTTGCAGGAACATATGAATCACCTGGCGATTTAATGCGCGATAGCTCTGGGCGTGCATATAAAGAATCTTTCGGTATGGCATCAAAGCGCGCAGTTAATGCACGTACTTCACAAGAAGATGCATTTGATCGCGCACGTAAGTCACTCTTTGAAGAAGGAATCTCTTCATCGAAGATGTTCCTTGATCCAAATCGTCCCGGTGTTGAAGATTTGATTGACGAAATCATTTCGGGACTTCGTTCTTCATGCACATATGCAGGAGCACATAATCTTGCAGAGTTTGCAGATCGCGCAGTCGTAGGAATTCAATCTGCATCTGGTTATGCAGAGGGGCGTCCACTCAGCCAAAGCTGGCGTGGATAAGCACTGAATTACGCTGATTTAGGTCAGTTTTTCAGAGCGTTAAAAAGCCTGTAGTATTCGCATTCGCAATACACAATTCAATAAGCGTGCGTAGCTCAACGGATAGAGCATCTGACTACGGATCAGAAGGTTAGGGGTTCGAATCCCTTCGCGCGCACAAGTTAAGCTCTCGGTGCCTTTCACACCGGGGGCTTTTCTTTTTTACCTTAACTATCGGTATCGTTATTCAGTGAGCAAAATCTTCCTCTTTGTGGCTATTGATGTGCGCCCAGGTAAATACGATGAATTTGTCTCTGCTCTTTCCCAGCACATCTCTGTAATCCGCACCGAATCTGGTTGTGAATTTATTGATATCTATCGAGATACCCAGAAAGAGAACGTTGTAAACGTCTGGGAAATCTGGAGTGACCGTCCATCATGGGATGCGCATATGGTCAATGAGAACAGCAAAGCTTGGCAGACGGTTGCTAAAGATCTAGTTTTTGGTGAAACAATCACAGTTATGGATTCACTCTCATGAGCCAATTCACTCTCTCCATCGATTGCGGTGGGTTATTTATTAAGAGCTGCGTTCTCGACGAATCGGGCACCATGCACGCAGCGCCAACTCGAGTTCAGACTCCCTACCCACTTTCAACAGAGCGTTTTCTCGATACTGTTCAAGAGATTGCAGCATCGCTACCAAAGGCGGCACGCGTCACTGTTGGTCTGCCCGGAATGATCCGTAACGGTGTTGTCGTTGCTACACCTCATTACATCAATGATGCGGGCCCACATACTCGTATGAACCAAGAACTTAAAGATCAGTGGTGGGGTTTTGACGCAGAAGCAGCTGTCGCAGAACGTCTGGGAATTCCAGCAAAAGTTCTGAATGATGCAGAAGTACATGGTGCAGGCGTTGTGACAGGTTCCGGTCTTGAAATCGTTCTCACTCTGGGTACTGGCCTTGGATTCTCGGTCTTCCACGGTGGAAAACTTTCTCCACACTTTGAAATGTCTCATGCAACAGTTCGTCGAAACACTACGTATGACACTTGGATTGGCGATCGCGAACGCCACCGCATGGGAAATACATTCTGGTCACGTCGCGTGCGCTTGATGGTCTCTGAACTTCGCCCAGTTTTTTTATGGGATCGCCTCTATATCGGTGGCGGAAATTCACACAGCATTCAACAGCGCGACTTAAACCTCATGGGCGATGATGTCGTTATCGTTCCGAACTCTGCCGGAGTTGCTGGCGGAGTTCGTGCGTGGCAGCTTTAATTACGCGCGAATAGCTTTAGCGAACTCGCGGAAATCTTCAACAAGTAGATCAATCTCATCTTGGCCATGTGCCAATGAGATCAACCACTGCTCATCAAGTCCTGGTGGAGTGATGATTCCGCGGTTTAGAGCGAAGAGCCAGTGTGCTTCTGCAACACCGAAGTCAGTTGCTTTGTAATCGCGGTAGTTACGAACAGGTTTTGTTGACCATGTGACGCAGCCCTTGATTCCGAAGCCGACTGTATGTGCTGGAAGCTGGTACTCATCAATGATTTCGCCGATGCGAGTAAGTGCCTGCAAGTTAAAGTCTTCAGCGATTGCGAGTGCATCATCAGAACAGATGCGATCGATAGCGCGAACGCCTGCCATTGCAAGGGGATTACCGTTAAAGGTTCCGAAGTGAGCCATCTTGCCGTTGGTAACGAAGTCCATGTACTTCTTCTTGCCACCGAAAGCAGCAAGTGGAAGTCCGCCTCCAATTGATTTTGCAAGAGTAATAAGGTCTGGCTTCACACCAAGGCGCATTGCTGCACCGTGGGCACCAGCTGTAAGACCTGTCTTTACTTCATCAAAGATAAGAACGACGTTGTATTGATCGCAGAGTTCGCGAACTCGCTCGAGGTAACCAGCATCTGGAAGAACGATTGCAAGGTTTTCAAGAACAGGTTCAACGATAAAGCAGGCAATCTTCTTTGCATTCTTCTTAAACATCTTTTCAAGTGCAGGAATGTTGTTATAAGGAACAACGTAGATATCTCCAGGAACCAAATTTGGTTCGACATATGGAGTTGGCTTCTCTGCCTTGCCGGCTTTATTAACTGGAGGTTTTGCTGAAACAACAAATGGATCGTAGCTACCGTGGTAACCGCCCTCGATCTTGAGGATTCCCATCTTCTCTGTGGCTGAACGAGCAACGCGCACTGCGTACATCGTTGATTCAGTTCCTGAGTTAGTGAAGCGAACCTGATCGATTCCGAAGCGCTTACAGATTCGCTCTGCAGCGTCGGTAGAGGTAGGTGAAGGGGTAACGAAGAGCATTCCCTGGTTAAGCGAAGTCTGGATTTCTTCTACAACAACTGGGTTGAGGTGGCCGGCGAGCATTGCGCCGAAGCCCATAGAGAGGTCAAGGAGCTGGCGACCATCAACATCGGTCATATACGCGCCCTTGGCAGAGACGATCGAGATTGGGTACGGATCCCAGTGCTGGAAGCTTGAGGTGACGCCTAGAGGTAGCGAGTTAAATGCGCGCTTGCTCTCTGTCTCGGAGCCCTTGGTGTTCTTTGTGAAGAGGTCCCACTCGGCTGCGAGAACTGCGGCAACCTTTTCAGGGGATATTGGTGTTGATGTTGTTGGTACATAACGATGTGTTGCTGAGTGTTGCGATCTAATCGCTGCTTGTGTAGTCATTGTAAAGCTGTACGGCAAATGTTTCTGATTTAGAAACTGTTTGAGAAGTACTCTCCTTTGTTGTTGCGAATTAACGCAAGCCAAGTATCTCCGAAGGCAAAAAAGTTTGCAAGTAATACCTTTTTCCCGCGTGGTTTACGCATAAAGAGTTGATAACCTTTACGCCTTATGGATAAACCAACGATTATTCTCGCAACCAGTAATGGTGTGGGAATGGGACACCTTGCACGTGCAAGTGCAATCGCGTTGGCTCTTAAGGAATATGCAAACCCGATCATTGTTTCTATGGCCGGTGGAATTGCAGAGATTCCAGAATTTATGGGAATTCGTTGCGAGTACATTCCAGGTCGCGATCGCATGTGGATGTCGCGCGAAAATTGGGATGCATATCTTCGTGATCGTTTACTTGCGCTCGTAGATGAAACTGGCGCTCGCGTCATGTCATTTGATGGAGTGGTTCCTTACCCAGGTGTAATCGCTGCGAAAGTTTCACATCCAAAGTTGGCACTTGTTTGGGTGCGACGTGGTTTATGGCAGAAGAAGCCACAGCGTTTTGTTTTAGGTCTGCAATCACAGATGATGGATTACATCGTCGAACCCGGTGACTTTGCTCGTGCTTACGATTTCGGCCCAACTGCAGAGCGTAAAGATTCTCGCCTTACTGCATCCGTTTCACTCTTTCAGAAAGATACAGCGCTCTCACGCGATGAAGCGCGCAAGGTTCTTGGCCTTGATCTCGATCGACCAGCAGTCTTGGTGCAGCTCGGAACTGGCGATAGCGATGTCAACCATAAGATGACCGCGGCGCTTGAAGGGCTGCTCGGTTGGAAAGATTTGCAGGTCATCCTCACCAAGCAACCATTGGATAAGGATGGCAATTCACTGGCACCCGACGGACTCGATATCCGCGTAGTGCGCCACTTCCCACTGGCTCGAGTGCTTCATGCTTTCGACGCCGGTGTTTGTGCAACCGGATATAACGGAGTGCACGAACTCTTGCCTGCACAAGTGCCGACCGTCTTCGTTTCAAATATCCGCGGAACAGATGACCAGGAAGCGCGTGCGCAGTGGTGCCATGACATGGGCTTTGCGCTTCGTGCTAACCAAGCAGATTTAGGAGACATCAGAGCCACCGTTAAGAAGCTACAAGATCCAGAAGTTCGTCAGCGTTTAAGTAAGAAGTGCGGCGAACTTCCAGATCCAACAGGTGGCGCAGAGATTGCCAAGATTTTGTATGAATTGGCCGTTCGCGAAGAGCCAATTCGCCCTTCATGGTTGCGTTACAACCAACTTCGTATTCAAGAACATATCAATCGCGGAATGCGCCATGTTGCTTATATGGGGCTTCGTCGTCTGGCACTTGTCTATCGCTTTATCAATCCACATATCGTCGTTCAAGTAACTCGACAAGAGCCACCTGTGTGGGGTTCACAGAACACCGCAAGAGAACTGCACCCACTCATCAAGGGCGAACGGCGTTTCGAACATTTGATTACAGGTGCATCTGCCTCGTATATCGCACGCCGCAAAGAGATTGCTGAAGCTGCTTACGGCGAGAAGATTGAGATCATCAATACAAAGAAGGCTTAATCTTCGAGTAAGTGCTCAAGCTTTCGCTTTAAAATCACAATCACTACTGCAACAACAGCTAAGAAGAAGATTGCCCAGTAGCGAAGATACTTCTCTAGCGTCGCCAATGAATTCGCAAATTCGTAACCAAGTAGAACTACAACCGTAGAAAAAACTATTCCACCCGCCGCGTTCCACTTAATGAAGATCCGGTATGGCACTTGATTCATTCCAGCCAGCGCAGGCACTAAAGCGCGAAGCAGTGCTTGAGCTCGACCAAAGAAGATTGCGCCACCGTGATAGCGATCAAAGATTGCTTGTGCCAACTTCCAGCGCTTTTCTCCAACGAATCTGCCGAAAGCATTCTCTTTGATGCGCGGCCCAAGATGTTTTCCGATTTCGTAGCCGACTGAGTCGCCAGCGATTGCACCGACAATTGCAGCACCCAGGAAAACCCACACATCCCACACACCAGCATGAGCAAGGACCCCGCCGATTAGCAGTGCAGTTTCACCAGGCAAGATAAATCCAACGAAGAGAGCGGCTTCTGCGAATGCAAAGAAGATAAGTAATATAAAGAGCGGTATCTGCAAGTTATGTGCAATGAGTGAATCAGCGGTGTGATGTATCCACTCGGATATCGACATGCGAGAACTCTATCGGGGCAATAAGGTTCACGATATGAAAGCAGAGACCTCAGTTCCCGTCCATGAAATCATCGCCACTCGTCGCAGCCCACGTTCATTTAACGAAAACGCAACGATCAATAACGAGGATTTAACAGCGATTCTCGAAGCAGCTCGTTGGGCAGCTTCAGCATTTAACGGACAGCCATGGCGCTTCTTTGTGGGCAAGCGTGGCGATGAAGTCTTTGCTCAGATTCTCTCCTCCCTTGGTGATTTCAATAAGAGCTGGGCAAAGAACGCTTCGGCTCTGATCTTGGTTGCAGGTAAGACAGTAAAGGGCGATGGCTCTATCCATGCAGATTATCAATATGACTGTGGCCTTGCAGTTGGCCAATTAGTTATTGAGACACATCACCGAGGCCTCATTGCCCACCAGATGACTGGCTTCGATAAGGCAGTTGCACAGGATGTACTTGAAATTGCACCTGAGTTGATTCCGGTAGTTGTTATCGCAATCGGAACTCAAGATGCCCCTGAAAAACTAGCAGGACCACTTCTCGAACGTGAAATGGCAAAGCGTGAACGCCTTCCACTTTCAGAGTTGGTAATTAAAGGTCTACCAAACTAAAAACGAGAACGAATCTCCCATAAATCTTTGAAGACTGGGTTAAATAAAGTACTCGCAAGGTAGTCAACACCGCTTGATCCGCCTGTGCCCATCTTGTGGCCGATGGTGCGTTCGACCATCTTTACATGGCGATAGCGCCACTCTTGGATACCTTCATCGATATCAACGAGGCGTTCAGCGACCATTGCGCTTTCTGGATCACTCTGATGAACTTTCAGCAGAACATCTTGCACAGCAGCGTTTGATTCGTATGCAATTGATTTATCGCGACCAAGAACATCTGCAGGAATTGAATGGCCGCGCTTAGTGAGGTAATCCAAGAATGAATCCCAGATTGAATTGCGAGAAGTAATCTCTTTAATCTCTGCCTGAATCTCTGGCGGCAAGTGACCCGCCATACGACTATCGCGACGACCAAGAATCGCTTCGACTTTTCTAAATTGCGAAGATTGGAATCCGCTAGAAGATGCGAGATAACCGCGGAAGGCGTTGAACTGCAGAGGGGTCATCGTTTCGAGAATATCTACCTGAGCTACGCAGACTTTCATGATGGTGCGAATTCGTCCAAGAATTGAAAGTGCATAGTGGGTATCGCCAGCTTCGAGTGCGCGCTGAGCTTGCTGGAATTCATGAATGAGTTGCTTAAACCAGAGCTCGTAGGTCTGGTGAATGATAATGAAGAGCATCTCATCATGTTCAGGGCCATCGGAGAGAGGCTTCTGCAACTTTAATAATTCATCGACTGCTAAATATGAAGTGTAAGTAAGTGCTGAATCGTAATTTTCGCTCATGTAACTCGTGAATCCGATCCTTCAACCTTTTCATATTGACGAGTCTCGGTAAGGTCGCGGATGCGCTGGAAACCATCCCAAACTTCGACATATGAAGTAGGAAGCGGTGCAATCGCCAATCGAATTGCATTAGGAGTGCGGTAATCAGGAATAACGTTGGCGAACTTACGTAGAGCCACGCAAATCTTTGCTGCATCAGGATGTCCGATAGATATATGCCCGCCACGCTCTTTTGGATTACGTGAAGTAAGAAGTGTGTAACCAAGTGGAGCAAGCCACTCATCAAATAGGTCAATCATCATCTGTGTACCGATTGCGGCTTTAGATGCAATCACATCAATGCCAGCTTCTTCAATCATCTCAAAGGCGATCTGCACGCCTCGAATTCCAATAATCGATGGGCTAGCAATCTGGAATCCGCGGATACCTTCAGCTTTTTCAAAGTGTGGACCCATTCCAAATTGATCTTCATTTCCAAACCAACCTTGGATTGGAACTTGAAGTTCTTTCTGGACTCGCTTATTTACATAGAGCCAAGCTGGAGAACCAGGACCCGCATTTCCATATTTATAAGTACAACCGACAGCGAGATCAACTCCGCATTCGTCGAAGTTCATCTCGATAGCGCCAGTTGCATGGCTTGCATCCCAGACAACATATGCACCATAAGAACGAGCTAAGTCTGTAACAGATTGGATATCTGTGCGGGCACCTGATCGGTATTGGATAACTTCAAAAGTTACGAGAGCAACATCTTCAGACATGTACTTCTCGAGAAGTTCCGCAGTAATAAGTTCGTTCTCAGCTATTGCTGGATCCTCGTTATCAATGATGACGAGATTGAGCCCAAGCTGCTTTGCAATTCCATCGAGTATGTAACGATCAGTGGGGAAGTTTGCTGCATCAGTAATAATCGTTTTGCGGCCAGGACGTGCATTGATTGCAGCGAGGCAGAGCTGATAGAAATTCACTGATGTTGTATCGCAGACCAAGACCTGGCCAGCGGCTGCACCAAGGGAAGCGCGACCTAAGAGATCTCCTGCTACCTGCGCCTCATCGATCCAGTGGCTCCAGCCCGTGACAACTTCCTTGCCCCATTCGTGCGAGACAAAGTCGCTGACAGCCTTCACGGTTGCATGGGGGAGGCGACCGAGTGAATTTCCATCGAGATAACAGAGATTGGGGTCGGTAATAACAAATTTGCTCCGATACGAAGCAAGGGGATCGTTCTTATCAAGCTCTAACGCATATGCGCGGTCGGTGACCTTCATAGTTCAAAGGTACGCTCTCCTACCGTGGCGCGCAATGTTGTGAATATCGAAGAGGTCTCTAAAGCCTTTGATATTCGCCCACTTCTAGAGCGGGTATCGCTCGGAGTCTCTGAAGGCGATCGCATCGGAATTGTTGGTCGCAACGGTGCCGGTAAATCCACGCTAATGAAAATCATTGCCGGAGTTGAATCGCCTGATGAAGGACGCGTAACAAAGTCGAACTCCTCGAAAATCGGAATCCTTTCGCAGATTGATAGCGCTGCCCCTCAATCAACAGTGGGTGATGTCGTTCTTGGCAATCGCGAAAAACATGACTGGGCAAGTGATCCACGAATTCGCGAAATCTTTACTGGGCTATTCGGTAGCTTTGATGATCACATCTTTGAGCGAACATTCGCATCCCTTTCTGGTGGAGAAAAGCGCCGCGTTGGTTTAGCGAAGTTGCTCATCGATGATTTGGATTTGATTCTTCTCGATGAGCCAACAAACCACCTTGATGTTGAAGGAGTTGCTTGGTTGGCAGCTCACATCAAGAACCGCAGAGATCTTGCTGTTCTTGTCGTAACTCACGATCGCTGGTTCCTCGATGAAGTTACCGATCGCACTTGGGAAGTTGTACTTGGAAAAGTTGAAGAGTATGACGGTGGATATTCTGCTTTCGTATTGGCAAAAGCAGAGCGTGCGCGCCAAGCAAATGCGATGGATGCGCGCCGCAATAACTTGATTCGTAAGGAACTTGCTTGGTTGCGTCGCGGTGCACCCGCACGAACAACGAAACCAAAGTTCCGCGTTGATGCCGCTAATGAATTAATTTCCGCAGAACCTGCTCCTCGTGATTCAACAGAGCTTTTGAAGTTTGCTCTCAACCGCCTTGGAAATACTGTCTTTGAACTCCATCACGCGCTCATCAAAGCTGGCGATAAAGAGCTGATCGATAACCTGACGTGGAACATTGGCCCAGGTGATCGCATCGGTATCGTCGGCATTAACGGTGCCGGAAAGACAACGCTGATGCGTACCTTGGCTGGTCAGCTACAACCTGCCGCAGGCAAGCTAGTTACAGGTATTACAGTCAAAATTGCCTTTCTAACGCAGCACCTTGATGAGCTTGATCCGACATGGCGCCTACTTGAAGCAGTTGAAAAGGTAGCAACGCATGTAGAAATCGGAAAAGGAAAGACTCTCTCTGCATCACAACTGTGTGAGCGCCTTGGATTCGACCGCGATGCACAGTGGACTCCGGTTGGAAACCTTTCGGGTGGAGAACGTCGTCGCCTTCAATTAACTCGTTTACTGATGGATTCTCCAAACGTTCTACTCCTCGATGAACCAACGAATGATTTTGATATCGAAACGCTGACAGAGCTTGAAGATTTACTCGATAGCTATGGCGGAACGCTCATTGTGATCTCTCACGATAGATATTTCCTCGAGCGCGTATGCGATCGATTCTGGGGACTTCTGGGCGATAAGCAACTTCGTGACTTACCTCGTGGAGTCGACCAATATCTCGAACAACGCGCTGCTTCGATTTCCTCCGCCTCTTCTTCTGGAAACAAATCTTCATCAACGTCGAGCGCTGCAGAACAGCGCCAGTTGAAGAAAGATCTCACTCGAGTCGAGCGCCAAGTGGCCAAGGGCAAGGAACGTCTGGCAGAACTTCTCAAAGAGCAAGAGGCGGAGAGCTTCAACCCTGAGCGCCTGATTGCAATTGCTGCTGAAGTTGAGAAAGTACAGAGTGAGTTACAGACACGAGAAGAAGAGTGGCTAGAGATAACTCTGGCGCTCGAAAGTTAATAGGATTTGCAGATGTCTAAGAAGACTCAGCGTTTAGATGTATTGGCAGCCCTGACGGCTGTCATGATCTCTTTCCAAGCACGTGCCAACGGCGAACTTTCTCATCGCCTCGGCAATGGCATCGAAGCAGCGCTTGTCTCTTTTGGTTCAGGCCTGATCATCATCGCCATCGTGACACTCTTCAGCTCTTCCATTAAAGAAGGTCTTAGAAATATCCGCACATCTGTAGCCCGCAAAGAGCTACCGGCATGGACACTCTTTGCTGGAATGCTGGGCGGAAGCTTTGTGGCCGTTCAAACCCATATCGTGCCGCTCATAGGCGTGGCTATTTACTCTGTGGCATCTATTGCTGGACAAACAGCTGCTTCGCTCGTTGTTGATCGCATCGGTTTAACAGGTGGTGGAAAGAAG
This sequence comes from Candidatus Nanopelagicaceae bacterium, assembly GCA_965268225.1. GTDB lineage: Bacteria > Actinomycetota > Actinomycetes > Nanopelagicales > Nanopelagicaceae > Planktophila. Next base: position 1,295,459 of record OZ254166.1, on the reverse strand, counting down.
CACATCACTCCACGTCGTATTGCAGCAGCGGCCTTCACAGTCTTTGCCGTATTTGTTTCAGTCTTTGATCGACTCGATGCCCACGATGTTTCAATCTTTGCAGTCTTACTCGGATGTTTAGCAGGCGCACTCGTTGGTGTGCAACGTTCGCTCAATGGCAAGATTAATGAACATTCGCACCAGAGCTACGCAACATCTTTTCTTAACTTCACAATGGGCACGACCTTCTTAGTTGTTTTTCTCTCGGCAGCTCTTATCTTCGGCTCGAGCAAAGTTGTTCCGCTACCTGCTGGACCATGGTGGATGTATACCGGTGGAGTTCTAGGCGTTATCTATATCGCCATGGCTTCGATGATTGTTCAACACCTTGGCGTTTTAACATTTACGCTCTTTAGCGTTGGTGGCCAATTGGTTGGATCACTTTTAATTGACATCTTTTCTCCAACAGATGGAGTTCAGATTTCTATTTATCTTGTAGTTGGAATTGCTATGACTTACCTTGGAGTTATCGTAGGCGGCGTGAATAATTCACAATCCCGGAAACGATTGACGCACAAATGAAGAACGCTGCAATCGCGTACGAAGAAGTCTTAACCCAAGGCAAGGTAGCTGCGTAATAGCCAGCCAGAGTAATTCCAGCGCCCCACAGAACAGCACCAAGTGCATTTGCAGATAAGAACTTGTAGTAATTCATCTTTGAAGCGCCAGCAATCGGCGGAACAAAGGTGCGAATCCAAGGGAAGAAGCGAGCTGCAACAACAGCCCACCAACCTGTCTGCTCATAGAAACGTTCTGAGCGAGCGATCATTCTGCGCATTCGCGGTGAATCGCGCTTATCTAAATATGGGCGTCCAACTACGCGACCGATGACAAAGCCAACCTGATCACCAAAGAAAGCGGCGGCGAGAATGATGGTTATGAGGATGACGATATTTACATCGGTCATCGCAGCAGCCACTAAACCAGCGCTAAATAGGACTGAATCGCCCGGTAGGAAGAAGCCAAAGAGAAGACCAGTCTCAATAAAGACAATCGCGCCAACGATTACGTAGAAGATAAAGGGATTGAGTGCAGCAAATTGAGCATCGAAGGATGCAAGAACTTCCATTACACCGACTTCTTCACTGCCGCGGCAACCATTGTTACGACATTGGGATCAAAGACGCTTGGAACAATAAATGAAGTGTTGAGCTGTGAAGGGCTTACGCAATCTGCAATCGCTTCAGCAGCAGCCACCAATAGCTTGTCTGTGATTTTATGAGCTTGTGCATCAAGCAGTCCGCGGAAGATTCCTGGGAAGGCAAGAACGTTATTGATCTGGTTGGGATGATCACTTCGACCAGTAGCAACAACTGCTGCGTATTTACGCGCGATTGCTGGATCGATTTCAGGGTCCGGGTTAGCCAGTGCGAAGACGATTGAACCTGGCGCCATAGAAGCGACATCTTCTTCATTAAGAACCTTTGGTGCACTTACGCCGATAAAGATATCCGCACCTGACATCGCTTCGTGGATATCACCCTTGAAGTTGGTCTGGTTGGAGTTTTCAATAAACCAATCGCGCATTGCATCTTCTGATTTGGAATCTTTGCAGATGACTCCATCTTTATCGAAAGCGATGATGTTGGTCGCACCACTGAGAACAAGAAGGCGTGCAATTGCTGTGCCGGCCGCTCCGGCTCCACTCATGATGATTTTGACCTTTGAAATATCTTTCTTCACTAACTTGAGCGCATTACGGAGGGCTGCAAGAACAACGATTGCAGTTCCGTGCTGGTCATCATGGAAAACAGGAATATCGAGAAGTTCGCGGAGGCGACGTTCGACTTCAAAGCAACGCGGTGCAGAGATATCTTCGAGGTTGATTCCGCCATATACAGGGGCAATCAACTGGACGGTGCGAACGATTTCATCGACATCTTGTGTGTCGAGGCAGACTGGCCATGCATCAACATTGGCAAAACGCTTGAAGAGAGCCGCCTTTCCTTCCATTACTGGAAGAGCTGCCGCAGGGCCGATATTTCCAAGGCCCAGTACTGCTGATCCGTCGGTGACCACAGCAACGGTATTGCGCTTCATAGTCAGGCGGCGAACATCTGACGGGTCATCGACAATCGCTTGAGAAATTCGAGCTACGCCAGGTGTGTAGGCGCGAGATAGATCATCACGTGTTTTAAGTGGAACCTTCGAAGTAACTTCAATCTTTCCGCCGAGGTGGAGCAAGAAAGTACGGTCGCTGATCTTGCGAACAGTAAGTCCATCGTGCGCCGAAAGCGCATTGTGAATCTCTTGAGCGTGATCTGCATCGACGGTATCGCAGGTTACGTCAACGACAACTTTCTCTAGAAGTGACTCAACAACGTCGAGCGCTGTAATTGTTGCGCCAGCATTGGTAATAGTTGTCGTAATAAGGGCTACAGGATGAAGTTCAGGTGAACCTTCGACACGGATCGTGATTCCGTAACCAGGCGATGTTGATGCCATTTACACAACACCATAAAGACGATCGCCAGCATCTCCAAGACCAGGAACGATGTAACCCTTTTCGTTGAGTTTCTCATCGAGTGAGCCAGTAACCAGAGTGATTGGAACTCCTGAATCTTTAAATTCTTCTTCAAGAACTTTGATTCCTTCGGGAGCTGCAAGTAAACAGATTGCAGTGATCTCATTGGCGCCACGTTCGATTAAGTAATCAATTGCCATGACGAGAGTTCCACCAGTTGCAAGCATTGGGTCAAGAATGAAACATTGACGACCAGAAAGATCTTCAGGAAGTCGATTGGCATATGTGGTTGCCTTCAAAGTTTCTTCATCGCGAACCATGCCAAGGAATCCAACTTGTGCTGTTGGTAGCAATTTGGTCATACCTTCGAGCATTCCAAGACCTGCGCGCAAGATGGGAACAACAACGGGACGGGGTTCAGCCAGAACTAAACCAGTAGTTGCTGTAACCGGAGTCTTGATGCTGACGGTCTTGGTACGAACATCGCGAGTAGCTTCGTAAGCAAGAAGCGTTACCAGTTCTTCAACCAAGAGTCGGAAAGTCGGAGAATCGGTTCTTTCATCACGTAAAACAGTCAGTTTGTGAGAAATTAGTGGGTGATTCGCGACGTGAACTTTCATGTCATCTACCTTACAGGGCTTTCTTTCCACTTCAATGAGTGCCAATATGGGTGATGTGTCAGATGTAACCCAAGACTTCGCGATTGAGGCGTGGCATGAAGATGGGCGCTGGTCTATCGCATCCTTACCTGACCCTGATGACCTAACTCACATCGTCGACCGTCTGAAGAAACAACAGACTAATGGCGGAGCAGTTGCACTGATTGCAATTGATGATGAGTTCTTCTTAGCAATTCGCGTTCTAGGCACCCACGTTAAATTCTTTATCAGCGACATTACTTGTGCAATTGATTATGAAGTCGCTGCAGAATTTTTGGATCTTGCAGATCTTGATCAACCAGAAGAAGATGATGAACCGCTACCAGCCGGTGACTTAGATATCTTCTCTGACCTTGGTCTGCAGAGCATGGAACTTTCCACTATCTGTGATGATGCGGATTTATTTCCTGATGAACAGATTGAAGCAATCGCTAGCCGTTTAGGATTTGGCGACGATTTAGCAGAGTTATTGGAGTCTTAGAAATTTCATCACGTACACCTGAAGAGTTCATGCAAGAAGCGCTCGTAATCGCTCGCTCTGCATTTGCAACCGGCGATGTTCCCGTTGGCGCAATTGTTATCAATAAAGATGGAGTAGTTGTCGGAAAAGGTTCTAACGAACGCGAAGCAAATAACGACCCAACTGCACATGCCGAAGTAGTCGCAATCCGTAACGCTGCTGCGCGGCTTCAGAATTCAAGACTTGATGGGTGCACGCTCATTGTGACTCTCGAACCATGTGCGATGTGCGCTGGCGCAATCGCGCAATCAAGAATTTCTCATCTCGTCTTTGGAGCTTGGGATGAGAAGGCAGGTGCAGTCGGATCTGTATGGGATGTGCTTCGTGATCCACGCTCAATCTTTAAGGTGGAAGTTACTTCTGGAGTGCTAGAGAACGAGTGCGCTGCCTTGTTAAAAGAGTTCTTCTCAGACAAGTAGTTCGTACGATGGATTCAAGATAGTCAGCTGACCTTCTTCTTCTCCGACCATACCTTCAGCGCGCATCTCCATACCGACTTCGAGGCCCGCAATTTCACGGCGGCCAAGGAAGTTAAGAGTGATTCCACCTGTTTCATCCCAGACTTCTACTTGAAGCATTGGTGCAGAACCACGCGGAGCAGTTGAAATTGAGGTCACGCGACCATGCACCTTTGAGCGCTTACGCCATTCAATCTTGCCGATAGGTGTCACATCTTCTGCATAGTGAGTAACAGGAGCAAAGACTTTAGGCGCTTCTTGCGCAGGCTTTACTTTCTCTTGTGCTGCAACTGTTGTGAGTTCTTCCTTCTCGTGAGAAATGATCAAAGGTTTACCAGAAGTAATTTTGTTGACATCAAAAGGAACAATCGTTGCAACTACACGTTGTAGTTGAGAAATTGGCGCTGCAATTTCTTCAGCCGTTTGATCGTGGAGCAAACGACCTAAGAATCGTGAATAAGAACGGCGTGGAAGAAGAATGGTGAGTTCTACATCTGGCTTCTCGGTCTTACGAATTGCATAGTCGAGTGCTGAATTTGCGATGCGACGATCAGGACAGTCGATCAAATCAAGTTGCACATCTTCGAGCGCATCAGACTTCGCCCACGCCTCTTGAATCTCTTCTGCATGGCGATCATCGATAACGAAGTGAACAGCCTTGATCTTGTGTGGCTTGAGGCTACGCGCGTAACGAACAGCGCCAACAGTTGCGATATCAACGCTATCTACGAATATTGTGACATCGTGGCGCGCCATGGAAGTTGCTCGCTCTTCGCTGGTCTTTACTGCAAGTGCTTCTTGTTCGCGTGAATACTGACGACGCAGGCGCAAGAAAGTCATCACCAAGATTGGTGCGGTGACAAGAACGAGCCATGCACCTTCGGTAAATTTCACAACAGAGAAAATGATCACGATTGCGAGTGAGACAGATCCCGCAACTGTGTTTACGGCAACTTTAACTTTCCAATTCTTTGGTTTGGTACGAGTGAAGTAGCGAGACATTCCAAAGCCGGCCAAGGTGAATCCGGTAAAAACACCGAGTGCATAGAAAGCAACGAGGTGCTCAACAGAACCTGCAGTAATTGCGACGAGAATGATTCCGCCAGCGGAAAGTAAGAGAATTCCATTTGAGAATGCAAGACGGTGGCCGCGCTTTGTTAGCTGGCGTGGCAAGTAACCATCGGTTGCAACAAAGTTAACGAGCAATGGGAATGCGCTATATGTGGTGTTTGCGCCAGCAAATAAGATAAGCATCGTTGCAAGCTGAACCATGATGAACATGATGGAACCGAAAGTGCCTGTTCCGACTGCTGCCTTTGCAATCTGAGAGATAACAGTAGGTACGCCTGATTCGTAAGGCATCGCATGAATATGGTGAGCGAAGTATGAAACGCCAAGAACAAGTGTTCCAAGGAGCGTACTCATAACAACCAATGTGCGCTTTGCGTTGACATGCTCTGGAGTCTTGAAGAGTGCAACGCCGTCAGAGATTGCCTCAAGGCCTGTTAGTGAAGATCCACCATTAGCAAAGGCGCGAAGCAAGATAAAGATGGCAGAAAAAGTAAGAAGGCCTTGAGCCTCGCCTACGTGAACAGCTCCAGGAAGATTGGTATCAAGAACTGGGAGAGTGCCATTTGCTAGGCGATAGAGACCCATTCCAAAGACGATAAACATGCAGCCGACGAAGAAATAAGTTGGCATTGCAAATGCTTTGCCTGCCTCTTTGACTCCGCGGAGATTTCCAAAGGTAAGAAGAGCAATAACGCCGAAGATCATGTACATCTTGCCGGGTTCTAGCGACGGGAATGTTGAGATGATTGCAGCAACACCTGCTGCAGATTGAATAGCAACAGTAACGATGTAATCGAGCATCAACGCAACAGCTGCGATTTGTGCAACGACTGGACCGAAGTTATCGCGCGAAACTATGTATGCGCCGCCTGTCTTTGTATAGACATCGATGACATTTCGGTAAGACAAAGTAATAAGAACAAGAATTGCGAGAACAACGGCAGTCATTGGCATCAAGATTGCAAAGGCTGCAAGACCAAATGCTGGCAACAACGCAATCAAAATCTGTTCTGAACCATATGCAGAAGATGAAATACAGTCAGATGAAAGAATTCCGAGCGCATATCGCTTGCTTAGACGTTGGTGGCTGAGTGAGTGGCGGTTAAGTGCGCCACCTAGGAAGAAGCGCTTTACCTTGTAGGAAAAAGGATCTTTAACGTGTGCGTGATCCTGAAGTGCTACAGGCTGGGGTGCATCATCAGTCCAAGACTTTGGCACAACTACTCCCTCTGGCGTTGCAGTTAATGCATCACGCCTACGCGGGTACCAATTTTAGGTGACCCATCGAATTCTCGTAAGTATGCTTATCTTATGCGCACACAGTTATATATAGATGGTCAGTGGGTCGATGGAACCGGGACTTTAGACGTTATCGATCCCAGTGATGGCTCAGTAATCGCCAAAGTTGCTACTTCCAGTGATGAGCAGAACCTCGCAGCCGTTGATGCAGCTGACCGTGCCGCAGCCTCATGGGCAAAGACCGCACCTCGAGTCCGCAGTGAAATCCTGCGCAAAGCATTTGAAATGATGATTGCCGAAGCTGATTATTTAGCTGAACTCATCTCGAAGGAGAACGGCAAGGCGCTACCGGATGCAAAGGCTGAAGTTAATTACGCCGCTGAATTCTTCCGTTGGTTTGCAGAAGAGACTGTTCGCATCTCTGGTGATTTCCGTATGGCTCCATCAGGGGATAAGCGCATTCTCGTAACTCACCAACCGATTGGCGTCTCACTCCTTATTACTCCATGGAACTTCCCTGCAGGTATGGCTACTCGCAAGATCGGCCCAGCAGTTGCAGCAGGTTGCACAATGATTTTGAAGCCAGCAGGTGAAACACCGCTGACTGCGCTCGCCATCGTCGACATCCTTGAACGTTGCGGACTTCCAAAGGGAGTTCTTAACGTCATCCTTCCTGCACAGACAGGTCCTGCAATTAGCAAGGTGCTTCACGATTCACGCGTTAAGAATCTTTCATTTACTGGTTCAACATTTGTTGGAAAGATTCTTCTTAAAGAAGCTGCTGATCAAGTAATTCGCTGCTCAATGGAGCTCGGCGGAAATGCACCATTTGTTGTTCTCGATGATGCAAATATCGAAGAAGCTGTTAAAGGTTTGATGATGGCAAAGATGCGCAATGGTGGTGCTGCATGCACCGCTGCAAACCGCATCTATGTTGCACGCTCTATCGGCGACAAGTTCATCGCAGAATTCTCAAAGGCAATGGCTGCTCTGAAAATGGGCGTTGGTCGCGAAGCTGGAACTCAGCTCGGTGCGAGCGTTTCGATGAAGGAACGTAACAAGATTGCCGAACTCGTCGATGCATCGAAGGCAGGAGGCGCAAAGGTTCACCTCGGTGGAACTACTCCTGAAGGCGCTGGCGCTTTCTATCCTGCAACAGTTCTTGAGGTTTCGAAGGATGATGAAATCCTTGCCAACGAAGTCTTCGGACCTGTGGCGCCTGTAGTTCTCTTCGATACAGATGAAGAGGCACTCGCAATGGCTAATGACACCGAATACGGACTCATTAGTTACGTGTATTCAGAAGACCTAAAGCGCGCAATCCGTTTCGCTGAAGGAATCGAAGCTGGCATGGTTGGTATCAACCGCGGACTTCTCTCAGATCCTGCAGCGCCATTCGGTGGCGTCAAGCAATCAGGTCTCGGCCGCGAAGGTGGCTTCGATGGTGTTCACGAGTTCTTGCAGACTAAGTACATCGGCGTCGAGATTTAGCACCGCATTCTCACAGGATTCTCGCCAGAAGTTCTCCAGGATAGTTTGGTGCAATTCTTCTGCCTCTGAATTACCGTTTTCTTCATGGCAAAGGAAATACTTCAGAAGCCCCTCTCGCGTCGATCAGTGATTGCTGCTTCTCTGACTGGGCTAGTAGCAAATTCATTTATAGCAAAAGCTTTTGGTCTAGACCCTGGGCTTTCTAATGTAATCCTTGGTAGGCCAACCGAATCTTCAATTGCGATAAGCGTCTTGGCAGCAGAGACTCAGAGCGCTTATGTCGAATACGGAACAACAAAGACTTCACTCAACAAGAAAACTCCAATATTCAATTTGGATCCAAACACACCGCACGTAATTGAAATTACTGGTCTCAAGGCAAATACCAAGAATTACTACCGATTGCGCTACAAGAAATCAACAGAGACTACTTTTGCGACTGGAAAAACGAACTCATTCTCAACGGCAAAAAGTTTAGGAAAGAGCTTCTCATTCTCTGTGCAAGGAGATACCCACCCAGAACGTGCAGGAAAGATGTTTAACGCTGAACTGTATTCAGTAATGATGGGCAATGTTGCAGCACAACAACCAGATTTCCATATTTTGCTCGGTGATGATTTCAGCATCGATCCATTAATTGATAAAGGCCAGGCCGATCAAGCAAACGTTGAAAATATTTACCGTACTCATCGAAACTGGTTGGCGATTGCTGGTGCGAGCGTTCCAATCTATTTAGTTAACGGAAATCACGAACAAGCAGCGGCATATTTACTTGATGGAACAACCACTAATCCTGCAGTGCTTGCGGGCAATGCACGTCTCAAGTACTACCCGTTGCCTGCTCCTAATCGCTTCTACACCGGTGACAGTGTCGAAATTCCTAATGTAGGTCTACCTCGTGACTACTACTCATGGACATGGGGCGATGCACTTTTTATTTCGATTGATCCTTATTGGCATTCAAAACAGGCTGTAGACAATGTTGCCGGGGTTAGCGCCGATACCAACGATAAGGGTGGAGGAAAAGGTGGTGGGTCAGGAAAGACCGCAAACCTTTGGAACGTCGGAATCGGCGATGAACAATATGCCTGGCTTAAGAAAACTCTTGAAAGTAGCAAGGCGAAGTACAAATTCGTCTTTGCACACCATGTATTGGGAACAGGTCGTGGAGCCGTTGAAGTCTCAACAAATTATGAATGGGGCGGAAAAGATCCAAAGGGCCAAAGTACATTCGCAAAGGAACGGCCAAATTGGGAGTTACCAATTCACGATTTAATGGTGAAGAACGGGGTATCCATATTCTTCCAGGGCCACGACCATATCTTTGTGACGCAAGAAAGGGATGGACTGATTTATCAATCGATGCCTAATCCTGCCGATGACACATTCTCGATGTTTAACGAAGGCGCATATTTGACTGGGACAAAAGCGCCTAACTCTGGCCACGTGCGAGTTACGGTTACTCCTGCAGAAGCCAAAATTGAGTACTTCTTGGCAGCACGTACTCAAGATTCCAGTCGAAAGAATCTATCTACTGCCCACTCATACACGATCAAACCAAAGATAGTGAGGCAGTAATAATGCATGACCACCGGATAACACATCTCAGTGAACTAGATCGCCGTAAATTTCTTCAGATTACTGGTCTTGCTACAGGGGTTGGATTACTGAGTTCATTGGCGGAACAAAGCGCATCGGCGGCGCTACCCGTTGCAAAACTGCCTGGATTTTCAGCATTTGCAAAGAGTGTAAAGGTTTTTAAAGGCGATAAGTATTACTTGGTAGAAAGTGATGGAATCCCAGCGCATCAAATGATGGTCGGTATAAAGAGTTGGCAACAGCAAGTTCCCACTGTGCAGCCATATACCGGAAGTAACGCCTGGTCGCTTCCTATTACCCCAGTCATTGCAACCAATCCGATTTCAGCAAAAGGACATTTCCTTCGAGGAGCTATTGCAGTAGCGGTAAACGGAGTTCCAATCTTTAATGCTCTTAATAATCGTGGTGATGACGCACTTCTTGCGGGTGAGCTTGATAACTGGGGCGGCCACTGCGGACGTGCTGACGATTATCACTATCACGTAGCTCCCACACACTTACAAAGTGTTGTCGGCACCAAAGTACCTATCGCATATGCACTCGATGGCTTTCCAATCTATGGCGAGAAAGAACCTGATGGAAAGAAAGTGGTTGGCCTCGACGCATTCAACGGACATTTCGATTCAAAGAAGAATTATCACTATCACGCCACAAAAACGTACCCTTATATAAATGGTGGATTTAAGGGAGTTGTGACGGAGATAGAAGGTCAAGTTGATCCGCAATCCCTCACAAAGGCTTTTAGGCCAGCAGGTGAACCACTTCGCGGAGCGGTGATTACTGGCCTCGAACGCATCGCTACGGACACATTCAATTTGATCTATTCGCTAAATGGCACCGAGGGACATGTGAAATACACAGCGAACTTGAACCAAGTAAGTATGGAATTTACCGACACAACAGGAGCAACTCGATCTGAGGTGTATTCAAGAAAATGAGTAATCCGTTTTCATACTTTAGTCGGCGCAATTTCCTAAAAGCATCGGTATTAGGTGTCGCTGCCACTTCACCTTTATCGCGGGCAATCGCAGCGGTTCCAGTGACAGCCAAGCTTGTTGGAACACCAGCCCCAACATCATTTACCGTGGCCATCTCTGCCTCTGCGAAAGTGAATGCTTTTATTGAATATGGTTACTCAAAGAATGCGATTTCTGGAAAAACCCCTTCCGTCACAATTACCCAAGGAACCACTTCGAATATCACCATTTCCGGCTTGAAGCCCAACTCGCAAATCTTCTATAAAGTGAAATATGCAGTCGGGTTAAGCAAGAATTTCGCCTCATTAGCACAAAGAGCAGTCACGACAAGGTCGGCAAATAGCAATGCAGTCTTTGCCATCCAAGCTGATCCACATATGGATGAAAATTCAAGTGCAGAGGTCTATAAAGGAACTCTGAAACAGATTGTTGCTGCGAGTCCTGCATTCCTGATGGATTTAGGCGACATTTTTATGGTTGATAAATTGCAGGATAAATCTGAGGCGAACATTCGTGGCCGATTCGAATTAATGAAGGGTTTTTACGCTGAGTTGGGATCAGTTCCTCTCAAGATTTGCTTAGGAAACCACGATGGTGAACTCGGCTATAGCAAGTTCAATACCAAGAGCTATCGCAAGGAGTATTTCCCTGAGCAGACCGGAGAACTCGCGTATTACTCATTTACCGGACCAGATCAATTGCACATAGTTCTTGATCCATTTACCTACACAACAAAGAATCCGAGTGTCGAAGGTTGGGAATGGAGCTTAGGAAAACCACAGTACGAATGGCTTGTATCAACTCTGAAGAATTCTCAAGAGCGCCACAAGTTCATTTATATTCACCACCTTCTTGTAGGCGATCAAACTTCAAGAGGTGGCGTTGAGATTGCCAAACTGAATGAATGGGGTGGCAATAACAAAGACGATACCTACGGATTTGATAGTAATCGACCGGGATGGGGGAAACCCATTCATCAATTGCTTCTCGATTACAAAGTTGGCTTTGTCTTTAAGGGGCATGATCATCTCTACGTGAAGCAGGAACTTGATGGAGTCATCTATCAAACTCTGCCGCAACCAAGCCATCCTGGAGAGAAAATTGATGTGAAGCAGTATGGATATATCTCTGGAAAAGGTATTGGCGGATCGGGATTCCTAAAAGTTTCGACTTCAGGAGCAACAGCTCAGGTTGACTTCATCACCTTCGATGGAAAAATCGCCGACTCGTATACGCGGATGGCACAACAATGAAACGAATAATAATCTCTCTAACCCTCGCCTTGGCATCGGCGGCTTCCCCTGCCTCAGCAGCAACTTCAAAAGCGATAAATTTCCAAGCAGAGATCTGGGTAGATAACTGGTTTTCTCTCTACATAAATGGAAAACAGGTAGGTCAGGACTCAGTCCCAATCACAACGGAAAAGTCATTCAATAGCGAAAAAATTAAGTTTACGGCTACATACCCATTCACCGTCGGGCTGATGGTGAAGGATTTTACCGAGAACGCATCTGGACTTGAGTACATCGGAAAGGCTAATCAACAGATAGGTGACGGCGGAGCAATCGCACAAATTCGAGACCTATCAACCAACAAGGTCGTTCTCGTAACTGACTCAAGCTGGAAATCGTTAGTTATCAACAAAGCTCCGCTAAATCCTGAATGCGTAAAGTCCTCAAATCCACTCAATGATTGCAAATACTCAAACGCTGTTATTCCTAAGAACTGGTCGACGAATTCATTTAAGGACAGTTCGTGGAAGTCAGCTTCCGTGTTTACCAAGGATGAAGTGGGTGTAAAGGAAGGCTATTTCGATATTAATTGGTTACCAAGTGCTTCACTTATCTGGAGTTCAGATCTCAAACTCGATAACACAATCTTGCTGCGAAAATCTATTTCAAGTTCATCGATGAAAGTGGTGACAAGTAGTTCTTTTTCGCTGAGCAGTCCAGCATTTAGTAGTGGAGGGAAACTGCCTGCGACTTATACATGTGATGGAAGTTCAACGCTGCCACCTTTGTCTTGGAATGGTTCACCTTCAGGTACAAAATCCTATGTAGTCACCTTCGACACTCTCCCTGGTCCACCTCGTCCAGGGGAAACGGATTCAGGAAAACATGCGATGTTTGTTCTCTACAACATCCCGGCAGCTTCTTCAGGGTTCACGACGATTTCGGATGTAAAGGGAACTTTCGGTCAGAATTTTCAAGGTAAATCTCTTGGCTATTCCCCACCATGTTCCCAAGGGCCAGGAGACAAGACATACACATTTACGCTGTACGCAGTGTCATCACTTCTAGATATTGCATCGACTCAAGCAACCGAGGCGGCAATCGAGAAGTTAATTGAAGGCAAGATTTTGGCTTCTAGTTCATTGTCGGTGACTTACACACGAGGTTAATCCAGCGGAGGATGAGGGATTTGAACCCTCGATAGGTTTCCCTATACACGCTTTCCAAGCGTGCGCACTCGGCCGCTATGCGAATCCTCCAGCGCTAAGGCGCGAGCCTCAACGCCCCAAGGGTAGCGGTGCTCGAAGTCAGCGTTGACACATAAGATTGGGGCAGATCTCCGGTGCGACGTCACCGTGCTGAACTCCCCCAGGGTAGGAATACAGCAAGGGTAGGTACGCTCTGGCGGGTGCACCGGAGGTCCCTAAAAAGCTAGTGAAGAAGTGAATAAGTAAGTCTCGGTCAATTAGAAGTGAATTGAATCGCGGCCTTAACGAGAGTAGATAAAGATGTCGTTAGCGTTATATCGAAAGTATCGCCCTTCTGTATTTGCAGATGTCATCGGGCAAGAACATGTCACTGTTCCTTTATCTAACGCGCTCGAATCCGGCAAAACACATCATGCATATCTCTTTAGCGGCCCACGAGGTTGCGGCAAGACATCTAGCGCTCGCATCATGGCGCGTTCACTTAACTGCGAAAAAGGCCCAACTCCCAATCCATGTGGTGAGTGCCAATCATGTAAAGATCTCGTTGCAAATGGTCCGGGTTCTATCGACGTCATCGAACTCGATGCAGCTACACACGGATTAGTCGATGATGCGCGCGATCTTCGCGATAAAGCATTCTTCGCACCAGTTCAGAGCAAGTACAAGATTTACATTATCGATGAGGCTCACCAGCTTGGGCCGGGCGCTGCAAATGCGCTGCTTAAAGTTGTTGAAGAACCACCAGCGCACGTCATCTTTATCTTTGCGACAACCGAACCAGAGAAGTTGATTTCAACTATTCGTTCTCGTACACACCACTATCCATTCCGTCTAGTACCACCAGGAATTCTTGCTACGCACCTCGAAAAGGTCTGCGAATCCGAAGGCGTTAAAGTCGCTAAGGGCGTTATCCCACTAGTAGTTCGTGCATCTGGCGGGTCAGTGCGCGATGCGCTCTCCGTTCTTGGCCAGCTTCTTGCAGGTGCAGGCAAAGATGGCGTTAGCTACGAAATTACTATCCAACTACTTGGTTTCACTGATGGCGCACTTCTTGATGATGCGATGGATGCAATCTCTGCGCGCGATGGTGCAACGTTATTTAAGACTGTTGATCGCGTTATTGAATCGGGACACGACCCACGTCGCTTCACGCAAGATCTACTCGAACGCTTGCGCGACTTGATGATTGTTGATGCGCTTGAGGCAACAAATGCCAACAGCATCTTGCGTGAACTACCTGATGATCAACTCGAACGCATGCGCGTTCAGGCACAGAACATCGGACAAGCTTCACTTTCACGTGCTGCAGATATTGCTGCTGAAGGTCTCACTCAAATGCGCGGCGCAACAGCACCACGTTTAATCCTCGAACTCATCTGCGGCCGCATATTGCTCCCCATCGGCGACTCCTCAGAATCCGGCATGCTCGCTCGAATCGAACGCCTCGAACGCGTAGAGTCGATAGCAACGCTGCCTCGAATTCCTGATACGTCGACTAACTCGCTTCGCTCACATAGTCTCCTTAATCAGAATTCTTCGGATGCTTCAAAGCAACCGGATCCAGCGGATTATGTGAGTCCAGTAACCGCTGAGGCGAAGCGAGAAGCTCCTGCAAAAGCGGCGAAAGAAGTTGCTGGAGTCGAAGTTGTGCGCGAAGCAAGCAGTTCGACGAAGCAAGCTTCTGAGCCAGCGAGACCAAAGATTGATTCAATAGATGTCGCAGGACTTCGTCGCTTGTGGCCAGATGTTATTGAAAATGTAAAGAAGCGTCGCCGCCTTACGTGGTCACTGCTTTCAGCGAGTGCACAGATTCTGGGCGTCGACGAGAAAATCATTACGATTGGAATCGTCAACGCAGGAGCACGTGATTCATTTGTTCGCAGCGAATCAGATGAAATTCTGCGCCAAGCATTTATCGAAGTCGTTGGCCTCGATCGCAAGATTGAAGTGACCGTTGATCCAAGTATCGATACAACTTCAACTCCTGAAGCTCGTGCAGTTCGCACATCTGAGGCGCCAACCGATCCCACACAACTTTCTGGTGCAGCACTTCTTGCAGCCGAACTCGGCGCAACAGTCATTAGCGAAACGAACCACGACTAATGTCTACTGGAATGTATGAAGGCGCGATTCAAGATCTCATTGATGCTTTAGGTCGCCTGCCTGGAATCGGACCGAAGTCCGCTCAACGTATCGCTTTCCATATTCTGCAATCTGATTCTGAAATCGCAGCTAACCTCGTCGAAGCGGTTCGCACAGTTAAAGAGCGCGTGAAGTTCTGTACTCAATGCGGAAACGTCTCTGAAGAAACAGAATGTCGCATCTGTCGCGATCCACGTCGTGATGGAACAAAGATCTGTGTTGTTGAAGAGAGTAAAGATGTCATTGCAATCGAGCGCACTCGCGAATTCCGCGGCAAGTACCACGTGCTCGGTGGAGCCATCAGCCCAATCGATGGAATCGGTCCAGATCAGCTTCGTATCCGCGAGTTAATGCAGCGCCTTGCAGATTCAGCGATTACGGAAATCATTTTGGCCACTGACCCCAATCTTGAAGGCGAAGCGACAGCGACCTACTTGGCTCGCCTGATTAAGCCGATGGGCATCAACGTTTCGCGCCTTGCATCAGGACTCCCTGTTGGCGGAGATCTTGAATATGCAGATGAAGTTACGCTCGGACGAGCCTTCGAGGGCCGAACCAACCTTTAGTCTCACTATTTGGGCGGTAAGCCGTCTCATATATTAAGAATTTCCCTTAATCGGGTGGCGCGAGTATTGAGAGTGCTTCACTATTAAGCCATGGGTCTCATTGTTCAGAAGTTTGGTGGTTCCTCAGTTGCCGATGCCGAGGGGCTCAAGCGCGTTGCTGCACGCATCGTTGCTACAAAGAAGGCGGGCAATCAGGTCGTCGTCGTGGTCAGCGCCATGGGCGATACCACTGATGAATTGATCGATCTCGCCAACCAAGTCAGCCCGATTCCACCAGGGCGCGAACTCGATATGTTGTTAACAGCGGGCGAGCGAATTTCTATGGCTCTTCTTGCAATTGCAATTAACAATCTTGGATTCGAAGCGCTCTCTTTCACTGGTTCGCAAGCCGGAGTAATTACAGATTCGACTCACGGCAAGGCGCGCATCATCGATGTGACACCTGGCCGAATCCGCGAAGCTATTGATTCAGGATCGATTGCAATCGTCGCTGGCTTCCAAGGAATTTCGCAAGATACAAATGACATTACAACTCTTGGTCGTGGTGGTTCCGATACAACTGCTGTAGCGCTCGCTGCCGCACTCGAAGCAGATGTCTGCGAAATCTATACAGATGTTGATGGAATCTTCTCTGCAGATCCACGTGCAATTCCTGCAGCTCGCAAATTAAAGACCGTTACTTATGAAGAGATGCTTGAACTCGCAGCAGCGGGTGCAAAAGTTCTTCACCTGCGTTGCGTTGAATATGCGCGTCGTTTCAAGTTACCGATTCACGTCCGTTCATCTTTTTCACCACTAGAAGGAACATGGGTAGTTGAGAACCACCCAGAAGGAGGCACCATGGAGCAAGCAATCATCGCTGGAGTCGCACACGATAAGTCAGAGGCGAAGGTAACTATCGTCGGTGTACCTGACCGCACTGGTGTTGCTGCGCGCATCTTCCAAGCGCTTGCTGATAACGACCTCAACATCGACATGATTGTGCAGAATGTTTCTGCTGCAGCGACAGGTCTTACCGATATCTCGTTCACTTTGCCAAAGGCAGATGGCGCAGAAGCGACAACGGTTCTTAAGAAGATTCAAGGCGAAGTTGGCTTTGCATCAATTCAATATGACGACACCATCGGAAAGCTCTCACTCGTTGGCGCAGGAATGCGTTCGCATCCAGGCGTGACAGCTACCTTCTTTGCTGCAATGGCTGAAGCAGGCGTCAACATTGAAATGATTTCAACATCTGAAATTCGCATCTCTGTCATTGTCCGCGAGGGCGATCTCGAGCGCGCAGCACAAGCAGCACATACAGCTTTCGGCCTTGATTCAGATCAGAACGAGGCAGTCGTATACGGAGGAACAGGTCGATGACACAGTCAACATCAGGCAAGAAGCCATCTCTCGCAGTTGTAGGTGCAACAGGTGCTGTCGGCACCGTCATGCTCGGCATCTTGTCTGAACGACCAGATGTCTGGGGCGAAATTCGTTTGATCGCATCTGCGCGAAGTGCAGGCAAGAAGCTGATGTGCCGCGGTGAAGAACTCACCGTTGTTGCACTTTCACCTGAGGCTTTCGATGGCATCGATGTTGCAATGTTCGATGTACCAGATGAAATATCAGCAGAGTGGGCACCTGTTGCTGCATCACGCGGCGCTGTTGTTGTCGATAACTCAGGTGCGTTCCGTATGGATGTTGATGTTCCACTAGTTGTCCCAGAAGTAAACCCTCAAGATGTAAAGAATCGTCCTCGCGGAATTATTTCAAATCCAAACTGCACAACGCTTTCCATGATAGTTGCAATGGGCGCTCTTCACCGCGAATACGAACTTAAAGAGCTCGTAGTCTCTTCCTACCAAGCAGCATCAGGTGCAGGACAAGCAGGCATCGATGCACTTCGCGCACAGATCAGCGCAGTTGCAGGAACAGGTGTCGGCGATGTTGCCGGCGATCTCCGCAGCGTTGTTAAGGACAACGGACCTTTCCCTGCACCGCTTGCGATGAACGTTGTCCCATGGGCAGGTTCACTAAAAGAAGATGGTTACTCATCTGAAGAGCTCAAGGTTCGCAATGAATCACGAAAGATTCTTGGACTTCCAAACCTCAAAGTTTCAGCAACATGCGTTCGCGTTCCAGTGATTACAACTCACTCATTGACAGTGCATGCAACATTTGCGAAGGAACCCTCACGTAAAGCTGCGCAAGATATCTTGCAGAATGCAGCGGGCGTGAAGTTGGTTGATGACCCTGAAAATCACAAGTTCCCAACACCTGCAGATGTAGTCGGTACTGACCCAACTTGGGTTGGCCGAGTGCGTAAGAGCATCGATGACCCAATGTCACTCGATCTCTTTGTATGCGGAGATAACTTGCGCAAGGGTGCAGCGTTAAATACTGCACAAATCGCAGAGCTTCTCGCTGTCGAATTCACTCGCTAACGACAACTAGAATGAACCCATGACAATCGTTGTCGCGGGCGGAACTGGTCTTGCGGGCTCTGCAATCGTGCGGGCCTATCAGGCAACCGGCGCAGAGGTCATTGCGCTCAACCGCTCAGTCGTTGATCTCCTTGATCGCGATGCCACGACGGCATATCTCAAGAAGACAAAGCCTTCTCTAGTTGTAGATGCTGCTGCCAAGGTTGGCGGAATCGGTGCCAATAACGCATTTCCAGTCGAGTTCCTGTCAGACAATGTGCGCATCCAGAGCAATCTCATGGAAGCAGCCCATGCTGCCGATGTTGAAAAATTCATTTTTCTTGGTTCAAGTTGCATCTATCCACGTGATTGCGCCCAACCAATCAAAGAAGAGTATTTACTGACCGGTCCTCTTGAAGAGACTAACTCTGCATATGCGATTGCAAAGATTGCCGGCATCGAACTCATTAAATCTTTCCGTAAAGAATATGGCCGTACATGGATTTCCTTGATGCCAACAAATCTCTATGGCCCAAACGACAATTTTGAACTTCAAGGTTCGCACGTACTGCCTGCATTTATTCGTCGCTTTGTTGAGGCAGCTGAAAAGAAAGTCGCAACTGAAACTTTATGGGGGACAGGTTCTCCAAAGCGAGAATTTCTTCACGTCGATGATCTCGCTGCTGCCGTTGTTCACCTCGGTTCGAATTACAACTCATCTGATCACATCAATATCGGAACAGGTGAAGATCTCACAATTAAGGCTCTTGCCGAACTTGTCGCTGAATTAGCAGGCTTTGAGGGTGAAATTGCATGGGATTCATCAAAACCTGATGGGACTCCACGCAAGGTTCTTGATGTTTCGAAGGCTAAATCGCTAGGTTGGGCACCGAAGATTTCTCTAAGCGATGGAATTGCATCAACTATCGCTTGGTATAAAGATGCAACTGCAAAGGGAGTAGCGAGACGATGAGTAGAAAAGTTGCACTAATTACTGGTGTTACAGGTCAAGATGGTTCATACCTTGCAGAGTTCTTGCTCGCAAAAGGTTATGAAGTACACGGCCTGATTCGTCGTTCCTCAACATTTAATACTTCTCGTATCGATCACATCTACCAAGATCCACACGATAAGAACCCAAAGCTCTTCTTGCACTATGGCGACCTCATCGATGGTGTCGGACTTACCAACCTCATCCGCGAAATCAAGCCAACAGAGGTCTATAACCTCGGTGCACAGTCACACGTCCAGGTCTCATTCACTATGCCTCAGTACACAGGCCAAGTTGATGCTGTTGGCGCTGTTGGTCTCCTTGAAGCAATTCGTTCTGCAGATCTTGATATTCGCTTCTACCAAGCATCAACTTCTGAGCTCTTTGGTTCAACTCCACCACCACAGAATGAAACTTCAGTATTTCGCCCACAGTCACCATATGCAGCTGCAAAGTTGATGGCTTACTGGTGCACCGTTAACTACCGCGATGGTTATGGCCTTCATGCAACAAACGGAATCTTGTTCAACCACGAATCACCTCGCCGCGGTGAAACTTTCGTAACTCGCAAGATCACTCGCGCAGTTGCTGCAATCAAGGCAGGCAAGCAGGACAAGTTATTCCTTGGAAACCTCGATGCAGTTCGCGACTGGGGTTATGCAAAAGAGTATGTCGAATCAATGTGGCTCATGCTTCAGCAAGATAAGCCATCTGATTACGTTGTTGCGACCGGCGTAGGGGCAACAGTAAAAGACTTTGCAGAAGCAGCGTTTTCTCGTGCAGGACTTAACTGGGAAGACCATGTTGAGACAGATAAGAAGTACATCCGTCCAACAGAAGTTGATGCACTTATCGGCGATCCATCAAAGGCTGAAAAGGCTTTGAATTGGAAGGCAAAGACTCATTGGAAAGAGCTTGCAGAACTTATGGTTGATGCCGATATTGAGGCGTTGAAGAAGTAAGTTAAAAAGCTGCAGTAAGCGTCACCAGCGAAACTTCTGGTGGACTTGCAACTCTAATTCGTGAGAACGGCCCAGTTCCCATCCCTGCTGAAACGTTTAAGAGCGGTTCACCTTTTACAACGGTTAGACCGCGTGCACGCCAATTCGGTAGATCGCAATTAGTTGTGAGCGCCTTTGAACCACCAGGCCATGGAAGTCGGACCTGTCCGCCATGTGTGTGGCCAGCGAAGATCGCATCGAGATTATCTTTCTTCATACCTTCAATAATTCGTAAATAAGGCGCATGAGTTACACCGATTGCAACATGGCATTTTCCAGCTTCGCCAGCAACAAGTGAGTAATCGTCAAATTCAAGATGCGCATCATCGGTTCCACGAGCTTCAATCACAGTTTTATTGATTGTGATTGTGGTGCGTGAAGTATTGAGGTTCTTCCAGCCACGAGCTTGTAACCCGGAATCAAGTTCTTGCCATGGAAGTTCAGGGCCATGAACTCGTTTGCCATGATTCGGTAGCAAGTACTTCAAAGGATTCTTAGGAACAGGTTCGTAGTAATCATTAGAGCCGAAGACAAAGAGACCTGGGATATCAAGCAATTCATCGAGTGCATCGAGAGCGACAGGCACTGCGTTCTTATGTGCCAAGAAATCACCGGTGCTGATAACGAGATCAGGTTTGAGTGAAATAAAAGACTTGATATCTGCAATCTCTTTCTTACGTGCAGGAGTTAGGTGCAGGTCAGAGAAATGCAGGACGCGAATATCATCGTGGCCAGGAGGTAAGATAGGCATCTCGGCCTCGCGCAGCACGTAACTCATGTGCGACAAGATACAGGGCTGTGAGAAGATGAGCACATGACCTTAAAAGAGACACTTAAGAGCGACCTCACTGAAGCAATTCGCAGCAGCGACAAAGTTGTATCAGGCACCATCCGCATGGTTCTGACTGCAATCACCAATGAAGAGGTTTCCGGTAAGGAAGCCCGCGTGCTTACTGATGACGAAATCATCACCGTGCTCTCCCGCGAAGCAAAGAAACGTCGCGAAGCAGCAGAAGAGTTTGCAAAGGCAGGACGCACAGATAAGGCAGCAGAAGAGAAGGCTGAAGGCGAAGTCATCGCTAAGTACTTACCTGCACAACTTTCTGAAGATGACATCAAGGCACTAATTGCTGCAGCAGTTGCATCAACCGGTGCTGCAGGACCTGCCGATATGGGTAAGGTCATGGGCGCTATCAAGCCACAGATTGCAGGAAAGGCAGATGGATCAATCGTTTCATCTCTCGTCAAAGCCGCTCTAGCCGGAGGAAATTAATATGAAGTTTGAATACGCGACAGTGCCACTACTTTCACATGCAACAAAGCAGATCCTTGATACATGGGGTTCAGATGGATGGGAACTCGTCACCGTTATTCCAGCTCCAGGCGGCGAACAACTCGTTGCTTATATGAAGCGTGAGGTTAAGTAATGACTGATGTCCGCGCAAAACTCGCTGAAAAGGGCCTCGTACTTCCAGTTTCATCAAAGCCACTTGCTGCATATGTTCCTGCAGTTCGTACAGGCAATATCGTCTTTACTGCTGGCCAACTTCCGATGGTCGATGGTGCAATCGCAAAGACTGGAAAAGTTGGCGCAGATATAACAGTTGAAGAGGCATATGAACTAGCAAAGATCTGCGCTCTTAACGCACTCTCTGCAGTAGAACTCGTTGCTCCAGTTGATTCAATCGTTAAGGTTGTTCGCATTGTCTGTTATGTAAACGGTGCACCAGGATTTATTTCGCAGCCAGCAGTTGCAAATGGAGCATCAGAACTCTTTATGCATATCTGGGGAGATGCAGGAGTTGCTGCACGTAGCGCACTCGGAGTTGCTGAACTTCCTCTTAACTCACCTGTCGAGGTCGAGTTAACAGTCGAAATCGGTTAACACTTATAACTGAAGTAGAAACTTAACGAGGAACCTCTCACAACTTGATGAAGAAGTTGCGCTCCGTCATTTACCGCGCTTTTCAAGTCGCTCTACATCTGTAATCAATACAGCGCGACCATCGAGCTTGAGCCATCCGCGACCCGCAAAGTCAGCGAGAGCTTTATTAACTGTCTCACGTGATGCACCAACCAGTTGAGCAAGCTCTTCTTGTGTGAGGTCGTGGTGAACGAAGAGACCGTCATCGGTCTTCTTTCCAAAACGTGTACCCAAATCAATGAGCGCCTTTGCAACGCGACCAGGAACATCTGAGAAGACGAGATCGCCGACTGCTTCATTGGTGCGACGTAGGCGCTGAGCCAATCGCGCAAGAAGATGGAGTGAAACTTCTGGATTGCCCTTAAGCCATGGAATCAACTTCTCGTGGCTAAGAGATAAGAGCTTTGCATCAGTAACTGCTGTTGCAGTCGATGTACGTGGGCCTGGATCGAAGAGAGATAGTTCGCCGAACATTTCGCCGGGTCCAAGAATTGAAAGAAGGTTTTCGCGTCCATCACCACTTGCGGTTCCGAGCTTGAGCTTTCCTTCAACGATGACGTAGACGTGCTCGCCTTCATCGCCTTCTTTAAAGAGGATTCCACCCTTGCTGATCTTCACTGAATCCATTGAAGCGCGAAGGGATGCCGCTTGAGCATCGTCAAGGGCTGTAAAGAGTGGGGCGCGTCTTACGACTTCATCTTCTTGAGGCACGTCGGTAGTTTACTCGCATGGCCGTGGATAGCGAAACTCGAAGAGAAGCGAGGGCTATCTATCGCATTTTGACCAAGACCTACCCTGAGATCCGCTGCGAGTTAGATTTTAAGAATCCTCTCGAGCTTATTGTGGCTGTGGTTCTTTCAGCGCAGTGCACGGATAAGAGAGTTAACACTATTACTCCGGCGCTCTTTAAAAAGTATAAAAAGCCCAAAGATTATGCAAAGGCTCCACTTGCTGAAATTGAAGAATATATTTTCTCCGCGGGTTTTTATCATGCAAAAGCTCGCCACCTCAAAGGTCTCGGAATTAAATTAGTTGAAGAGTTCGATGGTGAGGTTCCCGCGACACTTGAAGAGTTAATTACATTGCCTGGAGTTGGTCGCAAGACTGCGAATGTTGTCTTAGGGCATGCCTTTGATATTCCAGGAATTACAGTTGATACACATTTTGGTCGGCTCTCTCGTCGATTTGAATGGACTAAATCGATGGATCCCGTAAAAGTCGAACATGAAGTGGGAGAACTCATTCCCCAGAAAGAGTGGACCAATCTCTCTCAACGCATGATCTGGCACGGACGTCGAATCTGTCATTCTCGCAAACCTGCTTGTGGTGCTTGTCCTCTCGCAAAGATTTGCCCTTCCGTTGGTATCGGTGAGATGGATAAAGAGAAGGCAAAGTTGCTTGTGAAGACAGATAAGGATTTCCGATGAAGAAATTCCTACTCGTTATCGTCTCTGTAGTTGCCCTCGCAGGATGTTCGCTCACTCAACCAATTCCAGTAAAGGGAGAAGTAGTGAGTTGCGCATCAATCAAAGTCTTGCCGGTTAAAGGCGAAGCACTTGATTGTCTTGATGGCAGCGCTGGGGTAGCAGTTGATTCCATCAAAGGCCCCGCATTGCTCAATGTATGGGGTACCTGGTGTGCGCCTTGTCGCCAAGAGCTTCCGCATCTCGCGCATTACATAAACAAACATCCCAACGGTGCAAATTTAATTGGTATTGCTGTCGAGGAGAAAAGCCCTCTAGCGGTGAAGAAATTTGTTGAGACTCATGGAATGACGTGGCCAATTCTTTATGATGCCAATGGATCTACACGAGGAAAGTTTGGAATGGGCGTGCCCGTCACTTGGTTTATCGACGCATCAGGCAGAGTTACCCATAAGAAGTACGGGCCCTTCAACTCACTTGAGGAAATTGAGCTCGATGTCATTAAATATTTGGGAGTGAAATGATCTTCGATCTCATCATCGGTTTTATTGCTGTCGGCGCATTCTTCAATGGTTACAAGAATGGATTGTTAACGACAATTCTTCGCACAGTTTTCTTTATCGTCGGTGGCGTTGCTGCAATGCACTTTGTGGTTCAGCACGATCAAAGCGGCTGGCTTATCGTTGCGATCATCGCTGGGGCTTATGCCGCTGCTTGGGTAGGTACTCAGATTGCCAAGACTTTGAAGTTCACACTTATCCGCGGCCCACTTCGCTTTATCGATTCAGTGCTCGGTGCCGTTCTCGAAGTAGGTAAGTATGTAATCCTCTTCTACGTCATCGGAACGATTTTGCTATGGGCGCCATGGAGCGCAGGGCAGAACGCTGTCTCTGAAAGTAAGTTCTATCTTCAGGTTGATAAACATGCACCTGCAGTTATCGCAGATATTCGCCGCGAAGTTGAGAAAGCACTTTCCAATCCTCGTCTTTAGAAGCTAATCCTCGTCCTTGGAAGACTTCAATCCTTCTGAAATCAGCTTCATCACATTTGGATCTGCCAAAGTAGTTGCATCGCCAACTGCGCGGTTTTCGGCAACATCCTTCAACAAACGACGCATGATCTTGCCACTTCGAGTCTTAGGCAGTTCATTTACAACCATTATTTGGCGCGGCTTTGCGATTGCACCAATCTCTTTAGCCACGTGGTTGCGAAGCTCTTTAATCAGTACATCGCCATCTGCATGCTCAACGCCACCGCGCAAAATAACGAAGGCGACAATTCCTTGACCGGTAAGTGGATCAGCTGCTCCAACTACGGCTGCTTCTGCAACAGCTTCATGTGAAACGAGCGCTGATTCGACTTCGGTCGTTGAGATGCGGTGACCAGAAACGTTCATGACATCATCAACGCGACCCATTAACCAGATTGCGCCATCTTCATCGAGCTTTGCGCCATCTCCTGCGAAGTAAATTCCAGGAAAGCGCGACCAGTAAGTCTCTTTGTAACGTTCATCTTCGCCCCACACGCCACGCAACATTGATGGCCATGGTTGATCAAGGATAAGGAATCCACCGTGTCCATTAGGAACAGCCACTGCATTGTCGTCGACAACCTTTGCGCTAATTCCTGGAATTGGTTTCATTGCAGATCCAGGCTTGGTTGCTGTTACACCTGGAAGTGGCGAGATCATGATTGCGCCTGTTTCTGTCTGCCACCATGTATCAACAATTGGGCAATTGCCTCCACCGATAATGTGGCGATACCAGATCCACGCTTCAGGGTTGATTGGTTCTCCAACTGATCCAAGTAAGCGAAGTGATGAAAGATTAAATTGATTTGGAAATTCATCTCCCCACTTCATCCAAGTACGAATCAGCGTTGGAGCTGTATACAAAATTGTGACGCCATACTTTTCGATGATCTCGAACATACGACCTTTATGAGGTGTATCAGGTGTGCCTTCGTAGATGACTTGAGTAGCACCATTAATCAGCGGGCCATAAACCATGTATGAGTGGCCAGTAATCCAGCCAACATCTGCGGTGCACCAGTAGACATCAGTCTTAGGTTTGATATCAAAGACAACCTTATGTGTGTAGGCAACCTGCGTTAAATAACCAGCTGTTGTATGGAAAATTCCCTTTGGTTTCGCTGTTGTACCTGATGTGTACAAGATAAATAGCGGGTGCTCGCTATCAAAGTATTCAGGGGTATGCGTCGAGTGCTGTGGATCGACAACATCGTGCCACCATAAATCGCGACCTTCGACCCATGCAGTTTCTTGTCCAGTGCGCTTCACAACAAGTACTTGCGAAACGTTAGTCTCGCCTTTCAGCGCTTCATCAACTGCGGGCTTGAGGGCAAATGCGGCGCCCTTTCTAAATCCACCATCTGCTGTGATTACCAACTTTGCATCCGCATCTTGAATGCGTGAAAGAAGTGCGTCAGCAGAGAATCCACCAAATACAACAGAGTGAATTGCGCCGATTCGAGCGCAGGCAAGCATTGCGACAGCTGCTTCAGGAATAAGCGGCATATAAATCGCAACACGATCGCCAGCATTTATGCCGATTGAAGTCAGCGCATTAGCTGCCTTGCTTACATCGGTAAGAAGTTGTGCGTAAGAAATTGTGCGGGTATCACCTGGCTCACCTTCAAAGTGAAAAGCGATTCGTCCGCCATGACCTTCTGCAACATGGCGATCAAGAGCTGAAACAGTTGCATTGAGTTTTCCCCCGACAAACCACTTTGCATATGGAGATTCCCATTCGAGGGTCTTATCCCACTTCTTCTCCCAGATAAGAGCTTCTGCTTGTTGATCCCAGAAAGCTAAACGATCTTTATCTGCTTCACCATAAAGAGCTGCTTGTGCATTTGCCTGTGCAGTGAATTCAGGAGAAGGCGCAAAGGTGCGGTTCTCTGTGGAGAGATTCTCGATTGAGTCAGAAGTCATGCGTGGCAGGTTACCGCCGAAGAGATGCATTTAAAAGGGATTACTTATCAACAATGAGTGCGAATGCTCATTTTCGCTTTTGATCTTGCGCGAATAATGCGCCACTTCGCGAAATGAACAACAAATGAAAGGAGAAATATGACTCTCTCGGCTTTCCTAGCAATCCTGATCAAGGTCCTCAGTAGCCCAGCCCTTCTAGCTGGCCTCATCGCCTTCTTGCAGAAGACCCTCCATCCATAGCCACAGAAAATGAGGAGTCCAGAGGCCTCAGCCCTCGCGTATTCAGTGTGCCGATTTTTCATACGCGGGGGTAGGTGGTTGGATTAGGCGTAAGCCTCACTTAGACCCAATGGTGCGTCAAGAGCGTTTACACCAGTTCTAGTCACTGATTTGGGAGTCACAATGCCAATAGCAACCCCTGAAGTTTATGCAGCAATGTTGGACCGCGCTAAGGCCGGAGCATTCGCATACCCAGCAATCAACGTTTCATCATCGCAGACCATCATTGGTGCGATCCGTGGATTCGCTGAAGCAGAATCAGATGGAATCATCCAATTTTCTTGGGGTGGAGCTGAATACGCATCAGGCTCGACTGTTAAGCACATGGTCGATGGCGCAGTAGCGCTCGCAGAATTCGCACACGTTGTTGCAAAGAATTACAACGTCAACATTGGTATTCACACTGACCACTGCCCAAAGGAGAAGCTCGACGGTTTCATGCGTCCACTTCTCGAAATCGGTGCGCAGCGCGTTAAGGAAGGCAAGCAGCCACTCTTCAACTCACATATGTGGGATGGATCAGCTGTTGATATGCCAGAGAACATGAAGGTTGCTCGCGAACTTCTCGATAAGTCAGTTGCAGCTCGCACAGTTCTTGAAATCGAAATCGGCGTTGTCGGTGGAGAAGAAGATGGCATCGAGGCAAAGCATGATGCAAAGCTCTACTCAACTCCTGAAGATGCGCTTCTTACAATTGAAACTCTTGGACACGATGCAAATGCTCGCTACATGGTGGCGGCAACATTCGGAAACGTTCATGGTGTTTACAAGCCAGGAAACGTTGTTCTTCAGCCAAAGATTCTCAAGACACTTCAGGATGCAGTAGCTGCAAAGCTCGGCCTTCCAGCAGGAAGCAAGCCAATGGATCTCGTATTCCACGGTGGTTCAGGCTCACTTCTTACTGAAATCCGCGAATCACTTGATTACGGCGTAATCAAGATGAATATCGATACAGATACTCAGTATGCATTTACACGTCCTGTTGTTGACCACATCTTCAAGAACTACGACGGCGTTCTTAAGATCGACGGCGAAGTTGGAAATAAGAAGGCTTACGATCCACGTGCGTGGGGTAAGGCTGCTGAAGCAGGAATCGCTGCACGTGTTGGCGTTGCTTGCGAAGATCTTCGTTCAACTGGCACATCACTACTTAAGTAATTAACGACGAGTCGGAGAGGCTTTATCCATGCCTGCATTAGTACTTCTTGGAGCTCAGTGGGGCGACGAAGGCAAGGGTAAAGCCACCGATTTGCTCGGTGATCGTGTTGATTATGTTGTTCGCTATCAAGGCGGCAACAACGCAGGCCACACAGTTGTTATCGGAGATCAGAAGTACGCACTTCACTTACTTCCATCTGGAATTCTTTCTCCCAATGTTGTCCCAGTAATTGCTAATGGTGTTGTTATCGACCCAGGTGTATTGCTTGAAGAAATTAAGGGACTCACAGAACGCGGTATCGATTGCAGCAAGTTAGTTATCTCAACTAATGCGCACTTGATTACTCCGTATCACCGCACTATCGATAAAGTTTCAGAGCGCTTCCTAGGTAAGTCAAAGATCGGAACAACCGGTCGCGGTATCGGACCTGCATATGCAGACAAGATCAACCGCATCGGTATCCGCGTACAAGATCTCTTTGATCCATCAATCTTGCGCCAGAAGATCGAAGGCGCGCTACGCGATAAGAACCAAGTTCTTATCAAGGTCTTCAACCGTAAAGATATTGAAGTAGAAGACGTTCTCGAGGAATACCTACGCTATGCCGAAATCTTGCGCCCATACGTAGCAGATACAGTGCTTTTGCTTGATAACGCATTGAAGGCTGGAAAGCGCGTACTTCTTGAAGGTTCACAAGGAACTCTTCTCGATGTTGACCACGGTACTTATCCATTCGTTACATCATCAAACCCAACTGCGGGTGGTGCATGTACAGGTTCAGGAATCGGACCAACAAAGATTGATCGCGTCATCGGAATCGTTAAGGCCTACACAACTCGCGTTGGCTCTGGCCCATTCCCAACCGAATTGTTCGATGAAGATGGCGAGAAACTTCGCACGATCGGTGGCGAAGTCGGCGTTACAACTGGTCGCGCACGTCGCTGTGGCTGGTATGACGCACCTATCGCTCGCTACGCAGTTCGCGTTAACGGACTTACAGATTTCTTCCTTACAAAGCTCGATGTTCTCACCGGTTGGGATCAGATTCCAGTATGTGTTGCATACGAGATCGATGGAAAGCGCGTCGAAGAACTCCCAGCATCACAATCTGATTTCCACCATGCAAAGCCAATCTACGAATATCTTCCAGGTTGGAAAGAAGATATTTCAGCCGCTACGAAGATCAGCGATCTTCCTAAGAATGCTCAGGATTACATCACTTTCCTCGAGAAGATTTCAGGCGCCCCGATGAGCGCCATCGGAGTCGGGCCCGGGCGTACCCAGACAATTGTCGTCAAGGATTTCATCTAAGCCATGAAAATCCTCCTAGTCGGTAGCGGCGGTCGTGAGCACGCACTCGCACTAGGACTAAGAGCAGATAAAAGTTGTACTGAACTTCATGCAGCCCCTGGCAATCCAGGTATTGCATCTCTTGCAACTCTTCATCCTGTTGCAATTACAGATAACGGCGCAATCCTTAAACTCGCACAGAAAATAGCTGTTGATCTTGTGGTCGTAGGCCCTGAAGTGCCTTTGGTTAATGGAGTATCTGATGTACTGCGCGAGGCAGGTTTTGCTGTCTTTGGTCCATCTAAGGCAGCCGCACAACTCGAAGGTTCAAAAGATTTCGCAAAGGGCGTTATGCGCGATGCCGGCGTTCCAACCGCGCGCAGCTTTACGTGCACCGAACAATCTGAAATTGAAAGCGCGCTCGATACTTTCGGAGCTCCATATGTTGTTAAAGATGATGGACTCGCTGCAGGTAAAGGCGTTGTTGTTACCAATGATCGCCAGGCAGCACTAGATCATGCACTTGCTTGTTCACGAGTAGTCATCGAGGAATATCTCGCAGGGCCAGAAATTTCACTCTTCGGAATTTCAGATGGCCGCAATATCTTGCCGATGCAACCAGCTCAAGATTTCAAACGCGCATACGATGGCGATGAAGGTCCAAACACTGGTGGCATGGGTGCCTACTCACCGCTTCCTTGGGCGCCGGATGACATCGTCGAAGAGACATATGAAAAAGTCTTAGCTCCCATGATTGCCGAAATGGCTGCTCGTGGAACTCCATTTGTTGGTCTCCTCTATGCAGGTCTTGCACTCACCGATGATGGAATTCGCGTCATTGAATTTAACGCGCGCTTCGGCGATCCTGAAACTCAAGTTCTGATTCCGCGACTTATTACACCGTTGGCAACTCTTCTCTATAACGCAGCGACAGATAATTTGGATGATGCGGTTCTGCATTGGCGCGATGAAAGCGCTGTAACAGTTGTTCTCGCGGCTCAGGGTTATCCCGAGTCGCCAAAGACAGGCGCTGCTATCTCATCGATTCCCGCAATTGATAAATCACAGGTATTTCATGCGGGCACAAGCGATAGCAGCGGCGCACTTCTTTCAACGGGCGGGCGAGTCCTCACCGTCACCGGAATTGGTGGCGATCTGACTGAAGCTCGTGACCGCGCATATCGCGCAATCTCACAGATTGAACTAGAAGGATCGTTCTACCGCTCTGATATCGCGCTCAATGCGTCGGTCGCTGAGAAGGGCAATTAAATGGGGGAGAATGCACCAGTGAGCGTATTAGCTGATCGTTATGCATCGAATGAGATGCGCCAAGTCTTTGCGCCAGAACAGAAGATTATCGCCGAACGTAAGTTATGGCTTGCCGTTGCTCGTGCGCAATCAAAGCTCGGACATCCAATCTCTGATGCAGTGATTACGGATTATGAAAAAGTATTAACAAAAGTTGATTTAGCTTCTATCGATGCACGCGAAAAAGTTACTCGCCACGATGTCAAAGCACGCATCGAAGAGTTCAACGCACTTGCTGGACATGAAGCAATCCATGCCGGAATGACAAGTCGCGACCTTACTGAAAATATCGAAGCGCTTCAGGTCCGCGACGGTTTAGCAATTGTTCACGATAAGACAGTTGCACTCCTTGCAGCCCTTGGCGCAAAGGCCGCACAGTATTCAGATCAGCCAATCGCAGGTCGTTCACATAATGTGCCCGCACAAATCACCACACTCGGAAAGCGTTTTGCATCTGCGGCCGAAGAACTTCTCTATGCATACGAGCGTCTTGCTTCTTTACAGAGTCGCTACCCAATGCGTGGAATCAAGGGTCCTGTCGGAACAGCTCAAGATTCAATCGATTTGCTCGGATCCACCGAAGCGCACCAATCACTCGAATCTGCGATTGCCAAGGAGCTCGGCTTCGATCGCGTTCTCGATTCAACTGGCCAGGTTTATCCACGTTCACTTGATTACGAAGTACTTACAACGCTTGTTCAGTTGGCGACTTCACCATCGTCTCTTGCAACATCCATCCGCTTAATGGCGGGCGCAGAGCTTGTTACAGAGGGCTTTAAGGCAGGCCAAGTTGGTTCTTCGGCGATGCCACACAAGATGAATACCCGTTCATGCGAGCGAGTAAATGGCCTCACCGTTATTTTGCGCGGCTATGCATCGATGGTCTCTGAACTCGCTGGCAATCAATGGAACGAAGGCGATGTTTCATGCAGCGTTGTTCGTCGCGTTGCACTTCCCGATGCGTTCTATGCGATGGATGGATTGCTCGAAACAATGCTTACAGTTCTCAACGAGTTCGGCGCTTTCCCTGCAGTGATCTCTGCGGAGCTCGAGCGTTACCTGCCATTCCTAGCCACAACAAAGATTTTGATGGCATCTGTTAAAGCTGGCGTTGGTCGCGAAGTCGCGCATGAAGCGATTAAAGAACATGCAGTTGCTGCAGCCCTCGGTATGCGCGAAGGAAAGCCAAATAATTTCCTCGACGCAATTGCAGGCGATGACCGCATTCCTTTTAAGCGCGCAGAACTCGATGCGCTCATTGGAAACCCAATTGAATTTACTGGCGATGCTCGCCAACAAGTAGCTCGAGTTGTAAGTCGCATCGACGCGATTACATCCGCGCACCCTGCCGCAGCGCAGTACAAACCCGCCAGTATCCGGTGAGCGGCTTCGGCGCAGCTGGCGCACCGCCAGCACCAGTCATCGAAGGTTGGAAGCACCTTCGCACAGGAAAAGTCCGCGATCTCTATACAAATGAATCCGGCGAAATTCTTTTAGTTGCATCTGATCGCATCTCTGCATTTGATTGGGTATTGCCGACAACAATTCCCAATAAGGGCGCAATCCTTACTCAGCTTTCACTGTTCTGGTTTGAACTCTTGGCAGATATCGTCCCCAACCACATCGTTAGTGATGATGTCCCTGCATCTGTTGCAGATCGAGCGGTCATTGTTCAACCATTGGAAATGTTTGCGATTGAATGTGTAGCTCGTGGGTATCTGACTGGCAGCGGACTTGCTGAATACAAGGGCAACCAGGCAGTCTGCGGAAACCCACTCCCAGCAGGGTTATTAGATGGTTCAGCGCTTCCAACAAGCATCTTTACCCCAGCAACAAAGGCTGAGATCGGCGACCACGACATCAATATCGATTTCGAGAGCGCAGCCAAGATTGTTGGGGCAGATCAAGCAGCAGAACTGCGCGACCTCACTATCAAGCTATACGACACAGCAGCTGACTTTGCTCGCAGCCGCGGAATTATCTTGGCAGATACAAAATTTGAATTCGGAATCAATATGAACGGCGAAATTACATTAGGTGATGAAGCGCTGACTCCTGACTCTTCACGTTTCTGGGAAGCCGATGGTTGGGCACCAGGAAAATCGCAACCATCATTTGACAAGCAATTTGTCCGTGATTGGTTGACATCAAGTGGATGGGATAAAGAATCCACACCTCCAGAATTGCCTGCAGAGATCGTAGAAAAAACTGCGGCGCGATATGAAGAAGCTTTTGAACGTATTACCGGTAGCAAGTTCTAACACACTAGATAAACACATACAGGGAGAACATAAATGGCAAAGATCGTGGTCGATGTGATGTTAAAGCCCGAAATTCTTGACCCACAAGGAAAGGCAGTTGCTGCAGCTTTGCCTCGCCTTGGATTTAACTTTGCCAAAGATGTTCGCCAAGGAAAGCGATTTGAAATCGAAGTCGATGGCGAACCAACTCCAGCTCAACTTGCTGATGTAGAAAAGGCGGCAGAGAAGCTGCTTTCAAACCCTGTCATTGAAAACTTCACAGTTCGAGTGGAGAAGTAGTAACGATGAAAATTGGTGTCGTAACTTTTCCAGGCACTCTCGATGATCGAGATGCAGCCCGCGCTGTGCGCCATGCTGGTGGCGAATCAGTTGCTTTGTGGCATAACGATGCAGATCTTCACGGTGTAGATGCAGTCATCCTCCCTGGCGGCTTCTCTTACGGTGACTATCTCCGTTGCGGTGCAATCTCTCGCTTCTCTCCTGTGATGGAGCCAATCATCAAGGCAGCCCAAGGCGGAATGCCTCTACTAGGTATCTGTAACGGCTTTCAGGTCCTTGCTGAAGCTCACCTGATTCCGGGTGCGCTTACTCGTAACCATGAACTTCACTTCCTATGCCGTGATCAGAAGCTGACCATCGAAAATACAAATACCGCATGGACATCTTCATTTAATCAAGGGCAAGAGATTCTCATTCCTTTAAAGAATGGTGAAGGCGCATATATGTGCGATGACGAAACTCTTGCGACGCTTGAAGGCGAAGGCCGCATCATTGCGCGCTATGTCGGCGAGAATCCAAATGGATCGCGCAATCTCATTGCAGGCGTCACTAACGAGCGCGGAAATATCGTCGGATTAATGCCTCACCCAGAACATGCAATCGATTCACTTACTGGTCCGTCAGCTGATGGCCTTGGATTCTTTACCTCTGTCTTGAAAGCGATGGTGAAGTAATGTCACTCGATACCGTTGCAACCGCACAAGCAAATCCAGATTCAACACAACCATTTGCTGAACTTGGATTAAAGCCTGACGAATATGCACGCATCAAGGAAATCCTTGGTCGCCGCCCTACTTCATCTGAACTTGCTATGTATTCAGTGATGTGGTCTGAACACTGCTCTTACAAATCTTCCAAAGTCCACCTCAAGCAATTTGGTGACAAGGCAGTTAAGACCGATGCTCTTCTTGTAGGAATTGGCGAAAATGCTGGCGTTGTTGATGTTGGCCAAGGTTACGCAGTAACTTTCAAAATCGAATCTCATAACCACCCATCATTTATCGAGCCTTACCAAGGCGCTGCAACGGGCGTCGGTGGAATCGTTCGTGACATCTTGACTATGGGTGCACGACCAATCGCCGTGATGGATCCACTTCGCTTTGGTCCAGCGGACGCAGCTGATACTCGTCGCGTATTGCCAGGAATTGTTGCTGGCGTTGGTGGTTACGGAAACTGTCTGGGCTTACCAAATATCGGTGGTGAAGTTGTCTTCGATGAGACCTACCTCGGAAACCCATTGGTTAATGCCCTTTGCGTAGGCGTTATGAAACATAGCGATATCAAGCTTGCCAAGGCTGCTGGCGCTGGAAACCTCGTTGTTCTCTACGGTGCAAAGACCGGCGGAGATGGAATCGGCGGAGTATCAGTACTTGCATCAGAAACTTTTGAATCAAAGGGACCTGCAAAGCGTCCTGCAGTTCAAGTTGGCGATCCATTTGTCGAGAAAGTTCTTATCGAATGCTCACTCGAAATCTTCGCTGAAGATTTAGTTGTCGGCATTCAAGATCTTGGCGGCGCAGGTCTTTCTTGTGCAACTTCAGAACTTGCTTCAGGTGGTTCAGGTGGCATGAAGGTTCAGCTCGACAAGGTTCCGCTGCGCGATCCTTCACTTTCACCAGAAGAAATCTTGATGTCAGAATCACAAGAGCGCATGTGCGCAATTGTTGAACCGAGCAAGATTGCCCGCTTCCTCGAAATCTGCGACAAGTGGGATGTCACAGTCACCGTTATCGGCGAAGTAACTGATGGCAACCATCTTGAAATTACTTGGAACGGCGAACTTATCGTTGATGTTCCACCTCGCACCGTGGCCCACGATGGACCGGTCTATAACCGACCACTTGCACAACCTGCCTATATCGATGCAGTTGCTAAGGAATTTATCAACGTTCCACTTCCAACATCAGCTGATGAAATCAAATCAACAGTTCTGAAACTTGCTGCAACACCAAATCTTGCAGATAAATCTTGGGTTACTGATCAATACGATCGTTATGTTCAGGGCAATTCAATTCAATCACAGCCAGATGATTCTGGAATGGTGCGCATTGATGAGAAGACTCATCTTGGTGTTGCCGTTGCAACAGATGCCAATGCCAACTGGTCATATCTCAACCCTTACGAAGGTGCGAAGTTGGCACTTGCAGAAGCTGCTCGTAATATTGCAACAGCTGGTGCAAAGCCACTAGCTGTCACTAACTGCCTCAACTTTGGTTCTCCTGAAGATCCAGGCGTTATGTGGCAGTTCGCAGAGTCAGTACGTGGCCTTGCTGATGGCTGCCTCGAGATGGGACTTCCTGTTACAGGCGGAAACGTCTCGTTCTATAACCAGACAGGCGCTGTCGCGATTCTTCCAACTCCAGTCATTGGTGTTCTCGGCGTAATCGACGACGTTCGCACGCGCACTCCAATGTCATTTGATCGCGCAGGTTTGGATCTCTACCTATTGGGTGAAACTCACAACGATCTTGCAGGTAGCGAATGGGCATATATGCACAACCAACGTGGCGGTATTGCACCGACTGCGGATCTTCAGCGCGAAATGCGTTTAATTGATCTTCTTGTTGCAGGTCGCACAAAGAAGATCTTTAGCGCAGCACATGATTTAAGTCAGGGCGGCCTTGCTGCAACTCTGACCGAAATGGTTCTGCGTTACAACAAAGGCGCAACTGTGCAACTCGACAACGTTGGTCTCACTCTCTTGAGTGAAACGCCAGGACGTGTTGTGGTTGCCATTGATCCTGCACAAACTGCAGCTCTTACTTCTGAAGCAGCGACACAGAAGATTGCACTGACAAAGATCGGAACAACTGGCGGAGATTCACTCGTGATTAACGATGCGAAGATTTCATTGGTTGAACTCCGCAAAGCGCATACTGAAACCTTCCCAAAGCTGTTTGGATAAAATCGATGCGCGATCCTCAGGTACTTGCTGAAGTGAAGGAGACTCTTGCTCTCCTTACTGAACGTGCACCTGGTCGCGCCATCGAAGTTCGTATTCCGCCGTATGCAGCAGTGCAATGCGGCGAGGGCCCAACGCATACTCGCGGAACTCCACCGAATACTGTTGAGATGGATGCACAGACATGGTTGGCACTTGCCAATGGTGAAAAGAGTTGGGCAGATGCAATGGCAGCCGGCCTGATTTCTGCCTCTGGCATCCGCGCTGATTTATCCCAACTACTACCGCTTAGGATGACACCATGAGCCGTCGCCCAGATGGATTGTTAAATCACAATGTGCTTGATGACGATAAGGGTCCACAAGATGCATGTGGAGTCTTTGGCGTGTGGGCGCCGGGCGAAGAAGTCGCAAAGTTAACGTTCTACGGGCTTTATGCGTTGCAACATCGCGGACAAGAATCTGCTGGAATTGCTACATCTGATGGCGATCGCATCTTGGTCTATAAAGATATGGGCCTCGTTTCGCAGGTCTTTACCGAAACAGATTTAGCTTCTCTCGTTGGCAATCTTGCGATTGGTCATTGCCGTTACAGCACAACTGGTTCAAGCACATGGGTCAATGCACAGCCAACACTTCGCCCAACAAAGTACGGAACTCTGGCGCTTGCTCACAATGGCAATCTCACAAATACAGGTGATCTTGCCGAGTTAGTGCAGAAGCTTGAGGTTGAAACACCAAAGAATGAACGCGGCGCAACAACAGATACCGAAATCATGACGGCACTCATTGGTTTGCAAGATGAGAAGAACGTTGAAGCAAGCGCACTCGCAGTTTTGCCAAAGCTCGAAGGTGCGTTCTCACTCGTATTTATGGATGAGCACACCTTGTACGCCGCCCGCGATCGCCATGGAGTTCGCCCACTTGTTATTGGCAAACTAGATCGCGGTTGGGTTGTTGCATCTGAATCTGCAGCACTCGACATTGTCGGTGCAGCTTTTGTTCGCGAAGTCGAACCAGGTGAATTCCTTGCAATCAATGAAGATGGAATTCGCTCTGAGATGTGGGCAAAGCCAGAACCAAAGGGCTGCATCTTCGAATATGTTTATCTTGCTCGCCCAGACACTTCTATTGCTGGACAGAGTATTCACGCAGTCCGTGGACGTATCGGGCAGCGCCTCGCAATCGAGTCGCCAGTAGATGCCGATCTTGTTATTCCCGTACCGGAGTCAGGAACTCCCGCAGCTATCGGCTATGCAAAGCAATCAGGAATTCCGTACGGCTTAGGACTTGTTAAGAATTCCTATGTTGGCCGCACATTTATTCAGCCTTCACAAACTATTCGCCAACTTGGTATTCGCCTCAAGCTCAATCCTTTACGCGAAATCATTGAGGGAAAACGCATCATCGTTGTCGATGATTCGATTGTCCGCGGCAATACGCAACGTGCACTTGTTCGCATGTTGCGTGAGGCTGGCGCTCTCGAGATCCACGTACGAATCTCATCTCCTCCTGTGAAGTGGCCTTGTTTCTATGGAATCGACTTCGCTACTCGTGCAGAACTAATTGCCAGCGGGCTAGAAGTTGAAGAAATTCGCCGCTCCATTGGTGCAGATTCACTCGCTTACGTTTCTGAAGAAGGATTGATTGAGGCGACAAATGTTTCAGAAGAGAAACTATGTCGCGCATGCTTCTCTGGCCAATACCCAATTGCGATTCCAACAGATATGTCAGAGGGCAAGATGCGCCTTGAAGTCACAGATGTTCACACAGAAAAGGTTCATAAGTAATGGCAACGTATAAAGATTCTGGCGTTGATATCGATGCAGGAGACCGCGCAGTCGAATTGATGAAGGCATCAATCGCCCGCGCATCACGACCTGAAGTCATGGGTGGTATTGGTGGATTCGCAGGTCTCTTTGATGCTTCTGCGCTCAAAGAGATGAAGCAACCACTTCTTGCAACATCAACTGATGGCGTTGGAACAAAAACTGAGATTGCACGTGCAATAGGTAAGTACGACACCATCGGCGAAGATCTTGTTGCCATGGTTGTTGATGATCTTGTTGTCTGCGGCGCAGAACCACTCTTTATGACTGATTACATCGCTGTCGGAAAAGTGATCCCTGAGCGCATTGCAGATATCGTCGCCGGAATTGCTCGCGGATGCGTAAAGGCCGGAACTGCTCTTGTTGGTGGAGAAACTGCAGAACACCCAGGACTTCTTGCAGAAGATGAATTTGATATCGCAGGTGCTGCAACAGGTGCAGTTGATGCTGATAAGCAACTAGGTGCGCATCGCGTCAAGGCAGGCGATCTGATCATCGCGATGCCAGCGAGCGGTTTCCATGCAAATGGCTACTCACTTATTCGCCATATTTTGAGCGAAAAGAAACTTGACCTTTCAAAGACCTACGAAGGATTTTCAAAGTCACTCGGTGAAATTCTTCTTACTCCAACTGAGATTTACTCACTCGACTGTCTTGCACTCATCAAGGCACAAGGTGAAAAGCTTCGCACCTTTAGCCACATCACCGGCGGCGGGCTTGCAGATAACACCGCACGCGTTATTCCTGCTGGCCTCACAGCAAAGTATGACCGCTCTACTTGGGCTCTTCCGGCGGCAACTAAATTTTTAGCTGATGTGGCATCAGTGCCACAAGTAGATATGGAACGCACCTGGAACTGCGGCATCGGAATGTCTGCAGTAGTCGATCCATCTATCGGAGACTTAGTAATTCGCTCTTTGGCAGCGCGTGGAATGTCGGCTTGGATTGCTGGCGTCGTTGAGCCTTCAGCCGATAACGACGCTGCTCGTTCATACTTGGTATCTGACTACAAGGGGTAAATTTCATGGCAAGTAAGTCCAAGGTCGCACGACAGAAGCAGGCAACATCTGCGAAGAAGATTAATTTCTATCTGATTGCTATTCCGGTTGTCGCTTTCATCATCAAGCTCATCATTATGGCCAATATCAAGGGTGCCGATGGTTCGATGCTTGGTGGATGGTTGGGCGCGGATGGTGAGAACTACCTAAGTGGTGTCGATGGCCTACTTCAGCAAGGTTATTTCAGCGATAAGAGCATCTTGTCGTACTGGCCAGCTGGATATCCAATTCTGATCTGGCTGCTTACCAAAATTTCCTTAGCGCATGTAATTTATTTAATTTCATTTACTCAATCCATTTTTTACGCATACGCAAGCTATTACTTTGTAAAGCAGCTACGTGGCACCAAGTTGCAGCCATATATGTTCGTTATCGGCCTTGCACTTGCCTTCAACCCAACACTTTCACTCAGTTCACTTGCTGTCGGATATGAAAGTCCTATTGCTGCATGTATGTTGATGGTGGTCGGTTTGATTATTAAATCTCGTCAGGCCACAGAGATTAATCGATCATTTATTCTGCGCATCGTTGCAGTGGGATTCTTCTCAGCACTCGCTTCATTTATGCAGCCTCGCTGGATTCTCACCTCAATTGTCATTGCAATTTTCTGGGCGCTGATTACTGCTGGGCGTAAGGCGCAAGCTCTCATTCTTGTTGGAGTCGTTGCCATCATGGCAATTGCACCCGCCATCATGATTCAGCGAAATATTCAGTCGATTGATAAATCAGTTATCTCTACAAACTTGGGTGTCACCATGCGTATTGGCGCAGGTGATGAAACCCAGGGTGGTTACGCACACACTGGTCCTGATGTTCCATGCGATCCAGTTCCGCCAGCAACAGCAGTGACCGATAACGAAGTCGTGAAGTGCGTGATCAAGTGGTACGCAAGTAATCCTCTTAAATCAATTCGCCTATTCATTAATAAGGCTTGGTTCTATTGGTCTCCATGGTCTGGTCCGCTAGGAAACGGAACCATGGCGCGTAACCCGTGGCTTAAGGTCAATCCGATTGTAAATATTGCAAGTGGTAGCCAAACCGGCAATGACCTTGTCTATAAATCAGTGGGCCGCGGAATTTCATTCTTCTGGGTCATTGGCTGCATCTCCCTCTTCTTCCTTGGATTCTTCTGGCTCCGTTCAATGAAGGGGATCTACTCGAACTTGGCCTATGCCTCCTTCATCCCCGTGGTTATCTCTTGGCTTGTCTCCATGGGAACCATCGGAGATCACCGCTTCCGCATCCCAACGATGACCTTGAGCGTCTTCCTGCAGGTGATGGGCTACTTCGCCCTCCGCCATCGGGTCAAAACAGGCTCATTTGCCGTTGCTTTGGAGTCCAGCGCTCAGGCGCGATAACCTACGCGCCTGGCACATCAGCTATTCGTAAGGAGGTCGCCCATGGGCCGCGGCCGTGCAAAAGCTAAGCAGACCAAGGTTGCTCGCGATTTGAAGTACAACTCTCAAGATATGGACCTCGATCGCCTTGCAAAGGAACTCCACGGAGATGTCCCTAATCAGCAGAATCAGGATGATGACGATCCTTTTGCTGAAGGCAATTACATTCCACGCGCGTGAAACCAACGCCGTATGTCGCGTCACTGCGAATTTACGAACCGCTCTCTGCATTTGAACCTGTCGACAGAATTCGTTGGCAGAATATCGATGCATCCATTGATTCACGGAAAGAAGAGCAGGCGCTCGCTCTCCGTCGTTTAGTTTTTCCTGAACCTCCAGCTGTTCGCCCCGATGGTGCGCACGTTCTCGACATCAATGGAACGCGTTATGTATCGCCCTGGTCAACTGCAACTCGTTGTTGGGCAGCCCTCGATGATTTTAAAGATTCACTTCCATCTTCAATTACGCCATTCTTTATTCCGCCCTCACTCGAAGAGGTAATTACAACTGGCGTTGATTTACTTGAAGATCGCGTCCCGCACATCATTACCGAAAATTGGGTCATCCCACCTCGCTGGTTCTCAATCTTTACTCCAGATGAACGAGTGCGCGGAGAAGATCTAGATGGCCCTTACTGTTTTGCGCGCACCACGATGTCGAAGGCTCGCGAACGCGCTTTAAATTCTCATGAAACTGTTCTCGGCGCATTTGGACAGGGGCCTGTCGAACAAGAGATCGAAAATATGATCGATTGGCTCGAGTTATTCCACCCCGAATCACTAGTCGAACTCGATTACGGCGGATTGGCGGCTTATCTCGATTCATCTCTTCGCGAGAAGGGGCTCGATGGAATTAACGATGACTCTTCGATTGAAGATGTTGCCTTTAGCTTGTCTGGGCTCGCGGCCGGTGATGGCGCAATCGCAGGTCAGGGTTATGAACGACTTGTGACCCGTTGGCGCGCAGTTCAAGCCTTCGAATCCGCTATTTAGCGCTCAATAAATCATCTCCAGCGGTATTGCCAGAGGTGATTTGGTGGGGAATACTTCCCGTCATTACGGAGCAAAACGGACATTTCAGTCCGCGCACCGATGACCGAATTATGTGGGAGAGCTTATGAATCGTCTGCCTGATGCAGAGGTGCTGCTTACTCCACGCGAGGTCGCAGATCTCTTTGGCGTAGATCCCAAGACAGTCACTCGATGGGCAAAGGCCGGAAAGCTCACCTCGATACGTACATTGGGTGGCCACCGTCGTTATCGCAAATCTGAAGTCGATGATCTTCGCGCAAATTACTTCAAGGCACAGAACTAATCTTTTTATAGCACCATGACTTATTCAATCGCGCAATTTTTCTTACTTGGTTTTCTTACTCTAATTTTTGTTGGCCTTATTACTCCACCGATTCGACAACTTGCTCTCCGTATCGATGCAGTAGATGCACCAACTCTTGCTCGTAAAGCTCAGAAAGAGCCAGTTCCATATTTAGGTGGAGTCGCAATTGCAATTGGAATTGTCGCGGCCTCTTATGGATCACTTCTTCTTGTTGATTTTTCATTCGAAGGATTAAAGCTCGCAAGCTTTGTTCTTGTGCCCGCGATTGCAATCTCGGCGATGGGGCTTTGGGATGATCTCAAGGGACTTGAACCTTGGCCACGTCTGGTTGCACAGACTTTTACTGGAATTATCGTCGCAGTAATTTTGACTGTTACAGACACTATGGGTTTTGCCTTTAGCAACCATCTACTGAATTACTTCATCACCGTCCTTTGGATTGTCGGTGTTTGTAATTCGATCAACTTCTTCGATAACCATGATGGTGGTGCCGCCGGAACAGTTGCTGTTATTACCTTCTTCCTCTTCTTTATCGCCTACGACCGCCAACAAATCTTGGTCAGCGCTCTTGCGATCGTGACAGCTGGCGCAACTGCGGGATTCCTTATCTGGAATCGCCACCCCGCCAAGATTTATATGGGAGATGCTGGTTCTCTCTTCCTCGGAATCATCATCTCGGTACTCACGATTCGTTTAAGCCCTGGCGTTATTCCTTCTTATAAATCGCTGGCAATTCCACTTTTCTTGATGGCAACTCCTATTCTCGACACCACTGTCGCAGTTATCTCACGCCTCTATCGCGGCATCTCTCCATTCCAAGGTGGACGAGATCACTTGTCACATCGCTTGATGCGAAAGGGACTCAACCGTCGCACCACAGCATTTACCTTGTGGGGCCTTGCTTCCTTCTATGGTCTTATCGCTGTCGCTATCTATACCTGGCCAGATTCATATGGACTTCAGCTGATTATCTTTGGAGCAACAGTTTGGGTTGCAAAACTCGTATTCTTCTTACGGATTCCATCTGAGGGGTAGACTCACACCATGACCGATAAGAATGATGATATGAAAGCAAGAATGCTTGCTGCCCTCGAAGCAAAGAAGAATAAGAAGGGCGCTCCAGGCACTCAAACACATTCTGAATCTGGATCAAAGATTCGCGGCGGACAGCGCAGCGGTGGAGCTCCACAAGTTCAGCGCAAGGCTGGCCCATCTGGTTCAGGTTCTGCAGGCTAAATTTTCTTTAAGCAGTGCCTTTTCTTCTTGAAATCAGAGTTCGTCCCAATTCTTCGCGAAATAAAGTTGGAGGAAGCGTCGGCGAACCTCCACGTTTAGTTGTTGCAGTTCAAGCACCTGCTGTCGATGGCAAAGCCAATCAAGCAGTTATTAAAGAGTTAGCTAGCGCATTTAGTTTGCGCGCTCGAGATTTCACAATTGTTTACGGGGAACTCGGCCGCGATAAAAGACTCTTGGTAGATGGAGATGAAAAAACTCTCCAAGCAAGGCTTGAAGAGTTAATGGGCGAAGTTCCAAAACTTTTGTAGAACCTCTGGGTAAAGCACTTGTGGCTCGGGACAGGATCGAACTGTCGACCTCACGATTTTCAGTCGCGCGCTCGTACCAACTGAGCTACCGAGCCAATATGTAGTTGTAGATACTGCTGTGTTAAAAAAAGAAGAGAGCGTGTGGACACTCTCTTCTTTCGCGACCCGGACGGGACTTGAACCCGCGACCTCCGCCGTGACAGGGCGGCGCGCTAACCAACTGCGCTACCGGGCCTTGATAAATCAAAGCCTTCGTACTACCTCGAGTGCCCCCAACGGGATTCGAACCCGTGTTACCGCCGTGAAAGGGCGATGTCCTAGGCCCCTAGACGATGGGGACGTTTGAGGCTCGCAAATCGTACCTTCTTAAGCGTGCACGACCAAACTCGCGAAAAAGACCCTAGAAAACGGGCAGTTTTAGAGCAGAGCCCACTGAACCGTGACGGCAATGGTCACATCTTGCTGACCTAAATCAATCACCGTTGCATCAGATTCTGCTTTAGCAACAGCCATCACAGGTGTGTAATTTGTAGGAGCAGAATTCTCAACGAGGTAATTAACTTTGCCGAGCTTTACTCCCATCAATTTTGCATAGGAAGCAGCTTTTGCTTTAGCGCTCTTTACTGCAGCAGCGCGCGCAGCTTCAAGTGATTTAGTTGAATCAAGTACGAATGGTGTTGCACCGTTGATCTGCAAATTATCGCCGCCAGCGGAAACGAGTGAGTCAACGAGCGCGCCAGCTGTATCAGCAGCCCGAACTGTGATGGTAAATGATTGTGAACCTCGGTATCCAGTCAGAGTAGATCCACCATCATTGGTGTACTTATATTCTGGATAGACAGTAACGCTCTGAGTAGCAATATCTTTTGTATCAATCTTCGCTGTCTTTAGCGCTGCACGAACTGCAGTTGCAGTCTTTGCGGTTGCAGCAAGTGCTTCTTTACTCGTTGCAGCTACAGCGGTAGCAGTTGCGTTGATTCGAACTGCATCTGGGACAACTTTCACGGCGCCTTGTGCTGAGACTGTGATGTAGCGAGTTGCAGCTGCTTCAGCTGCGGGGCTTAAGACTCCTGCAGCAACAGTCATTAAAAGGGCAATTATGGCGATACGTTTACGAGTTGTCATAAAACTATTATCTCTTACTTATTGTGTGAGCGGTTATAGATTTCTGTGTGATCTCGGAGCATTCGCTCTAGAGAGAAGAATTCGCTCGCGCGGGCTTTACCCGCAGAACCAAGTCGATTTCGCAGCTCTGAATCGGTCGCTAGAGCGCTTAGAGCGCTAGCCATTGCACCTGGTTGAGGTGAGGTAAGGAAGCCGGTCTTATCGTTGTCGACAATATCTGAAATAGAACCAACTGCTGGAGCAATAATTGGAAGCCCTGCCTGCGCTGCTTGAATCAAAGTCAGCGGAATACCTTCATTATCACTCGTCAGAATTGCGATATCGCTGGCGGCAAATAAGTCATCAATATCTTTACGCCAACCTAGGAAGGTAACTGGCAACTTCTCAGATAGAGCACGCGCTTTCGAACTTTCGAAGAGTTCGCCTTCACCGGCAACTAAGAAGTGGACAGCAACTTCTCGCTTCACCATTGCAGCCGCGATATCAAGTAAACGATCAGGACGCTTGATCTGAGTGAGGCGACCGACAAAGGTGCAGTAAATAGTGGTTGGTTCTAACTCAAGGTTCTTTCGAAGATCTGACTTAGTTGCCGTGTGCGGCGCGGGCAACCCTGGGAAGAAGACGCTGTATTGATCTGCAGAGCCGATTCCAGCTTTGAGTAAATCGTTCTTTACCTCATTGCCAATCGCAACAAGAAAGTGAGTGCGCTTTGCTAAGAACTTCTCAATGGCGATAACAAGTGCGGTCTTCCAACCTGCAAAATACCCATGAAGTAAATGGCCATGGAAAGT
Organism: Candidatus Nanopelagicaceae bacterium; assembly: GCA_965268225.1. Lineage (GTDB taxonomy): Bacteria > Actinomycetota > Actinomycetes > Nanopelagicales > Nanopelagicaceae > Planktophila. The sequence continues at coordinate 1,250,540 of OZ254166.1, read as the reverse complement.
GTGAATTCGAGTTGCTCCACGTCCTGCAATGATTGAAGCCAACCGCCCAAGAACTCCAGCTTTAGCCGTATGTGTATGAATGACATCGGGTTTAAAAGTTCTAATCTTCTGCACTAAACCAATAAATGCTTTCAAGTCCGCAATCGGTGAGACCGAGCGACCGAGACCTGCAATACGAGTTGCCTTGATATCCGTTGCAACTTCATCTAAATAGTCAGCTTCAGTCTCATCGCAGTACCCAGTGATAAGAACTTGTTCGAACCTTGTTGAATCGAGGCCACGCATTAACTCGGCAACAATGACGGCTGGACCACCCACATTCATGCGGGCGATGATCTGCATAACTTTGATGCGCTCAGCCATGTGGTTATCTTCTCGCAAAAAGGCTGGATAATTGAACTTATGACTAGCGGGCAATTCGTATCCAACTGCACGGCAGATGCGATGGCCCGTGCTGCGCAGAGTTTGAAATCAGGGGCTCTAGTCGCTTTTCCAACCGAGACTGTCTATGGCCTTGGCGCCGATGCCACCAATGAAGCAGCTGTTGCGCGCATTTATCAAGTAAAGGGTCGCCCTGCAGATCACCCACTCATTGTTCATATCGGCGATATGCAAGATATTGCTGACTGGTCTGCCGATATTCCTGACTATGCAATCGCACTCGCACGCGCCTTCTGGCCGGGGCCGATGACACTGATTCTCAAAAGATCTGCTTTAGCTAAAGATTTCATCACTGGGGGACAAGACACTGTGGGTCTTCGTGTTCCTAACCATGTCATCGCACTCGCTCTTCTTAATGAGTTCAAGAAGATTGGTGGCAAAGGAGTTGCGGCGCCGAGTGCCAATCGCTTCGGCCATGTCTCACCAACTACTGCCCAAGCAGTCAGCGATGAACTCTCTCAATATTTATCACCAGAGGATTTATTACTAGATGGCGGCCCTTCACTCGTAGGTGTTGAATCCACCATCATCGATTGCACAACCGAATATCCAAAAATTCTTCGTCCAGGTGCCATTACTGAAGAGATGATTGAAGAAGTTACGAAGCTCGACCTTTCATATGATGCAACCGAAATTCGGGTGAGCGGATCGCTTGAAAATCACTACTCACCCAATGCGAAGGTGGTTCTTGATATCGCTCCAGAAAAAGGCGACGGGTTTATCGCAGATTCATCTACGCCAACACCTGATGGAGTGATTCGTCTTGCTTCGCCAAAAAGCAACGAAGAGTTTGCACGCATCCTTTATTCAGCTCTAAGAAGTGCTGATGAACAATCTTTATCTCGCGTCATTGTGCGCCAGCCGTCAGGTGACGATATCTCCGTTGCAATCCGCGACCGATTACTGCGTGCCAGTCGCGGTCGCTGAGGTAGTAGACTGCGCCAGTTAATAAGTTGGGGCCTTTAGCTCAGTCGGTAGAGCAACGGACTTTTAATCCGTGGGTCGTCGGTTCGAGCCCGACAGGGCCCACTTTTCTCATCCATCACGCTTACTCCAAACCGCGACTAGCCTTCAAGGTTGGACTCTCGGTATATTTCACCCCTTATACGCATAGATAGATATGTGTATCGCAGTTGATTTTGGTTAAGGGGAAAGAGATGCAGCAACAAGCTTTTGCTTGGTTACACGCTGCACGTGCTTGGACCAATAAGAAACGTCCGGGAATCCATCGACTTTTAGTTGCCGCATTAGTTGCACCGCTTATTGTTTCGGTAGTTCCAGCTGCGAACGTTGCCCAAGCAGCTACTTCAACTACAACTGCCCCACAAGACATCTCTGCTACTGCCAATGGAACTACTCTCAACGTCACTTGGGGTGCACCGGCCTATGGTGCTAGCACAGTAACTGGATACCAAGTTGATTACTCAACCGACGGATCAACTTGGACAACTTCAAGTAGCGCGATTGCACCCGGAACTTACTCATACGGAATCAGTGGGCTAACTTCAGGAACTTCTTACTATGTCCGCGTCGCCGCAAAGATGGGCGCAGCTACAAGTCCTTGGGCATACCCGTGGACCAAGTTGTATGGAACGACAACCCCAAAGAGAAACTCAAGCAATAACATAGTTTACGAACCAGGTTATGGACTTGCAGCTTATGGAAATCAAGCGGCGAACGTCTATGCATCGTCAGCATTTACACGAGTCCGATACAAGATGCAGTACGTTTCTAATAGCGGAGCCAAGTTCAACTATGTAAGTGCAGATTTTGATAAATGGGGCACCACAACGGGGAACAAGTACTCAAGTGGAGCGACTTATACAACTCCTGCGGCCTCTATTGCCACGCTGGCTATTCCTGATGCCACAACAACGAATTTAATCAATGCTTCGGCAGCAAATATGACTGTTGAATCAAGCGACTCTACGCTCAATAATCATGCTGTTACTGGTCGCCTTGAAATTTGGGCAAATGATTACAGCCAAGCCAACGGATGGTCCGGCGGTGCAGATGGAAGTACCTCTGTCTATGACTATAACGACTCACCCAATTCCGGTGCGGCAGTTAGCTATGGCTCTTTCCAAGTCCACGATATTACAAACACCAAAACTGTATTGGCATGGAATCAACATATTTATAACAATTCAGTTCCCGATATTGGAATCGGAAGTAACTCTGCTTGCTCAGTGCCCGACTGGACTGGGTGCGGCGCAACCGCGGGCGTGAATTACTACAACACCACAAACCGCGACGCATGGAAACTAGAAACTTTCATCAACGTGCCGACCAAGATGGGTTCGTTCGGACTCCTTGCTCGCTATGACGCTAAGCAATATGCCTCTTATACAGGTTCTGGAAATACCTGGAACGATGTTTCCGGAAACAACATCAATGCAACGCTTTATAACTCGCTAACTTCATCCGCAATTTCCAATGGATCTTTCAACATAAACTCAATGCAATTTAATGGAACAAACCAGTACGCAACCATGGCTGGTAAATTTAATTACGACTTTAGCAGTGGATTCTCTACAACTTTCTATGCAAATTTCGGCTCTACTCGAAATAACTGGGAACGAATTATAGATTTCGGTAATGCCGATGCTAACAACAACTTTGTAGTTGCTCGCGAAGGTACTACTAATAATCTCTGGTTTGAAATCTTCAACAATGGAGCAAGCTCCTTAAATATTGGTTCCTGCAAAGCGGTCGGGGCAATAGATGACAACACTTGGACCCACTGGGGGGTAGTCATAAATGGTTCCACGTGTGCTATTTATAAGAATGGTGATTACTGGAGCGGTACGACCACTACATATGTAAGGTCGACCGGCTTGACCACAAACGGCACTGGTGGCGCTGTTACATTTGCGGCACTACCGGTTTCTAACACCGATCGAGCAAATCTTTACATAGGCCGAAGCAACTGGGCCTCAGATTCATACTTCGAAGGTGGGATTGCAGATTTAGCTCTATATAACCGCCCGCTCTCAAAAGGCGAAGTCATCAATTTGTTGACTGATCAAAAAGCTACAACTGTTTATGCTGATTCGAGCGGTACTTGCGCCACAAGAGTTTCCAACCCAACTGGCGTAACGGTTTCAACCGTTGCCAACGACTGCCTCATTAAATTTGCTGCACCTGGCAATGCAACAACTTCAAACAAATGGATTGTCCCTACAAATGTTTCAGCTGCGCGTGTCCTAGTCGTCGGCGGCGGTGGTGGCGGTGGTGCATTTATCGGCGGCGGTGGCGGTGCAGGTGGATTCATCGACACAACAACAGCAGTCGGGCCCTCAACGGTTGTCTCCATTTCTGCAGGCGCTGGAGGTTCAGGAGCGTCAAAAGTTGGCGGAGGTACAACAACTGCGGCAAATGTAGGCGGAAATTCAACATTTGGTTCACTCATCTCAGCAGGTGGAGGAACTGGTTCGTCCTACGACACATCGAATAACCGTGACGGTGGTTCTGGCGGAGGTGGGTCTGCAAGCAGCGGGACATATCCAACAGGCGGTTCTGCATTAATCGCAGGCCAAGGAAATGCAGGCGGAAGCGGTTTGGATTGCGGTTCTGCATATGGCTATCCGACAGCAGGCGGCGGCGGCGCGGGCGCAGTCGGACAGAATCCATATTGCCCGGGCTATTCATCAGGTCGTGCCGGTGATGGTGGAGTTGGTAAACAATCCGACATAAGTGGGACGTCAACATACTTTGCAGGAGGCGGTGGAGGAGGTGGCTACAACAATGGCTCTTGGAATTACGCAATCTTTGCTGGCTATGGAGGTCTTGGTGGAGGCGGCAACGGTGCTGCAAATGGAAACGGAACGAATATTTCAGGCTGCCCCACTGCAGTTACAGTAATTGCGAGTAACGGAACCGATGGTCTCGGCGGTGGCGGTGGTGGTGCTGGTGCTTACGCATCTGGAAGCTGTAATAGCACTGGTGGTCGCGGTGGATCAGGAGTTGTATACGTACGTTATGGAACGACGACACTTTCTATTAGTGCAAACAATGGTTCCGGATTTACAGGCGCCACTTCATTTACAACATCAACGTACGCTTACTTGACGCTACCGACTCAAAGTGGCGTTGCTCGTACTGGTTACACATTTGCTGGATGGAATACATCTGCGAATGGAAAAGGTACAAATTACGCAGCGGGATCTCTTTATCAAGCGCTCGGTTCACAAACTCTCTATGCCCAGTGGAATTCTGTGCTTTCTTACAATGCAAATGGCCCAGTAATAGGCCGAGTCATAGATACAACAACAGCGCTAGGAAGTGAAGCTTCTACAGTTGTAAATAATGGATCTGTCCTGACAAAGGGAATGGTCACTTCTGGACTGGATCTTTACCTGGATGCATCGAACGCGCGTAGCTATTCAGGTACAGGTTCTACTTGGTATGACTTGTCAGGCAATGGCAGGAACGCGACAGCAGTTGGCTCTCCAACATTTGACTCAGCAAATGGAGCCTTCAACTTCAATGGAACGTCTCAATACTTTGATCTAGGAAATACGAGCCTTAATTATCAAGGTACTCAGCAATATTCATTTGGAGCTTGGATTAAAACCACCGCGGCAAGTAAGGCCGAACAGTGCATCATCTGTCGTTACAACGCTGGCGGTTCATTCTTATTTCGTCTGATTAATAAGCAAGTAGAAAGTTATAGAACCGGACAAGGCTCCTATCAATTCACTGGCCTAACCGTCACGACTGGAACTCAGTACTACGTCGCAACTACTTATGATGGAACAAATATAAATATCTTTATCAATGGAGTTCGTGTATACAGCGCTGCCTCAGGTTCAATGAGTTTTACTTCAACGATTAATACTTTCATCGGTAAGTCCGTTGAGAATAGTGATCGATATTTCCAAGGACAGATTGGCGTTGTACAGGCGTACAACGTCGCATTAACTGATGGACAAGTTTTGCAAAACTACAATGCACTATTGAATAAAAGTTACGAGACCTATCTACCAAGTACAACGAATACAAAGGCCGGTTACACGCTAACCGGTTGGAGCACATCTCCTTCCGACAGTTCCGCTGTGGTAAGCGGAGCTTCATATGCAACAAGTCTCAATGCATTACCTACACCAAATATTCGTTTGAAAGCAAGTGATTACAACGGCACATCATGGACACCTACGAATTACAACGGTGCCGGGATTTCTAATTGGACGACGACGGCTCCAACATTAAACACAAATCAAACTGGTTGGGGAACTTCAGCAACCTTCTCAACCGTAAGTGGCACAGTTGGCAATCCGATTAGACTCGGAAATAACACACTCCCGAATTACACGTTTTGTGCAATGGCAAAATGGCCCGTCAAAGGAATCACTCTGCCGTCAAAAAACGGAAGAATGTTCACTGGCACAGATACGAACTGGCTTGACGGTTGGTATTACGGGGCTGTCGGAAATACTCACCACGTTGTTGATTGGAATGTGAATCCGAGTGCCGTGGATTACAACTGGCACTATTACTGTGATACTGGAAATGATATCTATCTAGACGGCGTTAAACTTACTTCAACGTACAGAAGCTACGTGAGTCTTCCAGCAATATCTATTGGTGGAGGATATTGGAACGGCAGTACGTGGGCAGACCACGTTGATTATGAGTTCAGTGAAATTATTATTTACGATCAAGTGCTAAGCAGTTCACAATTAGATTACATAAATCGATACTTCAAGAACACATACGGATTTGAAAGTGGTTCGGCTGGATCTCCATATGCTTCACTCAATCCGGTAGCTGATTTCGCTTCCCCAGGAAATGCAACTCTCTACGCCGTGTGGGGCTCAACAATCACTTACGATGGCAACGGAGCGACGACAGGAACAGCGCCAGCCACTCAGGTTTTCCAACGAAGCAGTGGAACTCTGGCCACAAACTCAGGAAACCTCACCGTTAAAGGAAAATCATTTACTGGTTGGAATACAAAGGCGGACGGAACTGGCACGTTTTACTCAGTTGGAGCCTCTTACACAGGACCAGATTTAACACTTTATGCGATTTATAAGGCTCCAGTAAAAATACGTGGCACTATTTCAGGAACTGATCCGATAACGCTTTCGCCCTATATGCGCTTTAAGGCATCGGATTACAACGCGACATCTAAGATTTGGTACGACTCCTCGGGTAACGGTCGAGATACCAGCTACATCAAAGGCGCCCCAACAGTTGCAACCACCACTGTAGGTCAAAACGGTTCAACGAAATCCTTCCAAACCGTTGTCGGTGCGACGAATGCGACCGGTGCATCCCCAGATGGCGTTCAATTTAAGAATCCAACTTTTGCAGATTCTCAATGGACAGTTTTCTCGGTAGCCCGATTAACTACGTCACAATATTCAGGTAGCGCACGACTATTTGACAATGAATCTGGAAATCAACTTTTTGGTTTCTATGGAAATACATCAGGCGTATTCCACAGTGGTGCTTGGGTCACGCCATGGGTATCTGCGACTGCAAACAATATTTATAGCCAAAACTGGGTAGTTTCTAGCGGTCAGACTGACTATTACAAAGGCATTGGTTATAACGGCACGATAATTACCTCGAACACGGGGACCGCAGATGGTTCAACAAATACTTTTACACCACTCACAATCAATGCCGGTCAGTATGTTGGATCAGACTATTCGAGCGGCTGGGCAGTGGCTGAAGTAATTATGTTTGATCGCAAACTTACGACGAGCGAAATGCAGCAAGTTCAAGACTATTTGGCTAGTACATATGGAGTTCAGGGCTATTCATATCAAAACACATACCTTGCGCCTGCGGTTATAAACGCAGCTGCAAACTCGGTAACTGTGAGTGATACATATACAGCAGTTCTTGGATATAACAACGTATTAACTGTCGCCCCAACTCTTCCAGGAATCACGCTAAATACTGCTATAGATAGCGCCTCCCTCACAATCGCGTCAACCGTTGCGGTCGGGACTTATTACGAAACGATTACTGCGACTGATCTCAGCGGCAATACATCGACACTTCCGGTTCAAATTAATGTGGTTAATCCACTAATTTGGTCTGCAGGAAACCCCACTGTTATATCGTCAACTTTTGGAAAGCCAGTCAGAACAAGGCTTGATATTTCCGGAGGATATGGAACTCGAGTAGCCGGACTGGCTCACACATCTTCGCCTGCACCAAGATTTGTCAGCATTGATACTTCAACGATTGCCTCTGGATATATAACGCTGATTTCGGATACTGCAACTTCGGTTGGTACCTACACTGAATCCATAACGGTTACAGACGGATCAAATGTCAAACGAACACTTTTACTTACTCTGATCATTAATTCACCACCCGATATCGCATACTCCAGCGCATCTGATGCTGAATACCCAATCCTTACTTCAGATCTCTTCCTAAACTATGATTTTTCGGATACGAATTCATATTCTGGAACGGGTACTACGATTACCGATCTCAAAGGTAATGCAATTTCTGGAACAATTACGAACGCTGCGATGTATTCGTCGGGAAGTGGCGGCAATCTTTCACTAAATGGAACGAACCGTGCAGTAATTAGACACGCCCCGATAGGTGCTACACAATCATTCTCGAAGTTCCTTTGGATATACCCAACTTCAAATACGGGTTCTCTGATTGCTATTTGCGATAACACATCTTGTAACAGTTATCATGAATCTGAATTCGAACTTTCGGGTGGTGTTCTGTATGCAGCGGCTTATGCCGCAGGAACCGTTAACTCGGGATCTACGTTGGTAACCACCAACCAATGGCATTATGTCGGTTTTACATGGGAGTATGTCAACGCATCCTTGTCGTATACAAAGTTATACCTCGACGGAAAGCTGGTTGGATCTGCAACTACTACCGGAACTCGTTACGCACCAACTGTTGAATATAACTTATTGAGCGTTGGGGACTCCACCAAACTAGCAACCGCTACAAGTGGGACTTTTTTGCTCGGCGCGTACCACATGTACAAATCAGCCATTACTCCCGATCAGGTGATGGGAAATTATGGAAATACCAAGACGAGAATGCTGGGAATTTCACCCATATCTCCATCTTTCTCGGGTCGAGCAACAGTATCGATGACCGAGGGGCAAGGCTCTTCCTACCGCGTTTTTTCGGAAACTAGTGGAACAGGAACCAATACCTTTGCGCTTTCAGGAAACAACAGCGCCATATCTCTCGCATCAGTTGGAACCGATCAAACTTCAGTAGTTGTGAGTTCATCAATTACTGCCAATGGGAATACAGCTAAGACTTATTACGAAACACTAACCGCCACCGATAGCGCTACTGCAGCAACTGCTTATTACTTGACTATTAACGTCAATCCGAAGATTGCCATCACAACGTTTACAGACACTTTGACGACGACATTCGGCAAGGCTGCTTATGACACGATTACGGCATCCTACGGAACTGGAACGCTCACATTTACGCGCACGAGCGGATCAGCTTCTTCTGCAATTACTGCGCCTGTTACGGGCAATCAGGCGCTTTTAACAGCGGCTGCGACCTTGCCTGTCGGTACCTACTACGAGACTTTTACGGTTACTGACTCCGTAAGTGCAACCACAATAAAAGTCATCACAATTATCGTGAACCCTGCCTTGACTTTGACATCGGCAACTGGCGTTAACCAGCTGGAGACAACATTCTCGAAAGCGGCTTCGTTAACAATCAATGTCGCCAACGGAACAGGTACCCGCACGGCATCGGCCCTTCCGGTAACAATTAGCGGAGTTTCACTCACCACTACGAATCTGCAAAACGGAACGATGGTTTTAGCGCTTAACACCGCCGTGGCTGTTGGTCGATATACCGAGACCATTACAGTCACAGACTCCGTGACTTCATCAACTTCGATAGTGATAACTATTATCGTCAATGCGGCCCCAACTATTTCGTATGGCGGCGCCACCTCCGGAGCGCTCGGCTTTGTCACCACTAAGGGTGGATCAATTCAGAGCAATGCATTCACAGCATTGAATGGAACTGGAACTAAAACTCTTGCGCTATCAGGACTGAACGCAGGTATTTCCATTGATACTTCAACGGCAAACTCCGCAGTGGTCACCATCGGATCCGCCTTTGGCATTTTGGATACGCAGACAGTAAGAACCTACTTTGAGACTCTCACAGCAACTGACTCAATGAGCGTGAGTTCAACTCGTTCCTTCACGATTACTCTCAATCCACCAATTATTGAGACAGCCACTTCAACATCAATTGCTACTACTTCGGGCATTGAAACATCGACAGTTGTTTATGCGACCAAGGGATCTGGCGATAAAACATTCACAATGAGCGGGAACCCGACATCAGGAATCACCTTGACGTCTGGTACCAATCAAGCCACCTTGCGTGTGCTTTCCACGATTAACCCGGGGAATTACACGGTTACGGTTACTGCGACTGATACCGCAAGTGCTACCACCTCAATCGTTATCACCATTGTTGTATCTCCACCACCTTCGATGGTCGGTTCGTCTCGTATCGAATCTACACAGGGCGTTCTTTTCAAGTCTCCGATCTATAGCATCAGTGGTGGAACCGGCACGCTAACAATGACAGTAACTAACTCGCCTTCCAATTCAAATATCACTCTTACTGGCGTAACTTCAACAGGTGGCTATTTACAAATTGGAACTGGTTCAGCAACTGGAACATTTACTTCGACGATTCGCGTGACAGATATTCGCGGGGCTTATTCAGAAATTGCTGTAACAGTTGTTGTCAATGCTCCAGTGGCTCTTACCGGTTCGCTTTCAATCACAAAAACTTATGGAACATCGACAACAAATGGCTATTCAACGAATGGAACAGGGACTTCGCCATTTAGTTTCTCGGCAACTCCAGTGTGCGCGGTTGTTAAAACTGTTTCTGGGAGTTATACATACGAGAAAATTAACGGAACTGATTCTTGTACGTGGACTGCGCCTTCAGGAGTTACAACTGTCGATGCACTAATCGTCGGCGCAGGTGGTGGCGGTGGAGGAGACGGTGGTTCTGGCGGCGGTGGCGGATCGATTAACACCTTGAGTTCTGTTGCACTTCCTTCCAATCGTCAGCTCTCTGTACAAGTTGGCGCAGGTGGAACAGGTGGTGTTTGGGCTGGAGCTTCAGCAGCTGCCGGAGGAACCACGTCTATCGTGAGTGGCTCGACAACATTTACAGCGCCAGGTGGATCAGGTGGTGGCGGTTGTGGTGCCGCTAGTGCTGCAGGTGGCACTACTGGAATTGGCGGCTCTCCAACTGCTGGTGGTGCAAGTGGATCTGGCGCTTCAGGCGCATGCGGTGCCGGTACAGGTGCCGCGGGATCTGCCGGTCCATCAACTTCATTTACGGGAACAGCAACTAACTTCGGTGGTGGTGGAGCTGGTGGTCCATTCCCAAGTAATCCAACATCCGTTGGTGGAATTTCCGGTGGCGCAGGCGGCGGCGGAACCGCCGCAATCTCGAAAAACTGGGCTTCATATGGACTAACTACCTCTTTCAAGATTGGCTCATCCTCAACTATCACAACGCCAGCTAATGGAAATCTGGGTAATGCAACTCTTAAGACGGCAATTTCTGGTGCAGAGGCTTGCGCAACCGTTACTGGCAATATCAATTACACAACTGATACTGATTTTCCGTGCACCTCAACGGCCAACGATTACTTCCAGGGTTATGCGACAGGATATTTCATCGCGCCATTCACAGGATCGATAACTTTCTATACTGCTTCGGATGATTCAAGTGATTTAACAATCACAGTAGGAAGCACCATCAACGAGTTGCAACTTTCAGATTGTTGCCGAACTGCTAGTGCAACATATACCGGGTTTGTTCAGGGGCAGGCATACCCATTCAGTGCATACTTTACCGAGATTGGTGGTGGTGCCAATTGGACCATCTCATATAGCTACACAGGGCAAGCCCAGACCGTAATTCCGCTTTCGCAGTTCAGGTCAAATGCGGAAGGTTTAGCGACATATTTCCAGACCTCGGGCAGCGCCCCTACGCATGCGAAAAATAAGACCGTGATTTCACCAGGGAACTGTGGATCTCGAGTAGGAAACATTAACTTTGCAAATGATGCGGCATTTTCATGTACTCAAAAAGACAATTTCCAAGGATATGCAACCGGCTACTTCGTAGCTCCATACACTGGCAGCATAAAGTTCTACATGTCTTCTGATGATTCAAGTGATTTTGTTATCACTATCAATGGAACAAATTATGAATTACAACAAGATATCGGCGATACAAGTGCGACCTATTCTGGTTTTGTTCAGGGACAGTACTACCCGATAAGTGCTTATTTCACCGAGATTGGTGGAATCGCTACTTGGAAACTCGACTATGAATATGGAAACGTAGCCAGAACGGCCATTCCAGCAGCATATTTCAGATCAACAATGGACTTCACTGCGCCAACTGCCGGCACCAATGGCCTTGGCGGCGGCGGCGGAGCTGGATCAGCAGGGCTATTCAAAGCAAATGGCGCGTCTGGTGGTTCAGGTACGGCGATCATTAAGTACCTAACTCAGAGCGATACCGCTACCGAGACAATGATTACGGCATACGTGAATCAAGAATCTCCATCGGGACTTTTAACGTTGAATGTTCCGGCTTATGTGACAGTTGGAACGTACACAGAAACTATTAAAGTCCAAGATGCTGCAAACTCTGCTCCGTATTCGGCAACTGTGACAATTACAGTCAACAAGGCGACACCAACTGCAGCGCTATCTCTTCCAGGTGGAGTTACAACAGCAAAATATGGAACACCAGTAATTCTTTCCGTAACCGCAAGCACACCGGGAAATGTGGCATTTAAGAAGGCAGGGACGGCCATTAGTAATTGTTCATCAGTTGCGACCTCGAATGGAGTCGCAACTTGTACTTGGACACCAACAGTTGTCGAAACAGCGTCGGTTTCCGCTGTGCTCACACCAACTGACTTAGTTAATTACAACAACAGTATTGAAACAGTCTCCGCACTTTCAATTGTTGTATCGCCTGCGGACACATTGACGGTCACGGCGGGTAATCTGAATGCAACTTACTCAGAGTCGAGTGGAACGGCGAACACAACAATTCCTACTCGCACCTTTACGCTTGATGGACTTGCAACACTAGCGGGAGATTCGATCACCGCAGTGACATACAACTTCGCCGGAACTATCAATGGCGGAACTTCATACCCATCCTCGACAACAACTCCAAAGCTTGCTGGTACCTATTCAATTACGCCTTCTTCACCGGTATTTTCTTCTGGTGCGACAACGAATTACAAGTCTGTGGTCTATACCGCAGGAACCTTGACTATAAACCGAGCTGCTCGTGGCACTTGGTCTATCAATTACGGAACTTCAAACGTGATCCGATACGGAGCGGGTAAGACAGAAACTCCAACGGCGACATTTAGTGGCGATGGATCAGCCAGCTATACAACTAGTAGTTCTGTCTGCTCTGTCTCAAATTCAGGCACAATCACCACTTTGGGCGTAGGTGCGTGCGATCTTCAAATAGTCCTTTCGCACACTAATAACTGGCTATCTGATACCAAAACAGTGACTGTCACAATCAATCGAGGGCTACGAACCTCAACAATTACGCCTGCTCTCACCACAATTAAATATGGCGAGACTACAACTGTAACTTCAACTGTTTCGCCTGCCCTTGACTCTGCAACCGTAACATTCTCGAGCAATGGGTCATTGGGTTGTGCAGTCGACAACATCACTGGTTTATTAACAGGCATCAAGGCCTCAACAGCTTGTTCTGTAAGAGTCACTTATGACCAAACTGCACTGTATGAATCAGCAACAGCGACCGCTTCAATCGCTATTAATAAAGCTTTAGCGCCTGTAGTCACCACTGATTCGATCACAGCAGTTTCATATACGGGGTTGACTGCAATCGTGACACCTACTTATAAAGTTACGGGAATTCTAGCTCGAGACATTTCGCAGATTCTTCCTCTCGCAGATGTATCAACAACTTCAGCTATTTCCGTGATTGCTCCAAATACTTACACTTCGGTATCTTCGTATCGATATTTTGCAACCAATCCGACTGCCTATGATTCGACAACGGCGCCATCTCTTGGTGGCACTTATGCGGTTTACCCACAGTCTCTGACGCTTCTCGGAGGATTGGATATCGGAAACTACGAGACACCAACGTATGTTTCATCAAACTTTACAATCTTGCCGATTGCCCAAGAGCCACTCAGAATTCAACTCTCATACCTAGAAAGCGTCACTGTTCCATTCGACGTAACTACAACCGGTGGATCTTCAACCGGTGCACGCACGCTCGCAATTCTAGATGGTGGAACTGCAACTGGTTGCGCCGTAGATTCAGGCATCAGTGCAATGCGTCTAAAAACTTCAACTGCAGGCACCTGTGTGATTCAAGTGACCCAGGCAGCTGATAGAAATTACCTTGTTGCAGTATCTGATTCGCAGACGGTCAACATTCTTAACTTTGTTGTGAACATTCTGCAGCTCTTTGATAACCCAACTGGGATTGTCATTAATCATGATGTTCCATATGTGAAAGGCCCTGATGTCTGTACTGCAGATTGTCAACCCACAATTACTCAAATAACCGATGCAAATGGTGTCGACATAACCACGATGACTGTTTCGACCTCCTTCCGCATAATCGGAACTAACTTCACAACGGCCACGGGCGTCTTCTTTACAGCCGTGATCGGCGGTTCACGTAAGTCAGCAGTCCCTGCCGATAGCTTCCAGATTGATAGCGATACTCAAATAACGGTTATGCCGCCAGTGACCTTTGTTCCTAATGCCGGCGAGACAATTTCGAACATCACCGTTCGTATTTATGTAGTGGCTTCCGGGGGTCAAAACTTCCCAAATACGATGATTACCGCAATCAGTCTTTAGTAATACCGCATAAAACGGTTACCTATTTAATCCAGGGCTACTGGGCAAGTAGACTGTGGTTCTAATATTTTGGTGGGAGCAGATCTATGAGTTGGGGCATGCCTCAAGATGAACGTCGCTTTGGTGGCTTACCAAAGCGTTGGATCATCTTTATCGCAGCCCTTTTTATGGTCTCATCAACATTTGCGATTAACATCAATATCAATGGAAATAATCGCGTTGAATTCGGACAGGGTATTTATCAAATTAAGGCTTGCGACCAATATGTCGCCCTTGAATTCATTTCTACAAATTCGATCAATGGTTATTCTCGTGTGGGCGGAATTATCTTCAAAGGGCTAGATGTTCAGAAATGTAAAGGTACGGCGATGCGTTTACGCCTCTATCAAACTGGATCAAACACACCTTTAAATCTTTATACCAACTCAACAAAGACCGAAACCGGTACTGCCGTAATCATGATTATTTCCAAGAATGCGACCGGACCAACTTTTGCTGATGATGTGACTCTTGTTAATAACAAAGGTGTAAATATTTCATATGGCGATTCAATGCAAGCAATCGATTTTGATCCAGGTACAGGAAATTTCGTCATAACCTATGCATATCCACTTGCGGAGATGAGAAACGTAAATTCCGTAACGCTGGAGTCGGCGAGTGTCTAAGATATTTACCAGCCGGCTTGTTCGCGGGATTAGCCGGTCGATTGTCACAGTTCTTGTAGTTTGTATATTCTCGTTTGGGTTACCCGTTGCTATGAATTCCGCAACCGCTGCTGGTTCACCGCCATCTACTTTTGCGGTTGCATCTGGTAGCTCGATCGTTTTCACGCCCTCCTCTTACGCAAATTCAACCGCATTCAATTCCTACCGCTTCTTGAGTTCCTCTGGTTACGGCTGGTTTAAGTATGTTTCCGGCACCACGGGAAGTGTGACATTTACTATGACAGCACCAACAGGTGACCTAGTCATGTGCATTTTTGATGCCTCGGGAAACACTCCATCAATCACCGCAGGGCAGTATCCGACTCAAGGCTGTGACGACGATTCGGGCGGCAATGGAGGCAATTCAAAATTCACCGTCACTTTGACTAGCGGAGTTACTTATTACATCGGAGTCTGTGCATACAACGGAACTCCTAATTCTTCTGCGACCACAATCAATTTTTCAAGTGCCGCCGGTGCGTCGACCAACATGGTTACGTTTGATTCGAATAGTTCAACCAGTGGTTCGCCATCGGCTGCTTCAGTTACACAAGTATCAACTGGTGCCGCTGTAACTCTGGCAACACAAAATACTTTGGCGCGTACAAATTATACATTTGGTGGCTGGAATACCGCCGCTGACGGATCAGGAACAACTTATTCTGCTGGTGCAACGTATACACCTGCATCGTCGTTAACACTTTATGCCCAGTGGAATTCAACGATCTCGTATGACACGAATACAGCGACATCTGGAACTGCGCCTCCTAGTACGTCGGCAAAAAGCTCTGCTGCGGTTACAACACTTGCAACAAACTCAGGCACTCTTGCCAAGACGGGTTATACATTTGGCGGCTGGAATACTGCAGCAAATGGAAGCGGTACGTCTTACGTGGCGGGCTTAACTACTTATTCTTCTCCAGGAAACATCACGCTGTACGCGCAATGGAATTCGAATATAACTTATTTGGCTAATGGTTCTACAAGCGGAACAGTTCCTGCTGTTTCATCTTTGTATGGTACGTCGGGAACTCTTGCAGGCAACACCGGCACTCTTGCTAAAACCAACTACACAATTACGGGTTGGAATACCAACGAAACGGGCACGGGAACTTCGTACGCGATTGGTGGCGCTTATACGCCTGCAGGAAATAGATCGCTTTATGCTGAGTGGTCTACGGTCGTTACATATAACGGAAATTCAAATACCACCGGAACTGCTCCTGCGACGACAACTATTAAAGGCACATCCGGCACCCTTGCACTGAATACCGGATCGCTCACTCAATCAGGAAAAGTATTTGCGGGTTGGAACACAAATGCTGCAGGAACCGGAACTTGGTATGCCGCCGGCGCTACTTATCCAAACTCCGGAAATATCACTCTGTATGCGAGATGGGTAACCGCTCTTGCTATAACTGGATCATCAACAATTAACGTGGGTCAAGGCATCGCTTATCGATCGGATACGTACACCGCTACGAGCGGTCTAGATACAAAGACAGTTACCTACGCACTTTCACCAAATAATGCGGGCATCACGTTAGAGACGTCAACTGTTACTGGCACAACTTATGCCTTCGTACGCGTTGGCACGTCTGTCTTAGCGGGAACATATACAGACACTCTCACCGCAACCGATCGCATGGGAACAACGGTGAATTTGGTAGTAACAATTACCGTGTCTTCACCTTTGGCCTGGTCTTCTTCAAATTCATCAACACTCGTGACAACCGCGGGTACGCCCACCTCAGTAAGACTTGATTTAGTAAATGGGTTTTCGGGCAAAGCCTTTACTTTGACGCATATGTCCACGCCATCAAGTACCGGCATAACCATTGATACATCAACAGCGTCTTCAGGGTATGCAACTATTAATGTATCTAGTGCAGTCGCAGCTGGAACCTATGTCGAAAGCATTACAGCTTCGGATAGCTCAGGACGAAGAATTGTCACAACTGTCACCATCACAGTAAATGGAAAAATCACAGTATCCAAAGATGGAGTGAGTGTAGGGACTGGATACACCTCACTTCTTTATAACGGTTCAACGCAAGCGTCTTATTTGGCCCCATCTACTAGGTACCAAGTAGGTAGCACTTACACAATTGAGTGGTGGCAGTACCAGACTGATTCATCGGCTTGGCCTCGTGTTTTTAGTATGAGTGGAAGCTATTTCGGCGTGAGCCTTGAAAGTGACACCTTTTATTTCTGGGCTGGCGGCGCGGGCATCAATCTTGGCGCCCTAGGCACAACTAGAAAAAATACATGGACCCATATGGCGATAGTTTCCAACGCGGGGAATGTAATCGCCTACCAAAATGGAATCGCGCTTAAGAATGCAGCCACAACAGTGACCTCTATTGGGTCGGGCCAGGCGCCTTCTGCAAACACTTTATGTTTTGCTACCCAATGCAGTGGCACCGCAACACCATCGCTTGGTAGTTCTGGGACTATGTTCGGTGGCAATCTTGCTAACTTCACGATTTCTACACGCGCTGACTACTCAGGCACAAATACAAGTGCTGCAAACTTCACTCCACCAACTGCGATGAAAATTGATGCGAGTACTGTTTTTGCATTACAAGCAACGGGGAGTGCAACAGTATTTAGAGATCTTGGCCCAAACAATCTCACCTTCACTAACTTTGCCGCTGCTCCTACTGGCTCTGCAATGGCGCCAGTTGGAGCTCTTGTTGTCCCTGAGTTAGCAACAACTCAAGGGGTGGCTCTGACATCTTCTGCGTTTACGGCATCAAACGGTACGGGTAACAAGACATTCACAATGACTTCAAACAATGCCGGTATTACTTATGCAGCTTCGACTAATCAAGCGACAGTTTCAATAGCAAACACAGTTACGGCAACTAACTCTGCTACAGCAAAGACACTCTACGAAACTTTGACAGCAACAGATAGCGTAACTTCAACACTTAACGTTCCTATAAAGTTGACGATCAACCCACCTATTGCCTTGACCGCAACAAGCATTACACCGTCTACTGCCGCAGGCGTGGCCTTATATGACACGGTTACTGCAACCTTTGGAACAGGAACAAAGACCTTCTCGGTAGTTGGCTCTGCCGCTGTTTCCGGAATTACTTTTTCTAATCCGAGTACAAATGTTTACTTGATGACAGTAGATAAGTCGGTGCCGCAAGGTACATATGTAGAGACTATTACCGCAACTGACTCAGTGAACGCTACAACGGTCCTCGTTATTACTTTGACAGTAAACCCAGGGCTAACTCTTTCGTCGGCAACCGGATCCACATCAGTTCTCACTACGGCAGGGAAAGCCACTTCAATCCGATTGAACGCCACTTACGGATCTGGAACTAGAACATTCACAATGGTTCAGGCAGGAACTTCGCAGGCGGCGATTACATTTGATAATTCCACTTCCTCTTCCGGATATGCAGTTATTAATTACTCAGCTGCACTTCCTGCGGGCAATTACTCCGAAACAGTTACAGTCACTGACACTTCAGGGGGATCGGCAAGAATTGTCATATCCGTGACAGTGGCTCAGGCGCTGACGCTGTCTTATAACGGAGCCACATCTGGCGCCATCTCACTCGTTACAACAGCAGGTACATCAATAACTACATCCGCCTTTACGGCAGCGCTCGGAACCGGAATACGAACCCTTTCACTCTCGGGCTTAAACAGTGCAATATCTATGGATACATCAACAGCCAACCTTGGCTATCTCATTCTCGGCTCTGGGTTAACAGCAACTAATGCAACGACATTCAGGACTGTTTATGAGACTGTGACGGCGACCGATGCTGTCGGTTTTTCAGTCTCAAGACCAATCACTATCACGGTTAACCCAGCAATAAGCCTTGCTGCGACAGCTACTTCCTTGACTACAACTGCGGGAATTTCAATAACAGACACAATTACCGCCAATTATGGAACAGGCTACAAAACTTTTGCAATTACATCTTCACCTTCCATTGCGGGAATTACCAACACAATTAATGTCACAAATCAGACCACATTCACAATTCCAAATAGCGTAGGTGCCGGTTCTTACACGATCACGATTAGTGCGACAGATTCTGTTGGTGCCACCACATCTACCAACGTTATTTTAAATGTCAACGCTGGCGTTGTAATCACCGGAAGTAGTGCAATTTCAACGACAACTGGCTATGCCTATAACACAAGTAGCTATTCGGTTACAGGTGGCACGGGAAGTTTTACTTACGCACTCACTGGAACTCTAAATTCGAGTTATATCTCTCTTGAAATTTCGACTGCAACCACTTTCCGTTTGAAGGTAACCGCCGGGGCTCCAAGCGGTTCGGGTACCTCAGCAAATTATTTTGAGACTGTTACAGTCACTGATGGGTCTGGTGCTAAAGGGTATATAAATGTTACTTTGACGGTAAACCCAATTGTCGCCCTAACGGGCAATCAAACAATAAATACAACTTTTGGTGTGGCCTCAACTTATGTTTATCAAACAAGTGGTGGTACAGCACCATTTAATATTTTCGGCTCTAATGCATGCTCTCCGAATGTAATTACCGATGGGGCTTATACCGTTCTGAAATTTGTTGGTATTGGAAATTGTTCATGGACTGTGCCAAACGGAGTAACTGCACTTGATGCGCTTGTCGTAGGTGGCGGTGGTGCTGGAGGAACTCGCGCCGGTGGCGGTGGTGGCGCGGGTGGCGTTCAAGTAAGTTCAGGATATTCCGCTACCCCAGGGTCAAATATTTCTGTGACTGTCGGAGATGGCGGCAAAGGTGCGCTAGTCACACGTGGAGGCGGCGGCGGCAACTCAGTCTTTGGATCAATAACTTCATTGGGCGGCGGTAGCGGCGGCGGGGCGATCGGAGGCACAGATGCTTATCGCGTTGGAGCAAACGGAGGAAGTGGTGGTGGTGCGGCTGGATACACGTCTTCTGCATCAGCTGCTGCCGGATCCGGAACTTCTGGACAAGGCTTTGGCGGTGGGCTTTCACAAACTAACCAATACTGGCCTGGTGGCGGCGGTGGCGGCGCAAGTTCTGCCGGTGAAACTCCTGCTTCAAACATTGCAACCGCTGGCAAGGGTGGAAGCGGATATTCAAGCAATATAACGGGAACTGCAGTGTGTTACGCAACAGGTGGCGGTGCAGGAACTTATTCGAATACTGCACCAGTCAGCGCGGGCCTACCAACTACTGCAGGAGTCGCCGGAAATGGCGGTGATTGTGGTGGGGCAACATCACCGAATGGTGGCAATGGAACAAGCGGTTCGAGCACTCCAAGCGCGCCGACTTCAAATTCTGGCGCCGGCGGCGGCGGTTCCGGATGGTCTTCCTTTGCGGATCAAGTTGGCGGAGACGGTGCCTCAGGTGTTGTAATTCTTCGATATGTCACGCCTGCATCAATAACGCGCAATTTGATTACATATATTGTAGATACATATACCGCTACTGGAAAAATTGTTGTGACAATTCCAGATTCTGTAACTGTTGGTACATATGTAGAAACAATAATTGTGAAAGACAGTGTTGGCGCTTCAACTTCATATTCAATCACTATCAACGTGGCGAAAGCTACTCCAACTGTTTCGATTTCGATCCCTGGTGGTGGAAGCACGGGCACTTACGGATCACCAGTATCCCTTAACGCTGCCGCAAGCACTCCTGGTGTATTTAATTTCCTGAAGAGCGGTATTTCGAACTTGGGGTGTGGGTCAAATCAAACCTTAAGTGGAGTAGCTACATGTGTTTGGACTCCTCAAGATACATCCACAGCAACAATATCCGCTTCATTCACACCTGGCGACACCATCAACTACAACTCAGTTACTTCCTCAAATTTTGTTATGTCAGTAAATCAGGCCGACACCCTGACTGTAACTTTTTCAAATCAGACATTTACATACGCAGAATCTGGAACCGCTGTCTCGCGTGCGTTTACGCTTTCGGGCCTAGCAACTATTGATAGCGTTGCATCCGTTGCGACATCCATTACTGGAACTGCAAATGATCTGACAAACGTCAATGTCACGGGATCGGCTATTAATGGAGCGGCGGGAACCAGCACCCTGACCAAGGCTGGAATATTTACTCTCACCGGTACTGGAATTTCTTTTAGTGGTTCGACTAAATCAAGTTATTACAAGTCAATTGCCTTTACACCGGCGACTGTGAACGTTAATAAAGCAGGAAACGTCTTGAGCTTTAATTACGGATCCAATAACCAAGTCACCTATAAGCCAACAGGAACGGATACCGTCACGGCTGTCTATAAGGGATCAGCAGCGCCAACTTTTACGACGACTAGTGGAACGAATTGCTCGATTGGAATCAATAGTGGTCTATTGACAACTTTGCGCGCAGGATCCTGCGATGTATCTATGGCGGTCACAGAGAGTGCAAATTATTTGGGAGATACGGTAACTGCGACAGTTGCGATCAATAAGGCTGCGCGATCTGTCACTCTGACTAGCAACTCACCAAGTTTGAAATATGCAGAAACTGCTACCGTCACCACAACCATTTCATTCGCCTCAGACGATGGTGTCATTTCGTATTCCAACGGTGCTTCAACTGGGTGCTCATTTGACTCCTTGTCGGGGATTGTTACTGCGAACTCTGGAACTGCTACCTGTACCCTCATAGGAGCCATTGATGAAGGCACTAACTATGCAAGTGCTACTTCGTCCACATTAACTATTACTCTGACAAAGGCTGACGCCCCGGTTGTAACGCTAATTGCCCCGAATAGCATTAATTACAACCCAACAGCAACATCAGCATCCATGCCTTTACCGACATTTACAGTTCAAGGTTTGAAATTTACAGATGCCGCAACTTCTCTTTCAAATCTAACCGTTACATATATGAATTCAGGGACTTACTCGTATAACAGCACGACTGTGCCCGTTAATGCGAATACGTACACCCTTACCCCTTCAGCACTTTCGCTTTCAGTGGGCAATATCAGTAATTACAACAACCCAACATATGTTGCTGCACAGTGGACCATTAGTCAGATAACTCAAGATTCTCTGACAGTTTCGACAGCCATTAACGAAGATATTTCGGTTCCAATTTTGATTTCCTATCGAGGTGGAACTACAAATGGCACAGTTTCCGGTGAAGTAATTTCGGGAGGCACAGCTACAAGTTGTGGATTTAGCAATCTAACACTTCAGGCATTCTCAACAGGAACCTGTCTGATTCGAATGAAAATGGCTGGTAATCAGAATTACACTGATGTTTGGTCAGAGACCTACACCGTAACAATCGCCAAGTGGACTCAAGCTGTCTTTAACTTTGATGCACAACCAAGTGGTTCGACGGGTATATCAATTACCTCTGAAGTTCCCTTCACTTTGGGAGAAATTTCATGTTCAACCGCATGTCAGCCAACGATTACAAGTGTCTCTCCCACAGCGTTTGAACCAACTGACTTGATCGTGATTACGGGAACAGATTTCGCTGGAGCGTCGCAAGTGATTTTTAACAGAAACGTCATAGTCACTGACCTCACGATCACTGGCAATGACACTATTGCTGTTGTGGTGCCAGCGGGACTCGCTCCCGGTCCTGGTTCAATTTCCGTAGTAAATGGAGGGAAAACCTCGTTCAGATTTAGCGGCCTGACGATCAATGCGCAAACTGTTATTAGTAGTTCTGTAACGGGCTAGTAAAATCTAAGCGAAGACAATACGAAGCGCAACTGAATTAGCAGCTAAATCAGCGCTTGTATCAATCTTGAAATCGGCTGAGTTAAAGATATCTGGAAGTTTCTGCTTCATATTTACACTGAAGCTGATCGCTGTAACGGTGCCGGCATTTACATTCTGCTTGGCCGAGTCGTATCCACCAGTAATTTGAACGTAGACGATCTTAGAAGCTGAGCTCAAATTATTTTCTTTACGGTATTTCTCGATATCTGCTTTGAGCTTCTCAGGATCAAAGCCGGAATACTGAAAATTAGCGCCCTTAGTCATTGTCGATGAGGCGACAGTTGTTCCTTCGACATTGGAAGTAGGAGCTGCTCGAAATTCAGGTACAAATGAGATTGTCGCAAGGAAGATGACCATCAGCGCCAAGAATAAGTCGGCATACATCCAGCCAGCTTTATCGGTGACATCTTCACCAACTTGGGTAGCGGTGCTGCGATTGTTACGCGGCATTGTTACTTATAAACCTTTTTAATATCTTTACCGAGTTCTTTTGAAGTCTTTGCTAGTTCTTTTGAAGTGGCAAGCAGATTGCGCACCGATGCTGAAACATTTGCATTGACTACTTCTGGAGTAGAGACCTTCTTCGAATCGAGATACTTATGAAGTCTGATACCAAGAGCTAAGCGCTCATTTTCACGCTTAGCGACCTCAGTGGAAAGGATCTTCTTATGTTGGATTTCCATAAATGAGACAGTTAGAGAGAGCACGATAACGAGCGAAATAATTGCGAAGTCGAGAAAGGCAACGTGGCCGATGGTCCACTCGCTTGCAAGAACTCCGTATCCGTTCTGCCAGAACTCGAGGAAGTTAACGACTGCAGATTTGTTGGCAGAGGTGTACTGACCGAAGGCATCTGTGGCCTTTGATACTGCGATCCATGTAAGAGCAACCGGAACGAAGACGAGAATGTTTCGGATGATTGCAATTCGGTTAGCAATGGTGATCTTTTGATCCGCACGGGAGGAGTTAATCGGTGGGAGGAGCTCGATAGTTGGGAGCGAAGCCCAGGAAGAGAGGTCTTTTACTTCTTCAAGGTCAGTTATCAACTCAGTTACGAGCGCATCATTAGTCGAGCCATTTTCGCGGGCCCAAGACTTGAGGTCGTTGATGAGTTCCTGATTGGGAGCTTCGGATTTCTTACGTGAGCGTGCGGTTGCCATGAGGCTCAAGGTACCCGAAAAGTTTTGTTTGGTAGAACCCCGGTCTACTGCTTTATGATGGGCAGGTGGAACAGCGGAAGAAATTTCTCATCAAGCGTGGGATTGCCTTTGCCATGTTCGCAATTGTCCTTTTCCAGGTCGGGCCCTCTCTTGCAGATGTACTTGACTCAAGCCCTGATCCAACTCCGACGCCTGTGGCATCGCCCGTTGCTGAAGAATCCGCATCTGCATCGCCGTCTCCAAGCGCCACCGACGAGCAATCTGCTCAACCGTCAGCATTACCTCAGCCATCAGGTAGTTACACATATCTATCTATCTCAGAGTCGCCAACTCCAGAACCAACGCTTGCCGATATCCAAGATGTGGTTTTGAGAACCCCACCTAAATTTCCTGTTGATCCCCGAGCGACTTCGCTTCAAATTTCCCCGATAAGCATCTATTCATCCGGCGATGTTCTGGTCTGCATCTCAACAACGGGCTCACACTTCTGGCTGACCAATCAGAGTCCTTCTGTACTCACCATCGGAAATGGCACGAGATTCTTAGCGCTCTCGGGTTCAGCTGGCGAGGTCAACGCTCTCCTTAATGGCGGCCAAGGGCTTCGAGTCGGGGGAAACCCTCGCATCCAAGGCTCAGTCGTCTTTTCTAGGGCAGTTGCTGTGACCCGACCTACGCTCAATCTCGAATTCTGCGGTCAAGCCACAGTCACCGCCCACAGCAGCGTCAGTGCGCTCGGGCTGGGCATGAATACCGTAAAAAACCCCGTCCCAATTAAGTAGATCGGGCTCAGGGGGTTTAGACCTTTAGTCTGCTATTCGGTAATATTTACCCGTTCTGGACACCCCACAGGTGTCTATCTGCTGAAGTTTCCGAAGAAGAGAGATAAGTAAATGTTGAACTCACCGTTGAGCGGAAGCGTCAAGTCACGCTTCGGTGGCTCCGGTCGTTCGCGTTCAAAAATTGCTGCAGCAATTGCAATCGCTGTTTCTGTTCCATTCTTTGTATCTACATTCGCTGCATCTGTAACTGTTGGAAGTGGCGCACTTACATTTGGTCAAGGCTCACAGCAAGCAGTCGCTTGCGACTCACAGGTTTATGTCGCGCTCGCTCAAGAGTGGAAGTCGGCACCAACAGAGTCAGATCCAACTGCTGGATATTTCAGAGTTAAGTCTGTAACTGTTTCAGGTCTTGACCTCGTTGCATGTCAACGCACCAAGTTGCGTCTTCGTTTAATTAATATGCAAGGACAAGAAATTGTTCTCGGAGCTTCGAACGCAACAGTTCTACAAATGTCTGTTCCAACATCAGCTGCACCTGAATCATCATCTGATCCAGCTGCGCTCGCACTTGGATATCTCACTGGTGGCGGAGACGTAATCTCTGGCGTGATGTACGCATCGATCAACATGTCGACTGGCGGTACATCTATCTATGATGGAAGCACTCTTAGTGCGAATTCCGCAGACGTAACTTTCTATCTCGATCCAACACTGCAGAACATCAATATTGATGGAGCAATAGTGGGAAGAACGACGGTGGAATCTGTAAATAACCCGGCAGCGATGGCGGGATAGCAGTACCCACGAGCGCATTGACCAGGAAAGGCCTGGTCAATAAACTTGCGGTCTAGTACGGAGCTTGAGGCGAACGCCTGAAGCTAACTGACGAAGTAAAAGGAAAAGAAGATGGAAATCTTAAAGTTCGATGGCGGAAAGCCATCTAAGAATCGCAACAAGCTCGTCACAGTTATCGCTGGCGCATTTCTTGTTGCCGTAGTCGGATCAACATTCGCTGCGAACATCACAATCAACACTAATAATTCTCTTGAGTACGGCCAGGGCCTAACACAGGCAGCTGCTTGTGATTCATCAATGAATATTGCACCTACAAACTTTTATGTTAATGGAACAAATTCTGCTGGATCTTTCTATCTTGACACTATTACTGTGACAGATGCAGCTACAACAAGCTCATCAACTGGACTTGGAAAGTGCATTAACAAGAACCTCAAGATCTCTGCTTGGGACTCAGTAACAGCTTCTTCAGCTTTGGTCTCATGTATCGTGACGCCAAGTGGATACACAACCACACTCGCAGGTTCAGTTTCATCTTGCGGAACAGGCGTATACACAGCGCTAGCTACAGGTTTCTCAATTTCATATCCGGCTCCAGCATCCGCTCCTGCGAAGCTTGCCGGAGACGTTTACAAGATCACCATCGAATCTAACTAATTCGAAAGATAACTAACTGTCGGCCGTCAGTTCTGATGGTTAGTTAGATAAAGAAGTCATGAAAGAGCAACCGCTTAAGGGTCAATTAATTGAACCCTTAAGCGGTTCTCTTTTGGGCGATGTGTATTTAGATCGCGGCGATGAAGATGTTAAAAATAATGTTTTGATTACTGTCTCCAGTGCTGAAGGTACGAAGACCGTTCTTATTACCCCTGAATCAATTGTCGAAACCTCTCCAAAGCACTTTGTAGAAACTCCGAAAGAACGTGTCGTATCTGGCACTGAACGCTGGATGAAGAAAGTTGGCCGGTATTCAACTGTCGCCACTTATCTATTTGCGGCGCTCCTACTAACTTTTTCCGCAGCTTCAGTAACTGGTTATGTGAAAGCACGAGTAGTACTTACCAACTCCATGGAACCCACAATTAATCCTGGAGATATCGTGATCACCGCCGATAGCAATCGTGTGGTGCCTCAAATCGGTTCCATCATCGCCTATCAAGCGCGCCAATTTAATGGCACTCCAGTTGGAGTCTTTACCCACAGAATCGTCGGCGGAAATGCTCTCGATGGCTGGCTGATGAAGGGCGATAACAACCCTTCTCCTGATATTCAGAAACCCAAGGGTGCAGACATTTTGGGTACTGTAATTCTTACTATTCCAAAACTCGGTTTACTCTTTAATCGACGACTTCTATTTACCTTAATTCCTTTACTCGTGGGACTTTGGTTTGTCATCGATACTTTGAAGGGAGGCGCAAATGATTAAGAAGTTATTTGCGCTCTTGATCGCCACCTTCTTCATCGCAACACCAGCCATGGCAGCGACAACTGCAAATGTTCCATTCCTGACTTGGGAGAATGGAAAGACCCAATCAATCGTTCTAGGTGGGCCTGGCAGCAACGGCGCCTGGAAGATGGAGCTCGAAGGCAATGGAATTGAGCCACTCATCTTTGCTCAGAGCGTTAAGAGCCAACAAGGTACTTATACATACTCGCTCGATATACCAAAGGATTTGGCGCCTGGCGGTTATGTGGTGCAAGCCGTCGAAAGTAACGGAAGTAAAACAGTCGTTGCTGGCGTCGAAATCAAAATTCGTGAGACTTATCGAATTACAGAGATCCCAACTGACCTTCGACTCTTGGCGATTATTTTTGCAGCGATTACGGCAATATTCACCGTTGTACGAAGCCGTAAGTATTCGCAGTTGACCTTTGCGCGCCGCCGAGTTGAATCTGGGTTTTTCCTCTATAACTTCCGAAATACTCGTCTTTCGTCTGAAGGTAACTCACTGGCTCGATATGTTGCACTGCGATCAGGAGAACCACTTCACCAGATTTCACCTATTGCCTGGTCGATTCTGCCTTGGCTCGCAATTCCGCTCGGGATTTATACAGCAATCAAAATTCAATTCGATGCAGCTATTCCAAATGGCCCCATCGTGCTCTTCTTTATCTGTGCAGCGCTAGGCGCACTCGATGCCACAACAGGTATTGCGCTTGCGCTTGCACTTGGATTTATGCATGTTGGACTTGGAAATGTCACCAATGTTCGCAGTTTGGTTGTTGCAGTGACATTCACACTTGCCTGGTACTTCCCGGCGATGATCGCCTCTCTTGTCGAATTAACAATTAAACGTGACCTCAAGAAATTATCAGAGCAAGCTTCAGCCCTAATCGCTGCGCTGGGTGCATCACTAGTCGGTGGAGCCTCTGTTGCAATGTCGGTGATTCTTACGGATTCATTGGTTATTAATCGCCAAGCATCTGATCTCTTGCGTTGGCCACTAGCAGGCGTAGTCGCTCTCATTCTTCTCGTTAAATTCATGCTCCCCGTGTTTATCAAGAGAGATGATCTCCAAGACGAGAATCTTTATTTGGCGCGAGTAGTTTCTCCAGGACTTGCCACCACACTCTTCTTTGGGACGATGCTGCTCGTCTATGTCTGGACCAATGAATTCTCTTCAGCTCTCATCGGAAGCGCGGTCATTGCCGCTCCATACTTCCTTCTCTTCTTGGTCTTCCCTAAATTAGGCAAAATCATCAAGTCAGAAGTTCGCCGAAATATCGTTCTGGAAGCGGTAATCGTGGCTGCCCTAACTTGGGGCATTTATCTGCTCATTCAACAGCTTCCGATGGCTGTCGTGAGCAAGTCTCGAGCCTTTATACTTATCGGATTAGTGCCAAGTTTGCTCCACGCGATCTACTCAGTAGCCGTTGCATCGAGTGAATTTGAAGCGCGACGAAAAGATATAGAGGAGATGGCATGAAGCTTATAAATCGTTCATTGGTCATCTCCATTCTCTTTGTCATGACCGGTGTTGGCGTAACTTTTGCAGCTGGCACAAATGGAACTCAGAATTTCTTGCTCGGCGGTAACGCTGGACTTACCAACGAAGATGTCAATCAAGTTCTCACTCTTCTCGTTGGACCCGAAGGAAAGCCAGGAGCAGTCGGACCTGCGGGTGCTGACGGCGTAAATGGTTTAGATGGTGCAGCAGGCCCAGCAGGTGCTGATGGACGCCAGGGAATTGATGGAGCAGCAGGTCGTGATGGCGCATCAGTTGCTACCGCATTGCTTGCAGTCGGAGATGTAAATTGCCCAACAGGGGGCGTCTCCGTCACTTCAACGACAGGCACAGCATTTATTTGTAACGGCCAACAGGGCGCGCAAGGTGCACGAGGCGCAGCGGGTGCAAACGGCGCTAACGGCGCAAACGGAACCAACGGTGTTGATGGAACTAACGGAACTGGCGGCGGCGGAGTCGGCACCGGATACGGCGCAGGAACTCTCTCTGCTGGAACATGTGATGATTCCGTAAATGTTCAGCTGAAGCACACATTCGCTGGCGGAAAATTCTCGCTAAGTCAGATCATTGCATCGAGCGTAAAGGCTGCATGTGCAAACTCAACTTTCAAAGTAACTTTCTCAATTCGTGGAACTGGCGCCCTTTACGGTGATGGCGCACTTGCAAATAAATATTTAGCACGCACTCCAAATGATGAAATTACATGTTCTAAAGTCGTGGCTGGAGCAAACTGGACCGGCACTGGCGATGCCCGCGAATTTACAATTGAAGCATCTGATAACTGTGTTGTAACTCGCGGTACGACATCACTTGCCCTCAATGAAATCAGTGCACGTGACATCAATGAAAATGTCGGATTCGAGATTGGTTAAGATGGCTAAGAAACCACAAAACTCAACTGCGCCAGAGGTTAGCTCTCTGCCGATTAAGCAGGACCAATCACCGCTCGTTATTGATCTACCAGATGGGCAAAAATTGGTAGTAGGTCACCTGTCTAATGGCAGCGTTATTGAAGTTGCGACATGGCGCGGAACCGGGCGTCCAGATTCACGTACTTCTCGTTTGATGCTCGGAATGTCATCTGCTGCAGAGGCAGCCGAACAAACGAAAGCTCAAGAGAGCGCGAAGGCAGAAGCTAAGAAGAGCCCATTGGTGCCTTTCGTCGAATTAATCAACCAGATTGTTGCCAAGTTAAAGACAGTGAAGCTGCCTGCGAAGGCGAAGAAGGTCAAAAGTGAAGGCTCAACTTCACCTTCTCAACCATTTGTGCAAACTGTCCCAACACCTTCTCCAAAAACCGTTGACACTGATGTGGATGAATGGCTCAATAAGCTCTTAGCAAAGTCAGAGGAAAAGGTAACGAAGTCGGCTTCAGAGCCAACAAGTAAGCCTAAGGCCAGTTCTACAGCAAAGAAGAGTGCTCCAACGAAGTCAGTCCGCAAAGCTGCACCAAAAAGCGCAACAAGGAGATCACGTTAATGCTACGTTCTAAGAAGACGCTCATCGTTGTTGCCGCACTCGTACTTCTTTATGTACTTGGATTCCGCATCGAACATCCACATTCAGGATTTAAGACCGCACTTGGCTCAGCTTCATCGTCGATTGTCTTGACTCAAAAGTCGGGTAACTACGCAGTAGGTCAGAAAGTTGTAGCTGCCTCTCAGAGCAAAGAACTCTCTCCAATCCTTGGACAAGTTACTGCTGTGAATGGAAGTTCTTACTCAGTCACTAATGGGGTATTTCTTGAGTCGGTCGAAGGAAAGAACATTTCAGGAAAGATGATTGTTGTTCTTCCATTCTTCGGATCTATTCTCAACATTATTGGGCTCTAAAGACTTATTTTCTTAGTAAGCCAAAGAGCTTTTACATATGAAAAATAAGTCCTGGATACCTACATATATCGCTGTAGGAATTGTCTGGGGCTGTTCATTCATCTTTATCAAGCTAGGTCTTGAGTTCCTCACACCTTTTGGCGTTGCATTCGGTCGATGTGCTTTAGGTGCAGCAACGCTCTTGATTGTGGCGAAGGTACGTGGCTTCCAATTACCCACTGATCGCAGAGTTCGATTCCATCTCTGGGTTGTGGCGCTACTACTCAATGTGATTCCAGGAATTCTCTTTGCACTTGCTGAAACAGAAGTGACCTCGATTCTTGCGGGAATCATCAACGCTGTGACACCACTGATGACTTTGGTTGCAATATTGGTCGTTAACCGTGAAGAGAAACCAAAGGCATTTCAAATCATTGGCCTGTTCATCGGTTTTCTTGGCGTGCTCACCGTTCTTGGTGCGTGGCAAGGTTTAGGTGAAAATCCATTGTGGGCAATCTTGGTTTTACTTGGAGCAGTCGCCTGTTATGGAATCTCATTCCCTTATACCCGCCGTTTTGTTATGCCCCATAAGTTGCAACCAGAATCAATTGTTGCAATGCAACTAACCCTTGCAGCAATCACACTTCTGCCGCTCTATCTCTTTGATGGAATTGCCAAAGATGAGTACCGCCCAGGTCCGCTGCTTGCCATGCTGGCTCTCGGAATCTTTGGAAGCGGATTCGCTTACTTATGGAACTTCAGAGTGATGGAAATAGCAGGAAGTGCCATCGCAAGTAGCGTCACTTACTTAACGCCACTTGTTGCCGTAATCGTGGGAGTGATTTTCTTGAATGAAAGTATTACTTGGTATGAACCAGTTGGTGCTTTGATTGTTCTATTGGGCGCAGCAATTGCTCAAGAACGAATCAAAATTAATCGATCTTCCAGCCGTCCTTAATAGGACCCAAATCGATTCCAGCTGCAGCATGGTCGGTATTTTCACCACGTGCCATTTGTGCGGCGTGGGCGGTGTTATGCCAACGCTCTTCAATCTTGCCGTAACGCCATAGAAGAAGTGCAATAGACCAGACCACAACGAAAGCTCCGACGATGAAATAACCAGCAGAATTCAAGTTAAATGCGAGTGCATAATCCCAGAACCCACCCGAGAGATTGAGCTGATTGGCGAAGACTTGGCAGAGTTCGAGACCGCCGACAAAGAGCGCAACTGCAACTGAAAGTCCGGTGATGATGATGTTGTAGTAAACCTTGCGTACTGGCTTTGAGAATGCCCAGCCGTAAGCGAAGTTCATAAATGAACCATCGATGGTGTCGAGCAAACTCATTCCGCCGGCAAAGAAGAGTGGAAGAGAGATAATTGCCCACCAAGGAAGTCCTGCGATCACAGAAGATCCGGCAAGTACAAGAAGACCAATCTCTGTCGCAGTATCGAAACCGAGTCCAAAGAGAATACCGAGCGGATACATCTTCCAACTTGCATCGATACGGCGTGCGATTGGACCGAAGAAGCGCATCAAAAGTCCACGAGAGTTCAAGTGCTTCTCGAGCTCTTCTTCGTTGTACATTCCCTTACGCATCTGCAAAAAGACACCGACAATTGAAACAAGAATCATCAAGTTAAGTATCGCGATCAGCATCAAGAAGGTGCCCGAAACAGTTGTTCCGATTAGTCCTGTGTAATGGTGAAGCGAAGAATTCTCATCTTTAAGTTGTGAACCAACTGCCTTGATTCCGAAGTTCAAAAGAATTGCGAGTGCTGCGACAACAGATGAGTGGCCGAGCGAGAAGAAGAAGCCAACTGCAAGAGGGCGCTTTCCTTCTGACATCAATTTACGAGTTGTGTTATCGATCGCGCTGATGTGATCGGCATCGAATGCGTGGCGCATACCGAGTGTGTAAGCCAGAGCTGCTGTGCCCCATCCGAAGAGTGAGCCATCTGCGAGTTCGTAATTACCTGAGGTGGCCTTCCACATCAGAAGTGCTCCAGCGACGTGCAGGAAGGCTATAAAGCCGAACATGGCAGCCATACGGCGCCATTCATCGGGCGTAAGACGGTCTTTGAGGGCAATGCGAGGCGTATCGCGAACTACGTCATTCATGGTGAGCCCTCTCCGGCTAGATGCAAATCGTTTGCAAGAAAAGAAGGTTAACTGAGAAATTACGCCCGAGCCAATTGAAATAAGAGCGAGACTGGGGGCGTTAGGTCTAAAGTGCAGGAATCTCAAGCCCCAGAACAGGGCAAGCAGGAGGAGGTCTTTAGATGAGCGATGACGAAGGCCAGGACGAGCTCGTAACCGAAGAGATGCTCTGGGATCGAATCCCTGAGGTGCACGGTGAAGAACGAGCCAATACTTACTACGAACTCTCTGCCCGCATCTTTGCTCGCGGCCAATATGACGAAGCGTTGGCGCTCGCCGAAACTGCGCGCGATATTTTTTCTGAGCTTGGCGCATCAGCGCCGAGTGAAGGTTTAGCTCAGGCGTATTCAGCAATTGGTTACAACCTCAATCAACTTAAGCGCATGGATGAAGCAGCAACTGCGATGAGTAAAGCAGTTTCAATTCTGCGCGAGAACAAATCTCCTATTGCACTTGAACTTGCCTGCACACTCGGTGAGTGGTGGTATGCATCAAAGAATTATGAAAAAGTAATCGAGACGATGTACGAATGTTCTCAAGAACATCTTGTCGATGGAAATAACATCGGTGCTGCTAACGATATGCATCTCATCGGGTGCGCGCAGCGCGAACTCAAGAATTACACCGAAGCGATTATCTGCTTCCAAGAAGCACGCAAAATGTTTAAGTTAGAAAAAGAAGTCATCCACGTTGCTCGTTGCGATCAAAAGATTGCATCTTGCTACAACGAACTCGGCGAAGGCGAAAAAGCCTTTGAAGCGGCGCAGAAATCAATCGATGTCTTTGAAACTGCCCATGATCATCGCCGTGAAACTTTTGCGCTCTTTGAATTGGGTAAAGCAGAGATACTTCTAGGCAAGCTTGAAGATGGTCTATCGACTCTCGACGGTGTACTTCACATTGTTGCTGAAGATGAACCTAAAGATTTCGAATTCATTTTAGATATCGAAGATCGAATGGTTGCCGTTATGCGCCAACTCGGACGCATGGATGAAGCCACTGAAGTTGAGCGCCGCCTAAAGTCGGTTCGCGAAGCTCTCGCGGAAGAACCTGCTGGCGAAGAAGATAGCGCCAGCAATGGCACCAAGAGCCGCAACGACTAATACTGGTTGAGTTTCGCCTTTCGACCAGAACGCTCCACCCCAGATACCAGCGCCCAGCACTGCGAAGTTCATGGATGCCTGATAAACACCTTGAGCATGTCCTCGATGTTCTGACTGGCTTAACTTGGCGATCCAAGCTTTTCCAACACCGTCGGTGAGCGCTGGAAAGATTCCATAAATAATCAATGCCACGACTGCCACAGTCTTACTTGATGTGAGTCCGAGAGTCGCATAGGCAATGGCAAAGGCAAGCAATCCGATGGCATAGACAATCTGCGGGGCGAATTTATCTGCAAAGTATCCACCGGGAAATGCAAAGATCACCGTGACCAAGCTGTACAAGGCATAAGCAAGCACCACTCCCTGCACTGAAAAATGGAGATCGTAGAGACGCAGAAGTAGAAGTGCATCAGGGATATTTGTCAGCTGGATACAGACCAGAATCGCAATCGCTTTCTTGAGCGGTGAGGGAAGTGGAGTCCTATCGATCTTTACCGTTGCTTGTTTCTTGAGTGCAACGGTCTCTTTCACAAAGAGGGTAAGAAGTCCTGAAAGTAAAGCGGGAATGAGTGCCCACTTAGCCACTGCTCTGACATCGTCATTAAGTAAAGAAAGACCAACAAGTGCAATCAATGGGCCAAAGACTGCGCCGATATTGTCACCGGTGCGATGAAATCCAAATGCCTTTCCGACATCTTCGTTTGGAACCGAGTCGTGAATGAGCGCATCTCGCGGTGTGCTCCGCAGCCCTTTGCCAATGCGATCTGTTACACGCCCCAAGAAAATCGTTGACCACACTGTTCCAAATACAACAAGTGCCTTACCTAAACCAGCGATGCCGTAACCGGCAACCACAAATGGCTTGCGGCCGAGTGAATCACTCTTCTTGCCTGAGTAAAGTTTTGTGAATCCGGCTGCAGCTTCTGCACAACCTTCAATAACTCCAAGTGCAAGAGGCGCTGCTCCGATAACTCCGGCGGTGATGATGTAAGGAAGCAGTGGGTAGAGAAGCTCACTCGCTGCATCTTGGGCCAGAGAGACCAACGTTAAGACAATGAGATTGCGGCTAAGCCACTTCTTCTTCATCAGATTTTGCGAGGCAAGTGCTGCAGCGCCCAGTGATACATGGCGATTGCGCCAGCAGCTGATGCATTCATAGATCTGGTTGAGCCGTACTGCTCAATGGCATAGAGAACTTGGCAGATTTCTATGCCTTCATCGGACATCCCAGCACCCTCTTGGCCGAAGAGAAGTACGCATTTCTCAGGTAATTCTGCGCCTTCCAAATGTTTTGATCCAGGCACGTTATCGATTCCAATTATCGGGGTTTGATTCTCTGAACACCACTTTGCAAAGTCAGCAATTGTTGGGTGATGCAAGACGGTCAGATAGCGATCGGTGACCATCGCACCGCGCTTATTCCAATCACGTTTTCCAACGATATGAACATAGGAAGCATTAAATGCGTTAGCTGTGCGAACGATGGAACCGATATTTAAATCATGTTGCCAGTTCTCAATTGCAATCTGCAATTTGTGGCGCTTTGTGTTCAGATCGGCAACAATCGCTTCAACGGTCCAATATCTGTAGTGGTCCAAGACATTTCTGCGATCGCCGTTTTCAAGTAGCTCAGGATCGTATTGAGGTCCCGTTGGCCATGGTTTTTCATGAGGGCCAACGCCGACTACTGGGAAAAATTCACCCGGTCCAATGACTGCAGGCGTATTGATTTCCATGGATGCACTCTAAACTTAAGGCGCTGGCATTACCAATAATCGTCAAGGAGTCATCATGGAGATTGTTTATCACGTCGCTTTTGGCATCCACCTTCTCTGTGTGGCTGGAATTCTTGTGCTCTTACTTTTGCAGGCAAATAAGAATCCTAAGAAGCTGAACGCTGGAGTTGTTCACGCATCCCTTACGGCTCTGGTTGCAGCACTTGTCATGGTTGGACTTTGGGACCAGGCACATGATGAAGTAGCGAATCACACCAAGTTCGGCGTTAAAGGACTTGTTATCGCTGTGATCCTGACTCTTGGTTATAAGAACGTGAAGAAGCCAGTACTCAAGAATTCCATTTGGGCGACAATGCTTGGCTTAACGATTCTCAATATCGCAATTGCCTACATCTGGTAATTAGAGCTATGAAAAAGTTCGGGATTTTGGCCTGCCTGCTTTTTGCTATCCCGAACTTTGCACCAGTGAAGGCGAGTGCCCTCGATCCCGTCAACGTCGCAGCAACATTTGAAAGACTCACTGCAGGATCTGCACTTTCAAATCCCTCAATCGTCGTCATAGATCCACTTACCGGAACTGTTGTGTACGAGAAGAGCGCTTACTCGCCAAGAAAGCCGGCATCTGTTCTGAAGATTTATTCTGCAACTGCCGCGCTCACGTATCTGCAACCTACTCAGCGATTTACGACCTCAGCTTGGGTTGGAATACACGAGAAAAGTCTGGTGATTCAAGGCTCTCTTGATCCATGGATGAGTTTGAGTAATTCTGTTGCAAAGAAGATGGGCCGCACTTCGATTCCACGTATCGAGTACAACTCACTATCGGCTCTCAAAGAAGCCAATCCTGGATCTATTCGAAACTCCACTATTTATTACTCTGACCTTTACTCGCAAGATGTAGCAAATATCAAAGCTTTCTTTGTAAAGCGTGGAGTAAAGGCCGTAATGAAGCGCGTCTCAAGCACTGAAGCAATAGAGCTCGCTGGTGAACCAATTCTCTCTTCCGATTCACCTGAACTACAGGAGATGCTTGGTTTTGCGCTGACATGGAGCGATAACTTACTTACAGAACGCATCGCGCGTCTTGCCTCGCAGGCTGCAGGTTATCCGCTCAACGATGAAGGTGTAGCGCAGACATTTCAGGATGTTCTCAACGGTCTGGGTGTTGAAAGTAAAGGTTTGGTAATTAAAGATGCCAGCGGCCTTTCACGAGAGAATCGTGTTACCGCTAAACAAGTGGGGGATTTACTTCTTAAGATCCGCAACGATTCTCGCTTTGCTCCATTGATCGGTGGATTACCTGTTGGGGGGATCTCCGGAACTTTGCGCCATCGATTTATTGATACAGCACCGCAAGCAATTGGGTTGGTGCGAGCAAAGACCGGAACTCTCAACGGCACTGCAAATCTTGCTGGCTATGTTGAAGCAGGAGACCGTGAATATGTATTCGTAATCATTGCTGACAAGCTAAAAACAAGTTCACGCGCAGAGAAGTTTGCCCGCTCAACGGTAGATCGAATACTCGGAAAGATTGCCTCGCCTTTATTGCCGGTATTTCCAACGCAACCAGCTGAGGTAGTAACCCAAGAGGTTGTTACAACCTCTTAATCATCGTCACGATCTTCATGATCGCCACGTTCTCCGCGTTCGCGACCTTCATGATCTTCTCTTTCACCACGTTGCGGGATATTTGTAACTGTTGGAGCTGGTAGCGAATTCACTTGCGAAGCAGTTGAACTTGGTGAAGAAACAGCTGCCACAGATTGTGATGCAGCTACAGATTGCGATGCGATCGGAGTATTGGCAACCGCAGATGGCTCATTGTTGGCGTTTGCGAAAAGCGATCCACCAAGAATGACAGCACCTGCAACCACGAGAGTTGCAATGGGTAGCTTTTTGTTGATCTTTTGAATCCCGGCATATGAATCGCCGTTTTCAGTGAGTTCGAACCAGTCGGGCTTCTTCGGTGTCATGGTGACTCCCTTTCGTTAAATGAAAGATAAAACGCCTTCCTTAAAGCCATCTGAGAATCGACCCGTGCTTCGCTGTCAGTTATGGGTACCCTAAGCGCGTGTCAGCCCTCCGCGCCTATGTCGACCTCATGAAGTTACGCGTGGTTGAGCTCCTGATCATCACAACCCTGCCAGCCATGGTCTTGGCTCAAAAGGGGCTCCCATCATTTGGATTGGTAGCAGCCACTCTCATAGGTGGAACTTTGGCAGCCGGAGCATCGAACGCCTTCAATATGGTGATCGAATCTGAATCAGACAAATTAATGGCGCGAACCTCCAAGCGCCCTTTAGTTACCGGTGCAGTTAGCAAGGTGCAAGCAACGGTCTTTGCGTGGGCAATCACAATTCTTTCTCTGACAATTTTTCAAATCTTTACAACAACTCTCGCAACTCTTCTCACCGCGCTAGCAATCTTTTATTACGTTGTTATCTACACAATTATTCTTAAACCAAATACCTCACAGAACATTGTCTGGGGAGGCGCAGCTGGCTGCATGCCTGTTCTTATCGGCTGGGCTGCTGTTACCGGAACTCTGACCTGGGTTCCAGTTGCATTCTTTATGGTGATCTTCTTCTGGACACCGCCACACTTTTGGGCTCTTGCAATTAAATATAAAGATGATTATTCAGCGGCTGGAATTCCAATGCTTCCATCAGTTGCAAGCCAATCCATTGTTATCAGCCAGATGTGGTTTCACACCATTGCGATGGTCGTCGCTTCTGCTGCGATGATTCAACTAGCCGAACTTCCAGTATGGGTTCTCTGTGTGACAGTACTTCTCGGTGCGGTATTTACCTTCCAACTCTTTGCACTCAAAGAGAACTCAGATAATTACAATAAAGTCGCAGCAGGAATCTTCCACTGGTCAATTACTTACTTGAGTTTGCTATCAGTCTTACTTGTTGTAGCTCAGCTATTAAGTGCTTGAGTTAAATCTTTAATCAGGTCGTCGATATGTTCAAGACCTACAGAAAGGCGCAATACAGAAGGCGTAATTCCCATCTCTGCTTGAACTTCTGGGCTTAAGCGACGATGAGTTGTTGAAGCTGGGTGGGTAATGAGCGACTTGCTATCACCCAAGTTATTCGAGATATCGATGACGCGAAGTGAATCCATAAAGCGGAATGCATCCTTCTGAGTGCCAGCAAACTCAATACCAATCGTGGTTCCGCCAGCTTTCATCTGCTTCTTAATCACTTCGCGATCAGGGTGCGATGCAAGCCCTGGGTATCGCACGCTCTTAATCTCTTTACGAGTTTCCAAAAATTCGGCAATCGTCTGAGCGTTCTCGGCCATGCGAGTGACGCGGAGCTCCATAGTTTCAAGTGACTTCACGAGTACCCATGCATTGAATGCGCTCAGTGATGGGCCCGTGTGGCGAGTAAATGGAATCAACTTTTCGTAGATGTACTCAAAAGATCCAAGAAGTGCACCTGCAAGAACGCGACCTTGTCCATCGATATGTTTTGTTGCTGAGTACATAACAACATCTGCACCAAGTTCGAGCGGCTTCTGTAAAACAGGAGATGCCATCACGTTATCGACGATAACTGTGGCTCCGACCTTGTGTGCCAAATCTGATACGAAACGAATATCAACAATCTCCATAAGTGGGTTGCTTGGTGTCTCGATAAAGACAGCCTTAGTTGGCTTTGATAGCGCTTTCTCCCAAGCTGCCTTGTCATTTGCCTTTACAAGTTCGTAAGTAACGCCCCACTTAGGCAGAATTTCTGTGATGACAACATGGCAAGAGCTAAACATTGCAGCTGAAGCAACGATGTGATCACCGGCTTCGACAAGACAGGCAAGGGATGCAAACATCGCAGCCATTCCTGAACCAGTTGCAACACAGTGCTCAGCGCCCTCAATTGCTGCGAGGCGCTTTTCAAACATCGCAACAGTTGGGTTGTGGAAACGGCTATAGAGGAAGTGATCTGTCTCGTCGGTAAACGAATCGACAGCTTCTTGGGAATCAGCGTAAGTGAAACCGCTATTGAGGTAGAGAGCTTCTGATGTTTCACCGAAACCTGAGCGAGCAAGACCTTCGCGCACAGCAGCCGTTTGAGGATTGATATCCCAATCTGGTTCACGGCGCTTAGGGTGTTCGTGATAGCCCCATACCTCTTTACTCATAAGCCCATCCTAAGACCATTTACAGAAAGGCTTAAGTTTCGCCCGCTATATTGCCCATATGACCTCATTAGCGATATCCGTAAAGGATCTCAGCAAGAAATATGACTCAGGATTCGCCGTTTCTCATGCGAATTTTGAAGTTCCGCTCGGAACAATCTGCGGTTTTGTTGGCCCTAACGGTGCAGGTAAGACAACGACAATTCGAATGCTTCTTGGATTAATTACACCAACCGGGGGAACAGCTGAAGTTCTCGGAGAATCAATAACCCACCCTGAAAAGTATCTCTCGCGTGTTGGAGCAATGATTGAAGGTCCTGCTTTCTATCCGGCACTTACCGGAGAAGAAAACCTCAAAGTCTTAGCAACGCTCGGCGGATATCCCATCGAGCGCGTCGCCGAGTTAATAAAGACTGTTGGTCTCGAAGGCCGAGGAAATTCAAAGTACAAAACATATTCACTCGGAATGAAGCAACGCCTTGGAATTGCAGCAGCCCTTCTCCCTGAACCTAAAGTACTTGTTCTCGATGAACCAACAAACGGTCTCGATCCCGAAGGCATTCAAGAAGTTCGCGACCTACTCAAGAAACTCGCAAGCCAAGGAACAACTGTGTTTGTCTCTTCACACTTACTTTCAGAACTTGAAATCATCAGCGAATACATCGTGATGTTGCGAAAGGGAGAAGTAGTTTTTGCCGGCCCTATTCAAGATCTTTTCCTAATGCAACAACCATTTATCTTGGTAAAGACAGATTCACAGAGTGATTTACAGAAGATCGTTGCAATCGCTGAAGCAGATGGACATAAGGCAACCATTCGATCCGAGGTTGCTCATATCGAAGGGCCAGCAGATTGGGCAGGAACTCTTAACCGCAAAGCTTTTGATGCAGGAATTCTGATCACCCAACTTTCACCTCAAATGCCAAACCTCGAAGAGACATTCTTTGAGATGACAGGAGACAAGAAATGATTCGTATCGTTCTTGCTGAATGGCGAAAATTACGCCGCCCGACTCTCTTCTTAGGCACCATCGGCGCAGCTCTCTTCTTTACCGGCCTCACATCTACTTTTCTCTATTTGATGATTGACTCCGAACAAGGAAATTCAGATCGTGGTCGACAAGTAAGCCGTGAAGTACTGCAACTTGCTGGCGGCTCTGTCTATGGCTTCGCATCAGTAGGTGGATTGCTTGGAATCATTGCGCTCTGTGTCTTTGCTGCACAGACCGCTCAGGAGTACACCTATGGAACTTTGCGGAATCTCTTGGTTCGCCAACCTGGGCGCATCCGCATTCTCTTTGGCAAGCTCGTTGCAATGAAGATATTTGCACTCATCATGATTCTTATTTCAGCTGCAGTAAGTATCGGCATTTCCTACTTCTTATCCGATAGAGCCAAAGTTGCAACCGATCTTTGGTTTACATCAGATGGTTACCATGAGATTGGTAAGACTTTCGTTAACGTGACAATCTCAGTCATCTACTTCGGAATTGTTGGAATGGTTCTCGGATTACTGCTTCGTTCGCCAATATCCGCAATCTCAATCGGCGTCTTATGGATTCTGATCATTGAAAATCTCTTAGGCGCCGTAAAGCCGGTATTCCTCGATTGGATGCCTGGAAGCCAGCTCACAACAATTGCCCAAGGCGGTAGCGCAGATATTTCATATTCGCATGCGCTAATTCTGGGAACTTCCTATGTATTAGTGGGCGCATTAGTTGCAACAGTCCTCTTTACTCGAAGAGATGTGGCTAACTAGCGACACTTAGGCGATACCCGCCGAATACATACTGCGCTCAATTATTCTTCAACAATGCGCCGCAGAAAGTCCTTAATGTGTCTTGCCATCATTGCAAGCCTCACTCTTGCGGCTACCCCTGCCATCGCAAAGCCAAAGCCAACGCTGGCAGAAATCGAAGCAGCCAAGCAGGCTGAAGCTGCCAAGAAAGCGGCGGCAGATGCAGCAGCCAAGAAGTTAGCGGCAGCCAATCTCACTCTTAAGCAACTTACTGCACGTGCAAATGCAGCACGCGCCTTGTATCTCAAAGCTAAGAAAGAGCTCGACATTGCCACTGCGCAAGCAATCGCTGCAGCAAAGCATGCAGCTGAAACTGCAGCAGCGGTTGAAGAAGCACATCGCGTCATTGGAAAACTCGCAGCGAACGCTTACATCCTTGGCGGCAGCATGAGCGATATTCAACCTTTGTTAAGTTCAAATGGTCCGCAAGATCTCGTGGACCAACTCTCTACTCTCAATACTTTAGGTGCGCGAAATACAACGGCACTCGAGCGCTACAAGGCTGCTGAAATCGTTGCAAAGGCAGCTAAGAAAAAGGCAGATGAAGCCAAGGCCGTGCAGGAAGTTGCTACTGCAAAAGTTGCTGCCACAAAAAAGATTGCCGATGATGCACAAGCGCTGCAGCAGAAGGAAGTAAATAAGCTTCGTGCAGTTCAAGATAAGTTGATCAAGGAACTTGCAAGTGCGCGCAACGTTCGCGTTACTCTCGAACAACAACGTCAATTGGCGTTACTTGAAGAGAGCCAAGCAAATACTGCGACAACAACAATTAATCAGGCAAAGGTATGGCCTGACCGTGGATTTAAGGGACGTTCCACAATCCGCACAACTGAGGCGCAGAGGCTTGCGGCTGTTGCATTTGCGAAGAAGCAGGTTCAAGCCCGCAAGCCATATATCTGGGGAACACAAGGTCCGAACTCATTCGACTGTTCTGGACTTGTCTATGCTGCTTACAGAGCTGCGGGATTAAATTGGCCGAATTGGGATCGTCTTAACTCAGCGTTGTATTCGGGTTATACAAAGCATGTTCCACTGACTGAGCTACAACCTGGCGATCTTCTCTTCTATTCATACAAGGGCACAATCTCAACAATTCACCACATCACTATCTATGCAGGCGGTGGAATGATGTGGGAGGCAAACTCCAAGGATAAAGGTTTGCTCTACTCCAATATCTATAGCGTTAAGGGGCTTATGCCATTCGGTGGTCGGGTCTAACCTTCACCTATGACAGACGCAAACGTTGCAATTCGCAACGCTGTAAAACCACACCTTGAACGCCTTGAAGCGGGCGACAAAGTTCTGGTTGCAGTTTCTGGGGGTGCAGATTCTCTAGCCCTTGCATCTGCAATTCTGAAAGAGTCAAAGGAATTTGCAATCACACCCATTGCGGTGACGATTGATCATCAACTGCAAAGTGGTTCAGGAGCGCAAGCTGAAAGAGTTGAGAAGCAATTGAGGGAGATGGGTTATGGCAAAGTCATTTGTAAAAAAGTTGTGGTCTCTACTGAGTCCGG
The DNA here is from genome assembly GCA_965268225.1 of Candidatus Nanopelagicaceae bacterium. Taxonomy (GTDB): domain Bacteria; phylum Actinomycetota; class Actinomycetes; order Nanopelagicales; family Nanopelagicaceae; genus Planktophila. Next base: position 1,207,811 of record OZ254166.1, on the reverse strand, counting down.
CCTCGAAGCTGGCGCTCGTGATGCACGCTATCAAGCTCTTAGTGCGTGCGCTTCGGAAGAGAAGGCAACAAAAGTCTTCTTAGGTCATACTCGCGATGATCAAGCAGAAACCGTTCTCTTAGGACTCGCTCGCGGTTCTGGAACACGTTCTCTGTCAGGTATGGCAATTGAAAATGGAATTTATATTCGCCCACTGCTTCACATCACTCGTGATGAGACCGTTGCAGCTTGTAAAGATGTTGGCGTCGAACCTTGGAACGATCCACATAATGGCAATACAGAATTTTCTCGAGTAAGAGTTCGCACAGAAGTTCTTCCTGTGATGGAAGAAAAATTAGGACCAGGTATCGCAGCTGCTCTTTCACGGAGCGCATCTATCTTGCGCGATGATGCCGATGCCCTCGATGCAATCGCCTCAACCGAAATCTCTCGTTTAGACCTCGCAGATCTTGAATGCGATTACCTGTCGACCTTGGCTCGTGCCATCCGCTCAAGGGTCCTGAGAGCCGCTCTCTACGCTGCTGGAGCCCCATCAGGCTCAATTACTGCCGATCACCTCGCCTCAGTTGAGGCGCTGGTCACTTCTTGGCGCGGTCAGGGAGCTCTGAGCCTTCCTGGTGGTGTGAAGGTTGAGCGAATTTCGGGCAGACTTTCGCTCTTAGCCCAGCCTTAAGTACCGAGGAGCAGACACCGTGGATTTAGCAGCAGTCGGAACCGATGTTGAAAAAGTAATTGCAACAGAAGAACAACTTGCAGCAAAAATTGCTGAACTCGCAGCTCGCGTCGATGAAGATTACAAAGATAAGAACGTCCTTCTTGTCGGCGTGCTTAAGGGCGCAATTATGGCGATGGCCGACCTCACTCGTGCAATGCAGACTCATATCGAGATGGATTGGATGGCAGTTTCTTCATATGGTTCAGGAACAAAATCAAGCGGCGTAGTTCGCATTCTCAAGGATCTTGATCGCGACATAACCGGTCGCCACGTTCTTATTGTCGAAGATATCGTCGATACGGGACTCACACTCTCTTGGCTTAAATCAAATCTTTACTCTCGCGGCGCGGCATCTGTTGAGATTCTTGCAATTCTTCGCAAACCAGAAGCAGCAAAAGTTGAAGTTGATGTGAAATACGTTGGCTTTGATATTCCTAAGGAGTTCGTTGTTGGCTACGGACTCGACTTCGATGAGAAGTACCGCAATCTTTCATTTATCGGTGTGCTCGCAAAGCACATGTACTCGTAAGGAACTCCATGACTTCCCAGAACAATACGAAGAAGAACCCACTCGATAAATTTAAGAAGAGCGCAAAGCCTGCCGAGAAGGATGGCGGCAAGAAAGCACCACAGACTCGCTCGCAGAAAATTTTCCGTGGCCCGCTTTTCTGGATTATCGTTGCAATCTTTGGCGTAACTATCTTTGGCCAGATCACAAATGCTGCCAACCGCTATACCGAGATCAAGACTTCGCAGGCTATCGATGCGATTTCCAAGTCTCAGGTTGAGTCAGCAGTTCTCGTCGATAAATCGCAGAAAATCCGCCTCATTCTTACTGGTGGAAACACGATTAAGGGATCTACAAAGGTTGAGGCTTCATATGTAGCTCGCCAAGAACCAACTCTTGTTGATGCTCTGACTGCCAATCCGCCTGTAAAGGGTTGGAATGTTGATGTACCAACGCAATCATTCTTAACATCATTCTTCTTTACCTTTGGACCAATTCTGATTATTGGTTTCCTATTCTTCTTAATGATGAGCAACGCTCAAGGCGGCAACCGCGTATTTTCATTTGGAAAGTCACGGGCAAAGCTTCAGAATCCAGATGTTCCACAAAACACCTTTGATGATGTTGCAGGCGCCGATGAAGCAATCGCGGAACTTGAGGAGATCAAAGATTTCCTCGCAGATCCAGCAAAGTACGCACTTCTCGGAGCAAAGATTCCCAAGGGAGTTCTTCTCTACGGCCCTCCAGGAACAGGAAAGACTCTTCTTGCTCGTGCTGTTGCTGGCGAAGCAAAGGTTCCGTTCTATTCAATCTCAGGTTCTGACTTCGTCGAAATGTTTGTCGGTGTTGGTGCAGCGCGAGTACGCGATCTCTTCAACCAAGCAAAGGCAAACTCACCTGCAATTGTCTTCGTTGATGAAATTGATGCAGTAGGTCGCCAACGTGGCGCAGGTATGGGTGGCGGTCACGACGAGCGCGAACAGACTCTGAACCAACTTCTTGTTGAGATGGATGGCTTTGAAGCTAACGGCCAAGTTATTTTGATTGCAGCAACTAACCGTCCTGATGTTCTCGACCCAGCACTCCTTCGTCCAGGCCGTTTTGATCGTCAGATTCCAGTAGAACGCCCTGACCTCAAAGGCCGTGAAGATATTCTCAAAGTACATGCAAAGGGCAAGCCAATCGCTAAGGATGTCGAACTCGTTGCATATGCACGCCGCACACCTGGCTTTACAGGTGCAGACCTTGCAAACGTACTTAACGAAGCAGCGCTACTGACTGCCCGTGAAGGCGAGAAGTCGATTACCAATTCACAGATCGATGAGGCTATCGATCGCGTAATGGCTGGCCCACAACGCAAATCACGCCTTATGTCTGAAGAAGAGCGCCGCGTTACTGCCTATCACGAGGCAGGACATGCACTTGTTGCACATGCGCTTCCACATACAGACCCAGTTCATAAAATCACAATCATGCCGCGCGGTCGCGCTCTTGGTTACACGATGGTTCTTCCTGATGAAGATAAGTATTCAACGACCCGCAACCAACTCCTTGATCAGTTGGCATATTCATTAGGTGGTCGCGCAGCTGAAGAACTTATCTTCCACGATCCATCAACTGGCGCATCAAACGATATTGAGAAGGCAACTGCACTAGCTCGCGCAATGGTTACTCAATATGGAATGACTGAAGCAATTGGTGCAATCAAACTTGGTACCGATGCATCCGAACCATTTATGGGTCGCGATTATGGACATCAGCGCGATTACTCTGAAAATGTTGCATCAATCGTTGATGCTGAAATCCGTAAGTTGATTGAGAAGGCGCATCAAGAGGCGTACGACATTCTTGAAGCGAACCGCACAATCCTTGATGAGATGGTTCTTCAACTTCTCGAGAAAGAAACTCTCAACAAAGAAGAGATTGCTGAAATCTTTGCAAAGGTGACGTCATGGCCTAATCGTCCAGCTTGGACAGGCTCTGCAACTCGACTTCCATCTGCACAGCCTCCAGTTGATATTCCTGAACGCGTTCTTCCTGAAAAGGCAGAGGCTCCACGAAAAGCGCGTCGCGTTAAGAAGGCAACGTCGAGTGACTGATATTTCCTCCGTATCTATGGGGCCAGATGATGGACGTGCTGCACATCCATACGATCAGGAGCGCGCAGAAAGAGCTGTGCTCGAACTTCTTCTTGCACTTGGCGAAGATCCTGAACGTGAAGGCCTTAAAGAGACTCCAGCTCGCGTAGCGCGTGCATTTAAGGAGAACTTCGAAGGACTATGGCAGAAGCCAGAAGATGTATTAACTACTACCTTTGATATCGGCCATGAAGAACTAGTAATCATTCGCGACATTGAAGTCTTCTCTCACTGCGAACATCACCTCACTCCGTTCCATGGTGTGGCACATGTTGGATATATCCCAAGTGGAAAGATCACTGGCCTTTCAAAGGTTGCGCGACTCGTAGATCTCTTTGCGCGCCGTCCACAGGTGCAAGAACGTCTGACAACGCAGATTGCAGATGCACTCGTTGAGATTCTCAAACCGATGGGCGTCATCGTGATTATCGATTGCGAACATCTCTGCATGTCGATGCGCGGCGTACGTAAATCTCAGGCACGCACGACAACATCTGCGGTACGTGGCGTCTTGCGTGATGCGACAACTCGCGCTGAAGCAATTAGTCTCATTACGAATCGATAGCTCTTATGTTGGTGATGGGAATTCTCAACGTCACCCCTGACTCCTTTGCAGACGGTGGGCTTCACTTCGATGAAGCGCTTGCAATTTCACATGGCCTCGAAATGATCGAAGATGGCGTAGACATAATCGATATCGGTGGTGAATCAACTCGTCCTGGTGCAGATCGCGTTACCGCAGAAGAAGAACAAGCGCGCGTTATTCCTGTAATCCGAGCTCTTGCGCAGCAGAAGACAGTGATCAGCGTTGACACAATGCGAGCATCGACTGCGAAGCTTGCTGTCGAAGCCGGCGCAACAATTGTTAATGATGTCAGCGGGGGAGCGGCAGATCCTGAAATGTTCGCAACTGTCGCAGCTCTTGGATGTAAATACACCTTGATGCATTGGCGTGGACATTCAAAAGATATGAACTCAAAAGCGATTTATAACGATGTGGTTCTTGATGTGATTCAAGAGGTAACAATCCAGCTCGATAGAGCACTTGCTGTAGGCATTAAGCGCGAAAACATCATCCTTGATCCGGGCATTGGCTTTGCAAAAGATGCAGAACACAATTGGGAGATTCTCAACAGAATCCAAGAATTCGTGGCTCTTGGATACCCAATCCTTATAGGCCATTCACGTAAGCGATTCTTAGGCGGAGATAGCCCTGATGAACGTGAAGAAGCCACAGTCCAAGTGACCCAATCACTTGTGAGCAAAGGAATCTGGGGAGTTAGAGTTCATGGCGTGAAGGCAAATGTGAAGGCGATACGCCCATGAGCGATCTCATAACACTTAAAGGTATTTGGGGATTCGGGTATCACGGCGTCTTCGACCACGAAGCGAAGAATGGTCAAGACTTCTTTGTAGATCTAGAGATTCACATGGATCTATCTAAGGCAAGCGTGAGCGATGACTTACAAGACACCATAGATTACGGATCTCTAGCAGATGTCGTTGTCGAAGAAATTACTGGCGAAAGAGTTCAACTTATCGAAAGACTTGCTGGTCGTATTGCAGATCGCATCAAAGCCGGACACCCAGAGATTTCGAATATCGCTGTCACAGTTCATAAGCCAAAGGCTCCGATATCTGCGCAAGCTTCTGATATCTCGGTAACTATTACTCGATGAAAGCGGTAGTCGCCCTCGGTGCCAATATCGGCAATCCGAAAGAGCAGATGGATTTAGCGATTGCAATGCTTAAGGAAGCAACTGAAGTCACTGCGGTCTCAACGTATTACTCAACAAAACCCGTCGGTGGACCAGAGCAACCTGATTACCTCAATGCAATCTGTATACTAGAAAGTGAATTACCTGCTCTAGATTTATTATCGCTTTTACATGGAATTGAAAAATCTTTAGGCCGCGAACGTATTGAAAAGTGGGGGCCGCGCACAATCGATCTTGATCTTATTCAATATGGATCACTCTTGAGCAAAGCAGAAGAACTTGAACTCCCACATCCTCGCGCTCACGAACGTCGTTTTGTACTAGAACCTTGGCATGAGATTGACCCTGATGCAGTGCTGCTTACACACGGGAAAATCTCTGAGCTTTTGGCTCAACTGGCGTAACGCCTTAGAATTGATGCACTGCCTGCCCGGTACCTGAAAGGACTGGAGCCATGAAAGTAGTAACAAACGCTCATGAGCTCCCTTCTGCCTGCGCATTTGTCCCGACAATGGGAGCACTCCATGCAGGTCATGCCTCTCTCTTCACTCTTGCAAAGAGATATAACGAAAGCGTTGTTGCAAGTATTTTTGTGAATCCTCTGCAATTTGAGAATAAAGAAGATTTAGCAAAGTACCCACGCACTCCAGATATCGATATTGAAATCGCAGCAGCTTCTGGTGTGACACATTTGTGGCTTCCGCAGCAAGCAGAGATTTATCCAGATGGATTTACGAAGCAATCTGCTGGATCAATCGGAGATCTCTACGAAGGAAAATCTCGACCAGGACATTTCGATGGAGTTCTGACTGTTGTTCGTCGCTTCTTTGATTTAGTTAAACCCAAAGTTGCAATCTTTGGTGAGAAAGATTTTCAGCAACTTCAACTCATTAAGACTATTGCCGGAGATACAGAAATCATTACAGCACCAACTATTCGTGAGAGAGATGGCCTTGCACTCTCATCTCGAAATGTCCGTTTAACCCCAGAAGGCCGCACTGCAGCATCGGTCATTCACAGGGCTCTCACGCAATCTAAGAGCGAAGATGATTTGAGGGCAATTTTGGCTACCGAGCCTGCCTTCACAATTGATTACGCAGATTTTATTGATGAGAAAACTTTTGGTCACGCTCAAACTGATACTCAGCATGTGAGAGCAATTGTCGCCGGGTGGATAAATGACGTGCGTTTGATTGACAATATGACTATGGGAAATCGCGGATGAAGCTCTTAGCACCAGCTCCTGGCTGGACAGCATCTGCCGATGTCATCGTCGTTGGATCAGGTATTGCAGGTTTGACGACTGCACTGCAATGTCGAACATATGGATTATCAGTACTTCTTGTCACCAAAGCTCGTGTTGATGAAGGCTCTACAAAGTGGGCACAAGGTGGCATCGCTGCAGCCCTTGGCGATGGCGACTCACCTGAAGCACACGAGAAAGACACACTTGTAGCTGGTGCCGACTTATGTGATGTTGAAGCCGTTCGAGTGCTTGTAACCGAAGGTCCTGAAGCAGTTCGTAAGCTCATTGAACGTGGTGCGATATTCGATCGAGAAGATAGCGGTGAAATCGCTCTTACTCGCGAAGGTGGACATTTACGTAACCGAATTCTCCATGCTGGTGGCGATGCAACTGGTGCTGAAGTATCTCGCGCGCTTCTTGCTGCAGTTCAGAACGATCCAGAAATCGAAGTTGTTGAACATGCCCTTGTGCTCGATGCTCTCAAGAACGATATCGGCGAAGTCTGTGGAGTCACTCTTCACGTCATTGGCGCAGGTAGCCGTGATGGTGTTGGTCGAGGTCTTGCACGTGCAGTTGTACTTGCGACAGGTGGACTCGGCCAAGTATTTGCGCAGACAACAAACCCATCCGTATCAACCGGTGATGGCGTTGCACTTGCACTTCGCGCCGGCGCCAAAGTTGCCGATGTTGAATTTATTCAATTCCACCCAACAGTTCTATGGCTTGGTGATAACTCTGAAGGACAGCAACCGCTAATCAGCGAAGCAGTTCGCGGAGAAGGCGCCTATTTACTCGATGACAATGGCGTTCGATTTATGCAAGATATCCATCCACTTGCAGAACTTGCCCCACGCGATGTTGTTGCAATCTCAATTATGCGCGTCATGAATAAGACAGGTGCGCATCACGTCTGGCTCGATGTGCGCCACCTTGAAGGATTCAAAGAACGCTTCCCAACAATCTATGCATCATGTATTTCTCACGGCATTGATCCACTTAAAGATTTGATTCCGGTAGCGCCAGCATCGCACTATGCATCAGGCGGAGTCCGCGTTGATCTCAATGGACGCACAAGCGTGAATGGACTCTATGCATGCGGTGAAACAGCATGTTCAGGCGTGCATGGCGCTAATCGCCTCGCTTCAAACTCTCTTCTTGAGGGATTGGTATTTAGCGCACGTATCGCAGCAGATATCGCTGAAAATCTTCCAGAGAAGAGTGACCCTGTTGAGAATGCTTCACAAGCAATACTTCTTGACCCAAAAGTGCGCCACGAGATTCAAATCAGTATGAGCCGAGGCGCAGGTGTACTGCGCTCATCAGATTCATTATTGAAGACAAGTTCAGATCTGACTCGGATTGAAGATAAGAAGAGCACCGAACCATGCGTTGAAGCATGGGAAACCACAAATTTGTTCCAGCTGGCTCAGGCAATCCTGAAGGCAGCACTTATTCGCCAAGAGACTCGCGGTTCTCACTGGCGCGAAGATTTCCCTGAGACAAGCAATCTCTGGAAGAAGCGCATTGTGCAGCAGCTGGATCAAAAGGGTTATTGGACCAGTGGATATCAAGAGGTAGGAAGCAAATGATTGATCGCGATTTAATTAAGAGAGCTCTTGCCGAAGATCTACAAGGGGGAGAAGACATCACCTCTATCGCCACCGTCTCTGGGAGCGAGAAAGTTGTTGCAGATTTTGTTTCCCGTAAGAGCGGTGTCGTTGCAGGAATCGATATGGCGCGCGCAGTTCTTGAAGAAGTGGGGCTGACTGATATCGCAGTGCTAGTTGAAGATGGAACATCTGTAAAAGCCGGAGATGTTTTGATGACTGTGCGCGGTGATACACGCGCAATTCTTCTGGCAGAACGAACAGCACTTAATTTCTTGGGCCATCTCAGTGGAATCGCAACGCTAACTCGTACCTGGGTTGATGCGATCTCTGGAACGCAGTGCAAAGTTCGCGATACACGTAAGACAACGCCTGGAATGCGTTTGCTCGAAAAGTACGCGGTACGCATGGGCGGTGGAACCAATCACCGCATGTCCCTTAGCGATGCGGCTTTGATTAAAGATAATCACATTGCAGCAGCTGGCGGGGTTGCAGAAGCTTTCTCGAAAGTTCGCGCGAAATCCCCCACTTCTGAGATTGAAATTGAAGTCGATACTCTCGAACAGCTACGTGAAGTCTTGCCACTCAAGCCCGATCTAGTTCTGCTCGACAATATGAGCCCAGAGCAATGCGTTGAAGCAGTCTCTATCGTTGCAGGAGCTACAAAGCTTGAGGCATCAGGTGGCATCTCACTTGAGAATGCAAAGGCATATGCAGCCACGGGAGTTAATTACTTGGCGATTGGTGCGCTAACCCACAGCGCCCCAGTCTTTGATATCGGTTTAGATCTAAGAGCGGAGTAGCGATGCTATTAACAGTTGATGTAGGAAATACAAATACGGTTCTTGGAATCTTCGATAAAGAAGAGCTCGTCAAATCTTGGCGCGTAAAGACTGATCCACGCACCACCGCCGACGAACTTTGGCTGCAGTACAGCGCGCTCATTAGCGGGTATCCACTGACAGGTTTATCTATCTGTTCGACAGTTCCAGCAACTCTTCGCGAACTTCGCACAATGATCGCTTCATATTTCCCTGATATTCTTACAACGATTGTTGAACCGGGAACTAAGACAGGCGTTCAGTTGCTTGTTGATAATCCCAAGGAAATCGGTGCAGACCGAATCGTTAATACTCTTGCAGCACATACCTTGTATGGCGGCCCAGCAATCGTTGTTGATTTTGGAACTTCCACAAACCTTGATGTTGTATCTCCTAAAGGTGAATTTCTTGGTGGCGCACTTGCTCCTGGAATTGAAATCTCTGTCGATGCACTTGCTTCGCGCGCCGCACAGCTTCGCAAAGTCGAATTGATACGACCAAAGAGCGTCATCGGTAAGAACACTGTTGAAGCTCTGCAATCCGGAACAATCTTTGGATTTGCTGGACAAGTTGATGGCCTTGTTGATCGCATTACTGCAGAGCTAGCAAAGGATTACGACGCAGCGCCTACGGTCATTGCTACTGGCGGCCTAGCCCCACTCATCATTGGAGTCTCTGACACAATCGATGAGCACGAACCAGATCTGACTCTCATCGGCCTTCGCCTTATTCATGAGAAGAATCAGTAGCGTTAAAAGGTAGACTCACGCCCCTATGACAACCGATAACACGCCTGCGACAGAAGACGACCTACCCGAGCAACTTCGGATCCGTCGCGAGAAGCGCGCGAGCCTTATTGAGCGTGGAATTGAGCCTTACCCAGTCGCAGTTGCTCGCACCAAATCTCTTAAAGAGGTCCGCGAGAAGTACACCGGTCTCGAGATCGATGTAGCAACTGGCGATATCGAAAGTCTTACTGGACGAATCATCTTTAAGCGCGATACGGGCAAACTCTGTTTTGCAACTCTTCGCGAAGGTGATGGAACCGAACTTCAAGCGATGCTATCTCTCGACAAAGTTGGTCAAGATCAACTCGATGCCTGGAAGTCAGATATCGATTTAGGTGACATGGTCTCTGTTACAGGCGAAATAATCACTTCAAAGCGCGGCGAACTTTCTATCCTTGCAAATTCATGGACCTTGGCATCAAAGTCTCTTCGTCCACTTCCTAATGATCACAAGCCAATGTCTGAAGAGACTCGCGTCCGTATGCGTTATGTAGATTTGATCGTTCGCCCTGAAGCACGTACAGCAGCACGTATGCGCCCAGCAGTTATGCGTTCACTTCGCGATACCTTTAATAACGAAAGCTTTATTGAAGTTGAAACACCGATGCTTCAGGTCATGCATGGCGGCGCAGCCGCGCGCCCATTTAAGACTTTCAGTAATGCATACGACATGGATCTCTTTATGCGTATTGCCCCTGAACTCTTCTTAAAGCGTTGCGTTGTCGGCGGTATCGAGCGAGTCTTTGAAATCAACCGTAACTTCCGTAATGAGGGTGCAGATTCTTCACACTCACCAGAGTTCGCAATGGTTGAGTCATATATGGCATACGGAGATTGGCGTTCAATTGCTGATGTCACTCGCTCACTTATTCAAAATGCAGCAATGGCAGTCGCAGGTTCACACGTTGTTACTCATCACGACGGTCGCCAAGCAGATCTTGGTGGTACTTGGAAAGAAATTTCACTTTACGACGCAATCTCTGAAGGCGTTGGCGAGCAGGTAACAGCGCTCACTTCTATCGATGTGCTCAAGAAGCATGCGACAAAGCTCGGCATGAAGATTGACCCAAAGTGGGTAACTGGCAAGCTCGCCGAAGAGATCTTCGAGCACGTTGCTCAAGATAAGTTGATTGAACCAACATTCGTTATGGGCTACCCAGTCGATACTTCACCACTCGTTCGCGCTCATCGCGAGATTCCTGGTGTGGTTGAAAAGTGGGATCTCTATGTCGATGGCTTCGAACTTGCAACTGGTTACTCCGAACTTATCGACCCAGTAATCCAACGCGATCGTTTAATTGAACAGGCACAGCTTGGCGCAAAGGGCGATCTCGAAGCGATGCAAGTCGATGAAGATTTCTTACGTGCAATGGAATTTGGAATGCCTCCAATGGGCGGAATGGGAATGGGCGTTGATCGCCTTCTCATGGCACTGACTGGTCTAGGAATCCGCGAAACTATTTTGTTCCCACTTGTTAAGCCAGAAATTGATTAACAATGTTGGTTATTCGCCCAGCTAAGACTTCCGATGTAAAGGCAATTCGCGAGCTCGTTGATTCATATGCCGCACCTGGTCAGATGCTTGCAAAAGAAACAGTGACACTTTACGAAGGTGTTCAAGAATTCACTGTTGCCGAACTTGATGGAAAAGTTGTTGGTTGCGGTGCACTGCACACTCTTTGGGAAGATCTCGCTGAAGTTCGCACAGTTGCAGTTCAGAAAGATTTACATAAACAAGGCATCGGACATAAATTGATGGAACGAATCATCGAACGTGCTCGCGAAGTCGGTGTTGAAAGAATTTTCTGTCTTACATTTCAAACTGATTTCTTCGGTCGCCACGGATTTGTTGAAATCCATGGCACGCCCGTCGATCCTGATGTCTATCAGCAGCTCCTGCGCTCCTATGATGCCGGTGTTGCCGAATTCCTTGATCTTGAGTCGGTGAAGCCAAATACCCTCGGCAATACCCGCATGCTTCTCAATCTTTAGAGACAACCGATAGCGCCCGGCGGGAATATCGAGCCCATATATGGGGTTCTACTGCCCATAGAGCTATCCACCTCGCGCCTTCCCTAGGCTGGGTTATAGGCTTACGACAGATTCAATGAATAGAAGGAGTTCCGCCCATGTTTGAGCGCTTTACCGATCGAGCTCGACGCGTTGTTGTCCTAGCTCAAGAAGAAGCACGCATGCTCAACCACAACTACATCGGCACCGAACATATCCTCCTTGGCCTCATCCACGAAGGTGAAGGCGTCGCTGCCAAGGGTCTTGAGTCACTCGGAATTTCACTTGAAGGCGTTCGCGCACAAGTTGAAGAAATTATCGGACAAGGTCAGCAGGCACCAAGCGGCCATATTCCATTTACACCACGTGCAAAGAAAGTTCTCGAACTTTCACTCCGTGAAGCGCTACAACTCGGCCATAACTACATCGGCACAGAACATATTTTGCTTGGTCTCATTCGCGAAGGCGAAGGCGTAGCAGCACAGGTACTTGTAAAGCTTGGCGCTGATCTCAATCGCGTTCGCCAGCAAGTAATTCAACTTCTCTCTGGGTACCAAGGCAAGGAAGCTGTTTCACAAGGCGGACCTGCTGAAGGAACACCATCTACTTCTTTAGTACTTGATCAATTCGGTCGCAACCTCACAGCAGCTGCTCGTGAAGGAAAGCTTGATCCAGTGATCGGTCGTGAACTCGAAGTCGAGCGCGTTATGCAGATTCTTTCTCGTCGTACAAAGAACAACCCAGTTCTCATCGGCGAGCCAGGTGTTGGTAAGACTGCAGTTGTTGAAGGTCTTGCACAGGCAATTGCAAAGAACGATGTCCCTGAAACTCTCAAGGATAAGCAGCTCTACTCACTCGATTTGGGTGCACTTGTTGCAGGTTCACGTTACCGCGGAGATTTCGAAGAGCGCCTCAAGAAGGTTCTTAAAGAGATCAAGACTCGCGGCGACATCATTATCTTTATCGATGAAATTCATACACTCGTTGGCGCAGGAGCAGCAGAAGGTGCAATTGATGCTGCAAGCATTCTTAAGCCGATGCTTGCACGCGGTGAGCTCCAGACAATTGGTGCAACAACTCTCGATGAGTACCGCAAGCACATCGAAAAAGATGCAGCACTTGAGCGACGTTTCCAGCCTATTCAGGTGAAAGAGCCTTCAGTTGCTCACACCATCGAAATCCTTAAGGGCCTTCGCGATCGTTACGAAACCCACCACCGCGTATCAATTACAGATGGCGCGCTCTCTGCCGCTGCAAATATGGCAGATCGCTACATCTCAGATCGATTCCTTCCAGATAAGGCGATTGACCTTATTGATGAAGCAGGTTCACGCCTTCGCATTAAGCGTATGACAGCGCCTGCAGAGCTCCGTGAATTCGACGACAAGATTGCTGAAGCTCGCAAGGCCAAGGAATCTGCAATCGATGGGCAAGACTTCGAAGGCGCAGCAGCTCTTCGCGATAAGGAGAAAACCCTTATTCAAGAGAAGCAAGAAGCTGAAAAGAATTGGAAGGCAACTGATCTCGATAAGGTCACTGAAGTAGATGAAGAACTCATCGCTCAGGTACTTTCAGCATCTACCGGAATTCCAGTATTTAAGTTGACTGAAGAAGAGACAGCTCGTCTTCTACGTATGGAAGATGAACTTCACCGCCGCGTTATTGGACAAGATCAAGCGATCAAGGCGCTGTCACAAGCAATCCGCCGTACACGTGCAGGTCTTAAGGATCCAAAGCGTCCTGGTGGTTCATTTATCTTCGCTGGTCCTTCTGGCGTTGGTAAGACAGAACTTTCACGCACACTCGCATCATTCTTATTCGGTGATGAAACAGCGTTGATCCAACTCGATATGTCTGAATACTCAGAGCGCCATACAGCATCTCGTTTATTCGGTGCACCTCCAGGGTATGTCGGTTACGACGAGGGCGGACAGCTCACTGAAAAGGTACGTCGACGTCCATTCTCAGTGGTTCTCTTCGATGAAATCGAAAAGGCGCACCCAGATATCTTCAACTCACTTCTTCAGGTTCTTGAAGATGGTCGTCTTACTGATTCACAAGGGCGCACCGTTGACTTTAAGAACACCGTCATCATCATGACTACAAACCTTGGTACCCGTGACATCTCTAAGTCACTCGGGCTTGGCTTTGCTAACGCAGAAGATGACCTCACCAATTACGATCGCATGAAGGGCAAGGTTCAAGACGAGCTCAAGAACCACTTCCGCCCAGAATTCCTTAACCGTATCGATGACGTAATCGTCTTCCACCAGCTCACAAAGGATCAGATCATCCAGATCGTTGATCTCATGATCGCTGGTCTCGATGAGCGCCTTAAGGCTAAGGACATGGGAATCGAACTCACACAGGCTGCTAAGGATCTTCTGGCAGCACGTGGTTATGACCCACTTCTTGGTGCGCGTCCATTGCGTCGCGTTATTCAGCGCGAAATCGAAGATTCACTCTCAGAGCGAATCTTGTTTAGCGAGCTCAAGGCTGGCGAAATCATTGTTGTAGATGTCGAAGGTGTCGACGCAGATGCGAAGTTCACCTTCAAGGGATCACCAAAGGTTTCAACACCTGACAGCCCTGAAGATTTAGCTGAAGCACCAACAGCGTAATTATTGCTAGCTTCGCGGTAGAGAAAATTTTTCTTTACCGCGAAGTTCAATAAGCCCATCATCAAGCAGGGTTATTAAAGCTTTATCTAGCTGAGATGGAACATCCCATAGTTGCGAAATCTGCGCTTTAGTCAGCACATCGTTTTCACGAAGAGCCTGAACAACTGTTCCGCGACATTGGCGATCGGTTCCATGCCAACTCTGTGTGCGCTTTACGACATCTGACTTTGGATAATCGAGACTGCGCCAGATGCAATTATTTGCAACAGGACAGATTCCACATTTAGGAGATTGTGAAGTACAGATAAGTGCACCGAGCTCCATTGTGGCTGCAGCCCACAAATGCGGATTCTTCTTGGGAATCAACGCTTCGTAACGTGATTTCTCATCCTTTGTTGCCGACAACTTAGGAGTTTCTACTCCATCAATAATGCGCGCAAAGAGGCGGCGGATATTGATATCAAGAACAAGAGAACGTCCTTCGAATGCGAAGGCGACCATTGCAGCGGCTGTGTATTCGCCGAATCCTGGAAGTTTGCGAAGTTCAGCTTCTTCACGAGGAATGACGCCTTTATATTCGGATGTAATTACCTTTGCACATTCATGCAATCGAAGCGCACGACGTGGATAACCGAGACGACCCCATGCCGTAATTACTTCGGCAGGAGTTGCCTTTGCCAGCTTTGCAGGAGTTGGCCAACGCTTCATCCATTCGATGTAGATAGGAAGTACTCGATTTACGGGAGTTTGCTGCAGCATAAATTCAGAGACGAGAACGCCCCAAGTATCGGTCTTGCGCCAGGGGAGATCACGTTTATTCTTCTTAAACCAAGAAATGATCTCTTTCTCGAGCATTATTCGCCAGTGATTTTTACTCGCTGCAGCGCTTGATCAAGTCTAGAAACTTCAACGATTTCCATTCCTTCAATCTTTACATCAGAGCCAGTTGGAACGAGTGCGCGTTTGAAACCAAGGCGATAGGCCTCAGCGAGACGACGAGATACTCCGCTTACTTTGCGGATTTCACCTGCAAGGCCAACTTCACCGATTGCAACGAGATCTGCAGGTAGAGCTAAACCCTTGGCGGCAGAAGCGACAGCAAGGGCGAGTGCAAGGTCTGCAGCCGGTTCAGACATCTTCATTCCACCCACAGTTGCGGCGTAGACATCGCGACCACCGACGCGAATATGTGCGCGAAGTTCAAGGACGGCCAGTGTCATAGATGTACGTGCTGAATCGAGGCCGCTGGTAACTCGACGAGCATTTCCGAAATCGTTCTCGCGACCTGCGCTAACTAGCGCTTGAATTTCAGCCAGAAGCGGACGGCGACCTTCGAGAGTGACTGTGACGCAAGTGCCTGGTACTGGTTCGGCGTGACGAGATGTAAATAGACCAGTTGGATCGAGAACGCTTTCGATACCGGTGTCGCTGAGATCAAAACATCCGACTTCATCGCTTGCACCAAAGCGGTTCTTGATTGCGCGGATCAAGCGAAGACGTGAGTGACGTTCGCCTTCGAATTGGAGAACGACATCGACGATATGTTCGAGAAGACGAGGACCTGCAATAGATCCATCTTTGGTGACATGGCCAACCAAGAGAAGAGTGATATCGCGATCTTTACAGATGCGGATAAGCGCGCCAGCAACTTCGCGCACCTGTGTTACTCCACCAGGTGAACCATCTGCCGTTGAAGAACCGATTGTCTGTACTGAGTCAATAATAAGTAATTCGGGCTTCACTGCATCGATGTGTGCGATGACTGCACCCAAATCAGTTTCGGAGGCAAGGAATAACTTGGGATCTACAGCGTTGATGCGTTCAGCGCGTAGGCGCACCTGTGAGGCTGATTCTTCTCCAGAGATGTAGAGCGCAGGAATTCCTTTAGCTGCAGTTTGTGCCGCAACAGATAGGAGAAGAGTTGATTTACCAACGCCAGGTTCGCCGGCGAGAAGAATTGCAGCACCAGGAACTAAGCCGCCACCGAGTACGCGATCGAGTTCAGAGACACCGGTTGCACGTGCGCGAGCAGATGAGAGATCGACATCTCCGATAGGAGTTGCTTTAGAGGTAACAGAACCTGCAACGAGTGAGAGTTTCTTAGGGGCAGCTAACTCTTCAACAGAGCCCCATGCCTGGCATTCGCCGCAGCGACCTACCCATTTCTGGGAGGTCCATCCGCACTCCGCACAGCGGAATGGATCTTTCTCAACCTTTGCCATAGTCGTAGGTTAGAGGAAGGCGCTGACTACTTGCCGGCGGCGATTGTTGCTGGGTGTTGAATAACGAAGAGCGGCAATGAGCGAGCCTGAGCATCACGGATACCTTGAATACGGCGGTCACAATGTTCAGCCAGGATCGCATAAGCATCCTTGCCCATCAACTGTGAAAGTTCTGCCTTATTAGAGATATAGACAGGTTCGCTTCCGACGTGAGCATCGGTATTGCTTGTGCAGTACCAATCGAAATCATCGCCGCCATCGCCCCAACCTAGGCGTTCGTATTCGCCAATGACTGTGACTGAATATTCGCGCTCGCCGACTTCGCGAGTTTCGTAGCTTCGACGAAGCGGCAACTGCCAACAGACATCTGGCTTTGTATCTACAAAGTGAATGCCGCGCTTCTGCGCGAGATGGTGAAGAACGCAACCGAATGAACCAGTAAATCCTGGAGCTTCATAACCTTTACGGTTTAAGAAGATACATGCATCGTTAACGGTGCGAGTCTTACGTTCTTTATCTTCATCAAGATCTGTAATGCGAAGTTGTCCGCCTGGCTTCTTTGGACGAGCTTCTTCGTAGAACTGCCACATATCAGGAGTTAGATATTCAGCTGCTTTGCGAGTGCGCTCTTCATCTGCCTCATCTGAGTACATCGCACCTTCGGTGCAGCAACCATCGTTGGGACGGTCCTTAAATACTCCTTGGCAGCCATCGCCATAGATACAGGTCCAGAATGAGGTCAACCAGGTAAGGTCGCATTTAAAGATTTCTTCTTCATCGTTTGGATCTGTGAATTCGACCCAGTCGCGAGCGAAACCTGGCTTTATCTCTGACATAGTCGCAGAGCCTACGCGTACTCTTTCGCCATGGCTAATCAAGTAGCAGTTGTTGGTGCAGGTGTTATGGGCGAAGCTTTTATCGCCGCACTCATTCGCTCTGGAGTTTTTGCATCATCAATAACCGCTGTTGTACGCCGCCCCGAAAGAGGCGAAGAACTCGTTGCAAAGTATGGAATATCCATCAAGCCCCTTGATGAAGCTCTCCGCACTAGCGATGTCGTGATGCTTGGAATCAAGCCCCAAGGGCTTGCTGATCTCATGCCCGAGATTGCTCCACACCTTCGCGCCGACTCACTTGTTATCTCTCTTCTTGCTGGCAAGACGATTAATGGAATTTCTGCAGGACTCAATAACCACGGAGCAATAGCTCGCGTAATGCCCAATACGCCAACACTTATCGGCAAAGGTATGGCGGGCTATTCACTCAGCGCCGGTGTTACCGATGCTCAGAAGAAATTTGTACAGGTACTCCTTGCAGCGACAGGCAAAGCAATCGAGATTCCAGAAGATTTGCAGAATGCACTTACTGGAACAAGTGGTTCTGGCCCCGCCTACTTCTTTCGATTTGTTGAAGCAATGGTCGATGGCGCAGTTGCGATGGGAATTTCACAAGAGGATGCAACGACGCTCACAATTCAAACAATTGTCGGTGCAGCAGCTCTTCTCGACGAATCTGGTGATACTCCAACTCGACTTCGCGAAAAGGTAACAAGTCTTAAGGGAGCAACAGCTGAAGCACTTGCTGTCTTCGATAACGCGGGAATATCAAAGATTGTTGCAGATGCGATGGCAGCGTCTGCACGTCGCGCTGGAGAACTCGCCCAATAATGAAACGCATTGCAATCTTCCTCGCCCTCGTTCTGGTTGGAGTAACACCTGCAGTCGCTGCACCTAAATCTGTAGCAGTAAAGAAGTTAACTCTTGTGGCTGTAAATCAAGGCGCAGAGAAGTTGGTAATCAGCGGCAAAACAATTGTCACAGTAGGCAATTCCGATGGCGCGAATTCCAATATTCAGCTGACAGGGTTAGATATCAATGGATTACAACTCTGGCAGAAGACAATCGATTCGGGAGTTGATGAAGTAGCGCTAGCTGCAGCTACTGATCCATCTGGAAATATCTGGCTGGCAGGAGCATCATCAGCGATTCTTCCTTCTGAAAGTGAAACGGCACAGATTCAAGCCGAGAATCCCGATGGAGTAGTTGTTGAGCCAATTTCAAAGTTTCGTGGCGATATGAACCTATTAACTTTCTGGAAAGTTTCTGCAGCCGGCGATCTGATTGCAACCTATACCTCTGCGCAAAGCGCACCAGCTCTCATCAGCGCTATCTCTGCCAACTCATCCGGTGTATCCGTTGCCGGGAGTTTGCAGGGCAAGCCATTTATTCAGAGTGTTAGCGCGCAAGGAGTTTTTGGGAAACTTATCTCTATCGGTACTTCGAAGAGTTCGCTGAACGCAATTGTCCGCCATGCGGATGGAACACTTTCGGCATTTGGAACCAGCGCTGAGACTCTTGGTGGAAAGAAACTTGCCGGCGCACGCGATGGAGTTTTGATCAAAGTCTCAAAGACTGGCGCGATTGCATCTGTGGTTCGAAGCTCTGCTCCTAAGGCAGACCGTGCATGGATTGCAGCGGATTCTTCTCTTGCGCTCACCGGATATGTGAAGACTGGAAAAGTAATTGAAAGCGCCTTTACAAAATTTACGACAGCATTTGCACCGACTTGGACACTCCGAGTTCCATCTCTCGGAACATCAGCAGTAATTAGCGCTGGAAATACAACGTATGGTGCTTTCGCCTCAAACTCCCCAGTTTCCAACGTTGTTGGATGGAAGCCGACGGCGCCTTCTCTTCTCTTGCTCTCATTTGATAGCAAAGGAGTTGTGACTGGAGCTTTTGGGTCGAGTGAGTTAATGGAACCAATTGAACTGGCCTATTCAAAGGAAGTTGGCTTCATTGGGTTAGCTAAGACGGCCAACCAATCTATTTCTCTCTTTAAACTTCCTTAAGGGCGAAACATTGAAAGTTGGCCTTTATACCCAGCCACTAAGTAGCGAACGCGATCGACGACAACCCACACCGAATCGATTCCATCAGGGTTCTGTTCAGTTGAAACCAATTTAATCGTTGGGACTGCTCGAACGCTATCGAGAACACAAAGACGTTGGAAGCAGTTATATGCAATCAGAGCTCCATCTGTATTCAAGTACTTACCTGGAGCACCGTAGAGCTCACTTGTTGCAACGCTCTGTGTGGGAGGGTTCTGTATCGCGCTCCAGCGAATTCCATTTGGAGTTGGAGCAGTTGTGGGAGATGAGATTAACCATGTGGCTTGCAGACCGTTGAGCGTCTTTGCAATCGATACATCAAAGCCAGTCATGGGCGTTGCACTTCCTGAGCTATCGAGATTGAAGTAGCTCCAGGACTCAGCTGAAAGCGTTGTGCGTGATGCAACGCGGACTTCGCCTGATGTCGCCTGCTTCTTCTGGTTAATTGTTAGTACTGAGTCATAGACAACGTAGGTCTTCTTGCCATCAAAGAGCGCCTTGAGGTGGAAGGCAACGTCTCCGGTGCTACGGCCATCAGTTTTGCGATCGCCATCAACGAGTTCGTAGCTCCATTTAGAGCTGCCCTTTACCTTTGTGGCACCCAAGAGAATTCCTTGGCTCTCATCGCGATAGAAGACCTGTATGCCTCCTGCTGTGGCTACGCATGCATTAGAAACGCTGACATCACTACCGGTACGAACACGAACTGGATCCTTGTAATCATTAACTTGTGTGCCGTTGCCGTCTACGATTTCGTAGACAAATTTCTTTCCATCGTACGTCGCGTAATGAAGATCGCGATCATCGCTTTCGGAATAGAAGAGATGAAGTGTCTGTTTAACTCCCGAACCATTTACACAGACTGAGACAGTACTAGTTATTGAAGATTTAGTTCGGCCAGCTGTTCCGCCAGCACCATCAACGGTAGTTCGCTTCCAGGATTTTCCATCCCAGATTGCAATCTTAAGAATTCCACTCTTGCTATCGGTATAGGCAATAAGTGGTCTTCCGTTGAACGTTGTGCTTGTGAGATGTTTTGCATCTGCCTTGTCATCAATGACAAATCTCTTCCAACCCGGTTGCGGAGTCATCGGAGCCGTGATGATTGCATCTGAAGTTCCATTGGTATTTGACGCGACGATACTGAAGCTGTAACTGGTGCCGTTTTTCAAACCGGTAAAGGTGATGGGTGACTCTGTAGAGCTTTTGACTTGATCAGTTTTGAGATTGCGGACTGAGTAGCTTGTGATTTGTGCAGTACGTGCATTTGCAGGCGGATCAAAGGTAATAATCGCTGAACCATCACCGATAAGGGCAGCAGCGTTGCGCACTACTTGTGGGATGCCTACCGCGACGCCTACTGGTGGCTTACGGCGAAGATCTTCCATCATTGCAAGTAATAGCGTTCCGGGTTCTCTAAAGATTTCGCCGGCATCAAGGTTGGGAGTCATAATCGAATTTGCGCCAAGGTTTGCGTAAGTAGCTTCATCGAGGTGACTTACTGAAGAACCTTCTTCATAACGTGCAGGTGTATAAAGAATTAGTTTCTGCCCGCCATTTGCCGCCATTCCAAGTGGACCAGCCCAGACAAGAGTAGATGTGAGAGCTTTTCCTAACTCGAGTGATGGAGATGGAAGATCTGAGAGTCGACGCCCATCAGTGAGCTGTGCATATGCATCGAATGGCGTTGGTTGTTCGATGGTTCCATATCCGAAGAATTGATCGTATGAATCTGTCGAGAGGAAACCGAGACCATGTCCCATCTCGTGGAGAAATACTGATTGCAAGTCGTATTCATTGGCACGTGGTGAACCATCGTTGCGAGTATTCCAATTGGCGACTGAGTTAACTTGAATCACCATTTCAGGATTTTCAGTATCTAAATCTTTTCCGCCAAGTGCATTTGCAAGAGCCGAGGGATACCAGAGGCTTTGATCAGGTGCGCCATCAAACCCCGAATAGTAATTTCCTGGACGCGCACTTCCGAGAACACCATATGAGGTTGAACGTCCCCATGATGCATCGATTGTTACAGGAACGGCTGATGTGAAGTTGGCAGACCAGATATCTACGGCCGCCTGGAAATCGCGCTTTGCCCATTCGGGAAAGTTTTTATAGTTGACGACAAATTTAGATTTCTGTTCAAGGTGAGCGATCTTTGGTGGTCTTGTCTGCGTTGATCCGGTTGCCTTACCTGCATAGGTGTAACCCCACACAGTCGATGGCGCGACTTTGAAATTAGAGAGTGCAACTGATTGTGTTGGAAGAAGAAGTGAGGCTAGAAGGCCAAGAACAAGGGCAAATGTGCTGCTCTTTCTCAATTGGCCTCTCATAGCGGGTAACGCTATCAGGGTGCGAGAATGCAGTCATGGTTACCGTTTACTCTCGACATGGCTGTCATCTCTGTGAAAATGCCGTGAAAACCTTAGAGGGCATGCGCGAAGAACTCGCATTTGAGATTGAGATTATCTATATCGATGGAAATCCAGAACTTGAAAAGCTATATGGAAATGAAGTCCCGGTTATTCATATCAATGGTGAGCACCATGATTTTTACAAGGTCGATCCAGAACGCTTTAGAACTTCCCTTGAAAAACATCGTCGGCATCAATAATTCGATATGAATACCCTTGCTCTGCAAGGAAGCGTTGGCGGTTCTGTGCAAAATCTTGATCGATAGTGTCGCGCGATACAATTGAGTAGAACTTAGCTCCACGTCCATCAGCCTTTGGTCGCAAGATTCGTCCGAGACGTTGAGCCTCTTCTTGGCGAGAACCAAATGCACCCGATACCTGAATCGCAATTGTTGCTTCAGGTAGATCGACTGAGAAGTTAGCGACCTTCGAAACAACGAGACAGGTGACTTCGCCAGAACGGAATGCAGCAAAGAGACGTTCGCGTTCTTTCTGAGGTGTATCGCCCTTAATAAGTGGAACGCCTAAAGTTTCTGAAAGGTCATCGAGCTGGTCGATATATTGACCGATGACAAGTACTTGCTCATTTGCATGATGTGCAACGAGCTCTTCTACAACATTGCGCTTGGTGCGAGTTGTAGCGCAGAATCGATAACGCTCTTCAGGTTCTGCAGTTGCATATGAAAGTCGTTCTGCTTCAGTGAGATTGACGCGAACTTCGATACATTCGGCCGGCGCGATGTATCCCTGAGCTTCAATCTCTTTCCATGGAACGTCAAAGCGCTTTGGCCCGATGAGCGAGAAGACTTCGCCTTCCATGCCATCTTCGCGAACGAGAGTTGCTGTTAAACCGAGGCGGCGACGAGATTGAATATCAGCGGTAAAGCGGAAGATTGGCGCTGGAAGCAGATGCACTTCATCGTAAATGATCAGTCCCCAATCATGAGTATCGAAGAGGTCGAGGTGCGCGTAGACACCATTCTTCTTCTTTGTCATAACTTGGTATGTAGCAATAGTTACAGGGCGAATCTCTTTCTTCGCACCTGAATATTCGCCGATTTCATCTTCATTAAGAGTCGTGCGCTTGAGAAGTTCATCGCGCCATTGGCGGGCAGCAACAGTATTTGTTACAAGAATCAGAGTTGTTGCTTTGGCATGCGCCATTGCAGCTGCACCAACGATTGTCTTTCCTGCGCCGCAAGGAAGTACAACAACTCCAGACCCACCATGCCAGAAACCTTCAGCAGCGTGTTCTTGATACTGACGAATCTTCCAGCCATCTTCTTTGAGCGCGATGTCATGTGCTTGACCATCTACATAGCCTGCAAAATCTTCAGCTGGCCAACCGAGGCGAAGAAGTGATTGCTTAATCTGTCCGCGCTGGCTTGGGTGAACAGCGATTGTTTCCTTATCGATGCGTACACCAAGAAGTGGAGCAATCTTCTTTGCGCGGATTACTTCTTCAAGGACCCCTGTATCGGTCGTGACAAGAATTAGCCCATGAACAGGATCAGCTTCCAGGCGAAGACGGCCATAGCGAGACATAGTTTCGGCAACATCAACGAGCAAAGAATGCGGAACTGCATAACGTGAATACTTAATAAGTGTGTCAATGACGAGCTCAGCGTCATGGCCGGCAGCGCGTGCGTTCCAGAGACCAAGATTTGTTAAACGATAGGTATGGATATGTTCAGGTGATCGCTCGAGCTCTGCAAATGGTGC
This sequence comes from Candidatus Nanopelagicaceae bacterium, assembly GCA_965268225.1. Classification (GTDB taxonomy): domain Bacteria; phylum Actinomycetota; class Actinomycetes; order Nanopelagicales; family Nanopelagicaceae; genus Planktophila. Next base: position 1,184,391 of record OZ254166.1, on the reverse strand, counting down.
GATTGCACGACGGCATTCAGTTGAGAGGACATGATCTACATCGAGAAGAAGTGTTTTATCGCTCTGGACAATCAGTGGTCCATCGGTCATGAAAGTAGGTCCTTAATAAGAGCGTGGAGAAAATCGCTACGCTCTTGCATAGAAGAGATTTTGACCCATTCATTGGGCGCATGTGCGCCTCCGCCTACTGCGCCGAGGCCGTCAAGTACTTGTGCACCAGCTGCTGCAGCGAAGTTTCCATCGCTTGCTCCACCGACTTCAGCAGAACCAAGTGGCTGCATCCCGATAGCTGCTGCAACTTTTTCAGCGCGTTCATAGAGCGCCTTTGTAGAAGTTGGTTGCAGCGGCGGACGATTGAGCCCACCAGTAATTTCTAAGCGAGCCTTTGGATTTACTGGTTTAAAGTCCTTGATCGCCGCATCGACTCGTTCGAGCTCTGCTTGCGAGAATGAACGCGCATCAATATCGAGTACAGCTAAATCTGGAACTGTATTTGTTGTATTTCCTGAGTGGAGAAGTGTTGGAACAACCGTTGTTCCGTGTTCGGCCCTTTCAAGTGCTGCAAGTGCCAAAATTGCATGAGCAATCTCGGTTGTGGTGTTAACACCCTTTTCTGGTTCGAGACCTGCATGTGCTGCAAGACCAAGAACTTTGATTTGATACATCGCAGTTCCCTTGCGACCAGTCTTTACCTTGCCATCAAGTGATGCTTCAAGAACGAGTACGGCCTTTGCCTTTGAAGATAATTCTTTGATGAGAGCCTTTGATGCATGGCTTCCGGTCTCTTCATCTGTTGTTGCTACAAGTGCGACAGATCCTTCAATACCTTTGAGTGCATAGAGGGCTTGAATGAAACCAGCTTTCATATCGAAGGTTCCGGGACCACGTAATACATCACCGTTAACTTCCCAGAGGGGTTGATATGAACCGTGGGGCCAGACAGTATCGAGGTGTGCAAGAACTAAAACATCAGGTTGCTCAGCGCCCCACCAGAAGACAGGGCGTCCTTCAATCTCTTTAATTTGGGCCGGAATACCAAGAACGCGGGTCGCGATATCTCCAGCAAGGCGAACTACTGAACGGCATGCCTCGAGATCTTCAGTGGGGGATTCACACCTAACAAGTGCTTCTAGGGCTGCCAACATGGGCTCAAGTCTGCCGTATTCTTGTGCTTTCTCGCTCGTCATAACGCTGCAACCCCCGTAATACGCGCGATTCGGAAGGTCTGCACTTCACCAGTGGCATGGTCGCGCGCGATGAGCGAACCTGCAGATAATTTGAGTGGATCAATAATTCTATGTGAAACCAAACCGTTGTTATCTGCATAGCCAATAGAGAGAGATTTCGATGGTTGATTCTGCAAGTAATCACTTAATAACTCGAGTGTTTCATTTGCGGTCGTGCGTGGAAGTGAACCGAGTGCTTCTGTCGCGATATTTCGCATCGTGCTCTGTTTGCGGCTTGATTTTTCACCGGTACGAAGTGCGCGTAGCGCTCCTTCAATCTGAACTTCATCCGGCTTTTCATACTCACCAATAATGCGTGGTGGACGAGCCTTACTTTGTGCGCGCTGAATACGTGGGCCACTTAACAAGAGCCCACGTGAATCTTCGGCAGCAGGCAAGTATCCGCAACTTCGCAAGATGTTCATCGCTTCTGCTGCATCATGTCCGCAGATAAGAACTTCCGGTGCAATCTTTCGAAGCCCAAGAATATCGAGTCGTTTATCTCCCAGAATTTGAGTGATCAGAGCTGCATCTTCGCAACGGATAAAGGAAGCGGTATTTCCAACACGTAACTTTCCATGCTTCTTTGCAACATCAGCTATGAGATATTCGAGAGGTTGTGGCATAGGAGTCTTTGAAGTTTTTGTAAGAAACTTAGAAATTTCTTCACCTGTACGACCATGATCTAGACCACGACGTATCGATCCTTCTGAGAATCTAAAGACTGTTGCACCGCCACGAGATTCAACATCTGCAATAAGAGCTAACTCTTGTGCAACTTCATGCTCAAGTGGGCCCGGTGCAATTGCAGTGTTATCGCTCTGAATAAGAATATGGTCGACAGCCTTGGGCAGATCGCTGTCGATAGAGATGCAGTCGCCACCGGTGAGGAAATCGGCGCCATATGAGGATAAAACGCCCTGCCCTGTAATGCCTAGCCACTCTGCTTCGCGCAGTGTCCAGACGATGTAATCCTTCTGTAGGCCGCCAGCACGTTTTGCTGGAGCTAACCATTGTGCGGCGTTAAAGAGTGAATCGACATCTACTGCGCTCTCTGGATTTTCTTGCAACAAAGTAAGAACTAAACGCCGCGTCGCGGCTGCAGATGAACGATCGAGTTCGGGTCCCAGAGGAGCAACGTTCTTGCTGCCTTCTTTTCCAACTAAGCCTGAGACGCGCGAAGTTGTAAGCCATGCTGAAGCGAGTAACTGCCATTTACTTGAAGCGCTTTGGGCAAGCCAGATATCAAATTGATGTGTGGGAAGAATTTTGTCATCGGCTTCAATTGTGAGAAGTCCAGATAGATATGCAACTTCGGCCACAAATGCTGTACATGATTCATCGACACCCAAGTGAAGGGAAAGTTCTTTTAAGTCACGTACTCCTAGTCCACCTGAACGGAGCGCAGATGCAGGCTCTTGTGCCCAGAAGTTAAGTACTTCTTCAGTCCAACGCAAGAAGGTGGTGATATTTGCAATCGCAGCTAATGCGACGTTGCGAACATCGCGCTTATCGCCGGAGATTGATGGCTGAGATGTTTCGAGTTCGCGATGAACTTTATTTCCACGTAGGTAAATCGCAACTTCGCGTGGAAGAACAACTGTCTGCTGGTTAAATGGAATGAGGAATCCTTCTTCAAGTAACCAGGCAACGCCTGCACTTGGTTTCTTAATATCTGCAATAGAGCCACGGGGAGGACCCCAGACCATCGCATCGAGAACTTTCTTTGAAGCAGCAGGAGCTTCATCGAGTTTCTTCAACTTCAGCTTCGACATTGATGCAGGCCCAAGACCTGCAATTTCATTTCCTAGAACTTCTTTGAGAGTTGTTGGAGTACGGAGCCCATCTTTATCCGCATAAAGCAACCCTCGCTCAATGAGGCCAGGGATTACAAAGAGAGCTGACTTTTCGGTGAGCACGGTGACATCTTTTTCAGCGAAAGGTTCAGGCAGGATTGCACAGACTTCGAGAACTTGTAGCTGCCATTTATTGAGCGCATCAACTGCGCGAGCAAGGCTAGGCGCCGACGATGCGCGAACGGCCAGGCTGGCCATATCTGGTGGAACTGGAGTTACAAGATCAGGTCGGTGCGAGAACATGGAAATTAACGCGGCATCGTCGAGCCCGCGTAGATAGTCAGCGTAAGAGCGAATTTCCATAACCTGCCAACGATAGCCGTAGGTGAGGTTGGCGCGCTAATTGAGATGCAAGATGGGCTTGCGTTAACGCTTGCGAGGAGTGAGGAGCGCTGCGAGTGCTGCAAGTCGACTTACTGCAGGGCCCAATAGTCGATTAAGAAAGCGAGCTCTGCGGAAATCTTGGATTGGCCATCCTTCTGCCAGTGCACGAATTCGTAATACTGCATCTGGATTAATTGCAGATGGGTGTCCTACTGCCTGCAAAAGCGGAATGTCATTGTGGCTATCGGAATATGAATAACACTCTTCTAGATCGAATCCGTGCTCTCTAGCAAGCTCTTGTATTGCAATTGCTTTTTCAATTCCGTGAAGTAACTTTCCATCTAGCGTTCCTGTGTAAATTCCATCTTCAATATGAGCCTTACTTCCGAGTGCGCCAGTAAAACCTAATCGCTCCGAAATAATATTTGCCATATCTTGAGGAGCTGCCGTTACGAGCCAAACTTCTTCACCTTTATCAAGATGTGCGCGAGCGATTTCGCAGGTGCCTTGCCATAGCTTTGGAGATACGAATTCATCGTAAATCTCTTCGCCAATCTTTTTAATATCCTCAACTGAATGGCCACCGATAAAGTCGGTTGCGGCATTCTGGAACTTCTCGATGACTTCCTTCTTTTCGGTTCCAGTCATTCTGAATCGAATATTGGCGACGACGAAGCGGGAGATATCAGCCTTGGTAAAAAAGCCACGCTGATACATGCCTCTTCCAAGGAAGTAGAGAGTTGAGCCTCGCACGAGGGTGTTATCTACATCGAAGAAGGCGGCTCGTTTCGAGGTGAGTGCCATGTCACTACCTTAGCGATAAGGCTGGTTTTACGACGCTTTATGCTTACTCCATGAGTTCTACAGTCCACGTCATCCGTCACGGAGAAGTAGAGAATCCCAACAAGATTCTTTACGGACGTCAGCCTGGGTGGAGACTCTCTCAGCGTGGACAAGAGATGGCTGAAGTAATTGGCGAATGGTCAAAAGGGATAAATCTCGGTGCACTTCATGTTTCGCCATTGCAGAGAGCGCAAGAAACTGCAGCGCCAATTGCTCGCGCTCACGGAATTGAAATTAAGACAGACGATCGATTAATCGAAGCGGCAAATATCTTCGAAGGTAAATCATTTGAATTAGGAAGCGGCGTTTTAAAACATCCATCTTCATGGCGCCATCTGTACAACCCTTGGAAGCCATCATGGGGGGAACCTTATGAAGAGCAGATCTCTCGCATGCTCGCAGCCATTTTTGAAGCTAATAAGGCAGCTCAAGGAAAAGATGCGATAGTTGTATCGCACCAACTTCCAATTTGGATTCTTCGCAGTGCAATTGAAGGACGTTCCATGTTGCATGATCCGCGCAAGCGCGAATGCACTCTGGCATCCGTTACCAGCGTTCACTTCGATGGCGAAGGAATGATTTCAGGAACTTCTTACTCCGAGCCTGCCAAGCACTTGCTCCCACAAAAGTAATATGAAGAAAACCGCGCTCGTTCTCGCATCTCTGTTGATTCTTACAGGATGCAGTAATGGTGGCGCATCGAAAGCTGAAGAGAGCTTTATCGCCGGAAGCGGCGCAGTCACCAAGATAAAAGTAGGTAATCGAATTCCTGCACCCGCCATGTCAGGTATGACTTTGAGTGGAAAGAATTTCACATTTACTAAAGGCAGAGTGGCTGTGGTTAATGTCTGGGCCTCATGGTGCTCACCATGCCGTGCCGAAGAACCGACTCTCTCGGCTCTTTCTCAGAAGTATTCAGATGTTCAATTCATTGGAATTCTTACTCGAGATAACCCTGTAAATGCTGAAGCTTTTAACCGCAAACGTGGCACTCCTTATCCAACGCTTATCGACGATTCAATCTTGATTGGATTTAGAAAATCTCTTCCTGCAAATGCGATCCCGACAACAGTTGTGATTGACCGTGAAGGCAATGTCGCTGCACGAATTTCAGGGGCGGTAACGGTTGCATCTCTATCTAATCTCATCGAAGAGGTGAGTGCAGAATGAGTGAATTCGTCGTTGATCACCTTATGGATGGTTTCTTGTTGACCGCTTTCCCCATTGCGATACTTGCTGGGTTAATTTCATTTATCTCTCCTTGTGTTCTTCCGTTGGTTCCTGGTTACCTCTCTTTTGCTGCTGGTTTTTCGCGATCCCGTGGTCGCGTCTTTCTAGGATCCATCCTCTTCGTTCTCGGATTTAGCGCCCTCTTCATCTCTTACGGCGCGCTATTCGGCGAACTAGGTGCGCGCATCGCCACCAATGAAGATGTAATCACTCGAGTGCTTGGGCTCTTAACAATTCTGATGGGCGTTATCTTCCTCGGTGCTTTTCCGATGATGCCGACGGTGAAGCCACGCATCTCAACCACGGGCGGACTTATTGGTGCTCCGATTCTCGGTTTCCTCTTCGGCGTTGGTTGGACTCCATGTATTGGTCCCGCTCTCGCAAGCGTTCAGGCGTTGGCATTTCAAGAGTCGAGTGCAGTACGTGGAGCAGTTCTCTCACTTGGATATTGCATCGGTCTCGGACTTCCATTTATCGCATCAGGACTGTTCCTCGACAAGTCAGAGAAGATGAGGAAAGTATTGGTGAAGCGAGGAGATAAAGTCTCGAAGGTTGGTGGTGCTCTTCTTATCCTCATCGGATTAATTCAACTCACTGGTCTCTGGACAGATCTCATGATTGAGATGCGTTCGCTGATCTCAGATTTTGCGCCGGTGATCTAATGAGTAAGGAGATAGAAGTTCCAGAGCTCGGCTTCTTTGCGCTGATTAGATATGCCTGGCGCCAGCTCACAAGTATGCGCACTGCGCTGATTTTGCTGATGCTTATGGGCATCGCGGCTATTCCTGGATCACTCATACCGCAACGAATTACCAACGCGGTTGCGGTACGTGATCTCTTTGCAGCAAATCCAGAGTTAGCAAAGTGGTACGACCGCTTCTCCCTCTTTGATGTATACGGTTCTCCTTGGTTTAGTGCAATCTACATCCTGCTCTTCATCTCGCTCATCGGATGCGTGCTTCCTAGAACTGTTGAACATTACAAAGCAATGCGCGCCCAACCTCCTGCAACACCAAAGAATCTTTCAAGGCTAGAGCATCACCAGGAATTCACAAGCAAAGAAAATTCTTTAGAATTTGCCCAAGATTGGTTTAAATCCAATCGCTTTCGTATTCGAGTTGAGGGTTCTTCAATCTCAGCAGAGAAGGGTTTCTTGCGCGAGACCGGAAACCTTCTCTTCCATCTTTCTCTCATTCTGATTCTTGTAGGAGTTAGTTTCGGTAGCCTCTTTGGAATGCGCGGCGAAGCAATCATCAGCTCAGGCGAAAGATTTATTAATGTTGCAACTTCGTATGACACGCTCTCATTTGGAAAGCTGACTGGCGAAAAATCTCTCGCTCCATTTGAAATCAAACTGGATAAATTTCTTGGTGAATATGATCCAAAGACAAATGCGCCAAAGGATTACACCGCTTGGGTAACAGTTACCGATAATGGAAAGACTTATAAAAAGGTAATGAAGGTCAATAAACCTCTCACCTTTGGCAATACTCGCGTGTACCTACAAGCAAATGGATATAGCCCTGTTGTGACCGTGCGAGATTCACAAGGAAACGTTGCACTCCAAGGTCCAATTCCATTCTTGCCACAAGATGGAAACCTTCGGTCAATTGGCGCAATCAAGGTGCCCGATGCTGAACCGCAGATTGGTTTTGTCGGTTCTTTTGTCCCTACAAATGCACGAAGTAATGGCCAAGGCGCCATCTCGATATTTCCTGAACTACTCGATCCCAAACTTCTCTTCTCCATTTGGAAAGGTGATTTAGGACTTGATTCAGGAATTCCTCAATCTGTATACAGAATTGATACAAGCAAGTTAGTGAAGGTTGGTCTAGGTTCGGTTAAACCAGGCGAAACCTTTACTTACCCTGAGGGCTCCATCACATTAGAAACTGTTGTTCCTTGGATCAACCTTCAGATCGTTGAAGATCCCGGCAAGAGTTATGCCCTCGTCGGAGGTATCGTTGCAGTCCTAGGTCTCTTATCTTCACTCTATGGTCGCAGGCGTCGAATCTGGATTCGAGTTAATGGCGAGCATGTCGAAGTAGCGGGACTTGCAAAGAACAGCGCACCTGGACTTGAAGCAGAGATGCAGAAATTTGTTAGTGCAATTAGGGGAGAGAAGTAATGCAGACAACGTGGGCCTACGTATCAAACTACTTTGTCTATTCAGCGATGGCTGTTTTTACAATCTCCTTTATCGCTCATGCATTTGAGACTGCCTTTGCAGTCCGTGCACCTGAAGTCTCAGACACAACCGACGGAAGCCTCTTAACTAAGACTCTCGATTACAAGCGAACAGAGAAAACAGCGCGAATTGCAACCGCAATGATGATCCTTGGATTCATCCTGCTGCTTGCCGGAATCATTGCACGTGGAATTTCTGCAAAGCATGTTCCGTGGGGCAATATGTATGAGTTCTCAATTACCGGAGCACTTGCATTCACAGGTGCATATCTCGCAGCTCTGCGTAAATACGATCTTCGCTGGCTCGGACTCTTTGTCTCAATCTCAGTTCTACTTACTCTCGGAACTGCGATTACCTTGCTCTATCGCAATAGCGCGCCACTTGTTCCAGCTCTTAAATCAACGTGGTTGGTAATTCACGTTATTGCAGCGATTATCTCTGGCGGAGTCTTCTTACTCGCCAACGTTGTTGCAGGTGCCTACCTTTATCTTGAAAGGGTTGAATCACGCGGTTCACGACCATTATGGCTACAACGCGTGCCTTCTCTTGAAGTACTTGATCAGCTTTCCTATCGCCTCGTTGCTTTTGTATTTCCACTCTGGACCTTCGCAGTTATAGCTGGAGCAATCTGGGCTGAGAGCGCATGGGGTCGTTATTGGGGATGGGATCCAAAAGAGACATGGGCATTCATTACATGGGTTGCATACGCTGCCTATTTACATGCTCGCGTGACTGTCGGCTGGCGTGGTCGTCGCGCGGCATGGCTCTGCATCTTTGCCGGATCAACATTCCTCTTTAACTATGTCTATGTGAACGTCTGGGGAACCGGCAAGCACACTTACTCCGGTCTCTAGACGGTTAGAAAGTAATGATCTCTGCTGAAGTAGTTGGCTTTATTGCAGGCTCACTTGGAATGTTCTTCGGACTTCCGCAGGCGCTACGCGTTCGTCGATTGGGCCATGGTCGTGGCGTCAGCTTAATTTCCTGGCTACTTCAATTTGGTGTGGCAACCTCTTGGGCAACATACGGTTTTGATGTGAAGTCACCATCAGTTCTATTCACAAATGTTGGCGCAGGAATAGTGAATGCAACTGTCATCTGGGCGATTATTCAAAATAGGTTGAAATCGATCGCCATTCTCGCTACCTATGTTGCCGTCATCGCAACGCTCGTACTAACTCTTCCTTCTGCTTTAGTTTCAGCGCTTCTGATTGCACTCGTCTTTGCCCAGTCACCGCAGGTCTATAAGTCTTATAAGAACTTAAAAGGTGGCAAAGATTCGGCAGTCTCAGTTCTCGCCTTGAGCGTGAGCTCATTCAGCATTTTTCTCTGGTTTATCTACGCAATCATGATCGAAGATACGCTCATTAAAGTGAGTACAACGATTTCTTTTTCTACAAACATAGCAATTATCGTGCTGGAGCTGATTGGAAAACGACGCCGAGGAAAACTTTCATATTCGGGTCTTTAAAGTAGTATCGAGACATGCTTTCAACTGAATTATTTGGATTTATTGGGGGCGTGCTCAGTATATTTTTCGGACTTCCTCAAGCGTTACGGATTCGTCGCTTAGGCCATGGCAGGGGTCTTAGCTTAATTTCTTGGCTTCTTCAATTAGGAGTAGCGACATCGTGGGCCGCTTATGGCTTTGATAAAAACTCGCCCTCATTACTGGCAACAAATATGGCAGCAGGATTAATTAACGCAAGTGTTGTTTGGGTAATTATCCATAATCGAGTGAAATCCATTCTTGCCATCGCAACATTGGTGGCAATTGTCGCAGGGCTTGTGCTTACTCTTCCTGCCTCGATTGCCTCAGTTCTATTGATTTCACTTGTATTTGCTCAAACACCACAGGTCTACAAATCCTACAAAAATATAAAAATTGGAAAAGATTCCGCCGTTTCGGTGGTGGCCATGAGTGTGAGCGCTTTGAGCGGAATTTTCTGGATTATTTATGCAGTGTTAATTAATGATGCGCTGCTTGTCCTATGTAATGCCATTGTTCTTACAAATAATATTGCGATTATTGCATTCGAAATTACAGGTAAACGCTCGCGCGCTTTAGATGCTGCGTAAGAAATCTGGGTCGTCATCCGGAGGAAGAATGCGCTTCTTAGGCTTCTTTCCACCGCCACCGTTACGTGGTGCGCGTCCAATAACTAAAAAGGCAATTGCGCCAAATGTTCCAGTGAAGAAGATGATTAATAGCCATCCCCATTTAGGAAGCTTCTTGATCTCATGATCTTCGCGCCGAGCACAATCGATAAATGAATAAAGCACGAGTGCGAGAGAGAGTATTACCAGGAAGCCCTGTAACTTAATCATGGGTTGATTCTACTTCGTTAGAAAGAGAGCGCGAGAGCAAAGGTAAGGCCAAAGTGCAGCTGCAGCTGGCCGGTTCTGCCCAGAAGTGGGATGAGATCTGCACCTTTTGCACCCGCAAGTACTTCACGTGCAATCGCATAAGCCTGAGGAGCGGTCGTTAAGGTAAGTAGTGCAAGTGGATGGCCAGTAAATATAGGGAAGATATATGCAGAGATAAGCAGGAGAACGAAGAATTTGCGTGCGTTCTTCTCGCCAAGCTTTACAGCCAGAGTTCGTTTTCCTACGAGTTGATCTCCAGGAATGTCGCGAATGTTATTGATAGCAAGAAGCGCGCAAGAAAGTGCGCCCATTGGAATAGACGCGGCAAAGGCCGCAAGAGTTATATCTAAAGTTTGAACATAGTAGGTGCCTACTGTGGCGACGACGCCGAAGAATGTGAAGACAGAGAGTTCACCGAAACCGCGATAGCCGTAAGGGGTATGCCCGCCGGTGTAACCCCAGGCAGCAAGAACTGATGCAAGGCCCACAAGGATGATCCACCAAGAAGAAAGTGATGCGAGTGCAATACCTGCAACGCATGCGATTAGAAATGAAAGTTGTGCTGCTCGTTTTACAGCTGCTGCGGATGCAAGGCCAGATGCGGTAAGTCGTACAGGGCCCACGCGATTGTCATCAGTTCCGCGAATGCCATCTGAATAATCGTTGGAGTAATTGACTGCAATTTGAAGCGCAAGGCTGACAATAAGAGCAAGGAGAGCTTGAATTGGCGCCCAATCTTTGCCTGCAAGGACGGTAGCAACTACAACGGGAGCAACAGCAGCCGGCAAGGTACGAGGACGAGCCCCTTGAATCCAAATATTAATTTGGCGCCTCCATTAGTAGCTCAGTGAGCTTCTTGCGATCAACTTTACCAATTCCAATGAGTGGAAGCTCTGGAAGATGAAGAAAGCCCTTCGGTTTACTGAAATCCCCAAATTGTTCTCCAAGATATTGAGCGACTTCTTCTTCAGATGGGAATCCGTCACCAGTGACTGCAATGTGGAGAGCGTCGCCCCATTTGGAATCTTTCACAGAGAAGGCAGCAAAAGTCTTATGTGGGAAATGTGCATGCAGTGAAGTTTCGATGGCGCTGAGCGAAATATTTTCCCCGCCAGAGATGATGACATCATCACTTCGACCTTCGATAATCAACTTCTCATTTTCAATTCGGCCTATGTCAGATGAATGGAACCAACCATCTTTATTTTGCGTATCCCATAGCGCCTCGGCTCCAAGATACGTGTGAGCGAGAACGGGCCCCTTAATCGCAATGCGCTTTTCGGGTGTAATGGAAATCTCGACGCCCTCGAGTGGAAGGCCGTTATAAACACATCCACCAGAAGTTTCAGTCATTCCGTAGGTGACAACGATATTGATGCCAGCCTTCTCCGCTTGGAGATGAAGATCAGTAGTCAATGCTGCGCCACCAACAAGAACGGCCTTTGCACCGACTAGGTGTGCGAGAAGTTCCGCATCTCCATTGAGAGCCTTAAATAATTGTGTAGGAACTATCGCGGTGAAATCTGCACGTGGATATTCGCCCTGGTGGTTACGTAGATCAATAGGGTCGGTGCCTAACTCAAGTGCACGTATAAGAACGTTGATGCCAGCGATGTGAGTTAGTGGCAATAAGAGCGACCAAGAATTTCCGAACTTTGCTCCGAGCGCATTATTTGAAGCGCGAGCTGATGAGAGAAGTGCAGATGCTGAAAGTCCGACCTCTTTAGATGTGCCAGAACTTCCTGTTGTAGCCACAACAATGCTGACGCGTGCGGGGACTTGGGTGAAAGCGGATTCTCCGAATGCGAGAGCCGGCCCATCAGATACCAAGGCTTTAGCGATACGAGCCATCGATTCGCTGACGGTCCATTCAGGATTAGCCGAGCGAAGTTCTCGTTGTGCGTTCTGCTCCATTGCCCGCGTAGGCTATCGCTCGTAGACCAAATGGAGGAATCGTGAGCAAGCCTATTAAGCGTGATTTTGGTGACCGTTCTATCCCAGCATGGGTGACAGGTCGCGGTGGTGAATCATTTACAGATATCACTTATGAAGTTGCTGATGGCATTGCAAAGATCACCATCAACCGTCCAGAAGTGCGTAATGCATTCCGTCCACAAACAATTATTGAATTAAAATCTGCTTTTGATTTAGCTCGCGACAACGCAGAAGTTGGGGTCATCATCCTTACAGGTAAAGGTGATGAAGCATTCTGCTCTGGTGGAGATATCAGTGTTCGCGGAGATGATGGTTATCTCGGCGATGATTCACTTGCACAGCAAGGCGTTGGTCGACTTAATGTCCTAGATCTTCAAGTACAAATCCGTCGCACACCAAAACCAGTTGTTGCAATGATTGCTGGTTGGGCAATCGGTGGAGGACATGTTCTTCACGTTGTCTGCGACCTCTCCATCGCTGCAGATAATGCAAAGTTTGGCCAGACCGGACCAATGGTCGGTTCATTCGATGGCGGATACGGCTCAGGTCTACTTGCAGCATCTGTTGGTCAGAAGAAGGCTCGTGAAATCTGGTTCCTCACTCGTCAATACGATGCACAAGAAGCTCTTTCAATGGGACTTGTTAACACTGTCGTTCCACTTAAAGAACTTGAAGCTGAAACTGTTTCGTGGTGCCGCGAGATGTTGCAGAACTCTCCGATGGCGCTTCGCCTACTGAAGGCTTCTATGAACGCTGCAGATGATGGACTTGCAGGAGTTCAGCAGCTTGCTGGAGATGCAACTCTTCTCTTCTACCTATCTGAAGAAGGCCAAGAAGGCCGCGATGCTTACAAAGAGAAGCGCAAGCCCGACTTTGGAAAGTTTCCCAAGCGTCCCTAATTTATGGATCAATCACTGCTCGAAACGATGCGCGTAGTTGCGCTGCCTACAAAGACAAACTTTCGTGGGATTAACGTTCGAGAAGTTGCTTTATTCCAGGGCGAATACGGCTGGGGCGAATTCTCACCATTTCTCGAATACGGATATGAAGAATCAGCACCGTGGTTGATGTGCGCAATTGAGGCAGCAAATAAGCTTCGCCCGAAGCTCTATCGAACTTCAGTAAAGGTAAATGGCACTATCCCTGCACTTAATAACCCCGCAGATATTGAACATATCGTTGATTCATTTCCTGGAGTAGAAACTTTTAAGATAAAAGTTGGCGATAACTTGCCCGAAGATATTGCGCGCCTGGCAAAAGTTAAATCCCTTCGACCTAGGGCCAAGCTGCGTATTGATGTGAATGGAAATTGGTCAGTCCAAGAGGCAATTACCAACCTTCGCGCGATCTACGAAAATATTGGTCCACTTGAATATGCAGAGCAACCATGCGGAACAGCAGAAGAGCTTCGTGAACTTAAAGAGAAGCTCGTCGTCGATATCCGAATCGCAGGTGATGAGGTTCTTCGCAAAGCAGAAGATCCATTTTCAGTAGATCTCAGCGGTGCTGTCGATGTGTTGATGCTCAAGGTTCAACCACTTGGTGGAATTTCTCGTGCGCATAAATTGGCTGAACACCATAAACTTCCAGTTGTTATTTCAAGCGCTCTCGAAAGTGCCGTCGGAATCAATTACGGATTACAGCTTGCAGCATCTTTCCCAGAGTTGAATTTTGATTGTGGCTTGGGCACAGGTTCACTTCTCAGCGCAGATATCGCAGACCTTCCAATCATTAATGGCGAGATTTCAATAACTAGCGTTGAGCCTGAAATCAACGGATATGAAGTGTCACCCGACCGCTATGAATGGTGGAAGAATCGCGTTATGAAGACAGCGGAGCTATTGTGATCAATCCATCCACTCTGCTTGCTCGCGTCATTGTTCGTCAGATCATCGAAGCTGGTGTTACCGATGTAGTGATTTCACCTGGTTCACGTAATGCGCCTCTCTCAATGGCATTTCATCAGGCAAGTGTTAAAGGTCTTATCAATCTTCATGTTCGTATCGACGAACGAACTGCAGCATTCTTTGCACTCGGAATAGCAAAAGCGTCAGGACGACCAGTGCCAATCGTCTGCACCAGCGGAACCGCGGCAGCTAATTACCACCCAGCAGTTCTTGAAGCGTCACACACAAATGTTCCGCTCTTGGTTCTTACCGCTGATCGTCCTGCATCTTTACGTAAGACCGGCGCCAACCAAACAACAGAGCAGGCCCGCATCTTTGGAAAAGCAGTTCGCTACTTTGCTGATATTTCAGGCAGTGTTTATCCGATGGAGCTTCCATTTAATTCATTGCAGAGCGGCCCAGTTCATCTCAATATCCAATTTGAAGAACCACTTGTTGGAGATAAGAGCGAAAATTGGCTCAATGATTTATCAATCAGCGCCCCTAAAGTCTTTGATCGTAAAGCTCCTGGAACTTTCTATACAAAATCAACTCGTGGAGTTCTTGCGATTGGCCATGATCGCGGAGGGCTCAGCGCAGAGGCGGTCAAGGATTTCGCAGAGAAGCTCGGATGGCCAGTAATTTCAGAAGATCCGCTGACTTTCAATAATGCAATCTCACATGCAAGTGTCTTCCTCACTTCAAAGGCCATTGCAGATGATTTGGCTCCAGATACTGTCGTCGTCATTGGTCGCACAACTCTCTCTCGTTCGATAAATGCTTTCATCAAGATGGCGCGTAAACAGATTGTTATTGACCCACGCATGGCGACGGTTGATACCGACCGCATGGCTGATCAAAAATTTACTCAGCTACCTGTTATTGAAGTTCAAGTAGCTGATGCCGAATATGCAGATAAGTGGAAGAAATACTCACTTCGCGCATCGAAGCTTGTCACCGATATTTCCACGTGGTCAGAACAACTCGTAGCGCGTGAAATCGCAGCGGGCGTTCCGACAGGAACATCACTCTTTATCTCTTCATCCCGACCTATCCGAGATCTTGAAGGATTTGCTGCCGCTCGATCAGGCGTTGAAACCTTTGCCAACCGTGGATTAGCGGGCATCGATGGCAATATCTCAACAGCACTTGGTATCGCTTCTCAACGTAAAGAGACAATTGCTGTGCTTGGCGATTTGGGATTCTTGCATGACCTCACCGGCCTTATTCATAAAGAGGCAATCAACCTCAAGATTTTTGTCATCAATAATGATGGCGGCGGAATCTTCTCAACTCTTGCTCAACGCGGGGTAGATGGATTCGAAGATGTATTTGGAACTCCGCATGGGCTAGATCCTGCAGCAATCGCTCAATCGATGGGAATTCCTGCAAAGACAATTGGGTCTCAGAAAGAACTCATCACTGAGATTTCAGCACCAGTGCAAGGAGTCAGTGTTGTTGTCGTGAACGTTCCAAACCGCGAAGCAAATGCAGATTTCCTTAAAGGAATTTATAGCAGCGTAAGTTCGATGTAACTCTTAGCTCTGCAGAGCTGATCTCATAGGGATCATCTTTGCAGCACTCTCTTCAAGTTCCTTCTCTGGGTTAGAGCCAGCAACAATTCCACAACCGGCATAGATACGAATCTCTTTTCCAGAGATTTGTCCTGTACGCAGTGCAATACCGAGTTCTCCATCGCCACTTGCATCGATCCAACCGACTGGACCTGCATAACGTCCTCGGTTCATTCCTTCGATCTCATCGATGATGTCGAAGGCAATGTTGCGCGGAGTTCCACAAACTGCAGCTGATGGGTGCAAACTCTTAAGTAGGGAGAATGCGTCAACTCGTTGCTTCGTTTCAGTAAGTGCGCCAGTCACATCTGTTGCAAGGTGCATGACATTGGCAAGGTGCAGAACAAATGGAGACTCTGGAACGTTAGTTGAAGAGCAGAATGGTTCAAGAGCTTCAGCCACTGAACGCACCGCATATTCATGTTCTTCAAGATCCTTTGAGGAACGAGCGAGAGATGCAGCAAGAGCCAAATCTTTCTCATCATCACCAGTCTTTGGAATTGTTCCGGCCAATACACGCGATGTAACCATGCCGCGAGAGAGGCGGAGTAAGAGTTCAGGAGTTGCGCCAACAAGACCGTCGACTGCAAATGTCCATGTAGATGGATATTCAGCGGCAAGTTTCTTGAGAACTGGAATAGCTTCAATCTCTTGCGTTGATGTGGCAACGAGGTCGCGAGCAAGGACGACCTTGTCGACCTTCGATGATTCGATTCGCTTAATTGCTTCGGCTACGCGCTCTTTCCATGCATCTGTGCTGATGCTTCCATCACCGAAAGTGAATACGCCTTGAGAAAATTCTGCAGGGGATTCAGGAAGAACAGGCTGCGGTGTATCGCCAATCCATGTAATCCATGATTGTGAACCTTTTTGCCCGACTATGACCTTTGGAATAACAAGTACGGACTCTTCATTGCGATCGAATGAGAACGATGTAAAGAGAACTGGACCAGTTCCGCTTCCGTGAACAGAGTTAGCTACAGCGAAAGTTTCTAGTTGGTGATGCCACCAATCACGCGCTTTCTCAAAACGGTCTTTGCCAGTAACAGTTGTAGTTGCGTGAACTCCCCATCCCACAAGGCCTTCACCGTTACGCACCCACGACAAAGGAGCGTCACCATTAAGAAGTTCTAGCAGCGGGAGGTGATCACCAATACGAGTTGTGGTGACGGGGATTAATGACGCCATTTAGCGATTGAGGCTACGTGAAATTTTTCGCCATACAAGCGGAAGTGAAGTTGCAGTGATTGCAATCTTGAGAGCTTCACCAAGAATAAAAGGTGTAAGTCCTGCCTTAATTGTTGCAGCCCATGTCATATCGAGTGATGCATGAAGCCATGCAAGACCAAATGTGAAGATGACAAGGTCGCCAAGTAAAAGAGCAGGAAATGATGTACGGAATTTCTGATCAGCTTTGCGATCTGCAAGGTAACCAAGAAGAAGAGATGCAACGAGCATTCCAACGAGGTAACCACCAGTTGCACCTACAAGGCGATCGATTCCGTGATTTGTTGAAGTTGCAGATGGAGCGAAGATTGGAGCTCCCGCAACTCCTGCAAGGAGATATGAAGCAAAGGTAATAAATCCAAGACGAGCGCCATATGTTGTTCCGATAAGAAGAACAGCGAGAGTCTGACCTGTGACAGGAACTGGTGAACCTGGAACTGGAAGAGAGATTTGAGCAAGGAGAGAGATAAAACCGATTCCGCCGACAACGAAGAGCGCTTCGGTCAGTGCAGTGCTGCGTGGGAAGACGGTTGCGCGGAGTGAGCCAGAGTGAAGTGACATCAGGTAGATCCCTCTCGATTACAAGTTGTGCGCAGAGCCTACTCTCAGCGACAATATGCGCATGTCACGCGCCAATATGGATAAGAATCCCGACGAAGTCGCAGCAATGTTCGATGGCGTCGCTAAGCGCTACGACCTCGTCAACGATCTCCTAAGCCTGGGCCGCACCAAGGCCTGGCGTAAGAAGACGACAAAGATTATTGATCCCCGCCCAGGGCAGAAGATCCTCGATTTAGCCGCCGGAACAGGCTCGAGCTCTGAGCCTCTTGCCGCAGCTGGAGCTGATGTAATCCCAGCCGATTTCAGCGAGGGAATGCTGGCGGCAGGCCGTAAAGCCCGCCCGCACCTGGCCTTCACTAAGGCTGATGCCCTCAATCTGCCCTTTGCAGACGGGGAATTTGATACAGCGACCATCTCTTTCGGCCTTCGCAACACCCAGAACACCGAAAAGGCGCTCGCGCAGATGCTTCGAGTGGTCAAATCAGGGGGACACCTGGTGGTCGCCGAGTTCTCAAGCCCCACATGGCGTCCGTTTCGCACCATTTATACCAATTACCTCATGAAGGCGCTCCCATGGGTCGCCCGCAAGACTTCCTCTAACCCAGATGCCTATATCTACCTCGCGGAATCGATTCGGGCATGGCCAGATCAAAAGGCGCTCGCTGCAAAGATTGAGGCAGCTGGCTGGGTCGATGTCACCTGGACCAACCTCACTGGTGGAGTTGTCGCAGTTCACAAAGCCCGCAAGCCATAAAGGTTTGATTGGCATGTGCAAACGCTTAGGATTTCGCTTGTGAGCGCAAATCCATATATCCCGATTCTGGTGATCTTCGCTATCGGCTTCGGATTCGCAGCATTCTCCGTAGGTATCGCAGCCGTTACAGGTCCTGCTCGCTACAACCGCGCAAAGCAAGAAGCGTACGAGTGCGGAATCGAACCTTCACCACAGGCTCTTCAAGGCGGTCGCTTCCCAGTGAAGTACTTCCTTACTGCAATGCTCTTTATCGTCTTCGATATTGAAATCGTCTTTCTCTATCCATGGGCAGTTACATTCGACAAGCTCGGACTTTTTGGATTAGTTGAAATGGCAATCTTTATCGCAACAGTCTTCGTCGCTTATGCATATGTATGGCGTCGTGGTGGATTGGAATGGGACTAGTCAATGGGTCTAGAAGATAAGTTACCGAGCGGAGTTTTACTTTCAACAGTCGAAGGTCTTGCTGGTTACATGCGCAAGAGCTCTGTATGGCCTGCAACATTTGGTCTTGCATGTTGTGCAATTGAAATGATGGCGCTCGGTTCAGCACCAAAGCATGATATTTCTCGTTTCGGTATGGAACGTTTCTCTGCGTCACCTCGCCAAGCAGATCTCATGATCGTTGCAGGTCGCGTGTCACAGAAGATGGCTCCAGTGCTTCGTCAGATTTACGATCAAATGACAGCGCCAAAGTGGGTTATCTCAATGGGTGCATGTGCATCTTCTGGTGGAATGTTTAACAACTACGCAATCGTTCAAGGCGTCGATCACATTGTTCCTGTTGATATTTACTTGCCAGGTTGCCCACCTCGTCCAGAACAGTTGATGGATGCAATCATCAAGCTACACACTCTTATTGGCGATACAAAGCTCGGCCCAAATCGCGAAGCGATAATCAAGGAAGTTGAACTTGCAGCGTTAAATGCAAAGCCAACAATCCAGATGAAGGGGTTGCTGGCTTAAATGACTCAAGATCAGACAGGTATGTTCGGCGCTGCTGGCACCGGCGATACTTCAGGTTACGGCGGGCTAGTTCGCACAGCAGCTTCAACAGGTTCAACCGAGCGCCCATACGGCGGATATTTCGATGACGTTGCCGATGACCTCGAACGCGCATATCCAGATTTCGCAGATGCAATCACTCGCGTCGTTGTTGATCGCGGCGAACTTACTTTGCATGTAAAAAAGTCACGACTTCTTGAAGTTGCATTTATTTTGCGCGACAAGTTGAAGTTCGAAATGTGCATGGGTGTATCAGGAGTTCACTATCCAGATCGCACAGGTGCAGAACTCGTTGCACTTTATCCATTGCTTTCAATGACCAAGAACCAACGCGTTCGTCTTGAAGTTGCAACATCAGAACTTGATCCACACATCCCATCACTCGTTGAAGTGTGGGCAGGAAATAACTGGCACGAACGCGAAACTTTCGACATGTTCGGAATCATCTTTGATGGCCACCCAGGACTTACTCGCATCTTGATGCCAGATGATTGGGATGGACATCCACAACGTAAGGATTACCCACTCGGTGGAATTGCAGTCGAATACAAGGGCGCAACAACACCTGCCCCTTCAAACCGCAGGAGCTACCGATGACTTCAAAGCTTGATCCATACGCATCATCACGCGAAACCACTGAAGGCACAGTCTTCTCAGTAACTGGTGGCGATTGGGATTCACTCGTCTCAGAGATTGGTGAATCTAAAGAAGAGCGCATCATCGTTAACATGGGTCCTCAGCACCCATCTACTCACGGTGTGCTTCGCCTCGTTCTCGAACTCGAAGGCGAAACCGTTACTGAAGTACGTACAGGTATTGGTTATCTCCACACCGGAATCGAGAAGAACATCGAATTCCGCAACTGGACTCAGGCAGTCACTTTTGCAACTCGTATGGATTACTTAGCGCCTATCTTTAACGAGACCGCTTACTGCCTCGCTGTAGAAAAGCTCCTCGGAATTACCAATGACATCCCAGAGCGCGCATCAGTAATTCGCGTGATGATGATGGAGCTCAACCGAATTTCTTCTCACATGGTTGCGCTCGGAACAGGTGCTCTCGAACTTGGCGCAATGGGCCCAATGTTCTTCGCATTCCGCGATCGCGAAATCGTTCTCGATACCTTCGAAGAGATCACAGGCCTTCGTATGAATATGGCCTATGTCCGCCCAGGTGGAGTTTCACAAGATCTTCCAGCCGGAATGACGACAAAGATTCGCGAAGTCGTAAAGAACCTTCGCAAGAACTTTGAAGATAATGCAAAGCTTCTTATCGGTAACACAATTTGGATGAAGCGCACCGAAGGAATCGGATATCTCGATCTCGCAGGTTGCACGACTCTTGGAATTACAGGACCAGTACTTCGCTCTGCAGGACTTCCTTGGGACCTTCGCAAGATGCAGCCTTACTGCGGATATGAAAATTATGAATTCGAAGTAATTACAGCTGATACCGCTGATGTTTACGGTCGCTTCTTAGTTCGCATGGCAGAACTCGAGCAATCACTTCGCATCATCGAACAAGCAGCCGACAAGCTCGACAAACTTGAGGGTCAGCCAGTGATGGTTGCCGACAAGAAGATTGCATGGCCGGCACAGCTTGCACTTGGTGCAGACGGACTTGGTAACTCACTCGATCACATCCGCGAAATTATGGGTTCATCGATGGAATCACTTATCCATCACTTCAAACTTGTTACCGAAGGATTCCGTGTTCCTGCAGGACAGGCATATGCAGCTGTTGAATCCCCACGTGGTGAACTTGCTGCACACGTTGTATCTGACGGTGGAACTCGTCCATACCGAGTTCACTTCCGCGAACCATCTTTCAACAACTTGCAATCAACATCTGCAATGAGCGAAGGCGGAATGGTCGCTGACATCATCGGCGCTGTTGCATCTATCGATCCAGTTATGGGAGGCGTTGACCGCTAATGACTCTAGACCGCGATCTCATGCAGACAATTATCAAGCGCTACCCACGTAGCCGTTCTGCAATCATGCCTTTACTTCACTATGTGCAATCAGTTTCCGGATATGTCACCAATGAAGGTATTGAAACTATTTCAGAGCTTCTTACAATCGAGACAGCCGAAGTATCAGCAGTTGCAACTTTCTACACTCAGTACAAGCGCAAGCCAGTAGGCGAGTACCACGTGGGTGTTTGTACAAATACTTTGTGCGCAGTAATGGGCGGAGATGCAATCTTCTCGGCTCTTAAAGATCACCTCGGTGTTGAAAACGATGGTGTTACAGCCGATGGAAAAGTTTCGCTAGAACATATCGAGTGCAACGCAGCATGTGACTACGCACCTGTAGTGATGGCTAACTGGGAGTTCTACGACAATCAGACAGTTGAATCCGCAAAGGCTCTTGTCGACGGTGCGCGCGCAGGAAACCCACCAGCACCAACACGTGGTCCCAACAAACTTGTCACTTACAAAGAAGCATCAGCAGTTCTTGCTGGTCTTGATGACGGACTCGCTCGTGAAGGTGTTCAAGCAGGCGAAGCCACTCTTCTCGGACTTAAGCTTTCGAAGGAAGGAAAGTAATGTCAAAGTTAACTCCCGTCCTCTCAGCACATTGGGATCAAGCAGATTCTTTTACTATCGAGGCGTACACACGTAACGGTGGATACACAGCATCAAAGAAGGCTCTCGCAATGGATCCCGATGCAGTTATTCAGCTCGTTAAAGATTCAGGACTTCGCGGTCGCGGCGGCGCAGGCTTCCCAACCGGAATGAAGTGGGGCTTCATCCCACAAGGTGACGATAAAGATCACTACCTCGTTGTTAACGCTGATGAATCAGAACCTGGAACTTGTAAGGACATGCCACTTCTCTTGGCAAACCCACACGTTCTTGTAGAAGGTTGCATCATCGCTTGCCACGCAATTCGCGCAAAGCATGCATTTATCTATATCCGCGGCGAAGTAACTCACGTAGCTCGTCGCGTTAATGCTGCGATTGCAGATGCTTACAAGGCAGGACACCTCGGTAACGGAATCGAACTCACACTTCACATCGGTGCAGGTGCTTACATCTGTGGCGAAGAAACTGCGCTCCTCGATTCACTCGAAGGTTTCCGCGGTCAACCACGTCTTCGCCCACCATTCCCAGCAATTGCTGGTCTTTATGCGCGCCCAACCGTGGTCAATAACGTCGAATCAATTTCTGCAGTACCTGCAATCATCAACAACGGCGCAGAGTGGTACCAATCAATGGGTACCGAAAAGTCAAAGGGCGCAACCCTTTACTCACTCTCAGGACACGTAAATAACCCAGGACAGTTCGAAGCACCACTCGGAATTACACTTCGCGAAATTCTTGAACTCGCAGGCGGAATTCGTAGCGGGCATAAGCTCAAGTTCTGGACACCTGGCGGATCATCAACTCCACTCTTTACCGATGCGCACCTTGATATCCCATTGGATTACGAAGGCGTAGCAGCTGCAGGTTCGATGCTCGGAACTAAAGCTCTTCAAATCTTCGATGAGACAACATGCGTTGTTCGCGCAGTACTTCGCTGGACAGAGTTCTACAAGCACGAATCATGTGGAAAGTGCACACCATGTCGTGAAGGCACTTGGTGGTTGGTACAGATCTTGCGTGATCTCGAAAACGGAACAGGCACAGAAGCAGATCTCGAGAAGTTGCTCGATCTCTGCGACAACATCATGGGCCGTTCATTCTGTGCACTCGGAGATGGCGCAACCTCACCAATTACATCTTCCATCAAGTACTTCCGTGACGAATACATCGCACATGTAACAAACGGTGCATGTCCATTCGATCCAGTTAAGTCCACACTCTTTGCTGGGGCGGTGAACTAATGACAACAACTCAAGATTCAGCAGTTGCAGTGGAGATGATCACCGTCGTTATCGATGGTTTCGAAGTCTCAGTTCCAAAGGGAACTCTTGTTATTCGTGCAGCAGAGAAGCTTGGAATTCAGATTCCACGTTTCTGCGACCACCCACTTCTTGACCCAGTTGGTGCATGCCGCCAATGTCTCGTTGATGTCGAAATCAACGGCCGCGCATTTCCAAAGCCACAGGCTTCTTGCACCATTCCTGTCGAACCAAACATGATTGTTAAGACCCAACTCACTTCACCTGTTGCCGATAAGGCGCAGAAAGGTGTGATGGAGCTTCTTCTCGGTAACCACCCACTCGATTGCCCAGTCTGCGATAAGGGGGGCGAATGCCCACTTCAAAACCAGGCAATGAGCAACGGTCGCGCAGATGCACGCCTCGATGGCTACAAGCGCACCTTCGAAAAGCCAATCAATATCTCTTCATCTGTTCTTCTCGATCGCGAACGCTGTGTTCTCTGTGCACGTTGCACTCGCTTCTCTGCACAGATCGCATCAGATCCATTTATTACTCTCAACGAACGCGGCGCACTGCAACAAGTTGGTATCTACGAGAACGATCCATTTAAGTCGTACTTCTCAGGTAACACCGTGCAGATCTGCCCAGTGGGCGCACTCACCGGTGCTTCATACCGATTCCGCGCACGCCCATTCGATTTAGTTTCAACTCCATCTGCATGCGAACACTGCGCATCAGGTTGCGATATGCGTACTGACGTACGCCGCGGAAAGACACTTCGCCGTCTTGCTGGCGATGACCCATCTGTAAACGAAGAGTGGAACTGCGATAAGGGTCGCTGGGCATTTAAATATGTCACAGCTCTTGATCGTCTTACACATCCACTCGTACGCAACTCTTCCGGTGAACTCGTGCAGGCATCATGGCCTGAAGCACTTGCAGCAGCAGCTGCAGGACTTAAGGGAAAGCGCGCAGCAGTTCTTACTGGTGGTCGCGTCACAACTGAAGATGCTTACGGTTATTCAAAGTTTGCACGTATCGCTCTTGGTACCAACGATATTGATTACCGTGCACGCGTTACTTCCGATGAAGAACGCGACTTCCTTGCAGCTCATGTTGCTGGCTCATCAACTACATACCGCGATATCGATTCAGCAGATCATGTTGCACTCATTGCATTTGAACCTGAAGAAGAATCACCAATCGTCTTCTTGCGCCTTAATAAGAACTTCAAGAAGCGCGGATTGAAGGTTTCAGCAGTTGCCACTAAGGGCTCAATCGCGATGGATAAGCTCAAAGCTGATTTCATCAAGGTTGCACCAGGTGCCGAAGCTGCAGCAGTTGCAGGTCTTGCACTCACTGCAAAGTCAGTGATTCTCGTAGGTGAGCGCGCATCTGAAAGCGCTGGGCTCTTCTCAGCCGTTGCTGCGCTCTCTGCAAAGACCGGCGCAAAGATTGCCTACATTCCACGTCGCGCAGGCGAACGTGGTGCACTCGAAGCAGGTGCACTCGGAACCATTCTTCCTGGAGGACGTCCAGTCACTGATGCAGCAGCTCGCGTTGATATCGCTGCAGCATGGGGAGTTGAAGCACTTCCTGTAACACCAGGTCGCACATCCACACAGATTATCGATGCGCTTGCATCAGGTGATCTCGATGCAGTTGTCGTTGGCGGCGTAGATGCACACGATCTTCCACATTCTCGCGCAGCTATTGATGCGCTCAAGAAGTCATTCGTTGTATCACTAGAGATTGCGCCAAGCTCAGTAACAGCTGTTGCTGATGTGGTCTTGCCGGTTGCTGCAATTACAGAAAAGAGCGGAAGCTTCCTCAACTGGGAAGGTCGCGCACGTGCATTTGATTCAGCAGTTGCTGATTCACATAACCGTAGCGATGTACGCATTCTTTCAATGCTTGCAGATGCCCTCGGTAATCCGATTTCACTTGGAACAGTTACTTCATCAGCTCGCGAATTTAACCAACTTGGATCATGGGATGGAGCGCGAGTTCAACTCGCACCAGTCGCAGCCGGAACTGCAAAGTCAGTATCTGGAAATGATGCGCTTCTCTCTTCATGGCGTCGTTTGCTCGATATGGGAACTCTGCAAAAGGGTGAAGATAATTTGGCTGGCACACGTCGTCCAACAGTTGCGGTGATTTCGCCAAAGCGCGCTGAATCAATCGGCGTTACAACAGGTCAGCAAGTGCGCGTTTCAAATGCGCATGGATCAATCACAATTCCAGTTCTTGTTGAAGATATCCATGAAGATGCAGTGTGGATCCCACGTAATTCATTTGCATCACAGGCACTCGTCGCACTCGATGCAGTGCATGGCGATGTAGTTACGGTGGTGAAGGCATGACAACAGCACAGCTCCTTGGACAAGATCCAGGTTGGCTCATTGCAGTAAAGGCCGTTATGGTCTTTGGTATCTGCGTACTTGCAACGCTGATGGCTGTCTGGACCGAACGTCGCGTCCTTGCAAAGATGCAGCTTCGTACTGGTCCTAACCGCGTTGGACCAGCAGGCCTTCTTCAATCACTTTCAGACGGCGTAAAGCTTGCACTCAAGGAAGACATCATTCCCGCAGCTGCAGATAAGGTCGTTTTCATTATTGCTCCAATCATTGCAACAGCGATGTGCTTTATGTCTTTCGCAGTTATTCCAATGACTGGCGTCGTTAACCTCTTTGGCCATAAGACTGCTCTTCAGCTCACAGATCTTCCTGTCGGCGTTCTCTACATCCTCGCTGTTACATCTATTGGTGTGTACGGCGTAGTTCTTGCAGGTTGGTCTTCAGGTTCTACCTACCCACTTCTTGGTGGATTGCGTTCAAGTGCTCAGGTAATTTCCTATGAAGTAGCTATGGGGCTTTCACTCGTTGCAGTCTTTATCTACGCAAGCTCTATGTCGACATCTGACATTGTTAGTTCACAACACGAGCACCTTTGGAATGCAATTGTTCTCTTCCCCTCATTTGTTATCTATGTAATTTCAATGGTCGGCGAAACAAACCGCGCACCATTCGACTTGGCTGAAGCAGAAGGCGAACTCGTTGGTGGATTCCACACTGAGTATTCATCACTGAAATTCGCACTCTTCTTCCTCGCTGAATACGTAAACATCATCGCTGTTTCAGCTCTTGCCTCAACTCTCTTCCTTGGCGGTTGGCATGCACTTCCTGGCCTTGGCTTTACAGAGCAATGGCTCGGCGGTTGGTTCACACTCGTGTGGTTCTTCGCCAAGGTGAACTTCTTCTTCTTTATCTTTATGTGGCTCCGTGGATCACTTCCACGTCTTCGCTATGACCAATTTATGAAGTTCGGCTGGAAGGTTTTGATTCCCGTCTCACTTATCTGGATCTTGATCGTCGCTTCATTGCGCGTTCTTCAGCAAGAAGGAGCTTCACGTTCTGTGATCCTCGCCTTTGCAGCCGGCGTCGTCATTATTGTGATGGCCGGCAGCACACTTGTAGAACGAAATAAGGAGAAGGTCCGCTCTACTGATCTTCCTGTCGGCGAAGCTCCAAACTTCCCAGTTCCATCTCTTCCTAATGTGCAATCAATTAACGTCTCAGGAGGCAAGTAATGTCTGACTTCAATGAGAGCGCCAATATTGAGAAGAAGAGCTCGGGCCAAGCTGATATTAATTCTGTTCCATTTACAGAGGTAGATCAGCCAGGGCCAGCTTCACTTGCACAGCAAGCAAAGGGTTTCTGGGTCACCTTCTCGACTATGTTTAAGAAGAACCAGACCGTTCAATATCCAGATGTAAAGGCGCCAACTGCGCCACGTTTCCATGGTCGCCACCAACTTAACCGCCACCCAGATGGCCTAGAAAAGTGCATCGGTTGCGAACTCTGCGCATGGGCATGTCCAGCCGATGCAATCTTTGTTGAAGGTGGAAATAACACTCCAGGCAATCAGCTCTCACCAGGTGAGCGTCACGGTGCTGTCTACCAAATCAATTACCTTCGTTGCATCTTCTGTGGTCTCTGCGTTGAAGCGTGCCCAACTCGTGCTCTCACAATGACAAATGAGTACGAACTTGCAGACGATAAGCGCGAAAAATTGATCTTTGAAAAGGAAGATCTATTAGCGCCACTTCGCCAAGGAATGCTTGCGCCACCTCACCCAATGTATCCAGGTATGACAGATACCAACTATTACAACGGTGATGTGAAGGAAGCTCATCCAAGTCAGGGAGCCAATTAATGCTGACTATTCAAACTCCTGAAGCAGTGATGTTCTGGTTCTTGGCGCCTCTCGCAGTCATTTCTGCGATTGGCATGCTTATCGTCAAGAAGGCAGTTCACTCTGCACTTCTCTTAGCGTGGGTAATGATCACTCTTGCAATCTTCTATATCGCTGAAGATGCGCTCTTCCTTGGAATCGTTCAGATTGTCGTCTATACAGGCGCAGTCATGATGCTCTTCCTCTTTATCTTGATGCTCGTCGGTGTTGATGCATCGGATTCACTTACAGAAACAATTCCTGGCTTGCGCCCGATTGCAATCACTGCAGCGCTTGGCTTTGGTGGCCTTCTTGTTTCATTGATCGGTCGCGCATCTCTTGGCCATGGCGCTTTTGGTCTTACAGCAGCGAATAGCGAAGGCAATGTTCAAGCTCTCGCAAAACTTCTCTTTTCAACCTATGTATGGCCATTTGAAGTTGTATCAGCGTTGCTGATTACAGCAGCGCTTGGCGCAATGGTTCTAGCTCATCATCAGCGCAGCATTGAACGCCCAACCCAGCGCGAACAGGCGATTGCTCGATTCCGCGGTGAATCTCTTGGAAGCGCAGCTGGCCTACCTAACCCAGGTGTCTTTGCTCGTCACAATGCTGTCGATGTTCCTGCACTTCTTCCAGATGGAAGCGCAGCCCCTAACTCAATCTCTGCAACTCTCAAGGCTCGTGGAGATATGTTGGATTCAACTCAATTCGAACTCAGCGAAGTCGATAATACTGTGACGGAGGAGAAGTAATGAATCCATATAACTATCTCTACCTCTCGGGACTTCTCTTCACAATTGGTGCAGTTGGTGTTGTGGTTCGTCGCAATGCGATCGTTGTCTTTATGTGCATTGAACTCATGCTCAACGCTGCAAACCTCACACTCGTAACTTTCGCCCGAATTAATGGAACTCTCGATGGACAGGTTGTTGCTTTCTTTACGATGGTCGTAGCTGCCTGCGAAGTTGTGGTTGGTTTAGCAATTATCGTGGCGATTTACCGTTCACGCCGATCAGCATCTGTCGATGATGCTAGTTTGTTGAAGCGATAACAATGACTACCTCAACCTCGCTCGTTTATCTCATCGCTCTTCCACTTTTGGGAGCGACCATCCTTCTTCTCGCTGGACGACGTTCAGATAAGTGGGGGCACTTCTTAGCGACAGCGCTTTCAGCTAGCTCATTTGGTGTCGGTCTCTACCAACTCTCTTTGATGCTCAATCGCCCAACTGAAGAGCGCGCAGCAACTCAGAAGCTCTTCTCATGGATCAACGTCGGCAGCTTTAACGTCGATGCTGGACTATTGCTCGATCAGCTCTCAATCTGTTTTGTACTTCTTATTACCGGTGTCGGTACTTTGATTCATATCTACTCAATTTCATATATGTCACATGACGAAAACCGACGTCGCTTCTTTGCATATCTCAACCTCTTTATTGCAGCGATGCTTCTTCTTGTTCTCGGAGATTCTTACCTCAACCTCTATGTTGGCTGGGAAGGCGTAGGTCTTGCTTCTTACCTCTTGATTGGTTTCTGGAACCAGAAGCCTGCATATGCAACTGCTTCAAAGAAAGCATTTGTGATGAACCGCGTAGGCGATATAGGGCTCTCATTTGCCATCATGATTGCATTCGCAACTCTTGGAACAGTTTCATTTAGTGGAGTCGAAGAAGCATCACATACTGCTTCTAAGGCTGCACTGACCGCTATCGGAATCATGTTGCTCGTTGCAGCAACTGGAAAGTCAGCGCAATTCCCATTGCAAGCTTGGCTTGGCGATGCGATGGCTGGCCCAACACCTGTATCTGCACTTATCCATGCAGCGACAATGGTTACAGCCGGTGTTTATCTCATCGTTCGTTCTAACTTCATTTTTGATGCTGCTCCAACTGCGCAGTTGCTCGTCGTCATCGTCGGTGCAATCACGCTCTTGTTCGGTGCACTTGTCGGTACTGCAAAAGATGACATCAAGAAAGCACTTGCAGCTTCAACGATGTCCCAGATCGGCTACATGATCCTCGGTGCGGGCCTCGGACCTGCTGGTTACGCGTTCGCAATCATGCACTTGCTGACTCACGGATTCTTTAAGGCCGGAATGTTCTTAGGTGCCGGTTCAGTCATGCACGGCATGAATGATCAAGTCGATATGCGCCGCTATGGTGCGCTTCGCAAATTTATGCCAATTACATTTATTACCTTCGGTCTTGGTTACCTGGCAATCATTGGTGTTCCACCATTTGCAGGTTTCTACTCAAAAGACCTCATTATCGAAACCGCATTTAATGCTGGGGGAGTAAAGGGAATTCTTCTCGGCTCTACAGCTCTACTTGGTGCGGCGATTACAGCTTTCTACATGACTCGCGTCATGGTTCTTACCTTCACAAGTAAAGAGCGCTGGGAAGATAACCAGCACCCACACGAATCTCCATTCTTGATGTGGCTTCCAATGGCAATTCTCGCAATTGGCTCTGTCACAACTGGTTTCCTCTTTACTCGCGGAGATGCACTCGTTAACTGGCTCAACCCAGTATTTGGCGAGCATGGTGAAGGCCATGAAGAGCACCTCTTTGAACCAATTGTTGTCTCAGGGATGGCCCTCGTTGCAGTGGCAATCGGTGTAGCAATTGCAATCATGAAGTACCAGCTTTCAGAAGTTGATTCGGTTGCTCCACAGAACGTCTCAATCTTCACTCGCATCGCCCGTAAGGATTTGATGCAAGATTCATTTAACGAAGCAGTATTTATGCGTCCAGGTCAGGCCCTTACATCACTCTTGGTAAAGGGCGATGAAAACGTTGTCGATGGAGCAGTTCGTGGAATCGGCCGCACTGCACTCGGCGCTGGAGCCACACTTCGAAAGACACAGACAGGTTTCGCTCGCAGCTATGCAGCGCTCATTCTCATCGGCGCGATCGCATTGATCGCTGGAATCTGGGTGGTCACACAATGAACGCGCTAACAAGCATGATGTTGCTTCCGCTACTGGGGACACTCCTTATTGCGGTTATTCCAACGGATCAGGTTCTCCGCATCAAGCAGGCGGCGCTCGGCACCACACTTTTGGTTGCCATCTCGGGTGTTATGGCTTGGTTTAAATTTGATTCAGCAAATACCTCTTTTCAATTCGTTCAGATTGCACAATGGATTCCTTCATTTGGAATCAATTACGCAGTAGGTGTCGATGGGCTTGCTCTGGTTCTGATTCTTATGTCAGTTCTCTTGACGCCAATCGTTGTACTTGCAAGTTGGAATGAATCTGAAGGTGGACGTTGGTCTGCAAAGGTCTTCTATATCTTGATTCTCGTACTTGAAACAATGATGATTGGCGTCTTTGCAGCAACAGATGTTTTCTTGTTCTACGTCATCTTCGAAGCGATGTTAATTCCTGTCTACTTCCTTATTGGTGGATATGGCAGTGGAGAACGCGCAGCAGCGGCTGTGAAGTTCCTTCTCTACAGCCTCTTCGGCGGTCTCTTGATGCTTGCTTCAATCATTGGTCTCTACGTCATTTCAGGAACTCACGGCGGCCATACATTTGATATCGGCCAGCTCTCTGAGATGCATAAGTACATGAGCTCTACGACTCAAAATCTTCTCTTCCTCGGCTTCTTTATCGCCTTCGCAATTAAGGCTCCAGTGTGGCCACTTCATACATGGCTTCCCGATGCAGCAGCAGCTGCAACACCTGGAACATCAGTTCTCCTTCTTGGTGTTCTCGATAAGGTCGGAACATTCGGAATGATCCGATTCTGTCTCACACTCTTCCCAGATGCATCGAAGACATTTACACCAGTCATCTTGGTCTTTGCCGTTATCTCAATCTTGTACGGCGCATTCCTTGCAATTGGTGCCCGCGACATCAAGCGATTGATTGCCTACACATCGATCTCTCACTTTGGATTTATCACCATGGGTATCTTCGCAATGACGACTCAAGGCCACAGTGGTGCGACTCTCTATATGTTTAACCACGGCTTCTCGACGGCAGCGCTCTTCCTCGTTGCAGGCTGGATGATTTCTCGTCGCGGTTCTTCAACAATCGCTGACTTCGGTGGTCTACAGCGCGTTACTCCTGTAATGGCCTGGTCATTCTTTATCGCCGGAATGTCATCACTGGCACTTCCTGGCCTCTCAAGCTTTGTTAGCGAATTCCTTGTTCTTGTTGGTACATACACTCGCTACCCAGTAGCCGCTGTCGTTGCCACATTTGGAATCGTTCTTGCTGCTCTTTACATCTTGATTCCAGTGCAGAAGGCGTTGCATGGCCCAACAACCCCGGGCAATGAGAATCTTCCCGATCTCAACCTTCGCGAGAAGATTGCGATTGCACCCGTTATTGCAGTCATCGTTGCTCTGGGCTTCTACCCAGCGCCGCTGCTCAACGTCATTAACCCAGCTTCAGCGCATGTGCTTGAAGTTCAAGGTTTCACTGATCCAGTTCCATCAGAGAGCGCAGGCAAGTAAATGGTATTCACAGCTCCAGTATTAAATTATGCGCAGCTCGCACCGATTCTCATTGTTCTTGGTGGAGCCCTTATCGGTGTTCTGATTGAGGCATTTGCACCACGTGTATCTCGCCATAGTTCTCAACTCTTTATTACCGTTGCATCTCTCGTGGCTTCATTTGCTGCGTTGATGCGAGTTCGTACTCAGTCCTCAGTCGATGCGGCTATGGGATCTGTTGGATTTGATGGAGCAGGAGTTCTCTTTCAAGCATCAATCCTGATCATCGCTCTGCTTTCAGTATTCCTCATCGCAGATCAAGAGAACTTCACAGCACTTGCTGCTGCAGTTCCGGGATCAAGTGAAGAACGAGAATCACTTCAACTCGACCTTCGAGTCACTGAGGTTTACCCACTCACACTCTTTGCAGTCGCAGGAATGTTGCTCTTCCCAGTTTCAACCGACCTCATCACGCTCTTCGTGGCACTTGAAGTGCTCTCACTCCCGCTCTATCTCATGGCTGGGCTTTCACGTCGCCGTCGTTTGATGTCTCAGGAATCAGCGCTGAAGTACTTCCTCCTGGGTGCCTTCTCATCAGCATTCTTCCTATTCGGAGTTGCCTACCTTTACGGGTATTCAAACTCTGTAACTTTCGCAGGAATTCAGGCAAGCGTTGTAGGTGGTTCAGGAAATGACGTCTTCCTCCTTCTCGGTATCGCCTTCATCTCTGTCGGACTTCTCTTCAAGGTTGGCGCAGTTCCATTCCATGCCTGGTCACCTGATGTGTATCAGGGTGCACCAACTGCGATTACAGGCTTCATGGCAGCTGCAACCAAAGTTGCTGCATTCGGTGCAATCTTGCGCATCTTCTATATCGCTTTCGCAAACGCTGAATGGCAGTGGAAGCCAGCACTTGTTCTTATTGCAATCGTGACTATGGTCTTCGGATCAGTTGTCGCAATTACCCAGCGCGATGTAAAGCGCATGCTCGCTTACTCATCCATTGCGCATGCAGGATTCTTGCTCGCAGGCGTTATCGCTCTCAGCAAATCAGGTCTTGATGCAACAATCTTCTACCTCTTCGCATACGGTGTTGCCACTGTTGGTGCATTTGGTGTCGTAACTCTTGTGCGCGATTCAGCTGGAGAAGTGACTGACCTCAACCGTTGGAGCGGACTCGGAAAGCGCTCTCCATTAGTTGCGACAGTATTCGCTTTCTTCCTTCTAGCTTTCGCAGGCATTCCGTTGACTTCAGGATTTATCGGAAAGTTCTCAATCTTCTCAGCTGCTTACGAATCTGGAAGTACAGCGATTCTTATTTCTGGTGTTCTCTCATCAGCAATCGCAGCATTCTTCTATATCCGAGTTATCGTCTTGATGTTCTTTAAGGATCCAGTCGAGGACGGAACAAGCGTTGTCATCCCATCAGCGCTGACCACAATCACGATTGCACTTACATCAGCAATTACTTTGATCCTCGGTATCTTCCCGGCGCCGTTGATCGACTTCATTGAATCTTCAGCGTTCTTCATTCGCTAATGACAAAGCTAGGCATCCCAGGAATCGCTCCTGCACTTGAGGCAGAGCTCTCCGAGGGAATGGCGAAGGTCGAAAGCCTTCTCCTCAGCCATATTCAGGGGGATTACCCACTCGTTGAAGAGACTTCACGCCACCTTGTGGCAGCGGGCGGAAAGCGCCTCCGTCCCTTATTAACGTTGCTCGCTTCGCAGTATGGAGATAAGAATAAATTTGGAATTATTGAATCAGCAGTCGTCTGCGAATTAACCCACGTAGCAACTCTCTATCACGATGATGTGATGGATGAGGCAAAGCTTCGTCGCGGGGTAGAGAGCGCAAATAGCCGCTGGGGAAATACCGTTGCAATTCTTACCGGCGATTATCTCTTCGCAAAGGTATCTGCCCTCCTTGCCGATATCGGACCTGAAGCAGTTCGTCTTCAAGCATCAACTTTTGAACGCCTTGTTATCGGCCAGATTATGGAGACGCAAGGACCGCAGAATGGTGAAGATCCACTCGAGCACTACCTACAAGTTGTGGCAGATAAGACTGGCTCACTGATTGCAGCTAGCGCCCGATTCGGCGCAATGGCCTCAGGGGCTCCAACTGAAATTAAAGAGACGCTCACCGTATTTGGTGAAAAAATCGGTAGTGCATTCCAGCTCGCTGACGATGTTATTGATATTGCCAGCGAATCACATCAATCTGGAAAGACTCCAGGCACTGATTTACGAGAAGGCGTTCCAACTCTGGTAACTCTCAATGTAATGAAATCAACCCGCCCTGAAGATCGCGAACTTATCGAGCTCTTAAAGGCTCCGATTAAGGATGAAGCTATTGTGGCTCAAGTATTGAAGACTCTGCGCAGCCATCCGGCACTGCAGGAATCACGCGATCAATTAGAGCAGATTGCTCGTGATGCACGTGTCGCTTTGGGACCGCTGCCAGTCAATGACGTTACCGGTGCGCTCTTCTCGCTATGCGATGCGATTATCGACCGCTCTGCTTGAACGAATTAAGTCTGTTCCTAAAGCGGCAAGCGCAAGCCAGATCACAACAAATCCAATCCAGCGAGCTGTCGGCATTTCTTCATGGCGCAGCCAAACTCCGAGAGAGAATTGAATCGTCGGTGTTATGTATTGAAGCAATCCGATAGTGCTGTAGGGCAGTCGAGTTGTAGAACCGTTGAAAAGCAGAAGCGGAATAGCAGTTATTGCACCCGCGCTAATGAGAAGAATTGTAAGTAAAGGCTTATGGCCAAATTGACCGGTTCCTTGATGGCCGAGGTAGAGGAGATAGAAGCCGTAAGGAATCAAAGAGATAAGCGTTTCAATAGCCAAACCATCGAGTGCGCCAAGACCTAACTTCTTCTTCACCAATCCATACGATCCCCAAGAAAGCGCAAGAGAGATGGCAACCCAGGGGAGTCGGCCGTAATCAATAGTGAGAACTAGAACGCCAACGGCCGCTATAGAAACAGCCACCCATTGGAGGGGCCGCATTTTTTCGCGCAGAATCACGACGCCAAAAGTGATGATAATCAGTGGGTTGATGTAATAACCAAGTGCAGCCTCTACGACATGGCCATTATTCACGGCCCAGATATATGTAATCCAGTTGATGGAGACCAGCACAGTGCTGAGCAAGAGCGCCGCCATTGTCTTCGGATTTTTCATCACCTTGAGCGTTGAGTGAAGCTGTTTGCTGAGTGCGAGAACAATGAGACAGAAGACGAGAGTCCAGACAGCACGATGAGAAACGATTTCAAGTGGGTTGGAAGGTTCCAAGAGCGGCCAGTAGAGAGGAAAGAGCCCCCACATTACGTAGGAGGTGATTCCAAAGAGTAGACCTAGCGAATATTCGCTGCGTTTAGTTGTCACTTAGCGGAAATTGACAAACTGAACTGCAAATTCAAATTTGCCATTTTTGATCTGCTCGATAGCTTCTTGTAGATCATCGCGGCTCTTTGAAGTGACGCGAAGTTCATCACCTTGAATCTGGGTCTTGATTGATTTTGGACCTTCATCGCGAAGGAACTTTGCAATCTTCTTCGCATTCTCAGTCGAGATGCCTTCCTTCATAGTGGAAGCAATCTTGTAGATCTTGCCTGAAAGTTGTGGTTCGCCAGCATCGAGATGCTTGAGAGAAACTCCGCGCTTAATCATTTTGTCCTTGACGACATCAAGGGTTGCCTTTGCGCGCTCTTCGGTATCGGCTTCGATGGCGAGCTTGTCGCCAGAGAGTTCAATCTTTGCCCCAGTGTTCTTAAAGTCAAAGCGGGTATCGATCTCGCGGATTGCCTGGTTAATTGCGTTATCAAGCTCCATGCGGTCGATCTTTGAGACTACGTCGAAACTGCTGTCAGCCATTGTTTTAAGGCCCTCTCGTGTGATTTTTAAAGTTCCAGTGCCTAAGGTATCGTTTGCCGCTCGCACTACCAAAGCGCCGCAACACTTGTTCGACCCTGGCGGGTTGCCCGAGCGGCCAATGGGAGGGGACTGTAAATCCCCCGGCTCTGCCTTCGAAGGTTCAAATCCTTCACCCGCCACCAGCAATAAAAATCCCCCTCACAACAAATGCGAGGGGGATTTCTTCTTTTACTACTTATTAATGCGTGGTCTCACCTGCGCGACGACGACGGACGTTATCTCCATAGACTGCAAGGAGGATAACTGCGCCAACGACGACGTACTGCCATTCTTGCTGGAGTTCGAGGATACGAAGTCCGTTGATCAAGACTGACATGATCAGTGCACCGATGATGGTTCCGGAGATTGTTCCCTTTCCGCCAAGAAGTGAAGTGCCGCCGATGATCACAGCAGCAATTGCTTCAAGTTCGTAACCAAGACCTAGGTCAGGTTGAGCAGAACCAAGACGTGATGTCATCACAACTGCTGCAAGTCCAACGAAGAGACCGCAGAGTGCATAGATTGCAACCAACCAACGGTTGACCTTTACGCCAGAGAGCTTTGTAGCTTCTGTGTTAGAACCGATCGCGAATGTGTAGCGACCGAGGACTGTCTTATTAAGAATGACTGAGGCAACGACAGCTGCAACAAGAAGGATGAGAACTGCGTTAGGGAAGTTCGGGATGATATTTCCCTGAGCGATTGAGTCCCAACCCTTTACATCTGTTGTGAAGAGGATTGGCTTGAGATCAGAGATGATCAAAGCCAAGCCCTGAGCGCCCTTCATTGTTGCCAAAGTTGCGATAAATGGAGGCAACTTAAGAACAGTAATCAAGATTCCGTTGATAGCGCCAAGGATTGTTCCGACCAACATACCGAGCAGGATTCCGCTCCAGACGTTGAGGTGCATCGCCATCACTGTCTTACCTGTGATTACTGCGACGAGCGCCATCGATGTACCTACAGAAAGGTCGATACCACCGGTGATGATGACGAAGGTGACTCCGATTGCCATCAGACCAATAACAGTTGTTGACATCAAGATTCCGCCTGAGACGTTTGCCCATGAGGCAAAGACAGGGCGCATGATGGTGAAGAAGGTAAAGATTACGACGAGGCTCGCAAGCGCTGTAACGCGCCCGATTTCACGGCGAATAAAGGCCGCGACCTTGTTGCCATCTTCGGCCTTCTTGGCTGCGTTGAGTGCTTCTGACATGTATCTCTCTTTTCCCGTATTAGTTAACTGAGGTAAGGCCGGCGCTGAACTTGGTTGCAAGTTCCATGATGACGTTCTGATCTGCATCTTTATTATCAATAATTCCGGTCAAGCGACCATCGCACATAACTGCAATGCGGTCTGAGAGGCGCAAGACTTCTGGAAGCTCTGAAGAGATCATGATGATCGACTTACCTTCTTCAGCGAGCTTGGTCAGTAGACGGTAAATCTCATCCTTTGCACCCACATCGATTCCGCGAGTTGGTTCATCGAAAATCAAAACATCGCAGTCGCGAGTAAGCCACTTGGCGATAACAACCTTCTGCTGGTTTCCGCCGGAAAGGTTCTTGAGGAACTGACGCTCTGAAGGTGTACGAACACGGAGCTGTGCGATTGCATCACGAGCGATTCCGGCAGCTGACTTCACCTTGAGGAAGCCGAACTTATTTGAGAAGCGTGGGATAGAGGAGAGGATCACGTTGAAGGTGATGTCCTGGTTAAGGAGAAGACCAAAACGCTTACGGTCTTCTGAGAGGTAACCGATTCCTGCAGCAACAGCATCTGAAGGTTGCTTGATCTTTACTTCATTGCCGTGAAGCGTGATGGTGCCCGCTGTCTTTGGATCAGCTCCCATGATTGCACGAGCGAGTTCGGTGCGGCCTGCACCCATAAGTCCTGCAAAGCCGAGGATTTCGCCCTTACGAAGATCGAATGAGACATCACGAAGTAGGTGTTGATCAGATAAGCCTTCGACGCGGAGAACAATCTCAGTGCCAATCTTGCGGTTTTCAGGGCGCTGATCCTGAGCAACCTTGCGGCCAACCATCAATGAGATAACTTCAGGAATTGAAGTCTCTGTGGTCTTAAGAGTCTGTACATATTCGCCATCGCGCAGAACAGTGATGCGATCCGTAATTTTCTCGAGCTCTTCGAGGCGGTGAGAGATATAGACAACGCCCTTGCCAGCAGATTTGAGTGAGCGAATGATGGCAAAGAGCGCATCGGTTTCTGCAGGAGTAAGAGATGACGTAGGTTCATCCATGATGATGACAGAGCCACGATAAGAAACAGCCTTCGCGATCTCTACCATCTGCTGTTTTGCAATTGTGAGTTCTCCAACGATGTCGTTGGGATTAAGTGCCAATCCAAGTTCGGCTAGGAGCGCAACCGCTGCTTCAACTAGCTTCTTGTTATCGAGGAAGACTCCTCCTGGGAATCGATCTTCACGACCGATAAAGATATTTTCAGCCACTGTCAGGTGTGGCATCAAGTTAAGTTCTTGGTGGATGATGCTGATGCCAAGTTTCTGCGCTTCAAATGGGCTAGGGATTGTTACCGACTGACCCTTATAAGTGATGTCTCCTGAGTCTTTCTTGTAAATACCAGAGAGAATCTTCATCAGCGTTGACTTACCAGCACCATTTTCACCAACGATTGCGTGAACTTCGCCCTCGTTGAGATCAAAGCTCACATTGTTCAGAGCCTTGACGCCTGGGAACTCTTTGCTTACGCCGCTAACGGATAAGAGCTGTGCTGAAGACATTTTTTCCCCATAAATCTAAGTGTGTGACTTACGAACTATTCGAATAATAAAGCATGATGGCCGAGATTGCTCCCGGCCATCATGCCTCAATTATCTAACAAATGAGTCAATTAAGACTTATTCGTAGAGGTTACCAGCGATCTTTGGATCGGTGATGTTCTTCTTATCGTAGTAGTAGAAACCTGTATCGATAAGGTTCTTTGGAACTGTCTTGTTACGTACGTAGTTAACGAGAGCTTCGACAGTCTTAGCACCGATACCCATTGGGCTCTGTGTGATTGCACCAGTCTGAAGACCAGACTTGATGTTTGCAATCTGCTGCTTTCCTGAGTCGAAACCGATCAACTTAACTGCGCCATTCTTAAGCTTTGCAGCCTTGAATGCCTGGCCAGCGCCGATTGATACACCTTCGTTAGTTCCGTAGACACCCTTGAGGTCCTTGTTAGCAACGAGTGCTGCTGAAACGATTTCCTGTGCCTTAAGTGCATCTCCACCTTCAGCGTACTGAGGTGTTAGAAGTGTGATGCCCTTGTACTTAGCCTTGATGCGGTTGATAAAGCCGTTTGCACGGTCGATACCTGTCTGGTTTGTCTGTGAGTGACCAACGACAAGAACCTTGCCCTTGTTACCGATCAACTTAGCCATTGTGTCAGCAGCAAGTGAACCTGCAGCTGTTGAGTTTGTGTATGCAACGCCAAGTGCGCAGTCAGAGTTTGGTCCTAGTGCAGGAACTCCACCATCGCAGCTTGCAGCTGTATCGAACATGTAGACAGGAATACCTGCAGCCTTAGCAGCCTTGAGGTGTGACACTGACTGTGTTGTACCAAGTGCTGCGTAACCGATTGCATCTGGCTTAAGTGCAATTGCTGCATCAAGCATTTCGAGCTGCTTATCGATCATTGTTTCTGCAGCTGGGCCCTGGAAGTGAATTTCAGCATTCATCTTCTTAGCTTGATCTTCAGCGCCCTTCTTTACTGCTTGCCAAAATTGGTGTGTTTCGCCCTTTGAGATCAATTCGATCTTGAGAGTCTTATCTGCAGCTGAAACTGGAGTTGCTGTTCCAGTTACAAGTGCCAGTGCTGACAACGCAGCAACTGTGATGAGGCCTTTCTTCATGTATTTCTCCTTCAAAAGCAGCGGAATTGCTGTGTGGGAATCCTATGCTCGCAAGGGGTGGCACTCAAGAGAAATGGGCTAATTACTTGGCGGTAATGCCAATCGTTACAGCTTTGTTATCTTGTATGCAGAAATCGCATTTTCAAGCCAGAAAAGTTCATTCTCCGTTTCCGAGAACTTTGCTGTGAGGTCTTCGGCCAGCTGAACGACCTCTGAATAACTTGATGCAGCCAACAAAGCCACCGGCCAGTCTGAGCCAAACATCAACCGCTTAGGGGTGAAGCTTTCAATGATGTGATCGACGTAAGGAGCGAAGTCTTGAGTCTTCCATGCATTCCATTTCGCCTCAGTCACCATTCCAGAAATCTTGCATGAAACATTGTCGAAAGATGCGAGTTCTGTGATCAAAGATTTCCACGGCTCAATCTCTGATTTTGCAATGTAGGGCTTAGAAATATGGTCGAGAACAAATTGCACATCAGGACATGCTTTTACTAATTCAATTGCGGCTCTGAGTTCTGGAGTCTTAGTGAGAATGTCATAAGTCAGCCCCATCTTGCCGAGTTGCTGAACAGTTGCAATCGATTGTGGTTTGGCTAAGTAATTTGAATCTTGAAGATCTTGTGCAACGTCCCTGATTCCTTTGAGATAGTCGGCACCTTTTGCCTCAAGGTACTTTTCGCATTCAGCGATTGCTTGAGGTGAATCAATCTGAAGCCAACCAACAACTCCTACGATTGTGGGATCAACTTCAGCAAGTGCCAAGAGCTCATAAGTTTCATCATGGGTAGTAGTTGCATGCACAAGGATTGTTTTTTCGATTCTGGTCCCGGCAATAGCACTTCGAAGATCATCAGCTTCAAAGTTCCGGCGAACTGGATCCATTCCATCGCCCACCATCCAATCTTGTGGACGGATAGATAAATCCCAGAGGTGGTGATGCGAATCAATTCTCATGGATGCAAATTATCCTTGCGCAACAACATGTTCAAGAGGCTTACCAGCCGCAAGTAGCTTGAGCTGAGATTCAATGAGCGCTCTTCCGCGAGGTTCAAATGCTTCTGAGTTTCCACCAATGTGAGGAACTATCTGTACGTTCTTTGCACTCCACAATGGATGGTCAGCTGGAAGTGGTTCAGGGTCTGTGACATCAAGTGCGGCGAAGATACGTCCTGAATTAAGTTCCTTCACGAGTGCATCTGTATCTACAACAGGACCACGAGCAACGTTGATGAGTAAAGCGCCATCCTTCATCTTTGACAGTCGTTCTACGTTAAAGAGATGGCGCGAAGAATCTGAGAGAGGAAGAATCAGAATCACGATATCTAGATTCGGCAGGTGGCTATCGAGCTGATCAATCGTGAGTGAACCATCGCGACCAGATTGAGTAAACGGAGTAATTGAAACCTCAAAGCCAGATAGATTCTGGGCAATTTTCTTTCCGATAGAACCGAATCCGACGATTCCAATCTTTGAATCACTCAAGGCGGCGGTGCGATGGTGGCTCCAATTGCCTGCTATCTGCTCGCGCATAAATTCTGGAAATCCACGGCGAGAAGAGATAGCTAAACCGACTGCAAGTTCTGCGGTGGAAGCATCATGGACACCGCGTGCATTGCAGAGAGTGATGCCGGGGCGCAGATAGGCAAGCGCGTCGTCATAACCCGCATTGAGCATCTGAAGTGTTTTCAAGTTCGGCATCTGCGCTGCATACGAAAGCGCCTTTGCTCCGCCCATATAGAGAGGTACATAGAAATCAATTTCAGATAAATCAGATGAATCAAGTGGAAAGTTCGCGGGGGAGAGCAAGGTAATTCCTGGTGGTGCAACGAGGTCAGACCACTGAGTCCAAACCTTGATCTCAGACATCGTTATTACCTTTCAGGGATAACAACTACTGGATTTGAAAGAACACCGACACCTGAAACAACGATCTCGACGATATCTCCGGCAGCGAGTGCAATATCCAATGGAGGGACGATTCCGGTACCAGTTGAAAGGATTAATCCATGCGGAAAGTCCTGGCATCTAAAGACGTAATCAACGAGATCTTCAAGTGTGCGATTGAGCGCGCCAAGAGAAGTCTCTGCCTCCCACACCAGTGTTGAACCACGGAGAATTCTTGCCTTGATACCCATCTCTTTAGCAGCAGGAGCAAGCCAAGCGGGAGTGATATCCGGGCCGATTGCAGTTGAGCCGATATAAATCTTTGCCTGAGAAAGATAGAGCGGATTCTCGCCTTCGATTGAGCGCGCAGTGACATCGTTACAGATTGCATAACCAATAATCTCGCGATGCTTATTTATATAGATAGCTACTTCTGGTTCTGGAACCGAAGCTTCAGAGTCGTAACGAATTCCGATTTCTGCACCAGTCCCACGCGCACGAACTGCTGTTGACTTAAAGAAAAGTTCTGGGCGATCTGCTTCATAGACACGTTGATAAACGTCGGGCACACCGCTCTCTTCTTTGCGTGCATCGCGTGAACGCAGGTAAGTAACTCCCGCTCCCCAGAGTTCAATTTCCGATGCAATTGGTGCAGCGAGTTCTCCTGATATTTCAGCGCCAGTTGTTGCTGTGCGAGCTTTGAGTTCTTCGAGCGTAAGGTGCATCGCTTCTGTCAGTGTTGGAAGTCCATCAACTGACTTGTGTACCCCGTCTACTGTGACTGCAAATTGGTACTGAGAATCTTTTGTTTTAAGTACTGAAAATTTCATTGCAATCCTTTTTAGTCGAGGTGGAAGTTCTGGTGAAGGGTATGCCACCACTCGCCATCGCGCGCTTCGGGAACCTGGTTCTGCATTGGCGCAGTGATTTTCCACCAATTCTGAGTTTCAGGATCTGCGGCAATGAGCGCCATATCTGCGTCGTAATCAGTGCCGGTGTACTCCATATAGGCAAAGAGCAAGTTTTCGTAGCGAAAGATTGAGTAATTCTGAATGTTGGCTCGCTTGAGAGTAGCTGCAACCGTTGGCCAAATATTTTCATGAATACGTTCGTACTCTTCAATCTCTTCTGGCTTAATTCCGATTACTTGGCCGATGCGCTTAATTGTCATATCGCCAAATTCGCAATCAGACCAGCATCTTCGAGCTCGCTCCAGAGATTTTCTGGAAGCTTGTGTTCGAAGTTTTCAATATTGGCTTCTAGTTCTTCGCGATTGCGAGGTCCAACAATGACCGAGGTAACTGCTGGATGGCGATGTGGGAATTGAAGAGCTGCGGCAAGTAACGGCACATCGCGCTCCTTTAAGAAATCACAGATTGCTTTAGCGCGAGCAATAATTTCGTCAGAGGCAGGAAGGTAGTTATAGGTAGCGCCGGCAACTGGGTTGGCTAGTACACCTGAGTTAAGAACTCCACCCATAGATATATCAATATTGTTTTTTAGTGCATAGGGGAAGAGTTCGTTCTGTGCGACTTGATCAAGCAAAGTAAATCGACCGGCAATAAGGGCGATGTCGAGGTCCGTACCCTTCATGATTTCGAGGGCGGGTTCGACATAGTTCATACCTAAGCCGATTGCTTTGATTAATCCTTGGCTACGAAGGTCTGCGAGAACGGGAAAAGCATTTTCAGTAGCTTCCTTGATGTAATCCTCTGCATCGTGCATCAAGACAATATCAATATGTGGAAGGCCTAAACGTTCTAGGCTCTCTTCGAATGCTTGCTTTATTCCAGCAGCTGAATAATCGTAAACAGGAACGATATTTTTAGGCGCATCAGGGAACCATTGCTCTGGTTCGACGCCCTCGACGTGGCGGAGAACGCGGCCAACCTTAGTTTCAATAATAAATGGAATCTTTGCACCGCGAAGAGCCTTGCCTACGCGTATTTCGGCAACGCCATGTCCATATTGAGGCGCGGTGTCGAAGTAATTAATACCGAGATCGAGTGCAGTATTGAGAAGATCTTCGCCATCTTTATCAGTAACAGATTTAAATAATCCACCGAGCGGGGCAGTGCCTAACCCCATACGAGTTACTTCGAGATTTGAACGCTTTAATTTAACTTTTTCGCTATACCGCGCCATAAATTCATCATATATGATTTTGATGTTCAAGCGAAGAGTCAGGTTTTCCAACAAGTAAAGGGATGTCATGCCTAAGGTAACTGGATTTAAAACTGTCGATGTTCGATTCCCAACTTCACGCGGTCTCGATGGTTCCGATGCAATGAATAAGGAACCAGATTATTCGGCAGCCCTTCTTATCCTCGAAACGGATGACCCTTCACTTCAAGGTCACGGCTTTGTATTTACATGCGGCCGCGGAAATGATTTGCAATGCGACATGATCGCTCAACTTGCTCCATACGCAGTTGGACGCGACATTGCAGATCTTGCAACAAGCATGGGTGACTTCGCTCGTAGCTTGGTTCGCGATTCACAGATTCGCTGGCTCGGACCTGAAAAAGGCGTTACACAAATGGCTGCTGGTGCGGTCGTTAACGCTGCATGGGATCTCGTTACAAAGCATGCAAAGAAGCCACTCTGGAAGTTCCTTGCTGATCTCACACCAGAGCAGATCGTTGAACTCGTAGATTTCCGTTACATCACTGATGCGCTAACTCCAGAAGAGGCGCTAGAAATTCTTCGCAAAGCTGAACCACAGCGTGCTGCAAATGAAGCAAAGCTTCGCTCAGAAGGACTTCCTGCGTATACAACTACTCCAGGATGGCTCGGATATAGCGATGAGAAGATGGTCCGTCTTGCAAAGGAAGCAGTTGCAGATGGCTACACACTTATTAAGTTGAAGTGCGGTGGTTCTCTTGAAGATGACAAGCGCCGTCTTCGCCTTGCTCGTGAAGCAGTTGGCCCAGATATCAAGATTGCTATTGATGCAAACCAGGTTTGGGACGTTAACCAAGCAATCGAGTGGATCAAGGGCATTGGCGATGTAAAC
Source organism: Candidatus Nanopelagicaceae bacterium (assembly GCA_965268225.1). GTDB lineage: Bacteria > Actinomycetota > Actinomycetes > Nanopelagicales > Nanopelagicaceae > Planktophila. The sequence continues at coordinate 1,140,205 of OZ254166.1, read as the reverse complement.
CTTCACTGGGTCGAAGAACCAACAAACCCAGATGATGTTCTCGGCCATGCAGCGATTGCAAAGGCGATTGCTCCAGTTCGAGTTGCCACTGGCGAACATGGCATGAACCGCATTCTCTTCAAGCAGATGCTTCAAGCTAAGTCATTCTCATTTATGCAGATTGATGCAACTCGCGTTGCAGGCGTTAATGAAAACATTGCCAACATTTTGATGGCTGCAAAGTTCGGTGTTCCTGTCTGTCCTCACGCAGGTGGAGTCGGACTCTGCGAACTCGTTCAGCACCTTGCGATGTTTGATGCCGTTGCAGTAACTGGACATCATGCAGGTCGCGTCGTTGAATTCGTCGATCACCTACACGAACACTTTGTGGTGCCAACAAATATTCACAATGCACATTACATGCCACCTGTTGACCCAGGCACTGGCGGCGAAATGTATGCACAATCAATTGCTGACTTCACATTCCCACATGGAAAAGAATGGGCAAACGCTTAATGTCTGAATTCAAAGGGTTAACTGCCGCTGTAACTGGTGCGGGTTCCGGTATCGGTCTTGCAACTGCAAAGATGCTTGCTGATGGTGGCGCAACTGTCTTCGGTTTAGATATTGCTGAAGGCGGATTAGCAGGAGTGGGTCAATGGATTCAATGCGATGTCAGCGATGATGCATCCGTTGAAGCTGCCTTTGCCAAGATTTCACAGCTAGACATACTTATCAATAGCGCTGCAATTAGCGCTGTCGGCAACGTTGAGGCCAATCCATCTGACGAGTGGAACAAGGTTATGAATATCAACGTTGTCGGAATCGTTCGTACTGCTCGCTACTCACTTCCACTTCTTCGCAAGAGCAAGTGCGCATCAATCGTAAACGTCTGTTCTGTCGCAGCGACTGCAGGAATTCCTAAACGTGCGCTCTATAGCTCGACAAAGGGTGCAGTTCTTTCACTCACTATGGCGATGGCCAATGATTATGTCGCCGAAGGAATTCGTGTGAACTGCGTCAATCCAGGAACTGCAGATACTCCTTGGGTACAACGTTTATTAGCACAAGCTGCAGATCCTGAAGCAGAGCGAAAAGCACTTGAAGCTCGTCAACCTCTTGGTCGCCTTGTAAGTGCCGATGAAGTTGCGCGCGCGCTCTGTTTTCTAGCAAGCCCACTTCAAGGTTCAACTACCGCTACATCACTTGCAGTAGATGGTGGCATGCAAGGCTTAAGAATTCCTCGCTAGGGATTTGAAAAAATGGGTGCAATCAACGAAGAAGAACTTAAAGCTCGACTCGATCCACTTTCTTATGCTGTTCTGCGCGAAGGTGCAACTGAACGCCCCTTCACTGGCGAATACACCGATACAGATAAAGTTGGAAGCTATCGCTGCAAGGCATGTGGCAATGAACTCTTTAAATCTGAAACCAAGTTTCACTCGGGATGCGGATGGCCTTCTTTCTATGCACCAACTGCTGACGATGCTGTAAAACTGATTGAAGATCGATCGCTTGCCCCTCGAATCCGCACCGAAGTCCGTTGCGCCAACTGCGATTCTCACCTTGGGCATGTCTTTTCTGGCGAGGGCTACGACGTCCCAACTGATGAACGCTGGTGCATCAATTCCGTGGCTATGTACCTAGAAGAGAAGCCCGCCTAACCCTCACCCCTTCCAATCTTTACCAATTCGTTACCCGAACTTCCTAGGCTCAATACCCCCGTTACCCCTAGATTCAGCACGTCGAAGATTTATGCACCCTCATAAGTCGAGGCTCGTTGAAATTTCAACCTTAGAGAAAAGGACGAAAATGTCAGAAGAGAAGAACATAGTTTCTCGCCGCTCAGTACTCAAGGGCGCAGCAATCGGTGGAGCAGCACTTGCAGCCGGTGGCGCACTCACAACAGAGTCAGCTAGCGCAGCGACAAGATTGAAAGGCAGCACAGTCAAGTGGACAACACGTGGCGGTGGCGCAACAGGAGACAAGATTGCTAAGGCTGTAAACGATGCCTTCACAAAGAAGACAGGTGCAAAGGTAGTTGCTCAGCAGGTTAACTCTGATGACTTCCAGAATAACTTTGCACAGATCATGCAGGGTTCACCTGATGATGCTTTCGGTTGGATGGCTGGATATCGCTCAAACCACTTCGGTGAAATGGGTCTTCTTGCAGATCTCACACGCGAAATCAACCGTTTGAAGACAAACCTTCCAACAGCAGCAATCAAGGGCGCAACAAGCCCAGTATCAAAGAAGCCTTACATCCTTCCAACAACTTACTACCCATGGGCTTTGCACTACCGCAAGTCAATGGTTAAGGAAATTGGAATGAACCCAGAAAAGATTGATACCTGGGATGACTTCGTTAAGTTGATGACTCTTACACAGAAGAAGGGTCTAGTTGGATACTCACTCGGCGCAAAGGGCGGCTGGGAAGCAATGGGTACATTCGACATTCTTAACGCACGTGTTAACGGCTACAAGTACCACATCGACCTTCTTAACGGTCGCGCAAAGTGGACAGATGCTCGCACAAAGGAAACATTTAAGTACTTCGCACAGCTCATCCCATTCATGAACGAAAACGTCATGGATATTTCATGGGACGGCATGCGCGATCTTCTTCTTCAGAAGAAGACAGGCGCAATGATGATGGGTTCTTGGTTTGCTAACGACTTCAAGGCGAAGTCACAGGCAGATTACGACGATCTATGGGTCGTTCCATTCCCAGAAATCAACCCTAAGTTCGGTATCGACACAATTGATGCACCACTTGATGGTATTTCAGTTGCTGCAAACGGTAAGAACGTAGATGGCGGTAAGGCTCTTGCTGAGTTCTGGGCATCACCAGAAGGTATCAAGGAAGCAGTAAAGGCTGGAGATACAAATATTTATGTATCGAAGTCATTTGATACTTCTTCATACGATGCATTCAACAAGCAGAAGCTTGCTGTTCTCGGTTCAGCTAAGAACATCATGTTCTTCTTGGATCGCGATGCTCGTGGAGACTTTGCTGGTCCAGTTGTTGGTCCAGCTATCCAGAGCTTCATCAAGAAGCCTTCTGATATCAACAAGATCCTCGAAAACGTACAAGCACAATGGGATGCACTTCCAAAGAACTAATTAGTTGTTAATTAGTTAAAGTGCTAGTAAGTTAAAGGTATGAAGACGGCGGCTACGGTTAAGAAAAATCGTAGCCGCCGTACTCTTTCCAAAACAGATCGCTTTACACTCGCGACATTCGTTGGAATTCCAACACTTCTTCAAATTATTCTTCTCTGGGTTCCAGCAGTCGTCACAATCGTTTTATCATTCACGTATTGGAACGGTATTCGCCTCAAAGATATTCAGTGGGCGGGAATTCAAAACTACAAGAATATCTTTTTCAATAATCCGCTCTTTTATCAGGCGCTCAAGAACAACGGCATCTGGCTTGCCTTCTTCGTACTGATTGCAACACCTCTAGGCATCATGCTTGCCTATCAAATTGATCGTGGCATCAAGGGCCATGCATTCTATGAATCAATTTATTACCTGCCTGTAGTTCTCTCACTCGCAGTTATCGGAATTATCTGGAACTTCATGCTCCAACCTGGCGGCTTTGTCCAAGGGCTTATGGGGCGCGACATTGGTAATGCCATCTCAATTTGGGGTAACCCAAAGATCAATACCTGGGTAATTCTCGGCATTGCATCATGGCGCCATATTGGTTACATCATGCTTCTCTATTTATCAGGCCTCAAATCTGTCGACCCTGCGCTTAAAGAAGCAGCAGCTATCGATGGCGCAACCGAATGGCAGATCTTCCGCAAAATTATCTTGCCAACGATGCAACCTGTAAACATCATCATTGTTGTTATTACCCTTATCGAATCTCTTCGAGCCTTCGACTTGGTTTACATCATCTACGGAAGTCCAACAATCTTCCCGTTGCTCAACCTCTTGGTATTCCAGAACTTTGCCGGTCAGGGAATTTCGATGAAGGGCGCTGCTTATGCAGTAATTCTTCTCGTGCTCTGCATCGTTCCGATCATCACCTATCTCCGAATCACCTTTAAAGAGGATCTCAAATGAGCACCGGTGTAGTTCAGAACCAGGAATACCGCAACAGCCAGAAGCGTAAAGATACTTTCATCTCTATCTTCATTGGAATCTTTGCCTTTGTCTGGATCTTCCCAATCCTCTGGACAGTGTGGACTTCACTTCGCCCATATAACGACATTATTTCTTACGGAATTTTCTCGTGGCCACGCCACATAACACTCGATAACTATTTCAATGCAATCCGCGAGATGGAGATTGGTAAGTACTTACTCAACTCTTTGATTGTTACCGTGCCTTCGGTTATTTTGACTTTGTTCTTTGGCTCGCTCGTAGCTTTCGTAGTGACTCGCTACCAATACAAATTTAACTTGACTCTGCTCTTGCTCTTCACAGCAGGAAATATGCTCCCAATCGTTCTTACCTACATCCCCGTTTTCTGGATGTTTATCTGGGTTGGCGAGTTATTCGGTAATCGCAATATGTTGTACAACAACTACGGTGGCCTGATTCTTGTTCACGTTGGATTCCAAGTTGGTTTTGCGACCTTCGTACTTTCTTCTTATATGAAGACGATTCCAAAAGAGATTTCAGAGTCTGCGACTATCGATGGCGCAAACGTCTTCCGCCATTACTTCAACGTCATCCTTCCTTTGCTCCGTCCAGCGCTAGCAGCACTGAGCGTGCTTATGACGACATGGATCTACAACGAATTCTTCTGGGCACTTGTATTGATGTCCGATGACTCAAAGCGCCCAATTACCTCGGCGCTGCGTCGCTTGCAGGGTCAGTACGTCACAGACTTCAACTTGTTGGCAGCGGGAGCGATCATCGCGGCATCACCTACGGTGATTATGTTCTTCGTACTGCGCAAGCAATTTATTGCTGGACTTACACTCGGTTCAACCAAGGGTTAATTAAGAAACCTAAATATATTTACAAAGCTGCATAATCAATTTTGATGCAGCGATCCATTACAACCTTTAACCCAGCATCTACTCCTCTTGCTTCAACCTCGGGAACATCAATTCCCAATTGCAACCAGATTGCCCCTGCTCCCACCTCAATACTTTCGGCTAGGACTTCTAGGCAATCGGCAGGCTTGCGGAAAACATCGACGATATCGATATGTACAGGAACTTCCTTCAAAGTCTTGTAAACCTTCTTGCCCAGAACCTCTCCTAAAAGAGGATTTACAAAGTAAAGATCGAAATGAGAATTCTCAAGGAGATACTGAGCGACTCCATAACTTGGTCGATCTGGTTTATCTGAAATTCCAACTATCGCCACAGTCTTGGATATCTTGAGAAGATCTGAGCGTTCTAAAGCGTTGAGTGCCATGTCGCCATCCTAGTGAGGCGTAAACTCGCCCTCAATGTTAAAACGAATTCTCAAATTATTTACTGACCGCAAGATGTGGGTGAGACAGATTGTCGTAGCCGGTATATCTGGCGCGGTGGCTTGGATTATTGGTGATTCACTAGTTCCTAATGGTGGTGTTGTTGCCGCAATTGTTTCTACCTTAAGTATCCGTATCTCATTGCATAAATCACTTCGTGAAGGATTTGGGCAGATTGTGGGAACTGCGATTGGTGCGGGGGTTGCACTTCTAACAGTCTCCACCTTTAATTTCGGATTCATTGCTGTCGGAACAACGATAGTTCTCTGCGCTGTGGTTGCACGCGCGCTTCACCTCGGAGAGGTTGCATCCGTAAATGTGCCTGTAACTGCGCTCATCGTTATCGGTCCTGGTATTTCTGGATCCACCGCAGTTCATAGATTGGCATCAACTTTAATCGGAGCAGCAGTCGCAATCTTCTTCTCCTATTTTTCAGTTCCGAATACGCCAATCGATCGCGCACGTATTCAAATTAAGAATGTTTCTCACAAGGCAGCGGCACTACTTGCGCAGATGTCTGAAGGAGTCGCCGCGGGATACACTCAAAAGGATGCGGGGAAGTGGCTTGCCCAAGCGCGTCTTCTTGTTGAAGAAATTCCTGCAATTCGCGCCCAGTCAGTAGAAGCGCGGAGTCACGCGCGATGGTTCCCAACTGCAGAAAAAGATGTCGCGGAAGAAATGTATATCGAGGGAATTGCTACAGAACACACCCTGGTACAGGTTCGAACAATTGCAAGAACACTCTTTGATTCAGCAGTCGAAGGTGGAATCGCAGATTCAACCAAGAAGCAGATAGCAGTCGCCCTCTCTGCGGCAAGCTATGCGATTTCTGCGCATGTTGATATGCCGGATGACATCAATGATTTCTCTTCTTCTCCAACGGATGATGCACGCGAGGCAGGATCTGCCTTGGCGGAGACGCTCATTGAAGATGGAAAAGATGTAGATCAAGAGCAGATCGTCCGCGGGCTTTCGATCGTGGCCAATATTGGAATCATCGCCGACTCTTTAGACCAGAACTCACCTGCTCTCAAAGATGTGATTACCCCCGATGAGCCCGCCAAAGATAAGGTCATAAAGGTCGCACCGTCACAGCAGGTAGCTGGGCTTTGGGGCAGGCTACGAAAGGCGCTGAGAAAGTACTTCTGACCTCCTTGACGCATACCCTAGGGGGTATGCTAGATTCGTCCCATCGGCACGAATTCAAAGGAGAAAGCAATGTGCTCACGCGTCATCTGTAATACCTGCAAGAAATACACATGGTCAGGTTGTGGTCAACATGTGGAGGAAGCACTAGCGGGCGTTCCACAAGATCAAATTTGTCAGTGCGGTTAATCTAAATGGCAAGAGTGCTCATCCTCGGAGCTGGAATTGCAGGCCATACAGCTGCCCTCCACGCAAAGAAACAACTTGGGAAAGGCAACGAAATCGTTGTTGTTTCTCCAAATTCGAATTGGAACTGGATTCCTTCCAATATTTGGGTAGGCGTCGGGAAGATGAAGAAAGAGCAAGTAATTTTTCCACTTGCTCCGATCTACAAGCGAAAGGGTATTGAGTTCCATCAAGCCCTTGCCCAGACTATTTTCCCCGAAGGGTTCGATGGATCGTCTAAGCCATTTGTAGAGGTCACATATACCGACCCTGCAAAGAGTGGCCAAATTGGTCGGATTGAGTACGACTATTTAGTTAATGCAACTGGTCCGAAGCTGAATTTTGCAGCAACGCCAGGTCTTGGTCCTGATGGCCACACTGTTTCTGTGTGTACTGCTGGCCATGCAGTAGAAGCAGCGGCATCACTTCAGAATTCAATTGAAAAGATGAAACAGGGAGAGAAGCAAAAGATTGCTATCGGCGTCGGCCACGGAACATGCACATGCGAAGGCGCTGCTTTCGAATATGCATTTAACGTCGAGCACGAAATTTCTGCAGCAGGTGTCAGAGATCTTGCTGAAATTTGGTACATCACCAATGAATACGAACTTGGTGACTTTGGCGTTGGCGGAATGGTCTTTAGCCAACGTGGATTCCAAACCACCTCTAAATTGTGGACTGAGTCCCTCTTTAGAGAGCGAAACATTAAAGCGATTCTCGGTGCTCACGTCGAGAAGGTCGAAGCTGGCGCCATTCACTATGAATTAGTTGATGGCACAAAAGATGTCCTTAACTTCGACTTTGCGATGCTCCTGCCTCCTTTTAGAGGCGTAGACCTGAAGGCGCTTAATAAGAATGGCGAAGACATCTCTTCAGAAATTTTTGCACCTAGTGGATTTATGAAAGTCGACGCTGACTACACAGCAAAACCTTATGAAGAATGGGTGGCAGAAGATTGGCCAAGCACCTACCGCAACCCGAGCTATCCAAATATGTTTGCAGTGGGTATCGCCTTCGCTCCACCACATCAAATCTCCAAGCCTCGTAAATCTCCAAATGGAACGCTGATTGCTCCTTCGCCACCACGTACCGGAATGCCGTCTGGTGTCATGGGTAAGTTGGCAATTTTGAGCATCAAGGAACTCATTAAGAATGGAGATTCCGCAAAGGTGCCAACAGCATCTATGGCAGATATGGGTGCAGCATGTGTTGCATCCGCTGGAAATGGAATGACTGGAGGATCAGCTGCATCAATGACGATGTATCCAATCGTTCCGGATTACGTGAAGTATCCAAATACAGGTCGAAGTGTGAATGAAACCTTTGGCGAGATTGGCCTTGCAGGGCATTGGATCAAATTGCTTCTGCACTACATGTTTATCTACAAAGCGAAGGCCCGTCCGGGCTGGTCGCTGATTCCGGAATAGGAGCTGAAATGGAAAATCCAAATGAGTCAATTGCGCACGCTCCACTTCCAACAGAGAAGACTCTTCGATTTCGAAAGAATCCGTTGATTCAACTGTGGCGATTTGCTGCAATCAATCTAAAAATGGTCAACATGATTCGCAAGGGTCATCACCCAATGGAAAAGAAGGGTAAGTAATGGCGACTAAGAAGATTTCACACGTCCTCTCGGATGAAGAGCAGCTTGCAGCGATTGCTAAGCGAGTGAAGCGCGCACATGGTCAGCTTGGAGCAGTTGCTCGCATGCTGGAAGAGGGCCGAAATTGTGAAGAAATTGTCACTCAGATGTCTGCCGTGGCAAAAGCTGTAAATACGGCGGCATTCACTTTGATATCAGCGAGCCTCAAAGAGTGCTTAGTCGAAGGAAAGAACAACCAAGAAGAAGTTACAGCCCAATTACAAAAACTATTTCTAAGTCTTGCTTAAAAGGAGAAGAAAATGAAGAAACTTTTCGCAGTAGTCGCTGCATCAGCGTTATTTCTAACTGGCTGTGGAAGCTCAGGTGCGACAAACCTGGGGGCGGCTGAGTTCCAAAAGAAAGCTTCGGAAGCCGGAGTTGTTGTTCTCGATGTCCGTTCCGGAGGGGAGTTCATGATGGGACACATCGCAAATGCGATCAATATCGATGTCGAAGGAATGACATTTGACGGAGATATCGCAAAGTTAGATAAGAGCGCTACCTACGCTGTCTACTGCCACAGTGGACGCCGATCAGGCATAGCAGTGGGGAAGATGAAAGATGCTCGATTTAGGAATCTCTTCAATCTCACAAACGGAATTCAAGAATGGCAGGCTGCGGGATTACCTCTCGTCAATAACTAATGAGAATTGTAATTATTGGAGGAGTTGCTGGCGGCATGTCCGCAGCAACACGTATGCGCAGGCTCGATGCTGATGCAGAAATCATTGTCATCGAAAAAAGTGGGCATGTTTCATATGCGAACTGCGGTTTGCCCTATTACGTCGGTGGAGTAATTGAAGAAGAGGATGCACTCTTACTTCAGACACCTGCCAGCCTGCATGCACGTTTCAGACTCGATGTTCGTATCGCATCTGAAGTTGAATCCATTAACCCATCTGCAAAAAATTTGATTGTAAAGAATGAGCTAAGCGGCGAAAGCTATGAACTTAGCTACGACAAGTTGGTTATGAGCCCCGGAGCCTCTCCGGTAGTTCCGCCTATTCCAGGCATCGAACGCGCTATGACGCTTCGAACCGTTGAAGATGTTGAAAAGATATTCAACCGAGTCTGCCAGAAGCCAGCTAACGCTGTCGTAATCGGTGGAGGCTTTATCGGAGTAGAGATTGCTGAAAACCTCATACATAAGGGAATCAAAACAACGGTGGTTGAAGCAGCTCCTCAGCTTCTTGCCCCACTTGATCCCGAAATGGCAACTTTGGTTGCTAAGGAAATGATCAAGAACAAAGTCGAACTTCACCTCGGAGCATCTGCGCAAGAAATTACAGAATCAACTGTGGTTCTCTCTAACGGAATCGTTCTTCCTGCAGAGATGATCATTTTGGCGATTGGAGTTCGCCCTGATATCAAACTTGCGAAAGAAGCTGGCCTAACAGTCGGAACTCGCGGTGGCATTGATGTTGATGATTTCAATCGAACCAGTAACCCAGATATCTACGCTGTTGGCGATGTCGCTGAAAAGACTGATGCGATAGATGGAAGTTCTACTCTTGTTCCTCTTGCAAACCTGGCAAATCGTCATGGTCGAGTAGTGGCAGATCACATCGCTGGTCGCACAACGAGGCCTGTGAAAACTATCGGAACTGCAATTGTTAAAGTCTTTGACCTGATGATCGCTGCAACTGGTTGGAATGAAAAGCGACTTTCAACTTCTGGTCGTGCATTCAAGGTCATTCACACGCACCCAAATTCACATGCCGGCTACTACCCAGGTGCAAAGCAGATGGCGTTAAAGATGATTTTTGATGCCAAGACAGGCGAGATCCTTGGGGCACAAGGCGTCGGTATCGAAGGTGTTGATAAGCGCATCGACGTGATCGCTACTGCGATTCGTGGCGGCATTTCCGCACCCGAGCTTGCAGATCTTGAGCTTGCTTATGCACCTCCATTTGGTTCAGCAAAGGATCCAATCAACATGCTCGGCTATATCGCCGAAAATATGATGAGCGGTCTTCTTGAAACTGCGCAATGGAGCCAGATTGATGAATTTGAAGATTGTGGATTCCAACTTCTAGATGTTCGTACATCTTCTGAATATGCAGCAGGTTCTATTCCGGGCGCTATGTCGATGCCAGTTGATGAAATCCGTAATCGTGTTGCAGAACTGACTAATAAAGATGTCCTCGTTAATTGCCAAGTTGGTCAACGCGGACACACAGCAACCATGTTGCTCAAAGAACTCGGATTCAACGCAGTAAATCTAGACGGCGGCTATCTCACATGGAGTAACTCGCCTGCAGCAACTACAAATAAGGAGAAAGAATATGTGTCATAAGACCACATGCCGCAAGTGCGGAAAGCCAACATGGGCCGGATGTGGCAATCACATCGAGATTGCTCTCAAGGGCGTAAAGAAAGCAGATCGTTGCGAGGGTCACCAGAATGATCCAAAAGAACCGGGTCTCTTCTCTCGAATTTTTGGAAAGAAGTAGTGACTTCGGCTGCAGAAAAATGGAAAGTGGACCTTGCTTCTTGGGCGATACCGCAGGAAATCCTTGACCAAGCAGAAGTTGCACCATGGATTCATCCACCTGCTCTATTTCAAATACCTGAAAAGATTTGGGACTCACCAAGTCATCAACGAGCCCGTGAGGCGATGCCCGAAGGTGGAACTGTTCTAGACATTGGATGTGGCGGAGGAATCGCTTCATTCGCAATCACGCCACCAGCGAAACATGCAATCGGCGTAGATCACCAACGTGAGATGCTCGACATGTTTGAAAAGAATGCAGCGGATCGGAATGTGACATCGGAAGTATTTGAAGGATTTTGGCCAGCCATCGCAGATCAAGTGCCTATGGCTGATGTTGTCACTGTTCATCACGTTGTTTATAACGTTGGCGATATTGCACCGTTTATCAAGGCGCTGAACGAGCATGCTCGCAAGCGAGTAGTTATCGAACTGCCAGTTGTTCACCCAATGTCATCCTGGTCACCCGGCTGGAAGCATTTCTGGAACATAATCCGACCAACATCTCCTAAAGCAGATGACCTCATGAACGTACTCGCCGAACTGGGAATCAAAGCTCATAAAGAAGATTTCTCTGGAGAAATTCTCTTGGATAAGCAATTGGAAGAAGCTTCGGATTACACGCGTATTCGCCTCTGTCTGCCTAAGGAACGGCTTCAAGAGGTAAAGGACTTCCTCGAAAAGAATCCATCTCCAACTTCTAGATCCCTTTCCGTCATCTGGTGGGATAAGGTCTAACAATGAAAGCAATTCAGATAACTGCATTTGGTGGCCCTGAGGTCATGAAATACGTGGATCTTGCTGATCCCGTTGCCGGTACAGATGAGGTTATTCTTGATGTGACTGCAGTCGGTATCAACTATGCAGATACACACCAGACAGAGAATTCATATTTATCTCCACAAACACTTCCAATGATTCCGGGCATTGAAGTTGTTGGAACTCATGAAGGAAAGCGCTACTTAGCAAGTGTTTCATCTGGGGGATATGCGCAGAAAGCAATCGCCCATAAATCTGTACTTTTTCCAATCCCCGATGCCGTGACTGACCAGCAAGCTCTCTGCATGTTGGTACAAGGTGCAACTGCTTGGCACTTACTCAAGACAATGGGCAACCTGCAGAAAGGCCAATCTGTTGTTGTACATGCAGCAGCGGGTGGCGTTGGCACTATTGCAATCCAATTAGCAAAGTTGTGGGGCGGCAAAGTTATTGCGGTTACCTCTTCAGATTCCAAATCCGCACTCGCTACATCGCTTGGTGCAGATGTTGTCGTTGACGCAAAATCAAGCGACCTTGAAGCAGATCTTCGCAAGGCAAACGGTGGCCACGGAGTAGATCTCGTCCTCGAAATGGTCGGCGGAACAACATTCGATCACAGCCTTGCGGCACTCGGTGCTTTTGGAAAGATCATCACATTCGGAATGGCGTCGCGTACAGCGCCAACACCAATTCATCCAGGATCTTTAATGCATGGTTCAAAAACAGTTTCAGGTTTCTGGCTTGCAAACTGCTTTGGCAGTAAAGAGATGCTCAACGATGTTGTCGCCGAACTCTTCGCACTTGTCGCTGTTGGAAAGCTCAAGCCAGTTATTGGTGCGACCTATCCAATGAGCGAGGCCGCTGATGCGCACCGATCAATGCTTGCCCGTGAATCAATGGGCAAGATTGCCCTCGATCCTGCGCGGTAATTTGGGCGAATTTTCTACTTTTCCCCTAAAGCCCTAGACTCCTCTCTCTACCATTGCCCCCCTAGCTCAGTCGGTAGAGTGTTTCCATGGTAAGGAAAAGGTCACCGGTTCGATTCCGGTGGGGGGCTCGCAGTAAAGAAGTAAAAATTTAATAAGTACTACATATGTCTGTTCCAACCCTTGGCGGGGTAGCTCAGCTTGGTAGAGCAAGCGGCTCATAATCGCTGTGTCGTGGGTTCAAATCCCGCCTCCGCTACTAGTTCGACCGTGTGAAATACGCACGGATTTCACCAATACACGGTGCTCGGGTAATCTGAGCGCCTGTTACAGCAGCATCTACGAAGGAGTTAAGACCATGGCAAGTAAGAGCGCGGACGTTCGTCCAAAGATCACCATGGCATGCGTGGATTGCAAAGAGCGTAACTACATCACTAAGAAGAACCGCCGCAACGATCCAGACCGCATGGAACTCAAGAAGTTCTGTCCACGTTGCAAGTCTTCAACACTTCACCGCGAAACCCGCTAATGCTGAACCCCGATTCGGTCGGGAGTACCTTCGCAGGTACAGATTCAATTACCGTTTCACAATCTGAAATCGATGCCTTCTGCGCTGTTGTCGGCGAAACTGATACAACTATTGCGCCACCAACTTTCACCATCCGTATCACCCTGACTCAATTTGAAGAGATTCTTACACGTCCAGAAATTGGTCTCGATTGGTCACGTTTAGTTCATGGCGATCAGAAGTTTGAAATCTTTTCACCCGTAAAAGCCGGTGATGCGCTCACATGTGCTGCAACTATCGAAAGCTATCGCGTAGCTGCTGGCAATGAGATTGTCTCTGTTCGTTCAGATCTTCATCGCGAAGGCAAACTCGTTGTTTCTGCGTGGTCCACATTGGTGGTGCGCGCATGATCGAAGTCGGAACAGTTTTGGAAGAAAAAGTCTTCTATTTCGATCGCGCACTGCTTAAGCAATATGCCGATGCATCTGGGGACCAGAATCCAATTCACCAAAATGAAGAATTCGCTATCTCTGTAGGTCTTCCCAACGTCATTGCCCACGGAATGCTCACGATGGCCCTGGTTGGTAAGTATGTATCTGACTTTGCAGGCGGCTCGGCAAATGTTCTCGAATACGGTGCACGTTTTACAAAGCCTGTCATTGTTCCTGCAGGCGAGAAAGTTGACCTCACCGTCTCAGCAACAGTTGCTGAAGTATCAGATGGCAAAGTTTCATTGACGTTGAGTGCAACATCTGCAGGAGTTAAAGTCCTTGGAATGGCTAAAGCGGTAGTTCGCAAGTGAGTGCTCCAGATTCAGTTCACGAATTAGCGAAGGCGCGCCTTGCAGCGCGAGCAGAGCGAAACTTCGCGCTCTCCGATCAATTGCGTGATGAGATTGCTGCCCTTGGTTTTGAAGTTGTTGATGTTGCTGGGGGATATGAACTTCGCCCCAAGAAGCGCTTTCCAACCTATGAATCCACGCGCGATATTCGCCCTATCAATTCAGGTAAATTTGAAATAACTGTTGCAATGATTGTTGATGGCTTCTATGAAGATGCTGTCACAACGATAAAAACAATTAAAGAACATAGCCAGTGCGCGATTGCAATCTTGGTAGTCGGTGATCCAGGCGTATTGGTTAACGAACTCGATTCACGTACATCACTCGTTCAACTCACTGAAGATTTCGGGTGGGGCGAGAGCGCAAATGCATTACTTCGTAACGTCACCAGCGAATTCATTGTGATCATGGATCCATCTACTCGCTTTACCGGCGATGCAATCGCTCCCGTGTTAGCAGAACTCAAGAAGCGCGAATTCGTAGCTGTTGGCTGGCGCGGGGGATTGGTCAACCTTGAAGATGAGTGGCGCAGTGTTGACGATAAGGGCGCTGGCGAAGTCGATGTCCTCTTTAGCTACTTCATCGCTATGCACCGTGAAGATGCTCTCGCTGCTCGTGGGTTCAGTAATCGCGCGCTCTATTACCGCAACGCCGATATTGAATTCTCACTCAATCTTCGCCATTCAAATGGCCGCTTACTTCAGATGGATTTACCTCTTGAACAAGATCGCCATCATGGTTATCACGACACTGATCCCGAATATCGCGATGCGCAATCAAAGAAGAATTACGACCGTATTCTCGAGCGCTTCAGAGGTAAGACTGCAATATTGAGCCCTCGCAGGTAGCCTTAGAACATGGCCGATCTCCGCGATTACACATCACTGCGTGTAGGTGGCCCTGCAAAGAAGTTTGTTGAAGTCGGCACCGAATCCGAAATCATTGCTGCGATTGAAGCAGCGGGCGATACCCCAATTCTCATCATTGGCGGCGGTACAAATATTCTCGTTGCAGATACCGGATTTGAAGGCACAGTCATTCGCATTACTAGCCACTCAATGCAATCAGAGATTGATGCATGCAGCGGCGCAACGCTGACTATCGGCGCTGGTGAAAACTGGGATGAATTCGTTGCAACCACATTAGAACGTGGCTTCGCAGGACTCGAAACTCTCAGCGGAATCCCTGGCACCGTTGGCGCAGCCCCCATTCAAAATATTGGTGCATATGGCCATGAAGTATCTGAGTTCATTACCCGCGTACGTACTTATGACCGCCAAGCAAAGGGACTTAAGACCTTTACCAACTCTGAATGCGAATTCTCATATCGCAATTCGCACTTCAAGGCCCATCCTGGTCGCTATGTGGTTCTCGATGTGCAATTCAATCTTCGCCAAGGCGAGATGACTACTGCAATTACCTATGCCGAATTGGCAAAGAAACTTGGAATTGAAGTTGGCGAGAAAGCACCTATTGGGGCAACCCGAACAGCAGTGCTCGAACTTCGTGGCGCAAAGGGAATGCTGCTCAACCCAAGTGATCGCGATTCTTGGTCAGCCGGATCCTTCTTTACCAACCCAATTATTTCTCAAGAGATTGCGGCACAACTTCCTGAGGGTGCACCCAAGTGGCCGACATCCGATGGCATGGTGAAGACAAGTGCTGCATGGCTCATTGAAAATTCTGGAGTTCACAAAGGCGATATCCACGGTGGTGCCCGCGTATCTACAAAACATGTTCTTGCTCTAACAAATGCGGGAAATGCGACAGCTACAGATATCGCTGAGTTAGCAAAGAGCGCTCAGAAGAGCGTCTTCGAGAAGTTTGGAATCACTCTCGAAGCTGAAGTAAACCTTGTGGGAATTACTCTCTGATTAATAAATTAAGAGGGATTACTCTGTAAGTAACGCAACCCTGATGAAAGTTACTCCGAAAGTAACTTTTTAATACGACCGATACCCTCGACGATATCTTCATCGCTAGTCGCGTATGAGAAACGTAGGTAACCAGACGGACCAAATGCTTCGCCAGGAACTGCGGCAACTTCAACTTCATCCAAGATGATGGTTGCAAGCTCTGCAGAAGTATTAGCTACCTTGCCGCGAATAGTCTTTCCAAGCACACCCTTAACTGATGGATATACGTAGAAAGCACCCTGCGGTGTTGGGCATTCGAATCCAGGGATCTCGTTAAGAAGACCAACTATTAACTTACGGCGACGATTAAATGCTTCACCCATCTTGTGGACTGCATCAAGATTGCCGGTAAGCGCTGAGATTGCTGCGCGCTGTGAAACGTTGGCAACGTTTGATGTCAGGTGTGACTGCAGGTTAGTTGCTGCCTTAATCACATCCTTAGGACCGACCATCCAGCCCACACGCCAACCTGTCATTGCATAAGTCTTTGCAACTCCGTTCAAGATGATGCATGTATCTGCAAGTCCTGGAACTAATACTGGAAGCGAAGGCGCTGTAGCACCGTCATAGAGCAAGTGCTCATAAATTTCATCGCAGATAACCCAGATGTTGTTCTTGAGCGCCCATTCACCAATTGCCTTGGATTGTTCTGGTGTGTAAACAGAACCTGTTGGGTTTGATGGAGAACAGAAAAGCAAGACCTTTGTCTTTGGTGTGCGAGCAGCTTCTAATTGTTCGACAGTTACAAGGTAGTTCTGAGTTTCATCTGCGAAAACTTCTACGCTCTTTCCGCCAGCAAGTTTGATTGCTTCTGGATATGTAGTCCAGAAAGGAGATGGAAGAAGTACTTCATCGCCTGGATCAACGATTGTTGCAAATGCTTGATAGACCGCTTGCTTTCCACCGTTAGTAACAAGTACTTGATCAACAGTGATGTCATAGTTCGAATCGCGCTTTGTCTTATCGACGATAGCTTGGCGGAGTTCTGGCAAACCTGGTGTTGGCGTGTAGCGATGATTTGCTACAACCTTTGTTGCATCAGCAGCTGCTTCAACGATGTAATCAGGAGTAGGGAAGTCTGGTTCGCCAGCGCCGAAGCCGATAACTGGTCGACCAGCTGCTTTAAGCGCCTTTGCCTTTCCGTCTACTGCCAAAGTGGCTGATTCTGCGATTGCTGCGATTCGTGCGGAGATTCTGCTCATGGGGGAAGTCTGCACCATGCCAGCGCCCCCTTGCGCGCTCAGATCTAGTGGCCCCGACCACCCAGTTTTACTCTGAACGGCACCTGCCTCTACACTTCGACGCTCACGATGAATTTCTTCCTCGCCTTGGCGCGCCTGAAAATTCGTCGCGAAGGGCAATAGCTCAATTGGCTAGAGTTGCCGTCTCCAAAGCGGCCGGTTGGGGGTTCGAGTCCCTCTTGCCCTGCAAGCCGCAGTACCGAATGTGCATTACTAACGAAGATAGAAAAGGAAGTCACAATGACTGATGCAGTTGAAGTTACCGAGGAGAAGCTCGGAATTTTTGCGCGCGTTGGACTTTTCTATCGCCAAGTAGTCAACGAGCTCAAGAAGGTTGTTTGGCCAACACGAAATATGTTGACCACATATACAGCCGTCGTTCTCGTATTCGTTACATTCATCATCGCTGTCGTATCCATCATCGACTTGGTTCTTACCAAGGTCGTCTTCTGGGTATTCGGATAAGGAATAAAGACCATGACAGACGAACTCAAGCCAGATGCATTTGAAGCAGCTCTTGCTGCAAGTGCTGAAGAAATCGCAACTCCTGTAGAAGAAGTTGTCGAAGCACCAGTTGCAGATGTAATCGTTGAAGATCTCGCGCTCGCAAGCGACGAAGATGGCGATATCGAATCAGACGAAAACGATCCCAACGCAGAATTCCGCCGCACTCTTCGCGCAGCTATCGGTGATTGGTATGTAATCCACTCATACGCAGGCTACGAGAAGAAGGTAAAGGGCAACCTTGCTAACCGTATTCACACTCTCAACATGGAGGAGTACATCTTCCAGGTAGAAGTTCCTGAAGAAGAGGTTATGGAAGTTAAGAACGGCGCTCGCAAGATGGTCAAGCGCAATATCTATCCAGGTTACGTTCTTGTCCGCATGGATCTCACAGATGAATCTTGGTCAGTAGTTCGCAATACTCCTGGCGTAACAGGCTTCGTCGGTAACGCACATAACCCAAGCCCACTCAGCATGGATGAAGTCGAGAAGATTCTTGCTCCACGTCCACAGAAGAAGGCTGACAAAGCAGATATTAAGTTTGTTGATTTCGAAGTTGGCGAGTCAGTCACCGTTATGGATGGCCCATTCGCAACGCTTCCTGCATCAATCTCCGAAATCATGCCAGAGCAGGCAAAGCTCAAGGTATTGGTATCGATCTTCGGTCGCGAAACACCAGTAGAACTTTCATTTAACCAAGTACAGAAGCTTTAAGAAAACTAAGGAAAAGAGAAGAGAAATGGCACCAAAGAAGAAGGTCACCGGATTCATCAAGTTGCAGATCCAGGCTGGCGCAGCAACACCTGCACCACCAGTAGGTCCTGCACTCGGTCAGCATGGTGTCAACATCATGGAGTTCGTCAAGGCATACAACGCTGCGACTGAATCACAAAAGGGCCAGATCATCCCTGTAGAAATCACTGTCTACGAGGATCGTTCTTTCGACTTCATCACAAAGACTCCACCAGCATCACGCCTCATCCTTAAGGCAGCTGGCGTCGAAAAGGGATCAGCGATTCCTCACAAGACTAAGGTTGCAAATATCACCATGGCTCAGGTCAAGGAGATCGCAACAACAAAGATGGCTGACCTCAATGCAAATGACATTGATGCAGCAGCTTTGATCATCGCAGGTACTGCTCGCTCAATGGGCATCACAGTCTCTGCATAAGTAAATTTCTCATCGCCATGGTGGCGAAGAGATGTGGGAGAACCGCGCTGGTTCGCTAACCACAACCCAACTGTAGAAATACAGGAACGAGGAAGAAATGAAGCGCTCAAAGAAGTACAACGAAGTAGCAGCGAAGGTCATCAAGGACCACCTCTACACACCTCTTCAGGCAGTAACACTTGCTAAAGAGACATCAACAACTAAGTACGACTCAACTGTTGAAGTTGCTCTCGTACTCGGCGTTGACCCAAAGAAAGCTGATCAAGCAATTCGCTCAACTGTTAACTTGCCACACGGCACAGGTAAGACAGCTCGCGTATTGGTATTCGCAAACGGTGAGCGCGCTGAAGAGGCACGTGCAGCTGGTGCAGATATCGTCGGTGGCGATGAATTGATCGACGAAGTTTCAAAGGGCCGCCTCGACTTCGATGCAGTTGTTGCAACTCCAGATTTGATGGCCAA
Source organism: Candidatus Nanopelagicaceae bacterium (assembly GCA_965268225.1). GTDB lineage: Bacteria > Actinomycetota > Actinomycetes > Nanopelagicales > Nanopelagicaceae > Planktophila. The sequence goes on along the minus strand of OZ254166.1, from coordinate 1,120,954 downwards.
GGTTGGTCGTCTCGGTAAGGTCCTCGGAACACGTGGATTGATGCCAAACCCAAAGACAGGAACAGTGACAACAGATGTCACTAAGGCTGTTAACGACATCAAGGGCGGAAAGATTGAATTCCGCGTTGATAAGAACTCAAACCTTCACTTCATCATCGGCAAGGCATCATTTACTGCAGAACAACTTGCAGATAACTATGCAGCAGCTCTTGAAGAAGTTCTTCGTGTAAAGCCAAACTCTTCAAAGGGTCGCTACATCGCGAAGGCTGTTGTCTCAACAACGATGGGACCTGGAATCGCTGTAGATCCAAACCTCACACGCGAACCAGCAGCTAACTAATAACTGCTCTTACAGAAAAAGCCCCTCCTTGCGGAGGGGCTTTTTCCATATGATTGAACTATGGCATCTGTCGTAGAAACCGCACCGCTAGTTCTTGATGTTGGTGCAGTTCTTCTTGTTGCCGCAACAAGTGGATTGCTTGCCCGAAAAGTTGGGCTACCCGCAATTATTGGATATCTGATTACCGGGCTTTTAGTTTCACCCTTTACTCCAGGATTTGTCGCCGATAGCCAACAGATAGCGATACTCGCAGATATCGGTGTTGTTTTACTTTTATTCGAAGTAGGAATTGAAATTGATTTAGGACGCATCCGTCGTGATCACGGTGCACTTTTATGGGCTGCCCCTGTTCAAGTATTTCTGGGAACCGCTTTAGGTACAGCTTTATTTCTAGCACTTGATATTCCACTCTTCGGAGCTAGCTTGCTAGCGCTTTCATTGGCAATGTCCTCAAGTGTCGTGATTGTTAACATCACCCGAAGCCGTAGACGCACAACTCATGTTGAAACTGAAGAAGCGCTACTTGGCTGGAGCGTCTTGCAAGATGTCACAGGTGTTGCCTTGGCTGCAATCATTATTGCTCTCATAGGAAATGAAAATGAAAGTCCAGCCAAAGCAATTATTGGCCTCATCGGATTTACCATTCTTGCCTTTGTCGCATCCAAACTTCTTCCTTCCCTCCTCAAGATCATTCGATGGGAAAGCGATCTATTTCTCATCTACTCAGTTGCGATAGGACTTTCAATTGCCGCATTGGGTACAGTCGCATTTGGCATTCCAATGGCACTCGCAAGCTTCGTTGCAGGGCTTGCTATCAACCAGAGCCGAGATACCGACGATGTTCGAAAAGCGGTCCTTCCCTTTAGAGATCTCTTTCAAGTTTTATTCTTCGTGGTGATTGGAAGTTTGGTTGAGCCGGCGCTGATCAGAGAAGCAATTCCTTTTATGTTAATTCTTCTGGGGTCTATGTTTCTTCTTAAAACTTTGCCCGCATACCTCTTCTCCCGCGTTGGAAAAATCGGCGCAAGTGCGGGCCAACTCTCAGTTGGCCTCAGCCAGATTGGCGAGTTCTCTTTCGTGCTTGGTTCAACTGCACTTGCAGCCGGGGCCCTCACGAAAGTGCAATTCACGGGGGTCTTGCTAGGGGTTATTTCCTCAATCATTATTTCAACCCTTGCTGTTCGTAGAGCCAGCCGAATTTCACGCTCACTCTAGGCGGATTTGACCCTCGCCTAGGCGCCGGCGTAACCTACGGCCATAACCAAAGACCGCAGGTCTGAACTCGAAAGAGTGAAGATAATTGAGGAATCTCAGCCCGCGTAGGTGTTCACATTAATCCGTGCGCATTTACGCGTTACGGATTTTTTTATTGCCTGCAGTCACCTTGAAAAACTAGTGAAAGGTGAACCACATGGCTCGCCCAGATAAAGCAGCAGCAGTTGCTGAAATGACTGAAGACTTCAAGTCAGCTACTGCTACTTACCTCACCGAATATCGCGGCCTAACCGTGACTTCGATGAAGCAGCTACGCCGCAGCCTTGGTTCAGAAACCAAGTACAGCGTCGTAAAGAACACTCTTACAAAGATTGCAGCAAAGAACGCTGGCGTAGATCTCTCAGATGATCTTCTCGCTGGTCCTTCAGCAGTTGCTTTCGTTAAGGGCGATGCAATCGATGCTGCTCGTAACCTCAAGAACTTCCAGAAGGAGAACCCACTTCTTGTTATCAAGGGTGGAATCTACGAAGGAAAGTTCATTACAACAGCAGAGATCATGAAGCTCGCAGACCTCGAGTCACGCGAAGTACTTCTTGCAAAGCTTGCTGGTGCAATGAAGGGATCGCTTGCTAAGGCAGCGCGTACCCTCGATGCACTTCGCATCAAGATGGAAGCTGGCGCGCCAGCTCCTGTCGCAGAAGCTGCTCCAGCTCCAGTAGCTGAAGAAGCTCCAGCAGTAGAACCAGCAGCTGAAGTTGCTGTGTCCGAGCCAGAAGCTCTCGCCGACGTGGCAGAGGTTCCAGCTCAAGTTGAAACTACAGAAGACGTGGTTGCAACAGAAACACCAGCAGAAACTCCAGCGGAATAAGAAAAGGAAATATAAAAATGGCAAAGCTCTCACAAGCAGACCTTTTGGCTCAGTTCAAGGAACTCACACTCGTTGAGCTCTCAGAGTTCGTAAAGGCATTTGAAGAAGAATTCGATGTAACAGCAGCAGCTCCAGTAGCAGCAGCAGGCGGCGCAGCACCAGCAGGCGGCGCAGCTGAAGCTCAGGATGAGTTCACAGTTGTTCTTGAAGATGCAGGCTCACAGAAGATTGCAGTTATCAAGGAAGTACGTAACCTCAACGGCTCACTCGGACTTAAGGAAGCTAAGGATCTCGTTGACGCGACTCCAGCAGTTCTCCTCGAGAAGGCAAACAAGGAGACAGCAGACAAGGCAAAGGCAGCTCTCGAAGCAGCTGGCGCAAAGGTCACACTCAAGTAAATTTGAGCAAAAGAACCCGGTCCCCGTGTGGGGCCGGGTTTTTTTATCCCCATTTGGCAGACAAGCGGGGGGAGTTGGGGGTATAAGAGGCCGGTTTGCCCCTTTGGGGGGTGAGCCGATACCCTTTCCCTTCGCACAAAAAATCTGAGGGTCATTGCATATAGCGGCGGCGACCTTCTAGATGTGCGTGTCCACATAAAAGTGAATTTTGTCTGGAAGGACATCTCTTGGCCGCGAAAAAGAGTTCAACTGCCCCACGTCGTATTTCGTTCGCAAAGATCCGTGAACCACTAGAAGTTCCAAACCTGCTCGCGCTGCAAGTTGAAAGCGTTGACTGGCTACTTGGTAACGATCTATGGCGCTCACGTCTTGCTGAATCAACCAACACAAATCGAGGAGAACTTCCTGCGAAGTCCGGTTTGGAAGAAATCTTTGAAGAGATTTCACCAATCGAAGATTTCCAAGGAACGATGTCGCTTTCATTCCGCGACCACCGCTTCGAGCCACCTAAGTATTCGATCGAAGAGTGCAAAGAACGCGACATGACATATGCGCAGCCACTCTTCGTTACAGCAGAATTCACAAACAACGAGACTGGCGAAATTAAGTCGCAGACAGTCTTCATGGGTGACTTCCCTGTAATGACACCACGCGGAACTTTCGTAATTAACGGAACAGAGCGCGTTGTTGTTTCACAGATCGTTCGTTCACCTGGTGTGTACTTCGAACGTCAGATTGAAAAGACTTCAGATAAAGATGTATTCACTTCAAAGATCATTCCAAGCCGCGGCGCTTGGCTTGAATTCGAAGTTGATAAGAAGGATCTCGTAGGCGTTCGTATCGACCGCAAGCGTAAGCAATCTGTAACAGTATTCCTCAAGGCTCTCGGTTGGACCGACGAACAAATTCGTGAAGAATTTGGTGACTTCGCTTCAATGATGGCAACACTTGATAAGGACACTGTAAAGACACAGGATGAAGCGCTTCTCGATATCTATCGCAAGATGCGTCCTGGTGAGCCTCCAACTAAGGAAGCTGCACAGAACCTCATTGAAAACCTTTACTTCAACCCTAAGCGTTATGACTTGGCCAAGGTCGGTCGCTTCAAGGTAAATAAGAAGCTAGGTCTTGATCTTGAGCTCTCACAGAGCATGCTCACAATTTCAGATATCGTCGCAACACTTCGCTACCTCGTAGCGTTGCACCGCGGCGATCTCACAATGGATTACGGCCGCGAAGTTCGCGTTGAAAAGGACGATATCGATCACTTCGGTAACCGTCGCCTCCGTACCGTTGGTGAACTTATTCAGAACCAGGTTCGCATCGGACTCTCACGTATGGAACGCGTGGTTCGCGAACGTATGACTACACAAGATGTCGAAGCAATTACTCCACAGACATTGATCAACATCCGTCCGGTTGTTGCATCAATCAAGGAGTTCTTCGGAACATCTCAGTTGTCACAGTTCATGGATCAGACAAACCCACTTTCAGGTCTTACACACAAGCGTCGTCTTTCAGCGCTCGGACCTGGTGGTCTCTCACGTGACCGCGCGGGCTTCGAAGTTCGTGACGTTCACCCATCTCACTACGGACGTATGTGCCCAATCGAAACTCCTGAAGGTCCAAACATTGGTCTTATCGGTTCGCTTGCAACATATGCACGAGTAACTGCATTTGGATTTATCGAAACTCCTTATCGCAAGGTTGTTAAGGGCAAGGTCACCGATCAGGTCGATTACCTAACAGCTGATGAAGAAGACGAGCACATCATTGCTCAGGCAAATGCTCCACTTACAGCAGATAATCACTTCGCAGAAGCACGCGTACTCGTACGTCGTCGCGGTGGCGAAGTTGAATACATCATCGCAGACGAAGTGGATTACATGGACGTTTCACCACGTCAGATGGTTTCTGTTGCAACAGCAATGATTCCGTTCCTCGAGCACGATGATGCAAACCGCGCACTCATGGGTTCTAACATGATGCGTCAGTCAGTTCCTTTGATGCGTGCAGAAGCACCATTTATTGGTACTGGTATGGAATTCCGCGCAGCTGTTGATGCTGGTGACGTTGTCACAGCAACAAAGGCTGGCGTAGTTACTGAAGTCGCTGCTGACGAAGTTAAGGTCATGGGCGATGACGGTACTTACCAAACATATTCACTCGCTAAGTTCACTCGTTCAAACCAGGGAACTTCGTACAACCAGAAGGTTGTTGTTACTGAAGGCCAGAAGCTAGAAGTTGGCTCAGTAATCGCAGATGGTCCATGTACACAAAATGGTGAAATGGCACTCGGTAAGAACCTCCTCGTGGCATTCATGTCATGGGAAGGCCACAACTACGAAGATGCGATCATCCTTTCGCAGCGCCTCGTTCAGGACGATGTACTTACATCTATCCACATCGAAGAGTACGAAGTTGATGCACGCGACACCAAGCTTGGTGCCGAAGAAATCACTCGCGATATCCCTAACGTCTCTGAAGAAGTTCTTGCAGACCTCGACGAGCGCGGAATCATCCGCGTTGGCGCCGATGTTGTGCCAGGCGACATCTTGGTTGGAAAGGTAACTCCTAAGGGAGAAACTGAACTCACACCAGAAGAGCGTTTGCTCCGTGCAATCTTTGGTGAGAAGGCTCGCGAAGTTCGCGATACATCACTCAAGGTTCCACACGGTGAATCAGGAAAGGTTATCGGCGTAAAGATCTTCGAATCTGAAGAAGGCTTCGAACTTCCAGCAGGCGTTAACCAGTTGGTTCGCGTTTACGTTGCACAGAAGCGCAAGATTCAAGATGGTGACAAGCTCGCTGGTCGCCACGGTAACAAGGGTGTTATCTCAAAGATTCTTCCAGTTGAAGATATGCCATTCCTTGAAGATGGAACTCCAGTCGATGTTGTCTTGAACCCACTTGGTGTTCCAGGACGTATGAACGTTGGACAGGTTCTTGAAATGCACCTCGGTTGGGTTGCAAAGACAGGTTGGGATGTATCTGGTGTCTCTGAAGCGTGGGCAAACCACCTCAAGGAGATCGGCGCAGAAAAGGGCGCACCAGGAACCAACCTTGCAACTCCGGTATTCGATGGTGCACTTGAAGATGAAGTTTCAGGTCTTCTCTCATCAACACTCGCTAACCGCGATGGAAACCAACTTATTGGTCGTTCAGGAAAGGCTCGTCTATTCGACGGTCGTTCTGGCGAGCCATACCCAACTCCAATCTCAGTTGGATACATGTACATCTTGAAGCTCCACCACTTGGTAGACGACAAGATTCACGCACGTTCAACTGGTCCATACTCAATGATCACTCAGCAACCACTCGGTGGTAAGGCTCAATTCGGTGGTCAGCGATTTGGTGAGATGGAAGTGTGGGCACTTGAAGCTTATGGTGCTGCATACACACTCCAAGAGTTGCTCACAATTAAATCTGACGATGTTCTCGGACGCGTCAAGGTTTACGAAGCCATTGTTAAGGGCGAAAACATCCCAGAACCAGGTATCCCTGAATCATTCAAGGTACTTATCAAGGAGATGCAGTCACTCTGTCTCAATGTCGAAGTTCTCTCTTCTGAAGGTGTCGCAATTGAAATGCGCGATAACGATGAAGAAATTTTCCGTGCCGCCGAAGAACTAGGTATCAACTTGTCACGAGTTGAGCCAAGCTCAGTAGAAGAAATTTAAGGAGCGAATCAAACATGTTAGATGTCAACTTCTTTGATGAACTACGAATCGGTCTTGCATCGGCTCAAAATATTCGTGATTGGTCTTTTGGCGAAGTAAAGAAGCCAGAGACAATCAACTACCGCACACTCAAGCCTGAGAAGGACGGACTCTTCGACGAGAAGATCTTCGGACCAACTCGTGACTGGGAATGTTATTGCGGTAAGTACAAGCGCGTTCGATTTAAGGGAATCATCTGCGAGCGTTGCGGTGTTGAAGTAACACGCGCAAAGGTTCGTCGCGAACGCATGGGTCACATCGAGCTTGCAGCTCCTGTAACTCACATCTGGTACTTCAAGGGTGTTCCATCACGCCTTGGGTACCTTCTTGACCTTGCTCCAAAGGACCTCGAAAAGGTTATCTATTTCGCCGCTTACATGATCACAGAAGTTGATGCTGAAGCTCGTGAAGAAGATATGCCACAACTCGAGAAGAAGCTTGCTAACGATCGCAAGAAGATCGAGACAAAGCGCGATGTAGACCTAGATACACGTACAAAGAAGCTCGAGGCAGATATTGCTGAACTCGAATCTGAAGACGCTAAGTCAGATGTAAAGCGTAAGGTCCGCGAATCTGCAGAGCGTGAGCTCAAGGCAATCCGCGAGCGTTCAGAGCGTGAAATCACACGTCTTGAAGATGTCTGGTCACGCTTTAAGAACCTCAAGGTTCAGGATCTCGAAGGCGATGAAAACCTCTACCGTGAAATGCGTGACCGTTACGGCATGTACTTCAAGGGAGATATGGGTGCTGCTGCTATCAAGCGTCGCCTCGAAACTTTCGATCTCGAAACAGAACATGCAATGCTTACCGATCTTTCTGAAAACGGAAAGGGTGCAAAGAAGACTCGTGCTATCAAGCGCCTCAAGGTCGTCAACGCATTCATGACAACAAGCAACCACCCAGCATCAATGGTTCTCGATTGCGTACCGGTTATCCCACCTGATCTGCGCCCGATGGTTCAGCTCGATGGTGGACGCTTTGCGACTTCAGATCTCAACGATCTCTATCGCCGCGTTATCAACCGTAACAATCGTTTGAAGCGTCTTGCTGATCTCGGTGCTCCAGAAATTATCGTTAACAACGAAAAGCGTATGTTGCAGGAAGCTGTTGATGCGCTGTTCGACAACGGTCGTCGTGGTCGTCCAGTAACTGGCCCAGGAAACCGTGCACTGAAGTCACTTTCAGACATGCTTAAGGGTAAGCAGGGACGTTTCCGCCAGAACTTGCTCGGAAAGCGCGTTGACTACTCAGGTCGTTCAGTAATCGTTGTTGGTCCACAGTTGAAGTTGCACCAGTGCGGTCTGCCAAAGCAGATGGCTCTCGAACTCTTCAAGCCATTCGTAATGAAGCGTCTTGTAGACCTTAACCACGCGCAGAACATTAAATCTGCAAAGCGCATGGTTGAACGTGCTCGTCCAGTTGTATGGGATGTTCTTGAAGAAGTAATTGCAGAACATCCAGTGCTCCTGAACCGCGCTCCTACACTTCACCGTTTAGGTATCCAAGCATTCGAACCACAACTGGTCGAAGGTAAGGCAATCCAGATTCACCCACTCGTATGTACAGCGTTTAACGCTGACTTCGACGGTGACCAGATGGCTGTGCACCTTCCATTGTCTGCAGAAGCTCAGGCTGAAGCACGCATCTTGATGTTGTCTTCAAACAACATCTTGTCACCAGCTAACGGTCGTCCAATCACATCACCTACACAGGACATGGTTCTTGGTCTTTATTACATGACTATGGAACGTGAAGGCGAACTCGGCGAAGGTCGCGCATTCGGATCAATCTCTGAAGCGATCATGGCTCACGATCAGCACTCAGTCTCATTGCAGGCGAAGGTCAAGATTCGCGTTAAGGGAGAAACTCTCGAAACAACAATCGGCCGCGCACTCTTCAATGAAGCGCTTCCAGCTGATTTCCCATTCGTTGATCACGATGTAACTAAGAAGGCTCTCGGCGCAATCGTCGACAAGCTTGCTGAGTTCTATCCAAAGGTCACAGTTGCACAGACTCTCGATGCGCTTAAGTCGCTCGGATTCCACTGGGCAACACGTGCCGGCGTAACAATCGGTATCGAAGATGTTGTAACACCTCCTCGTAAGCGTGAAATCCTCGACGGCTATGAAACACAAGCCGACAAGGTTCAATCACAGTACGAAAAGGGACTCATCACAGATGACGAGCGTCGCCAGGAACTCATTGAGATCTGGACCAAGGCAACAGCTGAAGTTGGAAAGGCGATGGAAGATAACTTCCCACGTCTCAACCCAGTTTGGATGATGGTCTTCTCAGGTGCTCGTGGAAATATGATGCAGATTCGTCAGATCGCAGGTATGCGCGGACTTGTAGCGAACCCAAAGGGTGAAATTATTCCTCGCCCAATTAAGTCGAACTTCCGTGAAGGCTTGTCAGTTCTCGAGTACTTCATCTCTACACACGGTGCACGTAAGGGTCTTGCAGATACAGCGCTTCGTACCGCTGACTCTGGTTACCTCACACGTCGTCTCTGCGACGTTGCACAAGACGTCATCATTCGCGAAGAAGATTGCGGAACCGATCGTGGTCTCGCACTTCCAATCGCTATCCGTCAGCAAGCTGGCAACCTTGTAAAGCACGATCACGTTGAAACCTCTGTCTACGGTCGCACATTGGCTGAAGACATCGAAGTTAATGGCGAAGTTCTTGCTAAGGCTGGCTCAGATCTTGGTGACCGCGTCATCGATGCACTTGTTGCTGCTGGTGTCGACGAAGTAAAGATCCGCTCAGTTCTTACTTGCGATAGCAAGGTCGGACAGTGCGCAGCTTGCTACGGTCGCTCACTTGCTGCAGGTCAACTCGTTGCAGTTGGTGAAGCAGTCGGAATTATCGCTGCACAGTCAATCGGTGAACCAGGTACACAGCTCACAATGCGTACCTTCCACACTGGTGGCGTTGCAGGTGATGACATCACTCACGGTCTTCCACGTATCGTCGAGCTCTTCGAAGCACGTACACCTAAGGGTGTTGCGCCAATCGCAGAAGCTGCAGGCGTTGTTTCATTCCGTGAAGATGCAAAGGGTAAGAAGATCATCGTTACACCAGATGATGGTGGCGAAGAAGTTGCTTACCCAATCACACGCCGTCAGAAGCTACTTGTTGAAGAAGGTTCACGCGTTGAAGTTGGCCAGAAGATGGTCGTCGGCGCAATTGATCCAAAGCAGGTACTTCGTATTCTTGGACCACGTGCAACTCAGGTTCACTTGGTTAACGAAATCCAATCTGTTTACCGCTCACAGGGCGTAGGCATTCACGATAAGCACATCGAAGTAATCGTTCGCCAGATGCTCAAGCGCATCACAGTTCTTGAAGCTGGCGATACTGAAATGCTTCCAGGTGAACTCGTTGAACGCGGTCGCTTTGAAGCTGAAAACCGTCGCGTTGTTACAACCGGTGGCAAGGCTGCATCTGGTCGCCCAGAACTTATGGGTATCACCAAGGCATCTCTTGCAACTGAATCATGGTTGTCAGCTGCTTCATTCCAGGAAACAACTCGCGTACTTACAGACGCTGCGCTCTCTGAGAAGTCAGATCCACTCTTGGGTCTTAAGGAGAACGTCATCATCGGTAAGTTGATCCCCGCTGGTACAGGCCTCGCCCGTTACCGCAACATCCGAGTTGAGCCAACAGAAGAAGCAAAGGCAGCGGTTTACGCAGCTTATGACGAGTATGACTTCACACCATTCGATCAGGGTGGTTCAGGCGAAGCAGTTCGCTTGGATGAAGTCGAGATTCCTCGCTAATTCATTAATAACAAAGAAGCCCAATCCATTTCGGATTGGGCTTCTTTGTTTTACACTAGAAATATGAGCAATGATAAGCATTACCACGTACAACGTTTGAGCGATCGTGAATTCTCTGAACGAGATGCAATCAATGAATTTCTTGATAATGAATTTCTTGCTCACGTTGGTTTTGTTGAAAGCTCAACAATGGAACCATTTGTAATCCCAATGGGATATGCACGCGATGGAGATCGCATTCTTCTGCATGGTTCAACAGGTTCGCGCATGATGATGCAGATTGCAGCAGGTGCACAGATCTGTGTAACGATTACGCAAGTAAATGGCCTTATTGCAGCTCGCTCTACCTTTAATTCATCAATCAATTATCAATCTGTCATGATCTTTGGAACAGCAACTGTTCTTAAAGATGAAGAGAAGATGAAAGCACTTGAAGTAATTTCTAATGGTTTGATTCCAGGATCATGGGATTACACACGTCCCATCACATCAAAGGAAACTGCGGCAACAATGATCGTTGCACTTTCGCTCGAAAAGTTTTCAGCGAAACAAAGAACTGGTAATTCGCATGACGAAGATGAAGATATGAACTTGCCTCTATGGGCAGGAATCATTCCGGTCGAGCGAACATTCGGAACTCCGATTGCTGCCGACTACGCCAGCGATATTCCGGTCCCAGCTCACGTTCTCAAGCGGGGCAACTGATGGCAAAGGTCGTAAAGGTGGGGGATGAGCTCGTTCTGGAGCTCTCTTTCTGGGAGAAGATGGGCGCCCTGCATGCCAGCCCTCGAATTCCAGCTAGTTCGGTCGAAAAGGTCGAGTTCTTCGATGAGCTGTGGGGCTCTCATACCCTTCGGGGGGTCCGGGCTCCCGGAACCGCCCTCCCATATGTGGTCCTTTTGGGGACTTTGAGAGGTCTGAAATACAGAGACTTCGTAGCCATGAAGGGCAGGGGAGAAGGCGTGGTTTTGACGCTCAAAAGTGGCCCTTTTGTCCGCTGGATCTTCACCCTGAAGCAGCCAAAATCGGAGATTTCTGACCTGATTTAAGACACGCCCGAGATTGAAAAAACCCAGAAAATGGCCATGTGTCGGGGGTCTCAGGAGTAAAAGGGCCGTTTTGACCTTTAGTAGTGCCTGCAGATACCTTTCTCCTCTGCGCTTTTACAGGCAACACACCCGACCGCGTGGGTCGGACAGTGAGCGTAAAAGTACGGATACAAAAAGGAGAATGTAGTGCCAACTATTCAACAGTTAGTGCGTCGTGGTCGTGCAGAAAAGACTACGAAGACAAATACACCTGCGCTAAAGGGTTCACCACAGCGTCGCGGTGTTTGCACACGTGTGTACACAACAACACCTAAGAAGCCAAACTCTGCGCTTCGTAAAGTTGCACGTGTTCGTCTTACTAGCGGCATGGAAGTTACTGCATACATTCCAGGTGAAGGTCACAACCTTCAAGAGCACTCAATCGTTCTTGTACGCGGAGGCCGCGTAAAGGATCTTCCTGGTGTTCGTTACAAAATTATTCGTGGATCACTTGATACACAAGGTGTTAAGAACCGTAAGCAATCACGTTCACGTTACGGTGCTAAGAGAGAGAAGAAGGCTAGCTAATGCCACGTAAAGGTCCTGTAGTAAAGACTCCTGTAGTTGCTGATCCTGTTTACAGCTCACCAATCGTTACAGCGCTAATCAACCGCGTACTCCTTCACGGTAAGCGCTCAACAGCAGAAGCAATTGTTTACGGTGCGCTCGAAGGCACACGTAAGAAGACTGACGTTGATCCACTCATTACATTGAAGCGCGCACTCGACAACATCAAGCCTGCTGTTGAAGTTCGTTCACGTCGTGTTGGTGGAGCTACTTACCAGGTTCCTGTTGAAGTTAAAGCATCACGCTCTTCAACACTTGCTCTTCGCTGGCTCGTTGATTACTCACGCGATCGTCGTGAGAAGTCAATGTCAGAGCGTCTTCAGAATGAATTGATCGATGCAGCAAACGGTCTCGGAGCAGCTGTAAAGCGCCGCGAAGATACCCACAAGATGGCTGAAGCAAATAAGGCATTTGCTCACTACCGCTGGTAATTCAGAAAACTAATACGAGAACTTACGAAACGACGAGAAGAGGAATATAAGTGTCAACAGTAGAGAAGATCGATCTAGCTACGGTTCGCAATATCGGAATCATGGCTCACATCGACGCGGGCAAAACCACGACTACTGAGCGCATCCTTTTCTACACAGGTATCTCATACAAGATCGGTGAAGTGCACGAAGGTGCAGCAACGATGGACTGGATGGAGCAGGAACAAGAGCGCGGTATCACTATCACCTCTGCTGCAACCACATGTATGTGGAAGGGCAACCTGATCAACATCATCGATACACCGGGCCACGTTGACTTCACAGTTGAAGTAGAACGTTCACTCCGTGTTCTCGACGGTGCAGTTGCTGTATTCGACGGTGTTGCTGGTGTTGAACCACAATCTGAAACAGTATGGCGCCAAGCAGATCGTTACTCAGTTCCACGTATCTGTTTCGTTAACAAGCTTGACCGTACAGGTGCTTCATTCGACAAGTGCGTAGGCATGATCAAGGATCGCCTTAACGCAGTTGCTCTCGTTCTCCAGCTTCCAATTGGAAACGAATCAGATTTCATCGGCGTAGTTGACCTCATCGCAATGAAGGCGCTTGTATGGCGCGGCGAAACTAAAAAGGGCGAAGACTACGTAGTCGAAGAGATTCCAGCTGACATGGCTGATAAGTGCAAGGAAGCTCGTGCAGCAATGCTCGAAACTCTTGCTGAGAACGATGATGCAATCATGGAAAAATTCCTCGAAGGTGCAGAACTTTCAGAGGACGAAATCATTGCTGGTATCCGTCGCGCAACAATCGCTGCAAAGCTTTCACCAGTTCTTACAGGTTCAGCTTTTAAGAACAAGGGTGTTCAGCCAATGCTTGATGCTGTAAATCGTTACCTTCCATCACCACTCGATATCGATGCAATCGTCGGTACAGATATGAACGATGCAGAAGTTGAAATCCAGCGCCTTCCAAAGAACGAAGAGCCATTCTCAGCACTCGCGTTCAAGATCATGACTGATCCACACCTTGGAAAGCTCACATTTATCCGTGTTTACTCAGGCGTTCTTGAGACAGGATCAACAATCCTTAACTCAACAAAGAACCGCAAAGAGCGCATCGGAAAGATTTACCAGATGCACGCTAACAAGCGCGAAGAACGCGACAACGTTGGTGCGGGCATGATCGTTGCCGTTATGGGTCTTAAGGACACAACAACAGGCGAAACTCTTTGCGATCCTGCAAAGCCAGTAATTCTCGAGTCAATGGACTTCCCAGCACCAGTTATCTCTGTTGCTATCGAACCAAAGACAAAGGGCGACCAGGAAAAGCTTGGCGTTGCAATTCAGCGTCTATCTGAAGAAGACCCAACATTCCACGTTGAAACTGATGAAGAAACTGGTCAGACAATCATCGCTGGTATGGGTGAACTTCACCTCGAAATCCTCGTCGACCGTATGCGTCGCGAATTTAAGGTTGAAGCTAACGTCGGTAAGCCACAGGTTGCATACCGCGAAACACTTCGTAAGCCAGTTGCACGCCACGACTACACACACAAGAAGCAGACAGGTGGTTCTGGTCAGTTCGCAAAGATTCAGATCGCTATCGAGCCACTTCCAACAGGTGAAGTTGAAGGCGGATACGAATTCGTAAACAAGATCACTGGTGGTCGCGTTCCACGCGAGTACATCCCATCAGTTGATGCAGGTTGTAAGGAAGCGATGACAGCAGGACCACTTGCTGGATATCCACTTACAGATGTACGAGTAACTCTTCTTGACGGCGCGTATCACGATGTTGACTCATCGGAACTCGCATTCAAGGTGGCTGGTATCGCAGCATTTAAGGAAGCAGCAAAGCTTGCTGATCCTGCAATTCTCGAACCAGTGATGAAAGTCGAAGTTGTTACCCCTGAAGACTTCATGGGTGATGTCATCGGCGATCTCAACAGTCGTCGTGGCCAAATCCAGGCCATGGACGAGCGGTCAGGTGCCCGCGTTGTTAGGGCGCTAGTTCCGTTGTCAGAGATGTTCGGCTATGTCGGCGATCTCCGCTCCAGAACACAAGGTCGCGCGAGCTACAGCATGGAGTTCGACAGCTATGCCGAAGTTCCAGGCAACGTCGCAAAGGAAATCATTGCGAAAGTTCGCGGCGAATAATCCCTAATAAGCACAAATAAAACCCCTAATAACTAAGCACTAGATAAACGAAAGAGGAACCAAAATGGCAAAAGCCAAGTTCGAGCGTAACAAGCCACACGTAAACATCGGAACAATCGGCCACATTGACCACGGTAAGACAACTCTTACTGCTGCGATCTCAAAGGTGTTGCACGACAAGTATCCAGATGTAAACCCATTCACACCTTTTGATCAGATCGATAAGGCGCCAGAAGAGCGTCAGCGCGGTATCACAATCTCTATCGCACACATCGAATACCAGACTGAAAAGCGTCACTACGCACACGTTGACTGCCCAGGCCACGCTGACTACATCAAGAACATGATCACTGGTGCTGCACAGATGGACGGAGCAATCCTCGTTGTTGCGGCTACAGACGGCCCAATGCCACAGACTAAGGAGCACGTTCTCCTTGCTCGTCAGGTAGGCGTTCCATCAATCGTTGTTGCACTTAACAAGTCAGACATGGTTGATGACGAAGAAATTCTTGAACTCGTTGAAATGGAAGTTCGTGAACTTCTTTCTAAGTACGAGTTCCCAGGCGATGACACTCCAATCGTTCGCATCTCAGCACTTAAGGCACTTGAGGGTGACCAGAAGTGGGCAGATAAGTTGATGGAGCTCATGGATGCAGTAGATGCATTTATCCCACAGCCAGCTCGTGACATCGACAAGCCATTCCTTATGCCAGTTGAAGACGTTTTCACAATCACAGGTCGTGGAACAGTTATCACCGGTCGTATCGAGCGCGGTATCGTCAAGGTTAACGAAGAAGTTGAAATCGTCGGTATCCGTCCAGATGCTCAGAAGACAACTGTTACAGGCGTTGAAATGTTCCGTAAGTTGCTCGACGAAGGTCAGGCTGGCGAGAACGTCGGTCTCCTCCTCCGTGGAACAAAGCGTGAAGATGTTGAGCGTGGACAGGTTGTCTGCAAGCCAGGATCAATCACACCTCACACAGAGTTCGATGCATCTGCATACATCCTTTCAAAGGATGAAGGCGGTCGTCACACTCCATTCTTTAACAACTACCGTCCACAGTTCTACTTCCGTACAACTGACGTGACTGGCGTTGTAACACTTCCAGAAGGCACAGAAATGGTTATGCCTGGCGATAACACTGAGATGGCAGTAACTCTCATCCAACCAATCGCAATGGAAGATGGTCTTCGCTTCGCTATCCGCGAAGGTGGCCGCACAGTAGGTGCAGGTCGCGTTACAAAGATCAAGAAGTAACTCTTGTAAGAGTGGCGGTGGCCTTAAAACCACCGCCACTCAACACAAAGTTTTAAAAGTTTTTAAAGTTTGAAAAGTACATATAAAAGTTTGAACTAACGAAAGTAAAGAGGAGAACGACATGGCGGGACAAAAGATCCGCATTCGACTCAAGGCGTATGACCACGAGGTAATTGACTCATCAGCGAAGAAGATCGTTGAGACAGTCGAGCGCACTGGTGCAACCGTCGCGGGTCCAGTGCCGCTACCAACAGAGAAGAACACCTATTGCGTGATTCGCTCTCCTCACAAATATAAGGACAGCCGCGAGCACTTCGAGATGCGCACACATAAGCGCCTCATCGACATCATCGACCCAACACCTAAGACTGTTGATTCATTGATGCGTCTCGACTTGCCAGCTGGCGTCGACATCGAGATTAAGCTCTAAGGAAAGGACGAAAACCATGGCAAATACAGTTGTAACTCAGTCTTACGGTTCGTCCATCAAGGGCGTTCTCGGTAAGAAGCTTGGCATGACCCAAGTATTCGACTCAAATAACAAGATGATTCCTGTGACAGTAGTTTCAGTTGATTCATGCGTTGTTACATCGATTCGCACACCTGAGAAGGATGGCTACTCAGCTGTTCAGCTCGGCTTCGGTGCAATCGATCCAAAGAAGATTTCAAAGCCACTCGCTGGTCAGTATGCAAAGTCAGGCGTCACTCCTCGTCGCTCAATTGCAGAACTCCGCACATTGTCAGCTGCTGAATACACAGTTGGACAAGAGATTGGCGCATCAACATTTGCTGTCGGCGATATCGTCGATGCAACCGGAACATCAACCGGTAAGGGAACTGCTGGCGTTATGAAGCGCCACGGCTTCGGTGGTCTTGGTTCTTCACACGGTGTAGATCGTAAGCACCGTATGCCAGGTTCAATCGGCGCATGTTCAACACCAGGTCGCGTTTTCAAGGGAATGCGCATGATGGGTCGCATGGGTAACGAGAAGGTCACTACACAGAACCTCACAGTTCAGGGTGTTGATCTCGAGCGCAACCTACTTCTTATCAAGGGTGCAGTTCCAGGCACCGATGGTGGTCTCGTCTTTATCCGCTCAGCTGCCAAGAAGGCAATTGTTGAAACTGTAAAGGCTGGTATGTAACCATGGCGCTTACACTCGAAGTTAAGAACGCAGAAGGAAAGAAAGTTGGCTCAGTTGATTTGCCAGCAGAAATCTTTGATGCTCAGACAAACATTCCTTTAATTCACCAAGTCGTAACAGCTCAACTTGCAGCTGCACGTCAAGGTACACAGAAGGCAAAGAACCGTGGAGAAACTTCAGGTTCAGGTAAGAAGCCTTTCAAGCAGAAGGGAACAGGTCGTGCTCGTCAGGGTTCTGTCCGTGCTCCTCTTCAGCGCGGCGGCGGTGCTGCACACGCAGTTCGTCCACGTTCATATTTCCAGCGCACACCAAAGAAGATGATCGCAGCAGCACTTCGCGGCGTTCTCTCTGACCGTCAGCGCAACGAGCGTATTCACGTTCTTGACTCTGTAACAGCAGCTCCTTCAACAAAGGCAGCACTAGCCGCAGTTCGTCAGTTCTCAACACGCAAGAACCTATTGGTTGTTGTCTCACGTAACGAGGACGCTGCATGGCGTTCACTTCGTAACGCTGATGACCTCCACCTTCTAGTACCAGATCAGCTCAATGCATATGACATCTTGAAGTCAGATGATGTTGTCTTCTCAGAAGCAGCAATCAAGGATTTCTTGAAGTTCAAGGCAACTGGCAAGTCTGTTAAGTCAGTAGCACGCGAGAGTGAGGTATCTGCATAATGAAGGATCATCGCGACGTTTTGCTAGCGCCAGTTGTCTCTGAAAAGAGCTACGGGTTGCTAGATGAAAACAAGTACACATTCCTGGTTGCACCAGATGCTAATAAGACAGAGATCAAGATCGCTGTTGAAAAGGTATTCGGCGTAAAGGTCATTAGCGTCAACACAATGAACCGCCAAGGAAAGAATAAGCGCACACGTTTTGGTGATGGAAAGCGCAAAGACACAAAGCGAGCAATCGTTCATGTGGCCGCTGGCGACCGTATCGACATCTTCGGAGGCCCTGTCTCGTAATTGAGATAGGACCTTAAAGAGAGGAAACCTCATGGCACTTCGCAAACTTAAGCCGACTACACCAGGTCAGCGTGGAGCAACTGTTCCAGATTTCGCAGAAATCACTCGCTCAACACCTGAAAAGTCACTTATCCGTCCGATCCACTCAAAGGGTGGTCGTAACAATCAGGGTCGCATCACTGTTCGTCACCAAGGTGGCGGTCACAAGCGTGCTTACCGCCTTATCGATTTCGTACGTAACGATAAGGATGGTATTCCAGCAAAGGTTGCGCACATTGAATACGATCCAAACCGCACAGCGCGTATCGCACTTCTTCACTATGCAGATGGAGAAAAGCGTTACATCATCGCTCCAAATAAGCTTGAGCAAGGTGCAACTATTGAAAACGGTCCAAAGGCCGATATCAAGCCAGGTAACAACTTGCCACTTCGCAACATCCCAGTAGGTACAACTGTTCACGCAATCGAACTTCGCCCAGGTGGCGGAGCGAAGATCGCTCGTTCAGCTGGCGCATCAGTTCAGCTCGTTGCTAAAGATGGTCCATATGCACAACTTCGTATGCCATCTGGAGAAATCCGTAACGTAGATGTTCGTTGCCGCGCAACTGTTGGTGAAGTTGGAAACGCAGAACAAATCAACATTAACTACGGAAAGGCTGGACGTAAGCGCTGGTTAGGCGTTCGTCCATCTGTTCGTGGTGTTGTTATGAACCCTGTCGACCACCCACACGGTGGTGGTGAAGGTAAGACCTCTGGTGGACGTCACCCAGTGACACCTTGGGGTAAGCCTGAAGCACGTACTCGTAAGAAGAAGGCTTCAGATTCAATGATCGTCCGTCGTCGTAAGTCGAACAAGAAGCGCTAAGGAGCCCTCATGCCACGTAGTCTCAAGAAGGGCCCATTCATTGATGGGCATCTCACCAAAAAGGTGGATGCGCAAAATGAAGCCAATACAAAGAATGTCATTAAGACATGGTCTCGACGCTCGATGATCTCGCCTTCAATGATTGGACACACAATTGCGGTACACGACGGTCGCAAGCATGTCCCTGTATTTATCACCGACGCAATGATCGGTCACAAGCTTGGTGAGTTCGCACCAACACGTACATTCCGCGGACACGTTAAAGATGATCGGAGAGCATCACGTGGCTAATACACAAGACGCACTCGTAGCTCGCGCAGTATTGCGCGACGTTCGCCACACACCACAGAAAGCTCGTCGCGTTGTCGACTTGGTTCGTGGAATGCGTGCGGATGAAGCACTTAACGTTCTCAAGTTTGCACCACAGGCTGCAGGTTCAGATGTGTACACACTTCTTAACTCTGCAATCGCAAATGCGAAGCAGCAGAATCCAGCAATCCGTGACGCTTCAGAGCTCTGGGTTGTAGAAGCGCTCGTTGACGAGGGACGCACAATGAAGCGTTTCCGCCCACGTGCACAGGGTCGCGGTTTCCGTATCCTCAAGCGCTCAAGCCACATCTCAGTAGCTGTCAGCGATACAAAGGCGACTTCAAAGTCAATCTCACGCACATCAAACCGTGCGCAGACTCGCAATCCAAAGCGTTCAGATAAGTCACCACTCAATACAGCAGCCCAAACACCAGCAGCGAAGGGAGCGTCCAACTAATGGGTCAAAAAGTAAACCCACACGGCTTCCGCCTCGGCATCACAACTGAATTTAAGTCACGTTGGTATGCAGATAAGTTGTACAAGGATTACGTCAAGGAAGATGTCGAAATCCGCCGACTTATGCAGAAGGGCATGGAGCGCGCAGGCGTTTCACGCATCGAAATCGAGCGCACACGTGATCGTGTACGTATCGACCTTCACACTGCTCGTCCAGGAATCGTTATCGGTCGTCGCGGACAAGAAGCTGACGTTCTTCGTCAGAAGCTTGAGAAGCTCACCGGCAAGCAGGTTCAGCTCAACATTCTCGAAGTTAAGAATCCAGAAATTGATGCACAGCTTGTTGCACAAGGAATCGCCGAGCAGCTTGCTGCACGTGTTTCATTCCGTCGCGCAATGAAGAAGTCAATGCAGTCAGCGATGAAGGCAGGAGCGCAGGGCATTCGTGTTCAGTGCGGTGGTCGTCTCGGTGGTGCAGAAATGTCACGTTCTGAGTTCTACCGTGAAGGACGCGTTCCACTACACACACTTCGCGCTGATATTGATTACGGTTTCTATGAAGCTGCAACAACATTCGGTCGCTTGGGTGTAAAGGTTTGGATCTACAAGGGTGAAGTTATTGGTTCACGTGCAGAGCGTGCTGAAAAGGCACTTGCTGAAGCGCGCGCACCAAAGCCAGAACGCCGCGGACCACGTACACCACGTGCTCCACGCGCAGAGGTAACAACTTCTCAGGCAGCAGCTCCAACTGAAGCAGCACCAGCTACAGAAGGAGGCGCTGAATAATGTTGATCCCTCGCAAGGTTAAGCACCGTAAGCAGCACCACCCATCACGCTCAGGCGCATCAAAGGGTGGAACACAGGTTGCATTTGGAGACTTCGGTATCCAGGCACTTGCTCCTGCTTATGTCACTAACCGTCAGATCGAAGCAGCGCGTATCGCGATGACTCGTTACATCAAGCGTGGTGGAAAGGTTTGGATCAACATCTATCCAGATCGTCCACTGACAAAGAAGCCAGCTGAAACTCGTATGGGTTCCGGTAAGGGTTCTCCAGAATGGTGGATCGCAAACGTGAAGCCAGGTCGCATTATGTTTGAAATTTCAGGCGTAACAGAGGCGGTAGCTACTGAAGCTATGCGCCTTGCGATTCACAAGCTCCCAATGAAGTGCCGCGTTGTAAAGCGTGAGGAGGCATAACCATGGCGATTACTAATGAAGAACTTCGTCAGCTAACTGCTGAAGAGTTAACTGCAAAGCTTCGTGAAGGTAAGGAAGAACTCTTCAACCTTCGCTTCCAGGCTGCAACAGGTCAGCTCGAATCACATGGTCGTCTCGGTGCAGTTCGCAAAGAGATTGCTCGTATTTACACAATTATTCGTGAACGCGAATTAGGAATTGGAGGCGCTGCGTAATGGCTACTAATACCGAAGATCGCGGATCTCGTAAGACTCGTGAAGGCATTGTTGTCTCAGACAAGATGGATAAGACCATCACCGTTGAGGTATCAAATCGTGTTGCACACGGTATGTACTCAAAGGTCATGAGCCGCACACACAAGCTCAAGGCACATGATGAGACAAACTCAGCAGGCACTGGTGACCGCGTATTGATCATGGAAACACGACCAATCTCAGCATCAAAGCGCTGGCGTTTAGTTCAAATCATCGAGAAAGCTAAGTAAGGGGCGAATAAAGAATGATTCAACAAGAATCCCGCCTACGCGTTGCGGATAACACAGGAGCTAAAGAGCTTCTCTGTATCCGTGTACTCGGAGGATCAAAGCGCCGTTACGCAGGCATCGGTGACATCATCGTCTGTTCAGTCAAGGATGCAATTCCTGGTGGACAGGTTAAGAAGGGTGAAGTCGTAAAGGCTGTCATCGTTCGTACAGTTAAAGAACGTCGTCGTCCAGACGGTTCTTACATCAAGTTTGACGAGAACGCAGCTGTCATCCTCAAGGCTGACGGCGAACCACGCGGAACTCGTATCTTCGGACCAGTTGCTCGCGAACTCCGCGACAAGAAGTTCATGAAGATCATTTCACTCGCTCCGGAGGTGCTCTAACCATGGCGAAGATTAAGAAAGATGACGAAGTCTTGGTTATCGCTGGCAAGAACAAGGGCGTAACCGGCAAGGTCCTTCATGTAGATGGAGACCGCGTAACTGTTGAAGGCGTAAACCGCATTCAGCGCCACACAAAGGAATCAACAACCGAACGTGGCGTCAAGGTCGGCGGAATCATCACACAGGAAGCATCAATCCATATTTCAAACGTCATGATCGTTGATGGAGATGGCAAGGCAACACGTCTTGGCGTTCGCACAACTGAAGACGGTTCAAATGTTCGTATCTCACGTCGCACAGGAAAGGACATCTAATGTCAACAACTACAGATGTTCGTCTCAAGGCTCGCTACAAGAGCGAAATCCAATCTGCGCTTAAGAGCGAATTCGGATATTCAAATCCAATGCAGATTCCTACACTCGTAAAGATTGTTGTCAATATGGGTGTTGGCGAAGCTGCTCGTGATTCAAAGTTGATCGAAGGCGCAATCAAGGACCTCGCAATCATCACCGGTCAGAAGCCACAGGTCACCAAGTCACGCAAGTCAATCGCGCAGTTCAAGCTTCGCGAAGGCATGCCAATTGGTGCACACGTAACGCTTCGCGGAGATCGTATGTGGGAATTCGCAGATCGTCTTCTCTCAATCTCTCTTCCACGTATCCGTGACTTCCGCGGCTTGTCACCAAAGCAATTCGATGGAAAGGGCAACTACACCTTCGGTCTTACCGAGCAGGTTGTATTCCCAGAAATTGAACAAGACAAGATCGACCGCACACGCGGTATGGATATCACGATCGTAACTACAGCTAAGAACGACGCTGAAGGTCGCGCACTACTTAAGGCGCTCGGCTTTCCTTTCAAGGAGGCATAAGAATGGCTAAAACATCACTCAAGGTTAAAGCTGCTCGCAAGCCAAAGTTCAAGGTTCGCGGTTACACACGTTGCCAGCGTTGCGGTCGTCCGCACTCTGTCTACCAAAAGTTTGGAATTTGTCGCATCTGCTTCCGTGAAATGGCGCACCGCGGCGAACTTCCTGGCATCAGCAAGGCATCTTGGTAATAACTACAAACGAATAAAGTCCTGACAAATTGTCAGGAAACTAATTTGAGAAAGGCCACAGGCCACGTATGACAATGACAGATCCAATCGCAGACATGCTTTCACGTCTGCGCAATGCGAACTCTGCCTACCATGATTCGGTTTCAATGCCGTCATCATCGGTCAAGGTACGAATTGCAGAGATCCTCAAGCAAGAGGGTTTCATTGCAGATCACCGCGTTGAAGCAGCAGCAACAGGAGTGGGAAAGAATCTCGTTCTTGATCTTAAGTTCGGTGCAAACCGTGAGCGCTCAATCGCTGGCCTTCGCCGCGTGAGCAAGCCAGGACTTCGCGTCTACGCAAAGTCAACTGCGCTTCCAAAGGTTCTCGGCGGACTCGGAGTTGCAATCATTTCAACTTCATCAGGTCTCTTGACTGATAAGCAGGCAAATAAGAAGGGTGTAGGCGGAGAAGTTCTCGCTTACGTATGGTAACCATCTAATGTCACGTATCGGTCGTATGCCTATCGCCGTTCCAAGCGGTGTAGAAATTTCAATCACAGGTCAGAACGTTGCAGTGAAGGGACCTAAGGGTTCGCTCGCAATTGCAGTTCCAGCACCTATCCAGGTTTCACAAGCAGATGGTGTTATCACCGTTGCTCGTCCAAATGAAGAGCGCGTAACACGTTCACTTCACGGCCTATCTCGCACACTCGTTGCGAACATGGTCGAAGGTGTAACTAATGGTTACTCACTCACAATCAACATCGTTGGTGTTGGTTACCGTGTTGCTGAAAAGGGCAAGGATCTTGAATTCCAGCTCGGCTACAGCCACCCAATTACATTCCCAGCTCCAGAAGGAATCACCTACAAGGTTGAATCACCAACTAAGTTGATTATCAGCGGAATCGATAAGCAGCTCGTTGGAGAAACTGCAGCGAAGGTTAAGAAGCTTCGCAAGGCAGATCCTTACAAGGGCAAGGGCTTGCGTCTTGAAGGCGAAGTTATTCGTCGCAAGGCAGGAAAGGCAGGTAAGAAGTAATGGCAATCGGAGTTAAGGTCCGCAAGGGCTCAGCGCAGAACGCGCGTGCTCGTCGTGCTTTTCGTCTTCGCAAGAAGATCTCAGGCACACCATCACGTCCACGCCTCGTCGTTTCACGTTCATCACGCCACCTGTTCGTTCAGGTAATTGATGACACACAGAGCAAGACACTTGCATACGCATCAACAATGGAAGCAGATCTTCGTAAGGCATCTGGCGATAAGACAGATAAGTCGAAGCAGGTCGGAGCACTCATTGCTGAACGCGCTAAGAAGGCTGGAATTTCTTCAGTTGTCTTTGACCGCGCAGGTAACAAGTACCACGGTCGTATCGCAGCAGTTGCAGATTCTGCACGAGAGAACGGATTGGAGTTCTAATGGCTGTTAATCCAACTAACGATGCAGCACCAGCAACAACTGGTGCACCTGCAAACCAAGGTAATGCTGGTAAGGGTCGTGGCGAACGCCGCGAACGTCGTGATGATCGCGAGAAGGAGAAGTCTCCTTACACCGAGCGCGTGGTTTTCATTAACCGTGTGTCTAAGGTTGTTAAGGGTGGACGTCGCTTCTCATTCACAGCACTCGTTGTTGTGGGCGATGAAAATGGCACAGTAGGAATTGGTTACGGAAAGTCTAAGGAAGTTCCACAAGCGATTGCTAAGGCAGTTGAAGAAGCTAAGAAGTCATTCTTCACAGTCCCACGCGTTCAGGGAACTATTCCTCACCCAGTTCAGGGTGAAACAGCAGCGGGCGTAGTTCTTCTTCGCCCAGCAAGTCCAGGTACCGGAGTTATCGCTGGTGGTCCTGTTCGTGCCGTACTTGAGTGCGCTGGTGTTAAGGATGTTCTTACTAAGTCTCTCGGTTCTTCAAATGCAATCAACATGGTTCACGCAACCGTTGCTGCACTGAAGATGCTCGAGTCACCTGCACAGATTGCAACTCGTCGCGGTCGTCCGCTCGAAGATGTAGCTCCTGCAGCAATTATCCGCGCTTCACAGATGACAGTTGGTGCCTAATGCCACGTTTGAAAATCACTCAGGTTAAGTCAACCGTTGGCAACAAGCCAGAGATTCGTAACACTGTTCGTTCACTCGGACTCAAGCGAATCAACGATGTTGTCGTTAAAGAAGACCGTCCAGAAATTCGTGGCATGGCAGTAGCTGCTCGCCACTTGATCAAGGTAGAGGAGGTCGAATAAAGATGACTCTCAAACTTCATCATCTTCGTCCAGCTCCAGGTGCTAAGAAAGCTAAGACTCGTAAGGGTCGCGGTGAAGCATCAAAGGGTAAGACCGCAGGTCGCGGTGGCAAGGGTACTCACGCTCGTAACACGGTTCGTCCAGGTTTCGAAGGTGGTCAGCTTCCACTCGTAATGCGTTTGCCAAAGCTTCGTGGTTTTAAGAACCCAGCTCGCATCGAATACCAGGCAGTGAATGTCTCAACAATCAACGCACTCTTCCCAAAGGGTGGCGATGTAACTGTTGCTGATCTCATTGCAAAGGGTGCAGTTCGCGATTCATTGCCTGTAAAGGTTCTTGGAAATGGCGATATTGCAGTCAAGGTTTCAGTTACAGCACACGCATTCTCAGCTTCAGCGGTCGAAAAGATCTCTGCAGCTGGCGGATCAACAGCAACACTGTAAGACAACTAATTAGTCGTGATTTGGTAGAGGGAGAAGATTGATGCTTTCAGCATTTGGAATGGCCTTTAAGACGCCTGAACTTCGTAAGAAAATCTTCTTCACTCTCTCAATCATGGCTCTCTTCCGCTTCGGATCAGTCGTACCAACACCTGGCGTTTCATATTCAAACGTTAAGCAATGTATTGATCAGGCACAGGGCGGCGGACTTTTCGGTCTTATCAACTTATTCTCTGGTGGAGCACTTCTTCACCTCTCAGTATTTGCCCTCGGCATCATGCCTTACATCACTGCCTCAATCATCATCCAGCTGCTCACCGTGGTTATCCCACGCTTCGAAGCGCTTAAGAATGAAGGCCAGTCAGGCACAGCAACTCTTACTCAGTACACACGTTATTTAACTATCGGTCTTGCAATCTTGCAGTCAACAGGTTTGATTGCAGTTGCTCGTACACCAGGTCGTTTGATTTCAGGTTGTTCACTTCCAATCATTCCTGATGCATCATGGCAGCGCGTTCTCACAATGATCGTTGTTATGACCGCTGGAACATCTGTAATCATGTGGCTCGGCGAACTGATCACAGATCGCGGCGTCGGTAACGGTATGTCAATCTTGATCTTTACATCTATCGCAGCAGGATTCCCAAGCCAGCTCTGGTCAATCAAGCTTCAAAAGGGCTTGTTCGCATTCCTCTTCGTCTGCGCAGTTGGAATCCTTGTTGTTGCAGCTGTTGTATTCGTTGAGCAAGCGCAGCGTCGAATTCCTGTGCAGTATGCAAAGCGCATGGTCGGACGTCAGGCTTACGGCGGAACATCTACCTATATTCCAATCAAGGTAAACCAGGCAGGCGTTATTCCGGTTATCTTCGCATCATCACTTTTGTACATCCCGTCACTTCTCGTGAACTTCACCAATAGCCAAGCAGGTTGGGCAGTATGGATTTCACGTAACTTAGTTCGTGGTGATCACCCTATTTACATGATCGCGTATGCAACTTTGATCGTCTTCTTTACCTACTTCTACGTTGCAATCACATTTAACCCAGATGAGGTTGCAGATAATATGAAGAAGTACGGTGGATTTATTCCAGGTATCCGTGCAGGACGCCCAACATCTGAATACCTTCAGTATGTTCTTTCACGTATTACAGCTCCAGGTGCTCTCTACCTCGCACTCGTTGCAATTATTCCAATCATCGCCCTCATCCTCTTCGGTGCATCACAGAACTTCCCATTCGGCGGAACTGCGATTCTCATCGTTGTCGGTGTTGGTCTCGATACTGCAAAGCAGATCGAAAGCCAGTTACAGCAGCGTTCATATGAAGGTTTCTTGAAGTAATGCGTTTAGTCCTGGTAGGTCCACCAGGTGCTGGTAAGGGAACACAAGCTCAGTTTCTAGCCGCGCACTATTCAATTCCGCATATTTCTACAGGCGATATCTTCCGCGCAAACCTTAAAGCGAGCACACCACTTGGTCTGCAGGCAAAGGGTTACATGGATGCAGGTCAATTAGTTCCTGATGAAGTCACCAATGAGATGGTGAAAGATCGCCTTACTCACGATGACACCGCCAACGGTTTTCTCCTCGATGGATTCCCGCGTAACACTGTTCAAGCAGAGGTTTTGCGCGCATTCCTTGCTGAAAAGCGCACTCCGCTAGATGCAGTTCTCGAACTCGCAATCGAGAACGAAATCATTATTAAACGCCTTTCTTCACGTCTTACCTGTAAGAACTGTGGAGCACCTGCTTCACCTGAAGCATCGGCATGTTCATCATGTGGCGGCGAGCTCTACCAGCGCGAAGATGACAAGGAAGAAGTTATAGCCAAGCGCCTTGCAGTCTACGAAGAACAGACTGCGCCAATCGTGCACTTCTACCGCACCGAAGGTTTGCTCATCACAATCTCAGCAGATGGTGCAGTTTCTGAAATCACAGAACGCGCCATCACAGCGCTTAGCCGCGTTCACGGCTAACTTTTACTATGGCAATCCAGATTAAAGACCTTGAGCAAATTAAGGTTATGCGCCGTGCCGGTTTAGTTGTCGCAGAGATTCACCAACTTATCCGCGAAGCAATCAAGCCTGGAATGACTACTAGCGCTCTGGATGCAATCTCTGCAGCCCACATTAAACGCAGCGGTGCGACATCAAACTTCTTTAACTATCACGGCTTTCCTGCAACCATCTGTGTATCCATCAACGATGAAATCGTCCACGGAATTCCTGGACCAAAGATCATCAACGAAGGCGATGTTGTCTCAATTGATTGCGGTGCAATAGTTGATGGATGGCATGGAGATGCAGCTTTCTCCGTTGGGATTGGAAAAATAGATCCCGAAGATCAGAGGCTAATGGATGTCTGCGAAGAATCGATGTGGGTAGGAATCGCTGCCGGAAAGAACGGCGCCAAACTTTCAAATATTGGCCATGCAATTGAGCAGTACATCAATTCGCAAGGCAAGTACGGAATTCTTCAAGAGTACGGCGGCCATGGAATCGGCACCGAGATGCATCAAGAACCACACGTTCTTAACTTCGGTAAAGCTGGCAATGGACCTGAAATCGTTCCAGGTATGGCTCTTGCAATTGAGCCGATGATTACTCGCGGAACACATAAGACCAAAGTTCTCGGAGATGACTGGACCGTTATCTCCAACGATAAATCTCGTGGTTCTCACTTCGAACATACCTACGTGATCTGTCCTGACGGCAAGCCATTTGTCCTCACAGCTCTCGATGGAGGCAAGGCCGAGCTGGCCCGCTTCGGGGTCGAAATTTCCGATCTTGTGCGATAACGGCTCAATCCCACGCATGACCGACCTCACAACCTGAGGAGGAACCTCGGACACGCTGGGATGGGATGCCAGCCTCGGACACGATTTCCCTTTATAAGGGGGGCTCGCCTAGAATCACCCTTCGCGCTCCAAGAAATCCACAAGATTTTGCGGGGTTCGACCCTGTTCGTTCACATGAGATAAAGAAGAAGGTATTCATCCTTGGCAAGTAAAGATGGTGCGATCGAAATCGAAGGCACTGTTGCTGAGGCGTTACCTAACGCAATGTTTCGTGTTGAGCTAACAAATGGACATAAGGTCTTGGCACACATCAGCGGAAAGATGCGAAAGAACTACATTCGTATTTTGCCTGCTGACCGTGTGATCGTAGAGCTCAGTCCATACGACCTTACAAAGGGTCGAATTATTTACCGTTACAAGTAATTGTTTAGGTAATTAATTCGCCACTAACAAAAGGAAATTCGCGTGAAGGTTAATCCAAGCGTGAAGAAGATTTGCGACAAGTGCAAAGTCATTCGTCGCAAAGGTCGCGTAATGGTGATCTGCGAAAATCTTCGTCACAAGCAGCGTCAGGGCTAATACCCAGACAATAAGTACGCGTGATGCGACTTAACTAGAAATAGTTAAGACCCCCGGACCGGCAGGCCAGGGCTCAACAGAATGTTGAGGAGCATTGCGGAGGACCTCCGGATACAGAATGGTTGAATAAATGGCACGTCTAGTCGGTGTCGATCTTCCACGTGAAAAGCGTGTAGAGATTGCACTCACCTATATTTTCGGAATGGGTCTAACCCGTTCCCACGAAACGCTAAAGGCAACTGGTATTTCTCCAGATACCCGCGTTAAAGATTTGCAAGAATCAGAGCTTGCTCAGCTTCGTGAATACATCGAAGCTAACTACAAAATCGAAGGTGATCTCCGCCGCGAAATCGCAGGCGATATCCGTCGTAAAGTCGAAATCCAGAGCTACCAAGGTATTCGTCACCGCAAGGGACTTCCTGTACGTGGTCAGCGCACACATACAAACGCTCGTACTCGTAAGGGTCCACGTAAGGCAATTGCCGGTAAGAAGAAGGTGACTAAGTAATGGCCGCTCCTAAATCAAAGACCGCTGCCGCAACAAAGGGCAAGGTAAAGCTTCGTAAGAAAGAGAAGAAGAACGTTGCAGTTGGTAAGGCTTTCATCAAGTCAACCTTCAACAACACAATCATCTCTATTACAGATCCAACAGGCGCTGTTATCTCTTGGGCATCATCTGGCCAAGTAGGTTTCAAGGGCTCACGTAAGTCGACTCCATTCGCAGCACAGCTTGCAGCAGAAGCAGCAGCTCGTCGCGCACAGGAGCACGGCCTCAAGAAGGTAGATGTATTCGTAAAGGGACCTGGTTCCGGACGCGAAACTGCAATTCGTTCATTGCAAGCAGCAGGCCTAGAAGTTGGAGCTATCTCAGATACAACTCCAGCTCCACACAATGGCTGCCGCCCACCGAAACCTCGTCGAGTTTAAGGAAGGAAGAGAATAAATGGCTCGTTATACCGGAGCAGACTGCAAGCGTTGCCGTCGCGAAAAAGTAAAGCTCTTCCTCAAGGGCTCAAAGTGCGATGGACCAAAGTGTCCGATCGAATCACGTCCTTATCCACCAGGACAGCACGGCCGTGGCCGTTCAAAGGAATCTGAATACCTATTGCAGATGCGTGAAAAGCAGAAGTGCGCACGTATCTACGGTGTTCTTGAAAAGCAGTTCCGTGGTTACTACGAAGAGGCAAACCGCAAGCAGGGCAAGACTGGTGAAAACCTTCTCGTCATCCTTGAGACACGTCTCGACAACGTTGTATTCCGCGCAGGCTTTGCAAAGTCACGTGACATGGCACGCCAGTTGGTTCGCCACGGTCACTTCCTTGTAAATGGTAAGAAGGTAAACATTCCTTCATTCCGTGTCTCTCCAATGGACATCATCGATGTTCTTCCAAAGTCACACGACCTCACACCATTTATCGTCGCAAGCGCAGAGTTCGGTGAGAAGTCTGTTCCAGCGTGGATGGAAGTTGTTGCATCACAGATGCGCATCATCATCCACGGCGTACCTGCTCGATCAGTGATCGATACACAGGTTCAAGAACAGCTCATTGTTGAGCTCTACAGCAAGTAATCGTTTTCTTACCCCCTAGAGGAAATCAAATAGTGGATTTCCGCGAGAAGAAAGAGGAGCAACAGTGCTAATTGCACAACGCCCAACGCTTAGCGAAGAAGTAATTTCCGAGAACCGCTCACGTTTCATCATTGAACCGCTTGAGCCAGGTTTCGGCTACACACTCGGCAACTCAATGCGCCGTACCTTGCTTTCATCTATTCCAGGTGCAGCAGTTACAAGCATTCGCGTCGCCGGAGCTCTCCACGAGTTCACAACACTTGAAGGTGTAAAGGAAGACCTCACAGATATCGTCTTGAACATTAAGAACCTTGTTCTTTCAAGCGATAACGATGAGCCTTCAGTTATCTACATCCGCAAGTCAGGTGCAGGCGCTGTCACAGGTGCTGATATTGCTGTCCCAAGTGGCGTAGAAGTTCACAACCCTGAACTCCACATCGCAACACTTAACGGCAAGGCAAACCTCGAAATCGAACTTACAGTCGAGCGCGGTCGTGGCTACGTCACAGCCGTACAGAACAAGCAAGCTGGAGCAGAGATTGGTCGCATTCCTGTTGACTCAATCTATTCACCAGTTTTGAAGGTTACATACAAGGTCGAAGCAACTCGCGTTGAACAGCGCACAGACTTCGATCGTCTTGTTGTTGATGTCGAAACAAAGCCATCAATGAAGCCACGCGATGCTGTTGCATCAGCTGGAAAGACACTTGTTGAACTCTTCGGTCTTGCACGCGAACTCAATCTTGATGCTGAAGGTATCGAGATGGGGCCATCTGTTATGGATGCTGCTCTTGCTGCTGATCTTGCTCTTCCAATCGAAGATCTCGATCTCACAGTTCGTTCATACAACTGCTTGAAGCGCGAAGGCATTCACACAGTTGGAGAGCTCGTCAACCGTTCAGAGGCTGACCTACTCGACATCCGTAACTTTGGATCAAAGTCAATCGACGAGATCAAGGCGAAGCTTGTATCAATGGGAATGTCTCTCAAGGACAGCCCAGCAGGATTCGATCCATCACAACACCAGAACTACAACGTGTCAGATGAAGACTTCGCTGACGCAGATCAGGCATAAGGGAGAAGACAATGCCAAAGCCAACTAAAGGCCCACGTTTGGGTTCAGGCCCATCACACGAGCGCTTGATTCTTCGTACTCTTGCTGAGCAGTTGTTCGAGCACGGAAAGATCACAACTACAGAAGCTAAGGCGAAGCGTCTTCGTCCACTCGCTGAAAAGTTGATCACATTCGGTAAGAAGGGCGACCTTCCTGCTCGTCGTGAAGTAATGGCGCGTATCGCTAACAAGAGCGTTGTACACCAGCTCTTCACAGTGATTGCACCTACATTCGCTAACCGCGAAGGTGGATACACACGTATTACAAAGATCGGTCCACGTAAGGGCGATAACGCTCCTATGGCAGTGATCGAACTCGTAACAGATAAGTAAAACTAAGTAACTCTTACGATGGCGCAGCCCACTCTCTTTCCTGAGAGTGGGTTTCGTCGTTTAAGGATCGATATCGCCTACGACGGCACCAACTTTTATGGCTGGGGCGCACAACCTGACCGTCGCACAATTCAAGATCTCGTTGAAGAAGCAATCTCGCGCATCTCGCGAGTAGATACCGAATCCATTGTTGCCGGCCGCACCGATGCAGGTGTCCATGCCACTGGCCAAGTCATTCACGTTGATGTGCCGGATGCGATGTTTGCGGGAGATCTCACCTATATAGATTTCAGATACAAGCTCAACCGCATCCTCGATGAAGATGTTCGCATCATGAATATCACTGATGCCCCCGAAGGATTCCACGCACGCTTTTCTGCCCTACGTCGCTACTACGTTTACAAGATCATCGACAATAACGATGTCATCCCTCCACTTTCGCGATATGACGTAGCTTCTTGGTACCGCCCGCTCGATGTTGATCGCATGAACGAAGCGAGCAAGCTCGTTATCGGCCACCATGATTTTGCTGCGTTCTGTAAATTCCGCCAAGGTGGAACAACAATTCGTACCCTCGAAAAGTACGAGTGGAAGCGCACAGAAGATGGCTTGCTCGTTGCCGATGTAGTCGCAGATGCCTTCTGCTATTCAATGGTCCGAAACCTTGTCGGCGCAGTTGTCTGTGTTGCCGATGGCCGCAAAGATCCAACATGGATGGCAGAGCTTCTTGCTAATAAAGAGCGCGTCTCTGATTCACTCGTTTTTCCTGCTCGCGGCTTAAGTCTCTATCGAGTGGATTACCCAACAAATGATCAGCTTCTTGAACGCGCAAAGGTCACCATCGGCAAGAGAGATGGCAGCGGCAAGAGAGATGGCAACGACTAGTGGGGCATATAGATGTTTCAGCCGTTGAGTATTCGCTATCTGATGGCCGGGTTTTACTCAACGATGTTTCTTTTCGGGTAGGCGATGGTGCAAAGGTTGCACTGATTGGTCCCAACGGATCAGGCAAGACGACACTTATTCGCATGATCTGCGGAGATATTTCTCCTGATCAAGGAAGCGTTGCAATTACTGGCGGCCTCGGTGTCATGCGCCAATTCATCGGTTCCGTCCGTGATGAAACTACTGTGCGCGAAATTCTTATATCTGTGGCCCCTGCTCGTATCCGTGATGCTGCCGCAAAGATTATTGAGACTGAAAAGGTCATGAATGAAGATGGTTCCGAAAAGAGCCAGATGGCATATGCCCAAGCAATCATCGATTGGGGCGATTGTGGTGGCTATGACTTCGAAGTTATCTGGGATAAGTGCTGCACCGAGATGCTCGGTAAATCATTTGATGACGTTGCAGAGCGCAAAGTAAATACTTTGTCTGGGGGAGAGCAGAAGAAGTTAGTTCTGCGCGCGCTCCTTGAAGGCCCAGAAGAAGTTCTACTTCTCGATGAGCCAGATAACTATCTCGATGTTCCTTCCAAGCGATGGCTTGAAAAAGTTGTCTCTGAGACAAAGAAATCAGTTCTCTTCGTAAGCCACGATCGTGAACTCCTGCAGAACACCGCAACTCGTATTGTGGCCCTCGAGCAAGGCGTTAATGGAAATACAGCCTGGGTGCATGGTGCCAAGTTTGATACCTGGCATGAAGCACGCAAAGCTCGCAATGAAAGATTTGCCGAGTTACTACTTCGCTGGGAACAAGAACATCAACGCCTCATCGACTTGGTTCGCACCTTGCAGGTGCAGGCTGCGAGTTCTCCAGATATGGCAAATAAATATCATGCGATGCAGACGCGTCTTCGTAAATTTGAAGAAGCAGGCGCGCCCGAAGCACCACCTGTTGAGCAAGATGTAAAGGTCGGCTTGCGTGGTGGTCGCACGGGTCTACGTGCGCTCACCTTTGAAAATGTGGCAATTGCAAACCTGACTGAACCATTTAACTTCGAAGTCTTCTTTGGAGATCGCATTGCAGTTCTCGGCAAGAACGGCACCGGTAAGTCGCACTTCTTCCGCATGATTTCTGGCGATGAAACTGTGAAGTATTCAGGCAACTTTAAAGTGGGCGCACGCGTTGAGATTGGTTACTTCGCACAAACTCATTCGCACCCAGAGTTTGAAGGCAAGACTCTTCTCGAAATTCTCTGGGAGACCTATTCGCTGCAGTTGGGGCCAGCAAAGAGCGTGCTTCGTAAATATGAAATTGACAAGCAGGCAGAACAGAAGTTCGCATCCCTTTCCGGGGGACAGCAAGCGCGTTTCCAGATCTTGTTACTCGAACTTTCTGGTTCAACTCTTCTGCTTCTCGATGAGCCAACAGATAACTTAGATTTAGCCAGCGCCGAATCGCTCGAACATGCACTCGATCAATACGAGGGCACCGTTTTATCAGTTACCCACGACCGCTGGTTCACCCGCGGATTTAACCGATTCTTAGTCTTTGGAGCCGATGGCCAGGTCTACGAAAGCCCTGAGCCAGTCTTTGATTTCTAAGGACTTCTCAGCCCAGGTTCACGCGGGCTTTTGGGCCATTTTGACCCACCCCCCGCATGAAAGGTAAAGTTCCCCTCCTGCGCCAGCGAGGCGCTACACGTAAGTCCCAAAGCTCAACTGAAAAGAAGAAGGTAATAAAGCATGCGTACATATAGCCCTAAGGCAGGAGACGTCGTCCGTAAGTGGCACGTCATCGATGCACAAGATGTTGTGCTCGGTCGTCTTGCAACTCATGCTGCAGTTCTTCTTCGCGGTAAGCACAAGGCAACATTCGCGCCACACATGGATATGGGTGACTTCGTCATCATCATCAACGCAGAGAAGATCGCACTCTCTGGCAACAAGGCGCTTACAAAGTTTGCACACCACCACTCAGGTTTCCCAGGCGGTCTTACATCGACTGTTTACGGCGAACTCATCGAGAAGCACCCAACACGTGCAGTAGAAAAGGCGATCAAGGGAATGCTTCCTAAGAACCGTCTTGGCGCACAGGTTGCATCAAAGCTCAAGGTTTACGCAGGTCCAGAGCATCCACATGCTGCACAGGCACCAACACCATATGTATTCACTCAAGTTTCACAGATCGCTAAGTAAGGGATAAAGAAGATATGTCAGATACAACTTTCAACGAGCTAGACGAGACAGAGACACCTACTTCTTACTCTTCTTCAACTCCTGCAGCTGCAACTAACCGCAAGGCAATCACAGCACCAGGTGCTGGTACAGGTCGCCGTAAGGAAGCAGTTGCTCGCGTTCGACTCGTTCCAGGTACAGGTCGTTGGGTTGTTAACGGCAAGACACTTGAAGCATATTTCCCAAACAAGGTTCACCAGCAGCTCGTCTCTGAACCATTCCGCACAGTTGGCGCTGAAAATACATACGATGTATTTGCACGCATCAATGGTGGTGGAGTTTCAGGTCAAGCTGGCGCACTTCGTCTTGGCGTAGCTCGTTCACTTAACGAGATCGATGTTGAGGCAAACCGTCCAGCACTTAAGAAGGCTGGCTTCCTCAAGCGCGATGCACGCGTTATCGAACGTAAGAAGTACGGCCTTAAGAAGGCGCGTAAGCGTTCACAGTACTCAAAGCGTTAATTCTTTTTATTCTCGATATCCCGTTTGTTGCAAAGGAGTTCTGATGACTCTCTTTGGAACAGACGGGATTCGTGCTTTAGCCAACAGTGAATCTCTCACAGCTGAAGTAGCACTTGATGTCGCGGTAGCTGCAGCGCATATTCTCGTTGAATCATCAAGCAATAAAGGCAAGCGTCCACGAGCCATCGTTGGCCAAGATTCACGCGCATCCGGTGAATTCCTAGAATCAGCCGTTGCTGCAGGTCTTGCTAGTGCAGGTATTGATGTCTATCGCGTAGGCGTTCTGCCAACTCCTGCAATCGCCTATCTCGTCGGTGAGTCCGGCGCAGATCTTGGAGTAATGATCTCCGCATCTCACAACCCAATGCCCGATAACGGAATTAAGTTGTTCTCGCGTGGTGGTGGAAAGCTCGATGATGCCATCGAAGCAGCGATCGAAAAGCGCATGGGCGAACCATGGACACGTCCCACAGGTCGCGACGTTGGTCGCATTACCTTCGATGAGACAGCAAGTGATCGCTACTTAAGCCACTTGCTCGCATCTGTATCTACGCCACTCAAAGGTTTAAAGATTGTTGTTGATTGCGCAAATGGCGCATCTTCAGTTGTTGGCCCACAGGCATATGAAAAAGCTGGAGCAACTGTTGTTGCGATTCATCACGCGCCAGATGGATGGAATATCAACGAGAATTGCGGATCTACTCACCTTGAAGATTTGCAGGCACGTGTTGTCGCCGAAGGCGCTGACTTTGGCATCGCACACGATGGCGACGCTGATCGCTGCCTTGCAGTAGATGCCCAGGGAAACGTCATTGATGGCGATGCAATCATGACAATTTTGGGTCGCGGCTTTAAAGAACGTGGCGCTCTCAAATCCAACACAATCGTTGGAACAGTGATGAGCAACCTTGGCTTTATGCATGCGATGAAAGAGGCTGGTATCGAAGTCATCACCACTGCAGTCGGTGATCGTTATGTTCTCGAAAAGATGCTCGAAGGAGATTTCTCATTGGGTGGCGAACAATCTGGCCACCTCATCATGCGCGAATTCGCAAATACAGGAGATGGAATCCTCACCGCACTTCAATTGGCCCAAGAGGTAGTGCGCACTAATAAGTCTTTGGCCGAACTTGCTACAACTATGAAGCGATTCCCACAGGTTCTCATCAACGTTCCAAATGTTGCTAAGGAGAAGCTCAGCACTTCTCAGGTAATTACAGATGCTGTTGCAAAGGCTGAATCAACTCTTGGCGATGAAGGTCGAGTATTACTTCGTGCCTCAGGTACTGAGCCACTCATTAGAGTCATGGTTGAAGCCTCGAGTGATAACCTTGCACAAGAAATCGCAGCATCACTTGCTGCAACCGTTAAGGCAGAACTGGGGAACTAATTCGTGTGCGGAATCGTGGGTTACACAGGACCACAATCCGCATTCACTCCCATCGTCGAAGGTCTACGTCGACTCGAATACCGCGGCTATGACTCAGCCGGTATCGCACTCGGAACAGGAACATCTCTCTTTGTAGAAAAGCGCGCAGGAAAGCTTGCCAACCTTGAAGGTGCACTGCCTGCCAATCTCCCAACTGTTCATTCAGGAATCGGCCATACACGTTGGGCAACCCACGGTGGACCAACTGATCGCAATGCCCATCCTCATTTAGATAACGAAGGCAAGCTCGCTGTCATTCACAACGGCATCATCGAAAATTACTCAGAACTTAAAGCTGAACTCGAAAAGCGTGGCCATACATTTGAATCTGAGACAGATACCGAGTCCGTTGCCCACCTTTTATCTGAACTTCGAAAAGAGCATAACGGCGACCTCACGGCTGCCATGCGCGCTGCAGTTCGTCGTCTTCGTGGTTCTTTTACACTGCTTGCAATCCATGCAGATGCGCCACAGACAATTGTTGGCGTCCGCCGCAATTCACCACTTGTTGCCGGTCTTGGCAAGGGCGAGAACTTTCTCGCATCCGATGTTGCAGCCTTTATCGATTACACAAAGCGCGCTGTAGAACTTGGCCAAGATGAAGTAGTCACCATCAGCCCTGAAGGCATTGCTATCTGCGATCTTGATGGCAAGGCGCTCCCGCTCAAGGAGTATGAGATCACTTGGGATGCAGCAGCTGCACAAAAGG
Source organism: Candidatus Nanopelagicaceae bacterium (assembly GCA_965268225.1). Lineage (GTDB taxonomy): Bacteria > Actinomycetota > Actinomycetes > Nanopelagicales > Nanopelagicaceae > Planktophila. The sequence continues at coordinate 1,083,500 of OZ254166.1, read as the reverse complement.
GTGGCTTTGCACATTTCATGCTCAAAGAGATTTTTGATCAACCAAAGGCAATTGCAGATACCTTGATCGGCCGCTTGAGCGATAACAACCAAGTAATGCTCGATGAACTTCATATGAGCGATGAAGAAATCAAGATGATTAAGCGCATTTCAGTGATTGCATGCGGAACCGCCTATCACGCAGGAATGGTTGCAAAGTATGCAATCGAGAAGTGGGCAAAGGTTCCGGTTGATGTTGAAATCGCATCCGAGTACCGCTACCGCGATCCAATCGTTGATAAAGATTCCCTCGTTATTGCGATTTCTCAATCAGGTGAAACCATGGATCTGCTCATGGCGGTGCGTCATGCAAAGGCAGCAGGTGCTCGAGTACTCGCTGTCTGCAATACAAACTCCTCAACGATTCCTCGCGAATCTGATGCAGTTCTCTATACGCATGCAGGACCTGAAATTGCAGTTGCATCCACCAAAGCGTTTCTTACTCAAATCGTGGCGGTCTATCTCATCGGCCTCAAGCTTGGACAAGTACGCGGAACACTTACCGATGCACAGGTAAAGAGCCTCTATAACGAGATGCTCGAACTTCCAGGACAGGTCGAACAAATCCTTGAAACAATCGAGCCACTTCGAGAACTCACTCGCAAATTTGTTAAGAACAACACCGTGCTCTTCCTCGGCCGCGGAATTGAATATCCAGTTGCTCTTGAAGGCGCTCTCAAGCTTAAGGAGCTTGCATATATTCACGCTGAGGGATTTGCAGGCGGCGAACTCAAGCATGGCCCAATCGCCCTGATTGAAGAGGGAACGGCAGTTATTGCAATCCTTCCAACGAAGGATGAACACGCTCTTGATGAAAAGATGCTGAGCAATATTCAAGAGGTAAAAGCTCGTGGTGCTCGCGTCGTAGTAATTGCACCTGAAGGCGCTGAAGTTATTGGCGCAGAACACATCATCCGCATTCCTGTTGCAGCACCTCTCTTTCAACCAGTTCTTGCGACAGTTCCACTTCAAGTATTTGCTTATGAAATCGCTGTAGCTCGCGGAACTGATGTCGATCAGCCACGAAATCTCGCCAAATCAGTCACTGTCGAATAACGATGCCAACAATTCTCGATCATCGCCATCGCCAGATGCGCCGTGCGCTCAAATGGTCAGCTGGCCTCTTTACTGGTTACCTATACATCACCTACCAAGTACTTACCGATGGATTTCTTGTACGGATCGATCGCGAACTCAATAACCTTGAACATCCACGCTTTAGAGGAACAGTCGGATTTATTGTTCGACGACTCGACGACCTGGGTCTTCGAAGTGTTTCAGGAATCGCACTTCTCATCGTTGCTCTCTATATCTCTAAACGTTTTAAAACATGGAGACCGATTAATTTAGGACTTCTTTCCTTTCTCTCACTCAATATTGTTGTGGGAGCATTTAAATATGGGCTAGGCCGGACAAAGCCGCGTGATGGTTTAGATATTTTGCATGCTGGGGGAATGTCATATCCAAGTGGCCATGCTTCCAATGCAATCTTTATCTGGGGAGTGATTGCTTATCTGATTTACCGATATGCGCATGTCGATAGATATAACGGGCGCCTTGCAAGCACCGGCGTAGGGCTACTAGCTCTGACTGTCTGCGTCGTCTCACTTCTTCGCAATACCCACTGGTTCCTCGATTTATTTGGCGGATTACTTCTTGGGGGAGCGCTTCTAGTCCTCATCATCGCCATCGATCGCTTCTTCCCATCTGATAGCCAACTTCACTAACGACTTATAGACTGCCGACCATGATTGATGGAATCGGCATCGATGTCGTGGATATATCCCGATTCCTCGAATCTCTTGAGCGCACTCCAGGTCTGCGCGAAAAACTCTTCACTGAATCAGAGCGCACTAAACCAGCGCAATCACTCGCTGCTCGTTTTGCTGCAAAAGAGGCTCTCTATAAAGCCCTCAGCCCAAGCCATGGATTGCATTGGCACGAGGCAGAAGTTATTAACCAACCTAATGGAAAGCCTGAATTTCTCTTCCGCGGCGCAATTGCCGATCTCGTTGATGGCGCAAGTGTCCATCTCTCGCTTTCGCATGATGCAGGAATTGCTTCTGCGATGGTGGTGGTTGAACGATGAGAGCTGAAGCAATCGTCGATCTCAGCGCAATCAAGCACAACGTTGAGTTATTGAAGAAGACCGCCGGAACGAAGCTACTTGCTGTCGTTAAAGCCGATGCGTATGGACATGGACTTGTGCCTGTTGCAAAAGCTGCGCTATCTGCTGGCGCAGATTACTTAGGTGTTGCTCTCCTTGAAGAGGCAATCGCGCTTCGCGAAGCAGGGATCAAGGCGCCAATTCTCGCTTGGTTAGTACAACCAGGTTCGGACTTTAAGAGCGCAATCGATTTAGATATCGAATTAGCCGCTGCATCACTGACTGCGCTGAAAGAGATTTCTGATGCTTCATCGTCAAAGAAAGCACGAGTTCATCTCGAAGTTGATACCGGTATGACTCGTGGTGGATTTCTCTCAGAGTGGGATGAGCTGAGTGCTGAGGATCTAAAGAATATTGAGATTGTTGGAATCTTCTCTCACTTCGCTCGAGCCGATGAGCCAGGTGAAAAACAGAATCTAGAGCAGCTGGCTCGATTCAATGAGATGGTCGCCAGTCTTCACTCGCTCGGATTTACCAATGTCATTCGCCATCTTTCGAATTCTGCTGCAACCCTGAAGGATCATGCTGCAGCTTTCGACATGGTTCGCACTGGAATTGCGATGTATGGACTTTCTCCCGATGTAAAAACTTTAGGTAATTCGCAAGCACTCGGTCTAAGACCTGCCATGCAACTTCGAGCTGCCCTCTATTTAGTAAAGGATGTTCCGGCAAATACTCCGGTTGGTTATGGAGCTTCTGAAAGTACGACTTCGGATACAAAGCTAGGCGTTGTTGCTATGGGCTATGCCGATGGAATCCCTCGCATCGCACATGATGCTGGCATCTGGTTCTCGGGCAAGAAAGCGCCAATTATTGGTCGAGTTTCCATGGATCAATTTGTTGTTGATTTAGGAGCTGCATCTAAAGCTAAGTCGGGGGATTGGGTAGTTGTTTTCGGCAATAGCTCGCATGGCGAATACACCGCCGATGACTGGGGTGGCGCATCTGGCTCAATTAATTATGAGATAGTTACACGAATCGGTCCTCGTGTGCCTAGAATCTATTCAGCTCATGTCTACTAATTCACCGCTCCTAGAAGCCAAGGCAGTCTCAGTCTCCTTTGGTGGGCTTCGAGCTCTCCACGATGTCTACCTTCAACTCAATCGCAATGAAGTAGTGGGCGTCATTGGTCCAAACGGCGCTGGCAAGACAACTCTCTTCAATGCAATCTGCGGTCTCGTTACACCCGATTCAGGCTCATTCGCATTTGAAGGCGAAGAACGTTCATGGCCGCGCACAGATCAATTAGCTGATCTCGGAATCGCGCGCACGCTTCAAGGCGTTGGATTATTTCCAGACCTCACCGTTCTTGAGAATGTAATGATTGGTGCGCAGAAGTTTGCAAAGTCAGGTCTGATTTCAGCAAGCTTCGGGCGTAATACAAAAGATGAGGCAGAGCTCGCAGAACGTTCCATGACAGCACTTGAGCGCGTTTACGCCGGAGCTCTTGCTCATCGCCGCGCCAGCACACTTTCTTATCCCGATACGAAGCGCGTAGCCATTGCACGTGCACTTGTCAGTGAACCAAAAGTCTTGATGCTCGATGAGCCTGCAGGTGGACTTGGTCCTCAAGATATTGAATGGATGAACGGACTTATCCGTAACCTCACCGCACAGATGTCTGTCTTAATCGTTGAGCACCATATGGATGTCGTGATGTCGGTCTGCGATCGCCTCTATGTTCTTAACTTTGGCGAAGTTATTTCAAGTGGTTCATCTGATGTGGTCCGTCATGACCCGGCAGTGATTGCTGCATACCTCGGAACGGGGGCATAAGTGAGCCTCGTAGTTAAAGATCTGATTGTTGATCACGGTGCAATCCGCGCGATAAGTGGAGTCTCATTCACCGTTGAAACAGGAAAGCTTTCTGCCGTAATTGGCGCAAACGGTGCGGGGAAATCCACTTTGCTGCGCACACTCTCAGGGCTCAATAAAGCAACTGAAGGAACTGCACATTGGGGCGAGCACAACCTCTTGCACGGAAAACCCGAGTCACATGTGCGCAATGGTGTTTCACATGTCTCTGAAGGTAAGTCTGTTGTTGCAGAACTTACCGTTGAAGAGAATCTCGATCTGGGTGCGCTCTGGCGACGTAATAGAAAAGAAGCAGCAGAGACAAAGCAGCAAGTTATCGAACTCTTCCCTCGACTTGGCGAAAGACTTTCACAGCGCGCAGATACCTTGTCAGGTGGAGAACGTCAGATGCTCGCTATTGGCCGCGCTCTCATGTCGAAGCCAAACCTTTTACTTTTGGATGAACCTTCCCTTGGACTTGCTCCGCTTATCATCGAGCAGATTTTCCAAACCATCCGCGGAATCGTTGACTCTATGGGCCTTACCGTTGTTCTTGTAGAACAGAATGCAATGGGCGCACTGAAGATCGCTGACACTGCAGTTGTTCTCAACCTCGGACGCGTTGCAACTTCCGGTAGCGCATCAGCCCTCATCGCCGACCCAGCAGTGCGAGCTGCTTACTTGGGGTACTAATGACTCAATTTATTAACATGCTTCTCATCGGAATCGGTGCTGGATCCATCTATGCACTGATGGCAATCGCAATGGTGTTGGTATGGCGTTCTACTCGCGTCATTAACTTTGCTCAGGCGGGTATGGCGTTGCTCTCCACCTACATAGGTTTCGAGCTCGTGCAAAAGACTGGCAATTTCTGGATCGCACTTCCATTGGCGATGATTCTCGGCGCACTCTTCAGCGCGCTCGTTGAGATACTTCTTATTCGCACCCTTATCAAGCACAGCACTTCTGGCCCTGTTGCTGGAATTGTTCCAATCATTGCCACTCTCGGTTTACTTGGTTTTATCCGCGCGATCATCGGCTTTATTTGGGGTAACCAAGATATTCAAATTCAACCTCCGCTTTCAAAAGTTGGATTTAAATTTGGAGAAGAGACAATCGCACTTTCTCCGATGAACTTACTTGTCTTGCTGACTGTTCTCGGAATGGTCTTAGTGCTTGGCTTCATCTTCCAGAAGACGAGCCTAGGTCTCTCGTTGCGCGCTTCTGCCTACGCGCCAGAGATTGCACAACTTGCTGGAATCCGCGTGGGTGCAATCCGTACGATCGGCTGGGCAATCGCTGGTGCTGCCGGAGCTGCAGCAGGTCTCCTTCAGACAGTAAATGGAACTGGCGCAGTCTCACCTGATTCATTGGAATTTAGCCTTCTTCTTACCTTTGGATTTATCGCTGCAGTAATTGGTGGTCTTGAATCTCTTCCGGGCGCAGTTCTTGGTGCAGTCGTTCTTGGGCTAGTACTTGCTGTAGTTCAGATTTATATCAGCGGAACTCTCGTCTTCATCGTGGCATTTGCACTACTTCTACTTGTCCTACTGATTCGCCCACAAGGGTTTATTGGAACAAAGGCGGGTCGCCGTGCTTAAGAAACATCCTCTTCTCGGCTTTGCGCTATTCGGTGTAGCTCTATTCTTGTTAAGTAATCGCGTAGATGAGCTTCGCGTATTCCAAGGTGCGACAGTTGCAATCTATGTCATTGCAATCGCTTCAATTATTTTGCTTACTGGTTATTCAGGACAAGTTTCTTTGGGACATGGTGCGCTGCTTGCAATCGGTGGATATGCAGCTGCACTTTCACGTAACCATTGGGGAGCGCCTGTCTGGTTAACATTTGTAATTGCAGTACTTGCCGCAGCATTTGGGGGATATCTTCTCGGTCTCGCAGCTGCGCGTTTAAGTGGACCGTACTTAGCTGGAACAACTCTCGCACTTGCAATTGGACTTCCATCAATTGCAAATCAATTCCCAATCTTTGGTGGAGAGCAAGGTCTTCTCTATGACATTGGCATGCCACCGGCATCTCTCGGTGCAGATTTCACCCAGTACAAGTGGTACTTCTGGATTGCATCCCTTGCTGCTCTGATCTCTATTTATTGGTTACGAAATGTTATGAATTCGCGTTACGGTCGAAATTGGAGAGCTGTACGTGGAAACGATGTTGCCGCTGAATTGGCCGGAATCAATGTAGGTCGCAATAAAGTCCTCGCCTTTACCGTCAGCGCAGGCTTGGCAGGGCTCGCAGGCGCCCTTTTGGCGATGACAATCAGCACCGTCTCACCCGGCGCCTTCCCTCTAGCCCTCTCTTTTTCTCTCGCGACAGGCGCAGTGCTATCTGGCGTAACTACCCTCGGAGGCGTAATGATTGGGGCAGTGACATTGGTAGCAATACCTGAAATCGTCGACACGGTTGTACACCGTTTTGAAAGTTCAGATGCTGTCGCCAATAACTTGCCTGGTCTCCTGGTTAGTACGTTACTGATTTTGACAGTGTTGTTTGTCCCGAACGGGCCTGTTGAACAGTTGCGTACACGTCGGGAACATCGGGCTCATAAATAACTTTTACGTACAACTACGTAAGAACCCTCGATGGAAGGAATGACATGATCCGAACAAATCGTCGGAAGTTAGCTCTAACTTCTGCGGTGCTAGCAGTTGCAGCAATGACCGCTAGCTCGTTACCTGCACAAGCAGCCTCAGACCCAGGTGTAACTTCTACCTCAATCAAGTTGGGCATCACAGTCCCAATGACAGGTATTGCAGCTCCTGGCTATAACAAGATTCCTGGCGCAATGAAGGCGTACTTCGACTACGTCAACGCCAATGGTGGAGTAAATGGTCGCAAGATTACTTTGGTAATCAAGGACGATCAGTACATCCCAACTACTGCTGTCGCAAAGGCGAACGAGCTCATCCTTAAGGATAAAGTTTTTGCACTTGTTGGAACACTTGGAACCGCGAGCACTAAGGCGATTTCAGCTTCAACACAGCTCGCTAAGCGCGGAATTCCTTCACTCTTCGTCAATACAGGGTTCAGCGGATTCGCTGACAAGAAGGCGTACCCAACAACATTCTCAGTACTTCCTTCCTACTACATGGAAGCAAAGGTCATGGGTAAGTTCCTCAAGGATAAGTACGCAGATAAGAAGCTTGCACTTATCTACCAGGATGACGACTTTGGTCGTGACGCACTCGCCGGCTTCAAGCAGGCAGGTGTCACATTCACAACAGCTATTCCTTACGCTTCAGGTTCACAGTCACTACCTGCTACGGGTGCTGGTTGGATCTCAAAGCTCAAGGCTTCAGGTACTGATGTAACTGTTCTCTTCGGTGTCTCTTCAGCTTCAACTGCAGCGCTCGCAAATGCATATGCAGCGGGATACAAGACTCAGTGGGTCCTCGGATCTGTTGGTGGCGATGCAACAACCATCGCATCAACAAATAAGGCCTATGTCCCACTTCTCTACGGCGCAAAGGGCTTCTCATTCGCTCCAGCTCCAACTGATTCAACAGATGAATACATCAAGTTGTTCCAGTCAATTTATGCATCGGCACAGCCAACACAGACTTTCGATAACAACGTTGTCGCAGGTATGTCTAACGCATTCCTCGCAGTGCAGGCTTTGCAGGCAGCTGGCTCAAACCTCACTCGTGCAGGCTTGATCAAGACTATTGAAACTAAGGGCGCAACACTTGCTAACCCATTCCTTGCACCACTCGGTTACTCAGCAACATCTCACGTAGGTGCAACTGGTTACTGGATTGGCACATACGATCCAACTGGCGCACTTAAGCCAGATGGTGGCAAGTACACCGTCTACACAACAGACTCAGGTAACGGACCGGTTGTTGAATCTTCATACAAGCGTCCTGCAATGCCTGCGAAGGGGCTACCAAACTAATGAAAATCACACTTAAGAAATTTACATTGCAAAAATCACGCTTCCTTACATCTGTAGCATCAGCAGCACTCGTTGCTACAGCTGTAGTAGCTATCCCATCAACTGCGCAAGCAGCTGATCCACAATGCGTAACTGCTAATTACGTTACAAAGTGCGCTGGCGCTGGCGCCGATGGTGCTCTTTACAGCATGATTGCAGCAGCGAACTTCAACGGAACAGTATTTATCTGGTCCCATGGAATTCGTCCGAACATAAGTATCCCGGCAACGCTTGCTCCGGTGGGTCCTTACACTCTTATCACTGCTGCTGAACCTGGACCAGGTGCATCTGAAGGTGACTTGACTATCATCAACTCACTTGTTGCTGCTGGCTATGGTGTTGCTGGTTCTGGCTATTCACGCCAGAGCCTTAACGTCACAGAAGCGCTCAATGCAAACGTTGAACTCATTGCAACATTCAAGAAGAAGTTCCCAACAACGAAGAAGGTCATCGCTTGGGGCCAGTCACTTGGCGCACTGCACTCACAGAAGCTCGTTGAAACTAATCCAGAGTTGGTCGATGGATTAGTTCTTGGCTGCCCAGCAGCCAATCCAGATAACGCAATGATTAGCTACTTCGGCGATGCACTCTACGGATTTAAGGCTTACTTCGATCCAAGCATCAAGGTTGGTGGATACTCAACAGATTCAGTTGTTCGTCAACAAGAACAGCTTGCCAATATCGGCAAGGTGCTCACAGTTCTCGGCAAGCTGTCAGCCGGACTCACATCAGGTGCATGGCCAGATACTGCAAGCCCTGCAGGTAAGGCGCTTGAAAAAGCTGGAGTCCCATCACGTTCTGCACTCCTTGCAGTTGGTTTGATGGCAGGAATTCCTACACGAAGCAAGCACGTTGATGGAACTTCAGGACCTGCGGGTTCTGCAGAGTTGTATCCATTGGCAATTGCCCCAGCAGTCGCAATTCTTGAAAACATGGGAACTGTCGGCGTTGCAGGAAGCTTGCTCATCGCAGATGGTGAACTGCTAACAGGTGGAAAGGTCTTCGATAACTCAAAGACTGATTACGCTGCACGTGTTTCATCTGATCGCGATATCTTCTCAATGGCACTCGGTGGCAACACTGCAGTCGATGGACTCCTTGCAGCACTTGCTGCAACTCCACGCGAAACTGCAGATGCTGCAGCTCTTGCAAAGGTCCCAGGCCTTATCGGACTTAAGGGCGAAATCACAAAGCCAACAGTGATGATCGCTGCTGAATCAGATGAGTACACACCTGCATCAATCGCACAGTGGTACGTTGATAATTACGATGCGAAATTTGCTGCAGCGAAGGATGCTGCAATTGAAGGCGCAAAGAAGTCACGTAACTATCAGGCTCCAGTTAAGAAGTTGGTAATGCTTTGGGCAAAGACTGCACCTAAGTACTCCAAGTTCACATCAGCTGGATCACCTGATCTCACAGCCGCTGTCGGCGCTGGCACAGGCCACTGTCTCTACACATCTTCACAGTGGCTTGCTGCTGCAAAGATGGTTGCTGGCGCAGTAAACACAGGCAAGTTCCCTAACCAGGGACCAACTGTGACTGCTGCTAAGAAGGTGGGCTTGTCTTACGACAACAAGTTCCGAGTACCGACTTTCAAGTCACTCTCGTAACACTTAAGTAAGTAGAGAAGGGCCTCAGGGAAACCTGGGGCCCTTCTTCTTTTTCTTCAACTATCCTTCATGAGTGAAGATTGCTACAGCAGCCGATATGCGCGCACTTGGAAAGCGAATTGGCGAACAATGTGTAGCTGGCGATCTCATCCTTCTCAATGGCCCACTTGGTGCAGGCAAGACCGTCCTTGTACAGGGAATAGGGGAGGCACTTGGAATCAGCGATGTCACTTCTCCTACATTCGTAATCTCTCGTATTCATAAGGCTCCACTTCCATTGATTCATGTCGATGCCTATCGCCTACTTGAAGGCGGAAATGCGGCGTTGTACTTAGATGATCTCGATTTGGATTCACCACGCGAGGGTGCAGTCACTGTTATCGAATGGGGCGGGCAAGAGTCGGCCAGGCTGAGCGAAGAGCGACTTGAGATAGTTATTGACCGAACAGATGAGGTTCGCGATGTAACCGTTACGCCGATTGGTGCACGTTGGCAGGGGTTTAGCGCATGACCCTTACTTTGGCGATTGATACTTCTACCTCGCGCACAATCGTTGGAATTATTGATGGAGACAAAGTTCTCTTTGAAAACTTTCATGAAGGCGCAACAGACCATGGTCGCGCCCTCTCTCAATTAGTAGCTGAGGCTCTTAAAGTCTCACATCCGCCTAAGCAAGTTGTTGTTGGAATGGGTCCTGGACCATTTACAGGTCTTCGTGTTGGAATCGCATTTGCACACTCATTTGGATTAGCTCGCAATATTCCGGTTATCGGAGTCTGTTCACTCGATGCGATTGCGATTGATCAGAGCGAGTACACCGTTGCTATCGATGCGCGCCGTAAAGAGATTTACTGGGCTCGCTATAAAGATGGCGTGCGTATCGAAGGTCCATCGGTCAGCAAGCCTGCGGAAGTTGATGGATTCATCATTGATCAATACCCGGATATGAAGAAGTTGGTTTCGCTGAGCGCATCACAGAACATCACCGAACCTATGTATTTGCGTCGACCTGATGCTGTTCCAACTGCGGAGCGACCATGATTACTTATCGCCAACCGATTGCGTTAGATACTCCGGTTCTTGCTTCTTACGAGAAGCAACTCTTTCCGTACTCGCCATGGAATACAGCGCAATTTAAGGAGGAGTTCGCAGGGATTCCAACTACTCGCTACATGTCTGTTGCTGAAGCTAACAACACAATCATTGGATATTGCGGAGTATTTCTTCCAGCGCCCGGCGTTGAAGCGGACATTCTTACCGTGGCAGTTCTGCCTGAATATCGTAGGCAGGGAATCGCTAAAGAGTTTATGCGCCAGATTGAAGAGTGGTCTAAAGATCGTGGGGCTAGCGCGATGATGCTTGAGGTTGAACAGACCAACGAGTCAGCCATAGAGCTCTATAAATCGCTGGGTTACATGAAAATCTCTGTGCGCATGGATTACTACGGCCCAGGTAAAGATGCTTTCGTGATGCGCAAGGACTTTGCTTAATGCAACCCATAGTCCTTGGAATTGAAACGTCGTGTGATGAAACGGCAATCGGCATTGTCCGTGGTCGCACATTGCTTGCCAATGTAATTGCATCGAGCGTCGATGAACATGCTCGCTTTGGGGGAGTAGTTCCTGAAATCGCATCACGTGCACACTTAGAAGCAATGTTGCCCAGTATTGAACGTGCGATCAAAGATTCGCAGATTTCACTTTCAGATATCGATGCTGTTGCAGTAACCGCAGGCCCTGGACTAGTGGGCGCACTCCTTGTCGGAGTTGCATCAGCAAGTGGACTGGCTCAAGGGCTTGGCCGCCCGCTCTATGGAGTTAACCACTTAGCCGCACACGTATCGGTTGATTACTTAACACACAATCAACCAACAGATCCGACAATCGCTCTCCTTGTCAGTGGTGGGCACTCATCACTTCTTCAGGTTGATGACATCACAGGTTCGATTACAAAACTTGGCGCAACGATGGATGATGCAGCTGGTGAAGCATTCGACAAGATTGCTCGCATTCTCGGTTTAGGTTTTCCTGGTGGACCAGCTATCGATCGTGAAGCGGTAAACGGTTCTGCGAGCGCTATCGATTTCCCACGTGGGCTCACGACAACTAACGACTGGGCTACTCGTCCTTACGACTTCTCATTCTCTGGACTTAAGACCGCAGTTGCCCGATACCTTGAAAGTACTCCGTCACATGTTCGCGCAGATGTCGCTGCATCTTTCCAAGAAGCAATTGTTGATGTTCTACTTCTGAAAGCACTCGCTGCGTGTAAATCGTCAGGGATTGATTCGCTGGTGATCGCAGGGGGAGTTGCTGCTAACTCACGCCTACGCGCCGTGGCCACCGAACGCTGTGAGAAAGCTGGCATCCAGCTCCGTATTCCGAGCCCAGCCCTTTGTACCGATAACGGGGCGATGGTCGCTTCCCTGGGCAGCCTTATGGTCAGCGCCGGCAGACCAGCCACACAGGGCGCCTTCGACGCTGATTCGAGCCTAAAGGTCGAGCAGGTCAGCCTCTAACTCTCAATTTGCCCCTGGGAATAAGCGCCCATAGGCTTGGCGTTAGCACTCTAGGGTCGACACTGCTAAAGCAGGTGAGCCCCGAAGATAGTGAATATCTCGAAGTTAAACCTCGATAAAAAGGAGTACAACCATGGCAGTAGCCATTAAGCCGCTCGAAGATCGCATCGTTGTTAAGGCAACTGAAGCTGAAACAACAACTGCATCAGGTCTCGTTATCCCAGATACAGCGAAAGAGAAGCCACAGGAAGGCACAGTTGTTGCAGTCGGCCCAGGCCGCTTCGATGATGGCGTTCGCGTACCGATGGATGTAAAGGTCGGCGATGTCGTTCTCTACAGCAAGTACGGCGGAACAGAAGTTCGCTACAACAACGAGGAGTACCTCGTTCTTTCTGCTCGCGACATCCTCGCAGTAATCGAGAAGTAATCCATGGGCAAAATGTTGGAATTCGACGAGCATGCTCGTCGCGCAATGGAACGCGGAGTTAACCAACTCGCGGATACCGTCAAGGTAACACTCGGACCTAAGGGTCGTAACGTCGTCATCTCAAAGTCATTTGGCGCACCAACAATCACTAACGATGGTGTGACAATTGCAAAAGAGATTGAACTTTCAGATCCAGTAGAAAACATGGGCGCACAGCTCGTTAAGGAAGTTGCTACAAAGACCAACGATGTCGCTGGTGATGGAACAACAACTGCAACAGTGCTTGCTCAGGCAATGGTCAAGGAAGGTCTTCGTAACCTTGCTGCCGGCGCACAGCCGATGGATCTCAAGCAGGGAATCGAAGCAGCTGTTGAGGCAATTTCAGCACGTCTTCGCGAGAACGCAACTGTCGTAAAAGATAAGGCGCAGATCGCAGATGTGGCAACGATTTCAGCACAGGATCGCGCAATCGGAGACCTCATCGCAGAAGCGATGGATAAGGTCGGCAAAGATGGCGTCATCACTGTTGAAGAAGCATCAACAACAGCTCTCGAACTCGAATTCACTGAAGGTATGCAGTTCGATAAGGGCTACATCTCTCCATACTTCGTCACCGATCAAGATCGCATGGAATCTGTACTTGAAGATGCTTACATCCTTCTCGTCAGCAACAAGGTCTCAGCTCTAGCTGAACTTCTTCCACTTCTTGAGAAGGTGTCGCAGGCAGGAAAGCCACTTCTTATCATCGCTGAAGATGTTGAAGGCGAAGCCCTTTCAACTCTCGTTGTAAACCGCATGCGCGGAGTATTTACATCGGTAGCTGTTAAGGCACCTGCATTCGGCGACCGCCGCAAGTCAATCTTGCAGGACATTGCAATCCTTACAGGTGCAACTGTTATCTCTGAAGAAGTTGGTATGAAACTCGAGGCTGCAACTCTTGAGGATCTCGGTCGCGCTCGTCGCATCGTTGTCACAAAAGAGACAACCACAATCGTTGATGGTGCTGGCGACAAGTCAGCAGTATCAGGTCGTATTGGCGAACTTCGTGCCGAGATTTCACAATCTGATTCTGACTGGGATCGCGAAAAGCTTCAGGAGCGAGTTGCAAAGCTCTCTGGTGGAGTTTGCGTAATCAAGGTCGGCGCACACACTGAAGTTGAGTTGAAGGAGAAGAAGCATCGTCTTGAAGATGCTATCTCTGCAACTCGCGCAGCTGTTGAAGAAGGAATCGTTATCGGCGGAGGCGCTGCACTTGTGCATGCTGCAGATGCTCTTAATGACAACCTCGGCTTCACAGGCGATAAGGCTGTAGGTGTTTCACTTGTCCGTAAGGCATGTGACGAACCACTTCGCTGGATTGCAGAGAACGCTGGACTTGAAGGCTACGTAGTAGTTGCAAAGGTCCGCGCAATGAAGCACAACGAGGGCTTCAACGCTGCAACTGATGTCTATGGCGATCTTGCAAAAGATGGCGTCATCGACCCAGTAAAGGTGACTCGTTCAGCACTCGCTAATGCTGCATCAATTGCTGCAATGTTCATTACAACAGAAGCTGTTGTATTCGAGCGGCCAGCAGATGCAGAACCAGCATCAAGCGGCCACGGCCACTCACATGGTCCTGGTGGGCACAGCCACTAGCTTGCGCGTGGCTCATAAATACAGCCACTAAGTTCAGGCAATTCCCAGAAAGCCCCTGCATTCGAATGAGTGTGGGGGCTTTCTCATGCTCAAACTGGGGGCTAGCCCTAACCCTGAATGTTCACCCTTTGAGTAAACCGTAGGTATATTGCTCACCTCACCTTCACCCTCACCCATACAAGCGTGAGGCAAGGTGGATTAGCGCCCTGCTAAAAACTCGAAAGTTGGTCACGGTGTCATTTTTCAATTCTGTTATCTATAAGAAGATCTCTACACGTGCTATCAAGATTGCCATTCTTGCTCTTGTAGCACCACTTCTTATTACGGGAGGAACCGGCGCTCCGGCAAATGCCGCGCCCGCTAGTGATCGCCTCTCGACGGATGCCGGCTACCGCAACCCTGGTCCCAACTCAGGAGATGTGCCAATCGAAGCAGGTGCGTACATCATTGATTCTGGCGCACTTACAGGCACAGCCACTAAGCAGACCGTCAACCAGGGGCTAAAGCAATATGGACTCGTTTACGAGCTCGTCAAGGCGAAAATTCCCGTTCAATGGATTATCAACTCAACAAAATCGAATGTCGATGTAGTGCAGGGAAACAATGGCACAGATTTTTCTTTTGACTGCATGGGCACAGGTACAGCAAAGAACTATAAATCTGGCGCATTTGTAATTCCTAAAGAGTTTGCTGCGCAAGCGAAAGCAAAGATTGATTCCTGGAAATCTCTTTACTCTGGCCTTACTGTTGATGGACCATGTACAAACACGTACACAAACTCAGCCACAAATAATACTGTTCCGCTTTTCGCAACAATTAAGAGTTGGCCACGCTCCGTTCTGGACGCACAAAATGGATCAGTCGCAGTGACCTATTTTACGAATGCGGGAATCCCGCAAGGTTCTCTCACAGATGTTAATAACCCACCTGCATATCGCTTTGCATCGCCATCCCAATTGACCCCTTGCGATGACATGTACATCATGCCTCACGCCGATCCAACATATGCAACCCACTCTGGACTTGTAAACTTCGTTAAATCCGGTGGAGATTTGTATGCCAGCTGCCACGCAGTTTCAGTCTTGGAAAACATGAAGGATGGCGCTGGAAAATTAGTCACCAACTTCCTCAGTGAAACTGGAACTATTCTTTACAACGCGCACTCTTCTCAAGGTTCACCCGCTTATTCTCTCGGTGCTGCAGGAGTGCCAGGAGACCCAGTAGCTCAATTCCTTGGAACGACAGATGCTGCAATGCAAGCTGGTTCTGAGCAAATCTTTATTCCAAATACAACTGCTGGTGCGGTATCACGTTGGCGCCCAACTACTCGCGTCCTTGTTTATGATCAGACACAGGCAAATGTAAACAGCGGCTCTGCAGTTACTAATCCCAACCAAGCAGCGGCAGCAATACTCTATGGTCCCGCCTACGGAGACCTCAATGCCGGCCTTGTTATGTATCAAGGTGGCCACTCGGTGGCAAAAGGATCGGTTGATGACGTAGCCGCACAACGCGCATTCTTCAACTTCCAACTTCTTGCGGCAGTGAATAACGGCCAGGTTCCATCTGCTACAGATAGAACTCCTACTGTTGTAATGACAGAAACAAGTACGGCAGCGGCATCAACTGGTTCATCATTTCCGGTTGCTGGCTATGCGATGGGTGGGTCAGGTACTTACCGTTACTCATGGGCCTCTTCCTGTTCAGATTCAAACGGTCCAATCTCCGCGACAGGATCATTTGCAGCTGCAAGTTCGTCTTCAACAACCTTTACTGCGCCAAATGTTCCGGGTGCGATCAAATGCAACCTGACTCTTACCATTGTCGATAGCTGCGGTCGATTCTCATTTGGTTACCAAACCATCGCAATTGCTCCAACAGCGAACATCCGAATTGCACAGACTGTTAGCCCACTTGGTGGTGCGCTCACTGGTGCAAAGCTTCGCTACACAGCTGTCATAACTAATGACGGAGCTATTGCAGGAACCACATCGGGGGACGGCAACTATGCCTCGGATGTTATGGTGACAATACCCGTTCCTGCGGGTGGCACTTTTAACTCTACGTATTCTCCAACGTGGAGTTATTCAGGTACTGCACCCTCTGGAGTCAACTATGTACATGATGCCATCAACAATAAAGTCATTTTCTACCTCAAAACTTTAGGGGATGAACAGAGCGTCACGATTACCTATGAACTGGTTCCAGGCGAAGCAGGTTCATTTAAAGTTGTAGCAACTGCGGGAACAACCTCATTTGATACGGATCTCACAGATAATTCGGCAACTAATTCGACTGCCGTAACAGTCGACACAACGCCGCGTCCATCACTCACACTTGAGAAGACTCCAACGGATCAAGTTGCGGCGAACGGTGGAATAGCCGCCTTTAAATTGCGAATTAGGAATTCAAGCAATACATCACAATCGATTACGAATATCACTATTAAAGATGAATTTACCCCCATCGCTGCGAAACTTTCTTGCACAGATGGAAGTGGCAAATTCTGGAGTGATGTTTCTAATGGTCAGACATATTTGATTTCAGAAATCAAATATCAAGAAGCCTGGGAAGCAGCTTGTACTCTTACCGGCGTCACAGGTGCGGGAACCAATAAGCTTTCAGTTACTTCGGCGACTGCCGCGTCAGGAACTGTCACCTCCAACTCCATCACAGTTGCAGTTCAAACTGCCGGTGATTTAGCTATTACAAAATCTGGTCCTGCACTTCTCACAAAGGGAACTGATGCGACCTACACAATTACGATCACTAACAAAGGCGCGTCGACAAAGTCAGGTGTGAAGATTTCAGACCTCTTGCCAGCTGGCCTTACTGTCGAATCCGCAACCGTTCAGGCAAGCAGCTTGTCCTCAAATGACACTTCTACCCCATCAATCATTGCTTGGGACAAATTCGAGACAGATACCGCTGGTTCTGGATGGAAGACTGGTTCGAGTTGGACAGCAGGGGCGCGCATTAGCACTACTTCTTCCTCATTATCGTCGCCTGCAAAGTACGAGAATAACTCTGCGCGTTTAGGCGGAAGCAATCCATCTGCAGGCTACAACATGACTCGCACCTTGCGTTTATCTAATATTTATAAGTCGGCCGTGGTCCACTTTGAGTGCCTTACTAATGATTCCCGGACTGCAGTTATTGTTTCGGTGGGCAGCAATGTGGTTGGTACAAAAAATTGCAGTATCGCATCTAGAGTCGAACTTAACGTACCGATTGACCTAAGCAAACTTTCTTTGACCAACACACTTCAAGATTTCACATTGAAATTCGAAATGAGCGGTGCATGGTCCGGTACAAAATACATATGGATTGACGATGTTTTTGTGACATCGGGAGAAGTTTCAGCGGATCAATTCACAGATATCAACGCATCTTCTTGGACAAAGAGTAACTCTTCTAGTTCTTCCTCATGGTCTTCGTCTAGCAATTATTTGAAAGGCTACACCACTGGAAGTGCCACTTTCCCGGGTTCAAGTACATATGCGGATGGATCATTCCAGGGTTTCAACTTGTCATCAGATCAGTCCAGCACAAAGAGCGCAAGTATCACAAAATCCATCACTTTTGATGGTAACTCATATTCAAACTCAGGAATTAGCATTATTTTTGCATGCACAGCGTACGTCAGTGACTCAAACTCAAGTCTTAAGGTGTATTTGGGAGGTCAAAGTTCATCGTCGCTTTCGATCGACAAGAATAATAAGTCAAGTTACTGCGGGACAGGCAGCAATTCTCAAGCGTCGAACATGAAAGTTGTGAGCTTGACCTACCCGTCAAACTTGGTGACAGCAGGAAAAATTAATACGTTAACAGTTAAATTTACTTTTGCAAGTAAGAAGCAAGCGGACAAAATTTATCTCGATGATTTCTTTGTACTTGCAAAAGAGCTTGGTTCTATCCAAAGCTCTAGCGTTAAGAGTTGGAGTGAAGCCCTTAATGGTCCCGGTGGAAACGGTTACTCCGTTGCTGCTAACTCAAGCGTAAAAGTTACATTTGATGCTCATGTGGCGCAACGAATTCCTGAAGCCTACCTAGCAGGTTTGGTAAATATTGCTGGCGTTACTTCATCAGGTCAGACAACTCCTACCTATGCAACGATTTTCACCCCATTTAAAGCAGCGTCAATTGCTTTAACCAAGACCGTGAATAAGAAATCTGTGCTGACTGGCGAGACAGTGACAGCGACATATGTTCTTTGGAACCCTGGAAATGACACGCTTACTGCCGTAACGATCACTGACCCGGACTGCGGCTCAATGGGCTCCAAAACTGTAATCGCCGGAAATGGCGGCACTGATTTGCAGCCAGGTGAACGTTGGCAGTACACATGCGTTATTACTGTGAACACTTCAAAGACAGGTGTAGCCACTGCATCTGGCACAAACTCAGCGGGGGATCCTGAATCTGCTGAAAGCGCGGATGATGTTTCCGTTGCAACAGCGTCCATGTCCGTTTCGGTTTCTCCTGCAACAAAGAAGATTTATTCAGGATCTTCGATTTCTTACACATATACAGTTCTAAATACTGGAAATGTGGAGCTGTATAAGGCAGGAATCACGATTCAGGATTGTCCGAATCCTCGATTCAAATCAGGTGACGACAATGGAGACGGAAATATCGATCCAGAAGAGACTTGGATCTTTATTTGTACGACTTCAGCCATTACCTCACCTCTTTCAGGTCGTACCGTTATTGCAAATTCAACGGCAGTTGGATTTGAATCAGCAGTAACCTCAAATACAGCGACATATTCTGTTGAGATTGTGCAGAAACCCTCATTGACGGTTTCCAAGGTTGCTCGAGATAGCGTCTCTAGCCATGGTCCGGCAACGACTATCGTAGTTTCGGACTCAAATACTGTTACCTACACATATACGGTCGTAATTGATACTTCGACAGTTACAAACGTTCGAGTAAATGACACTGGCTGCAATGTTGGAAGTACTCCAGTAAGTGGTGACGACGCGGATGGAATCCTCGAAGTTCTTGAAACCTGGACATTTACATGTACAGCACCGAAGTTGACGATATCTGAGACAAGTACGGCGTCGGCTTCTGGCCTAGACGGTCTGGGTAACCGAGTGCAAAGCGGTGAAGTTGAAAACTTTGTGGATGTCCAATCCCCAGAAATTCTCCTCACAATCAATCCAAATAAAGATTACGTTCTTTATGGCGAGAATGTCACCTATACCTATAAAGTCAAAAACACAGGTGGCGTGACATTCACAGGGGCGACTCCATCAGATACAAACTGTGCAATTTCTGCCTCGTTAAGTGGAAACTTAAACCCAGGGCAGACTTGGACATTTACATGCATTCGCCCCGCGGATACCTCAACATTATTGAGTCAATTTAATGTTACGGCTATTTATGGTGGCGGTAGCTACCAACCTCCACAAGCAAATTACACAGTTTTTGTCATGGATCCGCGCATGACTATTGTGAAACTTGCGCAGGTTTATGTCGGAACTACAGATGAGACTCGAACTGTATTTTCGAGCAGCGTCTCGGCCGGTCGTGGAGACAAGATTGTCTTCAAGTACCGAATTACTCCTAGCGAAGGCCCAAATGCCTCCGCAATTCCAGGAATAAACGCGCTAATCCTCAATGCAATAAACGATGCCGACTGCAACAGCGCTACTTTCAAGTCACTTAAGAATGGCTCTGGTTTCAACGTGGGTGATACAAATGGATCAGGTGCGATGGATGCAGGTGAAGTCTGGGAGTACACATGCACTGCCTATGCTTCTGTAACAGCTAACACTCGAAGTAATGGAGAGGTAGTGCTTTCGCCTGCACAGATTGAAGCTATTCCAGCTTCCGAAGCAACGAGCGCTGGTCCAGGTTCTTCAATCATGATGAGTGGAGTTACAAGACACTTCTTTACGGCTAGCGCATCTGCTCGTATTAACATCTCGGCGCCAAATATCCAATCGTCAAAATTCACAGTAAAGAAAGCAGCAGAGGCGTATCTACCTAAAGTCGCATACGTGACAGATACGTCCTCTGCGTCTGTGACTATCGATGGTTCGCTCGTAAACCACTCGTTGACTTACTCGGCGAATGGCGGAACTGGTACGCCGCCTGACCCGCAGGTTGGTTCAGGCTCAATGACCCTAGCAACTGGAGGGTCATTGTCGCGTTCGGGCTATACCTTTGCTGGCTGGAGCGAAACTTCAACTTCGCTCGCTACTACGGTTAGAGCCGAAGGCAGCGCATATGTTCTTGGTTCAACTGATGTGACGATGTATGCAATTTGGTATGCGAAGGTCACTTATGTATTAAATGGAGAAGATTCCGGTGCAACACTTCCTATTGACTCAGGTAAGTATTTGGCTGGCGCCACAGCGACAACAGATGCTGGCGCAGGTTTCACGCGTGCAGGAGCGACATTTACTGGTTGGAATACCGCAGCTGATGGTTCAGGAACTACATACGCGGCCAGCGGAACATTGACTATTGCCGGGGATATTACTCTTTATGCGCGTTGGACAACAACGCTTTCATACTCAGGAAATACCAATAACACCGGCTCGGCTCCAGCTGCGTTAACGACTTACCCGCTTGGTTCCACTCAAAGCGTGCTTGGCAACACTGGAAATTACGCAAAGACCGGCAATACTTTTCTGGGGTGGGAAGATCAAGATGGAGCCAGTTTCTACTCCGGAGATTCAATTAAGTTAGATACATTTACTGTGTTGTCTGCGCTGTGGACTACAAGCCCAACTTTTAATGTCATATACAGCTCTGACTCTGCAACTTCAGGGTCCGTTCCTGTTGATTCACGAAATTATCTCGTTGATGATGAAGTAACAATCCTCGGTAACAGCGGGTCATTAGCGAAAACAGGTTACACATTTGGGGGTTGGGCACTTGCCCCAAATACTTATCAGCCAGCAGATAAATACACGATTTCCGCGAATACGACATTCACGGCAGTCTGGATATCCGATGGTTCATCAGGTGGCGGTTCATCAGGTGGCGGTTCATCAGGTGGCGGTTCATCAGGTGGCGGTTCATCTCCGACTCTTCCAACTATCACACTCAATCCGAATTATCCTGGCCCAGCTGTTACAAATCAGACTGGCACCGGAACGGTCACACTGCTTCCAAATACTTTTAAGCGTCCAGGCTACATCTTCAAGGGATGGTCAAAATCAACTTCTGGCCCGGTTCAAATTCTCGATGGTGGTTCATTACAGGTAACTAGCGATGTAACCCTTTATGCAATCTGGGAAGAAGAACCAAAGGTTGTCACACCAACAGGACCAGTTGCAGTGACTTTTAATTCAAACTGCTCACCTATAAAGATTGAGAAGCAACTGAACGCAGGCAAGGTAAAGCTAAATTCAAACACATTTACTTGTGCTGGAAATGCTTTCCAAGGCTGGTCAACTTCACCGACCGGGGCAGTTGAATATGCGGACCAAGCGATCTTTAATTTTTCTGCCGCTACAACTTTGTATGCAGTCTGGGCAAAGTCTTCAGTCGCTCCATTAATTACAAAAGGTGAACTTCGCTTCGAAGTCTTCTTCCCAATGAATTCTGTCGTCATCACGGCGGGGGAGAAGAAGAATATTGCTGGACAGATCGCAACAATTAAAAAGAAGGCGGGCTTGAAGGCAACTATAAAAGTACTTGTCGAAGGCTGGGTTCAGCCAACAGTAAAGACTGGAAATGTTGAGTACTTGTCTAAGTATCGCGCCAAGCACGTTGCTTCTTTGATGAAGCAACTCGGACTTAATGCCGCCTATAAAGAGTTATACAAAGGCCTGGGGGTAGACAATCTTCCTAAGATGCGCCATGCATCTGTCATTGTTACTTGGACATCCTCGAAGTAATTACCCAAAGAAAAATCCCCCGTCGCTCTCTTGAGTGCGGGGGATTTTCTATTTCCCTTAGGAGGAAAAGGTGGGAGGAATATCTAGGAAGCGTGCGAGATAAGCGGAATGCCGCGGCGTTCCAAGATCACTGCGCGGTCATCTTCTGAGAGACCTCCCCAGATGCCGTATGGCTCCTGGACTGCAAGTGCATGTGCGCGGCACGCTTGAATGACTGGGCATGAAGCGCAGACAGCCTTCGCAGCGTTCTCGCGATTGCGACGACGAGGACCGCGTTCGCCATCAGGATGGAAGAACATTTCAGAGTCCATCGAACGACATGATCCTTCGTACTGCCACTCCCATTGCTCAGCAATAGGTTGCGGTAGACGTGATAGTTCAGCCATGTGATTCCCCTTTGTCCTTGATAGACGCACACTATAATCGTTTCATAAGTTGTTCAAGTACCTATCGCTTCACGTATTGTTCAATGGGCGAAATGTCCGATTTTCAAGTGGTGAGTTACCCCACTTCACGCCACCATAGCGCCATGGCAAAGAGCGCTTCAGTAGAGACTGAAGAGAAACTGACGGTGGCAGCTGTAGCCCGCCGTATTGGCGTAGCTCCTGCCACCTTACGCACCTGGGATCGCCGATATGGCTTGGGCCCTTCTGAGCACTCAGAAGGCGAGCATCGCCGTTACTGCCCCAATGATTTAGCCAAGCTCACCATGATGCGCCGACTCATCGTTGCAGGCGTTACTCCCGCAGATGCCGCCGAACAGGCTAAGGCTTGCAAGACCGCGGTACCGCTGAAGAAGATCGTTAAAGAATTTGAAGTTCGAGAAGAAGTTGTTGATGCACTCTATAAAGCGCTTCAAAGTTTTGATCGGGCATTTGTTGAAACCACGTTGGCCCATGAAATCGATACCTACGGTGTTGAAGGGGCATGGTCTGATGTCATTGTTCCAACCCTCTTTTTGATTGGTGAAGAGTGGGAGAACAACCAGAAGGGGATTGAAGTTGAACACCTCTTCTCTGAAATTCTTAAACGAACGATGCATAACCGAGTTGTTGAATTAAAAAAACCAATTAATGCTCGCCCCGTGCTCCTTGCAGCAGTTGGTGAAGAGCTCCACTCTCTGCCGGTCTATGCCCTTGCTGCGGCGCTATGCGAGCGCAACATCGATACCTATGTTCTCGGCGCTCGCACACCGTTGGAAGCTCTCTCCGCGATGGTGACGCGATGTGCTCCGCCGGCCATCTTCTTGTGGGCGCAGTTGCCAAAGAATGCAGAGCAGAAATATTGGAATGAGATTCCAGCCATCCGCCCAGCTCCACGCGTTGTCATCGGGGGACCAGGGTGGGATTCCATTGATTGCGACGATGTCATCAAAGCCGAGGGCCTTGAGCATGCCTGCGAGGAAATCGCGCAGGCTTTAGGCGCTTAATTGAGCAGGTAGACTGCGCTCTCGTTGCTATCTAGAGGAGCCGCCATGATCGATTCTGAGAAGGTCGCGCTCCTTGGCCTGACATATGACGATGTTCTTCTTCTTCCTGATGCTTCAGATGTAGTCCCTTCCGAGGTCGACACATCTACTCGCCTCACACGAAATATCACTTTGGCCGTTCCGGTCGTCTCATCTGCAATGGATACCGTCACTGAATCAACCATGGCTATCGCAATGGCAAAGGCTGGCGGAATCGGAATCATCCACCGCAACCTTCCGGTCGACGAGCAAGTAACTCACGTCAAGTTAGTAAAGAACGTTGGACTTGCAGGAGCAGCAGTTGGTGTGGGCGAAGATGGTTTTGCTCGCGCACAGAAATTAATTGAAGCAGGTGTTGATGTTGTCGTCGTCGATACAGCTCACGGTCATCACCGAGCAGTTCTTGAAGCTATCGAGAGGATTAAGAAGTTTTCTTCCACCATCGAAATCATTGGCGGAAACGTTGCAACTCGTGCCGGTGCTCAGGCACTTATCAATGCAGGAGCGGACGCGGTAAAGGTCGGCGTTGGTCCAGGATCAATCTGTACAACTCGCGTTGTTGCCGGCGTCGGCGTTCCACAGGTAACTGCAATCATGGAAGCGGCAAAGGCATGTAACAAAGCCGGCATTCCACTCATTGCCGATGGAGGACTTCAATATTCAGGCGACATTGTTAAGGCAATCGTTGCCGGAGCACATTCAGTAATGCTCGGTTCACTTCTTGCTGGTTGTGAAGAATCACCTGGCGAACTTGTTGAAATAGATGGACGCAAATACAAGGCATATCGCGGAATGGGTTCACTCGGGGCGATGCAATCTCGCGGCGAAAAGAAGTCATACTCCAAAGATCGCTACATGCAAGACGATGTTTTATCCGAAGACAAACTTGTTCCCGAAGGCATTGAAGGCAAAGTTGCTTATCGCGGACCTGTCGCAGATGTTGTCCACCAACTCGTTGGCGGACTTCGTAGCGGAATGGGATATGCCGGAGCCCCCGATATCGAAACTCTTCGCCACGAAGGTCGCTTGATTCAAATTACTGCAGCTGGCTTACAGGAGAGCCACCCACATGATGTTATGCATGTGGCCGATGCCCCTAACTACAGCAAGAAGAAATAACTATGGATTACGAAATCGCACCCGGAAAACGCGCACGCCAGGCTTACTCATTCGACGATATCGCTATCGTCCCAAGCCGCCGTACTCGCACACCTGAAGATGTAAGCACCGCATGGCAGATCGATGCCTATAAGTTCGACCTCCCACTTATCGCAGCACCGATGGACTCCGTAGTCTCTCCTGAGACAGCAATCGCCATCGGAAAACTCGGTGGACTCGGAGTTCTCAACCTCGAAGGCCTCTGGACTCGTTATGACGATCCACGTATTCCACTGGGCGAAATCGCTTCGATGCCAGATAAGCATGCAACTCGTCGTATGCAAGAGATTTATGCAGCTCCAATTCGCCCAGAACTCATCAAAGAGCGCATCAAGCAGATTCGCGATTCTGGCGTCACAGTTGCAGCATCACTTTCACCACAACGTACAGCCGAGCTTCACAAAGCTGTTATCGATGCAGGCGTCGATATCTTCGTTATTCGCGGAACAACAGTTTCTGCCGAACATGTCGCTGCAGAAAACGAAGCTCTCAACTTAAAGAAATTTATCTACGAACTTGATGTCCCTGTCATCGTTGGCGGAGTTGCTACAACAACTGGCGCACTTCACTTAATGCGCGCAGGTGCTGCGGGTGTTCTCGTCGGATTCGGTGGGGGAGCAGCGCACACAACGCAGACAGTTCTTGGAATCCAGGTACCGATGGCAACAGCAGTTGCAGATGTTGCAGCAGCACGCCGTGAGTACCTCGATGAATCAGGTGGACGTTATGTTCACGTTATTGCCGATGGATCAATCGGAAAGTCTGGCGACATTGCAAAGGCAATCGCATGTGGCGCCGATGCAGTCATGATGGGTTCAGCACTTGCAAAGGCCGTTGAATCTCCAGGACTTGGTTGGCACTGGGGCTCAGAGGCGTATCACCAAGATGTTCCACGCGGTCAGCGCGTCAATGTCGGAACTGTGGGCACTCTTGAAGAAGTACTCAACGGCCCATCACATACATCTGATGGCTCAATGAACTTATTTGGCGCACTACGTCGTGCAATGGCTACCTGCGGATACTCAGATGTGAAGTCATTCCAGCGCGTAGAAATCATTATGCAGCATGGCCGATAAGCACGGCGTTCTTGTCGTCGATTTCGGCGCACAGTATGCACAGCTCATTGCTCGTCGCGTTCGTGAAGCCAATGTCTTCTCTGAAATCGTTCCTTCTTCAATTACTGCTGCTGAAGTAAGTGCAAAGAGCCCTGAAGCAATTATCTTGTCAGGTGGCCCTTCATCAGTTTATGCAGAGCATGCACCAAAAGTAGATCCTGCAATCTTCGCACTCGGTATTCCTGTATTTGGAATCTGTTATGGATTCCAGACAATGGCTGCAGCCCTTGCTGGCGTTGTTGCACAGACTGGTAAATCCGAATTCGGTCGCACTCCTCTTGATGTGAAGCCAGGATCCAAGATGTTTGCAGGACTTCCTGCATCACAATCAGTCTGGATGTCGCATGGCGATGCAGTCTCTGAAGTCCCTTGTGGCTTTAGCGTCACAGCATCTACTTCAGATACACCGATTGCAGCTTTTGAAGATGCTTCAGGAAAGTTAGCCGGAGTTCAATTCCACCCAGAAGTTCTTCACTCCGAACAC
The DNA here is from genome assembly GCA_965268225.1 of Candidatus Nanopelagicaceae bacterium. GTDB lineage: Bacteria > Actinomycetota > Actinomycetes > Nanopelagicales > Nanopelagicaceae > Planktophila. The sequence continues at coordinate 1,057,268 of OZ254166.1, read as the reverse complement.
GGCCAAGCAATCTTGAAAAATTGGCTTCTCAATATTGCAGGATGTAAGCCTTCATGGACAACGCAGAATATTGCCGAAGATGAAGTAGCGAAGGCGAAGGCAGTTATCGGCGATAAGCGAGTTATCTGTGGGCTTTCTGGTGGCGTTGATTCAGCGGTAGCTGCAGCAATTGTTCAGCGCGCAGTCGGCAAGCAGCTGACATGTGTATTCGTAGATCACGGACTATTGCGAAGTGGTGAATCCGAACAAGTACAACGTGATTTTGTTGCATCCACTGGCGTCGAACTGGTTGTAGTTGATGCTGTTGATCAATTCCTCAACGCTTTAGCTGGAGTCACAGACCCAGAAGAGAAGCGAAAGATTATTGGCCGCGAATTCATCCGTTCCTTCGAAAAGGCAGCGCGAGATATTGCAGCAGGGGGAGATGTTGAATTCTTAGTGCAAGGCACTTTGTATCCAGATGTTGTTGAATCTGGCGGCGGCACAGGAACTGCCAATATCAAATCTCACCATAATGTCGGCGGCTTGCCCGATGACCTGAAATTTAAATTGGTCGAACCACTGCGCACTCTCTTCAAAGATGAAGTTCGCCAAGTCGGAATCGAACTCGGACTTCCTGAAGAAATCGTTTGGCGCCAACCTTTCCCAGGCCCAGGTCTAGGTATTCGCATCATCGGCGAAGTAACAGCCGAACGTCTCGATATATTGCGCGAAGCGGATTTGATCGCTCGCCATGAGCTCAAAGCAGCCGGACTGGATCGTGATATCTGGCAGTGCCCAGTTGTCTTGCTTGCCGATGTTCGAAGCGTTGGCGTTCAGGGCGATGGTCGTACCTATGGACACCCAATTGTTCTTCGCCCAGTGTCTAGTGAAGATGCGATGACTGCCGACTGGTCCCGCGTTCCATACGAAGTTCTCGAAAAGATTTCAACACGTATTACCAATGAGGTCCGCGAGGTTAATCGCGTGGTCCTCGACGTCACAAGTAAGCCACCTGGCACAATTGAGTGGGAATAGGAATATCACAATGAAGAAACTACTTTCGATTGCAGCAGTTGTTGCACTTGCATCACTTTCACTAACGGCACCTGCACAATCAGCGGAACGCCCAACATCAGTTCCAGGGTGTGCAAAGAGCACTGCAGAGGGACATGCGCCTGCAAAGGTTAAGCAACCAACAGTTGCGGCAAAGAGCCCGGCAAAGACTCTCACTTTCACAACCAACTGTGGCGATATTGTTATTTCACTTCTCGGTGCAAAGGCGCCAATTACAGTGACTTCAATTGCAGCACTTGCAAACGCCGGTTACTACAACAAATCTTTATGTCACCGTTTAACAACTGAAGGCATTTACGTTCTCCAATGTGGCGATCCAACTGCAAGCGGAAGTGGATCTCCAACAGGCTGGACCGGTTATATTGACGAGAACCTTCCAAAGGCGATCGGAATCAACTACCCAGCAGGCACTGTTGCAATGGCTAATTCGGGGCCAAAGACCAACGGATCACAGTTCTTCTTGGTCTATAAGGACACAACCCTTGGACCTGATTACACAATCTGGGGCAAGATCACCAAGGGCTTAGATCTCGTAAAGAAGATCGGCGATGTCGGCGCTTACCAAATGAGCGGAGACCAGGCGATGTATGCCGGCGATGGATATCCGATTCAGACTGTAGAAATCGTTAAGGCAAAAGCTAAATAAAATTTAGTTTGTATTAACGATCTTAAAAGCTTCAGCGATTCGACCTTCAGGAAGTTGCCCCATACCTGCATTGCGCTGACCCCATTCGCGGAGCATCTCTTCGAGATTTTCCATGTGGCCAGTCTGTGATGCATGTTCTTTGAGAGCCGCAATCTTGAAGTGGAAAGTGTCGGTGATATCTACAAAGTGATCAGGGTTTGCATGGCCTTGCATCCATACTTCCTTTACCTTCCACGGCTGAAGATTTTCTTGTTCGAGCAAATCTGTAAATGCAAATGGATTACGCGCATCGGGATAGACGGCTTGGATAGTCGCTTCGCCAGCAGCTAAGTGATCTGGATGGCTTGCACCAATTCGCTCCCAGTTACGCTCTGGTGATTGGCAAATAATGCGATCTGGCTGTACTCGACGAATCTGTCGGACAATATCTTTACGAAGCGCGATCGTTGGCTCGAGATGGCCATCGACATAATTTAAGAATGTGACATCGCTAATTCCAAGAGCTGCGCAGGCTGCTCTTTGTTCACGTTGGCGCACAGCAGGCATCTCTTCCTTTGTAAATCCGGATTCTTCGCCGCCTTGGTCGCCGTTGGTGCAGAGAACGTAAGAAACCTCGATGCCATTTTGCACCCACTGAGCGATAGTTCCTGATGCCCCAAAGTCCGAATCATCGGGGTGGGCATTTACAACTAAAACGCGCTTGATCTCTGAATCTGATAACGGCTCCATGACATACAAGCCTAATAGACTCCGCGCCATGACAACGACCGACCCATTGCTCGACGGACTCAATCCGCAGCAGCAGAAGGCCGTTTCACATGCCGGTTCACCGCTCTTGGTAGTCGCTGGTGCGGGTTCCGGAAAGACCCGCGTTTTAACTCGTCGTATCGCCTACATCATGGCCCGCCGCGAAGTTCGTCCCTATGAAATCTTGGCAATCACCTTCACCAATAAGGCAGCGGGCGAAATGAAGGAACGTGTCACCGAACTCGTTGGCCCTATCGCAAAATCAATGTGGGTCTCGACTTTCCACTCATCATGCGTGCGCATGCTCCGTCAAGAAGTTGAACGCCTTGGTTACAGCAGCACATTCAGTATTTACGATTCAGCAGATTCTCAGAAGCTCATTTCACGAGTTATGGAAACGCTCAATATTGATCCAAAGCGTTATCCGGCTCGCCAATTTCAAAACTTGATTTCAAATGCGAAGAACGAGCTTCAAACCCCATATGAATATTTAAGCCACGCAACCAATCAATTTGAAACCATTGTGGCCGACGTGTACACCATGTACGAAAAGCGTCTTCAGCAGGCAAATGCCATGGACTTCGATGATCTGATCATGAAGACTGTTCAGGTTTTGCAGAAATTCCCTGAAGCAAAGGCGCGCTTTCGTTCTCGATTCCGCCACATCTTGGTCGATGAGTATCAGGACACCAACCATGCTCAATATCAATTGGTTAAAGAGCTCACCGGAGTCGAAGGCGATGGATTCCCACTTGCCGAACTATGTGTCGTAGGAGATGCCGATCAATCTATCTACGGTTTCCGTGGTGCAACGATTCGCAATATCCTGCAATTCGAAGTCGATTACCCCAACGCTGCAACCGTGCTGCTCGAACAGAATTACCGTTCTACGCAGAACATCCTTAACGCAGCTAATGCTGTCATCACCAAGAATGAATCTCGTAAAGAGAAGAACCTTTGGTCTGATGCTGGTTCCGGTGCGCCACTTGTTGGATATGTAGCTGAATCTGAATACGACGAAGCAGAATTCATTAAATCTGAAATCCGTTCACTTCAAGATATGGGTCACTCCAATCCAGGTGACACCGCGGTCTTCTATCGCACCAATGCCCAGTCCCGTATCTTTGAAGAAATTTTTATGCGCGCTGCTATTCCTTATAAAGTCGTTGGTGGCCTTCGATTCTACGAACGTAAAGAGGTAAAGGATTTACTTGCCTATCTTCGCGTTCTGGCAAACCCTGATGATGAAGTCTCAATCCGCCGCATCATTAACTTACCTAAGCGAGGCATCGGCGATCGGGCTCTAGAAGAAGTTGAGATCTTTGCCCAGGCACAGGGCATCTCATTCTGGAACGCGCTCTTGCGAGTATCCGAGGCGACATCTGTGCCTAACAAAGCTGCGCAATCCATCATGAACTTCACATCGATGTTAGTTGCGCTGCAGACTCTCGTTGAAGCCAAGACAAAGCCATCAGTAATTATTGAGGCAGTTCTTGAGCTATCAGGTTTACTGACTGAACTTGAAACCAGCAAAGATCCACAAGATGAAGTTCGCGTGGAAAACCTCAAGGAACTCGTCTCGGCATCGATGGAATATGAAGAGCGTCCATTTGAAGAACTTGGCGAGGATGAAGTGATTTCACTCTCTGGCTTCCTCGAGAAAGTTTCATTGGTTGCTGATGCCGACGAGATACCAGATGGTGAAGACCACGGGGGAGTCGTCACTTTGATGACTCTGCACACCGCAAAGGGACTCGAATTTCCAACCGTATTTCTTACAGGTATGGAAGATGGAATATTTCCACATGCACGAACTCTGGATGACCCAAAAGAGATCGAAGAAGAACGACGTTTGGCTTATGTCGGTTTAACTCGCGCAGAAAAGCGTCTCTACATTTCGCGCGCTGAATATCGATTAACTTTCGGAACACCGAAGTACAACCCAGGTTCTCGCTTCCTCGATGAAATTCCATCTGATCTCATCGAGTGGAAGAATGAAGGCCGCAGTACTTTCACAACATCATCTGCAGTTCGTAAATCACGACTTCCATCAGGGCCACCACCTCGCGCCACCGGTAAGAAATCAACTGCCATGGCCCTCGAAGTCGGACAGCGTGTGTCACATGACACATTCGGGTTAGGAACTGTCATAGCTCTAGCGGGCGAGGGCGATAAGTCCGAGGCGACCATCAACTTCGGCCAGTACGGCGATAAGCGCCTCTTGCTCCGCTATGCCCCTGTCACAGCTCTATAAATAAACACTTAGGATTGGGCTCTATTCGCCCCCTCTCTTAAGGAGCCTACGTGGATCTCTACGAATACCAAGCCCGCGATCTTTTTGAAAAGCATGCCGTCCCTGTTCTTCAGGGCGCAGTTGCAACTACCCCTGAGCAGGCACGTGATGCTGCTGCGAAGATGGGTAGCAAAGTTGTTGTTAAGGCACAGGTAAAAGTTGGTGGTCGTGGAAAAGCAGGCGGCGTAAAGCTTGCAGTAGATCCAGCAGATACATTTGAAAAGGCGAGCGCCATTCTCGGAATGGATATCAAGGGCCACACAGTTCATAAAGTGATGATTGCTCAAGCGGCACCTATCGTCGATGAATATTACGTTTCAATTCTTCTCGATCGCTCAAACCGCACATTCCTCGTCATGGCATCTGTTGCTGGTGGAATGGATATCGAAGAAGTTGCGCATACAGCTCCAGAAAAACTTGCAAAGGTTCCAGTAAGTGCAGTTGATGGCATCTCACTTGCTAAGGCGAAAGAGATTGTTGCTCAAGCTCAATTCCCTGCAGATGTAGCAGATCAAGTTGCTGATGTATTGGTCAAGCTCTGGGAAACTTTCCAATCCGAAGATGCAACTCTCGTAGAAGTAAACCCACTCGTTAAGACAGAAGATGGTCGCGTCGTCGCACTCGATGGCAAAGTCACTCTCGATGAGAACGCGGATTTCCGCCAACCAGATCATGAAGCGCTCGTCGATCATGACACTGCAAATGCCCTTGAAGCTGCTGCAAAGGAAAAAGGTCTTAACTACGTCAAGCTCGACAATGGTCAAGTCGGAATCATCGGAAACGGTGCAGGACTTGTGATGTCGACTCTCGATGTTGTTGCATACGCTGGAGAAAAATTCGGTGGAATGCGTCCAGCTAATTTCCTCGATATCGGAGGCGGTGCATCTGCACAGGTTATGGCAGATGGACTTTCAATCATTCTCGGTGACCCTGATGTGAAGAGCGTATTTGTTAACGTATTCGGTGGAATCACTGCTTGCGACGCTGTTGCAAATGGAATCGTTCAAGCCCTCGAGCTACTCGGACCAAAGGCAACTAAGCCAATTGTTGTTCGCCTCGATGGAAACAATGTCCTTGAAGGACGCGCAATTCTTAACGCTGCAAACCACCCATTGGTTGAGCAAGCAGAAACTATGGATGGAGCAGCATCACGCGCTGCAGAATTGGCGGCAAAGTAATGTCTATCTTTATCAACGAATCGAGCAAGGTCATCGTTCAGGGCATGACAGGTTCTGAAGGAACCAAGCACACCCGTCGTATGTTGGCATCAGGCACCAAAGTTGTTGGTGGAGTTACACCAGGCAAGGGTGGCCAGAGCGTCGATATCGATGGCACAACACTTCCTGTCTTCAACACAGTCGCTGAAGCAATGGCTGCGACAGCTGCAAATGTCTCTGTCGTCTTTGTTCCACCTAAGTTTGCAAAGGCCGCGGTTATCGATGCAATCGATGCAAAGATGCCACTCGTTGTGGTCATCACTGAAGGAATCCCAGTACATGACTCTGCATTCTTCTATGCATATTCGCTTCAAAAGGGAACAACACAGATCATCGGACCTAACTGCCCAGGACTCATCAGCCCCGAGCAATCAAATGTCGGAATCATTCCTGCAGATATCACTAAGCGCGGACCAATCGGATTAGTTTCAAAATCAGGAACTCTTACCTATCAAATGATGTACGAGCTCCGCGACATCGGATTCTCAACTGCAGTTGGTATCGGTGGAGACCCAGTGATCGGAACAACTCATATTGATTGCCTTCGCGCATTCCAGGATGATCCTGAGACAACAGCAATTGTCATGATCGGTGAAATCGGTGGAGATGCTGAAGAGCGCGCAGCTGCATTTATCTCTGAGTACGTAACCAAGCCAGTTGTTGGCTATGTTGCAGGATTTACAGCTCCTGAGGGAAAGACGATGGGGCACGCTGGTGCAATCGTTTCTGGCTCTTCAGGTACAGCGCAGGCTAAGAAAGATGCGCTCGAAGCAGCTGGAGTTAAGGTCGGACAGACACCAAGCGAAACAGCGCAATTGATGCGCGACATCCTAGGTCGTTAATTTTCCGATGCAACGCGTCCTCTCGGTCTCGTTGTCTCATGTAATACGTAGCGCCGCTTTTCTTCTCCTGCCATTTTCATTTATTGCCCTCATTGCTTGGGCGACGGCTGGAAGTGCAAGCGGAAGTACAACCGATCCAATTCGTGGTGCAGTGTGGATCTGGTTGGGTGCGCACCACATTCCATTCCAACTGGCTTTACCGCCAACTGGAATCGCTGGTTATCTCACCTATCTTCCAATCGGTGGAGTGGTACTTCCATTTATTGCAATCCGTTTAGCATTTAATCGAGCCATCGATCGCTTGCAAGGCGATTTTCACGATATCAACGGTGTGCGAGTTATTTTTTCAATCCAATACGCCCTACTCGTCACCGCACTTTCATTCCTCAGTAAGTCAACTGCAGTTTCACCACAGTGGTATTTGGCTCCCATCATCGCCTTCTTGATTGCACTTATCGCAACGCTTACTGCTGGAACCCGAGTTTCGCTCTCAAAGCCTGTACGCATCGCTGCTCGTATCTGGGCTATCGCTCTTGGAACATCACTTGCCTCAGTCACGGTCCTAATTTTTATTAACTTTTCTCAAGTTAAGGACATCACGACAACCCTGCAACCAGGTTTCTTTGGTGGCTTCCTACTTCTCTTTCTCAATATTCTCTACTTACCGAATGCTGCAGTCGCACTCGCTTCATATTTCTCCGGAACAGGTTTAGCAGTTGGAGCGGAAACCCTTGTCTCTCCACTTTGGTATCACCTCGGACAAATTCCTGCGCTTCCATTGCTAGGAATACTTCCCACCGGTAAGCAACCTCTAGCCCTCATTGCGATTCTTGGTTTTATTGGACTCGGTGTACTTCTTGCGCGATGGTCACTGGTCTATGGAATTCAATCATTGATCCAGAGCTACATTTTTACAGTAGTGGGCGCTGTCCTACTCGGGTATCTAGCAAGCGGCTCTCTCATCACAGCTGAAATGGGAGCCATGGGAGTCTCTATTTGGAAATTCGCGCTCTCAATTGCCGTCGAAATTGGAATCGGTGCAGCTGCAACAATTGTTGTAATGAATCGCAATAATCGATGAAGCGCATCGTCATTCTCGCATCTGGAAGCGGAACGCTCGCACAGTCGATTTTCGATGCAGGGCTTGAAGCAGATATCGTCGCAGTCATTTCAGATCGGAAAGATGCACCTGTTCTTGACCGAGCACACAAGGCACGTATCGAAACTTTCACAATCCCTATGTTGCCCGATCGCTCAGAATGGGACCGCGAACTCGAAACTCTCATTGCCGCTCTCAAACCAGATCTCGTTGTCAGCGCAGGATTTATGCGCATCCTCTCTGAACGAATAACTAGCAAATTTAAAATAATCAATAGCCACCCGGCGCTGCTTCCTCTCTTTCCGGGAGCCCACGCTGTCCGTGATGCCTTAGCTTCAGGGGCAACGGAGACAGGCACAACAATCCACTGGGTTGATGCAGGCGTGGACACCGGAGAAGTCATATCTCAAGAGCGTGTTGAGATTCATCCGGGTGATACCGAAGAGTCGCTCCACGAGCGCATTAAGATTGTCGAACGAGGTCTCATAGTTGCGACCATTGCAAAACTCTTACCAACTCTGGAGAAGATCAATGGCTAATCGCAAACCTATCCGCCGCGCACTGGTGAGTGTCTACGATAAAGATCGCCTTCTCGAACTGGGGCAGTGTCTTGCAGATGCTGGTGTTGAGATTCTTTCAACTGGTTCCACTGCAAAGACTCTTCAAGAGGCAGGCTTTGCAGTTACTGAAGTAAGTAGCTACACGGGTTTCCCAGAAATCATGGGAGGGCGAGTTAAGACTCTTCACCCAAAGATTCACTCAGGAATTTTGGCTGACCAAAATAACCCAGAACACCTCAAAGCAATTTCCGACCTTGATATCGAACCTTTTGACCTAGTAGTTATCAATCTTTATCCGTTCTATAAAACACTGATGTCTGGCGCCTCATTTGAAGAGTGCATCGAACAGATCGATATCGGCGGCCCATCCATGTTGCGCGGAGCTGCCAAGAACCATGGATCTGTTGCAGTTGTCTGCAATGAAGATCAATATGACCATGTCATCGCATCCATTACGGCTGGCGGATTTACCGATGAAGAACGTAAGCGTTTAGCGCTCGAAGTTTTCCGCACGACAGCTGAATACGACCTCACCATAGCAAGTTGGTTGGGTTCAACCATCAGCATGCAGATGGAAGATATGGATTGGCTCGGTCTCATCTGGAAGCGCGAGAACACTTTGCGTTACGGTGAGAACCCACATCAGCAAGCAGCCATCTATCGCGGCGGCCCAGCAGGAATCGTTAGCGCTGTTCAGTCGCACGGTAAAGAGATGTCATTTAACAATTACACCGATGCAGATGCTGCTTGGCGCACCGCGCTCGACCACTCTGAACCATGTGTTGCCATCATCAAGCACGCTAATCCGTGCGGCGTAGCGGTGGGTAAAGATATTGCAGATGCCTATGCAAAGGCACATGCATGCGATCCTGTTTCAGCTTTCGGTGGCGTAGTTGCAGCAAACCGCAAAGTCACGGTTGCAATGGCTGAACCACTTTCGCAAGTATTCACAGAAGTCATCATCGCTCCCGAATATGAACCAGAAGCGCTTGAAATTCTGATGAAGAAGCCATCAATTCGAATTCTCACCTGTACAACAACTTCTATCTCGCCCCTCGAACTTCGCCCAGTTTCTGGGGGTGTCCTTGTTCAGCAGACAGATTTAATTAACGCCGAGGGTGATGATCCGAAGAATTGGAAGCAAGTAACTGGTGCGCCCGTTTCAGCAGAAGTTCTCAAAGATCTTGCCTTCGCATGGCGTTCAGTGCGCGCAGTAAAGAGCAACGCCATCTTGCTCGCTAAAGATGGCGCAGCAGTTGGAATCGGCATGGGTCAGGTCAATCGCGTTGATTCAGCAAAGCTTGCAGTTGATCGCGCCGGAGATCGCGTTGCCGGAAGCGTTGCAGCTTCGGATGCCTTCTTCCCATTTGCTGATGGCCTCGAAATCCTCACATCTGCAGGGGTTACAGCAATTGTGCAGCCTGGCGGAAGCGTCCGTGATGAAGAGGTGATTGCAGCCGCCACCAAGGCAGGCGTAGCAATGTTCTTTACCGGCACTCGACATTTCTCACACGCTTAACGTAGAGAATAGGATTACCACATGAGCGCACAGATACTTGATGGAAAAGCACTAGCGGCTTCAATTAAGAAAGATCTGGCTGCTCGTACTACTGCTCTTAAAGCAAAGGGAATTACACCAGGGCTCGGAACCGTACTTGTTGGTGATGACCCAGGCTCACATTCATATGTAGGTGGAAAGCATCGCGACTGCCAAGAAGTCGGCATCAATTCAATCCGTGTTGATCTTCCAGCAACAGCAACGCAAGAAGATATTTTGGCGGCAATTAAAGATCTCAATGCTGCAAAAGAGTGCACTGGTTACATCGTTCAACTTCCACTTCCAAAGGGAATTGATACTCAAGTAATTCTCGAAGCTATTGATCCCGATAAAGATGCCGATGGTCTACACCCTATGAATTTAGGGCGTCTTGTTGCAGGGTATGACGCACCACTTCCATGCACACCTCGAGGCATCGTTGAATTAATCAACCACTTCAAGATTCCTCTTGCAGGTGCAGAAGTTGTTGTCATTGGACGCGGACTTACAGTTGGTCGCCCACTCGGATTACTTCTGACTCGCAAGCAGGAAAATGCGACAGTCACACTTACGCATACAGGCACAAAAGATTTAATCGCTCACACCAAGCGCGCAGATATTGTGGTTGCTGCAATCGGTCAGGCACACTTCCTTAAGGCGGAGATGATTAAGCCAGGTGCTGCGGTTCTTGATGTTGGAATCTCACGCACTGATGCAGGACTCCTCGGCGATGTCGATCCTGGCGTAATGAACGTTGCATCTTTCGTTGCACCAATGCCTGGTGGAGTAGGTCCCATGACTCGCGCGATGCTCTTGATGAATGTGGTTGACGCATGCGAGAGATAACAACGCTTCAGCTCCGCGCTGCATACGTTGCGATTTCACTGGGCGTGCTTCTCGGTATTGCAGGATTTGTCCGAACTGGCGCCCTTCTGATCTCAGCCGGCACCGGTGTGATTTCGCTTTCGCAATGGAATAAGCGCAGAATTGAGCGCTACCTCCCGCTCGCAATCGCGATTGTGCTCTTTGGTCTGGCTATAGCCCTTCCGAAGGGGTTGTAGAGTTCTCTCGACGTCAAGATAAATCCAGTTCTAGATAGAAGGACACGCTCATGGCAAAGAAAGTCACCGTTGTAGGTGCTGGTTTCTATGGTTCAACAACAGCTCTCCGTTTAGCTGAGTACAACATCTTTGATGAAGTTGTACTGACAGATATTCTCGAAGGAAAGCCTGAAGGTCTCGCTCTCGATATGAACCAATCTCGTTCAATCGAAGGATTTGAAACAAAGATCACCGGTGCAACAACTACTCCAGAAGGTGCTGGCTACGAGAAGACAGCTAACTCTGATGTCGTCGTCATTACTGCAGGACTTCCGCGCAAACCTGGCATGAGCCGTATGGATTTGATCGGCGTAAACGCTGGCATCGTCCGTGGCGTTGCTGAAAATATTGCAAAGCATTCACCAAATGCAGTCATCATCGTGGTTTCAAACCCACTCGATGAGATGACAGCCCTTGCACAGATTGCAACTAACTTTCCAAAGAACCGCGTAATGGGTCAGGCAGGAATGCTCGACACTGCACGCTTCACCAACTTCGTAGCTGAAAAGCTTGGTGTTGAAGTGGGATTAGTAAAGACTCTTACCCTTGGCTCACACGGTGACACCATGGTTCCAGTTCCAAGCCGTTGCACAGTTGGCGGAGTTCCATTGTCAGATAAGTTGTCACAAGCTGAGATCGACGAACTCGTTGACCGCACACGTAACGGTGGCGCAGAAGTTGTGGCGCTCCTTAAGACAGGTTCTGCTTATTACGCACCATCTGCAGCCGCTGCTCGCATGGCTAAGGCGGTAATCGAAGATTCTGGCGATGTCATGCCAGTGTGCGCATGGGTCGATGGCGAATACGGAATTTCAGGTGTCTACCTCGGCGTTGAAGCAGAAATCGGCAAGACCGGCGTTCGCAAGGTTGTTGAAAGCAAGCTCACTGATGCAGAAGTCGCTTCACTCAAGGAAGCTGCTGAAGCGGTCCGCGCTAAGCAAGCAGATGTACAGACACTTTAATTAATCACAACAAAAACCGGAGAAGATAATGGCAAAGATCAAAGTAGAAGGAACAGTTGTAGAGCTCGACGGCGATGAAATGACCCGCATCATGTGGCAGTTCATCAAGGATAAGTTGATCCTGCCTTACCTCGACGTCAACCTTGAGTACTACGACCTCGGTATGGAACACCGTGATGCAACAGATGATCAGGTCACTATCGACTCAGCGAAGGCAATCCAGAAGCATGGCGTCGGTATCAAGTGCGCAACTATTACTCCTGATGAAGCTCGCGTTGAAGAGTTTGGACTTAAGAAGATGTGGAAGTCTCCTAACGGAACAATCCGTAACATCCTCGGCGGCGTAATCTTCCGCGAACCAATCATTATCAGCAATGTTCCACGCCTTGTTCCGCACTGGACCAAGCCAATCGTTATCGGTCGCCACGCATTCGGTGATCAGTACCGCGCAACAGATTTCAAGGTTCCAGGTCCAGGAAAGCTCACACTCTCTTACGTTCCTGAAGATGGTTCAGCCCCACAGGAATTTGAAGTCTTTGACTTTAAATCTTCAGGTGTAGCGATGGCTATGTACAACGTCGACGAATCAATCCGCGACTTTGCACGCGCATCTTTGAACTACGGACTTCTGCGCAAGTTCCCTGTCTACCTCTCAACCAAGAACACAATCCTTAAGGCATACGACGGTCGCTTTAAAGATATCTTCGAAGAGATCTACCAAGCAGAATTTAAGACACAGTTTGAAGCTGCAGGCATCTGGTACGAACACCGCCTCATTGATGACATGGTTGCTATGTCACTTCGCATGGAAGGTGGCTACGTCTGGGCATGTAAGAACTACGACGGAGACGTTCAGTCAGATACCGTCGCACAGGGCTATGGATCACTAGGTTTGATGACATCTGTCTTGATGACACCAGATGGAAAGGTCTGCGAATCAGAGGCTGCTCACGGAACTGTGACACGTCACTACCGCGATCACCAGGCAGGTAAAGAGACTTCAACCAACCCAATCGCTTCAATCTTCGCGTGGACACAGGGCCTTGCTCACCGCGCAAAGCTTGATAACAACGCTGAGCTCGCAAAGTTCACAAAGACTCTCGAGCAGGTATGTATTCAGACAGTTGAAGAAGGAAAGATGACTAAGGATCTTGCACTTCTTATCGCTCCTGATGCGCCATACCAAACCACTCAGCAGTTCTTGGCTTCAATCGATGAAAACCTCAAGAAGGCGATGGCGTAAAGCTTCGGCTTAACGAAAGCTATGGACCAGAACTCTGGTGCGATTGCGCTCGTTGGTTCTGGTGAATATTCAGTACAGATGCAGGAGCTTGAAACCGAGCTCCTGCATCGTGCTATTTCTAGAAGAAAAAGAAATACCTTTGTACAGATTCCTACCGCGTCTTCGCATGAAGGTGATGTAAGCCGTGAAAAGTGGAAGCGCTTAGGGCAAGAACAATCCGATCGCATCGGAAGTGAATGTATCTACCTGCCGATTCATGAACGCGAAGATGCCTTCAATCCCGAATTTGTTGATGCCATTGAAAATGCTGGCCTTATTTATTTCTCCGGGGGAGACCCACACCGCGTTGCTGAGATTTATCGCGATTCACCGCTATGGCAGAAGATTATTGAAGAATGGCGAACAGGCACGTCGCTCGCTGGATGTTCAGCAGGGGCGATGGCATTTGGCGGCAGCATCATGGGAATTCGACGTAACCATCACAGTCCGGGGTTGGCACTACTTCCCGATATCGAAGTGATCCCACATTACGACAAGATGTTGGGATGGCTTCCTGATCGCGTGGCTGCCTTTGTTGCGCGAAGTGTTACGAGTGGGACTTTGCTTGGAATCGATGAGAACACAGCGGTTGTTTACACAGATGCGTGGCGCAAGTACGGCCGCGGCAACGTTCATATCTTGCGCGGCAATTTAGAAATAGTGCAATAAAAAAGCCCCGCCGAAAAATCAGCGGGGCTTTTTTAATCTTTGAAACTAGTTGATGCGTGAACCAGTTGTTGCATCGAATAGGTGAACTGCACCTGGAACGTTAGCAACAGTGATTGTCTCGCCTGGCTTTGGTGGATTCTTTGGATCCCAGCGAACAATTACTTGTGCGCCTTCATCGACTGAGTTAGCGAACTTCACGTTGGAATCTGCAGGCTTTCCGTATACGAATGCATCAGAACCGAGTTCTTCAACAACTTCTACGAGGACGTGGAAACCAGTTGAAGCAGCTGTCCAACCTTCTGGACGGATACCTACTGTGACTGATGAACCAGCTGATGCTGGAACGTCGATGTTGAGATCTCCAAGCTGAGCCTTTCCGCCTGAAACAGGAGCGGTGAGGAGGTTCATTGCAGGAGAGCCGATGAAGCCTGCAACGAATGCATTTGCTGGCTTATCGTAAAGATTACGTGGTGTATCAACTTGCTGAAGCAAGCCATCCTTGAGAACTGCAACGCGATCACCCATGGTCATAGCTTCAACCTGGTCGTGTGTTACGTAGACAGTTGTGATTCCAAGGCGACGCTGTAGTGCAGCAATCTGTGTACGAGTTGCAACGCGCAACTTCGCATCAAGGTTAGATAGTGGTTCGTCCATCAAGAACACCTGTGGTTCGCGAACAATCGCACGACCCATTGCAACGCGCTGACGTTGACCACCTGAAAGTGCCTTTGGCTTGCGCTCTAGGTATGGCTCGAGGTCGAGCAACTTTGCTGCTTCACGAACTCGCTTATCGCGTTCTGCCTTATCGACTCCTGCGATCTTGAGTGCGAAGCCCATGTTCTCTGCAACAGTCATGTGTGGGTAGAGCGCATATGACTGGAAGACCATCGCGATATCGCGATCTTTTGGTGCAACGTTTGTGACGTCACGATCACCGATAAGAACTCGACCACCGTCGATCTCTTCAAGACCTGCCAACATACGAAGTGATGTTGACTTACCGCAACCTGATGGTCCAACAAGAACAAGGAACTCTCCATCTGCGACGGTGAGGTTGAGCTTGTCTACTGCAGGAGCTGTTGTGCCTGGGTAGATACGTGAAGCATTTTCAAATACAACTGATGCCATTTTTTACATTTCCTTATCCGGGCAGGTACGTGCCCGACGGTCCGAGGATGAAGGTGCTGGCCGGTTGACCAGCGTGGGAAAGGTTATGCCACGGGGGAGCGATTAGGAAGGGCACTCGGTAGACTTCTCACATCATGGAAAGCCACCCCCCGGGAACTATCTACTCAGCGATTGCTCTCGTAGTCGCCCTGATCTTTGTAGGCGGACTCTTTGTAGCTGCCGAAATCGCCCTTATCTCTCTTCGTGAATCCCAGATTAAGCAATTGGCTGGCCGTGGTCGCCGTGGCGCAAAGGTCGCCGATGTTGCGTCAAACCCCAACAGGTTGTTGGCAGCACTCCAAGTTGGCGTCACAGTTACAGGATTTCTCTCAGCTGCCCTCGGTGCAGAAAAACTTGGCGTCTACGTAATCCCGTGGCTTGAAGATTTAGGACTTGCCCCACGTGCGGCCAGTACAACTTCACTCATCGGCGTCACACTCATCATCGCTTACTTCTCATTGGTATTTGGAGAACTCGTACCCAAACGTTTAGCCCTCTATCGCACAGAAGAGATTGCGCTCGCATCCGCCGACATCGTCAAAGTACTTACCAATCTCTTCCGTCCCATTGTCTGGGTCTTATCTCATTCGACAAATATTGTCGTGCGCCTCTTTGGAATTGATCCCAAAGAACAACGGGCACAGATTTCTGAAGAAGAGCTCCTTGATCTTGTTGCTGGCCATGCTGCTCTTACCGATGAAGAACGCGACATCGTTGAAGAAGTATTTAATGCATCAGAGCGTCAGGTCCATGAAGTTATGGTTCCGCGTACCGAAGTTGATTTTATGGATGCATCTCTTACTGTGGGTAAAGCCATTGCGCTCGCAATTGAGAAGTCGCATTCTCGCTATCCAGTTGTTCGTGGCTCATCTGATGAAGTCATTGGATTTATCCACGTCCGCGATCTTCTTGATACATCCCTTGCAAACTCCAACGCAAAGATTCAAGAGCTTGCTCGAAACATTATGTATCTGCCCGGTACCAAGGGAATCCTTCCTGCTCTGACCGAGATGCGAAATCAGCGCCAACATTTAGCAATTGTGCTCGATGAATACGGTGGGACAGATGGCATCGTCACCCTCGAAAACCTCGTTGAAACTCTGATCGGAGATATTCGAGATGAATACGATGGCGATGAATCAGAGGTCTCTCTCGAATCACGGACAGGTGACTTTGAGGTAGATGGCTTGATTTCACTTGAAGATCTCTCAGAAGAGACCGGAATTGAGCTTCCTGAAGGCCCATATGAAACAGCGAGTGGTTTTGTCATGCATTACTTGGGTCGAATCCCAGTTGTAAGCGACATCGTCGGTGTTAATGGAGTCCGAATCACAGTGCTTTCTATGGAAGGAAAGCGCGCTGGTCGGTTATTGATCTCGCGTAACTACTAAGGCGTGCGAGAATTACAACCATGAAGCGCGTTCTCTCTGGCATTCAGCCAACCAGTGACTCTTTCCACCTCGGTAATTACCTCGGTGCCGTAAAGCAATGGGTAGAACTTCAAGATGGCCACGATGCCTTCTATTGCATCGTTGATCTCCACGCGCTCACTGTCGAAACAGATCCTGCACTTCTACGTAAGCGCACACTGGCTTCTGCGGCACAGCTCCTTGCGCTTGGAATCTCTCCAGAAAAATCAACTCTCTTTGTACAGTCTCAAGTTCCACAACACAATCAATTGGGTTGGATCATGGAGTGCCTTACTGGTTTCGGTGAAGCAAGTCGCATGACGCAATTTAAAGATAAGTCTTCTAAGGCCGGAGCTGACTCTGCTCGAGTTGGACTCTTTACATATCCGATGTTGCAAGCAGCAGACATTCTTCTCTATCAAGCGCATTACGTACCGGTTGGCGAAGATCAACGTCAGCACATCGAACTCACACGTGATTTAGCAGGAAGATTCAATGCGCGTTACGGACAGACATTCCAACTTCCCGAGGCATACATCTTAAAAACTGCTGCAAAGATCAACGATATTCAAGAGCCAACTGCAAAGATGAGTAAGTCATCTGGAGCGGTTGCCGGCGTCATTGAGATCATGGATACGCCCGAAGCAAATCTCAAGAAGATTAAGAGCGCCATGACC
Source organism: Candidatus Nanopelagicaceae bacterium (assembly GCA_965268225.1). Lineage (GTDB taxonomy): Bacteria > Actinomycetota > Actinomycetes > Nanopelagicales > Nanopelagicaceae > Planktophila. The sequence goes on along the minus strand of OZ254166.1, from coordinate 1,040,005 downwards.
GATGCTGGCCGCGAAGTGAAGTACGACGCTGTTGAAAAGCCTGGTATTAGCAACCTTCTTACTATTCATTCAGCGCTGTCTGGTCGCACAATTGCAGAACTTGAAAATGAATTCGACGGCAAAGGCTACGGAGACTTTAAATCAGCAGTTGCAGATGTCGTTGTTGAATACCTTCGTCCCATCCGCGCCAGAGCAATGGAACTTCTTGAAGATGAAAAACATCTTCTCGATATCTTGCATCAAGGCTCTGAAAAAGCTCGCGCTGTTGCTCAAGAGACAATCGAGACCACCTATAAGAACTTAGGCGTAGTTCTCTAATGAAAATTCGCTCGCTCCTTCTTGCACTCGTAGTCGGGGCCTCGCTGATTTCTGTGCCTGCACATGCTGCGAACCAACTCAGCGTTGGAGTGGCATATGACATCGGTGGTCGCGGAGATAAGTCATTTAATGACGCATCCGCTGCAGGCCTTGAAAAAGCGCAGAAGCAGTTTGATTTTAATCTTGAAGCTGTTGTGACTGATGGCACCAGCGCTGATCGCGAGAAGCGCATTCGCTCACTTGTCGCTAAGAACTGCAACCCCGTCATCGCTATTGGCGCAGGATATGCGTCGACGCTTCAGGCGCTAGCGGTTGAATTTCCGAATACCCATTTCGCCATCATGAACGATGCCAGCGTGGCAGCGCTCAATGTGACCTCTGTCGTTTTTGCCAATACACAAGGTGCCTACCTTGCCGGTTTTAGCGCAGCTCAAGTAAGCAAGAGCGGCAAAGTCGCGATGATTGCAAACCCTGATCAAGCAGATATTTATAAAGATGGTTTCTCGGCTGGAGTTTTTGCCAGCAAGAAGAAGGTAATTCCAATCGTAAAATATGTTTCAGGTTCTTACTCAGCTGCAACAAATCAAGTTCTCGATGCTGGCGCAGATGTTATTTTTGTTGCGACCCAAGGATCTGACTCTGAAGTTTTCAAAGTGATTGTGGCTCGCAACGCAAAGAAGAAGGGGTCAAATGTTGGCCTCATCAATGTTGAGCCGGATCAATACATCACTGTCACCAGTGCGACAAAGAGATTCTTAATTGCATCGGTTATAAAGCGCGTAGATAAAGCTATCTACGACATCATCGCTCTCTCAACAGCTAAGAAGCAGTACCTCGACATCCTTGACGCCGATGCTGGGATTTATGGACGCCGCTATGGAATCACCGGTGGTGGCATCGAATTCACAATTCGATCTAAAGAACTATTGGCGCTGAGTGGCTCAATTAACGTCGCCGCAGCAACAGCCGAGAAAATCTCCGCCTAGCTTTAAAGTTCAACTTGAGAGTTTTCTCAAATGTTACATGGCACACCCAAGAATTAACCTGTGCCTTTTGTTGATTTTCTACGCTCACTACTAGGCTCACTCTTACGAACCACCCATTTATTCCTTGGAGGAAACCTTGAAGAAGACAATTAAGTTTGTAGCAGTTTTCGCTGCTGCGGCACTTGCATTCGGTGCAGCTCCAGCTGCAACCGCTGCTAACGCAACAAAGTCATGTCTTGCACTCGATACAGGCGGCGTTGACGACAAGTCATTTAACGCATCAGCTTGGGCAGGCGCACAGGCTGCAGCTAAGGCAAATAAGAACGTAACAGTTAAGTACCTTGCTGCAACATCAGATGCTGATTACGCACCAAATATCAAGAAGCTTGTCGACGAGAAGTGCAACATCATTGTTGGCGTTGGCTTCCTTATCAACGGCGCAATCGTTGCTGCTGCTAAGGCAAACCCAACAGTTCACTTTGCAATCGTTGATCAAGATGGTCAAGATCACGGTGCAGACGGTTCTGTCTACCCAGGCACAAAGTTTGCAAACCTCAAGCCACTTGAGTTCTCAACAAATGAATCAGCATTCCAGGCTGGTTACCTTGCAGCTGGCGTTTCAAAGACAGCAAAGGTTGCAACATACGGCGGACTTAACATTCCACCAGTCACAATCTTCATGGATGGCTTTGCTAAGGGTGTAGCTCACTACAACAAGGTCAAGGGCAAGTCAGTAACAGTTCTTGGTTGGGATACAGCTAAGAAGGACGGAACATTCGTCGGTGGCTTCTCAGATTCAGCTAAGGCTCTTCAAATCTCTAAGAACTTCGAGCAGCAAGGCGCAGATGTAATCTTCCCTGTCGCTGGTGGTCTTGGTGGAGCAACAGCAGGTAACTCACTTACTTCAAAGAAGTCAGTTGTTATCTGGGTTGATTCAGATGGCTTCGTTGCTGCTCCTCAGTACAAGAAGGTTCTTCTTACATCTGTAGTTAAGGGTGTTGGAACTTCAGTTCAGTCAGTAATTGCTGACGAAGCAGCTGGAAAGTTCACTTCAACTGGCTACAACGGAAACCTCAAGAACGGTGGAACATTCCTTGCTCCGTACCATGACTTGATCCGTATGGTTCCAACAAAGCTCCGCACCGAAGTTACAAAGCTTGGTAACGATATTCGTAGCGGAAAGGTTTCAGCTAAGTAATTAGCTAAAACTAGTTTTACAAAGATGGGCTAGCGCTTCGGTGCTAGCCCATCTTTCTTTTCTTTTAACTTTCTAAACTTCAATAAAACTAGTAGATTTACACACATGTCACTCGAATTGCGTGGAATAACAAAGCGCTTTGGGTCCCTTACTGCAAATGATTCGATCAATCTTGCAGTGGGTAACGGCGAGATTCATGCAATCCTCGGCGAAAATGGTGCTGGCAAATCAACGCTGATGAACATTGTCTACGGGTTGCTTTCACCTGATGAAGGATCTATTAGCGTTGATGGCAAAGTGATTTCCATCAATTCACCGCTCGATGCTCTTGCTGCCGGAATCGGAATGGTTCACCAGCACTTTATGTTGATTCCTGTTTTCACCGTCGCTGAAAACATTGTCTTAGGACACGAGAAGACAAAGGGTCCAGGGCTTCTTGATCTTGAAGCAGCCCGAAAAGAGATTCTTCGAGTATCGGCTGAGTTCAACTTCGACATAGACCCAGATGCGCTCGTCGAGAATCTCCCTGTTGGTCTCCAACAACGCGTCGAAATCATCCGAGCTCTTATCTACGATGCAAAGGTTCTTATTCTCGATGAACCTACCGCCGTACTTACTCCTCAAGAGACAGATGAACTACTTCGCAATATGAAGAAGTTGAAAGAGCGCGGAACATCAATCGTATTCATCACGCACAAGCTTCGTGAAGTCAAGGAAGCTGCTGACAAAATCACAATTATTCGTCGCGGCAAAGTGGTTGGAACCGCGTCCCCATCGGCATCCCAAGAAGAGCTTGCTTCACTTATGGTCGGCCGACCAGTCTCACTCGATGTTGATAAGAAGGCTCCAGAGCTCGGCAAGGTGATGCTCGATGTGAAAAACCTCAACATCTCTGATCACACAGGACGTAATCTTGTAAAGAATGTCTCATTTGAATTGCATGCTGGCGAAGTTCTCGCAGTTGCCGGCGTGCAAGGCAATGGCCAGTCAGAACTGGCTGAGGCAATTGTCGGTCTCCAAGAACATGTGCACGGAACCATCTCGCTCGATGGCGTAGATATCACCAAAACTTCTGTGCGCGAAGCGCTCCACTCAGGTATTGCATTTGTCCCCGAATCACGTGAAGAAGATGGCCTTATTGGTTCATTTAGCATCGAAGAGAATTTGATTCTTGATCTCCATGACTTGCCACCGTATGCAAAAGGTCCAGTGATCTCTCCAAATGTGGTTGCTCAAGAAGCTGAGAAGCGAATTGCAGAATTTGATATTCGTACTCAATCTTCAAAAGACACCGCATCTTCACTTTCAGGTGGAAATAAGCAGAAAGTCGTTCTTGCTCGCGAACTATCTCGCCCCGTCAAGCTAGTCGTCGCATCACAACCAACTCGTGGTCTTGATGTGGGTTCTATCGAATTCGTTCACGAACGCATCATTGCTGAGCGTGATTCAGGTCGCGCAGTATTGCTCTTCAGTACCGAACTTGATGAAGTTTCAGCTCTCGCTGATCGCATTGCTGTGATGTATCGCGGTGAATTTATCGCAATCGTTCCAGCCACAACTTCTCGCGAAGACCTTGGTCTCTTGATGGCGGGAGTAAAGCCATGAAATTAAAGAAGCTCATTCTTCCTGCACTCTCATTTGCGATGGCGCTCTTTGTTAGCGGACTTCTCGTTGCATTCTCAGATTCAACAGTTTTGGCTCTCAAAGGCAATCCACTTTCAATGCTCTCAAAGGGGCTATCGACAGCTGGCAACGCTTATTGGGCGCTCTTCCGCGGATCTATCTTCGATCCACGTTTAGCTGAAGGACATTTCTTCCAAGGGTTCTACCCTCTCTCTGAAACACTTGTTGCAGCGTCCCCTCTCATTCTTACTGGTCTCTCTGTCGCTCTTGCATTCCGTGCCGGACTTTTCAATATCGGTGCGCAAGGTCAATTTATTGCAGGTGCCATCGGTGCAAGTTGGGTCGGATTTACATTTGATCTTCCAACTGGAATCCACGCAGTTGCTGCAATCGGCGCGGCAATGCTCTTTGCGGGACTCTACGGCGGCTTTGTTGGGCTTCTGAAAGCACGCACTGGTGCACATGAAGTCATTGTGACCATCATGCTTAATTATGTTGCGGGGTACTTCTTGCTCTGGCTATTGAGCACTACTGCTTTCTTGCGCCCTGGTCGCCAAGATCCCCTTGCACCTGAAGTAAAGATGAGCGCGCGTCTTCCGCATCTCTTTGGCTCTGAACTTCGCGCCAACCTTGGATTTATCGTTGCGCTCTTTGCCGCGGCTGCCATCTGGTGGCTTCTCAATCGAAGCACATGGGGATTCCGTTTCCGCGCTGTGGGCGCAAATGCTGCAGCATCACGGACTGCAGGTATTTCAGTTGCTCGCGTAACAACATCTGTCATGTTTATTGCAGGTGCATTAGCTGGTCTTGGTGGAGCCGTTCAAATTCTCGGTTCAGAACCTGCAATGACAGCAGGAGTAGGTGGAAGCTTCGGATTCGATGCAATCACAGTCGCACTCCTCGGTCGCGCAACACCAATCGGAACTGTCTTTGCTGCACTTCTCTTTGGTGCGCTCCGTGCAGGTGGTCTCACCATGCAGGCAAGTACTGAAACTCCGCTCGATCTCGTGCTTGTAATTCAAGCCCTCGTTGTCCTCTTTATCGCAGCGCCTGCTCTCATCAAATCTCTCTTCCGCCTCAAGAACGTTGATGCTGGCGAGACCGTAGCTTCGAAGGGATGGAATGGTTAATGAGCACCGTTGAAGTACGTGCGCTCTCTGCGCCAGAACGTCGCCGTAAGCGCGGAATCATCACAATGGCAGGTCTTGGCGCCTTCGCACTCGCAATCTTTGGGTTGCTTCCAAAGACGGGGCAGCCTGTTACATATAGCTTCGTCCTTGGAAACGAGTGGGTGCTTGCAAAAGAAATTATCGTTAATTCAAAGAGCGGCGCACTCTTCTTTGCTGTAATTGCGCTTTTGGCTGTCGCTCTTGCAACCCTGCAATTCCGCGCACGTAAGACAATTCGCTTAGCCAGCGGTCTCTTCGGCGCATCATTCTTGATGTCATTCCTCTGCTGGGCAGCAGCCGGAAAGTTCATTCCATTTACAGGTCTTCTTCAAGGAGCTCTCTTCCTCTCTGTTCCACTGATCTTTGGCGCAATGGCAGGTGTACTTTCAGAGCGCTCAGGCGTTATTAATATCGCTATTGAAGGACAGCTCCTTGCCGGCGCCTTTATGTCAGGCGTTATTGCATCACTGACTCAGAACAAGATTGCAGGCCTGCTTGTGGCACCTTTTGCAGGAGCCGCCATCGCATGGCTCCTTGCAGTATTCGCCATCAAGTACGGAATTGATCAAGTGGTTCTTGGCTTCGTTCTCAACGTTCTTGTTATTGGGCTCACCAACTTCCTCTATAAGAAGCTCTTGATTCCATATCAATCAACGTGGAACTCAGGCGGAACCTTTGCGCCTATTGAGATTCCGTTGCTCTCTAAGATTCCTGTTATCGGACCGATCTTCTTTAGCCAGAGCATCATCGTCTACCTCATGTACGTTGTCGTGATCATTATTCATATCGCTCTCTTCAAATCCAAGTGGGGGCTACGTACTCGCTCTGTCGGCGAACATCCAACTGCAGCAGAATCTGTCGGTATTGATGTCAACAAGATTCGCTTCCGCAATGTGCTCATTGCTGGCGCAGTTGCAGGACTAGGTGGGGCATTCTTCACACTTGGCGCAGTTGGTTCCTTCAGTAAGGAGATGACAGCAGGAAAGGGCTTTATCGCTCTCGCAGCTCTTATCTTCGGTCGCTGGAGCCCACTTGGCGCAGTTGCAGCAGCTCTTATCTTTGGCTTTGCAGATAACTTACAAGGACTTCTGACAATCACAGGAACTCCAATCCCATCTGAATTTATGTTGATGGCTCCATATGTAGCAACCATCATCGCTGTCTCGGGCTTTGTTGGAAAAGTTCGAGCACCCGCTGCCGATGGCGTCGCCTATAAACGTGGAGGCGGTTCGCACTAATGGAGATCAACTGGGAATTATTGCGAAGCGAAGCCCTGGGTGCGATGAAGAAAGCCTATGCACCGTATTCAAAGTTTCCTGTAGGAGTTGCAGCGCTCGTTGACGATGGTCGCATCATCACAGGATGCAATGTCGAAAACGCGAGCTATGGACTCACTCTCTGCGCAGAGTGCGGGCTAGTTTCATCTCTCATCTCTTCAGGAGGCGGACGTTTAATCGCCTTTGCCTGCGTAGATATCGCTGGAAATCCTCTGATGCCATGCGGGCGTTGCCGTCAATTACTTCAAGAGCACGGTGGATCAAAGCTTCAAATGCTTACCAACGAAGGAATTAAAACCCTTGGCGACCTTCTTCCATGGGCATTTGGCCCTGAAGAGATGAACGAACGCCTTTCATGATTGAGCCATTTGCAGCTGTAGAAATTATTGCGGCTAAGCGCGATCACAACGAGTTAACGGATCTACAAATCGATTGGATCATCGACGCCTACACCCGTGGAGTTGTTGCAGATGAACAGATGTCTGCGCTACTTATGGCAATCCTTCTTAATGGTATGAACTCCCGCGAAATTTCTCGCTGGACCAATGCGATGATCAATAGCGGCGAACGAATGGATTGGTCGAAGCTCGATCGCAAGACTGCCGATAAGCACTCAACCGGTGGAGTCGGTGACAAGATCACACTTCCTCTTGCACCACTCGTTGCAGCATGCGGGGGAGCGGTTCCGCAGTTATCCGGTCGCGGGCTTGGCCATACTGGCGGAACTCTCGACAAACTTGAATCTATTCCAGGTTGGCGCGCTTCTCTCACAAATGATGAAATGCTCAAAGTTTTACAAGATACCGGCGCAGTAATTTGTGCTGCAGGCGCTGGATTAGCTCCGGCAGATAAGAAGCTCTACGCCTTGCGCGATGTCACCGCGACTGTCGAAGCTATTCCGCTTATTGCATCATCAATTATGAGCAAGAAGATCGCTGAAGGAACTTCCGCGCTCGTTCTTGACGTCAAGACAGGTTCTGGCGCATTTATGTCAGATCCTGCCAAGGCATCAGAACTTGCTCGCACCATGGTGCAGCTTGGTAAAGATGCAGGAGTAAAGACTCGCGCACTCGTGACTGCCATGGATGTTCCGCTTGGACTTACTGCGGGTAATGCTCTCGAAGTCCGTGAATCTGTTGAAGTACTTGCAGGTGGTGGACCTTCTGATGTTGTTGAGTTAACCATTCTCCTTGCTCGCGAAATGATTGATGCCGCAGGAATCGTCGGGAAAGATCCAGCCGATGCGCTTAAAGATGGAAGTGCGATGGATCATTGGCGCCGCATGATTAGCGCACAGGGTGGAGATCCCGATGCAGCGCTACCTATTGCGCGCGAACAGCATGTTGTGAAAGCTGCCAATAGCGGAATCATTACAACGATGGATGCCATGAAGGTCGGCGTCAGTGCCTGGCGTTTAGGGGCAGGCCGCTCAAAGCAGGGCGAGAAGGTTCAGGCCGGAGCAGGCATCGAACTCCATGCAAAACCTGGTGATTACATCGCAGCAGGTGCTCCATTGATGACCCTTCATACCGATGAAGCTCCACGATTTGAACGCGCTCTTGAAATTCTTGACGGCGCCGTCACAATAGTTGAAGGTGGAACGGTAAATCGTCTGCCTCTAGTGTTAGAGAGAATCGAAGGATGAGCGATTTAATAAAGAAGCCAACAGCTGATCAAGTAAAGCGACTTCCCAAAGCCCTTCTTCACGACCACCTGGATGGCGGCCTCCGACCTCAAACAATTATTGATATCGCTAAAGAGATTGGGCACGAACTTCCTACCTACGACGCTGCAGAACTAGCCGAATGGTTCCGTAGCTCATGTGATTCAGGTTCGCTCGTTCTCTATCTTGAAACTTTTGCCCACACTGTTGCTGTCATGCAACGTAGAGAAGATGTTGTTCGCGTTGCCCGCGAATGCGCTGTGGATCTTGCACGCGATGGAGTTGTTTACGCAGAAGTTCGTATGGCACCAGAGCTCATCACTGAAAAGGGAATGTCACTTTCTCAAGCAATCGAGGCGATTCTCGAAGGTTTCCGTGCGGGCGAGGCTGAAGCAAAAGCTGAAGGAAAGACCATTCGTGTGATGTCACTTCTCTGTGGAATGCGCCAGAACAACCTTTCACAAGAGGTTGCAGAACTTGCAGTGAAATACCGCGATCAAGGGGTTGTCGGATTTGATATTGCTGGTCCTGAAGATGGCTTCCCGCCAAGCGATCAGCTCGATACATTCGAATACCTACGCCGCGAAAATGCACATTTCACAATCCATGCTGGTGAGGCATATGGCCTTCCATCGATTTGGGAAGCGATTCAACTCTGCGGTGCCGAGCGCCTTGGCCATGGTGTTCGCATTACCGACGATATCGATTTCAACCACACACCTCCGCGCCTCGGCCGTCTTGCCTCGTATGTACGCGATCGCCGAGTCCCACTTGAGATGTGCCCATCATCAAATATTCAGACAGGTGTGGCAGATTCCTTCGCGCATCACCCACTTGCACGCCTTGCAAAGCTTCGTTTCCGCGTGACTATCAATACCGATAACCGTTTGATGTCAGCTACCTCAATGTCGCGCGAAATGAATGAGATGGTCAGCCAATGCGATTGGACCTTCCAAGATCTTCAACGAGTAACCATCAATGCTCTTAAGAGCGCATTTATTCCCTTTGAAGAGCGCCTCGCCATTATCGAAAGCGTTGTAAAGCCTGCCTATGCAAAGATTTCAGAGGAGTAAGAGATGGCCCACCCTAAATACACCCTTCGCCAAGTAGCAAAGACAATCGATCATGCGCTTCTGCGCCCGGATATGTCGCGCGATGAAGTTAAGGCAGGATGTGAAGTCGCAATGAAGTACGACGTCGCTTCAGTCTGCTGCAAGCCGGCCGATGTTGCTTTCTGTGCCGATATTTTGCGTGGAAGCGATGTCCATGTAGGGACAGTTGTTGGCTTCCCTCATGGCAATTCTGCAACTGCTACCAAAGTATTCGAGACCAAGCAGGTTGTAGCAGATGGAGCTACCGAGATCGATGTTGTAATCAATATCGGCTGGATGAAATCTGGAATGTATGACGAAGTCCGCGAAGAAATTGCTGCGGTCGTAGCTGCGGCCTCTGGTAATCAAGTCAAAGTAATCCTTGAGAACGCCTATCTGACAAAAGAAGAGATTGTGAAAGCTTGCCAGCTCTGCGAAGCAGCAGGTGCCGATTACGTGAAGACATCGACAGGCTTTGCTCCAACGGGTGCCATCCTTGAAGATGTAAAACTCATGCGCGCATCTGTCTCTTCAAAGGTTGAGGTAAAGAGCGCCGGTGGCGTGAAGTCACTCGATATGTTGCTCTCATTTATGGATGCTGGTGTAAAGCGAAGCGGTGCTAGCGGTACAGCTGCAATGCTCGATGAATTTGTTGAGCGCTTCGGCGCTTAGCCAGCTAAGAACTTCTTGAGCGGTTCGCGAAGTTCATTGAGAAGCGCTTCTGAATCTTCTGAAGTCTTTGTAATCACTTCGATATAGCACTTCATCTTCGCCTCGGTTCCTGATGGACGCACGATGATGCGAATACCTCCTGCAAGCCAAATGCGAAGTCCATCTGTGGGCGGCAAGCCATCTGTAGGCGCTGCTAGATCATCGATAGATTGAACTGCACGTCCTGCAATTTCCTTTGGAGGATTCTGGCGAAGACCAGCGAGTAGCCGCGTAATAGCTGACATATCTGAGACTCGGATTGAAATTTGTTCAGTGCCGTGGAAACCATGGCGATCCCACACCTGATTGAGTAAATCGCTAATTGTTAAGCCATCACGTTTGAGATCCATCGCAACTTGAGCCAAGAAGATTGCTGCTGAGATTCCATCTTTATCGTTGACGGTATCTGAATCAACGGCGTAGCCAATCGCTTCTTCGTATCCAAAGGCGAGATCTTCGATCTTCGCCAGCCATTTAAAGCCAGTGAGAACTTCTTGGAAATCTATTCCGTAATGTGCGCTGATTTTGCGAAGAGCTGATGAAGACACGATGGAATTTCCAAATGTTCCGGTGGGTTTAGAGCGAGCTATCCATTCACCCAGTACAACGCCTAACTCATCGCCTCGAAGCATGCGCCATCCGACCTTAGGGTCATTGATTGCTGCTGCGCAGCGGTCTGCGTCAGGATCATTAGCTATGACGAGTTCTGCTCCAAAGTCGCGGGCTTTCTTGAGGGCTAGGTCGATTGCACCTGGCTCTTCAGGATTGGGAAATGCGACGGTAGGAAAATCTGGATCTGGAGTGCACTGCTCATCGACGGTTATGAGTGATGAGAAACCTGCCTTGTTAAAGACTAGCTGTGCAGTCTCAGTACCGACGCCATGCATAGCGGTGTAGACAACTTTGAGATCTCCAGGACGTGGTGCAAGTGCACTAGTTCTCTTCACATATTCGGTGAGTACTTCTTCATCCAAAATAGTCCACTTGGTGCCGCGGGGGAGTGACTTCAATGAAGTGATTGCATCGATATCCGCGGCAATAAAACCATCTGTTGGATTAATAATTTGTGAAGATGCGTAGTTGATTCCATCTGCAACTGGTCCTACATAAACCTTGTATCCATTATCTTGCGGCGGATTATGGCTGGCTGTCACCATGATTCCAATATCGCAGGCAAGATATGAAGTAGCGAATGCAAGTACCGGTGTTGGAAGCGGGCGAGGGAGAATATAAACATCCATTCCTGCACCGCTCATGATTTCAGCGGTCTCAAAGGTGTAATCCTCAGAGCCGTAGCGAGCATCTCGACCCACAACAACCTTAGTCATCCCGCGCTTTTTCATGTACGAGGCAATACCTGCTGCCGCGCGACCTACAACAGCTCGGTTCATACATGATGGTCCTGGACCTATTGGACCTCGAAGACCAGCAGTTCCGAATTGAAGGAATCCGTTGAAATACTTCTTAAGAGTGGCTTCATCGCCAGCATCGAGAAGTGTTTGCAGCTCAGCAGCTGTCTTCGGATCTGGGTCGTCAGCAATCCATGCTTCTACTTCGGCGCGCAGAGTGCTGTTCATGGCTTAAGGCTAATCTCGTTAGACGAGTTTAGGAATAGTGTTCTTGAGCAGAGTACCCATGCGGTCAGCTGCGGCTTTTCCAGCAGCGATAACCTCTTCATGGTTTAACTTCTCGCCTGTAACACCGGCTGCAGCATTGGTAACGAGTGAAATTCCAAGAACTTCAGCGCCAAGTGCGTGAGCGGCAATTGCTTCAGGAACTGTAGACATTCCAACGAGATCTGCACCCATGGTACGCATCATCAAGATTTCAGCAGGAGTTTCATAGGTTGGACCGCGCCAGTGGACATAGACACCTTCAGCGAGTGAAGAATCTTCCTTCTTCACAATTTCGCGAATGCGCTTGCTGTAGAGATCGGTCAGATCGATAAATGTTGCGCCAGAAAGTGGCGATGCTGCCGTCAGTGAAATATGGTCACGAATGATGACTGGTTGGCCAACTTTGTATGAAGTATTGATACCGCCACAAGCGTTGGTGAGAATGACAACTTTGCATCCTGCCTTTACGGCTGTGCGAACTCCGTGAACGACCGGCTCCATGCCTTTACCTTCGTAGAGATGAGTACGACCGAGAAAGACGAGAGCGCGAATAGTTTTTCCGTTCTCAACGATTTCATAAGAACGAACTTTTCCTGAGTGACCCTCAACTGCTGGCGCGAAGAAGCCTGTGATCTCATGTGCATCGCATTCATAAGCAGGTGTACCGAGCGCATCAGCAGCTGTCACCCAACCAGAACCCATAACAAGTGCGACATCGTGAGATGCAACGCCTGTACGTTCTGCGATTTCTGCCGCTGCCTTCGTAGCGGCAGCTAATGGATCAGAGTAGAGAAGATCGGTTGAGGTCATGCCTCAATAATGTCACAGAGAACTGTTCCGCTGGCCACGGTCTCACCGATTACAGCTTTTAGGTTCTTAATCACACCTGACTTATGAGCGTTGAGAGGTTGCTCCATCTTCATCGCTTCAAGAACTATTACAAGATCTCCAGCTTCGACGCTCTGTCCTTCTTCAACTGCAATCTTTACGACAGTTCCTTGCATTGGGCTGGCAAGGCCAGTTCCCGATGAACCACCGCCAGATGATTGCTTTGCGCGGTGGCGCTTCACAACAGGTTCTGGTGCATGAACGAGAATTTCAAAGCGCTTACCATTGACTTCAGCGACCAGCTTTTCAGCAGCAACGCGAGTTTGGATTTCTGCGGCGCCTGATTCAAAGGCTGGAATTTCGTTCTTGAATTCATTTTCGATATAACTTGTATAGACCTTGAAATCTTCAGTGTATGCAGGGTCTTCAAGGATTGCTCGATGGAATGGAAGAGCGGTTGCGAGTCCACCCACTTCAAACTCGGCTAGAGCGCGGCGTGCGCGCTGGATAGCTTCTTTACGAGTTGCTCCAGTAACGATGAGTTTTGCAAGGAGTGAGTCGAAGTTTCCTCCGATGACATCGCCATTATGGAAACCTGCATCGACGCGGACTCCAGGCCCTGTCGGAATATTCCATGCGGTAATTCGCCCTGGTGCAGGCAGGAATGAACGTCCTGGATCTTCGCCGTTGATTCGGAATTCAATGGAGTGGCCACGAATTACTGGATCATCAAAGCCAAGACTTTCGCCCATCGCGATGCGGAATTGCTCGCGCACTAAATCGATTCCAGTTACCTCTTCAGAGACTGGGTGCTCAACCTGAAGTCGGGTATTGACTTCAAGGAATGAGATTGTTCCGTCGAGGCCGACGAGGAATTCGCATGTGCCGGCGCCAACATAGCCAGCTTCCTTCATGATCGCCTTGCTTGAACGGTATAGCTCTTCGTTTTGAGCATCTGTTAAAAATGGAGCAGGAGCTTCTTCGACAAGTTTCTGGTGGCGACGTTGTAGCGAGCAGTCTCGAGTTGAAACTACAACTGCATGTCCATGCTGGTCAACCAATACCTGTGTCTCTACGTGGCGTGGCTTATCCAAATAACGTTCGACGAAACATTCGCCGCGACCGAAGCCAGCAATTGCTTCACGGACAGCAGATGCGTAGAGCTCAGGAATTTCTTCCATCGTGCGCGCAACTTTGAGACCGCGTCCACCACCACCGAATGCAGCCTTGATTGCAACGGGTAGACCATGTTCTTTAGCAAAGGCGAGAACTTCTTCATGACCTGTAACTGGATCTTTTGTACCTGCAACAAGTGGCGCACCAGCGGCCGATGCAATACGACGAGCTGAAACCTTGTCACCGAGTGCGCTAATAGCTGCTGGTGGGGGACCAATCCAGATGAGCCCTGCATCGACCACTGCTTGAGCAAAATCTGCATTCTCAGAGAGAAATCCATAACCTGGGTGAACTGCATCTGCGCCAGATTCTTTTGCAAGAGCAATGATCTTTGGAATGTTGAGATAAGTATCTTTTGCGACAGTTCCGTTGAGTGAGTAGGCAAAATCTGCGCTCTTAACATGAAGTGCATCGCGATCTTCTTCTGAGTACATCGCAACGGATTCGAGGCCATGATCTTTACAGGCGCGAATCACGCGGAGAGCAATCTCTCCTCGGTTAGCAATCAGTACGCGCTTCATGACATCTCCTTCACCTGAGGCCAAGAATATCCAAGTTGCTTCATAGCGTTACGAAGAAATGGCATCGAAATACCTACAACATTGGTGTAATCGCCCTCAATCACCGGAATAAATGGACTTCCGAAGCCATCGAGAGTAAATCCACCAGCAACATGGAGAGGTTCTTCAGAGGCAACGTAATCAGCAATCTCTTCATCGGTCATATCTGTAAATGTGACTTTTGTGGTTACGCGATCGGCAATCTCGATGCCACGCTCAGTGTCGATAATGCAATGACCTGTGTGCAGTAAACCTGTGCGGCCGCTAATTTTCTTGGCACGCTCAACTGCGACTTCAGGTGTACCAGGCTTGCCAAAGGAGACGCCATCAACATCAAATGTTGAATCACAACCAATGATAATTGCTGGGTAGTCGATCATTTCGCGCACAGTGTGTGCCTTTGAAATTGCGAGGGCAATCACCATATCTTCAGGGCTCATGGCGTTGAAGAAATCGGTCTCCTCATCCACGTTGCTGACAATAATTGTTGGCTTAAGACCTGCATCGGTAAGTAAGCGACGACGAGAAGTTGATTGTGATGCTAAGACGATACGCGGCATTTACTGATGCTTTCGTGCGCCGAAGGTAATTTGGTGCGGAAGCGGTTGGCGCAGTTGCGGCAGACCGAAGACACTTCGTTTGATCACTGGCTTGATATCAACTGCTTTATGGTTGGCCAAAACAGCTTGGAGCGCAAGGAGTTCTTCAGGCGTTGGATGGCCTGTAGTGACAGAGAACTTCATCGTTATAGAGGAATATTTCCGTGCTTGCGAGCTGGCAAGGTATCGCGCTTTGTCTTTAAAGTGCGGAATGCCTTAGTGATGTACTGACGTGAATCTTCTGGCTCGATGACGCTATCGATAGTTCCACGTTCTGCGGCCAAGTATGGATTCGAGAACTTTTCAGTGTATTCAGTAATTAATTCAGCGCGCTTAGCATCTTGATCTTTAGCCTCTGCCAAATCCTTACGGTAGAGAATATTGACTGCTCCTTGTGCACCCATCACTGCAATTTCAGCGCTTGGCCACGCAAAGTTGATATCGCTGCCAAGATACTTAGAACCCATCACAATGAAGGCTCCGCCGTAGGCCTTACGAGTAATAAGCGTTACAAGCGGAACAGAAGCTTCGGCGTATGCATAAAGAAGCTTTGCACCACGGCGAATAATGCCATTCCACTCTTGCTCTGTGCCAGGCATGAAGCCTGGAACATCTACGAGAGTAAGAATTGGAATATTAAATGCATCGCAGAAGCGTAAGAAGCGCGCTGCCTTTTCAGATGAGTTGATATCGAGAGTTCCAGCAAGCTGCGAAGGCTGGTTTGCAATGATTCCAATCGATTGACCTTCGATACGCGCAAAACCTACGACGATATTTGGAGCGTAGAGCGCATGCACTTCGAGGAATTCGCCTTCATCAACGAGAGCTTGAATCAAGTTCTTCATATCGTATGGCTGGTTTGGGCTATCTGGAATCAAAGTATTGAGGGCGGTATCTGTTGCGCTCTTATCAAGGGTCTCCGTTGGAGGAAGCACAGGGGAGCCATCCATATTGTTAGAAGGAAGATATGAGAGAAGAGCTTTCACATAATCGATTGCATCTGCCTCTGAATCTGCCATGTAGTGCGCATTTCCTGATTTAGTGTTGTGCGTAAATGCTCCACCAAGTTCTTCCATGCCAACATCTTCACCGGTAACAGTTTTGATCACATCTGGACCGGTAATAAACATATTGGAGGTCTCTTTCACCATGACGGTGAAGTCCGTGAGCGCTGGAGAGTATGCAGATCCACCGGCGCATGGTCCAAGGATCAAGGAGATCTGTGGAATCACACCTGATGAACGAGTATTAAGGCGGAAAATTCGGCCGTAACCATTGAGTGATGCAACGCCTTCTTGAATGCGCGCTCCACCTGAATCGTTGATTCCAATAAGTGGAATTCCAGATTTAAGAGCAAACTCTGCAATCTTTACAATCTTTTCTGCATGTACTTCACCGAGGGATCCACCAAATACGGTGAAGTCCTGTGAGTAGAGAGCAATTGGTCGACCATCAACTGTTGCAGTTCCGATGACTACGCCATCGCCATATGGACGGTTCTTCTCCATGCCGAAGTTCTGCGCGCGGTGGCGAGCGAATTCATCAATCTCGGTAAATGAATCTGGATCGACAAGCATCTCGATACGTTCACGAGCGGTGCCCTTGCCTTTGGCGTGCTGCTTCTCCTCTGCGCGAGCAGAACCAGCGTGGACAGCTTCATCAATACGTTCGCGGAGGTCTTCGATTTTTCCCGCAGTAGTGTGCAGATCAGGGCTCATGAACATAAGGTACTAGTCGTGAGCACCGTTACGCCAAGACCTCTACTGAATAGTTCGGCGATCTCAGAAAAAATCTCGCAGTACTGGCGAGTAAGCGTGGTTGAAGTCACGGGTTCTACTCAAGATGATTTAGCTCAACTCGTTGCAGTTAAAAAAGCCAATAACGGAGAAGTTATTGCAACAGAGTTTCAGAGCGCAGGTCGCGGTCGTCTCGATAGGAAATTTGATGCACCGGCATCGTCGGCTCTGATGTTCTCTTTTTATATCGAACCACATCGAGATAAATCTGATTGGTCTTTCTTGCCACTTCTCACAGGTCTTGCCACAGTATTTGCTTTAACGAAAGTTGATCCTGAATCTTCGCCAACACTTAAGTGGCCCAACGACATCCAGTTAGTCGATGGGAAAGTCGGAGGAATCATCGCGCAAACAAGTGAAAGTGGCATCGTCATTGGCGTGGGAATTAATGTTGGAATGACTCGCGATGAATTGCCTGTTGCTCACGCAACTTCACTCGCCCTCCACAACTTTTCAATCCTCGATAGAAATCTGATTTTGGCAACATTTCTCACAACATTTGAGGAGCTCTTTGAAAGATGGCAGAAAGGTGAAGATTTACGCCATCTCTACAAAGAACGCTCTGCGACGATCGGCCACGATATTCGAATTGAACATCCAGATGGCAGTCATAAGAACGGGAAAGCCATTGATGTCACGCCAGCAGGCGAGCTCGTACTTGAAGATGGATTTCGAGTAACAGTGGGAGACATCGTTCATCTACGATAGCCCCGTGAATGAAAGATTCCCTCGCGTTGGCGTCATCGGCGCAGGGCAATTGGCGCGCATGATGGTTGCACCGGCAACCGCCCTTGGAGTCGATCTCCTTCTCTTTGCACAAAGCCCCGACGATTCAGGTGCTCAAATCACACATCACATCGTTGGCGATTACACCGACCTTGACGCTCTGAAGAAATTCGCCGCAAGCTGCGACGTCATTACCTTTGAACATGAACTTGTCCCGCTGTCAGTTATCAAGGGGCTAGAAGCAACCGGTGTGAAGGTGTACCCACCTTCTTCTGCATTTATCTATTCGCAGGATAAAGCTGAGATGCGCAAAAAGCTCAGCGCCTTCCCTGCACCGAAGTGGAAGATTGCAACTTCAACTGCCGATATCGAACGCTACCCATTGATTGCAAAGGCGATTTCTGGTGGTTATGACGGTCGCGGTGTCTGGAAGATTAATTCTCAAGATGAATTGGCTGAGGTTTTCAAGACCACCCCTCAACTCTTAATAGAAGAGCTCATCTCCTTTGACAGTGAAATTGCTGTGATGGTGGCACGTTCACCACATGGACAGGCAACCTCTTGGACTCCAACCGAGACAGTTCAAGAAGATGGAATCTGCACTCTCACAATTTCGCCAGCGCAAAATATTTCTCCTGAGTTAGCGGAAAAGGCACAGAAACTTGCTCTAGACATCGCGCAAGAAGTGGGCGTTGTTGGAGTTATGGCAGTTGAAATGTTTGTGAAGGGCGATCATCTCTATATCAACGAACTTGCAATGCGCCCACACAATTCAGGGCACTGGACTATAGATGGAGCTTTCACAAGTCAGTTCGAACAACACTTGCGCGCGATTCTTGATCTTCCACTTGGCGATCCATCGATGACTGCTGATATCGCCGTGATGGGAAATATTTTGGGTGGCGAGAAGACGAATATGTATCGCCCCTACCTTCACCTCATGGCGCGTAATCCAGAGCTGAAGTTCCATCAATATAAGAAGGAAGTCCGCGCTGGGCGCAAGATCGGCCATGTCACAGCAGTAGGTTCTGACCTTCTACAATTAACCACAGATGTGCAGCATGCACGTGACTATATGAGCGGAGCTATCGATGAGTGATCATAAAGATGTAGCAATCATCATGGGCTCAGACTCTGATTGGCCAGTCATGGAAGAAGCTGCAAAGGCACTTGATTCATTTGGGATTAGTTATAGCGCAGATGTTGTATCAGCACACCGAATGCCAGAAGAGATGGTCGACTTTGCAAAGACTGCGGCATCAAAGGGTTACAAGGTAATCATTGCTGGCGCAGGGGGAGCAGCGCACCTTCCGGGAATGGTTGCATCCCTCACAACGCTGCCAGTTATTGGCGTTCCAGTTTCACTGAAGAACCTTGATGGAATGGATTCACTCCTTTCCATCGTTCAGATGCCAGGCGGAGTTCCCGTTGCGACAGTTGGAATTGATAACGCTAAGAATGCGGGAATCCTTGCTGCACGCATCATTGGATCAGCGGACGCAACAGTTGCTAAGAAGATTGAAGCTCAGCTATCTGAACTTTCAGATGAAGCAAAAGCAAAGGGCGCTCAATTGAGCGCCCGTCGCAATGCAAAGACTGGTTTTTAGTCAGTTCGGCCCTAATCAGTTCTACCTAGAGCATGTACGCGCCAGCCAGCTGCGCGCCACTTGTTGCGGTCCAACATATTGCGACCATCGATTAAGAACTTTGACTTCACAAGCTGACCAATAACTGATGGATCTAGCTCGCGATATTCCTTCCACTCAGTTAAGTGCAAGATTGCATCTGCACCCTTCACTGCATCGACAACCTTTTCTTGGTAATCAAGATTTGGGAAACGCTTACGTGCAGGTTCGATGCCCTTAGGGTCGTGAACAACAACTTGTGCACCAGCAGCCTGAAGTTGAGCAGCGATATCGAGAGCTGGGGAGTCACGCACATCATCGCTATCGGGCTTAAATGTTGCGCCAAGTACAGCGATTTTATATTGAGTGAGATCTTCTGATAGATCGGCGCGAACAACATCGATTACACGCTGACGAGCGCGAAGGTTAATTGCATCAATTTCGCGAAGGAACTCGAGAGCTTGATCTGCACCAAGTTCTTGCGCGCGTGCCATAAATGCGCGAATATCCTTTGGAAGACAGCCTCCACCGAATCCAATACCCGCTTGTAAGAAGCGGCTACCGATACGTGGGTCGTAACCGATTGCCTTGGCAAGCACAGTGACATCTCCACCTGCAGCTTCGCAGACTTCAGCCATTGCATTGATAAATGAAATCTTTGTTGCAAGGAATGAGTTTGCTGCAACCTTTACAAGCTCTGCAGTTGGAAGATCTGCGCGAATCCATGGAGTTCCAAGGTCAATAACTGGCTTGTAGACCTCTTTAAGAATTTCTTCTGCGCGATCGTTGGCAACGCCCACAACGAGACGGTTTGGAGTCAAGGTATCTTCAACAGCAAAACCTTCGCGGAGGAACTCTGGGTTCCATGCAAGGTCTGCCTGAGGAGCAGATGTTGCAAGCTGATCACGCAAGAGTTGAGCAGTACCAACTGGAACTGTCGACTTTCCGACAACAAGTGAACCTTCTTTGAGGTGCGAAGCGATTGCCGCAACAGATGACTTTACGTAGGTGAGATCTGCGGCAAGTCCATCTTTGCTCTGCGGAGTTCCGACGCAGATGAAGTGAACATCGGCATCTGCAACGGCAGAGAAGTCAGTAGTAAATGAGAGACGACCTGTCTTCATCTCGGCTGCAAGAAGTGTGTCGAGTCCTGGCTCGTAGAAAGGAAGTTCTCCCTTGGAGAGAAGATCTACCTTGGCCTGGTCGGTATCAATTCCGACTACTTCGAATCCGAGTGAGGACATACATGCCGCGTGGGTAGCGCCTAGGTAGCCGCAACCAATTACAGAAAGCTTCAGAGTCATACGCGGGAGTCTATTGCAGGGGTATTTAAAAGTTGGAAATTAAGGTTATTTCGAGGTGGCGCAGGGATTATCTGCAGCGGTTTTCGTCTTAAATTTGTCGACCATCACAGGTTTTGTCGTAGCTTTTGCCGAAGGCTTAATAGTCTCAACGAGCGCTTCATCGTTACGAATTCGAGTCCATAACTCGGTAGCCAGCACTGGATCCCAAATAACTACCGAACCTACCCCTGGATAACTTCCATTGGGATCTGAGAGTGGAACCGTCAGGGTGCGAATATTTCCTGAAGATAAGTTACGCATCTGCTTTGCAAGTGTGAGCAAATCATTCTTATTAACAGATGAATCCATCTTTACTGTAGAAATAGTTGCGTTATAGAACTTAGCTAGCTTGATTGGATTGAGGAGCACACCGCTGCTGGTCGCTTTACGAAGAACTGCGCTCACAAATTGTTGTTGGCGTTCCATGCGACCGATATCTCCACGTCCATCAAAGTCGCGAGTACGAACATATTTGAGCGCTTCGATTCCATCGAGTATGTGGGAACCAGCGCTCATAACTAGGTGGCTCTTTGGATCGTTAATTGCAACCTTGGAACAGACTTGAATTCCGCCGAGCGCATCAACGACTCCAGTAAAGCCAGCGAAGCTGACTTCTACGTAGTGATCGATTTTAAGATTTGTCTTCTGTTCGATTGTTTGAATAAGTAACGGTGCTCCACCGAATGCGAATGCAGCATTGATCTTGCCTGGACGCTCAGGAATATCGCGAGTTCCATCTTGGCTCCGGTGCGCTGGAATATTCACCAAAGTATCGCGAGGAATAGAGACGATGAAGGCGGCATCACGAGCCTTTGAAATATGAACTAAGAGCATTGTGTCGGATCGACCACCAGCAGCGACGGCGGTACTGCCAACACGAAGCGCCTTGATCTGTTCTTTGGTGAGACCTTCACGTGTATCTGAACCAACGACGAGATAGTTAAGCGCTCGAGAAGTTTTTTCAGGGCGGTCTTTGAGATTGCCGAAGACATCGATTCGAGAAATTTGCCCGCTTACCTGGCCAAGACCTAGCCACGATAAAGATGCAATAAGGACTACACCAAGGGAGAGTGATGTAATAATTCGAATTGCACGGGATGAATTCACATCCGTAGGGTACTTGGACGATAGCGTGGAGGGGTTATGGCGACACCGACTCCAGAGTTAATTGGCTCACCGCTTCCAGCAATTAGCGTAATTCTCCCCGTTCTCAATGAAGAAGCTCACTTGCAGAACGCAGTCCACTCAATACTTTCTCAGGATTATCAAGGCGCTATTGAAGTAATTCTTGCAATTGGCCCATCTCATGATCGCACTCTTGAAATTGCTCAGGAGATGTCTGGCAAAGATTTCCGAGTTGTTCTCGTTGATAGCCCCACAGGTCGCACAGCTGCTGGACTCAATCTCGCACTTAATAAATCACAGAGCCCTGTGATTGTTCGCGTGGATGGACATGCGCAAATTCCAAGTGATTATCTAAGGCTTGTCGTTGAGATTCTCAATACAACGGGTGCAGTAAATGTCGGCGGAGTAATGGCAGCTGTTGGAACCACCCCATTTGAAAGAGCGGTAGCTGGTGCAATGCGTAGCCCTCTCGGGGTTGGAGCCTCCCGTTTTCACACTGGGGGAGAAGCGGGAGAAGTCGATACCGTTTACCTCGGTGCATTTAGACGAGAAGCACTTCTTGCTATCGGCGGATTTGATGAACGATTTACCCGCGCACAAGATTGGGAGCTCAATTTTAGATTGCGTGAAAATGGCGGGCTCGTTTACTTCGATCCTCGTTTACATGTGACATATCGCCCCCGCTCTTCAGTGCGCGCGCTTGCTAAGCAGTACTTTGAATATGGGCGTTGGCGCCGAGTCGTTTCAAGGCGACATAGCGGAACAATTAATTTTCGCTATCTCGCTCCGCCTTTTGCACTCCTCGGTTTTACCTTCTCTCTTGTAGCTGGAATCTTCATCCCTATTCTCTTCACTCCAGCGGCGATTTATCTTCTCTTCGTCTTACTTTCTTCAATCAAAATCGCGACATCGATTCGCGAGTACTTCCTTCTCTTGGCAGTTATTCCCACTATGCACTTCGCATGGGGAGCGGGATTTTTATCATCTCCAAAGACTCTCGTACCCCTAGACTGAAAAAGTGGCAGGGCACTGCGGTAGCCTTTCGCACGTGGAGAAACCAGTAGTTATCTATGAGCCATTTCGCGCCGGGCTTCCGCCGATGCGCGCTTATATGCGCTCACTCTGGAGCCGACGCACCTTTATCTCAGAATTTTCTCGTTCCGAACTTCGCGAACAAAATTACGGATCAGTCTTCGGCCAACTCTGGCTCATTCTCAATCCGCTTCTTCTCTCTGCCGTCTACTTCCTTCTGATCTACGTCATCGGAGGAAGTAGCGACTCGATTCGTTTCGGACACCTGACTGCAAGCCTCTTCCTCTTCTATTTAATTTCAAATAGTTTGACCGGCGGAGTTAAGGCAATCACGTCGGGGCAGCGACTCATTCTCAACACATCATTTCCGCGAGTGATGCTTCCCATTTCGGCAACAGTAATAGCCCTCTTTAAATTCATTCCAACACTTGTCGTCTTTGCCGTCATTCATGCGATTATCGGACTCCCTTATTCATGGCAGATGCTCTGGGTGTTACCAATTCTCTTTATTGCTCTTGTGATGGCACTCGGAATGGCAATTCTTATCTCTTGCATCAACGTCTATTTCCGAGATATTTCAAGCATGCTTCCTTACCTCACTCGAAGCTTGCTCTACCTATCTCCGATTCTCTATGAAGCAACTAATGTCTCTGATCGCATCAAGACTCTCGAGATTGCCAATCCGCTTTTCTACCTTCTTGATTCATGGTCACGCGTTGTCGTACATGCGCAGGCCCCATCCATGAATGGCCTTATTCACGCCAGCGTATGGGCGCTCTTCCTCTTCCTTACCGGCACATACTTCTTCTTATCGAGGGAGCGTGATTTCGCTGTCCGACTTTAACCATGAACATTCACCCCACAGCGTTGCTGTCTCGGTGAAGGATCTCGGCCTTACATACACAACATCGATTGATAAGAAGCCAACTCTTAAAGCTCGCTTGAAGACTTTGGGTCGCGGCAAGAAGCACACACGAATTGTCCGCGCTCTCAATGATGTATCGATTGATGTGCATTACGGAACAGTGCTTGGAATCATCGGATCAAATGGTGCAGGAAAATCTTCACTCATGCGCGTTATTTCAGGAATCGTTCCTCCTACTCAGGGCCGCGTTGAGGTATACGGAAGTGTCAGCACCTTGCTTGCGCTAGGAGTTGGTTTTAATCCTTCAATGACAGGTCGCGATAACGTCTATTTGGGCGGTCTGGCAGCAGGTATGTCGCGCGAGGAAATCGATGCGAACTTCGATGCCATTGCGGACTTCTCTGAACTCGGCGAAGCAATCGATGCGCCCATGCGCACATATTCATCGGGCATGTACGCGCGCCTCGCATTCTCTGTTGCAGCCGTTGTCGAGCCAGATATCTTGATTATTGATGAAGCGCTCAGCACAGGAGATGCAAAATTTAAAGAGAAGAGCCTCAATCGCATTAAGGAACTGCGCACAGCAGATCGTGCTCTTATTCTGGTGAGCCACGCTCTTGCAACTATCGAGGATATTTGCAATGAAGTTGTCTGGCTCAATAAAGGCAAGTTGATGATGCGTGGAAATCCAACCGAAGTCATCGCCGCCTATCGCGAATTTGTAGATGCAAGAAAGAGCGCATCATCTGATGAGGATGTTTAAAACCTTTCTTATCGCTTGCATCACTCTCTTACTGATTCCAACGGCAAGTGCTGAAACGCCCACATCATTCTCATTTACTGGTTCAGGTTATGGCCATGGTGTAGGCATGAGCCAGATGGGCGCACGAGCACATGCTCAAGCAGGCGAGAGTGCAACTGCGATTCTTAACTACTATTACAAAGACGTTGTTGTGGCACCGATCGTTGATACTCACACCATCCGTGTGAATGTTGGCCATTTACTCAAATCCATTTCTTTCGTTTCAGCCACGCCTGATTCAGTGATACAGATTTATGCAGGTGAAGTTGTCGGACCGACAGAGCTCGCACCTCTTGCCTCATTTACTGCAAAGCAGAAAGCATCGTTCAGGCTTGATGCGCTCGGAAATATGACAGGTCCTGTCACTGGAAAATTGCTTACGGTGAGATGGAGCGGCCCGAATTCGGTTATAACTTTCTCCCAGCCCGGAGATTCAACGAGATATCGTTATGGACAGATGCAGATCAAAGTAGTGAAAGGTGCATTTGAAGTCACCAATTCGCTAAGCCTTCATGATGAGTATCTGTGGGGGATAAGTGAGATGTCCTCTGCCTGGCCCGCAGCAGCGCTAGAAGCTCAAGTGATTGCATCGCGTTCCTATGCCATATCGAAGATTGGCTCCGTCAAGGCTTCATGCGACTGTCATGTGTATTCCCATATCGCTGATCAAAATTTTGTTGGATATTCAAAAGAGATCGAACCAAAGATTGGTGCGCTCTGGAAGTCAGCTGTTATCCGCACCAACAGTGATACTTCAACGAGCTTGGCAATTCTTGCAAACGGTAAACCAATACAGGCCTATTACTTCTCATCTTCTGGCGGAGCAACTCAGTCGACTCTCGATGCCTGGGGGCAAGCGACTTCATACACGCACTCTGTTGCAGATCCGTCAGGATTGGATCCGAAGATAAATCCTCGCTTTGCTAATTGGAAGGCAAGTGCAACGCAAGAGTTGGTAGCGAAAGCATTCTTACTTCCAGAGATTGTTTCGCTTGAAATTGTTTCACGTAATTCTGCGGGGGCTGTTACCTATATCAAGGGAACCAGCAGCACAGGCTCAACAAAGTTACTTCGTGGCGATACCTTTAGAAGCCGAGTGAAGATTCCTTCACCGTATTTTCAATTAGCGTGAAGAACTGAATTCAATCCGCCCCATGTGCCAGTGCGCATCACTGCTTCAAGTCCACCAGTCAGTGAGTTACGTCGGAATAGAAGATTGCTTGCGCCAGACAGTGTTCCAGCTTTAACAATTTCACCATCTGGGAGTTTCACCTTTGCAGCTGCAGTGATGTAAGTACCAGCTTCGATGACGCAGTTGTCGCCAAGAGAGATACCGAGACCTGAGTTAGCACCCAGAAGACACTTTTCACCGATAGAGATAACTTCTTTTCCACCACCACTGAGGGTGCCCATGATTGATGCGCCGCCGCCGACATCGGTTCCATCACCGACAACTACACCAGCTGAGATGCGACCTTCAACCATTGAGGTACCAAGTGTTCCAGCGTTAAAGTTAACGAAACCTTCATGCATGACTGTTGTGCCTGAAGCTAGATGAGCGCCAAGACGAACGCGGTCAGCATCGGCAATACGTACGCCAGATGGAACAACATAATCAACCATTCGTGGGAACTTATCGACGGCAATCACGGTCACATGTCCGTACTTCGCTTTGAGTTTTGCGCGAGTGGATTCAAATCCCTCGACAGCGCATGGTCCAGCTGATGTCCAAACAACATTAGAAAGTAGCCCAAAAATTCCATCGAGTGATTGGCCATGTGGCTTCACAAGTCGGTGGGAGAGAAGATGTAGGCGAAGGTATGCATCTTTCGAATCCTTTGGAGCAACGGTGAGATCAATTTCTAGTGAAACTAATTCACGAGTAACTCCACGTGCTTCATCGCTTCCGACCATTGCGGAAAGAGTTGCATCTGGAGTTCCAGTGAGAGCGCCGAGAGCTGGAGACGGATACCAAACATCGAGAACTGTTGAACCTGCAAGTGTTGCGATTCCGTGGCCGTAAGCTAAAGAAGACATGTTCTAAGCCTAACCCCTATTCTGTCCCTCATGCGCATTGCAGTTTTCTGTTCTTCATCACCCACAATCGATACCAAATTTATCGACCTCGCTTTCGAACTCGGCGCCGGAATTGCTGAGAGCGGCGCCGAACTTGTTTCAGGCGGTGGCCATATTTCGGCGATGGGTGCAATCTCGCGCGGAGCCCGCAGCAAGAGTGGACGCACCATTGGAATCATTCCTCAGAAATTAGTGGATATTGAATTTGCAGATCATGAAAGCGATGAATTGATTGTGGTCGATTCGATGCGCACTCGAAAAGCGAAAATTGAAGACCTTTCCGATGCATTCATCACCCTTCCGGGTGGACTCGGAACGCTTGAAGAACTCTTCGAAATTTGGGTTGGTCGCTATCTGAAGTTCCACGATAAGCCAGTCATCATTCTTGATCCATACGGAACTTATCAACCGCTACATGCACTTGTCGAACATCTTGAGACCGAGAACTTTGTAAAACCAGGAATGCGCGACTTACTTCACTGGACAACTACTGTCGAGGAAGCGGTTTCAATTGCGCATGGCAAGTAACACCCTCTCTATGAGTTTAAAGATTCCAGCGCCACAACATCGAGTCTGGAGCAAGATTGCTGATTGGCAATCGCAAGGTGAGTGGATGTTGCAGACAAAGGTTTGGGTTACGTCCGAAAAAGTTGAAGGTATCGGAACCTCAATCGCTGCATTTACGGGACCGCTTTACTTTCTCTACCCACGATTTAAATCGCTAGGACTTCTCGACGAAATGATTGTTACGCAATGGCAACCTCCGTTTCGATGCGATGTCGATCATGTGGGAAAAGTTCTTAAAGGAAGTGGTTCATTTCAGCTCGCTGATATCGACGGAAGAAATACACGCTTTGACTGGTCAGAAACAATTGAAGCTCCAAAAGCAATTTTCTTGCTCATTGCGCCAGCACTCTATATTGGAGTACGCATATCTCTCGCACGATTCGCTCGATCTTTTAGATAAGTCACCCCATTATTTGGATTAATTAAGAATTTTGATGAATCTAGAAGAATCAAGCGAGTAACCTCTATTCCTATGAGCAGCTCGAGCAAACCTCAAACCCTTGCTGATCTGCTCGCATCCCTGCCCGAAGAAGAGCGCATCATCTTGACCTTGCATTACCTCCGTTCCAAATCGAGTTCTGAAATCGCCGCCCTTCTCTCTGTCCCAGATCGCGCCGTTATCGCGGTCATAGAGTCCGGAAAGGCGCGCCTTACGGGGGAATTAGGGCTCTAAAGGGCCAAATCCCGATTTCACCCATGGCTCAATCTGCGAGATACTTCTCCCTATAACTTTCTCTCGAAAGTTTTTTCGCACCCGAAGTAAGAGCAAACAAGGAGTCCCCACCATGGCAGCTATGAAACCTCGTACCGGTGATGGACCAATGGAAGTAACTAAGGAAGCGCGTTCACTCGTCATGCGAATTCCTCTCGAAGGCGGCGGGCGCCTCGTGGTTGAACTCAACCCACAGGAAGCAAATAACCTCAGCGCAGCTCTCGAAGCCGCTGTTGCTCTCATTAAGAAGTAGAGCGGATCTTCAAAAATTCTTCACACAGTTGCGCCTGAAATTGAGGCCCTAGCAAGCGCGGATATTCTCGCTCTTGGCTTTACCAAGAAGAGCGATGACTCAATTGAACTAGTTGGTAACGCCCGACTTATCTCAGCTGTCGAAAAATTCTTTGAGATAAGCCTGGTTGATGAGATTGCCTTCTTCCAACCTTCCGGAAAAGCTGGCGAACTCTTTGAAGTCCCAGTTCTCCATAAAGATTCATCCGTCGATCGCCTCTACCTCGTGGCAGTCGGTGATGGCGCGCTACCGGCTCTTCGAACAGCAGGAGCTTCTCTAGGGCGCAAACTCAGAGGCAAGGCAATCGAACTCGTGTCGCTGATTGCGGATTCTCGACTCGAGATTCGTGCACATGGCGTTTCAGCTCTCCTTGGTGCATATACATGGAATCTCAAGACCGGAAAGCCTGCAGAGATTGCAACGATTGCGCTCGCAACAAAAGATTCAGCATCTGTTGCAGAAGCAAGTGTGATTGCACGCGCGCTCTACACAGCTCGCGATCTGATTCACACGCCAGCAAATATTAAGAATCCACTCTGGATGGCAGAAGAGGCGAAGAAGATTGCTGATGAAAAAGGTTTAGCAATCTCGGTACTTGCAGGGAAAGAGCTAGCAAAATTTGGTGGCTTAAGAGCAGTCGGAAATTCATCGCCAAAGCCAGGTCCGCGATTTATTGAACTTACCTATATTCCAAAGGGAAAGTCACGCTCTGCCGCAGCGCTTCCTCACATCGTGATTGTTGGAAAAGGAATTACATTCGACACTGGTGGGGTTTCGCTCAAGCGACCATACGAATTCATGACGGCGATGAAGAGCGATATGGCAGGGGCTGCCGCAGCGCTTGCAACGATAAGCGCACTTCCAGATTTGCAACCTCAAGTAAAAGTCACCGTTCTCATGATGTGTGCAGAAAATGCACTCTCTGGAACATCACAACGCCCATCAGATGTCATTACTCAATACGGTGGAACAACGGTTGAAATCATCAATACAGATGCCGAAGGTCGACTCGTACTTGCAGATGGTCTTGCCTATGCAATCGAAAATCTTGACCCTGATTACTTATTTGATATTGCCACCCTTACTGGTTCTGCAACACTCGGACTCGGTCGCCAATATGCAGCGCTTTATACACGCGATGAAAAATTGGCAAAGGAACTTGTAGCAGTCGGAGAATCCTCCGGAGAACGTGTTTGGCATATGCCACTCGTTGATGATTATCAGGATTCACTTGAAAGCGATATTGCAGATCTCAATCACGCCGCGGACAAAGGCGATTACTCTGCCGGCTCTGTCACAGCAGCGTTATATCTCGAGCATTTTGTTGGCGATTCACGCTGGGCCCACCTCGATATTGCAGGTACTGGCCGCAGCGAAACTGATTCGGGAGAAAACGCGAAAGGCGGCACTGGTTTCGGCGTGCGATTCTTCATCGATTGGATATTGTCCCTCTCATGAACCTCAACCCGCATGACTACGCCGAATCTTTTATCGCAGAAGATTCTGTAAAGATCGCAGCTCGTGCACGTGGGCAAGAACTCGGAACAATAGATGCCTCACAAGGCGCAGGTGCTTACCTTCGCCACCTTGCTCACCAACTCAACGCACAATCGGTTGTTGAAATCGGAACCGGTTCAGGCGTGGGGTCGCTCTGGATCCTCGAAGGAATGATTGCCAGCGGAACGCTTACCTCCATCGATGACGAGATGGAACATACTTCAATAGCAAAACTTGCAATGGCTGATGCAGAAATTGCACAGTCTCGCTACCGCTTCATCACCAATTCAGTCATGGATGTCATGACCAAATTAACTGACCGGGCCTACGATCTCGTTGTATATCGCCATAACTCCGAAGATCTCTCATTCGCAATCTCTGAAGCGCACCGCATTCTTCGCAGCGGTGGCGTTTTCGTTATAGATAACTTCTTTGGCGGATCAAAGGTTCAAGACCCTGCTCAACGTGATCCAAAGACAATCGCTCTGCGCGAAGCTGGGAAAGCGATTAGAGCTGATACAGAATCTTGGGTGAGTTCACTCATTCCTACAGGTGACGGTTTACTGCTCGCTACAAAGTTGTAGCAGAATAACTCCATGAGCATCAATCCCAGCGGCCCTTGGTGGGTTGCTCCCAGTGATCGCGGCTTAGGCAGAAAGATCTCCATCCGATCTGCAATTCTCTTTGCGATTATCGTCGGTGTCGTTGCAGGAGCATTTGGGGCCTCTTCAAGCGGATCTCTCTTCGGACATTCAGTTAATCTTGTGAAGTCAACATCCACCATCGAGCGACCAGTTGGATCCGTTGCCGAGATTGCTCAAAGAGTACTTCCATCAGTTGTCTCAATTGAAGCTCAATCTGCAGACGGGGGAGCCACTGGTTCAGGCTTTGTCATCGATAGCAGCGGATACATTCTCACCAATAACCACGTCATTGCGGCATCAGTTACGAGTGGTGGAGATATCACCGTTCGACTCAACGATGGAAGTTCTTACGATGCAAAAGTTGTTGGGCGCGATAGTTCATATGATTTAGCTGTCCTTAAAATTATCGGAGCATCTTTGAAAGCACTTCAATTTGGAGATAGCGACAAGGTTGCAGTTGGCGATTCAGTCATCGCAATCGGTTCCCCATTGGGTCTCACCGGAACTGTGACGCTCGGAATTATCAGCGCCAAAGATCGTGCTGTAACAGCAGGAGAATCAGCCGAAGAGAACTCATTTATCAATGCGCTTCAAACAGATGCTGCCATCAATCCAGGAAATTCGGGCGGACCGCTTGTTGATGCAACAGGTGCCGTTATTGGCGTGAACTCCGCAATTGCATCCCTTGGCTCATCTTTTAACTCACAGACTGGCTCAATCGGACTAGGTTTTGCAATCCCTATCAATCAGGCGCGCAAGACAGCCGATCAGTTGATTAAGAATGGAAAAGCCACTTACCCAGTAATGGGAATCTCAGTAGATATGAATTACTCAGGAGATGGTGCGCTCATCGCCAAGAATGCGAAGGCAATTGTTGCTGGCGGCCCAGCAGCAAAGGCGGGAATGAAGTCTGGCGACATCATTACCTCTATCGATGGTCGTGCAATCACATCTCCAGAAGAGTTGATTGTCGCAATCAGAGCTCAAAATGTGGGCGACTCCATTGAAGTCACATATAAGCGCGGTAAGGAAATCAAGACCGCGACTATGACACTGACGGCTGCGAAGTAGCAGAGTAAGGTTCACTCATTATGTTCTTCGACTTTGGCGCTGGCGAATTAATGGGACTTGCTGTCCTTGCGATGATTCTTATTGGCCCAGAACGTCTCCCCAACTTTGCGGTTGATGCAGCGAAATTTGTAAAGAAAGTTCGAGAGATCGCAACCAATGCCACCAATGAACTGAAAGAGAACCTTGGTCCTGGCTTCGAAGACCTCAAGCCCACCGATCTCAACCCAAAGACATTTATCCAGAAGCAGCTTTCAAGTGTTCTTGATGAAGATGGCAAGCCGGCACCGAAGGCTAAATTTGTCAGCAAGATTGACCCTGACCTTCTATGACAACTCTCGAGTCAGTCCATGCAGCGCTAGCTACAGTTCAAGATCCTGAGCTCCACCGCGCACTTCCTGAACTTGGCATGGTCAAGTCAGTCGAAATAAGTGGCTCGATAGCAAAACTTGAAATCCTCTTAACAATCTCAGGATGTCCAATGAAGGATCGCCTTCAAAAGGATATCGATGCTGCTGTTACTGCAGTTGAAGGAATCTCTACAGTTGAAATCAACTTTGGTGTGATGAATGAAGAACAACGTGCGAATATTAAGAAGTTACTTCGCAACGGTCGCGAAAGTTTTATCTCATTCGCTCAGAAAGATTCGTTGACTCGGGTTATCGGCGTAGCATCAGGTAAAGGTGGCGTTGGAAAATCTTCGCTGACAGCAAACCTTGCTGTTGCATCAGCCCAAAAAGGTTTACGAGTAGGAATCCTCGATGCCGATGTCTATGGCCATTCGATTCCTCGCCTGATGGGCCTTATCGGTCAACGACCTACAGCAATTGATCAGATGTTTATCCCTCTCGAATCATTCGGCGTCAAAACTGTTTCGATGGAGATGTTTAAGCCCGAGCGCTCTGATGCCATTGCATATAGAGGGCCACTCCTTCACAGAGTTCTCGAGCAACTCTTATCCGATGCTTACTGGGGCGATCTCGACCTGCTCTACATCGATCTTCCACCCGGAACAGGCGACTTGGCTATCTCTCTCGGACAACTCGTCCCATCTTCTGAAATCGTTGTAGTGACAACACCGCAAGTAGCAGCTGCTGAGGTCGCAGAACGCGCAGGTCGAATTGCTCACCAGATTCACCAACGCGTTATCGGCGTCATTGAAAATATGTCTGCCTATCCTTGTGCAAAGTGCGGAGAACTCACATCGCTCTTCGGTGAAGGTGGAGGAGAAGAAACTTCTCGCCGACTTTCACAATTAGTTGGCGCAGATGTGCCACTTCTCGGCAAGATTCCATTTAGCCCTGATTTGCGTGAAGGCGGAGATGCAGGAGCACCTGTGGTTGTATCTGCGCCCGAAAGCCCAAGCGCCAAGGCTATTGAAGCAATTGTCTCTCAGTTAATTGTGCGCGAAAAATCTTTACTTGGCGTCAGACTCGGGCTTGCGTAACTCTTCAACAATCTCTTTTGCAAGATCGCCAAGTTCATTGCGTAAGTAATCACGAGTAGCAACATCACCTAAAGCAATGCGAAGGCTTGCTAATTCACGAGTCAGGTATTCAGTATCAGCGATACTTCGAGCATTTTGCGCACGATCTTCATTGAGCGCGATACGGTCACGGTCTGCCTGACGGTTCTGCGCAAGCAAGATAAGTGGAGCCGCATAAGATGCCTGGAGCGAGAGAATTAAGGTCAAAAAGATAAACGGGTATTCATCAAAACGAATATCTGCTGGTGCAAGTGTGTTCCACAGTACCCAGCTGACTACAAAGGCTGTCATGTAAACCAAGAATCGTGCTGTTCCTAAGAAGCGTGCAAAGCGCTCTGAGAGGCGACCGAAAGTTTCTGGATCTATATTCCCACGAAGCGAACGACGGGTTTCGCGAGGTGTATCCAAACCAAAGTTGCGTGCCATCGTTACACCTCCTCGTTGAAAGTCTCAGTAAAGTTAGTATCAATGCTCTCGAGAGCAGCAGTTGTTGCTGCTGAATCTCTGTGATCGTGGCGCCAGTTCTCAGGCAACAAGTGATCGAGCACGTCATCGACAGTAACTGCGCCCAGAAGGCGATCATTTGCATCGATAACAGGCAATGAGAGCAAGTTATAACTAGCTAAGTATGACGAAACGGCATGTAAAGATGCGTCGGGATTTACGCCTTGCGTATTGGTATCGACGATTGAGCCCAATAAAGTTGAAGGCGGTTCGCGAAGTAAGCGCTGATAGTGGACCATTCCGATAAATCGCCCAGTAGGAGTTTCCAGTGGTTGGCGCGCAATAAAGACTTGTGAGGCAAGCGCTGGGGAAATTTCACTTTGGCGAACAGCCGCAAGAGCATCTGCAACTGTGTAGTCAGCCGACATCACAATCGGTTCAGTCGTCATCATTCCGCCTGCTGAGTAATCTTCATATGTCATCAGACGTAACACATCTTCAGCATCTTCAGGATCCATAAGACCGATCAGTTCTTGTGCACGTTCTTCACCGATTTCACGGAGCAAGTCGGCAGCATCATCTGGATCCATCTCTTCAAGAACATCTGCGGCGCGTTCGCCTTCGAGCTCAGCAAGAAGTGCAACTCGCTCAGACTCATCCATTTCTTCAAGAACATCTGCAAGACGTTCGTCATCAAGTGCGCGAGCGACTTCGACGCGACGCTTAGGGGCGAGATCTTGAATTACAGTCGCAAGGTCTGCAGCGCGCAAGTTAGAGAGAGTTGATAAAAGGTTGGTCACACCTTGGTTGGATTCATGTTGCGCAAATCCGGTGACTTCTTCCCATGCAACAGTTGATGTCGCGCCTTTACGACGAAGGCCACGACCTTTGCGCATGATGTGAACGCGAGTGATGAGCCAATCGCCTGTGCGATTCTGTTCCATTCCCATATCTTCAACAAGAACGCTCTCGTCATTTTCAATAAGTGAAATTGTCCGGTCGAGTAAATCGCCAAGTACTAACATCTCGCCTGCGCGTGTTTCAAAGCGACGCATATTGAGTAGGCCGGTAATGACGACAGCGCCCGATTCGATGGATGTGACTCGAGTAATTGGAACAAAGACGCGACGACGAAGAGGAACTTCTACAACCAATCCAAGGATGCGTGGAGATTGATTGTTAGAACGAAGGGTCGCGACAGCATCGCGCACCTTGCCAACAGGATCCCCATTTGGGTCAAAGACTGCAGTTCCAGCAAGACGGGCGAGAAATATGCGATTGATGTTATTTCCGCTCATGGGATAAGAGTAACCGTTGAGGTATCGGCTAGGTTTGCCTAATGCCTGAGGTCCAGAAAGCAACGGTTCATAATCACACTGAACTGCCCGCACGACCTGACCTCATCCGCCTCATTATTGGAATCTTCGGAATCGGCTCATCTGGGCCACTCATAGCACTGAGCACCATGCCTGTCCCAACCCTAATTTTCTGGCGCAATCTCGGCGGATCGTTGATGACTCTGCCCTTCGCCCTTCGCCATAAATTAGATCGCATTGGAGTGAAGTGGGCAGTTCTCGCCGGCGTCGTACTTGCCGTTCACTTTGTTGGGTTCTTTCTCTCGATGCGCATGACAAGCGTTACGGCTGGAACTGCAATCGTTGCAACACAACCAATATTTGCCGCATTCTTTGTAAAGCTCACCGGTGGACATATTCCGACAAAAGCATGGTTCGGAATGTTAATTAGTTTCAGCGGAGTTCTTCTTGTGACCGGTATCGATCTACAGCTTGATCGTCGTTCATTTATGGGCGACCTTGCGGCCCTTATCTCAGGTGCTCTTGCAGCTGCCTATATGTTGATTGGTTCGCGAGCACAACAAACTCTTGCCACAACGTCATATACAACAATTTGCTACTTTGTCTGTGCAGCAACAGCTCTGCCTATGGCTTTACTTTCAGGATATGAAATAGTTGGTTTTGTTGCTAAAGAGTGGTGGGTCCTTCTCGGCCTCATTCTTGGCGCACAGATTCTTGGCCACACGATGTTTAATATTACGCTGAAGCGAGTTTCACCTGCCGTTGTTTCAATGATTGTCTTCTTCGAAGTTCCTGTCGCAGCAATTCTTGCGATGATATTTAAGATTGGTAAGCAACCAACGTTAATGATTATTCCGGGAGTAATTTTGATTCTAGGTGGATGTATCTTGGTTGTACTCCGCACTCGTCCTGAAACCGTGATGACAGAAGAATGATTGATCTCCACACTCACACCACCTGTAGCGATGGCACTGATAGCCCTTTTGCCCTCGTCGAGAAAGCACTAGCTGCTGGGATTACAACTCTTGCAATAACAGATCATGATTCAACGGCAGGTTGGGCCGAAGCCACATCTGCGATTCAGCCACAGATTGAACTTGTATTGGGAGCCGAAGTTTCTTGCCTTACCACCGATGGAATAAGCGTTCATATGCTTGGCCTTCTCTTTAATGGAGAAGATGCTGAAATACAGAAGATGTTGGCTGATTCTCGTGACACACGAGTGCCGCGCATGCGAAAGATGGTCGAACTTCTGGCTGCAGATGGAATCAAGATTTCACTTGATGATGTTTATCGGGCTGCTCCCGATGGTGCCACAGTTGGTCGACCGCACTTAGCTGATGCACTTGTTGCAAATGGCGTTGTCGCAAGTCGCGATGAAGCTTTCTTGGATCTTCTCAATAACGATTCAAAATATTATGTAACTCATGCAGCACCGACCCCTGAAGATGCAATTCGCACAATCCGAAGAGCTGGGGGAGTAGCTGTAATCGCTCACCCATTTGCTTCTCGACGAGGCCAGACAATCACTGCTGAGACCTTCGCAGATTTAGTTACTGCAGGCCTCAATGGAATTGAAGTCCATCACCGAGATCAAAATGCGCAAGAACAAGAAACCCTTACTGCAATTGCTCGAGAACTAAACCTTGTGATTACGGGCTCCAGTGATTATCACGGGACAGGCAAACTCAATGGTTTAGCAGAAAACACGACAAGTCAGGCACAATGGGAACAGTTAGAGTCACTCGCAGATGCACGAAGGGTTGTTAAGAAATGAATTCACTCGGAGCGGTTACCTTCGCAACGCAAGCATTCGTCACCTTATTTGTGATTATGGATCCTCCCGGTGCCACTCCAATCTTTTTGGGGTTAGTGGGGGATAAGTCGCCACGCGAGCGAGTTCGTCTAGCCTGGCAAGCCGCTGGCGTTTCACTCTTTGTGATTGCCACATTCGCAATATTCGGCCGCTTCATTCTCGACTACATGAATGTCTCTATTGAGGCGCTTCAAGCAGCAGGTGGATTGCTGCTTCTCTATGTTGCGCTTCAACTCTTAACGGGAAACAAGAACACCGGAACCGAAAGTTCAAGTGAAAATATCGGAATGGTTCCGCTTGGAACTCCGCTTCTTGCAGGCCCTGGCGCAATTGTTGCCACGATGATTTATGTTCAGAAAGCCGACACGACGACTCAGATTATTGGCCTTGCTGTTGCAATTCTTGCAGTGCACCTGATTATCGGCACCGTGTTGATGGCTTCGACAAAGATTGTTGGGCTGATTAAGAATTCAGGCGTCACGCTTCTTGCGAGCATTGCAGGTCTGCTTCTTGCTGCAATCGCCGTTCAGATGTTGGCTAACGCAATCAAAACTTTTGCAGCCGCCTAGCCCCACTTAATCCGAGGTTTCGGTTATTCAGAGATACGTTTTGTGCGAGTACGTTCGCGCTTCACACGTTCAGCTGCAGGATTCTTAACTTCTGCACTCTTCTCGCGCTTTGGCCGATCCGACTGTGGCTTCTCTGCCTGAGGTGCACGCGCCTTGACCATGCGACCGTTAGAACCTGCCGGGATATTGAGCATTTCATAGAGGTGCTCAGATGATGAATATGTTTCAACAGGTTCAGGAAGTCCCAGAACGAGTGCAGTATCAATCATCTTCCAACGAGCGAGTTCATCCCAATCAACAAATGTGACTGCAATTCCATGCGCACCTGCTCGAGCGGTACGACCGATGCGGTGTACATATGTCTTCTCATCTTCAGGGCATTGATAGTTAATGACGTGGGTAATTCCGTCGATATCAATACCGCGAGCTGCAACATCAGTTGCAATCAAAACATCTGACTTGCCGGCTTTAAAGTCGTTAAGAGCCTTTTCTCGAGCAGATTGCCCGAGATCGCCGTGAATGGTTGCTGCGCGGAAGCCACGCTCAATGAGGTCATCAGAAGTTTTCTGCGCTGTGCGCTTGGTACGACAGAAGACGATTGTTGGGCCGCGACCATTGGCCTGCAAGATACGTGCAAGCATTTCGATCTTATCCATTGCGTGCGCTCGGACTACATGTTGTTCGATGCGAGAAACAACTGCGCCTTCATCTTCATTATCTTGAGTACGAATATGTACTGGCTGATTCATGAAGCGGCGAGCAAGAGCGATGATGTCGCCAGGCATTGTTGCCGAGAAGAGCATTGTCTGCTGACGAGCAGGAGTACTTGTAAAGATTTTCTCTACATCAGGTAAGAAACCGAGGTCGAGCATTTCATCTGCTTCATCGAGCACTACACGTGAAACAAATTTAAGCGTGAGCTGCCCTTGACGATAGAGATCGAGAAGGCGTCCTGGAGTTCCAACAACAATTTCAACACCGCTATTGAGAGCTTCGATCTGCGGTTCAAATGCGCGGCCACCGTAGACAGCAAGTGTGCGGATTCCGCGGTTAAAGGAGAGCTCTTCAATATCTTTTGTAACCTGCACACAAAGTTCGCGAGTTGGCACAACGATTAAAACCTGTGGTTTACCTTGATTAGGTAGCCCCGCCCAGTCAGAGTCATTCGGAGCAATTACGCGCTCGATGACAGGAATACCGAATGCAAGAGTCTTTCCGGTTCCGGTCTTTGCTTGTCCGATGACATCGCCATCTGCAAGTGCAATGGGCATAACCATCTCTTGGATAGGAAATGGTGAAGTAAATCCATGCTCTTGAAGAGCTGCGATAGTTTCCTTGCGAAGAGGAAGATCAGCGAAAGTCAGGCTCACTTACACAACGCCGAAACCGACGCGGCGCTCGGTTGGCTCGCCGATTTCGACGTAACCAATCTTGTCCGCAGGGACGATGATCTCGTGTCCCTGTACATCTTGAAGAGAGAGTGGAGTCTGCGCTGTGAGAGCGGCAGTTACTGCGCTCTTGATCTCAGCGGGAGTTGAAGGGCAATCAAAAGAGAGTTCGCTTCCAACGTTGGTGATTGAGATTCGAACCTTTGCTGCCTTTTCTGATTTCTTTGAACTCATGAGCTCATCTTATTCGTTAAGAGTCAGTACGGGGAAATCCAGAAATTCCACGCCACATGAGGTTCTCGACGAGCTCCATCGCTTGTTGGCGTGTGAGTTTGCTATCACGCTCGAGCCAATGGCGAGCAGTTACCTGAACATAGCCAATCAATCCAACTCCGAGCATCATCGCTGCTTCCTTAGGAAGGCCGGTGTCATTAGAAATTACTCCAGATACAGCTGCCGCGCAGTCATATGTCATGCGATTAAGACGTTCGCGAACTTGAGGTTCAACGCTCATATCGCTCTCAAAGAGAAGGCGGAACGCTTCGCCCTCATTCTCGATAAAGTTGAAGTACGCCTCGATAGTCACATGGACGCGTTGTTCGTTATCAGGTGTTGATGAAATCGCTTTTTGAATTTCGTAGACAAGTGAATCGATGTGGAGATCGAGGACTGCAAGATAGAGATCTAACTTGGATGGGAAGTGCTGGTAGAGAACAGGCTTGCTGACATTTGCTCGATCTGCAATCTCGTCCATCGCTGCTGAGTGATAACCAGCAGCAGTGAAAACTTCGAGAGCTGCGGAGAGAAGAATTGCGCGACGCTCGTCGCGAGGAAGACGCGACTTATCTGAACGCGAATTGTTTGCAGTTGCTGATTCAGTACTCATTACGCGAATCGTACTGAATTCGCCACGAAAGGCACAGTACGGCAGAATTGCCTGCATGAAGACCCCTCCACTAGTTACTCCGGGCCCAGCGCTTACCGTCGAAGAAGTGCGCCGATATAGCCGCCACTTGATCATCCCCGATGTGGCAATGGCTGGTCAGCAGCGCTTGATGAATGCAAAGGTTCTCTGTGTCGGTGCAGGCGGCCTCGGTTCGCCGGCACTTATGTATTTAGCGGCGGCAGGTGTGGGCACTCTCGGCATTGTTGAATTCGATACCGTCGATGAATCAAATCTTCAGCGCCAAATTATTCATGGGCAATCTGATATCGGTAAGAGCAAGGCGCTTAGCGCCAAAGAGAAGATTGCTGAAATCAATCCATACGTCAATGTGGTCCTGCATGAAACTCGTCTCGACAATTCAAATGTCATGGAGATTTTTTCTCAATACGACATCATCGTTGATGGCACAGATAACTTTGCAACTCGATACCTCGTCAATGATGCATGTGTACTTTTAAAGAAGCCATACGTGTGGGGTTCTATCTATCGCTTTGATGGACAGGCAAGTGTTTTCTGGGCTGAGTACGGTCCTTGCTATCGCTGCCTCTATCCAGAACCACCACCTCCTGGCATGGTTCCAAGTTGTGCCGAAGGTGGCGTTCTCGGCGTTCTCTGCGCAACTATTGGATCGATTCAGACTACTGAAGCGATCAAGGTTCTCACCGGCGTTGGTGAACCACTTATCGGTTCACTCATGGTCTATGACGCACTTGAAATGACTTTCCGTAAAATCAAAGTGCGCAAAGATCCTCGCTGCCCACTTTGCAGCGAGAACGCGACTCAAACAGCGCTTCTTCCTGATTATGAAGCTTTCTGTGGAACGCTTTCTGATGCAGCGCAAGAAGCAAGCACTGGTTCAACCATTACTGTTCAAGAGCTCAAGTCAAAGATTGATAATAAGGATGATTTCTACCTCGTCGATGTTCGCGAACCGAGCGAATATGAAATCGTCAATATTCCAACTGCGCACTTGATTCCTAAGCAAGGTTTTATCGATGGCAGCGTTCTTGCATCACTTCCACAAGATAAGCCAATCGTGCTTCACTGCAAGAGTGGAGTTCGCTCTGCCGAGTGCCTTGCAATTCTCAAGAGCGCAGGTTTCGCCGATGCGTCGCACGTGGCTGGCGGAGTAATTGCATGGGCCAAACAAATCGATACAACACTTCCGGTTTACTAATGCGCACTAGCTATAAGGGTTATCGCATGCTCCTTGTGCATGCTCATCCTGATGACGAGACCATTAACAATGGCGCCACGATGGCTTTATATGCAGCCCTCGGTGCAGAAGTCACATTGGTAACCTGCACACGCGGTGAAGAAGGCGAAGTCCTAGTGAAGGATCTTGCCCATCTTGCAGCACATGCAACCGATTCACTCGGGGACCACCGAGTCGAAGAGTTGGCTGAAGCGATGAAGGCACTTGGTATTTCTGACCACCGTTTTCTAGGTGAGGGCCACATTAAATATCGCGATAGCGGAATGATGGGAACCGAGCCAAACAATCGCCCAGATGTATTTTGGAAAGCTGATTTCGATCAAGCTTCCAACCATCTTGTCCGTGTCATTGATGAGGTCAAGCCTCACATCTTGATTACCTACGACGAATTCGGCGGATATGGACACCCTGATCATATTCAGGCCCATCGAGTAGCTATGGATGCAGTTGAGAAATCAACGTGGAAGATTGAGAAGATTTATTGGAACGTGATGCCTATGTCGGTTATCCAAAAGGGCATTGATGCAATGAAGGAAGTCGGCTCTGATTTCTTTGGTGCAGAAAAGGCAGAAGACCTCCCATTTGCAAAAGATGATTCGTTTGTTCATGCCATGGTGGATGGGAATGCATATGTCGAACAGAAGATGGCGGCAATGCGTGCTCACGCAACGCAGATTGAAGTCGATGGCCCTTTCTTTGCACTCTCAAATAATTTAGGACTTCAGGTCTGGGGCAATGAGTACTACATCTTGGTTAAGGGAACTAAACATGAGCCCTTTGATTCAGAGGGCCATGAGAGCGATCTCTTTGCTGGGATAGAACTTTCGTAATGAAATTTCTCTTTTCGCTATTTTTCGGAGCAATTACAGCAATATCTGCAACGCTGATTCATCAAACGCTGCCTCCGTTGGGAGTTATTGTCGGAATCTTTGCGACGTACTTAGGTATTTGGTACATCGGGCGCAGATACGGAAAGCGCAGATATAAGTTCTATGCACTTCTTGCCTGGCTTGTTGTGATTTCACGAGCAGGCTCTTTTGGTGCAGGCAATGAACTTTTGATTCAAGGAGATAACCCAGGAAGCGCCCTTCTTATGATTGGTTTTCTCACAGGTCTAATTGCGGTATTTCCTCGCCCTTAAATTACTTCCAGCTCCAACTTTGGCCGTCTGCTCCATCTTTAATCTCTAGGCCGGATTCCAGTAATTGATCTCGCAATGAATCGCTGAGGGCCCAATTCTTTTCAGCGCGGGCTGCGATGCGAGCATCAAGAAGTGCCTGAAGATCTGCACTCAACGCCTTACTTTCTACACCGCGATTGAGATCGAGTCCAAGAACTTGATCTGCAAAGAGAAAAATTGCGCGCTTATCGAGTGCGCCAATCGTCGAATCCTTTTCAACTGCACGTATGCGTTGCATTGCGCGTGGAGTGTCGAGATCGGTTGTAAGAGCATCACTAATCTCCTGATCAAACTTCATTTCCGCGCCATCACCTGCATCTACCAAGAGTTGTCGCCAACGTTTGAGCGTCGCATGTGCAGCTTCAAGAGAAGCCCAACTTAAATCCATCTGCGAGCGGTAACGATTCTCGAGCAGGGCGAAACGAAGAGAGAGCGGATCTAAACCGCGTTCAATGATGTCCTGCAGCAAGACGACATTTCCTGCGCTCTTTGACATCTTTCTACCTTCAAAGAGCAGGTGCTCTCCATGTACCCATGTATCAACGGTTTCATCGCCAGTTAGCGAATTAGATTGGGCGCGCTCATTTTCATGGTGAGGAAAGCGAAGATCGATTCCGCCGATATGCAGATCTACATGGCCATCAAGAAGTTCGATGGACATTGCGCTGCACTCGATATGCCACCCGGGAAAACCAGCGCCCCACGGTGAATCCCAAATCATCTGAGTGCGTGCACCTGCTAATTTCCAGAGCGCCCAATCGGCATGGAATCTCTTTCCACCTTCATCTGTGAATTCGTAGCGATGTCCGGGCTTTAGCGCTTCGAGTTTATTTCCGCTTAGCGCTCCGTATGTAGGAAAAGATGTTGCATCAAAGTAGACAGAGCCGTCGGTGCCAACATAGGCATGTTTGAGTTCAATCAACTTTTCAATGGATTCAATCATTTCGGCCATTTTTTCCGATGCGCGCGGATAGGAGTCTGCTCCTTGAATATTGAGACGTTCTAAATCTTTATGAAAGCGAGCTTCGAAGATTCGTGCAATTTCAAATGGATCGACCTTTGTCTTCTCTGACTCGGCCAACATCTTGTCTTCATCTGAGAAGTCATCAGCCATGTGCCCAACATCAGTGATGTTCTGTACCAATGTGACATCGAGTCCTGTCATCTGCAGAGTTCGAGAGATGAGATCTGAAAGTAGAAAAGTTCGGAGATTGCCAACGTGTGCATCTCGATAGACAGTGGGACCGCAGCAATAAATTCTTACAGCCCCATCGCGACCAGAAATGGTCTTCTGACCTCGAGACATCGTGTCGTACATCGATAAAGACCCTGCAGAGATATCTCGGCGGTTGAACACGGGAATCACTCGAAAGGCGACCGCGTTCTCTGGATCGAATGTGATTGTTTCGCCTCGACGGTTAATCAGGGCTGTCTCACTCTGTAGAACGCCAACAACATCTCGAAAGCCACCATCACTGTCGCGCAGGCGAATTGTTGCTCGCTTGCCGAGCGCTTGCGCTATCTGAGTGCGCAAACTCATGCTGACCCCAAAATTCGCTGGTACATAGCGCAACCCTAATCGTGCAAGAGCGCTCCTGCAGGGTTAGAATTACCGCCTACCGTTAATAGCCCCCGGAGGACTTTTCGTGACATATGTAATTGCAGAACCGTGTGTGGATGTAAAAGATAAGTCTTGCCGTGAAGAGTGCCCAGTCGACTGTATCTACGACGGTACCCGCATGCTCTACATCCAGCCCGACGAATGCGTCGACTGCGGTGCGTGCGAGCCAGTATGCCCAGTAGAAGCTATCTATTACGAAGATGATGTTCCTGGCCAGTGGCAGAACTACAAGAAGATCAATACAGAATTCTTTATCGAACTCGGTTCACCTGGGGGAGCATCAAAGGTCGGCGAGACTAATACCGACCATGCAGATGTAACTGCTCTTGCGCCAAAAACTTCCTGATTTTCCTTGGGATGCTTTAGCCCCGTACGGAGCTATTGCTAAGCGTCACCCAGAGGGAGCAATCGATTTATCAGTCGGTACACCGGTTGATCCGACTCCTGAATTTATTCAAGAAGTTTTTCGAAAAGCATCCAACTCTCCAAGCTATCCCGTTACGGTCGGAACTCCAGAACTTCGTGAAGCGATTACTGCATGGGCAAAGAAATATCTTGGTGCAACCGGAGATTTCGGAGTTCTTCCACTCATCGGTTCGAAGGAATTTGTCGCATGGCTTCCAACATTTATCGAGGCACAGAGCGTTCTCTACCCTGACGTTGCCTATCCAACTTATTTAGTTGGTTCATTGCTCGCCGAAGCAGAAGCCACTGCGGTCACACTTGATGCATCGTCGTGGCCTCAGGCGGATATGGCCTGGGTTAATTCACCTTCCAACCCAACTGGTCGCGTCCATAGCGAAGCAGAATTCAAGGCGGCAATCGAATGGTCTCGAAAAAATAAGAGCGTTGTTGTCTCTGATGAGTGTTACCTCGAATTCGGTGACTCAGTAAAACCAACTTCTATCTTGAATTACACGGGTGGAGATAACACCAATATTCTTGCGGTGCACTCTCTTTCAAAGCGTTCATCCATGGCTGGCTATCGTGCTGCATTTATTGTGGGAGATTCTGCACTCATCGCTCAAATTCTCGAGGTGCGCAAACATGCAGGAATGATGGTTTCTCTTCCTGTACAGGTTGCAATGGTTGCGGCTCTTTCAGATGAAGATCATGTAACCCAGCAACGCGCTCGCTATAACGCACGCCGCGCCACGCTAGTTCCAGCACTTCGCGCCGCAGGCTTCACGATTGAAAATTCTGAGGCAGGTCTATATATCTGGGCCACCCGCAAGGAGAATTGCTGGGATTCAGTCTCATGGCTTGCTGAGATCGGAATCATCGCAACACCAGGAGTTTTCTACGGCGAACTTGGTGCTTCACATATCCGTATTGCGATGACCGCTACTGATGCGCAGATAAATGAAGCTGCAGCTCGCATCATGAGCAAAGTTGGTGCCTAGCAATGGCTGTGGGCATCCTCTTGGTCGGTGGCTTCGGTACACGCCTAAAGCCTCTGACTGACGAATCGCCAAAACCGATGCTTCCTGTTGCAGGTTTGCCAGTTACTGAACATCAAATACTTGCTGCAAAGAAAGCCGGAATTCATACTCTCGTATTAGCGACTTCATATCTTGCTGAAGTATTCACCCCGTACTTTGGCGATGGCGCAAAGTGGGGCATGAAGATTCTTTATGCGGTTGAAAAAGAACCACTTGGCACTGGGGGAGCAATCCGAAATGCTGCCGAACTTCTTGGACGCGATGAACCGGTAGTGATTTTTAATGGCGAGGTTTTAAGTCGCCACTCAATTGCTGATCAAATTGCATTCCACGTCGCAAATAAAGCTGATGTGACCCTTCATCTGATTGATGTTGAAGATGCTCGTGCTTTCGGATGTGTACCGACAGATTCCGATGGCCGCGTCACCGCCTTCCTTGAAAAGATGGATAACCCTGTAACTAATTCCATCAATGCAGGCTGCTATGTGTTTAGCCCACAAGTAATTGATCAAATACCTCTGAA
Source organism: Candidatus Nanopelagicaceae bacterium (assembly GCA_965268225.1). GTDB lineage: Bacteria > Actinomycetota > Actinomycetes > Nanopelagicales > Nanopelagicaceae > Planktophila. The sequence continues at coordinate 995,073 of OZ254166.1, read as the reverse complement.
TACAGTTGTAAGCGTAGAACGTGAAACTTTCCCCGCACTCGTTTCAAGTGGCCGTCCGGTATTTGGTTATAAAGAGCAGTCGTACTGGCTCGATGTAGGAACTCCAGCGGCTCTCTTTAAAGGCTCACGTGATTTAGTCAATGGAGATTTCCACGCTATGGCCGGCACGACTATCGCCCCTGATGCCGACATCACTGGCGGAACATCAATTGGTGCTCGCTGCACTATCGGAGCGGGTGCTCGTATCGACGATTGCATTATTGGCGACGATTGCACCATTGGTGAGGGAGCGAAATTGACTCGATCATTTATCGCTCACGGTGCCAACATCCCTGCAGGGGCTCAGAGAGATGCCTTTTACATCTCGCCGAAGCTCGAATTACCCATCAATCTGTAGATAAAATCGGGAATCACCCCATTTTCTGGCATTTATTTAAAGAATTTTACAGAAATTGGATAAAAAGTCTCAACCCCGGGGTTGACTCCGAGGGATTACACGGGTGTAATTCACTCCTAGAGCGCGTTCTTCACACCGAAGTGCGCCCTAATGACTTGAGGAGTCTCGCGAATGCCGATCCGCCCAGAAGGAACATCGACTGGCAAGCCATCAGCCCCCACTGCTGGACCAACTATCCAATTAGCAAGCGGAGAGAATATTGAACTCTCCTGGCAAGAGCGTTCTCTCTGCGCTCAGACTGATCCAGAAGCTTTCTTCCCTGAAAAGGGTGGATCAACACGCGAAGCAAAGCGCGTCTGCCTCTCATGCGATGTCCGCCAAGAGTGCCTCGAATACGCGCTCGCCCACGATGAGCGCTTCGGAATTTGGGGTGGCCTTTCAGAGCGTGAGCGCCGCCGTCTCAAGCGTCGCCCTGCATAAGCGCGCCGCTACCTTCACAGTTTCAAACGATAAGTTTCCCTTATGAGTACGCAACGCGTTTCTGCAATTCTCGTTGTCCATGATGGAACTACGTGGCTGCCAGAAGTTGTTGCATCAATCGCTTCACAAACTCGAAGCGTTGATCAAATTCTTGCCGTTGATACCGGATCAACAGATGGATCAGCCAAACTTCTCAAAGGCGCTCGCATTCCGGTTGCAACTCTTGATCGCTCTACAGGATTTGGTGAAGCCGTTGCGTACGGCGTTGGTCAGCTCGTTGCACCAATTGAAGGAGCCGAAGAATGGCTCTGGATTCTTCACGATGATTGCGCGCTGCATCCCAAAGCACTTGAATCTTTATTGGCCGCACTTGTAGATAGACCAAGCGTTGTTATGGCAGGACCGAAACTTCTCGGCTGGCATAACCGTACGCACTTACTTGAAGTAGGAATAAGTCTTGCAACTAACGGTGCTCGTTGGACCGGACTCGAACCATCTGAATATGATCAAGGTCAACGAGATGGAGTACATGACGTTCTCTCAGTGAGCACCGCAGGTGCGTTGATCCGCAGAGATGTTTTCGAAGAACTCGGTGGATTCGATAACAATTTAGAACTCTTCCGTGATGATGTGGACTTTGGGTGGCGTGTTCGCACTGCCGGCCATTCGGTTGTGGCCATCACTGACGCTGTGGGTTATCACGCACAGGCGGCAACAAATGAGCGCCGACCTATCGATGTTAAAGGCGCTTTCCTGCATCGCCCACTTTTACTTGATCGTCGTAACGCCGCATATGTACTTCTAGCTAACTCAAGTTGGTGGTCTCTACCGTGGCTTTCCTTACAACTTCTCGCCGGCGCACTCTTACGTGCAATTGCCTTTCTCTTTGCAAAGCTACCTGGATACGCCAGTGATGAAATTCTTGCAATCGCCTCACTCATCATTCACCCAACAGAGTTACTTGAAGCGCGAAAGGCTCGAAAGAAGAGCCGATATATTTCTAGCAGAGTAGTAAAGGGTTTTATCCCCTCACGTTTTACACAAATTCGAAGCTCTATCTCTCATGGATTTGAAGTGTTGAGATCAAAACTTCTACCAGATGATGTTTCGGAAACGACCCCAGCGCTGAGCGATCTCACTTTGAATGAAGATGAAGATCTACTTACTCCGCTCTCTTCAAAGCCATGGCGAATGATTTTTACTCGTCCATTAGTTGCAGTTTCAACAGTCTTAGCGTTGGTAACTTTCTTCTGGGCACGCAATAGATTTGGCGCAATATCGGGGGGAGCGCTGGCTGAATCACCAAATACCCTCAGCGATCTCTTTAAGACTTATGTCGCTAGCTGGCATAACATCGGAATGGGAAGCGGATTATCTACTCCACCTTGGGTACTTATCCTCAGTGTTGCATCCCTTCTCACACTAGGAAATGTAAAACTCTTCATCACCCTCTTCTTTATTGCCGCACCATTCATACTTCTGCTCACCTCGTATAGATTTCTAAAGCGATATTCCAATAATCAATGGCTCTCTTCTGGCGCTGCACTGCTCTACGCACTCTCGCCTGTCTCTATCGCAGCAGTCAATTCAGGGCGTTTAGGGCTATTGGTCTTTCTTGCTCTTCTGCCGATCTTCGTCGCCGAACTACGTGGATGGAAAGATATTGAAGCTCGCACTTGGAGAAGCATCTTTGCGTACTCACTCTTTATCTGGTTTCTGTTCGCCTTTAACCCATCAGTCCTAATAATTGTCTTCAGTGCAGTTGGATTCACTCTCTATCGCGATCTCATGCTGGTCGAAAAGAATTACAAGAGTCCACTCTTCATCCAGCGATTGATTCGTAGAACTTCCTTAATTTTAATCCCGCTACTTCTATCAGCACCTGGTTCTTTTGCAATCTTTGTAAAACCAAGTCGATTGATCTCTGAAATAGGTTTAACAATTCCTGGTGGAGGGCCAAACTTTGCGTTCTTCGCTAACCCTGGCGGACCAGGATCTTTGCCGTGGTGGTGCATCAGTCCCATTGCGATAGTTCTCTTTGTTACCTACTTCTCCACGACTGCAGCGCGAAAGTTTGCATCCCTTGGATTGATCTTCCTTTTATCGGGCACGCTTATCAGCTCATTTGCCGTCTCGGATAACGGGTCGTCTGCCAGCACTCGCGCAAATGCTGGAACCTTTATAGCGATTGCAACCTTGCTTTCAATCACCTCTGCTGTGGTTATGTTCGACAAGATTCGTGCACGTCTCGAGCAGTCACATGTGAATTACCGACATATCTCAGTGGCTTCGGTACTGCTCATCACAATTTTATATTCAGCTACATCAATTTTCTGGCTAGTTTCAGCGGGCGCAAATTCACCAGTTAGAACCAGCACAAAAGAGGTCCTGCCTGCATTCCTTGCCGTCGAAACGGACGCAAAGACTGTCGTGCTTCGCTCTTATCGACACAACAATGAAACGACTCTTTCGTATTACATCTCTCGTGGTTCTGCAGTCACCTTAGGTGAAGCCGACGTAGCTCCTGAAGATCTTCCAGTAATCACCCGAGCAATTGAAGGTTTAGTTGATAACACTGGAGTGACATCTAGCAAAGTATTTTCGGATTACGGGATCAAATATGTATTCCTTAAAAATCCAGTTAACCAAGAAGTTGTTCAAACTATTGACGGCCTTGGAGGCTTCAATCGCACATCAGCGACAAATGCAGGGATCGTCTGGCGTGTTCTTAAAGATACCGGGCGACTTAAATTCATTGATTACTCAGGAAAAGAGATAATTCTTCAATCCAAGGGAGTTCGCTCCTTTGTTCCAGTTCCAGGAACAATCACCCTCACCGAAAGTTTTAGTAGATCGTGGCAAATTTTCCAAGATGGATATCGTCTGGCGAAGATAGAAAATGCCAATGGTCTGCCTTCATTTGAAGTAACTACAGGGGGGCATATCTCCGTTATTCATGATGGCACTGCCCGTAGAGCATGGATCTCATTCTTCATTATTGTTCTAGTTACAACGGTTGTCCTGGCACTTCCATCGGGACGTCGTAAGCGCGAAATCGAAGATGCGGTGATTGCATGAAAAACCAACGCATAGTGATTTTGGCTGCTGCCACAGCATCCATCCTTCTGGTGAGCAACGCCCTAAATGTCACTGTTTCGACGAGCCGATTTAACGAGTCTTATCCATCAGCTGTTTGCCCTCCAAATACGGCAGGTCTATCAACTGCAATTTCACTCACATCTCCCAAGACTCTTGTTCGCAAAACGGGAACATCGTCTATGCAGACATCACCAGTTGGATTCAGACGATATGCAATTGCTGCGCAATCTGCAGTAATTGAAGCTGGTCCCGTAACACCGGTTGTATGGCAAGTACGTAAGGGTATTTGGGCAGGTGCAGTTCCCTGTAGCGCTGCCATCTCATCTCAGTGGTTCGTAGGAGCAACTGCTGATATCACCTCAAAAGGCTCACTTAATATCGTAAATAGCGGACTTGGTCGCGCACTTGTTGATGTGACTGTCTATACAGAGAACGGCCTTACTACTCCACGAGCGATTTCAATGAAGCCAAACTCATATATCTCAGTAACGCTCGGATCTCTCGCGCCAGGGGCAAAGCAGATTGCGATTCATCTCGTTCCACGTTCAGGTCGAGTCAATGGCTTCGTCGTTGATGAGCGAGGCAAGGGGTTGCAGGCGCTTGGTGGCGATCTCGTAAATTCAACTGGAGAACCAACGAAGAAGCTTCAAATACCAGCAATTCCGCAGCAGACAGGCAAGAAGACTTCCACGCCGCACACTCTCAGACTTCTGGTCCCAGGAGAGATTGATGCTCGCATATCCGCCGAAATTAAATCTACCGATGGAACATTTTCGCCTGTTGGAATCAATGGCCGAGTAATCGGCCACCAGAAAGTCGTTGAGATTCCGCTCGATGTCACAATGGCTTCGGGGAAGTTTGCACTGCACATCACTTCTGATCAGCCAATTCTTGGATCTGTTTTTTCTCGCACCCTTTCACAAGGAAAGCGCGATTTTGTGTGGAGCACATCTGCTGAAGATCTCACTGATTTCACCTTGGCAACCACGGGGCTTGCACCGACCTTGGTCTTTACAGGTAATCGCATCAAGGTAAACCTTGAGTTGACCTACACAAATGGAAAGACAAAGAAGGTCACTGTCGCCTCCGACGATATTGCAACCTTTACTCTTTCGGCATCTGTCCGCTCAGTCTCGTTCTCTCGCGTCTCTGGTGGAACTTCTGGCGCCGCACTTATTACCTCAAAGAGTGGCTACGGTTACATTCCGCTAAATCCTGGAAGCGTTCTGACCAAATCATCGGTACCCGCTTCGAATATTCGGGTACTCAATCCATAACTTTCGCTGCGCCTCCCACTAATCTTGAGGACATGAGCTCCCATGTAAGGACAGGTCGCGCTTGCTCGCGCGTCAGTTGTCGATCAGTTGCATCGATGACACTTACATATATTTATGCAGACTCCACTGCAGTTCTTGGCCCTCTCGCAACTTTCTCTGAACCTCACTCTTACGACCTCTGCGACAAGCATTCAGCGCGGCTTACAGTTCCCAATGGCTGGAGTGTAATTCGCCAAAGTGCAGATGTTGATAACGCAGGTCCAAGCGAAGATGACTTAATGGCAATTGCAGATGCGGTACGCGAAGTTGCACAAACTTCACTCTCTACCGAACACGAAGTTTCAACCACACCTTCACATTCAAGCGTCGGTCGACGCGGTCACTTACGCGCAGTACCGTCCTAATTTCTATTTAGCGTCCCTTCTCTTTACGATATCCATATGAGCGCATCAATCTTTAAGGCATACGACATCCGTGGTTTGGTTGATAAAGAGTTGACCCCTGATTTTGCATTTGCCACAGGCGTTGCAGTCGCACGATTCCTTGAACAAGAACGCGAGCCCGGCACGGTTGTCATTGGTGAAGATATGCGCCCCTCATCTCCAACGCTTGCCACTGCATTTTCTGCAGGTGTGACATCTCAAGGCCTCGATGTCATTCGAATCGGCTTAGCTTCAACAGATATGTTGTATTTCGCCTCCGGAAAACTCAACCTGCCAGGTGCAATGTTCACTGCGAGCCATAACCCTGCTGCTTATAACGGAATCAAACTCTGTTTCAGCGGTGCGCGACCAATCGGTAAAGAATCTGGCCTTGTTACCATTGAAAACTTTGTCAAAGAAGGTACTCCAATGGCAATGCGAAACGTTGGAGTTGAGAAAGAGCAGAACATGCTCGAAGAATATGTAGATCACTTATTGACTCTCGTTGATGTCTCCTCAATTCGTCCACTCAAGATTGTTATTGATGCAGGCAATGGAATGGGTGGCTACACCGCACCTGCTGTCTTTAAACGACTCAACGCCGAAGTGATTGAGATGTACTTTGAACTCGATGGAACATTCCCAAATCACGAAGCAAACCCAATCGAGCCATCAAACCTCGTAGATCTTCAAAAGGCCGTTAAGAAACATAAGGCTGATATCGGGCTTGCATTTGATGGCGATGCTGATCGTTGCTTCCTCGTAGACGAAAAGGGAGATTTAGTAAATCCTTCGGCACTTACTGCTCTGATTGCTACTCGCGAACTCAAACGCTACCCAGCTTCAAATATTATTTACAATCTAATTTCATCTCGCGCTGTTAAGGAAGTCGTAGAGGAAAATGGCGGATCTGCAATTCGTTCTCGCGTCGGACACTCATACATCAAGAAATTGATGGCTGAAACCAATGCAGTCTTTGGCGGAGAGCATTCAGGCCATTTCTACTTCCGCGATTTCTGGAAGGCTGATTCGGGAATGCTTGCAGCACTTCATGCGATTGCAGCGCTTGGTGAAACAGAAGTTCCGCTTTCTAAACTTCTCTCCACCTTTAACCGTTATTTCTCAGGCGGTGAAATCAATTCAACAGTCCCTGATGCACAAGCTGCCATGAATCACATTGAAAAGATCTATGGAAAGAAAGATGGCGTAGAAGTCGATCACCTCGACGGGCTCACCATTAATGGCGATACTTGGTGGTTTAACCTGCGAGCATCCAATACCGAACCGCTCCTTCGACTCAACGTTGAGGCTTCAACGGAAGCCCGCATGAAGAAGGTTCGAGATGATGTACTTAACACCATCCGAGGGGACCTCGACATCCTCGTATTAATCCCTTAACTAGTAGGCTATTCCCATAGCCGACTAGCACAGTAGAGCCCTACGCCGAAGGTCAAGCGAAAAGAAAAACAGCCGTTTTATCTAGGGAGATATATCTAAATGACACCTGTCACAACTATTCCAAAGCACGATATCAAAGATGCATCACTTGCAGCCCAAGGCCGCAAGAAGATCGAATGGGCAGAACGCAATATGCCTGTGCTTGCACAGATTCGCGAACGCTTCGAAAAGTCACAGCCATTCGCTGGTGTACGAATCGCAGCATGTATGCACGTCACAACTGAGACTGCAAACTTGATGCGTGTTCTTAAAGCAGGCGGAGCAGAAATCGCACTCTGTGCTTCTAACCCTCTTTCAACACAGGATGACACCGCAGCTGCTCTCGTTCACGAATATGGAATTTCAGTATTCGCGCGCAATGCAGTTGACCGTGACGGTTACTACTCACATATCAATGCAGCGCTTGATATCAATCCACACCAAGTTTTTGATGATGGTTGCGACCTCGTTAACACTCTTCACACAACTCGTAAAGAGCTTCTTCCAAATATCACTGGTGGATGCGAAGAGACCACAACAGGCGTTATTCGTCTTAACCAGATGGCTAAAGATGGCGCGCTGACATTCCCAATGATTGCTGTCAACGACACTGATACAAAGCACATGTTCGATAACCGTTACGGAACAGGCCAATCAACACTTGATGCTGTCTTCCGTGCAACCAACTTCCTACTCGCCGGACGCATTGTCGTAGTTGCAGGATTTGGTTACTGCGGTAAGGGCGTTGCAGAACGCGCAAAGGGCATGGGCGCTGATGTGATCGTTACAGAAATCGACCCAACTAAGGCTCTTGATGCAATGATGCAGGGATTCCGCGTCATGCCGATGGTTGATGCTGCAAAGGTTGGAGATGTTTTCATCACCGTAACCGGAAACCGCGATGTACTTCGCGATGAGCACTTCGCTGTGATGAAGGATGGCGCAATCATGGCTAACTCAGGTCACTTCGATATCGAAATCGATGTTGCATGGCTCGAGCAGAATTCAGTGACAAAGAACGAGAAGATGCGCCACCAGACAGACGAATACGTCATGAAGGATGGACGTCGCCTACTGCTTCTTGCAGAAGGTCGCCTCGTTAACCTCGGAGCTGCAGAAGGTCACCCAGCATCAGTAATGGATATGTCATTCTCTGATCAGGCGCTCACAGCTGAATACCTCGTCAAGGAAGCGAAGAACCTTCCTGCTGGTGTTCACGAAGTACCTACCTATATTGATAAGGAAGTTGCTTCGCTCAAGCTCAAGTCAATGGGTGGTCGCATCGACACACTCACACCTGCACAAGATATGTACCTCAACTCTTGGGAGCACGGTTCATAAATGACCCTGGTTATGGTCGTCGATGACGATCAAGACCTTGCAGAAATGCTTGGAATTGTTCTCACAAGTTCAGGCTTTGATGTAGATCTTGTAAGTCGAGGAGATGAGGCGCTGGAGGTATTTAGAAATAATCCTCCAGACCTCGTCTTACTTGATGTGATGTTGCCAGGAATTGATGGCATCGAGGTCTGCAGATTAATTAGACAAGAATCAATGGTTCCAATCGTGATGCTCAGCGCTAAGGGCGAGACTCAAGACATAGTCCGTGGCCTTGAAGCTGGTGCTGATGATTACATGCAGAAGCCATTCCGCGATAAGGCTGAACTCATTGCGCGTATTCGCACTCGACTTCGTCGTACAAATGCTGACGTAACAGGATTGCTCACAATTGGTGATATTTCAATTGATGTCACCGCTCATGAGGTACATCGTGGTGGAAATAAAATTCAACTTACTCGCCTTGAATTCGATCTTCTCGTTGCGCTAGCTAAAGATCCTGGTCGTGTATTCACACGTGATGCACTCCTTAGCGAAGTGTGGGGTTATCGCCACAGCACTGATACTCGATTGGTAAACGTCCACGTTCAGCGCCTTCGCTCAAAGATTGAACACGATCCAGAACATCCTGAAATCGTTATGACAGTTCGTGGTGTTGGCTATAAGGCGGGCGGCCCGGCTTAAACGGGGTCTCCATCATGGGTATACGTAAGGCTTTATCGCAATCACTTGCGACTAAGGTCATCCTTTCTACAGTCTTACTTTCACTTGGAGTGATCTCGCTCGTTGGATCTGCCCTTAATTCGCGACTTTCAGATGGTCTTCGCTCATCATCTTTTAACTCAGCAATCTCTGAATCTAAGTTCACCTTCTTCGATGCCGAATACAAGTTGGCAATATCCAGAGATTCAACGAGTGAAGAACGTAAAAAAATTCTTGCCGACATTGTTGTAAACGCGACTACCCAGGTAGTTAAAGAGGCGCGAAGAGAGATCATCTTCCTCAAGGCACCTTCAAAGAATAAATCGAAGGTCTCTTATGAAATGACTTCGGCACGAATTAAGGCTTCTTCGATTCCTCAAGAGTTACGACAGAGAGTCGCTGCTGGAACCAATATCGAGAATGAGTATGCACCCGTAGAAGAGAAATCTGGACTCACTCGCGAGGTTTTGATTGTTGGCAAGAGAGTAAATATTCCAGCTGGCGGTCTATACGAGATGTACATCGTATTTTCTCTCGATAACCAGACTGCAACCCTCGGCTTGATTCGAAATTCACTTATCTTCACTGGTTTCGCACTCATCTTCCTTATCGCAATGATCACCTGGCTGGTGCTTCGACAAGTTGTAAAGCCTGTTCGCGAAGCGGCCCGTATCGCAACACAATTTACCCAAGGTGACTTCAGTCAGCGTATGAAGATTGAATCCCAAGACGAGATGGCCACCTTGGCGAATTCGTATAACGAGATGGCCCAATCGATTGAACAGCAGATTTCTCGCCTCGAAAACCTATCGCGTGTTCAGCAGCGTTTCGTATCTGACGTTTCTCATGAACTCCGTACACCGCTAACAACGCTGCGAATGGCTTCAGAAGTTATTTACAATCAAAGAGCTACCTTCGATCCGCTGATCGCTCGAAGTTCAGAGCTTCTTGCTGCACAAATTGATCGCTTCGAACGGCTTCTTGAAGACCTTCTCGAAGTTAGCCGATTTGATGCTGAGGTTGCAGTTCTTGAACCGGTTGATTTTGATGTTGTATCCCTTGTAAATCGATGCGTAAAGGACTTCGAAATTGGCGAGGTCGATACAGAATCTGGAATTCGCATCGAATCTGAATCACCTACAGTTAATATTCAAGCCGATATCAGGCGCGTGGAGCGAATAATGCGCAACCTTCTCTCAAATGCCCTCGATCATGCTGATGGCAAGGAAGTTGTCGTGACCATTGTTTCGACAGATACCGAAGTAGCAATTGGAGTTCGGGATTACGGGTCAGGTCTCGATGAGTCAGCTCTCATCCGAGTATTCGATCGATTCTGGCGAGCAGATCCATCACGAGCACGTGTACGCGGCGGAACGGGTCTCGGCCTCTCAATCGCGCTCGAAGATGCTCGACTTCACAACGGTGAACTCGATGCCTGGGGCCGCCCAGGTCTTGGAGCTCACTTTGTCCTTACTCTTCCTCGCAAGGCGGGGGAGTCGATTGAAGGACGACCAATCAAAGTCGCGCCAAAAGATTTCCACGAGGAGAACTTCTATCTCTAATTAGTTCACTGTCCTCGCTCACAATGCGTCGATGAAAAGTCTGCGCGCCCTGCAAGAGCTCATCTTTCCGATTCGCTGTTTAGGTTGTTCTGCGCTCGGGTTATCAATTTGCTCAGAATGTCGCCGAAGTTGGCACCCACATATCTTTCGAAGAACATCTAAAAGCAAACCGCATTTTCCAATTTACTCTGCGGTGCAATATTCACCTATCGCGGGAAAAGTTCTTCTTGCAGCTAAAGAGAACAGCTTGCTCCAAGCTGATGCCCTGATCCTTCATGCTCTAAAACGTTCACTCTTTCACTGTGTCCAAGAACAGGGGATTGGTCTGCTCATCCCGATTCCATCACGACCTTCAGTTGCACGTTTACGTGGAAGGCAATTTGTTCTTGAACTATCGCAACAGTTATCTGATGCTTCAAAATTACCTACCTTTGAAAACCTTACTCACATTCGAAAAGTACGAGACCAATCAACGCTGGATTCGAAAGCGCGCATTGAAAACTTAATGGGGTCAATGAGAGCCCTGAGATATCTCAGTGGAAAGGCGATTCTGGTTGACGACCTCGTCACAACAGGGTCGACTCTTGATGAAGCTGCGCGAGCCCTGCGTGAAAAGGGGATCGAGGTGGCTGCTGCCGTAACGGCCTGCGTTGCAGAACCCCTAGGATAAGGGGGTTATTAGCAACTGAAAGGTAGACCGATGGCTTCAATTCTCGATCGAATCATGCGCGCAGGCGAAGGCAAGATCCTTCGTGACTTGAGCAAGATCGTCGACCAGGTCAATTCTTTTGAAGCTTCAATCTCTCCTCTATCAGATGAACAGCTTCGCGCTAAGACAGATGAATTTAAATCTCGCCTTACAAAGGGCGAAACCCTCGATGACTTGATGCCAGAAGCTTTCGCTGTTGTTCGCGAAGCTGCAAAGCGCACTTTGGGTCAGCGCCACTATGACGTTCAACTTATGGGTGGAGCTGCGCTGCATAAAGGCAATATCGCTGAAATGCGCACTGGTGAAGGAAAGACACTCGTTGCAACACTTCCTTCCTACCTCAACGCACTTGCTGGCCGTGGTGTTCACGTAGTTACAGTTAATGATTACCTTGCTGAGCGCGATAGCGAGTGGATGGGTCGTATCCACCGATTCCTCGGCCTCTCTGTTGGCGTAATCCTCAACAGCATGACACCTGCAGAACGTCGCGCTGCATATCTTTCAGATATTACTTACGGAACAAATAATGAATTTGGCTTCGATTACCTTCGCGACAATATGGCTTGGTCGCTTGAAGATTGCGTTCAGCGTGATCACTTCTTTGCAGTTGTCGACGAAGTTGACTCCATTCTTATCGATGAGGCCCGTACGCCTCTCATCATCAGCGGACCAGCCGATAAGGCCACCAAGTGGTACGTCGAGTTTGCAAATATCGCCACCAAGCTTGTGCGAGATGTGCATTACGAAGTGGATGAGAAGAAGAAGACCATTGGAATTCTCGAAGATGGCGTTACCAAGGTCGAAGAACTTCTCAAGATTGAAAACCTTTACGAGGCAGCAAATACAACCTTGATTGGTTATCTCAACAACTCTGTTCGCGCCAAAGAGCTCTTCAAGCGCGATAAGGATTATGTCGTCATGAATGGCGAACTTCTTATCGTTGACGAGCACACTGGTCGCATGTTGGCCGGACGTCGCTATAGCGAAGGTCTCCACCAGGCGCTAGAGGCGAAAGAACGTATTGAAATTAAAGACGAAAACCAGACTCTTGCAACGATCACTTTGCAGAACTACTTCCGTCTCTACGAAACCATTTCAGGTATGACCGGTACTGCAATGACCGAAGCATCAGAATTCCATCAAATCTATAAGCTCGGCGTTGTTCCAATCCCAACCAACCGCAATATGCAGCGTATTGATCAACCTGACTTGGTCTATAAGTCAGAGGTTGGAAAGTTTGCAGCTGTTACTCGCGATATCGTCGAACGCCATCGCAAGGGTCAGCCAGTCTTGGTCGGAACTGTCAGCGTTGAAAAATCTGAAGAGCTCTCTGCATTTCTCAAGAAAGCAGGAGTTCCGCACGAAGTTCTCAATGCGAAGCATCACGAACGTGAAGCGGCAATCGTTGCTCGCGCAGGAGTAAAGGGCGCGGTCACCGTTGCTACCAATATGGCAGGCCGCGGTACCGACATCATGCTCGGTGGAAACCCAGAATTTATGGCAGATTTCGAACTCCAGCGTCGCGGACTTTCTCCAGTAGATAACGCTGCTGAATATGAAGCTGCATGGCCAGCTGAAATTGCAAAGCAGAAAGATGCAATTGCCAAAGAGCACGAAGAAGTAATTGCACTCGGTGGTCTCTATGTTTTGGGTACTGAACGCCACGAATCACGTCGTATCGATAATCAGCTCCGTGGACGTTCAGGTCGTCAAGGCGATCCCGGCGAATCACGTTTCTACCTTTCACTTCAAGATGATTTGATGCGTCGCTTTAACTCAGGAATCGTTGAGCGCGTACTTGCCGCTGCTGGTCTTCCTGAAGATGAGCCAATCGAATCCAAGATGGTTTCCAACGCTATTCGTTCAGCTCAGACTCAAGTTGAAGCACAGAACTTTGAAATCCGTAAGAACGTATTGAAGTACGACGATGTGATGAACCGCCAACGCGAAGTTATCTATGGCGAGCGTCGTTTAGTACTTGAAGGAAAAGATATTGGCGAGCAGGTCAATGACTTTATGGCTGACACCATCTCTGCCTATGTTCGAGCAGCGGCTGCGCAGGGTTATGGCGAAGATTGGGATCTCGCTCAACTCTGGACAGCTCTCAAACTTATCTATCCAATTTCATTTACTCCAGAACAGATCATCGCTGAAGTTGGTTCATCTGCAGCCCTTGATATTGATTTCCTTGAAGCACGCATTCTCGATGATGTAGCTGCTGCTTATAAGAAGCGCGAAGAGGATCTAGGAGCCGAAGTTCTCCGCGAACTCGAGCGCAAAGTTCTTCTCTCGGTTCTCGATCGCAAATGGCGCGAGCACCTCTACGAGATGGATTACCTCCAAGAGGGAATCGGACTCCGTGCAATGGCACAACGCGATCCATTGGTTGAATATCAGCGCGAAGGTTATGAACTCTTCTCTGCGATGATGGATGCAATCAAGGAAGAGCTTGCAAGCCTTGTCTTTAATGTCGAAGTAACAATCGAAGGCGATGGGTCGCAGATAAAGGCCCGCGGCGTCGAAGAGAAGCCGGCACAAACTGCTCAGTTGAAGTACACAGCTGCAGATGAGAATGGTGTTGCTACATCGGGTGATGTTTCACGTAACAGCCCATGTCCATGTGGTTCAGGTAAGAAGTTCAAGCGCTGCCACGGCGCCGCGTAACTTCTATCTAAATCATCTTCAGGGCTGTACAGAGCCAGCGTCCATCAACGCCTTCAAAGCGAATAACGACTGCACGCAGGCGATTGCCGTAACGGACAAGTACGGTTGATTCGCAGATTCCATCTAGCGGTTCGGATTGATGAATGCTCTTAATCTTTCCAATCTCCTTCTGACTTCCTGATGTTCGTAGGAGCTCCATGTAAATAACTCGGTGACACCAACGTATTAACTGAGCTGGTTGCCTGCGACCTGCCCACACTTCTACAACGCTCACAATGAATTTCATCGTCCATTCATGAAGTTCAGGAAGTTCGCTTGCAGATGTAGGTATAGGCATCTCATCGAGTTCAAGCTCTTCGCCAAAAGTTGAAGGAACGAGATAGAGCTTGGCGCTCTGTTGCACCACTTCGCGGATTGGGGGAGCGAAGAGATCTAGAACCGGATGGCTCCACAAAGCAGGGTCTTCGGTACTTGAAATGAGCTGGAGTTGTGATGTTGTCATGCAGGGATTCTTTAGGCACTTAGCGTTCTAGTAATCAGTCGCCAGTTCCATTCCGACTCATACTTTTGGCTGGCTGTGAATAAAGAGTCTTCACCGCGAGTGAGCCACTTCTACCTTGCGCCCATGCGACAGAAAAGAAATACACATACTCGTTTGATTCTTGCAGCAACTCTCTGCGGCGCAACGCTGCTTGCCTCTTTTGCGATGTCAATGGCAGCAAATCAACGAGAAAAATATTGGGTGGTCCTGCATCCAATTGCAGCCGGTACACAGTTGGAATCCAGCGACCTTGGACTTCAGTCAGTTGTGCTTGGCAGTTCCGATGGTAATTACCTTCCAGCAGATACAAATCCGATCGGGTCGATAACTCGTAGACAGTTATCATCGGGTGAATTGCTGGAAGGTAATTCGATTACCGATCAATCTTCAGCAATGGTTAATCAACAAGTCTCAATTAGCGTCCGTTCTGTTGATATTCCCGCACAGCTGAGCGTTGGTGAAATTATCAGCATCTACCAACTCCACGATGCTCAGAATGGCGAAGCCTCGGGTGCATCGCAGCATGTCCTTGGTGGAGTTTTTGTTACAGCCCTCGATCGTAAAGGCAGCAATTTTGGAGGAGAAGCGGCTCTCACCGTCTCTATCAACCGTGAATTAATTCCCGAACTTTTAGATGCAACTACGAGTGGGAGATTGGTTGTTGTCCGAGCACATGGGTGAAAACGAGAATCACTCCGTAGCTACAGCAATACGGGGAGCCGAGTTTGAGGGCTTTGTTGCAGGAACTCTATTTAGCCAGGGCTGGAACGTTATTTATAGAGCTCTTGATATTCAATCACTCCTTGATCATCTTGATGGCGCAACTCATCCAATCTCTCTCTTGCTTATCTCCACAGATGTAGAAGGTTTAACGCAAGAAAGTCTTCAAGAGATACGAAGCAGGGGAATCAAATACTTTCTCTTTGCAGACACTTCTTCCGCCGCAGAGCACTACCCGGAATCCGTCCAGCAACCCACCACTTCGCTCGAGCTTCTTGGACTAATTAGAGGCTCATTAAGAACCCCAATGATTCGTTACGCCAGAACAGAGAAGATTCGTGCTCGAACTATCGCGATTGCATCTCCATCGCATTCATCCGGATGTACAACTCTGACAATCAATCTTGGTGCAGAACTGGCTCTGCTCGGCAACAAGGTTCTCATCGTTGACGCCCATGCCCATTTCCCGGCATTTGCAATTCGACTAGGGGAGCGGGGGCTAAACGCTTCAACTGAGCTCCGAAATATCTCAACGCAGTTGTGGGCTTTAGAAGTAACCCAATCTGAAAGTAATAACGCACTATCTGCTCTCGAACGCGCTCGATTTGATTTCGATTTCATTCTCATTGATCAAGGAGCTGTCATAGATTTTCCTGCGATTCTTACAGGGCGGCGCTGGTGTAGCGAGAGCTTCATCTGGGTAACAACTTTT
Source organism: Candidatus Nanopelagicaceae bacterium (assembly GCA_965268225.1). Taxonomy (GTDB): domain Bacteria; phylum Actinomycetota; class Actinomycetes; order Nanopelagicales; family Nanopelagicaceae; genus Planktophila. The sequence continues at coordinate 979,013 of OZ254166.1, read as the reverse complement.
GCCGATGAACTCTGGATTATGAGTAAGTCTGATGTGGTGGCAATGGAGCGCTTGAAGCAACTGACTGCAGAACTTGCGCGAAATACCATCAAGCCACAACTCTCATTTATTCAGACGCTCAGTGGCGTGCCCAAGCGAAATAAATTAGATATGGACTCATTTCTTCAGATTGTCACACCACTACGACCGGCACGGCTTCTTCAATATCCATGGGACCCTCGTAGCGTTCTCGTTGCTGAGGATGAGCGAAGCGCGCTCTTCGAATCGAACGAAAGAGGGATTCTGCGCAAATCCATCGCACATATTGCAGGTGAATTAGTTCCGTAAATTCTTATACTCTTAGCTCATGCGCGGATATCTAGCTATGACAGCTCTTGAGGTTGCCGAATTTAAGGCCTCAGGAAGTTTTGATGTCTCCGATATCTATGCGCCAACCTCACAATTTATTGTTGACCATACCGATCTCGATGATGAAGAGATCGAGTACACACTCTCTATGGTGGCCGCTGAAGATGCAGTCGAAATGAAGACAGCGACTTCTGGAACCGCATGCGTTCTAGCTTTTGAAGTCCCTGCAGAATCGATTGCGGAGAGCCATGACATGTCTATCTCGCTCTCAGCCCCGCTTCAATGGGAGAACCTCGAATGTCTCTTTGAAGTATCTGAGGATGGGGAAGACCTCACCTGGTTCGCCACACAAGAAATCGAAGCGAACCTACCCAACTGGTTGAAGTAGCTCGTTATGGCATCCATCGAAGATTACGTTCAGGGCAGGAGCTCACTTACCGCTGAACAGGTGCATCGACTTCGCGAACTCGTTGCAGACTGGCAACTTCTCTCTGATCTCTCCTTTGCAGATTTAATTCTCTGGGTACCACTGCGTAAAGATATGAAGAGCTGGCCAACAGGTTATGTGGCCGTTGCACATATCCGCCCCACAACTGCTGCAACGCTTTTTCCACATGATGTCATCGGCGAAGAAATTTCTCATGGTTCGCGCCCACATATTGATCAAGCGCTTTCTGGAGCTGAGATTGTTCGTGATACTCAACCAGAACCTTTGGGCGAATTCATGGTCAAGGAAGAAACAATTCCTGTAATGGTCGACGATCAGGTTATCGGTGTTATTTCTCGTCACCGAAATTCTGATCTCATGCGACAACCATCGCGTCTAGAACTTAATTATCGAGAGATTGCCCATAACCTCTACCGAATGATTACAGAGGGAACATTTCCTTACCCTGACGCCGGTTCGCTATTCGATCCTGCTCCACGAGTGGGCGATGGACTCATTCGTCTTGATGTAAATGGAGTCGTTTCTTATGCAAGTCCCAATGCACGTTCTGCATTTAGTCGCTTGGGTTGGATGAGCGAAGTCGAAGGCCACGTCTTAGGTGAAGTTGCACAATCTCTTGCACGAGTTCGACCTGATGCACATGAAGAGACAATTGCCTTGGGTCTCACGGGCAAGGCGCTAAAGCGTGTTGAAATTGAAAACATTGGCGGAACGATTGATTTCACTGTACTTCCATTGCTTCAATCAGGAGATCGAATTGGCGCAATTGTGATGCTTAATAACGTGACCGAGCTTCGTCGCCGTGAGCGCGAACTAGTCACGAAAGATGCAACGATTCGCGAGATTCACCACCGCGTAAAGAACAATCTACAAACCGTCTCAGCGCTGCTTCGCCTGCAAGCACGTCGAATCGAAGATCCGGGTGCAAGTGCGGCTCTTAATGAAGCAGTGCGTCGCATTGCATCGATTGCACTTGTGCATGAAACTCTGTCGAGTAGTCGTGATTCATCTGTTGCATTCGATGAAGTTCTCGACAGCCTCGTCTCTCACGCTCTCGAGCTAAGTCCACGAATGAACGAGCTTCGTATCGAACGCACCGGAAAGCTTGGTTCGCTCGAACCACGTATCGCGACTCCACTTGCCTTGGTGATTACCGAACTCATTCACAACGCCCTCGAACATGGATTGGCAGAAGAAGGTCTTGCGTTAGGCATCCATGTCTCAAGTAGTGGTTCAGAGTTATCGGTCACGATTTCCGATGATGGAGTAGGTTTTCCAGAGGGCTTCGATATTGCTACATCGCCAAACTTAGGGCTTCAGATTGTGCGCACACTGACAGAGAATGAATTGCGTGGAAATCTATCTTTGATTACAGATGAGAAAGAGACTCGAGCTGTTTTAACTTTTCCTAATAGCTAAATTAAAAAGAAATTAATTATTAGCGTTATCTGCAAGGCGAGCACGGTTACGTGCAGCGCGACGCTTAAGTGCACGACGTTCGTCTTCTGACAAACCGCCCCAGACTCCTGCATCTTGTCCTGATTCGAGTGCCCATGCAAGACATGCATCTTTTACGACGCAACGATTGCAAACCTTCTTAGCTTCTTCAATCTGTGTGATGGCAGGGCCAGTATTGCCAACAGGGAAGAAGAGCTCAGGATCTTCTTCACGGCAAGCAGATTGATGTCTCCAATCCATGGCTCTACCTCCTCTTTAAATCTCGTGATTGTGCGGCGCATGCTGCGCGCAAGAGCCAATTCTCTCTATATCGAGATATTTAAACAAGAAGGTAGCGAAAGAGATTTCCAAAATATGGGTGATTTATATCGCGTGCCCCCGACAGGAATCGAACCTGTGCACCTGCCTCCGGAGGGCAGTGCTCTATCCCCTGAGCTACGGGGGCGCAGGTACAAGGGTAGGTTATCCGACTATGAACAGTTCAGAGAAAGCGTATTTTGCAACCGGATGCTTCTGGGGCGCTGAGCGACGCTATTGGAATATTGAAGGCGTTCGCGAAACAAGCGTTGGTTATATGGGAGGAATTCGAGAAAACCCTTCATATGAGCAAGTTTGCACTGGAGTTACTGGCCATGCAGAAATGGTTGAAGTCATCTTTGATCCATCTCGAGTGACATATCGCAGACTTCTTGAAGAGTTCTGGGTCATGCACGATCCAACTTCTCTCAACCGCCAAGGTGGAGACATCGGAACCCAATATCGCAGCGCGATTTTCACGACATCAGATTCACAGCAACTCCAGGCAGAAGTTTCAAGAGATGTTTATCAAGCAGCCCTGACTCGAGATGGAATCGGTGAAATTGTCACTGAAATCAAGAGCGCCGATGGAGTTCCGTATTACCTTGCAGAGGAGTACCACCAGAAATATCTACAGAAGAATCCAAACGGATACGACTGTCACTCTTCTACGGGTGTCGCATTTCCCGCGTTAGCTAACTAAGCGCGCGCCAGCAGTACCACGCAACAACGCTTCGATACGGGCGAAATTTTTCTCCCTTCTTATCGAGAGCCTTGGGCTCTATCTCTTCTTTCAGCGAATAGATCTTCTCCCATCCGCGGCGCACACCTAAGTCGCCAGTGGGCCAGATATCTAAACGGTTGAGTTGATGCATCATGAACATATCCACTGTCCATGGGCCAATGCCCCACAGTGAAGTCAATTGGTCGAAGACGAATTGGTCATCTTCAATCTCATGAAGTTTATTGATGTTAATCCTCTTAGTAAGTGCAGCGTCAGCTAAGCCCTGAATAGTTTTAAATTTTGCACCAGAGACTCCAGCTGCTCGCATATCTGCTTCTGTTATTTCGGCGATACGAGCTGGAACCATTCGACCTTTCGCTAAACCTTTGACGCGTCCATAAATAGTGTCTGCAGCCTTGACCGCTAATTGCTGAGAGATAACTGATTCCACGAGAGCCTCAAAGTGGGTGACAGGGTTAGGGTTTCTGCCCAATGTGCATAATGGGTGAGCTTCAATTACTTTGGCAAGGCGTGCATCTCGAGCGGCTAAATCACGTGCAATCTTTTTCATTTGTGACTCAGTGATCATGGATTAACTTTATTCTCAGTGACATACTAAGTCCATGCATCATCTCAAGGCCCACGATCTCAGCGAATTACAGACCCACCGCAGTGAAAAGTGGAGAGCTTTTCCCAAAGAAATTCTCCCATTGCCAGTTGCCGAAATGGATTTTCCTGTTGCAGAACCCATCCGTCAGACGCTTCGAGAGATGATCGACAAATCTGATTTAGGTTACCTGGGAGCAATTCCTGAAATGGGGACAGCTTTTGCAGGTTTTGCGAAGCGCCGCTGGGGCTGGACGGTCGACCCATTGCAAGTTCGTATCGCTGCTGATGTTGGCGTTGGAGTGGTGGAAGTCCTTCGAGTAATTACAAAACCGGGAGATAGGTTTCTTATAAATTCACCGGTATACCCAAATTTCTTTACCTGGTGCACCGAGACTCACCTCGAAAATGTAGATGTTCCATTAACCCAATCCGATGTCGAAGTTAATGGAAGTCATTGGATTCTGGATTGGGATGGAATCGAGAAAGCGTATGCATCAGGCATTAAGGCCCATCTGATTAGTAACCCTCATAACCCCCTTGGTCGCGTCTATACCCATGAAGAATTATCACGCTTGGCTGGTCTAGCAAAGAAGTATGGTGTTTATATTTTGAGCGATGAGATTCATGCTCCGCTTACCTTCGCTGAGCAAACATTCACGCCATTCCTTGCTGTTTCTGACACTGCACGCGAAGTTGGAATCACCATTACTGCAGCGAGCAAGGGTTGGAATATTGCTGGACTGAAGTGCGCAATCATTGTTACCGATAATGAAAAAATGTACGAGACCCTCAATGCAATAGCTCCGGCGACCCATTACCGAGCATCGCTTCTAGGTGCATTTGCCACTGTAACCGCCTTCGAACAAGGCGAGCCTTGGCTAGATACCTTGATGCTTCAACTCGATCACAATCGAAAGTACGTCGCAGAATTGATAGAGGCCAAGACTCCAGGAGTCGGCTATCTCATTCCTCATTGCTCCTATCTGGCTTGGTTAGATCTGACTTCTTTCAATCTCGGCGAAGATCCATCGGCCGTGCTTGTTGAGAAAGCCAAAGTTGCATTTGTTCCGGGTATCCGATTCGGTGCGCAGTCCAGCCAATTTGTACGCCTTAACTTTGCGACGAGCCCAGAGATTCTCGAAGAGGCCTTCAATCGCCTCGCCACAGTTCTGCGTTAACGATTACTCTTATCCAATGAGTAGCGAACACCTTCATCCCGAAACCATTGCAATTTCAATGGGACGTCCTGGTCACGAGGCCGGTGTAGGTATCAATGTTCCAATTTCGCTCAATTCAACATTTGTTGCTGGTGGACCCATCAATTACGGACGTACGGGTAATGAAACTTGGCAACCGCTAGAAGAGGCAATTAGCGCTCTTGAAGAAGCGACATCAACCCTTCTCTTCTCATCTGGAATGGCTGCAATAACCGCAGCATTCTCGCTCTTGCCACACGGTGCTCCTGTAGTTGCATCTCACGAGGGTTACAGCGGAACTATGGCTCTTCTTAAGCGCTATCACGCTGAAGGTCGCCTCGAGGTTCGCTTCGTAGATATAACAGACACGAAAGAAGTTATTTCTGCGCTCCAAGGTGCAGCATTCTTATGGGTTGAATCTCCTACAAATCCTGGCCTTGGCGTCGCTGAAGTCGGAGTGATTATTGGCGAAGCAAAGAAGCGCAACATGGGTGTTGGATTCGATAATACTTTTGCAACACCTCTCAATCAGAAGCCACTTACCTTTGGTGCAGATATCGTGATGCATTCGGTAACAAAGTATTTGGCTGGTCATAGCGATGTCATCCTTGGCTCACTGTCGACGAAGGATCCAGCGCTTCATGCTCGCCTACAAGATGCACGAGTCTCATTTGGCGCAATTCCTGGACCATTTGAAGCATGGCTTGGACTTCGAGGAATTCGTACATTCCCACTTCGTTTTGCGAAGGCTCAGGAAAATGCTGCAGCGTTAGCAAAGAAGTTAGCTGGCCATTCATCTGTCACCAATGTTCGCTACCCAGGTTTCGGTGCCATCGTCTCCTTCGAAATTACAGGCGATGCCATCGCGGCAGAACGAGTCTGCGATGGTGCGTCACTCATCATCAATGCGACAAGCCTTGGGGGAGTAGAGACAACATGGGAACGCCGCCGCCGGTGGGCACTCGAAAGCGATAGCGTTCCCGAGAATCTGATCCGCCTCTCTGTCGGGTGCGAAAATGTTGACGATCTCTGGACTGATATCGACACCGCACTTACAAAGGCGTAAAACGAGCGCACTTCACAAAAGAGGAGTATTTTTATCCTCATGAAGGCACTCCGACGATTCATCGCAGCAATAACAGTTGCAATCCTTGCCTTCCGTGCAGTCGGATCATTCCTCTCATGGGTTGAGAAGCAAGATGAAACCTCAACCGATGCCTGGATTGATGAAGACGAATTTGAAGATGCCTAATGAGTGATCAATACATCCCTGGTACCTGCAATATCGGCAAGAATGAAATTCGCCAGCGTCAATTTGTGGCTCTTGTAGGACTAGTTTTAAGCGTAAGTGCACTCATCGGCTTTATCTCGACGAGTGCTTCCCAGAACGTTCGACTTGGGATATTTCTCCCGCTAGCAATTTTCTCCGTCGGTTTTGTGCAATCACGTAAGAAGTTCTGCTTCGCCTTCGGTTTCCTCGGAACATTTAACTTCGGCAAATTAGGGAAAATGTCGCGAGTGGCTGACAAAGCGTCTCAGGCCGCCGATAGAAAGATGGCCATTTCGATCCTGCTCCAATCCATAGGACTAGCGGCAATTCTTACGCTGATTGTTTATCTCCTTCCGCTGAATTAAATTTTCAATAGCCTCTTACATTTTTCTTCAGTCAGTGACATTGTTGGCTTTGTGAACATCATTATCCATACCCGCCATGCTGAACTCGCTAGTGACTTTAAATCAATCGCCGAAGAGAAGCTCCATTCGATGGAGCGCTTTAGCGTGGTCATCGATCGCGTTGAAGTAGAAATTACTCATGAGGCCAATCCGCGACAGGGAAAACATTCACATAAAGTGGTGATTACATCTCACGGTTCTGGACCGCTACTTCGTGCCGAGGCGACAGGATTTAATGACCTCGCAGCATTTGATGAAGCCATAACAAATATTGAGTTACAGATTAGAAAGATTCACGAAAAAGATAAAAGCCATGACCGTCAGACTCTACGAACTATGAAGGTTGAATTAAGCGAGTAGTTATCGCTTCTGTTTTCCCTTTTGTTCACTCATTCCAAGTGGCGAATTCTTTGGTGGGCGAACAGGCTCTATGGGCGGAGTAGGTAGCGCACCCAGGGCGGCTATCGCATTTTCACGGGTAACAATCGCTGCGGCTACGGCTGCACGACGAGCTGCGTTAATTGAATTCTTCTGTTCAGGTGTTGTAGCAGTTGTCATCGCTGTCTTCGCATCGTAAGAAGCTTTATCGACCGAGGACTTAAAGGCTGCATTAATGACGCGCATCTTCATATCTCTATCGCGCAGAGCCAATACATAGGCATCGCGATCCTTCTTATATTGCTCTTGTGCTGCTTTAAATGATTCAAATGTTGGCGCTGGAGAAGGAGTTGAATCTGCAGAAGCAGAGTGCAGATTGGCGGTAAGGAGCGCCGCACTGATTGCAACTGCGATGTAGCCACTCTTCTTTCTCATGGCCTAATACTAATTCGCATCGGGTGTGAAAATTCTGTGAAACTCTTCGTGGCTCCGTGTGGGTGAGCCAAAGTTGGTGGCAAAGAACGCCGACGCATGGCAGGGTATAGCCATGAGCCAATTAATCATGGTGATCGACGACGAGGCCGGAGTACGAGATTTACTGGGTGATGCGCTCAAGTTGGCTGGATTCGAAACCATCACAGCAGCTGATGCGATGATTGCCCAAACCCTTTTACGTAGTACAAAGCCAGATTTGCTCATTGTTGATATCAATATGCCGATGATGGATGGCTTTGAATTCATCGAAAGAATCCGCAGCAATGGCGATAACACTCCTGCGCTGATGCTGAGCGCTCGAGGAGATCGAGCTGATATCACCCGAGGTCTAACGTTGGGCGCCGATGATTATGTGACTAAGCCTTTTGGACTTGAAGAGTTAGTTCTACGTATCAAGGCAATTTTGCGCCGCTCGCAATTCACGGTTGCAACAACTTCAAGCCTCACGTGCGGCCCAATCACTCTCGATAATGATTCGCATCAAGTTACCTTTAACGATGACGTTGTCGATCTTTCGCCTACAGAATTTAGACTTCTACATGTCTTGCTAGAGAGCAAGGGACGCGTACTGAGTAAGGCCTACTTGCTCGATGAGGTTTGGGGAATCACCTTCGAATCTGAGAGCACAGTTGTCGATACTTATATTTCATACCTGCGTAAGAAGCTTCACCGAGATGGTTTTGAGGGAATTCGCACAGTTCGAGGAGTCGGCTTCCAGCTTCAAGCGGAGAAGAAGTGAGATTTTCTGCTTTCACCCGCACAACCGTTGCAACTGTCGCCCTCCTGACTGCAATCACGATGGGAGTCGGAGGCTTCTCCGTACTTCATTCTCAAGGCGCAGAAATCAACAAAGTAGATCGGACTCTCGACTATGTTGCGCAAAGTGCGTACGAGAATCCGATGCAGCCTGTAGGGGCAGCGCTCTATGCGATTGAACAAGCAAGCTTAGATATCACATTGATCTTTCTCACGCACAATGGCGAAGAGACCATCGTTAAGGATTCATCGTTGCAATATTTGGGAGCGCCAGATTTCCCAACTATTGATTTAGCAATGCAGCGCCCAGTGCGCATCCCCGGTGAAGCTCCATATCGATTCCGGGCAGTATTGGTTGAAGGAGGAGACTTCATCCTTATTGCCCGTTCTACCGAAGATATAGATAGTAATTTTCGCTCTAATCTTCAATCACTTGCAGGTTTTACCTTCGCACTCAATTCTGCTGCAGCGCTCCTTCTCTTCTTCTATTTCCGCAGACTCAATCGACGTGATGAAACCGCTTCGCTTGCACGTATGCAGGAATTTCTCGGGGATGCCTCACATGAATTACGCACTCCACTGACAGTTATTAAAGGCTATGTCGAGATGCTCAGTAAGAATCAACTACGAGAAGATGCTGATAAAGAACGAGCATTTAAGCGAGTCGGAAATGAGATTCAGCGAATGGAGACTCTTGTTCAAGATCTCTTGCTCCTTGCCGAACTCGGCGAGAGTGGAGTACGCGATATTGAAAAGATTGATCTCAGTGAGATTCTTACCGCTCACGGAACTGACTTCATCACACTTAATCCAACACGCAAAGTCACACTCTCAATTGCGGTGGGAGTATCAATTGAAGCCTCTCGTGATTACTTAGCTCGATTTATCCAGAATGCGCTCACCAATATTGTCCGCCACACAGAGAGCGAAGCCGCAGTAAAGATTTCACTTATTGCCCGCGGGAAGAGTGCGGAATTGATAATTGAAGATGGTGGTAAAGGATTGCCAGAAAGCGCCTATCGCGAAGATATTCGCTCACTTAATCGTTTCGATAAATCACGCTCACGCGAGAATGGTGGATCTGGTCTCGGAATGAGCATCATGTCGGCAGTTATTCAAAAACTTGGCGGAAGATTCTCCTTACGAAAGAGCTCTTTAGGCGGGCTCGCAATCGTGGTCGATTTACCGCTCGTTAAAGACTAAACTCGCATCTGTGAGTGATCAAAACTTAGAAGCAACTTTCGCTGAGTTTGAAACCCTCTTTTCCAATACAAATTCGCTCATTCGTGTTGTTCTTTCAGGTCGCCGTCGCAATATGCAGACACCCAATGAACGTATCGATATTCGTCCCGTCGCCCTCAAAGATGGCCTTGCAATTCAAGTAAGCCATAGCGATGGACGCCAGATGACTTCCAAGAATTATGCTCCAACTGAAGCTCCTTTTGCAGAGTTAATTCGTGTTGGATTCGCCAACATCCTGCTCGAGCACACCGATGGCTCACTAGCGCTACGCATAACTAAAAAAGGCGAGCCGTTGATCCACCGCGAGAACACAAAGCGAGAGCAAGATTTATCCCATGACCGAACTAAGTCGAGATTACTTGACGCTTCAGATCCATTCTTGATTGCGGTAGGTATCTCAGATGCAAAAGGCCATGTGAAGCCAAGCAAGATGGATAAGTACAAGCAAGTCGAAGAATTCTTACGACTTTTGATGCCAACGCTTACTTCTGCAATTTCAGCCAGCCACATACATCAACCATCCGAAGACAATCCGCTCACTATCGTTGATTTGGGTTGCGGCCACGCTTACCTCACATTTGCAGCCCATCAATATCTTCGAAGCCAAGGTGTGGCCGTTAAAGTAATCGGCATCGATGTTCGAACAGCAGCGCGAGACCGTAATAATGAGATTGCTCGCCACCTTGGAATTGATAAGACCATCGAATTCCGAGCTGAAGAGATCGCAGATACAACATTAAAGAACGCTGATATTTCGATTGCCCTTCATGCCTGCGATACCGCGACAGATGATGCAATTGCATGGACAATCAATTCAGATGCAAAGCTGGCGCTGATTGCCCCATGTTGCCACCACGATATTCAGGCTCAGATGAATGAGATTCCAGAACCTTGGTCTCTTTTGACTCGCAACGGAATCATGAAAGAGCGCCTCGGAGATTTACTCACCGATGCACTTCGTATGCAGATCATGAAATTACGCGGATATCGCGTTGAAGCAATTGAATTTGTTGGTGGAGAACACACTCCTCGCAATCTCATGATTCGAGCGGTAAAGACGGGGGCGGCACCAGATGCTGCTGAAGAGCGTAAATACGATGAGATGCTCGCTCTCTGGAAAGTTAAACCTGCTCTCGCCTCACTTTTGAACCGTTAGACTTCGCTCTATGTCTAAGGTTCTAGCTTCTCTTCCCGTTGGCGAAAAGGTCGGTATCGCCTTTTCTGGTGGTCTCGATACATCTGTGGCTGTTGCGTGGATGCGCTCAAAGGGCGCCGTTCCTTGCACCTACACAGCAGACCTTGGCCAGTATGACGAGCCAGATATTGATTCTGTACCAGGCCGCGCAAAAGAGTACGGCGCTGAAATTTCTCGCCTCGTGGATTGCAAAACTCCACTTGTCGAAGAAGGACTCGCGGCAATTGCATGCGGAGCTTTCCATATTCGTTCAGGCGGAAAGCAGTACTTCAACACAACTCCTCTTGGCCGTGCAGTAACCGGAACACTTCTTGTCCGTGCGATGCTGCATGACAAAGTTGAAATCTGGGGCGACGGTTCTACTTATAAGGGCAATGACATCGAGCGTTTCTACCGCTACGGACTTCTTGCCAACCCAAACCTTCGTATTTACAAGCCATGGCTAGATGCTGATTTCGTTCGCGAATTAGGTGGACGTAAAGAGATGTCCGAGTGGTTGGTTGCTAACAAGCTTCCTTACCGCGATAGCACCGAGAAGGCATATTCAACTGATGCCAATATTTTGGGAGCTACGCACGAGGCAAAGGATCTTGAAAACCTCGATGCTTCTATTGAAATTGTTACACCTATCATGGGCGTGAAATTCTGGGATCCAAGCGTTTCGATTCCGTCAGAAGATGTGAAGATTCAATTCGTTCAAGGTCGCCCAGTTGCAATCAACGGTAAAGATTTCAGTGATGTAGTTGCTTTGATGGATGAAGCGAACAAGATAGGTGGTCGCCATGGACTCGGAATGGCAGATCAGATCGAGAACCGCATCATCGAAGCTAAGTCTCGCGGAATTTATGAGGCTCCAGGAATGGCGCTCCTCTTTATTGCATACGAGCGTTTGGTCTCTGCAATTCACAATGAAGATACCATCGCCAATTACCATGCCGAAGGTCGTCGCCTTGGGCGCTTGCTCTACGAAGGTCGTTGGTTAGACCCACAGAGCCTGATGCTTCGCGAATCTCTTACTCGCTGGGTCGCATCTGCAATCACTGGCGAAGTCACTATTCGTTTGCGTCGCGGCGATGATTTCTCAATCATCAATACAACGGGTCCTGCGCTGAGCTACCACCCAGATAAATTGTCGATGGAGCGTACAGAAGACGCTGCATTTGGCCCAACAGACCGAATCGGTCAACTCACTATGCGCAATCTTGATATCGCAGATACTCGTGCAAAGCTCGAGATGTACCGTGATCAAGGTCAACTAGGTGGCGGAGACTTCAACCTCATCAAGGAGCTAGAAAATTAATAATCTCACTCGCAAAATTCTTGCCGCAGTATTTGCACTATCACTCATCGCAATCACCGTCCTCGGAGGTATGAAAATGTCAGGTTCAGATGCAACTGTTCTTCCAGTTGTTTCAGCAATAGCAGGCGAAGCACCAACAATTTCAAAGCCTGAAGGAAAAGCACCATCAGAACTCACCTTTACTGATGTCATTGTCGGAACGGGTGCCGAAGTTCTTCCTACTTCAACTTTGACTGTTCATTACACACTTATGGCGTGGTCAACAGGAAAGATCATCGAATCTTCTTGGGGCGGACAGCCTGCGACATTCCCATTGGCACAAGTTGTTGAGGGATGGCAGAAAGGTCTACCCGGAGCAAAAGCAGGCGGACGTCGCCTACTTATCTTGCCTCCATCAATGGGATACGGCGCAGCAGGCTCAGGACCAATCGGGCCGAATGAGACTTTGATTTTCTCAGTCGACATCATCGGTGTTGCTTAACTAGTTAGGCTTTAAACCAAACTGTTGTACCCGCAGGAATCTTTCCATTGACCAGAGGGCGAGTTGAAAGCAATAGCTCGCCCTTTGGCATTTGGTAATTTTCTGCACGGAAGTTGATAATCACATTCCATCCATTTGGACGTGAATAGTGAAGAACTGAGATATCTGTTGTGTTGTGCCACTTAATCTTTTCGTCAGTGATTAATTCTTTACGAAGAGCAAGGGCCTTGCGATAAATCGAAAGTGGAGAATCTTCATTCTTCGCTTCAACCTCAACTGCATAATCAGCAAACCACTTTGGTTGTGGCAAATGCGCCCCACCTGAACCGAAGCCAAATGATGAGCCAGTTGCAGTCCAAGGCAGCGGAACGCGACAACCGTCGCGACCCTTATCTACCTTGAGGTTGCGAAGGTATTGAGGATCCTGGATTTCACTTTCAGGAATATCTGTTACTTCATGCAGGCCAAGCTCTTCACCCTGGTACATATAGGTTGAGCCTGGAAGACCCAAGATGTAGACAGTTGCTGCGAGAGCATTCTTAGTTCCTGAATCAGTATCAAGTGGATGCGAAGTTCCATTTGAAAGCATCCACGAACGGCGATTTACCGCTGGATTGAGACCCATCTTGGTCGCATGGCGTATTTGGTCATGGTTTGAAAGTGTCCATGTGCATGAAGATTTATTCTTCGCAGCAAGCTCGATCGCTTCTTGAGTTGCAATCTTGTAAGCGTTCGCTTCAAAAGGAGTTTCAATAAAGCGGAAGTCAAAGCACTGACCCAAGGTCTTTGTGCTTGCATAGAGCGGAAGACGCTCTGGGTGCACAAACGCTTCGGCAACTGCGACGCGTGGTGGGTCGTACTGATTGAAGAGCTTGCGCCATTCCTTGTAAATTGCAAAGACTTCATTGCGATCGCCCCAAATGCCATTTCCCTTGTTGCCGCGTTCCACGAGTCCTTCATGAACAGGCATGCTGCGGAACGGCTCTGAAAGATCTTTCGCTAAACCATGTGCAACGTCGATTCGGAATCCATCAACGCCACGATCTGACCAGAATTTAAGGGTCTTGAGGAAATCTTCATGTACTTCTGGGTTCTCCCAGTTGAAATCTGGTTGCTCTGGTGCAAACCAGTGGAGGAACCACTGATTGTTCTTTCCACCGAATGTCGATTCATGTGTCCATGAAGATGGAGCGAAGTGTGAAACCCAATCTGATGGTGGAAGTTCGCCGTTAGCACCCTTGCCATCACGGAAGATGTATCGGTTACGTGCAGCCGAACCTTTCTCGGCAGCGAGTGCTTCTTTAAACCATACGTGCAAGTTTGATGAGTGGTTTGGAACGATGTCGACGAATACGCGGATTCCTTCTTTATGAAGTCCGGCAAGCATTTCATCAAAGTCAGCTAGCGTTCCCAGCTTTGGATCTACATCGCGATAGTCGTCAACGTCGTATCCGCCATCAGCGAGTGCTGATGGATAGAAAGGACTCAACCACACCGCATCGATTGAGAGTGACTTCAAGTATGGAATGCGTGAAGTAATTCCCTTGATATCGCCGATGCCATCGCCATTTGAATCGGCGAAGCTGCGTGGGTAGATCTGGTAGATGGCAGCTTGGCGCCACCAATTCTTATCTGCTGAGAGTCCAGTTGTTTTTGACATGCGCGGAACTCTACGGAAGGCAGGGTGATAGCGATACCCAAACACGCAAAATGTGACGGAAATGAAACTTTTTTGCAGATTTGTGCAGATTCTCTAGGTCTGACTTCCGTACTCTGTACCCATGACTTTGCTCCATATCTTGGATCTGCTTTCCACCTTCGTCTTCGCCCTAGTCGGCGCACGCGTTGCTGCAGATAAAGGGCTCGATTATGGCGGCATTGCATTTATCGCAGGCATTGCATCCGTATCGGGTGGAACGCTCCGAAATATCTTCCTAGGACTTCGTCCCATCTGGGTTATCGATCCCTGGATCATCGCAAGCATCATTGCTGCCGTAATAATCACTTTGGTATTCAGGCGTGTTACTCATGTGGGTAAAACGCTTCTGATCATGGACACCTTTGGTCTCGCAGTTGCAACCATGTCCGGTACGCAACTTTCATTTGAAATGGATGTCACTTGGTTTGCTGCCATCATCTTGGGCGTAATTACCGCAGTAACTGGTGGTCTCTTGCGAGATGTTTTATGTCAATTGGAGCCTGTATTGCTTCACAGAGAAACTATCGGCACTTCCTCAATGATGGGAGCAATTACTTTTGTGGCGCTACATCAATTCAGCTTCGGCGAAAATATCTGCGCGATTGCTGGTGGAGTCGTTGTAATTCTTACACGAGTAATTTCAATCCAATTCGACCTTCACTTGCCTAAGTTTTCAAAGCCAAGTCAGATCTAGCTGCAAGAGAGAAGGCCACCCAAAGGTGGCCTTGAGGAACTAAGTGGGTTGTGAGGGACTCGAACCCCCGACCCGGTGATTAAGAGTCACCTGCTCTACCAACTGAGCTAACAACCCATTTAAACGCGGGAACGCTTAAATGCAGAGCAGACCTTACCAGCGCGGCGGGCCTTGTCTAACCACGTGTCTAGCGCGAGGATAGTGAGATGTCTCGCTGGGAAATACGGATAGCCGCACTTATTGGTGCGATGGTTGTAGGGCATGCCCCTACTCCTTCAATGGCCGCAGAACCGCAGCCAGGGCTGGCTATAGCGGTACTTGAGACTATCGCTGTGAAAGGTCGTGCACCCAAGACCGGATATACGCGCGATCAATTCGGTCAGGCATGGGCCGATGTTGATCGAAATGGATGCGATACCCGAAATGATATTTTGAAGCGAGATCTGACAGGGATTATCTATAAGCCCGGAACTCGAAATTGCGTAGTGGCTTCAGGGACTTTAGCTGATCGATATTCGGGGGAGACCATCAATTTCGTTCGTGGCAATGTCACAAGCATGGAAGTTCAGATTGATCATGTCGTTGCTTTATCGAATGCCTGGCAGACAGGGGCGTTCAAGTTATCAGCGGAACAACGCAAAGCGCTCGCAAACGATCCGATGAACTTGTTTGCCGTAAAGGGCCGTCTGAATTCTCAGAAAGGCGATGGCGATGCCGCAACGTGGCTACCACCTTTAAAGAACTTTAGATGTGCGTATGTTTCACAGCAAATTGCTGTGAAAGCAAAGTATTCGCTATGGGTTGTTGCACCCGAAAAAGCAGCGATGCTTACAATCTTGGCAAAGTGCCCCGCACAGAAAGTACCCGTTAGTTAGGAAGATCTACGGTGTAGTGCACACCGCTAAATTGCTTACGCCAGTCAGTAACTTCGCGCTGGATTGATTTTGAATCCGCTGCGGTATCCAGTGAGCGCGCAATAAAGTCACCAAGTTGATCCATATGTTCAACCTTCATGCCAAGGCGCACGATTTCTGGTGTGCCTATACGAAGTCCATTGAGGTCACCTTCAACTGCAGCGATTGGCAATCCGATTCCGCATGCTAGTAAACCGGCTTCTCCCATGCGCTTTGCTGCAGTCTGTCCGCCGCCGTAAGGAGCAGCAAGGATTGCGAATTGATGTGACATCGTGAAGCCCTTATCGGCTGCATAGATATTGACGCCGCGGTTCTGCAGGTTTTGCGCGAGCGCTTGTGAAGTCTTCACCATCATCTGCGCGTAATCAGAGCCAACTGCTTTCCAATCCTGAAGAGTGACACCAAGGGCCGCTGTCTTTGCTGCATCGAAGTTCGCCGTAAGCCCTGGGTATGCGATGGCATCAAGCTTCTGCGCGATTGCATCATCGTTGGCAACAATCAATCCACCCGCAGGACCACCGAGTGATTTGTAGGTAGAGAAAGTCATCAAGTGTGCGCCTTCAACGAGTGGTTGTGGCCAGACCTTTCCGGCAATCATTCCGCACAAGTGCGCTGCATCGAAAAGAACCTTTGCGCCGACTTCATCAGCAATTTCACGGACCTTTGCGATTGGGTGGTGGAAGAGATTGAGCGAACCACCAACTGTGATGAGTTGCGGCTTTACCTCGTGAGCAAGTTTTCTTAATGCGTCGATATCAATTGTGTATCCGGTTTCATCGACGGGTGCCGAGATTGTGTTGAGGCGATAGAGGCCAGCTGAACCACCTTTGTGGTGAGTGATGTGGCCGCCGATTGTTGCTGGGGGAGCGATGATGGTGTCGCCAGGTTCGGTAGTGGCCATGAATGCATAAAGGTTTGCAATAGCACCTGATGGAACGCGGAATTCGGCATACGTAGATCCAAATACTTCGCAGGCAAGTTCCTGTGTGATGATTTCAATCTGCTCGATAGCACCGAGACCAGTTTCGTATTTATCTCCAGGATGTCCAAGGGAAGCTCGTGAACCCATTCCAGATGCAAGGAGTTTTTCCGCGCGGGGATTAAGAATATTTGTTGCAGGGTTGAGATTGATTCCTTCAATATCGTGAAGGCGATGGTTCTCTTGCGCTAGCTCTTCAATCCAATTCTGTACTTCAGCACCTGACTTGGTATCAACTTGAGAAGCGATACGAGTGATGATTTCTTGTGAAGCAGGTGTAGCCCAACTTTGGGTTTTAAGGGACTGTGTCATGCACTTTATTAAAGTGCATCGCCCCCGCGTTCACCAGTGCGAATTCGTATGACTTGCTCCACAGGAGTAACCCAGAGCTTGCCGTCGCCGATAGAGCCGGTGTTGGCGGCAGTGACGATGGTGTCGACAATCGATTGAGCGTCAGCATCATCTGCAAGAACTTCGATGCGAACCTTTGGGATGAAATCAACGGTGTATTCAGCGCCACGGTAGATCTCGGTGTGGCCCTTCTGACGACCAAAGCCGCGAGTTTCAGAGACCGTCATACCTGCAACACCTGCTGCTTGAAGCGCAACCTTGATGTCATCAACCTTTGCGGGCTTAACGATTGCGGTGATGAGTTTCATGTCGTCTCTTTTCTTTTGGCTAATTCAATATTAGTAGCGGTTTGAGTTTCCGGTGATGTCGTATGCAGATTCAGCATGGAAAGTTGTATCCAAGCCAGTGAGTTCGTCATCACGGTAAACGCGGAATCCGATTGTCTTCTGTATTACTGTGGCGATTAGCCATGTGGCTGCGAATGAGAAGAGTGCCACAACAACGACTGCGATCAACTGACGGTTGAGTTGAGTGGTTCCACCACTAAAGAAGAGGCCGTTAGCGCCGGCTTCATTTGCAGTAACTGTTGCAAGCAGCCCAATTGCAATCATTCCAAGAATTCCACCAACGCCGTGAACGCCAACTACGTCGAGTGAATCGTCGTAACCAAATTTGTATTTGCGAGTTACTGCCCAAGCAGAGACAACACCAGCAATGAGACCGAGGACGAGCGCACCCATTGGATTGAGGTAACCGCACGCTGGAGTAATTGCTACAGCGCCAGCTACGGCACCTGATGCAACACCGAGAGTGGTTGCCTTTCCATCGCGCTTCTTTTCGTATGCAACCCAAGTCATTGCTGCAGCTGCTGTTGCGATCTGAGTATTGATCATCGCTGTTGCTGCAAGTGAACCTGCTGAGAGTGCAGACCCTGCGTTAAATCCAAACCATCCAAACCAGAGCATCCCTGCACCTAGAAGAACAAGAGGCATATTGTGTGGACGCATTGGGTCACGCTTAAATCCATCGCGTTTTCCAAGAACGATTGCGAGAGCAAGAGCTGCAGCGCCTGAATTAATTTCAACGACAGTTCCACCGGCAAAATCCAAAGCCTTTAGTTTGTCGATGATCCATCCGCCCTCACCGTTCTGCGCAGCAAATGCCCAGTGCGCAACAGGAAGGTAAACAAGAGTGATCCAAACTGCAACAAAGAGAACCCATGAACCGTACTTAGCGCGGTCAGCAATTGCACCAGAAAGAAGTGCAACGGTGATGATTGCGAAAGTTAGTTGGAACATCGCAAAAGCAAGGACTGGAATCTGATGACCTTCAGGGCCAGTTACTTGATCAAGTGTTGATGAAAGTCCTAAGTGGTCAAAGCCACCGATTAGGCCGCTACGAGACTTTCCAAAAGCGAGTGAGTAGCCGTAGAGAACCCAGATAATTGTTGTAACGCCCATTGCAGCAAATGACATCATCATCATGTTTAGTGCTGACTTTGCGCGGACCATGCCGCCGTAGAAGATTGCCAAACCTGGCGTCATAAAGAGAACGAGTGCTGCGCTAGCTAGAACCCACGCTGTATCGCCGCTATTGATTGCCTGCATTGTTAATTGGTCCCCTTATAACGGGCGTATGAAGCTTGAATCTCCGCTTCTGCTGCATCGTGGCCAACCCAGTCGCCGCCGTGTACTTCTTTACCTGGTTCGAGAGTCTTATAGACCTCGAAGAAGTGCTTGATTTCATCGAGTTCATACGATGGAACATCTGACAAATCTTTGAGGTTGTTCTTGCGAATATCGCCAGCTGCTACACAGAGAAGCTTGTCATCGCCACCCTTTTCATCGGTCATGCGGAACATTCCGATAACACGGCAAGAAACTACGCAACCAGGAAATGTTGGTTCATCCAACATGATGAGTGCATCAAGTGGGTCGCCATCGTTTGAAAGAGTGTTCTTTACAAAACCGTAGTCGTGCGGGAAACGAGTCGCAGTAAAGAGCATGCGATCGAGGCGTACTTCGTGAGTATCGTGATTGATCTCGTACTTATTGCGTGAACCTGCAGGAATTTCAACAACGACGTCGAAGATCATATGAACCGACTCTCTTTACATAAATGTTGAGAAGAAAAACTTGGGGTGAACGACGGGGCTCGAACCCGCGACATCTCGGACCACAACCGAGTGCTCTACCAGCTGAGCTACGCCCACCATGTGCTGTGCGGGGGCTACTTTACCCGTTCGACTCTTCGCTGGTCGAATTGGTTGCGCCACCTACGAAGAGGCTCTGGCGGTAATAGGCCAATTCAGCGATGGAATCACGAATATCCCCGAGTGCGCGGTGATTGCCAGTCTTGGCTGGGGCGGCGAAGTAGGTCTTTGGGTACCAGCGACGGGCCAACTCTTTAATCGATGAGACATCGATTGTTCGATAGTGAAGGTACTCATTCAACTTCAACATGTCGCGGGCGATAAAGCTGCGATCTACTGAGACTGAATTTCCGGCCAAAGGAGATTTACCTGGTTCAGTTCCTGCAGATTGAAGATAAGCAAGAATTTGCTCTTCAGCATCAGACATTGAAATACCTTTAGGAATCTCAGTGATGAGACCAGAGGATGTATGCATCTCTCGGACAAAGTCATTCATGGATGCGAGTTGACCTTCAGTTGCATGAATTACAACATCTACGCCATCACCAATCACATTGAGTTCAGAGTCGGTGACGAGTACTGCGATTTCGACGAGGGCATCGGTCGTTAAATCGAGCCCAGTCATTTCGCAATCTATCCAGATCAGGTGTGGCAGTTGTTGTGTCATGTGCGCCCGGCTGGAATCGAACCAGCGACCTACCGCTTAGAAGGCGGTTGCTCTATCCGACTGAGCTACGGGCGCGTGTGAGGAACTTCGTATATTGCGGATTAAGTCTACCGAAGCATTGACGGGTAGAGTCTCGCCTTATGGCAGAGTTCATTTATACGATGAAGAAGGCGCGTAAAGCGCATGGTGAGAAGGTAATTCTCGACGACGTAACTTTGATGTTCTTGCCTGGCGCAAAAATCGGTGTTGTTGGCCCGAACGGCGCAGGTAAGTCAACAGTTCTCCAGATCATGGCCGGACTTCAACAACCATCTAATGGTGAGGCATACCTTTCACCGGGATACACAGTCGGAATCCTTATGCAGGAACCGAAGTTAAATGAAGAGAAGACAGTTCTCGAAAATGTGCAAGAAGGTGTTGCCGAAACTATGGAGATGGTTCGCCGCTTCAATGAAATTTCTGAAGAGATGGCAAACCCTGATGCTGACTACGACAAGTTGTTAGCTGAAATGGGCGAGCTTCAAGAACAACTCGATCACCGCAATGCGTGGGAACTTGATTCACAGCTCGAGCAAGCGATGGATGCACTTCGCTGCCCACCACCTGATGCCGATGTAAAGGTTCTCTCTGGTGGAGAAAAGCGCCGCGTTGCGCTGTGCAAGTTGCTCCTTGAAGCACCAGACCTATTGCTTCTCGACGAACCAACCAACCACTTGGATGCAGAATCTGTTCTCTGGCTCGAACAACACTTGAGCAAGTACCCAGGCACCGTTGTAGCGATTACTCACGATAGATACTTCTTGGACAACGTAGCCGAATGGATCCTCGAACTCGACCGCGGTCGTGCATATCCATATGAAGGTAACTACTCCACTTATCTTGAAACAAAGGGCGCTCGCCTCAAGGTTGAAGGCCAGAAAGATGCAAAGCGTGCAAAGCGTTTGGCTGAAGAACTCGATTGGGTTCGCCAGAATGCAAAGGGCCGTCAGACAAAGTCAAAGGCTCGTCTTGCTCGCTATGAAGAGATGGCTGCCGAAGCAGACAAGATGCGCAAGTTGGACTTTGATGAAATTCAGATTCCACCTGGGCCACGTCTTGGAAATGTTGTTGTTGAAGTCGAACATCTCGTAAAGGGATTCGGCGACCGCGTTTTAATTGACGATCTTTCATTCACATTGCCACGCAACGGAATCGTTGGAGTTATTGGACCAAACGGTGCTGGTAAGACCACGCTCTTTAAGACGATTCTTGGGCTAGAACCTGCAGATTCAGGTAACGTCAAGATTGGTGAAACTGTAAAGATTTCATATGTTGATCAGTCACGTGGTGGAATCGATCCAAAGAAGTCACTCTTTGAAGTTGTCTCCGACGGACTTGATTTTATGAAGGTCGGACAAGTTGAAATGCCATCGCGTGCATATGTTGCAGCATTTGGTTTCAAAGGTCCAGATCAGCAGAAGCCTGCCGGAGTCCTTTCTGGCGGAGAACGTAACCGCCTCAACTTGGCACTAACTCTCAAGCAGGGCGGCAACTTATTGCTCCTCGACGAACCTACAAACGACCTCGATGTCGAAACACTGGGCTCGCTTGAAAATGCATTGCTTGAATTCCCTGGTTGCGCTGTCGTGATCTCTCACGATCGTTGGTTCTTGGACCGCGTCGCAACACACATCTTGGCGTACGAAGGTGATTCAAAGTGGTTCTGGTTCGAAGGAAACTTCGAATCCTATGAAGAGAACAAGATTGCACGTTTGGGTGCTGATGCAGCTCGTCCACATCGCGCGACCTATCGAAAGCTCACACGCTAATGATTTATACAGATAAGCAATTTATTCGCTGGGATGACATCGATGCTTTTGGCCATGTCAACAATGCGAAGTACCTTACTTATATTCAAGAGGCGCGCTTTCAGTGGTCGTTCTATCAATATGCATCACAGAATGAGCAACCAACTCTTGTCGAGATGGTCGTAGCTCGGGCCGAAGTTGATTACCTTGTTCCAATTTATGAAGGTGGTCGTTTCTACGATGTAAACCTTTGGGTTGAATCGATTGGTAATTCATCATTCACAATGGGATATGAAGTTGTCGGTGATAACGGAGTTGTCCACGCACGAGTGAAGTCGGTGCAAGTGGCTGTATCAATGGAGACTAAGAAATCTCGCCCACTTACCGAGCCAGAACGCGAGTTCCTCAATAAGTATTTAAAGGCTTAAGCCATGGCTAAGCAGAAGATCCATCCGGGTTGGATTGCGGTAACAGTTACCTTCTTTACCCTGATGGCCTCTGCCGGATATCGATCAGCACCATCTGTTCTCATCGTTCCGCTTGAAGAAGCTTTCGGATGGTCTCGTTCACAAATTGCGGCAGCGGTATCAATCAATGTTCTGCTCTTTGGACTTGTTGCGCCTTTTGCTGCTGCTTTGATGGAACGTTTTACAGTTCGCAAAGTTGTGATGAGCGCCCTGGCACTCGTTTCATTGAGTGCGACGTCCACAATCTTTATGACACAACCGTGGCATTTGTGGGCGCTATGGGGAGTCGGCGTTGGAGTCGGTGCAGGTTCAATGGCCCTGGTATTTGCGGCAACTGTTGCAAATAGATGGTTTGTTGCTCGTAAGGGAATCGTGGTCGGCGCTCTCACTGCAGCAACCGCAAGTGGCCAGCTTGTCTTCCTGCCATTGCTTTCGCACTTTGCAGTCACCTACGGATGGAAGAGCGTTTCACTTACCGTAGGCGGAGCCGCGGCTCTCATCATTCCCTTCATCTATTTATTCTTAAAAGAGAAGCCAGAACTTCTTGGCGTAACTCCTTATGGCGCTCCAGATAATTGGCAACCGCCGGCACCTAATGAATTATCTGCGGGGCGAATTGCAATCGATACCCTGAAAGTTTCTTCGAAGTCTAAAGATTTCTGGATCCTCTTCGGAACATTCTTAGTCTGTGGTCTTTCCACCAATGGCCTTATCGGCACGCACTTCATTCCTGCAGCACATGATCATGGAATGGCTGAAACTGTTGCAGCAGGTTTGCTTGCACTCGTTGGAGTCTTCGATGTCATTGGCACAATATTTTCGGGTTGGCTCACAGACCGCATGGATCCACGTCGCCTTCTCTTTTTCTATTACGGGCTTCGTGGACTTTCACTCTTTCTCTTGCCATCGATTCTCTTTAGCACCATGCATCCATCAACACTTGTCTTCATTATTTTCTACGGGCTCGATTGGGTTGCCACTGTTCCTCCGACACTGATGCTCTGTCGTATCGTGATGGGTAATCAGCGTTCAGCAGTTGTCTATGGATGGGTATTCGTGGGCCACCAGGTGGGCGCATCTATTGCGGCTATTGGGGCAGCAGTACTTCGCGTAAAGCTCGGCGATTATGCGATTGCCTTCTATATTTCAGCGACCATGTGTTTGGTGGCAGCCCTTGCAGTTCTGCAGATTGCTAAAGGCAAGACAACAGAACAGCTTCGAGGTTAACGTGGAACGCGATACAACGAATTACTACGAGCTATTCGGGGGAGAAGCCTTCTTCTCTGATCTGACTTCACAGTTCTATGCGCACGTTGCCACCAATGAAATCTTGCGTCCGATGTACCCCGAATCAGATATGAAGGGCGCGGCACGTAGGTTGCAGATTTTCCTCGAGCAATACTGGGGCGGACCAACTACCTATCAAGAAGAGCGCGGTCATCCACGTCTTCGTATGCGCCATGCAGGTTTTCACATCAATCACGCTGCGCGCGATGCATGGCTATCGTGCATGAAGGCTGCTGTTGATGGAATGGATATGGAAGCAGAAGCTAAAGCAAAGTTGTGGCGTTACCTCGAAGGTGCGGCAGAGCACCTAGTTAATCGCTTGGACTAACGATTCTGAGATTTATTGCCGACAACGAGAATTTCACCGTTGCGGATATACCAAAGCACATCGTGAACATCGCGCACCTGAGTAATTCGTAAACCTACGCGCTCCACTTTTCCTTCTACATCTTGAACTTTGACCTCATCGCCAACACCGTATTGATCTTCAATCAACATGAAGATTCCTGAGAGCACATCGCGCACGAGTGTCTGCGCACCAAGGCCAAGTGCAACACCAATGACTCCGGCAGATGCAATGACTGGGCCGAGATTAAATCCGAATTCACCGAGAATCATTCCGATTGCGATGATCCATACAGCTGCGTTAAATGTTGAACTAAATACTGTTCCGATTGTGCGAGCACGTTCTGCCTGACGCTTTGCAGTTCCAGGGCCGGGCTTCAGGTCGGCGCTAGCGAGGCGTGCAATCGCGCGGTCGATGGCGCGATGGCCTGAGAGATGGCTGATGGCTGCGACAAGAAAGATTACGAGAACTCGAAGTGGGGCTCCGTTGAACCAATCCCATATTGCCTGCGTGCGTTCGCTCATGAAGGCAAGGTTAGTGAAATCTTTATCTAAATTTCACCACGAAATACCCCTAAGGGGCTCGGTTTTGAGGCAATATAACCCAATCAACGCGAGCCACGCGTTGGAACCGGGGTAATGATGAACCGCACATTGGTACTCAACGCCACCTACGAACCACTAGGTGTTGTTACTGATCGTCGCGCGCTTATTTTGGTTCTCAATAATCGGGCAACAATGATCGAATCGTCTGGCGAAATACTTCACTTCGCTTCAGGCCAACTCGAGCTCCCACTCGTCATTCGCCTCAATAAATTCGTCAAGATTCCTTATCGCCATGCTGTTCCGCTTTCTCGTCGTGCAATCTTTGCTCGCGATGGTGGGCGATGTGTTTACTGCCATGCACCTGCTACTTCTATCGACCACGTGATTCCTCGATCTCGTGGCGGTGGTCACAACTGGGAGAACGTTGTGAGCGCATGTCACAAGTGCAATCACGTTAAGGCAGATAAACCACTGAAAGAGTTGGGCTGGCGACTTCGTTCACTACCTCGTGAACCAGTTGGAGCTGCTTGGAGAATTCTCGGAACAGGTCGCACCGAATCTCGTTGGTTGCCATATCTCGAACCATTTGGCGTCTCTGCAGCGACTGCATAGACTGCGCACATGATCAAGACAATTTCTCAGGTCGCACTCCTTGCGCCAAAGATCAACCAAGAGCCAGGTGCAATGCCAGGTGAAGGCCTCACTGTGCTACAGACATTTACCTACTTTGTTGCAGCGCCAGTCGGTCTATTTCTTGGCATCTCGCTCATTGTCTGGGCGTTGACAGGCGACAAGAAGAAGAGCGCAGGCTCTCCATCTGTCATTACTCACATCGAGTAATTACTTATCTGCAGCGCGAGCTTTAATTGCGCGAGACATCGCATCGCGACCTTCGGTCACTGAACGGCGAAGTGCATTCGATGCATCTTTACCTGTGACATCTAGCCAATGCTGAGCCTTCTTCACTGTCTCTTCGCTAATAACCCATGATGGGAATAACAGAGTTGCAGTTGTTTCGGCGATTTCGAAACCCTTTGTATCCCAGACCTTCAAGATTGCATCGAAGTACTGATCGACAAATCCAGCAAGAAGTTCGTGGTGGATATTCTCGTTAAATCCACGGCACATATATGAGTGTATTGTGTTCGAGAGATTATCTGTGGTGATTGACTTGAACGCAGCATCTTTTGCTTCCTTTGTAGGAAGAGCAGCGTGTGCATATGCGGTGTACTGCTTACCGTGAGCTGTGTTGTCCTTTGCTGATTCTGCTTCGATATCAGCGACGGTAAATACTCCACGCTTTACGCCACAGATAAATAGGTACCAGCGGATTTCAGCATCGATAACGAGACCATTCTCTGAACCGTTAAGAATCGCCTTGAGCTTCTCCATGTGCGCAGGAGTAATTGCATTGTTTGCAAATGCCTTGGCAAATTGCATCTGGTGATCGCTACCTGGAGCTGCCGCTGCAAGCATTGCTGCAGTTGCATCAGCAACCTGAGTGCGAATTGCATCGCGCTTTCCTGGGTTTGCATATGCCCAGATTGCAGTTTCGAATTGAAGATATGTTGCTGCAACGATTGAGATGTCAGATTCGGTCTTCAGCGCATTGAGTGCGATGGTGACGTAATCTGATGTTGAGAGTTCGCCATCGCGGCATGAATCCCAAAGAGATGCCCAGATAAGTCCGCGAGCTAGTGAATCATCGAGATTTCCAAGGTGGCTCTTCATTGTCGCAATTGAGCGATCATCGAAGCGAAGCTTTGCGTAAGTCTGATCCTTATCGTTGATAAGAACGAGGTCAGCTAACTTCTGACCAGCAAGTTCTGTCACTTCAGTGAGAGCGCCGGCAACATCGAGTTCAACGCTCGTGCGACGTGAGAGCTTGTCACCCTTGATATCAAAGAGACCAACGTGCAGACGGTGCGGACGAAGTTCCTTTGAGCCCACCGGCATTAACGGAGCTTCTTGCTTGATAGAGATAGACTTATATGAATCGCCATCGATTTCGATAACTGGGCGAAGAGTGTTGACGCCCGCTGTACGAAGCCATGTTGAAACCCATGGAGTGAGATCGCGACCCGATGCAGCTTCTAGCTGATTGATAAGATCTTTCAGGGTTGTATTTCCAAATTGGTGCTTTGCGAAGTAGAGGCGCAATCCCTTGATGAAGTTGTCGCGGCCCACGTGTGCAACGAGCTGCTGAAGAACTGAAGCTCCCTTTGCATATGAAATTCCATCGAAGTTTGTACGAACTGCATCAAGATCTGCCATCTCAGTCGCGATTGGGTGGGTAGTCGTTAACTGATCTACGCGGTACGCCCAGTTCTTGCGGAGTGAGTTGAACTCAGTCCAGGCGTGTGTGTACTTCGTTGATTCAGATACAGATTGGTAAGAAGCCCACTCAGCGAATGATTCGTTGAGCCATAGGTCTTCCCACCACTTCATGGTGACCAAATCTCCGAACCACATGTGTGCCATTTCGTGGTGAATAGTTGTTGCACGGCTGACGTAATTGCGCTCAGTGACCTTTGAGCGGAAGATCAAAACATCTTCGTGGAAAGTTACGCAGCCAACGTTCTCCATTGCGCCCCAGTTGTATTCAGCAACTGCAATCTGGTCGTACTTACCGAATGGGTAAGCAAGGCCAAAAGTCTTCTCGAAGTAGGCAAAGCCTTGCTTGGTTACTTCAAAGATATTTTCAGCATCAACGTGCTTGAAGAATGATTTACGGGCATAGATACCAAGAGGAATTGTCTTCTCGCCCTTGTATTCGTCGTGAACTGATGTATATGCACCAGCAACGATTGCGGTGACATATGTTGCAATAACCTGAGATTCAGCAAACTGTGTGAACTTACGGTCGCCATCAAGATCCTTGGTTGATTCAATGCCGTAGTTTGAGATGACTTCCCAATGCTTAGGCGTGATGGTGCTGATTTTGAATGTTGCCTTCTGATCTGGTTGATCGAAGCAGGCATACATACGGCGAGCATCGCCAGTTTCAAACTGTGTATAGAGGTAGACCTCGTTATCAGCTGGGTCTACGAATCGGTGGAGACCTTCGCCAGAGTTTGAATAAATGCCATCGTGCTCGATCTCAAGAACGTTATCTGCGGCAATCGCAGGAAGATAAATAGTTTCGCCATCGAATTTAGGATCGAAGTCAACGCCATTGAGCTTTGCACTGATGACCTTGCTACCGACACAGTCGATATAAGTGGTTGCACCAGGTTTCAATCCAGCAAAGTGAACGACTGTCTTGACGCGAAAGTTTTCTGCGCCAGTTGTGAGGTCGAGATCGATTGAGTAGCGAGAAACCTTGATGAGTTCTGAACGTTCTGCTGCTTCAACCTGCTTGATATTTGTGCCTGGCACGATGACTCCTTCTAGATGGCCCCATCAAGATTGAAGGGGTATGTAATCGCCTTATCCAACCACCAACTCGCGCATCCGTCACAAGTTAGGATTGTGGAATGGAACAACCGTCGATTCGCAGCTATCGCATACGCGGAACGCGCATCACCGGCCCCCAGCAGAGCGCCCTCGATAAATACTGGGGGATATATGGAATCGACTATTCCATCACCCCTATCGACCCAGCCGGAATCTTCCCAACTTCTAAACAGATCATTCTTGAAATTGGTTTTGGCATGGGTGAAGCAACCGCACTTATTGGTCGCGATTTTCCAGATACAGGTTTCCTGGCCGTCGAAGTGCATAAGCCAGGTATCGGCAAATTAATGGCGCGTATTGAAGAACTTGGCCTTTCTAATATTCGAATCATTGAAGGCGATGCACATCCGATTCTGCAGACAATGATTCCCGACAAATCAGTTGATGGAGTTCACTTATTCTTCCCAGATCCTTGGCCGAAGAAGAAACACAATAAACGTCGCATTATTAATGCAGAGTTCTTAAAGTTGATTCATCCGAAGATTAAAGAGGGCGGCTTCTTCCATATTGCTACTGACTGGGTTCCTTACGCTGAATACATCCAAGAAGTATTTGCAGCATCTCCGTTATTTACTGGGGGAGTAGTCGAAAGACCCGAATGGCGACCAGTGACGAGATTTGAAGGACAGGGAATTACTAAGGATCATCAGGTCAACGACCTGCGTTACATCACGAGTTAGAGATCGCCCGTTACTTCGTAATTTCCGACTTTTTCAATGCGCCGCACATGGCGCTCATCGCCAGGAAATGGCGTCGCAATAAACGTGTCAATCAGTTGCTTCACGAAATCAGCTTCATGCATACGTCCACCTACTGCGATGACATTGGCATTGTTATGTTCGCGAGCAAGCTTCGCTGTTTCGATGCTCCAGACAAGTGCTGCACGAATTCCTTTAACTTTATTGGCAGCCATCTGTTCGCCGTTGCCTGAGCCACCAAGGACGATACCGATTGATGTTGGGTCCTTTGCTACAGATTCAGCGCAAGGAATACAGAAGTCTGGGTAATCATCGAGTGCGTCATATTCGTATGGGCCGTGATCTGTAACGTCGTGGCCATTCATGACGAGGTGGGTAATAAGTTCATTCTTGAAATCAAGGCCAGCGTGATCGCTGCCGATATGAATGCGCATGCGCAATTTAAGCATGCAATGCGTTGGCAATGAAAAACCCGCCACGCTTTCACGTGACGGGTTTTTCTACCCAAGGAGGTACTACATGAATAACTTACTTATGCTGTTGGTGTTGCAGGAAGAGTAAGAGTTGGTGCACCTGGTGCTCCACCCATTGGTCCGCCATGTCCGCGTCCACCCTTGCCACCACGATCGCCTTTACCGCCACCCATTGGTCCCATTGGACGTACTGAGTTCACTTCTTCAGTGACATGAGCAGTAAGTGTTGACTTTAGTGTTGTGGCTTGAGCTGCCGTGAGCTTGCCAGCTGTTACGGCAGCATCGATGCGCTTTGACTCTTCTGCAACGAGTGCAGTGATGAGTGCATCCTTCTTAGCACCTGCAATCGCCGCAAGAGTTTCTCCTGCTGCAAGGCGCTTTTGAATTGTTGCTGCATCTACTCCAATTGTTGAAGAGATTAATGAAAGTGTTGCAGCAGGATCTGGCATTCCAACTCCTGGTGCACCCTTTGGACCTTCTGGATGCGCTGCAGTTTCCGCTGCTGCAAGCGCTGCTGAAATTGCATCAGACTGCGCTTGAGTAATTGTTCCCTTTGTAACAAGAGCTGCAAGTACTGCTGCAACTTCTGCACGAGGACCCTTTACTCCAGTAGTCGATGCCTTAGTTACTGACACTCGAGTTGTCGTTGACTTTGAAGCTGCTGAAGAGATTCCAACTGTTCCTGCTGTAAGTGCAACGGTCGTAATTACGATCGATGCAATCTTCTTCTTTGTTGACATATGCATGTCTCCTGTCCCGTACTTTGTGTCGAAACCCTCGTATCGACTTGTGAGTAATTAACCGCTCTATGCTCAAAAAGGTACCCCGTTTACCTGAGAGCACCTTGCGAATTCTTGACCCAACTCTGTGAGCCACTTACGCGTAAGCACCCCATATTTCTGAGAAAAATCTGGGGGAAAGCCCGATTTAACGATACGAGCCGCAACTTCACACTGGGTACACGCCAACGACTTGGAGGTCACCAGTGAAGCGCAACCGTCTAGCCATCCTTATCTCTCTTGCCATTTTTTCAACGTCTTTCACCGCCTTCTCTGCAGAGGCCGCGGGCCGAAGTGCTTCATCAATTCCTAATACGATTTTAAATGGAAAAGGTGCACCAACGAGCAGCGTTGGAATCAATGGAGATTTCTATATTGATACACGAAGTCTTTTACTTTTCGGTCCAAAGACAAATGGAAAGTGGCCTTCACCTCAAAACTTGCAAGGACCAACAGGCGCAGCAGGAACAAGTGGCAGTGATGGAAAGAATGGAAGCGATGGCAAGAACGGTGCCGATGGAAAGATAGTGACAAATGCATCGACAACTTCTGGCCCTACAGGTCCCGTTGGTCCGCAAGGAGAGAAAGGCGCAACAGGTGCTGCCGGTCCTGCAGGACCTACTGGTCCCGCTGGTGCGACAGGACCTCAAGGTGCAACTGGCGCAACAGGTCCTTCAGGATCTGGAAGTGGAACTCCGGGACCACAAGGTGCAACAGGTCCCGCAGGTGCTACAGGTCCCGCAGGAACCGCGGGCGCGACCGGCGCTACGGGTGCAGCAGGTGCGACAGGAAGTGCAGGTGCAACTGGTGCAACAGGACCTCAAGGTGATGCGGGTCCCGCGGGTGCAACTGGTGCAGCCGGAATATCAACAGTATCTGTAGTAAATATTTCCAACTTCAGTTTGAGCACATTGACTCCTTACGGGGGAGCAGATTCTTCAAACTTTGGAACATTAGATGCCAACTCTTCATATTGGTTCCAAATATTTGTTCAAGCTCCAAATACAAAGACGGGACTCAAATTAGGTGTAGCGATTTCCTCAACGGGAGCTGCTCCAACATATTCAATTGTCAGAAGTGACTTTGTTAAAGTCTCTGCTTCTACAACGACTGCGATGTATGGGTTTCAAATAATGGGGACAATCACAACAACTAGCAGCGCACTAAGTCTCGTAGTTCGAGTTATAGACGGGTCTGGAGAATCTGGTCCAGGAAGTCTGACCTTTTCTGGGACTGCTTATATTGCGAAAGTGGGTTCAATCTCATAAAAACTATGGAGCGGGTGACCGGGATCGAACCGGCATGGCCAGCTTGGAAGGCTGGGGCTCTACCATTGAGCTACACCCGCGAGTGGTGCGGAGGCTGAGCGTACAGGGTGTGTAAGCGAGAGTAAAAAATTCGTCTAGACTTCCGCATGCGCCTCGGGGCGTAGCGTAGTGGCTAGCGCGCCTGCTTTGGGAGCAGGAGATCGGGAGTTCGAATCTCCCCGCCCCGACCAGAATTTCTTCAAAGCTCTAGAGCCAAAATTTTGGAGCTATCTCTATGCACATAACAAGGAGCACATCGTGAAGAGCACTCTCGAGACACTTTCCCCAACTCGCGTTCGTTTAGATGTCAAAGTTCCTTATGCAGAAATGGGTCAGTACGTTGATGCGGCATACAAGCGCGTTGCAGCAACTGTAAACATTCCAGGATTTCGTAAGGGCAAAGTTCCTAACGCAATGATCGATCAGCGCGTTGGTCGCCAAGCTGTAATCGATGAAGCAATCAGTTCTGCGATTCAAGATTTCTATGTTGCTGCAGCTCGCGAGAACGATGTTCTTGTCGTAGGTCGCCCAACTGTTGATGCAATTGATTTCGTAGATAACGAGAAACTTGATTTCTCTGTCGAAGTAAATGTTCGTCCAGATGTCACACTTCCAGATTTCTCAAAGATCACAATCACTGTCGATAACGTCGATGTTTCAGACGCTGATATCGATGAGCAGATTGACGAACTCCGCGCTCGCTTCGGAACTCTTCACACCGTAGAGCGCGCAGCTAAGACTGGTGACTTTGTTACCGTCGATCTAACAGCACGCATTGATGGCGCTGAAGTAGATGGCGGCAAGGCAAATGATATTTCGTACGAAGTCGGCTCAAATAAGATGATTGATAACCTCGATGAGGCACTTGTTGGTATGAGCGCAGGAGATACAAAGGTATTTACAACTCAGCTCGTTGGTCAGAAAGATGACGAAAAGGGCGATGTAGAAATCAAGCTCAAGGTTGTTAAGGAACGCGAACTTCCAACACTTGATGATTCATTTGCAAAGCTTGCTTCAGAATTCGACACAGTTGCTGAACTCCGCGCAGATTTCACAGAGCGTTTAAGCCGCGTCAAGAAGATGGAACAAGGCGCACAGGCTCGCGACCTTCTCGTCGAAAAGCTTCTTGCAGATCTCGATATCCCAGTCCCAGATGACATCGTTCTTGAAGAAGTAAACGATCACCTCGAAGGCGAAGGCCGTATGGAAGATGCTGAACACCGCGCTGAGGTAGATGGCCAAGTTCGCTCTTCAATCAAATCTGATTTCCTCTTTGACTCAATCGTTAAGGCTGAAGATGTTCAGGTAAACGAAATCGAATTAACTGAGTACCTCATTCGCATGTCACAGCGCTACGGAATGGGTCCAGAACAATTTGCTCAAGAACTTCAGAAGGCTGGACAGATCAGCCAAGTTGTTGCTGAAGTAACTCGCGCTAAGGCTCTTGCATCAGTTCTTGCTCGCATCTCTGTTGTCGATAAATCTGGCAACAAGGTCGAACTCGAAGCTCTTCGCCCAGCTGAACCATCTGAGGTCAAGGCTGCAGACGAAGCAGTTGCTTTAGACGCTGAATAATCTTTAGCCGTAAGCGAACATCCCGCCTTTTCGAGGCAATCTGCCCAATTTGGGAAGCATTTTGCTGCCCAGATTGTTAAGGTCACTACAAGTAAAACGATCGGAAGGATGAAACGTGGATTTCAATAACCCACAGGACAACACAACCGTTGCCCGCTCAGCTGGTTCAGAACTCATGGGACTAGGTGATCAGATTTATAGCCGTTTGCTCCGCGAACGCATCATCTTTCTTGCAGGCGAAGTCCGCGATGAAATGGCTAACGCTATTTGCGCGCAGATGCTTCTTTTAGCTGCCGAGGATCCTGAAAAAGATATCTACCTTTACATCAACTCACCTGGTGGCTCAGTCACTGCAGGTATGGCGATCTACGACACCATGCATTACATCAAGAACGATGTAGCAACTGTTGCAATGGGAATGGCTGCTTCAATGGGCCAGTTCTTGCTCACAGCTGGTGCTCCAGGAAAGCGTTACGCAACTCCACATGCACGCATCTTGATGCACCAACCACTCGGTGGCATCGGCGGTACTGCAACTGATATTCGTATCCAGGCAGAACAGATGGCAATTACAAAGCAGACAATGTCTGAACTCAACGCCAAGCACACTGGTCAGCCACTTGAAAAAATTATTGCTGACTCAGATCGCGATAATTGGTTCAATGCAAAGGATGCACTCGAATACGGATTTATCGATCACATCGCAACTAACGAATCAAGCATTGCGGGAGGTAAGAAGTAATGAAGCACATTCAAGAAATTACGAACCGCTACGTTCTTCCAACTATCGAAGAGAAGACGGCTTACGGCTACAAGCGCCTTGATCCGTACACAAAGCTTTTCGAAGAGCGCATCATCTTCTTGGGTCAGGCAATCGATGACACAGTTGCGAACGATGTGATGGCACAGCTCTTGACTCTCGAATCAATGGATCCAGATCGCGATATCTCGATCTACATCAACTCACCTGGTGGATCATTTACAGCGCTCACTGCTATCTATGACACTATGCAATTTGTTCGCCCAGACATCACAACAATCTGTCTTGGACAAGCGGCATCAGCTGCTGCGATCATCCTTGCTGGTGGAACCAAGGGCAAGCGTTACGGTCTTGAACATTCAAGAATCCTTATCCACCAGCCATCATCAGAAGGCGGCGGACAGGCATCGGATATCGAAATCCAGGCGCGTGAAATCATGCGTATGCGTGGTTTGCTCGAAACAATGCTTGCAAAGCACTCGAATAAAACTGTTCAAGAGATTGAAAAAGATATCGAGCGCGACAAGATTCTTACTGCTGTCGAAGCAGTTGAATACGGAATTATCGATAAGGTAATGGCTTCACGAAAGGCTAAGCCTGTCGCGTAAGTAATTACTAAAGGAGCGTCGGTCTAGAAATGTTGAAGAAATATTTCGAGCCCGGCGCTCTTTTATCTTTCCCGGCATATCGGGCGCTATTAATTTCTGGAATTCTCACCGTCATTGCAATGTCTGCATTCCCAATCGCACTTGCTGTAACTGTTCTTGATGCCGGCGGAAGCGCAACAACGCTGGGGCTCATTCTCGCGGTGCGCGTTCTCTCTGGAGTACTCATGGCGCCAATCGGGGGAGTATGGGTTGATCGCCTTCCGCGCAAAACAACTTTGATTCTTGCCGATGGCTTCCGTGCAATTGTCGGAAGCATCGTTGTCTTTATCGATCCAAAGAATATTTCGATGTGGATTCTCGGCGCCATCGTCGTCTTTATGGGTATCAGTGATGCATTTGGTGGACCGGCACAAGGTGCCATCATGCCGAGCATTCTGCCCGATCACTTATTACCAGCAGGAAATGTAGTGAAAGGAATTGCATTTAAAGGCTCAACGATTGCGGGACCAGGAATTGCTGGCATCATCGTTGTTTCACTTGGCACACATGCAACCTACGTAGCGACATCTATCTTCTTCTTAGTTGGTGCCGCATTGCTTCTGCGCATCAACGAGGGACCAAAAGTTGCTGCAGAAAACTCTCAGACCACCTTTGTCTCTGAGATGCGTGAAGGCCTGAGAGTTGTTTGGTACTACAAGTGGATTGCTGCCATGATTCTGATGGCGTCAGTTCAACTCATGATTGTTATCGGAGTTGAGAATGTTTTGCTTCCTGTCATCACCAAACGCGATTTCGGAACTGCATCTGTCTTTGCGACGTCCGCCGCCCTCTTTAGCGCAGGTGGTGCTATCTCCGCCGTAATCTGTATCAAGTCAAAGGTAAAAAATCCGGGACTTGTCTCTGTGGTTGTGTGGGGGCTCTTCATCCTTGCGCCTCTGGTTCTTGCTTTCCCAAATTCAAAAGGCTTGATCTTCGCTGCTTACTTCATCGCTGGTTTCTCTGTAGGACCATGGGAAGCATTTTGGGCGACTCAAGTTCAGCGAGAAGTACCGGCTGAATATCAGGGCAGAGTATTTGCAATTGATTACATGGGATCGGTCGGTTTAATGCCACTGGGCATGGCTCTTGCCGGTCCGATGGTGAATCTCTTTGGCGAGCGAGAACTTCTCATTGGCGTCGCCGCAGTTCACATCTTCATCTGCGCAGTAGTTCTTTTGGTTCCTGGGGTTAAAGAGATGAAATCTTCAAGACCGCCATATTCGCCGAATACTCCTATTTCTTCTTAGGGCGAACAAAGTCGAGCCTGATTCAGGCCTCATAAATCACGCTCGAAAACTATTCTTTACCCATGTCCACACGTATCGGCGAAGCAAATGACCTCCTCAAATGTTCTTTCTGCGGAAAGACTCAGAAGCAGGTTAAGAAACTGATCGCTGGTCCTGGCGTTTACATTTGCGACGAATGCATCGAACTCTGTAACGAGATCATCGTTGAAGAACTCTCCGAAGCAACATCACTCGGACTCAGCGAACTGCCAAAGCCACAGGCAATCTTTGAATTCCTCGATCAGTATGTAATCGGTCAGAACCGTGCAAAGAAATCACTTTCTGTAGCTGTCTACAATCACTACAAGCGCGTCCAATCAGGAGACACTCGAGGCGATGACGGAATCGAACTCGCAAAGTCAAACATCCTTCTTCTAGGTCCAACCGGTTGCGGTAAGACTCTGATGGCTCAAACTCTTGCCCGCATGCTTAACGTTCCATTTGCAATTGCAGATGCAACAGCGCTCACCGAAGCTGGTTACGTTGGTGAAGATGTTGAAAATATTCTTCTCAAGCTTTTGCAGGCCGCAGATTACGATGTAAAGAAAGCTGAAACCGGAATTATCTATATCGACGAAATCGATAAGGTGGCTCGCAAGGCAGAGAACCCATCTATTACTCGAGATGTTTCAGGCGAAGGAGTTCAGCAAGCTCTCCTTAAGATTCTCGAAGGAACAGTTGCATCAGTTCCACCACAAGGCGGACGTAAGCACCCGCATCAAGAATTTATTCAGATTGATACAACAAATGTTCTCTTTATCGTCGGTGGCGCATTTGCTGGCCTCGACAAGATCATCGAAGCTCGCAGCGGATCACAAGGCGTTGGCTTCGGAGCAGAACTTCAAACTGCAGAAGATAAGAACCGCCGCGATATCTTCGCTGATGTCATGCCAGAAGATTTGCTCAAGTTCGGAATGATTCCTGAATTTATTGGTCGCCTGCCAGTACTTACAAGCGTTGAAAATCTCGATAAGCCTGCACTTATGCAGATCCTTACTGAGCCAAAGAACGCCCTCGTTAAGCAGTACCAGAAGCTCTTTGATCTCGATGATGTTCAGCTTGAATTTTCAGCCGATGCACTCGATGCAATTGCAGATCTCGCACTCAATCGCGGCACCGGAGCACGTGGACTTCGCGCAATCATGGAGTCAGCACTTCTTGGCGTTATGTATGACGTCCCAAGCCGTACCGATATTGCAAAGGTCATCATCGAGAAGGAGTGCATCGAATCCAATGCAGCTCCAACTTTGGTGCCTCGCACAGGTGACATTCCAAAGCGCGCATCACGTCGCGACAAGTCTTCTGAGGAGAAAAGCGCCTAGTTAGTTCGCGCCTTCTTGTTCAGTTAGACTCCGCTCCATGTCCTCCGAAAAGCGCGAACTCGCGTCGTCATTTGTTCCTGGCGATATCGAAGGCCCCCTGTATACAAAGTGGATCGATGCCGGCTACTTCACCGCTGATGCCAATTCATCAAAAGAACCATTCACGATTGTTATTCCACCTCCCAACGTAACGGGCAATCTTCATATCGGCCACGCACTTGATCAGACATTGCAAGATTGCTTAACTCGTATGAAGCGCATGCAAGGTTTTGAAGCTCTTTGGCTTCCCGGTATGGACCACGCAGGTATCGCAACCCAAAACGTTGTTGAAAAACAATTGGCAGCAAAAGGACTTTCACGTCATGACTTAGGTCGCGAAGATTTCGTAAAGAAAGTCTGGGAATGGAAAGCTGAATCTGGCGGACAAATCCTCGGGCAGATGAAGCGTCTCGGAGATTCAGTTGACTGGTCTCGCGAGGCATTCACGATGGATGAAAATCTTTCGCAAGCTGTTCTTACAATCTTTAAGAAGCTCTTTGATCAAGGTCTTATCTACCGAGCAGAGCGCATCATCAACTGGTGCCCGCGCTGCTTGACCGCGCTTTCTGATATTGAAGTAGAACACCAAGATGATGCAGGCGAATTCGTGTCAGTCCGTTACGGCGAAGGCGAACAGAGCATCGTTGTTGCAACAACACGTGCTGAAACAATGATGGGCGATGGCGCAGTTGCAGTTCACCCAGATGACCCTCGCTATAAGCACATGATTGGCACTGAAGTTCTCTTGCCTCTCGTAAACCGCATGATTCCAATCATCGCCGACGAACTTGTTGATCCAGATTTCGGAACAGGCGCCGTAAAGGTCACCGCCGCTCACGACCCTAATGACTTTGAAATGGCGATGCGCCATAACGTTCCGTTCGTAGTCATTATGAACGAGCACGGCATCATGGATGGAACAGGCACAGAATTCGATGGCATGGACCGCTTTGAAGCACGCGTTGCGGTCGTTGCAAAGCTTAAAGAGATGGGTCGCGTTGTTGCCGAAAAGCGTCCATACATTCACGCTGTTGGGCACTGCTCACGTTGCGATACAACTGTTGAACCACGCCTTTCAAAGCAATGGTTCGTCAAAGTTGCACCACTTGCAAAGGCAGCAGGAGACGCTGTTCGCGATGGTCGCGTAAAGATTGAACCAGCAGAACTTTCACCACGTTACTTCGAGTGGGTCGACAACATGCACGACTGGTGTATTTCACGTCAGTTGTGGTGGGGGCACCGAATTCCTGTTTGGTATGGACCTAACGATGAAGTTATCGTTGTTGGACCTGGCGAAAGCGCACCAGCTGGATACACGCAAGATCCTGATGTTCTCGACACCTGGTTCTCATCCGCCCTTTGGCCGTTCTCAACACTTGGTTGGCCCAACAACACTGCAGATGTAAAGAAGTTTTATCCAACAAGTGTTCTCGTTACTGGTTATGACATATTGTTCTTCTGGGTGGCGCGCATGATGCTCTTTGGTCTGTTTGCAATGGATGGCGTTCCACCATTCCACACCATTGTTTTGCATGGTCTTGTGCGCGATCAATTCGGCAAGAAGATGTCTAAGTCTCGCGGCAACGTTGTAGACCCACTCGAATTTATCGATAAGTACGGCGCTGATGCACTTCGCTTTACTTTGGCTCGCGGTTCTAACCCAGGTAAAGATCAGGCTTTGGCCGAAGATTGGATTGCGGGTTCTCGTAACTTTGCAACCAAACTCTGGAACGCAACTCGCTTCGCCATGATGAACGGCGCAACGATCGAAGGCCCGTTGCCTGCGACTGAATCACTCTCAGATATTGATAAGTGGGTTCTTTCACGTCTTGCCGAGACAACGGCTGAGTACTCATCACTCATTGAGAGCTATGAATTTGCTCGCGCATGCGAATCTATCTATCACTTTGCTTGGGATGACCTCTGCGACTGGTACCTCGAACTTTCTAAGGAAGCATTCGCTTCAGGAAATGCTGCTGCATCTCAACGAGTTCTAGGCCATGTTCTCGACACTCTCTTCCGTCTGCTCCACCCAGTTATGCCATTTATTACTGAAACTATGTGGACCACGCTTACCGGGGGAGAAACCCTTGTTACTGCTGCATGGCCAGTTGCTGATGCATCGCACATCAATAAGAAGTCAGAAGCACTTGTTGGCGAACTCCAAAAGATCATCACCGAAGTGCGTCGCTTCCGTAACGATCAAGGTGTCAAGCCTTCACAGAAGATTCCTGGACGCATCATCGCGCCTGCTGATGTGACTGCCTACTCAGGCGCAATGGCCTTCTTGCTCAAGCTCGAACTTACAGATTTCACACCGAGTGCATCAGTTGAAATCGGCGCCATGAAGGTAGAGCTCGATTTATCAGGAACTGTCGATGTTGTTGCAGAACGCGCACGTCTTGAAAAAGATCTCGCGACAGCGCAGAAGGATATGAAGACTGCAGAAGTGAAATTGAGTAACGAAGGATTTATGGCAAAGGCTCCTGCAAACGTTGTTGCTGAAATTAAAGAGCGCATGGCTGCAACTTCAGCTGATATCGAGCGCATCACCGCACAACTTGCAGCGTTAAAGTAAATGACACACATTTCTCCTGAAGATCAATCACGCATTGATGCCATCGAACAGGCTCTATTAGCGCGCTGGCCAGAAACACGCATTGAACCAACTCTCGAGCGCATCGCGGCCCTCGTCGATATTTTGGGTTCACCACAACTTACTTATCCAACAATTCATGTGGGTGGAACAAACGGGAAGACCACAACATCTCGCATGATTGATTCACTTCTCTTCGAGATGGGTCTTCGTACCGGTCGCTTTACTAGCCCCCATCTAGAAAGCTATCTCGAGCGCATTGCGATTAATACCCAGCCAATTGATGCGAAGGAACTCATCTTTTCTTTTAACGATATCTCGGCTTATCTCGATTTGATGGATTCGAAGTTTGAACACCCAATCTCTTTCTTTGAAGCGATTACTGCACTTGCTTTCGCCGCTTTTGCCGAGCATCCAATTGACGTCGGAGTTATCGAAGTAGGCATGGGCGGACTTTGGGATGCGACCAATGTGGTCGATGCAGATGTTTCTGTGATCATGCCAATCGGCCTTGATCACACTGAATATCTCGGTGAAACACTTACTGAGATTGCTCAGACAAAGGCCGGAATCATTAAAGAAGGTGGCTTTGTAGTCCTCGCACAACAAGAACCCGAGTGCGCAGTTGAACTTCTTAAACAGGCAGCCCTGGTTGGTGCCGACGTAGCACGTGAAGGTGTTGAGTATTCAGTCATCTCTCGTTCAATTGCGGTGGGCGGACAATTGCTCACTATTCAAGGCGCTAAAGATGTTTACACAGATATCTTCATTCCTCTTCACGGAAAGCACCAGGCTTCTAATGCGGCGGCCGCCCTGGTTGCAGTTGAAGCATTCTTTGGAGATCAAGAACTAGATATCGAGGCAGTGCGCGCTGGATTTGCCAATGTAACTTCGCCAGGTCGCTGCGAAGTTGTGCATCGTGACCCAACAATTATCTTGGATGCAGCGCATAACCCTCATGGTGCATCCGCGCTTGCGGACACCATCCAAAGCGAATTCACCTTTGATGATGTCATCGGAATCTTCGCCCCAATGGGAGATAAAGATGTTCGTGGCATTCTGCTCGAACTTGAGCAAGTAATGGACTCAGTGATTGTCACCGCCAATAGTTCGCCACGTGCCATGAAGGTTAGCGAACTCGAATTAATCGCCGCCGAAATCTTTGGCAGCGATCGTGTCTTCTCTGCCGACACACTTACCGAGGCGATTGATAAAGCGGTAAGAGATTCCATTCGTCCACTGAGCGAAGACACCATTGGAATTTTGATTACTGGTTCTGTCGTGACAGCAGGCGAGGCTCGCACTATTCTTCGTAAGAAATTCGCTAAGGAAGTGAAGTAATGCGCGTTCTTGGTTCCGCAGTTCTTGTTATGGAATTCTTTGTCATGGGTTTTGCAATGTTGCTTGCAAAAGATAACCACGAAGCTTCGACAATCATTGCCGGAGCAGTTATCGCGATTCTCTTGCTCCTCACCCCAGGACTTCTCAAGAAGCGCACAGGTTGGATTCTCGGTTCAATTCTCCAATTTCTCATGATCGGATATGCCGTTGTCGTGCCTTCTATGGCCATCGTGGGGCTGATTTTTGGGGGACTCTGGATTGCAGCCATTGTGGTCGGGCGCAGGGGTGAGGCCATCCGCGCAGAACTCATGGCGTCACGCACTCCCAACCCCTAATAGACTGCACCCGTGAGCATAGAAAAGACACTCGTCCTAGTTAAGCCCGATGGCGTTGCACGTGGTTTGGTCGGCGAAGTCATTGCCCGTATCGAAGCAAAGGGTTACAAAATCGTTGCGCTTCGTATGCTGCAGGCAGATCGTGCGTTACTTGAAAAGCATTATGCGGAACATCAGGGCAAGCCATTCTTTGAACCACTTGTTGAGTTCATGATGTCAGGTCCAATTGTTGCTCTCGTTGCTGAAGGCAATCGCGTCATTGAAGGATTCCGTTCACTCGCAGGAGTAACAGATCCAACAGTTGCAGCTCCCGGAACAATCCGCGGAGATTTAGCTCGCGATCAAGGAACAAGGGTTGTACAAAATATTGTTCACGGTTCAGATTCACCAGAATCTGCAGCTCGTGAAATAGCTATCTTCTTCGAGGGGAAATAAATGTCTAACAGAATGTCATTCATCGGCCGCGATATGGCGGTTGACCTAGGTACCGCAAACACTCTTGTCTATGTTCGCGGTCGTGGCATTGTTCTTAATGAGCCATCAGTAGTTGCTGTGAACCAAGATACTGGCGGCATCCTTGCTGTTGGTCTTGAGGCAAAGAAGATGATTGGCCGTACCCCTGGCAACATCGTTGCTATCCGTCCGCTTAAGGATGGCGTTATCGCAGACTTCGATACAACAGAGCGCATGCTCCGTTACTTCATTCAGAAAGTTCACCGTCGTAGTTACTTGGCTAAGCCACGTATCGTCGTTTGTGTTCCATCAGGTATTACTGGCGTTGAACAGCGCGCAGTAAAAGATGCTGGCTATGCAGCTGGTGCACGTAAGGTTTACATCATCGAAGAACCAATGGCTGCAGCAATCGGTGCAGGTCTTCCAATCCACGAACCAACAGGCAACATGGTTGTAGATATCGGTGGCGGAACGACTGAAGTTGCTGTTATTTCACTCGGTGGAATCGTTACAGCGCTCTCAATCCGCATTGGTGGCGATGAGCTTGATCAATCAATTATTAACTGGACTAAGCGCGAATATTCACTTCTTTTAGGTGAGCGCACAGCTGAAGAGATCAAGATGGCAATCGGTTCTGCTTACCCACTTCAAGGCGAGAACGATGCAGAAATCCGTGGTCGCGATCTTGCAACAGGTCTTCCAAAGACAATCGTTGTGACAGCTGCAGAAATTCGTAAGGCTCTTGAAGAACCTGTAAACCAGATTGTTAACGCCGTTAAGGCAACTCTAGATAAGTGCCCACCAGAACTTTCTTCAGATCTCATGGATCGCGGAATTGTTCTTACTGGTGGAGGAGCACTACTTAAGGGACTTGATGAGCGTCTCCGCAAAGAGACAGGAATGCCAATCCATATCGCAGACCGTCCACTCGATGCAGTTGTCGAAGGTTCAGGTAAGTGCATTGAAGAGTTCGAAGCCCTTGAAAAGGTTTTGATCTCCGAGCCTCGTCGATAGGTAATCCCAAGTGCGCTACGGCGGCGACAACCGCGGTCGCTTACTTATCATCGTTCTACTTGTTACATCACTCTTTCTGATCACTCTTGATCTTCGAGGCGTTCAAGTAATCGATGGTTTGCGCACAGGTACACAGACCGCTCTGACACCCGTCCAGAAAGTCGGCTCTTGGGTAGTTTCTCCATTCCGTAACTTCATCTCCGATGTCACGCATCTTGGTCGCACGCAGAATCAGATGGATAAGCTCCAGGCAGAGAACGACAAACTCCGTCTTGCGCTTCAGAATCGTGAAACAGCAGATGCGCAACTCAAGCAACTTAAAGGCGTACTTAATCTTGCTGGAACTGCGGGATATAAAGTCGTGAGCGCAAAGGTAATCTCACAAGGTTCGAGTACATCATTCACTCAAACAATCACGATTGACGCCGGTACAACTTCAGGAATTCACACCAACATGACTGTGCTCTCAGGCTTTGGTCTCGTTGGCGTCGTCAAGTATGCGTATGCAAACAGTGCGCTAGTACAACTTGCATCAGATCCTGCATTCAAGATTGGCGCTCGAATTGCGGGATCGCAACAGATCGGAATTCTGAGCGGCCAAGGCACTCGGAAGGGCGTACTGCAGTTACTTGATAACACTTCACAGATTCGAAAAGGCGATGCCCTCTTGGCTCGCGGAAGTCAGAATGGTCGACCATTTGTTCCTGGCGTACCAATCGGTGAAGTAACTTCAGTAGATAACTCACCTGGGGCTGTCACTCAAACAGCTGATGTGAAGTTCTATTCCAACTTCTCAACTCTCGGAGTAGTCGCAGTTGTTGTTTCGGGTTCTTCGGCAGATCCTCGCGACGCACTTGTTCCACCTAAGCCGCGTCCAACTCCTCTTCCAACAGTCACCATCTATGCAACCCCTGGCGCAGTCGAACCTTCTCCGACACCTACAAGGTAAATATGTCGCTGCGTAGATTCTTCTTTTCATCTCCGATTTTCTTTGCAGTCTTTCTCTTGCAAGAAGCCTTTGTTACTCAAATGCGCCTGCCAGCGGGTGGAATAAATCTTTTACTCGTAGTTGCTCTTATCTGGGCGGCCTTGAGTACTCCAGAAATTGGAGCTCTCACTGGTTTTGGCGCGGGGCTTATGATGGATGTTTCGCAGACATCACCTGGGCCTATGGGCCACTGGACATTAGTTCTTATCGTTGCGTGCTACGCAATCGCTTTCTTGGGATATGGCGATGACAACATTCGAGGCAATCCAATTAACATCGTCTTTCTGACAACGATAGGTGTAGTTGGTGCTCAAATTGTCTTTCTCGTTCTCGGAATTATGTTGGGACAAGAAATTGGAAGCGTGAAGCACGTTATCTTCGTGCTTGCTGGAACTGCATTCTGGACTGCAATGATTTCGCCATTTATTCTCAAGGTGGTTTCTTATCTGCATGCCAACATCTTTGGGATGCGTTCACGACTATGAACCAGCGTTCGCGGCTTAGCCTTCTAGTTACACAAATTTTTATCGCTTCACTCATGTTTGCGCTCTTCGGGCGACTCTTTTATCTGCAGGTTGCAGCTGGACCTAAATATCGCGATGCAGCGCTGAGTATTCAGAGCCGCGATGTTGTAACCCCTGCAAACCGTGGGTTTGTCGTTGATTCATCGGGGGTTCCAATGGCCCTTAATAAAGTGGGTTTGGCTGTCACTGTGGATCGCACCAAGATTGATAAGTTGCCGGATAAAGGTGTTGCAGTAGTACAAGACCTCGTCACGCTTCTTGGACTTAATTTTGACGATGTCTGGCAGCGGACACGTTTATGTGGAGAACTTCCTAAGGGTAAGAAAGCTGGATGTTGGACTGGTTCGCGATTCCAACCAATTCCAATCACAAAGACAGCTGATCCTCAATTAGCACTTCGCATTGTTGAGCGTTCTGACCGTTATCCAGGAATTTCTGCAACACCACTTGCAATCAGAAGTTACCCAACAACGCTCGGTCTTAATGGGGGACATGTACTTGGTTATGTAGGACCACTTACCGAAGCAGATCTTGCTGGTGCAAATGGACGTTCGTACTTTAGATCCGAAACTATC
Source organism: Candidatus Nanopelagicaceae bacterium (assembly GCA_965268225.1). Classification (GTDB taxonomy): domain Bacteria; phylum Actinomycetota; class Actinomycetes; order Nanopelagicales; family Nanopelagicaceae; genus Planktophila. The sequence goes on along the minus strand of OZ254166.1, from coordinate 934,356 downwards.
GGTAAAGCCGGACTTGAAACCGTTTACGATGAATATCTGCGCGGAACCCCTGGCATCAAGACATTTATCGTCGATCGCAAAGAAGCAGTCACAACGACAAGTAAAAATACAAAACCAGTCGCCGGAAACCACCTCGTAACAAGTCTTGATATCCGTTTGCAGGCTGCGGCAGAAGCAGCGTTGGCAGGAGCGGTAAAACGTGCACGAGGATCTGGCTACCGCGCAGACGGTGGAGCAGCAGTTGTTCTCGATGTCCGCAATGGACAAGTTCTCGCACTTGCTTCATATCCAACATTTGATCCCAATGCATTTGAAAAGGGACTCACTGTTCAAGAGGCAGATGCGCTGTATAGCGAGAAGAACGGGGTCCCAGCACTTAACCGAGCACTGCAAGGTCTATATGCACTCGGTTCAACTTTTAAGGCAGTCTCTGTCATTGCAGCAAAGGATGCTGGATATAACTTAAGTGCCACCTATGCCTGCCCTTCAGAAGTTCAGGTTGGCAACCGTGCATTCCAGAACTTCGAGAGTAAATCGCAAGGAAATCTCTCCATGAAGAAGGCGATTGCGGTCTCGTGCGACACGATTTGGTATCGCATCGCCTACGACGAGTGGCTCCGTGACGGGGGATTGAAGCCAAAATCGAACCCACATGACTACTTCTTCAAAGCCGCTGAAAAGTTCAAGATGGCTGAAAAGACAGGGGTTGATCTCCCTTCAGAATCATCAGGTCGTTTAGCTAATCGCGAATGGCGAAAATCTTGGTACAACCAGAATAAAGATTTCTATTGCAACTACAAAGAGCGTTCAACTAAGTCTCAGCAGACTCCGTTCTTGCTGCAACTCGCTCGTGAAAACTGTATCGATGGCGACAAGATCCGTGCCGGCGATGCGGTCAACTTCTCTATTGGTCAGGGAGATTCAGTAGTTACTCCCATCAAGCTTGCTCAGATGTACGCAGCAATTGCTAATGGCGGAACTATCTGGAAGACAACAATTGCAAAGGCAATTGTGAAGACAGATGGAACTGTTCTTCGCACCTTCAAGCCAGAAAAACTGGGCGAACTCGGCGTAGATAACGAGACCATCGCATTTCTTCATGATGCGCTGCACGAAGTCACAATTTCTGGAACTGCGGCTGGTGCATTTTCTGGATTCCCGGTGGCAACTTCAGGTAAGACAGGAACGGCACAAGTTTTTGGTCGCAATCCAAATGGAAGTGCCAAGGCAGATACCTCTTGGTACGCATCCTTCGCACCAGCAAAGAATCCTCGTTACGCCGTTGTCATGATGGTGAGCCAAGGTGGCTTTGGCGCTGGAACTTCGGGTGTTGGTGTGCGTCAGATTTACGAAGCAATCTTTGGAGCCAAAGGTTCAACCGTTAATCCGGATCTCGCACTTTTCCCTAATGGAAAGCCACCGACCAAACTGCCACGCATTTCACCTGCAACAAAACCAAAGCCATCTATATTAAATCCCGGTAAGCCAAAGGCTGCTGCAACTGCTACACCTACAGCAAAGGCGACGGTAAAACGATGAGTACATTCCTCAATCGCAATCCCTATCGCCGCGGACGCAGAGATTCATTTATCTCAGGTTTCGATCCAGTATTAACAGGAGCTGTTGCCGCACTCCTTGTCATGGGAACCTTGCTTGTCTATGCAGCTACGCGTGAGTGGTACTCAGCAAATGGGCTAGATCCGCAGTACTACTTAAAGCGACATGTCATCAACATCATTATCGGATTGGCCCTTGCATGGGGCACCACAATTATTGATTACCGCCTCTTGCGCGCATATACGCCATACATCTGGGGGCTCGGAGTCTTCGGTCTCCTCTTCGTTCTGATTCCTGGAGTCGGCAGCGAAGTCAACGGTGCGAAGGCGTGGATTCGCTTACCTGCAGGTTTTCAGATTCAACCAGCTGAGATTGCAAAGATTTCAATCATCATCGGAATTGCAATGTTACTTTCAGAGCGCACACATAACAGCGATGAACCAACAAATCAAGATGTCTTAAAGGCACTCGGCGTTGCAGCAATTCCAATTCTTCTCATTCTCGCTCAACCAGATATGGGAACTGTCTTCATTATTAGCGCATCGGTTGTGACGATGCTTGCCGTCTCTGGTGCACCGTCACGTTGGATTGTTGGACTCATCCTTCTTGCACTAATCGGTGGTTTTGTTGCAACGAAGGCAGGAGTAATCAGTGATTACCAAGTAAAGCGTCTGCAATCTTTCGTTGATCCCAATGCAGATTCACAGGGAGCTGGGTATCAACTTCGACAGGCCCGCATCACTGTTGGTTCAGGTGGTCTCATCGGAACTGGACTCTTTAACGGCCCGCAGACAAATGGCCGCTTCGTTCCAGAACAACAGACAGACTTCATCTTTACCGTTGCCGGCGAAGAACTAGGGTTCTTAGGAAGTGGTTTGATCATCTTCCTTCTCTTCATAATTTTGATGCGTGCATTTGCTATCGCGCGAAGATCCACCGACCCCTACGGAACACTTGTCTGTACAGGTGTAATCGCATGGTTCGCTTTTCAGATATTTGAAAATATTGGAATGACATTGGGGCTGATGCCGATGACCGGTGTCCCGTTGCCATTCCTTTCTTACGGGGGATCGAGCATGTTCGCCAACCTCATCGGCTTTGGCCTCTTGCAGAATGTTCATGCAAGTCACCGCAGCTAAATCACGCTCAAAATAGGTTTTTCCCTCATCTTTCTGCCATAATTCACCTAACAGTTCAGCGCGGCCAGCGATCCTTATCGCGCCTGCGGCGGACTACAACAAAGGTTTTGTTCGTAAATGATTTTCATCTGCGGACCACGAGAATGCGTAGCTCCAGAACAATCTGGGAATACGCGCTAAAGGATTTGGTGCCATGGCTATTGAGCCAAAATCACCGCGTAAGCGCGCGGTTAAGAAATCAAGTAAGAAATCACTCAGCGCAGGAACTGCGCCTGAGCCAACAGAGGCGACTACAGAAGTTACCGAAGCCGCACCGCTAGTTAAATCTAAGTCTGGGGCCAAGAAGACTGCTGCAATTCCAGTCCCAATCTTCCAAGCAGCTCCTACAGATGCAGTTGCACCCAAGCGTGCAAGCAAGACAGCGGCTAAGAAATCTGCAAAGTCTGCAAAGAGTGAGGATGCTGAAGAAGTTTCAGCTCAAGCTCCAGCGGGGGATTCAGAGGATTCTGAAAGCCGTGGAAACCGTAACCGCCGTCGCCGTCGTGGTGGACGCGGTCGCCGTAAGCCAAATGGTGAAGGTGTAGATATGCAAGAAGATTCAGATAACGATTCAGAAGATACTTCTGAAGATTCAACTGAGAACGCTGACGGCACAACACATCGCCGTCGCCGTCGCCGTCGCGCAACTGGCGAAGGTGTCACACCAGGTGAAGTAATCGACGAAGATGGCGTAGTCACAGTTGTTAAGGTCCGCGAAGTCCGTGAAAAGACAGAGCGCCCAGCACGCGATCGCTCAGAGCGCGGAACACGCAACCGTCGCGATCGCGATCGTGGTCGCAACGATTCTCGCGAATATCGCGAGCCATATCGCCGCCGTGGAACCATCATTACTGATGGAGAATTCTTAGCCCGCCGCGAAAATGTAGATCGCGAAATGGTTGTCCGCCAAGTCGGAGACCGTATTCAGATTGCAGTTATCGAAGATAACGTGATGGTTGAGCACTATGTAAACCGTAACGCCAACGTTTCATACGTTGGAAACGTTTATTTAGGTCGCGTACAGAACGTTCTTCCTTCTATGGAAGCTGCATTCGTTGATATCGGCAAGGGCCGTAACGCAGTTTTGTACGCTGGTGAAGTTAATTGGGATGCTGCAGGTATCTCAGAATCTGAACCACGTAAGATTGAAATGGTTTTGAAGACAGGTCAGCCTGTTCTCGTTCAAGTCACTAAGGATCCAATTGGCCAAAAGGGCGCACGCCTTACAAGCCAGATTTCACTTCCAGGACGTTATGTTGTCTATGTTCCTGGTGGCGGAATGAGCGGTATCTCAAAGCGACTTCCTGAATCAGAGCGCTCACGTCTTAAGGCAATCTTGAAGACACTAATTCCAGAAGATGCAGGCGTGATTGTTCGTACTGCAGCTGAAGGTGTATCTGAAGCAGAGCTGACAGCAGATGTCGAGCGCCTCAAAGCGCAATGGGAAGATATTTACCAGAAGTCAGTAAACCCAAACTTCCATGCACCAGCGCTTCTGCTCTCTGAGCCAGATCTTGCAGTGCGTGTTATCCCCGATATCTTCAATGAAGATTTCCGCAAGCTCATCATTCAAGGTAACGAAGCATGGGATGAAATCAGTTCATACCTCGGCTCGATTGCACCTGAACTCGTTTCGAAGATTGAAAAGTATTCCGGTAGCGGTGACTTGTTCGCTGATTACCGCGTTGAAGAACAACTCGCTAAGGCATTCGATCGCAAGGTTTATCTACCTTCAGGTGGTTCTCTTGTTATCGATCGCACTGAAGCGATGGTTGTTATCGACGTTAACACCGGTAAGTTCATCGGTAAGGGCGGAAACCTCGAAGAGACTGTTACCAAGAACAATCTTGAAGCTGCCGAAGAAATTGCGCGCCAACTACGTCTTCGCGACTTAGGTGGAATTGTCGTTATCGACTTCATCGATATGGTTCTTGAATCAAACCGTGATGCAGTTCTTCGCCGTTTGGTTGAATGTCTTGGCCGCGATCGCACCAAGCACCAGGTTGCTGAAGTAACTTCACTCGGACTTGTTCAGATGACTCGTAAGCGCGTCGGGCAGGGACTTATCGAAGCGTTCTCAACAACATGTGATTCATGTAATGGACGCGGAATTCATATCCATATGGATCCTGTGAAGATGAAGGCTCCGATGCCTCAGGTAAATTCACAGAGCGCACATCACCCAGATGTTGATGAAGAGACAGCAACCGACCACGAATTCCACGAAACCTTGAACGAAGAGGCCCCAGAAGAGGCCGAAGCGGTCACAACACCCAAGGGAAAGCGCCGCCGCAGGGCCGCTAGCTCAGGGGTGATTACCGCTTAAGACCTGGGCCAATTTGACCCTGAGGGTACGAAATCCGTACTCTTAGCGTCTGCTCGAGCACGCCTCACGCGTGAATTGAGCTTGATGACTAATACGAAGAACTGAGGCAATGAGCATGTACGCAATCGTTAAAGCTGGCGGACGCCAGGAGAAGGTAACTGTTGGCGAGATCATCACCGTCGATCGCATCGACGCTGCTGCAGGCGCATCAGTTTCATTCCCAGCTCTCCTCGTAGTTGATGGCGCAAACGTCACAACTGATGTTGCTGCGCTCTCTGCTGTAAAGGTAACTGGCGAAGTTATCGACGCAGTCAAGGGTCCAAAGATCGACATCCTTCGTTACAAGAACAAGACAGGCCATCGCCGTCGTCAAGGTTTCCGTGCACAGCACACACGAGTAAAGATCACCGCAATCAGCGGTGCTAAGTAAGCGAACCGGTTAAGGGAGCAAATAAATGGCAAGTAAGAAGGGTGTTTCCTCAACACGTAACGGTCGCGATTCAAACCCACAGTACCTCGGTATTAAGCGTTTCGGTGGCCAAGAAGTTAATGCAGGTGAAATTCTCGTACGTCAGCGTGGAACACACTTCCACCCAGGCAAGAACGTTGGACGCGGTAAGGATGACACTCTCTTCGCTCTCGCAGCAGGAGCAGTTGAATTCGGTCGCGCTCGCGGTCGCCGTGTAGTGAACGTAGTTCCTGCAGTTTAATTTAGGTTTCTCTTAAAGGAGCGGGCCGCATTTATCGCGGTCCGCTTTTTTATTTCAGTCATCAACAAGTAAAAGCAAGAATCATTAGAAGGGGAGTGAATAGCAGTGACAACATTCGTCGATAGCGTCACTCTCTTTGCAACCGCCGGAAAAGGCGGAGATGGTTGCGTCTCTGTAAAGCGCGAAAAATTTAAGCCACTCGGTGGACCAGATGGAGGCAATGGCGGTCGCGGTGGCGATGTCATTCTCGTCGTTGATTCATCTGTCACAACACTTCTTGATTTCCACCACTCACCACATCGCAAAGCGACTTCTGGTCATCAGGGTTATGGCGATCGTAAAGATGGCGTATCTGGTGAAGACCTCATCCTTCCTGTCCCTAACGGAACAGTTATCTACGATGAAGATGGCGAACAAATCGCAGACCTCATCGGTATCGGAACAACCTTCCTTGCAGCTCGTGGTGGACATGGTGGCCTCGGCAACCTTGCTCTCTCATCATCAAAACGTCGTGCACCAGGATTCGCACTTCTTGGCGAACCAGGCGAAGAACGCAGACTTACCCTTCAACTCAAATCAGTAGCTGATATTGCTCTCGTTGGATTCCCAAGTGCCGGAAAGTCTTCGCTCATTGCAGCGATTTCTGCAGCACGTCCAAAGATTGCTGACTATCCATTTACAACACTGGTTCCCAACCTCGGCGTTGTTCAAGCAGGAGATACTCGCTTTACCGTTGCAGATGTTCCAGGACTTATTCCAGGTGCATCACAAGGCAAGGGTCTCGGACTTCAATTCCTTCGCCACGTCGAACGCTGTGTTGCGCTAGTTCACGTTCTTGACTGCGGAACTCTTGAAACAGATCGCAATCCAATCGATGACCTAGAAGCAATTGAAAATGAGTTAGCGCTCTACGGTGGACTCGAAGATCGAGTTCGAATCGTTGCGCTCAACAAAATAGATTTACCTGACGGTCAAGCAATGGCCGATATGGTTGAAGAGCAACTTAAGGAAAAGGGCTACGAGGTCTACAAGGTCTCTGCTGCCAGCCGCGAAGGCCTGCAAGAACTTCTCTACTCTATGGCACGTCTTGTTCAACGTGAGCGTGCAGAAGCTGCAAAGGAAGAGCGCACCCGCATCATCTTGCGTCCAGTTGCAGTCGATGATTCAGGATTTACTGTTCAGAAGAATGGTGATGGATCATTTAGCGTTCGTGGCCAGAAAGTTGTTCGCTGGGTTCGCCAGACAAACTTTAAGAACGCTGAAGCTATCGGCTACCTTGCAGATCGTTTGGCACAGCTCGGTGTTGAAAAGGAATTGTTTAAGAAGGGCGCAGTTGCTGGCTCTGAAGTTCGTATCGGCTCTGGCGATAATGAAGTTGTATTCGAGTGGGAACCAACAATCGAAGCAGGGGCAGAACAACTTGCCGGCTTCTTGCACCGTCGCGGTGAAGACTCACGTCTTGAAGGCGCTTGGAACACCGTTGAAACAGAACGCGATCGTCTTTCAGATGAAGAAGTTGCTCGCCAATGGGAATACAACGTTGCCGAACCTACAAACCCTGAGATCAAGTTGACTCTCGATGAGATTGAAGAGAGCGAAACAGAAAGCAATGACAAGTGAACCGCGAGGCCATAACTAACGCTAAGCGCGTTGTTATCAAGATTGGCTCTTCTTCGCTCACAGGCTCCGCTGGTTCTGAACTCGACCCACATGCAGTTCAGAAGATTGTCGATCTCGCCTTTTCACTCAAGAAGCGTGGCGCTGAAGTAGTGGTTGTCTCTTCAGGTGCCATCGCTGCAGGTCTTTCACCACTTGGACTTAAAGTTCGCCCCAAAGACTTAGCTACACAACAAGCAGCAGCATCTGTCGGCCAAGGGCTACTCATTGCGCAATACAGCGAGAAGTTCAAAGCCCATGGAGTCATTTCTTCTCAGGTCTTGCTCACAACTGAAGATGTTGTGCGTCGTTCGCATTACGCGAATGCTCAGCAGACGCTCACAAAACTTCTCTCACTTGGCGTTGTTCCAATCATTAACGAGAATGACACGGTCGGAACCCAAGAGATCCGCTTTGGCGATAATGATCGCCTTGCAGCACTTGTCGCACTTCTCATTCATGCTGATTTGTTAGTTCTGGTTTCAGATATTGATGCGCTCTACGACGCTCCACCAAGCCAGGCTGGTGCGCAACCAATTCGCTATGTAGCAAATGTGTCAGATATCGAATCAATCACTCTCGGTGGTGCAGGTTCAGCTGGTGTCGGCAGCGGGGGAATGGTCACTAAAGTCGAAGCTGCTCGCATCGCAACAAGTGCAGGAATTCCAATGCTTCTCACATCTCTTCACGAATCTGGTCATGCTGTAGATGGCGAAGAAGTTGGAACATTCTTCGAAGCGCACTCTTCAAAAGCAAACTCACGACTTCTCTGGCTTGCCCATGCATCAACCCCACGTGGTCGTTTAGTTCTCGATGATGGAGCAGTAACTGCAATTCTCGAACGTGGAGTTTCATTACTACCTGCAGGGGTCACAGCGGTTGAAGGCGATTTCATTTCAGGCGATACCGTCGAACTAGCGTCTAAGAGCGGCAAAGTTATTGCGCGAGGCCTTGTTGCATTCGACTCGGAAGAAATTCCTCAGATGCTCGGACGTTCTACCAAGGAACTTGCCGCATCACTCGGTGCTGAATACGAGCGCGAACTCGTGCACCGCGACGACCTGGTACTTCTTTAGTAGTTCTTCTCGGCAATCTGCTTCAAGACTGAAGCAATCTTGGGTGATATTCCATCGGCAGATGTAGGCAGATCGCTAAGTTTTACAATCACGGTGTTATTTGCCTTATCTTGATAGATGTATTGGCCATGAAGTCCAAGCATCAAGTTGATTCCTGGATATGGATGCCACATCTGCGCGCTATAGCCCCAGCCATAATCCAAAGTAACTGCAGGTGTCGAAAGTCGCTTCTTCCATGATGTACTGGCAATCGCAGGTGATCCTGACATCAGAGCCTGACCTACACGCGCATAATCGCGGGCGGTTGCATTAAAGCAACAGAATGCCTTCTCGTAGCCACCCTTGTGGTCAACATTCCATGTTGCATCATGATCGGCACCTACCTTCTGCCAAACCCGATCAGTGAATTCCTCTGAAAGGGTTCTTCCAGTGACTTTCTGAATAATGAGTCCAAGCAACTCAGTATTGACACTTCGATACTCTGGGAAAGTTCCTGGCTCCTCTCGCATCTTGCGATTGTTCATTAACCACCAATTCACATCGGTTGATGCATACATCTGAGCGATGGCAACGCCCCATCCCGATGGGCCAGATGGATAATTATCAGAAACCCCAATTCCTGAATTCATATCGAGAAGATCCTTGATTGTTACTTTATCAAAGGAAGTTCCTGCCTTGAATTTTGGAAGAATTGAAACAAAGGTATCTGACTCTTTGATCTTTCCCTCATCAATGAGCTGACCAATTAAAAGAGAGGTCATCGTTTTTGCAACAGAGTAGGAAGGCAGGATTGTTGCCTCGCTCTTGCCATTGAGATAGGACTCGTAAGTGATTTTGCCATCGCGAACAATCAAGAATGCATTTGTGCTTGTCTTGCTAAGAAATTCATCAAAAGTGATTCTCTTGCCATCATATTTGACGTTCTGAACCGTTTCGGAGTTGCCAGATTTCCACGGAGCGAAGGTTGAAGGCGCTGCAACTATGGAGTGAAAAGGCATGAGTTCAGGGGTCTTCGAAGCCGGAGCTAGACCAAGTTTGATTGTTGCAATTGGCTCTGGATAGCGAATCGCCTTGGTCAGACCGAAGAGAGCGAGATAGATAACCAGAAGAACGACGAGGACCCTGCGAATTAATTTCAGCACGGCAAAATCGTAACTCCCGATAGGCTTATTCCTATGGATGCAGTGCAGATTGTCGGAGAGTTAGCGCTTAAGGCGCGCAAAGCTTCGCGCACTCTTTCTACTGCAACAGGTGCTGAACGTAAGGCTGCGCTCGAGGCAATTGCACAAGCAATCGAATCTCGCAGCGCTGAAATACTTGCAGCCAACGAGATTGATATGAATAACGCTCGTGCTGAAGATATGCACCCACAGATGCAAGATCGCTTACTTCTCACCGCGGATCGAATTAAAGGTATTGCTGGGGGAGCGCGCCAGGTAGCCGCACTTGCCGATCCACTTGGTCAAGTACTTCGTAAATCAACTCTTCCTAATGGCCTTGAGCTCGAACAAATTTCGGTTCCATTCGGAGTAATCGGAATGGTTTATGAAGCTCGTCCGAATGTCACAGTTGATGCCGCAGTAATTCTCTTGATGTCCGGAAATGCCGCTCTTCTTCGAGGCTCATCAACTGCCCGCAATAGCAATGAGATTCTGGTCAATGTGATGAGAGATGCTCTCGCTCAGACAACTATTTCTCCTGATGTTCTCCAGTTGATTCCATCCGAAGATCGCGCGACTACAAAGGCTTTGCTTACAGCTCGTGGCAAAGTTGATCTTGTTATTCCTCGCGGCAGTGCGGCTCTTATCCGTATGGTGGTAGACGATGCAACTGTGCCAACAATCGAAACAGGCGCAGGTGTCTGCCATGTCTATGTAGATGAATTTGCTGATATCGAAAAGGCGCTGCCTATTCTTATCAATTCCAAAACTCATCGACCAAGTGTCTGTAACGCAGCAGAGACCTTGCTTGTTCATAAAGCTATTGCACCAACCTTCTTGCCGATGGCTCTTAAGGCCCTTAGCGATGCTGGAGTTATCTTGCATTCTGATGCCACTGCGCAAAAGGTTGCAGATACTTTCAAGATTGCATCAACTCCAGCAACGGAAGAGAACTGGTCTACCGAATACGGAGTCCTCGAGATGAATGTCGCTGTCGTTGATTCTGTTGATGCTGCAGCAGATCACATAGCTCAATACGGCACCAACCACACCGAAGCGATTGTTACGGAGAATAAGGAGAGAGCTGCACGTTTCATCGCACTCTCAGATTGCGCCGCAGTAATGGTCAATACATCTACTCGCTTTACTGATGGAGAGCAGATGGGCTTTGGCGCTGAGATCGGAATCTCTAATCAGAAGTTGCATGCACGAGGACCAATGGGCCTTGAGGCAATGACAACAACCACATGGATTGTTACCGGCGATGGGCAGATTCGCTCTTAAAGAGCTCTTTTTATAGACTGCGACCATGAGCAGCCTCTCCCGCGATGATGTCGCAAAGCTTGCAGGTCTAGCCCGCATTGAGATGACCGAATCAGAACTCGTCGAGCTCTCTTCACAATTTGGAATGATTCTCGACGCTGTGGCTCGCGTTCAAGAGATGGATCTATCTGGCGTGAAGGCGACTTCGCACCCTCAGCCTCTTGAAAATATTGCACGACCTGATGTGGTTCTTCCAAGCCTTTCGCCTGAAGATGCACTCTCTGGTGCACCTGCGCAAGAAGAGTCACGTTTCCGCGTTCCACAGATTTTGGGTGAAGCTGAATGATTAATAAGACTGCTGCCCAGATGGCTGATGCCCTTGCAAAGGGGGAGATAACTTCAGTTGAACTTACACAAGCACACCTTGATCGCATTGCCGCAGTTGATGGCCAAGTAAAGGCGTTCTTGCATGTCGACTCTGAAGGCGCACTTGCTCAAGCAAAAGATGTCGATGCGCGTCGCGCCAAAGGTGAAAAACTTTCTCCAATCGCAGGTGTTCCACTTGCTCTTAAAGATGTTCTTGCACAGAAGGGCGTGCCAACTACTGCAGGTTCAAAGATTTTGCAGGGATGGCGTCCACCGTATGACTCAACTGTTGTCAGCAAACTTAAAGATGCTGGCGTTGTCATCATGGGTAAGACCAATATGGATGAATTCGCAATGGGTTCATCAACAGAAAATTCTGGCTACGGACCAACATTTAACCCGTGGGATCTAAGCCGCACACCGGGTGGTTCATCAGGTGGATCGGCAGCTGCCGTCTCTGCATTTGAAGCGCCACTTGCAGTTGGTTCAGATACTGGCGGTTCAATTCGCCAACCAGCAGCGCTCACAGGAATCGTTGGTGTTCGTCCAACGTATGGCGCGGTTTCACGTTTCGGTTTGATTGCATACTCATCAAGCCTTGATCAGGCAGGACCGTTCGGTCGCACAGTTTTGGATACAGCACTTCTTCACGAAGTGATGGCAGGACATGATGCGAAGGACGCAACAAGCATCAACGCACCAGTTCCTGCAGTTGTAAATGCGGCAAAGAGCGGCGATGTAAAGGGAATGAAGATTGGCGTTATCAAGCAGTTGCAAGGCGAGGGATACCAGAAGGGCGTGCAGGCACGCTTTGATGAATCACTTCAGGTTCTTGCATCCCTTGGTGCAGAAATCGTTGAAGTTGATTGCCCAAGCTTTGAATATGCTCTCGCTGCCTATTACTTAATTGCTCCATCAGAATGTTCTTCTAACCTCGCACGCTTTGATGCGATGCGTTATGGCCTACGTACAGGCGATGTTGATGGCGCATCTGCTGAAGCGGTTATGAGCGCTACCCGCGATGCTGGTTTCGGTCGCGAAGTAAAGCGCCGTATCATCCTTGGAACATACGCTCTCTCTTCAGGTTATTACGATGCTTATTACGGCAGCGCTCAAAAGATTCGTACTTTAATTATTCAAGATTACGCAAAGGCATTTGCTCAAGCAGATGTTCTGGTCTCACCAACTGCACCTACAACGGCATACAAGATCGGCGAAAAGGTCGATGACCCAATGGCTATGTACTTAGGCGATGTTGCAACGATTCCAGTAAACCTTGCAGGCATCTGCGGAATGTCACTACCTGCTGGTCTTGCTGATGAGGATAACTTGCCTGTTGGATTCCAGATCATGGCTCCTGCAATGCAGGATCAGCGTCTTTACCTGGCAGGTGCGGCACTTGAAGCAGCTCTTCTTTCAAAGTGGGGTGCGCCAATTTTGACCAAGGCTCCAGAGTTGAAGGGAGTGAAGTAATGGCTCTTCCAACATATGACGAAGTAATTGCTAAGTGGGATCCCGTATTAGGTCTTGAGGTTCACGTCGAGCTCAATACCAACAGCAAGATGTTCTGTTCTTGCGCTACCGAATTCGGAGCTGCTCCAAACACTCAGACATGTCCTGTTTGTTTGGCACTTCCCGGCGCTCTTCCTGTTGTTAACGAAAAGGCGATTGAATCTACGATTCTGATTGGCCTTGCCCTCAACTGCAAGATTGCTCCATACAGCCGCTTTGCTCGCAAGAATTACTTCTATCCAGATATGCCAAAGAATTTCCAGATTTCTCAGTACGACGAACCAATCTGTTTCGATGGTTATGTCGATGTAGAAATCGATACAGAAGAAGGTCCTAAGCAGTTCCGTATCGAAATCGAACGCGTTCATATGGAAGAAGACACCGGAAAGTCTCTTCACGTTGGTGGAGCGACTGGTCGTATCCACGGCGCTGATTACTCATTGCTCGACTACAACCGTGCAGGTATCCCATTGGTTGAAATTGTTACCAAGATTGTTCCAGGCACAGGCAAGTACGCTCCAGAAGTAGCTAAGGCTTACGTTGCAGAACTTCGCGACATCTTGCGCGGCCTCAAGGTTTCAGATGTGAAGATGGAGCAAGGCTCTCTTCGTTGTGATGCCAACGTATCGTTGAAGCCAATTGGTTCAGAAGTTCTTGGAACTCGCTCAGAGACTAAGAACGTTAACTCTCTTCGCTCAGTTGAGCGCGCAATTCGCGGTGAAATGATTCGCCATGCTGAGCTTCTGAATGAAGGTAAGAAGGTAAAGCAAGAGACTCGTCACTTCCAAGAAGATACTGGGCTCACTCGCTCAGGTCGCTCAAAGGAGCAAGCCGAGGATTACCGCTACTTCCCAGATCCAGATTTGGTTCCAGTAACACCTGCGGCTTCTTGGATTGAAGAACTACGTGCAACGCTTCCAGAGCGCCCATCACTTCGTCGTAAGCGCATCAAGGAAGAGTGGAACGTTCCTGATAAAGAGATGGAAGCGATGATTAATGCTGACGTTCTCGATATCGTTGAAGCAACCGTTCTTCTTGGTGCTGATCCGACTAAGGCACGCACATGGTGGCTTGGTGAGATTTCACGTATTGCTAATGATCAAAATATTGCAGTCGCAGATCTTGCAATCACGCCTGCTGATGTTGCGGAACTCGTGGCTTTGGTAGCAAGTGGCGATCTCACGGACAAGCTGGCACGCCAAGTTGTTGAAGGTGTTATTGCTGGCGAAGGAAAGCCATCAGAAGTTGTTGCCAAGCGCGGAATCAAAGTTGTTAACGATGATGGTGCGCTCATGGCTGCAATCGAAAAGGTTTGTACAGAGCAAGCTGACACGGCAGAGAAAGTTCGCGGGGGACACCTACCTGCAGCCGGCGCGCTAATTGGCGCAGTAATGAAGGAGACCAAGGGCCAAGCAGATGCTGCGAAGGTGCGCGAGCTTCTCTTAAAGTTCCTCGGGCAGTAACGAATTAAAATAAAAAACCCGCCGAAGATTAATTCGGCGGGTTTTTTATTTACAAATTAGTGCGCAATCACGCCTTCAGTCTCAACGAGTGACTCTTTACCGATATTGATAAAGAAGAAGAGCACTACTGCGCCTGTAAAGAGAAGCGCCGCACTGAACTTAAATGCCACTGTAAATCCATGAGTCATCGCAAATGGCATTACAGCCTTTCCAAGCTCAGTATGAGCTGCCGCATACGTTGTAGTTGCAGTTGCAGCCACAGTATTGAGGAGCGCAGTTCCGAGTGATCCACCAATCTGCTGTGAGGTGTTAACCATTGCACTCGCTACACCTGTGTCGTGGTTAGAGACACCGTGAAGTGATGTTGAGGTAAGCGGAATAAAGACAAGTGCCATTCCGCTCGACATGATCAAGAGCGAAGGTACAACGTGTGTGAGGTACGCAGTCTCTGGAGTAATACGAGTAAGCAACAAGAGGCCGATACCAGCGAAGATAAGGCCAGGAACCATAAGTGGCTTTGGTCCAAACTTTGGCAGTAACTGCGATGCAATACCTGCAAAGATGATGATTCCTGCTGTGAACGGCAAGAATGCAAAGCCAGATTTCAGCGGACTAAATCCGAGGATTACCTGAAGGTAGAGACCTAGGAAGAGGAACATCGAGAAGAGTCCAGCACCAACGACGAGTGAACCAAGGTATGAACCACCGCGGTTGCGTTCTGTGATGACGCGAAGTGGCATCAAAGGATTTGCGACCTTCTTCTCGATTGTGAGGAAGATAGCGAGAAGCACGATGGCAGCTACAAAGAACGAAATAGTTGCCGATGAAGACCAACCCTTTGTCGCAGCTTCATTAAAGCCGTATGTCAATGAGAAGAGCCCGGCTGTAGCAGTAATAACCCCTGGGATGTCGTAGGTGTTATCGCCTGATGCCTTCGATTCATGTACAAATTTAATTGCAAGAATTCCAGCGATGATTGCGATCGGAGTATTAACTCCGAGGCACCAGCGCCATGAAGCATATTCAGTAAGAGTTCCACCGAGGATCAAACCGATTGCAGCGCCGCCGCCAGAGATTGCGCCGATAACCCCGAACGCCTTTGCGCGTTCAGCTGGAACGCTAAAAGTTACAGAGATGATTGCAAGTGCTGCAGGAGCAAGAAGCGCTGCAAAGACACCTTGAAGTGCACGGGATGCAAAAAGAAGACCTTGCGTTGAAGCGATTCCACCGAGCGCGGATGCAAGAGCAAAGCCTGTGAGGCCCACAAGGAAAATCTTCTTGCGTCCCATGTAATCACCAATACGACCACCAAGGAGAAGGAGCGACCCGAAGGCCAATGTGTAGGCAGTGATAACCCATTGCTGATTGGCATCGGAAATTCCGAGGTCAATCTTCGCACTTGGAATAGCGATATTCATGATTGAGCTATCGAGAACAATCATCAACTGTGCAATGGCTACAACAAAAAGGGTGCGCCAACGCGTTGGGTCTAAAGTCTGATCTTGGGCTTGCTTGGACAAGGGTGTATCTCCTTATTAGTTTTTACTGGGATTTCTCGCAAAATCGAGATGTAAGGATAGAATTCTCTCATGTCGAAGATGAAACCGCGCTCTGGACTCGTAACCGATGGATTAGAGCGTGCACCAGCTCGCGGAATGCTTCGCGCAGTAGGTATGGGCGATGAAGATTGGGTAAAGCCACAGATCGGCATTGCATCTTCATGGAATGAAATCACACCATGCAATCTCTCTCTCGACCGTCTTGCTAAGGCATCTAAGAAAGGCGTCATTGACGCTGGCGGATTCCCTATGCAATTCGGAACCATCTCTGTCTCCGACGGAATTTCTATGGGCCACGAAGGCATGCACTTCTCACTCGTATCCCGTGAAGTAATTGCAGACTCTGTTGAAACCGTAATGCAGGCAGAACGCCTCGACGGCATGGTTACTTTTGCTGGTTGCGATAAATCGCTTCCAGGAATGATGATGGCTGCAGCTCGTATCGATGTTGCTTCAGTATTTGTCTATGCAGGTTCAACTCTTCCTGGCCAGGTTGATGGAAAAGATGTCACCATCATCGATGCATTCGAAGCTGTAGGTGCATGTGCTCGTGGCTTGATTACTAAAGATCGCGTTGACCAAATCGAGAAAGCAATCTGCCCAGGCGAAGGTGCATGTGGCGGTATGTACACAGCAAACACCATGGCAAGTATCGCTGAAGCAATTGGACTTTCTCTTCCAGGTTCTGCGGCCCCTCCTGCTGTTGATCGCCGCCGCGATACCTATGCTGAACAAGCAGGTGCTGCAGTTGTTAACTTGATTGCAAAGGGAATTACTACTCGCGATATCTTGACTAAGAAGGCATTTGAAAATGCCATCACAATCTTGATGGCACTCGGTGGCTCAACCAACGCTGTTCTGCACTTACTTGCAATTGCACATGAAGCAGAAGTAGATCTCACTCTCGAAGATTTCCACCGCATTGGTTCAAAGGTTCCACTACTTGGAGACCTCAAGCCTTTCGGCAAGTACGTCATGACAGATGTCGATCGCGTTGGCGGAATTCCCGTTGTGCTTCGCATTCTTCTCGATGCTGGCTACCTACATGGAGACACTCTGACAGTAACTGGCAAGACTATGGCTGAAAACTTGGCCGATATTAATCCGCCACTTGCAGATGGAAACGTTCTCTTCCCAGTTGATAAACCGATGTCGACAGATATTGGAATCACAATTCTCGGCGGAACACTTGCCACTGAAGGCGCAGTCTGTAAGACAGCCGGAATCGGAATCGATTCATTCGAAGGACCTGCACGCGTCTTCGAACGCGAACAAGCCGCAATGGAAGCTCTTGAAAATGGAACAATCCAAGCTGGCGATGTAGTCGTCATTCGCTACGAAGGTCCGAAGGGTGGACCAGGTATGCGCGAGATGTTGATGATTACTGGCGCAATCAAGGGCGCAGGACTTGGAAAGACAACTCTTCTTCTTACCGATGGTCGTTTCTCTGGTGGTTCAACGGGTCTCTGTGTTGGGCACGTTGCACCTGAAGCTGTTGATGGGGGACCGATTGCATTCATCAAGGATGGCGATCGCGTTCGTATCGACATCCCAAATCGCACATTGGATCTCTTGGTAGACCCAGCAGAACTTGAAGCCCGCAAGGTTGGCTGGAAGCCGCTGCCTCACAAGTACTCCCGTGGCGTTCTCAATAAGTATTCAAAGCTCGTTGGCTCAGCATCTAAGGGCGCTGTCTGCGACTAGTAGTTTCACTTATTGAGACGTTCATCTCATCTCTTGACGCATTGCCCTGCCCCGTTGGAGAATAGGGGCATGACTTCAACACGCGCTTCAGTAGTTTCAGTGGTGGTGATTCGATAGCGCGTGCCTTCATGTCACGCGCGCCCTCAGATATCTGAGGGTTTTTTCATTTAAGAAAGTATTAACAGCAAGACCCGAGTTACGAGAGAGAAAGGAGCAAGAAGATGGCGAAACACGTTCCAACAGCGAACGGCACAGAAATGACAGGAGCTACTTCATTGGTGAAAAGCCTTGAAGCAGCCGGCGTAGATGTGATGTTTGGACTCCCAGGTGGCGCGATTCTTCCTGCTTACGATCCGATCTTTGATTCCACAATCCGCCACATTTTGGTACGCCACGAGCAAGGCGCAGGTCATGCTGCAACTGGCTATGCGCAAGTAACTGGTCGCGCAGGAGTTTGTATTGCAACTTCTGGTCCAGGTGCTACCAACCTTGTTACACCACTTATGGATGCAGCGATGGACTCTGTCCCACTCGTTGCAATCACAGGCCAGGTTCCATCTGCTGCAATCGGTACCGATGCATTTCAAGAAGCAGATATCCGCGGAATCACAATGCCATTTACTAAGCACAATTACTTGGTAACTGATCCTGCTGAAATTCCTGGCGTTATCGCTGAAGCTTTCCATATCGCAACAACTGGCCGTCCTGGCCCAGTTCTTGTGGACGTTGCAAAAGATGCTCTTCAGAAGATGACCACATTTAATTGGCCAACTTCAATCAAGCTTGCTGGTTACAACCCGAAGACAACTCCTGACGTTCAGGCAATCTCTGATGCTGCAGCACTCATCACGCAATCATCGAAGCCAGTCTTCTACGTTGGCGGGGGAGTCATAAAGGCGAATGCATCTGCAGAACTTCGTCAACTTGTCGAACTTCTTGGCGCGCCAGTTGTTACAACTCTGATGGCACGTGGTGCATTCCCTGATTCACATCCATTGCATATGGGTATGCCAGGAATGCACGGAACAGTTGCCGCTGTTACTGCTCTACAAAAGGCTGACTTATTAATCACTTTGGGCGCTCGTTTCGACGATCGCGTCACCGGAAAGCTTTCCTCATTTGCTCCTAATGCAAAGGTTCTCCACGCTGATATCGACCCTGCTGAAATCGGTAAGAACCGTTTTGCAGATGTAGCTGTTGTCGGCGATGTAAAAGAAACTATCTCTGCACTTATTCCTGCACTCAAGGCAGCTCTTGCAAAGAACCAACCAGATCTCACAACATGGTTGCGTCAGATGAATTCACTTAAATCTACGTATCCATTGGGATATGACTTACCTGATGATGGTTCGCTCTCACCCCAGCACGTTATCGAGCGCATCGGAAAGATTTCAGGAACTGACACCATCTTTACTTCAGGCGTTGGCCAGCATCAGATGTGGGCTTCACAATTTATTTCTTACGAACACCCACGCACATGGCTCAACTCAGGTGGAGCCGGAACTATGGGTTACGGCGTACCTGCAGCGATGGGTGCAAAAGTTGGCGCACCTGACACCACTGTCTGGGCTATCGATGGCGATGGTTGCTTCCAAATGACTAACCAAGAGTTAGTGACGTGTGCACTTAACAATATTCCTATCAAGGTTGCAATTATCAATAACGAATCTCTCGGAATGGTTCGCCAATGGCAGACACTCTTCTATGAAGGTCGTTACTCAAATACTTCTCTTGAATCAAAGCGCGTTCCAAACTTCCCAATGCTTGCTGAATCCATGGGCTGCGTCGGACTTTCCTGCGAACGCCCAGAAGATTTGGATAAGACAATCGAGAAGGCGATGTCTATAAACGACCAGCCGGTCGTTGTTGATTTCCGCGTTCATCGCGATGCAATGGTGTGGCCAATGGTCGCTGCTGGAACATCGAATGACGAGATCATGATCGCCCGCGCTACAGCGCCTGACTGGGATTCACAGGAGCTCTAATGACTACTAATCGCCGTCAACACACTCTTGAAGTTCTCGTTGAGAACGAACCAGGCGTTCTAGCCCGCGTTGCAGGCCTCTTTTCACGCCGCGCATTCAACATCGAAACCCTCAATGTTGGACCCACTGAAGATTCATCAATCTCAAAGATGATTATTGGAGTAGCTGTAGAAGGCCACTCTCTCGAGCAAGTAATTGCTCAGCTCGACAAGCTCGTCAGCGTTATCTCCATCAAGGATGTAACCGCTAAGGCAAAAGAAGTTCACGACACACAACCTGACTATCAAAACTAACCAACCAGAACTAGCAAGACCAAAGAAAAAGGAGAAATACCGTGGCAACGATGTATCACGAAGAGGATGCAGATCTATCAATCATCCAGGGTCGCAAGGTCGCGATCATCGGTTACGGCTCACAAGGCCATGCACATGCACTGAACCTCCGCGACTCAGGTGTTGATGTTCGCGTTGGCCTTAAGGAAGGTTCACCTTCACGTGCAAAGGCAGAGGCTGAAGGACTTCGCGTTACTTCAGTAGCGGATGCAGTTAAGGAAGCTAACGTCATCATGATCTTGGCTCCAGATCACTTGCAGCGCCACATCTACACAGAATCAATCTTGCCTAACCTCGAAAAGGGCGATGCTCTCTTCTTCGGCCACGGTTTCAATATCCGTTTCGGTTACATCAAGCCATCTGCTGATGTCGATGTATGTATGGTCGCGCCAAAGGGTCCAGGACACTTGGTTCGTCGCGAGTACGCAGCAGGTCGAGGAGTTCCAGTAATCGTTGCAGTAGAACAAGATGCAACAAATAACGCATGGCCATTGACCCTTTCATACGCAAAGGCAATCGGCGGACTTCGCGCAGGTGGAATCCTTACAACATTTACTGAAGAGACAGAGACCGACTTGTTCGGTGAGCAGTCAGTTCTCTGTGGTGGAGCATCACAGTTGGTTATGTACGGCTTCGAAACTTTGGTTGAAGCTGGCTATCAGCCAGAAGTTGCTTACTTCGAGTGCTTGCACGAACTCAAGTTGATCGTTGACCTCATGTACGAAGGTGGAATCGCAAAGCAGCGCTGGTCAGTATCTGACACTGCTGAATTCGGTGACTACGTATCAGGTCCACGTGTTATCGATCCACACGTTAAGGAGAACATGAAGGCAGTTCTCGCTGATATTCAATCTGGTGCATTTGCAAAGCGCTTCGTCGATGACCTCGAGAGCGGAGCAAAGGAATTCTCAGCACTTCGCGCAAAGGGTGAATCACACCCAATCGAGACCGTTGGTCGCGAACTCCGCAAGATGTTTAGCTGGATGAAGCAAACTTCTACCGATGGCTACAAAGAAGGAAGTGCAGCGCGTGGCTAAACCCGTTGTTCTGATTGCTGAAGAACTCAGCGCTGCAACGCTCGATGCTCTCGGTCCTGACTTTGAAGTTCGTAACTGCGATGGTGCAAACCGTCCAGAACTTCTAGCAGCACTTGGTGCAGGCGTTGACGCTGTGCTTATTCGTTCTGCAACCAAGATGGATGCTGAAGCGATTGCGGCGGCAAAGGGCCTTAAGGTCATTGCTCGCGCAGGTGTTGGTCTCGACAACGTTGATATCCCAGCTGCAACTGCAGCAGGTGTCATGGTTGTTAATGCACCAACTTCAAATATCGTTTCAGCTGCAGAACTAGCAATCTCTTTGCTTCTTGCATCAGCACGTTTTATCTCACCAGCACATGCTGCACTCAAGAACGGAAAGTGGGCGCGCTCTAAGTACACAGGCGCTGAACTCTTCGAAAAGACTCTTGGTGTAGTTGGTTTCGGTCGTATTGGTCAGTTGGTTGCTCATCGCATGCAGGCATTCGGAATGAACGTCGTTGCATACGATCCATACCTACAGCCAGCAAAGGCAGCGCAACTTGGCGTCGAACTCGTTGAGCTCGATGAACTCTTGAAGCGTTCTGACTTCATCACTATCCACCTTCCAAAGACAAAAGAGACTGCAAACCTCATTGGCGTTGAAGCGCTCAAGAAGGTTAAGAAGGAAGTTCGCATCATCAACGCCGCACGTGGTGGAGTACTTGATGAAGCAGCTCTCTACGACGCAATCGTCGAAGGTCGCGTTGCAGGTGCGGGACTTGATGTTTATGTCACCGAACCATGCACAGATTCACCTTTGTTCCAGCTTGATCAAGTTGTTGCAACGCCTCACCTTGGCGCATCAACTGATGAAGCACAGGAGCGCGCAGGCATCGCAGTTGCAGTTTCAGTTCGCAAAGCACTAGCTGGCGAATTGGTACCGGACGCAGTCAACGTTAAGGGTGGAGCAATCCACGACGAGATCCGTCCATCACTTCCACTCGTTGAGAAGATGGCACAGATTGCCACTGCAATCGCTGGCGAGACTCCAGTTTCAATGGAGATCACCGTCAAGGGCGATATTTCTGGACATGATTCATCTGTACTAGCAATCAGCGCGCTTAAGGGCGCACTCGTTGCATCAGGAATCGAATCTGTCAGCTATGTCAATGCACCTGGTCTTGCAGCAGAGCGCGGACTCACATCAACAGTTACAACAACACCTGACAGCCCTGAATACCGCAGCATGATTTCATTGCATGCAGCACTTTCAAATGGAAAGTCAGTCAAGGTTGATGGAACTTTGATGGGTATCCGTAAGGTTGAAAAGATTATCGCTATCGATAACTTCGATCTTGATCTTCCACCAACAGATAACCTCTTGTTCTTGCGTTATGCAGATAAGCCAGGTGTCGTAGGTGCAGTCGGAAACGCACTAGGAACGGCAAAGATCAACATTGCAGGAATGCAGGTTGCTCGCGAATCAGCCGGCGGAACAGCTCTTATGGCGCTCACCGTTGATTCAGCTGTCTCTGATGCAGTAGCTGATGCACTTAAGAAGGAAACCGGTGCAGATCTCGTTCGTTCAGTGACTTTGGTGAACTAATGTCACGAACAATCAATCTTGCAGTTATTCCTGGCGACGGTATTGGTACCGAAGTTGTAGGCGAAGGCCTTAAAGTTCTAGATGTTGTTGCCGCTAAATACGGTGTGACATTTAATAAGACTCACTACGACCTTGGTGCTGGTTACTGGCACCGCACAGGTGAAGTTCTACCTGATTCAGTTCTTGCTGAGCTTGCAAAGTCAGATGTCATCTTGCTCGGCGCAGTGGGGGACCCAACAGTTCCGAGCGGGGTTCTCGAGCGCGGATTACTTCTTAAGCTCCGTTTTGCTTTCGATCACTACATCAACCTTCGCCCAGCGAAGTTAATGCCTGGCGTGACAGGGCCACTTGCTACTAAGGCTCCTATCGATTTCGTCGTTGTCCGCGAAGGAACTGAAGGTCCATACGTTGGCGCAGGCGGCGTACTCGCTGAAGGAACTGACGCAGAGATCGCAACGGAAGAATCACTCAACACCCGTCGTGGTGCTGAGCGCGTAATTCGTGATGCATTTGTGCGTGCATCAGCTCGTGATCGCAAGAAGCTCACACTCGTACATAAGAACAATGTTCTTACTCGTGCTGGTGGATTGTGGACACGTACCTTCAATCATGTGGCTAAGGAATTCCCAAACGTCACGACTGATTACTTGCACGTCGATGCAGCATCAATGTTCTTCGTTACCAATCCAGAGCGTTTTGATGTCGTCGTTACAGATAACCTCTTCGGAGATATCTTGACTGATATTGCAGCTGCTATCTGCGGCGGTATCGGACTTGCCGCTTCAGGAAATATCAACCCAACCGGTGCTTTCCCATCGATGTTTGAACCAGTACACGGTTCAGCTCCCGATATCGCTGGAAAGAACTTGGCTGACCCAACTGCGACAGTAATGTCTGTTGCAATGATGTTGGATCACCTTGGACTAACAGATGCAGCTCGCGATGTTGAAAAGGCAGTTGCTGCTGATTTAGCATCACGCGGAGATGCAAAGCGTGGCACAACCGAAATCGGTTCAGCGTTAGCAGAATTGGTGAAGTAAATGAAGGTCACTCTCAATCCACATGCAGTTCCAACAGCAGAGCGCGAAGAAAAGGTCGCTAACTGTGGTTTCGGAAAGTATTACACCGACCATATGGTCGTCTGCGAGTGGACTGAAGCTGGTGGTTGGGAAGAGCCAGAGTTAAAGCCTTACGGCCCAATTACTTTGGATCCCGCAACTGCTGTTTTTCATTACGGACAAGAAATCTTTGAAGGAATGAAGGCATACCGCCAACCTGATGGCGGTATCGCACTCTTCCGTCCTGAAGCAAATGCTCGTCGCTTTGCACGTTCTGCCGAGCGACTCGCACTTCCTGAAATGCCAGAAGAGTTATTCCTTGAAACCGTTCATGCACTTGTTAAGCAAGATGCAGGCTGGACTCCAGGAAAAGTTGGCGAAGCGCTTTACATTCGCCCATTCATGATTGCTACCGAAGTTGGTCTTGGAGTTCGCCCTACAAATAAGGCGACCTACCTTCTAATCGCAACTCCAGCTGGCGCTTACTTTGATCCATCAAAGGCCGTCTCTGTCTGGATTTCTACTGAGTATGTCCGTGCAGCACAAGGCGGAACAGGTGAAGCAAAGTGCGGCGGAAACTACGCAGCTTCTCTCGTTGCACAGAAAGCTGCAGCTAAAGAAGGTTGCGACCAAGTCGTGTGGATCGATGCAAAAGAGCGTAAGTGGATTGAAGAGATGGGCGGCATGAACCTTTACTTCGTAAAGGGCAAAGGTGCTGATGCAACTGTCATCACTCCAAAGCTAACCGGAACTCTTCTTCCTGGAATCACTCGCGACTCAATCTTGTCTGTCGCAAGAGATCTTGGTTATAAGACAGAAGAAGTCATGCTCTCTATCGATGATTGGCGCGAAGGCGTTACATCGGGTGATATCTCTGAAATTTTTGCATGCGGTACTGCGGCTGTTGTTTCGCCGGTAGGGCAAGCAAAATCTGCGATGGGTACTTGGGTTACAGGAGATGGACAACCTGGTCCAATCACAATGCAGATTCGTAACCACCTACTCGCTATTCAACATGGAACTACTGAAGATAAGCACGGCTGGGTTCAGAAGGTTGCGCTCTAATGTCATTTGATAAAGAGGCAATCCATATCTACGACACCACTCTTCGCGATGGTGCGCAGCAAGAAGGTCTTAATCTCTCTGTCCATGACAAGCTCACGATTGCTCGCCACCTTGATGATCTAGGTGTTGGGTTTATCGAAGGCGGATGGCCGGGAGCAAACCCAAAGGACACTGAATTCTTTGCATTGGCAAAGAAGGAACTCAAACTTAAGAATGCAACATTTGTAGCTTTCGGTGCGACTCGTCGCCCCAATGTAAAGGCAGCTGACGATCTACTGCTTGGTGCACTCCGCGATTCAGGAGCTCCAGCAGTAACGCTGGTTGCAAAGTCATATGACCGCCACGTAGATCTTGCTCTTAAGACAACACTCGATGAGAACCTCGCCATGATCCGTGACTCTGTAAAACATCTTCGCGATGAAGGGCAGCGCGTATTTCTTGATGCTGAACACTTCTTTGATGGTTACCGCGCCAACCGTGCTTACGCCCTTGAAGTTATCCGCGTAGCGATGGAAGCAGGCGCTGATGTTGCAGCGCTCTGCGATACCAACGGCGGAATGCTTCCTGATGAAATCGCTGATGTTGTTCATGATGTATTAGGCGCAACATCAGCTCGCCTTGGAATTCACTGTCACAACGACACCGGCTGTGCTGTTGCAAACTCAATGGCAGCTTACGCCGCAGGAGCTACACACATCCAAGGAACGCTCAATGGATATGGCGAACGCACAGGTAATGCAGACTTGGTAACGATCATTGCAAACCTTGAACTTAAGAAGAAGAAGGAAGTTCTTCCACAGAACGCACTCCGTGAATCCTTCCGCATCTCACATGCCGTTGCCGAAGTCACCAACATTTCTCCATCACCACGTCAGCCATATACCGGCGTCTCTGCATTTGCTCATAAGGCAGGCCTGCACGCCTCTGCAATCAAGGTGGATCCATCCCTGTATCAGCACGAAGATCCTGCATCGGTCGGAAACGATATGCGCATGCTTGTTTCAGATATGGCAGGACGTGCATCTATCGAACTTAAGTCAATGGAACTCGGCGTTGATCTTGGGGGAGACCGCGAACTCATCGGACGCGTTGTAGACCGCGTTAAAGAGATGGAATCACGCGGATTTACCTTTGAAGCAGCAGATGCTTCATTCGAACTTCTTCTTCGCGAAGAAGCAACAGGAAAGCGCCCATCGTTCTTCTCTATTGATCACTGGCTCACCACAACCGAGCGCGATGACAAGAACTCAATCATCACAAAAGCCGAAGTTACTGTGACTGCTCAAGGCAAAGAGATCACATGTTCAGGTGCAGGAAACGGCCCTGTTAATGCATTCGATAACGCTCTTCGCGATGGACTTAATCAGCTCTATCCAGAACTTGCCTCACTCGAACTCACCGATTACAAGGTGCGAATCCTTGAAGGTCGCCTTGGAACAGGTGCAGTAACTCGCGTGCTTGTTGAAACTTCTGATGGCAAAGGCGAGTGGAATACCGTCGGAGTTCACGAAAACGTCATCGCAGCCTCAGCCATGGCTCTCGAAGATGCGCTGACATTTGGCCTATTAAGACAGGGTCGCAAACCCGAATAAGTTCGACTCACTTTTTGCTCTCAACTGCTATATCTTGTCTAAATGACAGCCAGACTGGCAGGAAAGAGATTCTCGCAAGAGGAATCTTCGCAGTGGCTGGCAGAGAGATTGCTTAAACTCAATATTTCATCCTATGAAGAATTTGCTGCACTCGTGGGTATTGATCGCGGAACTCTTTCTCGTTACTTCCGCCAAGAGCGCAGACCTTCAATTGATGTGATTGCACCGCTGTGCGAAGTTTTAGAAGTATCGCCCGAGACTCTTCTGATTGCTCTTGGCGCGATTGATCGAAAGAGCTAGCGAGCGTCTATATAAAAATCAGTGGTGCCAGCAATCGGGGTAAATGTCCGCTTGCTCTCATCATCAGCCCAGAGCGAAAAGGCTGCATCTCTTTCGCCAGGTAAGAATTGATCGCCGATAAATTCTTCAATATTCTCGAAAGAGAGATCTGTATTGATATTAAGAATAACCATGCCCGCTTCACGAGTCAGTGAAGGAATCACTGTGGATTCAGAGACTCGAATGCGCATATCTTTACCGTATCGTCTCTGATGCGTATCCGCATCACACTTGCGCAGGTGTTTTCGCAGCCTGTGGATATATTCTTTATTCATGTCTGACTTCGAGGGAATACGCCAGGGATATACCCGCTACCTCGAGAAAGAACGCAATCTTTCAACCCATACAGTGCGTGCATATTTGGGAGATCTTGAAAGTTTTCTCAACCACCTTGAGATGCAGAAGGTGAATCAAATCTCAGAACTCACCATTGCGCATATTCGCTCATGGTTAGCTAATCAGCAGGTTAAAGGGGGAGCGCGCACAACGCTTTCGCGTAGGGCTGTCTCTATCCGCCTCTTTACTAAGTGGGCGACGAAGAATGGTTACCTCACCAAAGATGTGGGGGCAACCCTTGCCACACCCAAAGGTCATAGAACTCTGCCTGAAGTGCTGACTGTCTCTGATGCCTCAATCGCGATGGATTCGCTGGCAACTCGCGTCGCTGAAGAAGAGACTCCGCTATCAAAACGTGACTGCGCAATTCTCGAAGTTCTCTATGCGTCCGGTGCTCGCGTCTCTGAACTCTGCGGCCTTGATCTCGACGATGTTGATTACAACCGCAACACGATTCGAGTATTGGGTAAGGGAAATAAAGAGCGCACAATTCCTTTGGGGGGCCCTGCAATCAAAGCGCTCAATGATTGGCTGAAGAACGGTCGCCCATCCGTTGCAACGGATAAATCTGCTCGCGCTGTTTTTCTTGGTTCACGTGGTGGTCGTATTGATCAGCGCACTGTTCGAACAATTGTTTATGAAGCGCTCTCTGCTTTAGAGGGTGTTGAACGAATGGGACCGCATGCTCTGCGACATTCTGCGGCGACTCATCTTCTTGAAGGGGGAGCAGACCTTCGAACGGTCCAAGAAATTCTGGGCCATGCATCCCTTGCAACAACCCAGATCTACACCCACGTATCGACCGAAAGACTGCAGAAAGCATTTAAACAGGCTCATCCAAGGGCCTAATCTTGAGGAAGCGGGTGGATTTTGCACCCCATTCAGGCAGGTAAGATTTGCCTCGCACCGATCGAAAGATTGGTGACATCTCAGCACCTATGTATGAACTGCGCAATTCCTTCGGTTGCAATACCAAGGCTTTGCAAAACAGGGAATACAAGCCACTTCGGTCCGCTCTTCATTGAACGGTCGGCGTTGTAGGTGCGACGGTCTAGGTAAATTGCTTAGACATTAACCGAGCAGGTTTATTGCGCAGCGCGCAAAAACCTAAGAAGGAGCGTGCCGTCATGGCAGTAGTAACAATGCGCGAACTCCTCGACAGCGGAGTCCACTTCGGACACCAGACTCGTCGTTGGAATCCAAAGATGAAGCGTTTTATTTTCACAGAACGCAATGGCATCTACATCATCGACATCCAGCAGTCACTTGCACTTATCGATTCTGCATACGCATTCGTTAAGGAGACAGTTGCTAAGGGTGGCCACGTCCTATTCGTAGGAACAAAGAAGCAGGCTCACAAGCCAATCATCGATCAAGCAGCTCGCGTTGGAATGCCAACAGTTACAGAGCGCTGGTTGGGTGGAATGCTTACAAACTTCCCAACTGTCTACAAGCGTATTCAGCGCCTCAAGGAGCTCGAAGCTCTCGAGACAGCTAACGACCTTTTGCTAACAAAGAAGGAACTTCTTGTCCTTCGCCGTGAGCGCGAAAAGCTTTTCAAGAACCTCGACGGTATTCGCCACATGACCAAGTTGCCTTCAGCAATCTGGGTTGTCGATACCAAGAAGGAGCACCTCGCAGTACAGGAAGCTAAGAAGCTTGGCATTCCAGTTATCGCAATCCTCGATACAAACTGCGATCCAGATGAAGTTGATTACAAGATTCCTGGTAACGACGATGCAATCCGTTCAATCGAATTGCTTACACGCGTCATCACAGATGCAATTGCAGAAGGCCTCAAGGCACGTTCTGCAGCAGCTCCAGCACCTGTAGCAACTGCGGAAGCAGCGGCAGCAGCAGCGCTTGAGAAGGAAATCCTTGCTGCGGCAACAGATGCACCAGCAACAACAGTGGAGGCATAAGTAAATTGGCTAACTATTCAGCAGATGATGTAAAGCGTCTTCGCGAAGCAACTGCAGCAGGAATGCTCGATTGCAAGAAGGCACTTGATGAAGCAGAAGGTGATTACGACAAGGCTGTCGAAATCATCCGTGTAAAGGGACTTAAGGGCGTTACAAAGCGCGAAGGTCGCCTGACTTCAAATGGTTTGGTTGTTGCAAAGGTTCAGGGTGACCTCGGCGTCATGCTCGAACTCAACTGCGAGACAGACTTCGTTGCAAAGGGCGAGCGTTTTATCGCACTTGGCGATGAACTCGTAGAGCACCTACTTTCTTCAAAGTCAGCAGATGTTGCTGCATTCCTTTCATCAACAATGGCAAACGGCAAGACCGTTCAGGCTGTAATCGATGAAGGCAACGCAACAATGGGCGAGAAGATTGAAGTTCGTAACGTTGCAGTTATCGAAGGACCAGTTGGTCTCTACCTCCACAAGACAAGCCCAGATTTGCCACCACAGGTTGGCGTTTTGGTAGCACTTGCTAAGGAAGCAGCTGAAGTTGGAAAGGATGTTGCTCAGCACATCGCAGCATTCGCACCACGCTTCGTTAACCGCGAAGATGTTCCAGCAGACCTCATCGAGACAGAGCGTCGTCTTGCAGAAGAGACAGCTCGCGCCGAAGGTAAGCCAGAAGCATCACTGTCAAAGATCATCGAAGGTCGCGTCACCGGTTTTGTGAAGGAAGTTTCACTCATCGAGCAGGCTTTCGCTAAGGATGCAAAGAAGACTGTTAAGCAGATTCTCGACGAGGCAGGAACCGCTGTTAAGGCATTCCATCGCTTCCGCGTGGGTCAATAAGCTTTTCTATAGAGGGTAATAGACTCAAGAAAAGTAAGAATTCGTAGAGCGAGAGGAGCACCAATGCCAGGTACAAGAGGAACGTATCAGCGGGTGCTCCTTAAGCTTTCCGGAGAGGTTTTTGGTGGCAATAAAGGCATCGGTGTTGATCCCGATGTTCTACAAGATGTAGCAAAACAGATCGCAGACGTTGTTCGTGCAGGCACCCAAGTAGCCATCGTTGTTGGTGGCGGTAACTTCTTCCGCGGCGCCGAACTTTCAGAGCGCGGCATGGAACGTTCACGCGCTGACTACATGGGAATGCTCGGAACAGTGATGAACTGTTTAGCTCTCCAAGACTTTCTTGAAAAAGAAGGCGTCGATACTCGCGTCCAGACCGCAATCACCATGGGCCAAGTTGCCGAGCCTTATGTTCCACGCCGTGCCATCCGCCACCTCGAAAAGGGTCGCGTAGTCATCTTCGGTGCAGGCGCAGGAATGCCGTTCTTTACAACTGACACAGTGGCAGCACAGCGCGCACTCGAAATCGGAGCAGGTGCGCTCTTGCTCGCAAAGTCCGGAGTCGATGGCGTTTACAACGCAGATCCTCGTAAGGATCCAAGCGCAACTAAATTCGACACAATTTCTTATAACGAAGTTCTTCAGAAGTCTCTCGCTGTTGCAGATGCTGCAGCATTTAGCCTCTGCCGCGAGAACAACCTACCTATCGTGGTCTTCGACTTGATGACCAACGGAAATATTGGCCGCGCAGTCCGCGGCGAAAAGATTGGAACTCTCGTTTCTTAAACGAGAGATACAAAGGGAGCAAAAGACCATGGCAGATGTAAATAGCGCACTCACTGAGGCGACCGAGAAGATGAATAAGGCTGTCGAAGTTGCTAAAGATGACTTCGGTGCCATCCGCACAGGCCGTGCTCACCCAGCGATGTTTAACAAGATCATGGTCGATTACTACGGCACATTTACTTCACTCTCACAGCTTGCAACGATTCAGGTTCCTGAATCACGCATGGCAATCGTCTCTCCATTCGATAAGGGCGCAATGACCTCAATCGAGAAGGCGATTCGCGAATCAGATCTAGGTGTAAACCCAGCAACTGATGGCGCAGTTATTCGCGTTAACTTCCCACAGCTCACCGAAGAGCGCCGCAAGGATTACATTAAGGTCGCAAAGACCAAGGCAGAAGATTCAAAGATTTCAATGCGCAATATCCGTCGTACCGCTAAGGAATTGATGGAGAAGCTCGAAAAAGATGGCGAGATCGGAAAAGATGATCTCAGCCGCGGTGAAAAAGAACTTGAAAAAATCACTGCAGATCACGTTGCAAAGATTGATGAACTCCTCAAGCACAAGGAGGCCGAACTTCTCGAAGTCTAAAGACTTCATCAAGTTCCACCTACTGTGTCTGATTTACATTCGATCAACGAAGCGATTAATAAGCGTGCCGGTCGAAAGTTGCTGCCCTCAATCGGCGTCAGTGTTTTTCTCATTCTTCTTGTCTGGTTCTCACTTGCAACCTACCGAGTAATTTTTGCAGCAATTGTCACTCTTGCGATTGTTCTTGGAATCCGCGAACTCAATAAAGCGTTTTCAGCGGTAAGCATTGATATCCCACTTTGGTCACTGACCACAGCAGGCATTGCCCTCTCTGGAGCTACATGGTTCGGGGGAGTCTCAGGGCTTGCAGTTGCGACCGCGATTGCATTTCCGTGCCTGCTCGTTCTTCTCTTACCTCGCGGTGTAGAAAACTTTGTAAAGACTGCATCTGCTTCAGCGCTTGCTCTTATTTACTTACCGTTCCTTGCAGGCTTTCTCATTCTTCTTGCACGCCCATACAACGGACTTGATCGCGTGATGACGCTGGTGGTTCTCGTTGGATGCAACGACACCTTTGCGTACCTGACGGGAGTTCTCTTCGGTAAGCACCCGCTTGCACCAAAGATCAGCCCCAAGAAGACCATCGAAGGTTTGGTTGGTTCACTTTTCTTCACCGTTATCGGCGGATCGCTCGCTTTTCACTTCATCATGAACTCTGATTGGTGGCTCGGCGCTCTCGCCGGTGTTCTCACAGTATTTACAGCAACATCAGGTGATCTCATCGAATCTGCACTCAAGAGAGATATGGCGATTAAAGATATGGGCAACTTACTTCCAGGCCATGGCGGAATCATGGATCGCCTTGATTCAGTTCTCTTTGCAGCACCTGCCTTGTGGCTCGCACTCGAAATCGTGCGTCGCGCACAGGACTCAGGTTTGTTATGACAACAGAACGTCCAACAGAACTTAAGTTAGTTTTCGACGAACCAGTTCAGCGCAAGAAGGCCCCAAAGCACCTCGCCGACTTCGGTCCTGCAGAACGTAAGGCTTTCGCAAAGGAACTTGGTTTCCAGCCGTTCCGTGCAGCGCAGGTCGCAACACATTACTTCCAGCATCTTTCTAATAATCCCGATGAGTGGACCGATATCCCTGCTGCAGAGCGCCAAGCAATCGCTGATGCTCTCACTCCAAAGATGATTGAGCTTGTCACCACTCGCACAACAGATGGCGGCATGACTCGTAAAGATCTCTGGAAGTTACACGACGGAGTTCTCGTTGAATCCGTATTGATGCGTTACTCAGATCGCACAACAGTCTGCATCTCATCCCAAGCAGGATGCGGAATGAACTGCCCATTCTGCGCAACAGGGCAGGCGGGACTTACTCGCAACTTGTCTGCTGCAGAGATCACCGACCAGATCGTTGCTGCAGCCCGCGCATGTGCAAATGGTGAAATGCCAGGTGGACCAACTCGTCTTTCCAACATTGTCTTTATGGGAATGGGCGAACCGCTTGCCAATTACAACGCCGTTGTTCGCACGCTTCATAACATCACAGACCCAAATCCAGATGGTCTTGGCATCTCAGCCCGTTCTGTGGTTGTCTCAACAGTGGGGCTCGTCAATGGAATTGAAAAGCTGATGGATGAGGGCATTAACTGCACACTTGCAGTTTCACTTCACACACCAGATGACGAACTCCGCGACAGCCTCGTTCCAATCAACAATCGTTTCAAGGTCCGCGAAGTCTTGGCGGCAGCTGATGCATATGAGAAGAAGACGGGTCGTCGTTATTCAATCGAGTATGCACTTATTCGTGACATCAACGATCAGTCATGGCGATCTGATCTGCT
Organism: Candidatus Nanopelagicaceae bacterium; assembly: GCA_965268225.1. Classification (GTDB taxonomy): domain Bacteria; phylum Actinomycetota; class Actinomycetes; order Nanopelagicales; family Nanopelagicaceae; genus Planktophila. Next base: position 901,572 of record OZ254166.1, on the reverse strand, counting down.
CGGACGATTGCTCAAAAACCGAAATGCTCACGTCAACTTAATTCCACTCAACCCTACGCCTGGATCTAAGTGGACCGCATCTCGTCGTGAAGATGAAGCAGAATTCGTTCGAATCCTTGAAGGTTATGGAGTCCCGGTAACGGTGCGCGATACCCGAGGCCGTGAAATTGACGGCGCATGCGGCCAGTTGGCTGCTAGTGAAAAGGAAAAGATTTAACTAGTATCACTTCCATGACATCCGTGGATTTGAAGGAAGCAGCTGCAGCATATGAAGCAGCATCGCAATATTTTCTTAACTTGGCTCGTGCGGTAACTCCAGATTTGTTGGATGTGCATGCCGAGAACGAATGGTCTGCACGTCAATGCATCCATCACATGGCAGATTCTGAGGCGCAGTCATATGCGCGCTTGCGTCGCTTGGTAGCCGAACCTGAAGGTTCTGTTATTCAAGGGTATGACGAAGCTGCATGGGCCAACGAGCCAAAGCTTGCTTACGTTGATGGCGATGTTGCTAACTCAATTGCGGTCTACGCGGCTGTACGTGCAGCTTCTTTAGATGTTGTGAAGCGTCTAAGCGAAAGTGATCTTGAAAAGTTTGGAATGCACACTGAGGCGGGCAAGTACACAATCGCACGCTGGCTCGAGACTTATACAAAACATCCATACGATCATGGTGATCAGATGGTTCGCGCTACGAAGGGTCAGGCATAAAAGGTGAAGAAGCTACAGAATTTCATCAACGGCAAATCTGTCGACGGAGCATCAGGTGAGACAACCACGCTGATCAATCCTTCAACGGGTGAAGCATTTGCTACTGCCCCTAAGTCGAATGCGGCAGATATCGATAAGGCGATGAAAGCTGCAAGCGATGCCTTTCCAGGGTGGCGTGACTCAACTCCATCAGAACGCCAACGCGCCCTTTTAAAGATTGCCGATGCCATCGAGGCTCGTGCAGATGAATTTGTAAACCTTGAATCAGAAAACTGCGGAAAGCCAAAGAGCCTGACTGCATCCGAAGAAATGCCTCCGATGGTCGATCAGATTCGCTTCTTTGCAGGTGCTGCTCGAAACCTCGAAGGACGTTCCGCTGGTGAATATATGCATGGAATGACTTCCTATGTGCGCCGCGAACCTATTGGTGTTTGTGCACAAGTAACACCGTGGAACTACCCAATGATGATGGCTGTCTGGAAGTGGGCACCAGCTATCGCTGCAGGAAATACAGTTGTTCTCAAGCCTTCAGATACAACACCTGTATCAACTCTTTTCATGGCGCAGATTATGGGCGAATTTCTGCCTGATGGCGTTATTAACGTAATTGCAGGAGAACGCGAAACAGGTGCAGCTTTAGTTGATCACGCAACACCTGCGATGGTTTCAGTAACAGGTTCAGTGCGTGCAGGTATGGAAGTTGCAGCTGCAGCATCGAAGTCTTTGAAGCGTGTACACCTCGAACTCGGCGGCAAGGCACCTGTCGTTGTCTTTAATGATGCCGACCTTCAGGCAGCTGCCGAAGGGATTGCAATCGCAGGATTCTTTAACTCTGGCCAAGATTGCACAGCTGCAACACGTGTACTTGTTCAAGAGGGCGTCTATGACGAGATGGTGAAGTTACTTGCTGATCAAGCGACCAATCACATCGGTATGGGAATGCCTGATGAAGATGTCATCGTTGGCCCAGTTAACAATGCTTCTCAATTCGAGCGCGTCTCAGGATTTATCTCTCGCACTCCATCACACGCTCGCATCGTGGCTGGGGGAGCGCCTACAAATCGCCCAGGCTACTTTGTGGCTCCAACAGTTATTGCAGATCTCAAGCAGACTGATGAATTGATTCAATCTGAAATCTTCGGACCAGTCATCACTATCCAGAAGTTCAAGGATGAAGCTGAAGCGGTCGCAATGTCGAATGGCATTGATTACGGCTTAGCCTCATCAGTTTGGACCAAGGACCATGGCCGCGCGATGCGCATGTCCAAGGCCTTTGACTTTGGCTGCGTCTGGATCAATACCCACATCCCAATCGTCGCTGAGATGCCACATGGCGGTTTCAAGCGAAGCGGCTACGGCAAGGATCTCTCCAATTACGGCTTTGAGGATTACACCCGCATCAAGCATGTGATGACCAACCTCAACGCCTAGATCTATACAGGGGCGAGACCTAAATCTTCCGAAATTGACCTCGATTTAGGTTTGGCTCACGCTCAAAAGGGTTACATAATGAGCCCTGCACAACCGTCCCTTATTCCGGCACATAAAAGGAGCCCTCGTCATGGCTAAGAACCCACTCTCACAAGAAGCACGCTCAATTCTTAATTCACAAGTTTCACGTCGTGCAGTTCTTGCTGGCGCAGGTGCAGTCGCAGGCGCAGGCGCGCTCGCTGCATGTGGATCAGGTGGCGATTCAGCCGGCGGAAAGAATTCAGTTCGTTGGGGCAACTGGCCTCTCTACCTTGATGTTGATGACTCAGGTAAGAAGTACCCAACTCTTGAAGCATTTACAAAAGAGACGGGCATTGATGTTAAGTACTTTGAAGATTACAACGACAATGACGAATTCTTTGGAAAAGTTCAAGCACAGCTCAAGCTTGGAAAAGATATTGGTTACGACCTAGTCTGCCCAACAGACTGGATGGCATCACGTTGGATCCGTCTTGGATACACACAGAAGTTTGATGCAGCGAATGTTCCAAATAAGATCAACATTCTCGACACACTTGCAAGCCCATCATTTGATCCAAAGCGTGAAAGCTCACTTACATGGCAGGGCATCATGGGTGGATTCGGTTGGAACACTGCAAAGAATCCAAAGGGAATCCGCACACTTGATGATCTCTTCTCTCCAGCAAATAAGGGAAAGATTGTTGTTCTCTCTGAAATGCGCGATACCGTCGGAATTATCTTGCGTTCACAGGGCGTCAACCTTTCAACTGTTACTGAAGATCAGTTCATGAACGCTGTCGACTTCCTTGCGAAGAAGATCTCTGATGGATGGATCCGCGGAGTTAAGGGCAATGAATACGCTGAAGACCTCACTTCAGGAGACGCAACCGCAGTTATTGGTTGGTCTGGCGATATGTTTATCTTGAAGTCAGAGAACGAAGGCAAGTTCGACTTCGCTATTCCAGAATCAGGCGGAACAATCTCTGGCGATAACATGATGATTCCATCAACTGTTACGGCTGAAGCTAAGGCAAATACTGAGAAGCTCATCAACTACTATTACGAGCCTGCTGTCGCAGCTGAAGTAGCTGCATACGTTAACTATGTCTGCCCAGTTAAGGGTGCACAGGCTGAGATGGAGAAGATTGATCCAAAGCTTGCTGCGAGTGAATTTATCTTCCCAAGCGCAAAGACAATGGCAAACCTTTCGGTCTTCCGTTCACTTACACCGGCTGAAGAAACTTCATGGACAGAAGCGTTCCAGAAGGCAGCCGGTAACTAGTGTCTGATATTGCAAAGGCAGCGCGCGGAGATCTCAAGCTCAGCAACATCACCAAGTCATACGGTGATTTCACTGCAGTAAACGATCTATCTCTTGTCATTCCCGAAGGTTCATTCTTCGCACTTCTCGGACCTTCAGGGTGTGGCAAGACCACGACCTTGCGAATGATTGCCGGTCTTGAAGAACCAACTCAAGGAACAATTTCACTGGGTGCAACTGATATTACGGAAACAAAGCCGTACCAGCGCCCAATCAATACTGTCTTCCAGAACTATGCGCTCTTTCCACATCTGACTATCTTTGAAAATATCGCATTCGGACTTCGACGTCGCGGAATCAAAGATGTTGACGATGCAGTAAATAAGGCGCTTGATCTCGTCGAACTTCCACACCTTGCTCAACGTAAGCCAACACAGTTATCAGGTGGACAGCAACAGCGCATCGCACTTGCTCGCGCAATTGTTAACCGCCCAGCGTTGTTGCTTCTCGACGAACCACTTGGTGCGCTCGATCTCAAGCTTCGTCGCCAGATGCAAATTGAACTTAAGTGGATTCAGAAGGAAGTTGGAATCACCTTCGTTCACGTTACCCACGATCAAGAAGAAGCTATGACAATGGCTGACACCATCGCGGTGATGAATGAAGGCCAGATCGAGCAGATGGGTTCACCTGCAGATTTGTATGACAACCCAAAGACTGCCTTCGTTGCAAACTTCTTGGGTCAGTCAAACCTCATCAAGGGAACTGTTTCCGGTAACGATGGCGCTAATCAGATTGTCGATCTCTTCGGTCAAAAGATTTCGCTGCAGAAGGATCGCTCACATGCAGTCGATAACTCTATTTATGCAGGTATCCGCCCAGAAAAATTCCGCATCTCTCGTCTAGAGACCGCTACTTCAGGCAACGTACTTACAGGTGGAAAAGTTGAAGATGTTTCATATATCGGCGTTTCAACTCAATACCAGGTATTGATGCCTTGGGGACAAGAGCTCATGGTCTTCGAGCAGAATGATGATGGAGTCGCTCCATTTAGCGTCGGCGAACCCGTCAATATTTCTTGGGAGCCAATCTTTACCTTTGGTCTTCGCGGCGATGAAGATGCTGAAGCTGGTACTGAAGTAAGTCCAGATGAGGATCTCGACGAAGAATGACAGCTGCCTAATGAAGAAGATAAGCACTCCTTATCTTTTGTTAATCCCAGGAATGGGATTTCTCTTCACCTTCTTCCTTCTCCCACTCTTTAACCTTGCGCAAACTTCTACCCAGACTCCGGTCGGTGGGGGAGATACAGGGCAGTACGAGCAGACCTTCAGATTCCAGAATTACATTGACGCATTTGTTGAGAATAAAGAGCAGTTCGGTCGCTCATTTCTCTATGCAACTATCGCAACAATTCTCGCGCTTGCAATCGCTTACCCGCTCGCTTATGCAATCGCATTTAAGGGCGGCAAGTTAAAGAACCTCATGCTCGTCCTTGTGGTCGCACCGTTCTTTACCTCGTTCTTACTCCGTACTATCGCTTGGAAGCAGATTCTTGGTGAAGAAGGTTTTGTAGTTCCAACACTTCGCAACCTTCACATCATCTCTCAAAGCACAACGCTTACATCAAGTGCCTTTGCCGTCGTTGCAGGTATGACCTACAACTTCCTTCCCTTTATGACTCTTCCGCTCTATGCATCTATCGACCGCATTGATCCACGTACTCTCGAAGCATCGGGTGATCTCTACGCAAATGGATTCACTACTTTCCGCAAAGTAACCCTGCCGCTCTCAATGCCAGGTGTTGTTGCAGGAACTCTTCTTACCTTTATCCCTGCAGCCGGTGATTACGTCAACGCTGCAATTCTTGGTAGCCCTCAGACAAAGATGCTCGGAAACGTCATCGAATCTCGCTACTTCAAGATTGTTGATTACCCAACAGCTGCTGCTCTCTCATTTACGCTGATGGCAGCAATATTGGTTCTCGTCACTGTCTATGTTCGTAAGGCCGGAACCGAGGAGCTCGTATGAAGCAAATCTCTCGCTGGTTCCAGCGCAACCTCATCCGCATCTATGCAGTCGTTGCATTTACATATCTCTTCATTCCAGTTGCATACACATTTGCCTTCTCCTTTAACGATTCTGGAAAGAGCAACTTGGTCTGGAAGGGTTTCACTCTTTCAAATTGGCAGAACCCGTGCGGCGCACCTGAAGTATGTAGCGCGCTTGGCAACTCAATCAAGATTGGTCTGCTCGCTACAATCTTCTCAACGATTCTCGGGACCATGATCGCCTTTGCACTTGGTCGCTATAAATTTAAGGGTCGCTCAACAACAAACCTTCTTATCTTTTTACCAATGGCAACTCCTGAAATCGTTCTCGGAGCATCACTTCTCTCACTCTTCTTGGTATTCAAGATCAACCCAGGCTTCTGGCCAACAGTGATTGCACACGTTCTGTTCTGCGTTTCATTTGTTGTTGTCACCGTCAAGGCGCGTATTGCAAGCCTTGATCCTCGCCTTGAACAAGCTGCAATGGACCTCTATGCCAATGAGCGCGAAACTTTCCGTCGCGTCACTCTTCCATTGGTAGCTCCAGGAATCGCAGCAGCTGCGCTCTTGGCCTTTAGCTTGTCATTCGATGACTTCATCATCACAAACTTCAACTCAGGCACGATGACGACTTTCCCTAAGTTCGTCTATACATCTGCAGCACGCGGAATTCCAGCGCAGGCAAATGTCATCGGCTCTGCGATGTTCTTCCTAGCACTTGCCATTGTCATCATCGGACAATTTGTAGGACGCAAGCGCAAAGTTTCATGACTCGCGAACTCGTAATCCTGGGTTCAACTGGCTCTATCGGGGTGCAGGCTCTCGAAATCGTTGAAGCCAATCCTTCACGTTTTACAGTTGTTGCAATTTCTGCAGCCGGTAGCAACCCAGAGTTACTTATCGAGCAAGCAAAGAAATTCAAAGTTAAAGTCGTCGGTGTTGCCAAGAACGCCGATGTAATCCGTCAGGCGCTCCCAGGTGTTGAAGTTGTCGATGGCCCCAATGCATCAACTGAAGTCGCTGCAATCTCTTGCGATGTTGTACTCAACGGAATTACCGGCTCTATCGGATTGGCTCCAACCCTTGCAGCTCTCGATGCCGATAACCGTGTAGCTCTTGCAAATAAGGAGTCACTGGTTGCTGGTGGAGATTTAGTGCTTTCTCGCGCCAAGGAAGGTCAGCTGCTGCCGGTGGATTCTGAACACTCGGCAATTTGGCAAGCACTAATCGGTGAGAAGAAATCTGAAATCTCGAAGCTCATTCTTACTGCAAGTGGTGGTCCATTTAGAGATCGCACAGACTTGTCAGGCGTCACCGTTCAAGAAGCACTCGCGCATCCAACGTGGGTGATGGGTCCAGTCGTCACCATCAACTCAGCAACGTTGATGAATAAAGGACTTGAAATCATCGAGGCTCACTATCTCTTTGGAATTCCTTATTCACAGATCGAGGCAGTGATTCATCCGCAATCAGTTATTCACTCAATGGTCGAATTCGTCGATGGTTCAACAATTGCTCAGGGTTCACCTCCGAATATGAAGGGCCCAATTTCTTTGGCGCTCTCATATCCAGATCGAGTACCTAGCGCGACATCGCCTATTGATTGGACTCAGTCACATACGTGGAACTTCGCACCTATTGATATGAACCGATTCCCATCTGTTGCACTTGCCCTCGAGGTCGGTGAAATCGGGGGAGGACTCCCAGCTGTGTTTAACGCTGCAAATGAAGTTGCCGTTGAGGCCTTTGTTGATGGCGAAATCAAGTTCACAGAGATTGTTAAGACCGTTTCCAGAGTTGTCGAGCAATTGCGAACTAGCGTAAACGGCACGCTGCGAAATCTCTCCGATGTCAGTGCGGTCGAGGAAGATGCGCGACGTACTGCTCGCGAACTATTGAAGAAGGTCGGTTAATGAAGTTTCTTGGAATTCTGGCTTTTGCCGTAGCCCTACTGCTCTCTGTCATGGTTCACGAGTTCGGCCATTACATCACCGCAAAGCGCTTTGATATGAAGGTCACCGAATTCTTCCTTGGCTTCGGCAAGCGCATCTGGTCATTTACTCGCGGAGAGACCGAATTCGGCATCAAAGCTATTCCTGCGGGTGGCTACTGCCGCATCGAAGGAATGACTCCACGCGATGAAATGCCTGCCGGCGAAGAATCACGTGCATTCTTCGGAGCGACGACTACACGAAAACTGATTGTTCTAGGCGCTGGTTCATTTGCGCACTTTGTCATCGGCTTCTTGCTGATCTTCTCCATCTTCTTTGGAGTCGGAGTTAATGCACTGCTTTCTGATGTCACACAAGTCTCTCCAAACTCTGCAGCAGCTGCAGCAGGGTTCCAACCAGGTGACAAGATCACATCGATTAATGGCAAGAAAGTAACCAATTGGTATGAAGATTCAAGTGCTATCCGAGAATCTAAGGGTAAAGAACTTACATTTACCGTTCTTCGTGGCGGCAAAGAAATTTCATTGAAAGCAGCTCCTACATATCTTGAAGCTGGAAAGCGCTATGTGCTCGGTGTAGTCACAAAGATTGGCACACAGCGCGAAGGTTTCTTAACCTCGGTATCTGAATCTGGTCGCGCTACTGCGGTACTCACTCGCGAATCTGTAAAGTCACTTATTGCCCTGCCTACAAAGGTCCCTCAACTCATCCGTCAAACTTTCGGCAATGAAGAGCGCGACCCTAATGGTCTCGTCGGAGTTGTCGGCGCAGCGCGCGTTTCAGGAGATGCGGTAAGTAGCAACAAACTCAACAACACCGAACGATTCGGTACCTTCCTACTACTCGTAGCAAGTCTCAATATCTTTGTTGGCCTCTTTAATTTGCTGCCACTTCTTCCACTCGATGGTGGTCATATGGCAGTTGCGATCGCCGATGAATTCCGCGCTTTCTTTGCACGAATTCGCCGCAAGCCGCGACCAGCTGGAATAGATGTGAATGTCCTAACACCAATCACAATGACAGTCTTCGCTGTGCTCGCAGTTCTCACAGCGATTCTGCTGATTGCCGACATTTTCAATCCCGTCTCGCTCAATTTGTAGAGATAAGGCAGAATACGGCTCATGGTTGATCTCGGAATTCCAAGCGCTCCACCTCCTACTCTGCACCCACGTCGCAAGACGAAGCAGCTCAACGTTGGAGGCGTAGGCGTAGGTTCTGATTCACCGGTCAGCGTTCAGTCGATGTGCACAACGCTCACATCTGATGTCAACGCAACTCTTCAACAGATCGCCGAACTCACAGCCTCTGGTTGCCAGATTGTTCGCGTCGCAGTTCCTTCACAAGATGATGCCGATGCACTTGCACAGATTGCAAAGAAGTCACAGATTCCAGTTATTGCAGATATTCACTTCCAACCTAAGTACATCTTCGCTGCTATCGATGCAGGGTGTGCCGCGGTTCGAGTTAACCCGGGCAATATCAAGCAATTTGATGACAAGGTTAAAGAAGTTGCAAAGGCCGCAGGAGATGCTGGAATTCCAATTCGAATCGGCGTCAACGCTGGTTCGCTCGATCCACGCCTACTTAAGAAGTATGGCAAGGCAACTCCAGAAGCGCTGGCTGAATCAGCGCTTTGGGAAGCTTCACTCTTTGAAGAGCACGGCTTTAGCAATATCAAGATTTCTGTAAAGCATCACGATCCAGTAACTATGGTGAATGCGTATCGCATCCTTGCCGCAAAGTGCGACTACCCATTGCACCTTGGCGTCACTGAAGCTGGTCCAATCTTCCAAGGCACAATTAAATCTGCAACAGCATTTGGAATCCTTCTCGCAGAAGGAATCGGCGACACAATCCGCGTCTCACTTTCAGCACCTCCTGTTGAAGAAGTAAAGGTCGGAATCTCAATTCTTGAATCCCTTAACTTGCGTCAACGTAAACTTGAAATCGTTTCATGTCCTTCGTGCGGACGAGCACAAGTAGATGTCTACACGCTCGCCGAAAAGGTGCAGGCAGGACTTCAAGGAATGACAGTTCCACTTCGTGTTGCAGTCATGGGTTGCGTAGTTAACGGACCTGGCGAAGCCCGCGAAGCAGATCTTGGTGTTGCATCCGGAAACGGTAAGGGTCAGATCTTTGTTAAGGGTGAAGTCATCAAAACAGTTCCTGAAGCGCAGATTGTTGAAACTCTTATCGAAGAAGCTATGCGCCTTGCCGAAGAGATGGAAGCCGCAGGCGTTCCATCAGGAGAACCTTCCGTCACAACTGCGTAATAGTCAGGTAGGGTTCGCGATATGTTGCGAATGTCCACACTTTTCTTGCGCACGCTCCGCGATGACCCAGCAGATGCTGAAGTTCCAAGCCATCGCCTCTTAGTTCGCGCTGGATATATTCGCCGTATCGCCGCTGGTGTCTACTCATGGCTTCCACTTGGCGTCATCACCCTTCGCAATATCGAGAACATTGTTCGCGATGAAATGGATAAGGCTGGATTCCAAGAAGTTCACTTCCCAGCACTTCTTCCTAAAGATGCTTACGAAACAACGGGCCGCTGGAACGATTACGGCCCAGACCTCTTCCGTCTTCAAGATCGCAAAGGTGCTGACTATCTTCTAGGTCCAACACACGAAGAGATGTTTACCCTCATGGTCAAGGGCGAGTACTCATCGTATAAAGATCTACCTCTGGCTCTCTATCAAATCCAGACAAAGTATCGAGATGAAGCTCGCCCACGTTCTGGAATCATCCGCGGGCGTGAATTCGTCATGAAGGATTCCTACTCATTCGACCTTACCGATGAAGGTCTCGTCGAGTCATATATGCGCCATCGCGCTGCTTACATCAAGACTTTTGATCGTCTTCGTATGAAGTACAACATCGTCAGCGCAGTTTCGGGCGCAATGGGTGGATCTGCATCCGAAGAGTTCTTAGCACCTTGCGAGACTGGCGAAGATACTTATGTCCTCTGCGAGAAGTGTGGTTACGCTGCAAACGTTGAAGCGATGACAACTGTTGTTGCGCCAAGCGATCCATCTGGCGTTGCAGCGCTCGAAGTATTCGATTCACCTAATACTCCGACGATCGACACTCTCGTAGAACTCCTCAATGCAAAGTTCGGTGGGGGATACGACGGAGGCGCGACGCTCAAGAACGTGATGTTGATGGCTGATGAGACTCCGATCTCTGTTCTTGTTCCCGGAGATCGCGAAGTAGATCTCAAGCGCCTGCAGGCAAACCTCGCTGGCGTAAATGACCTCCGCGTCTTTGAAGAACCAGATTTCGCAAAGTTCCCAGGCCTTGTTAAGGGTTACATCGGACCACAAGATGCAAAGAAGAATGGCATCACTGTCTATGCAGATCCACGTATTGCACCAGGAACTTCATGGGTGACCGGAGCAAATGCTAAAGATAAGCATGCTCGCAACGTTGTGAACGGTCGCGATTTTGAAGTCGATCACTACATCGAAGCGGCGCAGATCAAGCAAGGTGATGCATGCCCAAAGTGTGCAACCCCAGTAATCATCGACCGCGCCATCGAAATTGGCCACATCTTCCAGCTTGGTCGCAAGTATGCAGATGCCCTTGGCCTCACAGTTCTTGATCAAAACGGTAAATCTCAAGTTGTCACAATGGGTTCTTACGGAATCGGTGTATCTCGTGCAGTTGCAGCTATTGCAGAACAAAGTTACGACGAGATAGGTCTCTCATGGCCAGTTGAAGTAGCACCTGCAAAAGTTCACGTTGTTGCAACTGGTAAAGACGATGCAGTCTTTGAGGCAGCAGAAAAGATTTCTGCAGATCTTGAATCACGCGGAATCAGCGTGATGATCGATGATCGCCGCGGAACTAGCCCAGGCGTTAAGTTCAAGGATGCCGAGCTCATCGGTATTCCTGTCATCGTTGTCGTCGGAAAAGCGCTCGAGCAAGGAAATGTTGAAGTTCGAGTTCGCAAGAGCGGTGACAAGTCAGAAGTTGCCGTTGCTTCAGCTGTCGATTCGATTGCAGCGCTACTACCAACTCTGAGCTAATGCTCGAAAATCTCACCGCGATTAACCTCGCACTCCTAGGGCTTGCAATGTTTACTGCTGGCTTTGTTGATGCAATTGCCGGCGGGGGAGGGCTAATCCAGACCCCTGCAATGTTGCTCTCGTTCCCTGACCGCAATCCAGTGGAAGTCGTTGCGACGTCGAAGACTGCAGCATTCTTCGGAACCACGACTGCTGCGATTAAATATCGTAAATCAATCAAGACTGACCCCAAGTTACTTCTTGCCATGGTCTTTCCTGCATTTATTGGCGCAGCAATTGGTGCGCACCTAGCCTCACGTATTTCCTCAGAGAGCTACAAGAGCTCAATCTTCTTCATCATGATTGCAATCTTCATCTACACCCTAGTTAAACCTGAACTCGGCAAGAGCCATGTTGAGAAGTACGCACCAGGAAAGCTAAAGGCTATAGGTGCCATTGCAGCTTTCATTATTGGTTTCTATGACGGACTCATCGGTCCCGGAACGGGAACAATGTTGATGATTGCACTCGTAGCAATTATGGGCTTTGCCTTTGTCGGAGCATCCGCCATTGCCAAAGTAGTAAATGCGACTACAAACTTGGCCTCGATTATCGTTGTAGGGCTCACTATCGGTGTTATGTGGAAGCTCGGTTTGGTTCTTGGTGTTGCAAATCTTGCTGGGGGATATACCGGCTCTCATATGGCCATTAAGAAGGGTTCAGGTTTCGTCCGAATCTTCTATCTCATCGTGACAGCTCTGCTGATTATGCGACTTGGATACTCGCTCTACTTCGAGTAAAATTTGCCTTGCTCAACAACTGAATAACAATCGAATAGGACAAAAATCATGGCTTTGAAAGACCAAGTTTCTGAACACATTACGCCAGCGCTACATCAAGCTGGATACTTCCTTGAAGATGTAAATATCGTCTCTCCTGGGCAACACCGCATCGTCACAGTAATTGTCGATGGCGAAAGCGCTCTCAATCTTGATCAGGTCACTGTTGCCTCAAAGCTAGTCTCTGAGCTTCTTGATGAAGCAACCTTTATGGGAGAGACCCCATTCACTCTCGAAGTGACTTCACCCGGAATCGATCGCCCGCTTACGCTTCCGCGACATTTCGCAAAGAACAATGACCGCCTTCTTAAGGTCACACAGACAGATGGCACTGTCGTTACTGGTCGAATTCTTACCAATACTGAAACCGATGTAACGCTCACAGTTGCAGAGAAGAAAGAGACCAAGGAAGTCACTATCTCTTTAGCCGATATCAAACGCGCACATGTTGAAATTGAATTTAACCGTAAGGATGGAGATAAGTAATGGGCGTCGATATCTCAGCGCTCGTTCAGCTCACTGAAGCTAAGGGCATGCCACTCGAACAATTGATTCAAATGATCGAGGCGGCAGTACTCACTGCTTACACTGAAACTCCTGAACCTAACCGCTATGCACGCGTTCAGCTTGATCGCGAAACAGGCGATATTCAGATCTTCGTTCCCACATTTAACGAACTCGGCGAACGAGTAAGCGAAGATGTACTAGAAGTCGAAGGCTTTGACCGCATCGCAACATCAACTGCTCGCCAAACGATTAAGCAGCAGATGCGCGCAACTAACGACGCTGAAATCGTCGGTGAGTTCACAACTTCTGTAGGCGATGTTATTTCAGGAATCATTCAACAAGGCCGCGATCCAAAGATGATTCATGTCAATCTTGGTCGCATCGAAGGAAAGATTCCACCACAGGAACAAGTTCCTGGTGAGGTCTATACCCACGGCGAACGCATTAAGTGCTTTGTTGTAGAAGTGAAGCAAGGACTTAAGGGACCTGAAATCATGTTGTCTCGAAGCCATCCAGGACTTGTCAAGCAACTCTTTGCACTTGAAGTTCCTGAAATCAAAGATGGAATTGTTGAAATCATGGGCGTATCTCGCGAAGCAGGCCATCGCACCAAGATTGCAGTGCGCTCACTTCGTGCCGGAGTTTCTCCAAAGGGTTCATTGATTGGACCACTCGGTGCACGCTCTCGCGCAGTGATGGATGAACTCAATGGAGAGAAGATCGATATCGTTGATTACGATGAAGATCCAGCAAAATACGTCGCACATGCGCTAGCTCCTGCAAAGGTAAGCAGCGTGACTGTCGTTGATGAACTTTCTCGTTCCGCAAAGGTCGTTGTTCCTGACTACCAACTCTCACTCGCAATCGGAAAAGATGGACAGAATGCCCGTCTTGCTGCGCGACTTACTGGCTGGCGTATCGATATCCATCCAGATACCCCTGCGCCAACGGCGTAAACCCCCGCACGAAATAGGGAATTTCACCCTCATTCGATAGACTTACCCCATCGCGCTGGCACGCAAGTGCGGCGTAATTAACGAAATGGATGCGAAAGATATGAAACTCAAATGAGCTCGTTTACATCATGAGGTCGAACAACTAGGGCTCGCATCCCACAAGAATTTATGCGGGCCAAGACAGGAGAAATGTGTCAAAGGTCCGCGTACATGAGTTGGCAAAACAACTCGGTATGGAGAGCAAGGAAGTCCTTGCAAAGCTCCAAGAAATGGGCGAATTCGTCCGATCAGCATCATCAACAGTTGAAGCACCAGTAGTCCGCAAGTTAGTTGCGCTCTACCCAGATGCAAAGCCAGCTGAAGAGAAAAAGCCAGTCAAGAAGGCAGCAGCGAAGAAGACTGCGGCCTCTAAGAAGACTGCTGAAGTAAATCCAGAACTCGCAGCAGAACTCGCTGCCGAACTCGGCGTTGATCTTGCAGCTCTTAAGGCATCACGCGATGCTGAAAAGGTTGCGCAAGAAGAAGCAAAGGCTGCAGCAAGTGAAGCAGCATCTGCTGAATCAACTCCAGCACCAGGTGCAACACCAGCAACTCCAGCTGCACCACGTCCTGGTAATAATCCATTCTCAACTGGTGGCGCAGTTCCACGCCCACCACGTCCAGGAAATAATCCATTCTCAGCAGGTGGCGCAGTTCCACGCCCACCAGCACAACGACCAGGCGCACCTCGTCCAGGAATGGCGGGAGCACGTCCAGGTTCTGTGCGTCCAGGTTTTGCAGCACGTCCTGGTGCACCTCGACCAGCAGGTGCTGGAACAGGAACAGGTAATTACCCACCACGTACAGGTGGAGCACCAACATCATCAGGTCCTTACCGTTCACAAGGTGCAGGTGGTGCAACAACTGGTGGTCCACAACGTCCAGGCGGTGGCGGTCCTAATCGCGGCCCAGGTCGTGGCGGCACAGCCGGTGCATTCGGAAAGAATGCAAGTAAATCTTCAAAGCGTAAGCAGAAGTCACGTAAGGCGTTGCGCGAAGAATTCGACAATATGCAAGCACCACAACTTGGTGGAGCAGTTATTCCTCACGGTGATGGAAAGACAAAGATTCGTATGCGCCGTGGTGCATCGCTTGCAGATTTCGCTGAAAAGATTGGTGCAGATCCAGCAGCGCTCGTATCAGCGCTATTCCACCTTGGTGAAATGGTTACTGCAACACAGTCAGTGGATGCAGATACCTTCGAAATTCTTGGTGCACAGCTTAAGTATCAGATTGAAATCGTTTCACCTGAAGATGAAGATCGTGAACTTCTTCAGGACTTCGATATCGATCTAGCTCAAGAGCTTGAAGATATGAATCCAGATGATCTCGTTGCTCGCCCACCAGTTGTTACTGTCATGGGTCACGTCGATCACGGTAAGACATCTCTTCTCGATGCAATCCGTAAGACCGAAGTTATTAAGGGCGAAGCAGGTGGAATTACTCAGCACATCGGTGCTTACCAAATTCACCACGACCACGATGGCGTTAACCGCGCAATCACCTTTATCGATACACCGGGCCACGAAGCGTTTACAGCGATGCGTGCCCGTGGTGCAAAGGTCACAGATATTGCAGTACTCGTAGTTGCTGCTGACGACGGCATCATGCCTCAGACAATTGAAGCGCTTAACCACGCTCAAGCTGCTGATGTACCAATCGTTGTCGCTGTCAACAAGATTGATAAGGAAGGCGCGAACCCAGATAAGGTCCGCCAGCAATTGACCGAGTACAACTTGATCGCTGAAGAGTACGGCGGAGACACAATCTTCGTGAACGTCTCTGCAAAGAAGGGCGAAGGCGTCGATGCACTTATCGACTCAATTCTCCTCACAGCAGATGCTGCAATCGACCTTCGTGCAATCGCTGCCGATGATGCTCGTGGTGTTGCTATTGAAGCTCACCTCGATCGTGGTCGCGGCCCAGTTGCAACCGTTCTTGTGCAACGCGGAACTTTGAAGATCGGGGATGCAATCGTCGCCGGTGGATCATTTGGTCGCGTACGTGCAATGCTCGATGAGCACGGTGCCAATGTTGATGAAGCTGGTCCATCACGTCCTGTACAGGTTCTCGGTTTCACATCTGTTCCAAACGCTGGAGATACATTCCTCGTTGCAGAAGATGACCGCACCGCACGCCAAATCGCTGAGAAGCGTCAGGCTGCAGAACGTAATGCGCAATTGGCTAAAGCTCGCAAGAAGGTTTCTCTCGAAGACTTCATGGAGCAGTCCAAGATTTCAACTCTTAACCTCATCCTCAAGGGTGACGTTTCAGGTTCTGTTGAAGCCCTCGAAGATGCGCTTATGCAGCTCGATGTCGGAGCAGAAGTTGATCTTCGTGTTATCCACCGCGGCGTAGGTGCTATCACCAAGAGCGATATCACTCTTGCATCCGCATCTACTGCTGTTGTGATCGGCTTCAACGTTAAGCCTGAACCACAGACAGCAATCTTCGCCGATCAAGAAGGCGTTGAAGTTCGCTTCTACTCAGTTATCTATAACGCAATCGAAGAAATCGAGCTCTCACTTAAGGGTCTCCTTAAGCCTGAATTCGAAGAGGTTGTACTTGGTAACGCAGAAGTTCGCGATCTCTTCAAATCTTCTAAGGTCGGAACAATTGCAGGATCTATCGTTACTGACGGAATCATCCGCCGTAATGCAAAGGCGCGCGTATTGCGTGACGGAGCAGTACTTGCAGAAGATGTCACTATCGAATCCCTCAAGCGCTTTAAGGATGATGCAACTGAAGTCAAGGAAGGCTTTGAGTGCGGTATCGGCGTAGGCAAGGGTGCTGATCTTCAAGTTGGAGACATCATTCAGGTATTCGAGATGCGCGAGAAGAAGCGCGCGTAAAGATGGGAACTTCACACCGCAGCCATAAGGTTGCAGACCGCATCAAGGTAGTAGTGGCACAGCTACTCGAGACAAAGATCAAAGATCCGCGTCTTGGCTTTGTCACTGTTACCGATGCGCGCGTTACTGGAGATCTCCAGAACGCCTCTATCTTCTACACCGTTCTCGGTGGCGAAGATGAGCGCGCTGCAACTGCTGCGGCTCTCGAATCTGCAAAGGGCGTTATTCGTAGCGCTGTTGGCAAAGATTTGGGAACACGCATTACCCCATCCCTTGAATTTATCCTCGATGGACTTCCAGAATCTGCAAAGGCGCTCGATTCACTTCTGGAACGAGTCCACCAACTCGATGCAGAGGTTGCAAAGGCTCGTGAAAATGCGAAGCCGGTCGTAGAAGATCCTTACAAAGTCCCTCGCATTCCGTCTGATGCGCATGACCAAGGTCATCGCAATAATGACGAAGAAGAATAAATAACTTGATTACAGATGGGTTTCTTGTAGTCGATAAAGCTGGCGGAATGACTAGCCACGATGTTGTGGCCGTTGGTCGTAAAGCACTCGGCACTCGCAAAGTAGGGCATGCTGGAACCCTTGATCCGATGGCTACCGGAATTCTTGTACTTGGTTTCGGCAACGGAACCCGGTTATTGCAGTACATCACCGATGGCGATAAGTCTTATGTAGCAACCGTTGTGCTTGGCGCATCAACAATCACAGATGATAAGGAAGGCGAAGTTATTGCTTCTACCGATGCATCCAAAGTACAAGATGCCGACATCGAAAAGATTTTGAAGGCAATGGTCGGAACAATTGCGCAACGTCCTTCATCTGTCTCGGCCGTTAAAGTCGGGGGAGAGCGCGCCTATGATCGAGTTCGCGCAGGTGAAAAGTTTGAACTTGAAGCTCGCAACGTCACCATTACTCAGCTCGACATTCTCGCTGTGCGCCATCTCGAAGTCACCACAGAAGTTGATATTGAAGTCACCTGCTCTGCGGGAACATTTATTCGCGCTATTGCTCGCGACCTCGGCGAGTCACTTGGCGTCGGGGGACACCTCAGTGCGTTACGCCGTACCCGCGTTGCAGGTTTTACTGAAAAAGATGCATGCAGCTTTGAAGACCTCAAGGCGCAGAAGTTCACCGCTCTTAAGTTGGCCGATGTTGCTCGCACCACCTTTACTCCACGCGAATTGAGCTTAGAAGAAGTTCAGGAACTTTCATTTGGGCGTCCACTTTCTGAAAATGGAAATACAGTTATCAACGCCGCACTATCACCAGATAATCGACTCATTGCGCTTCTGAAAGATGAAGGCGGCAAGGCGAAACCCATTGCGGTTTTTGCAGCGGCGAACTAGGTAAGGCAAGATTCGAGTATGAACGAGACCAGCGTCGTAGTAATCGGCGTCTTTGATGGCGTCCATAAGGGTCACCAACTTCTGCTCAATCGCGCTAAAGAGATTGCAGATGGACGTTCAATTATTGCGCTGACTTTCGACCCACACCCAACCACAATCTTTGCTCCAGATCGCGCCCCAACAATGCTTACAACGCTAGCTGACCGCGTCGAACTCTTAAAGATCCATAATGCGGATCAAGTTGCCGTGATGAAGTTCAATGAAAAGTTTGCAGCGATGTCTCCTGAAGATTTCGTGCAGACAGTGTTGGTCAATCAGCTTCATGCCAGCACAGTCATTGTGGGCAAGAATTTCACATACGGCCATAAGGCTGCAGGAAATGTAGATTCGCTCATCAAATCTGGGCTCGCTCACAACTTCACTGTTGATGTACAAGAGCTCAAAGCTGATACCGAAGTTATTTCATCATCTCGTATCCGCGCGCTGGTCACCGTAGGCAAAGTTGAAGAGGCCCGTGAACTTCTATCCCGTCCACATCGCCTCGATGGAGTTGTAGTACATGGCGAGAAGCGCGGTCGTGAAATTGGATATCCAACAGCGAATTTAGGAAAGATTGAAGGGCAGACAATTCCTGCAGATGGAGTTTATGCAGGGTGGTTAACTGTTGGAATTAATTTCTGGCCAGCTGCGATTTCTATCGGCACCAACCCAACATTTGAAGGTGAACGAGGTCGCCAAGTTGAGGCATATGCACTCGATCAACAGGGCCTCGACCTTTATGACAAAAACGCATCGATTGAATTCGGCTGGTACCTACGCCCAACTCTCAAATTTGATGGTCTCGATGAACTTCTTGTTCAGATGAAGAAGGATTGCGATCAGGCCCGCGAATTGACGGAGAAATAGGCGTAATCCAGCCTCAATTTCACTTATCCACAGCCCGCAGGTAAACTTCTACTTGTCCAACGAGATTGTCGATCATCCGAGAGTACAACCGGATGGCCTCCTGGTCAGAATGACTGAATGAAAAGGAAATAAAAATGGCGTTAACACCAGAAGTAAAGAAAGAAATCATTGCAAAGTACGGTTCATCAGCTACTGATACAGGAAGCCCTGAAGCTCAGGTCGCACTTTTGTCACGTCGAATCGAAGACATTACAACTCACCTCAAGACCAACCCGCATGACCACCACAACCGTCGTGGCCTCTTGTTGCTCGTAGGTCAGCGTCGCCGCATTCTTCAGTACCTCGCAAAGACAGATATCAATCGTTACCGCGCAATTATCGAGAAGCTCGGAATTCGCCGTTAATCTTTAATATTTTTAAAAGTTAATACGCAGTACTTGGTAGGAAAGTTGGGCCTCATACGGAGGCCTGACTGGAGCATCAGCGCCCACGAGGATAAATGGTCCTCGGTAGTGGCTCACGAAATGCTGATTCAGAAAATAATTTCGTGGACTTCGATCGAAGATTCATTTGCCTTATGTGGTGCGCTGACTTAATTAAAGGAGCGCCCTATGGAGGGTCAAGACGTAAAATCAGCAGTAGCCCTTATCGATAACGGAAAGTTCGGAAAGCGCGAGATTAAGTTCGAAACAGGACGCCTCGCTAAGCAAGCAGCAGGAGCTGCAGCTGTGTATCTCGATGATCAGACAATGATCTTCTCGGCAACAACAGCATCAAAGACACCTAAGGATCAATTCGACTTCTTCCCACTTACAGTGGATGTTGAAGAGAAGATGTATGCCATCGGCAAGATTCCTGGTTCATTCTTCCGTCGCGAAGGTCGTCCATCAGAAGAGGCAATCCTTACTTGCCGTTTGATCGACCGCCCATTGCGTCCATCATTTATTAAGGGACTTCGTAACGAAGTTCAGATCGTTGTGACAGTAATGGCGCTCGATCCAGATCACATGTACGACGTGATTGCGATCAACGCAGCTTCAATGTCTACACAGCTCGCAGGTCTTCCATTCTCTGGCCCAATCGGTGGTGTACGTGTTGCACTTATCGACGGTCAGTGGGTTGCATTCCCTAACCATTCACAGGTCGAGAACGCTGTCTTCGATATGGTCGTAGCAGGTCGCGTTACAGCTGACGATGTTGCAATCATGATGGTTGAAGCAGAAGCAACAACTCGCACAATCGGACTCATTGCTGAAGGCGCTCAGGCTCCAACAGAAGAGATCGTTGCGCAGGGACTTGATGCTGCAAAGCCATTTATTCGCATTCTCTGCGAAGCTCAGTCAAAGCTTGCAGCAGTTGCTGCAAAGCCAACAGCTGACTTCCCAGTGTTCCTTGATTACCAGGATGATGTATTTGCTGCAGTTGAAAAGGCTGCAAAGGATGATCTTGCAAAGGCACTCACAATTTCAGGTAAGCAAGAGCGCGAAACTAAGATTGACGAAATCTCAGCTTCAACAAAGGAATCTGTTTCAGCTGCCTTCGAAGGCCGTGAAAAGGAAGTTCCTGCAGCGTTCCGCTCACTCACAAAGAAGCTTGTACGTCAGCGCGTACTTCGCGACAAGATCCGTATCGATGGCCGTGGACTCCGCGACATCCGTGCGCTGTCAGCTGAAGTAGAAGTAATTCCACGCGTTCACGGTTCTGCGATCTTCGAACGTGGAGAGACACAGATTCTCGGAATCACAACTCTAAATATGCTCAAGATGGAGCAGCAGCTCGACACAATGAGCCCTGATACTTCAAAGCGCTACATGCACAACTACAACTTCCCACCATATTCAACTGGTGAAACAGGTCGTGTTGGTACACCTAAGCGCCGCGAAATCGGTCACGGTGCTCTTGCTGAGCGCGCACTCATCCCAGTACTTCCAACTCGCGAAGAGTTCCCTTACGCAATCCGTCAGGTCTCTGAAGCACTTGGTTCAAATGGATCAACATCTATGGGATCTGTCTGTGCATCAACACTTTCAATGCTTCAAGCAGGCGTGCCTCTTAAGGCTCCTGTTGCAGGTATTGCAATGGGTCTCATCTCTGATGATGTCGACGGCAAGGTTGAATACGTTGCTCTCACAGATATTCTCGGTGCCGAAGATGCATTTGGAGATATGGACTTTAAGGTCGCAGGAACAAAGGACTTCGTTACAGCTCTCCAGCTCGATACAAAGCTCGATGGAATCCCTGCATCAGTTCTTGCTGGCGCACTTCACCAAGCAAAGGAAGCGCGTCTTGCGATTCTCGATGTCATGAACGAAGCAATCGATACACCTGATGAGATGAGCCAATACGCTCCTCGCATCATCTCTGTAAAGATTCCTGTCGATCAGATCGGTGCAGTTATCGGGCCTAAGGGCAAGATCATCAACCAGATTCAAGATGAAACTGGCGCAGATATCTCAATTGAAGATGATGGAACCATCTACATCGGTGCAACCGATGGACCTTCAGCAGAAGCTGCTCGCGCACAGATCAATGCAATTGCTAACCCTCAGATGCCAGAAGTTGGAGAGCGTTACCTCGGTACTGTCGTAAAGCTCGCAACATTCGGTGCATTCGTGTCATTGATGCCAGGTAAAGATGGATTGCTCCACGTATCTCAGATTCGCAAGATGCATGGTGGAAAGCGCATTGAAAACCTTGAAGATGTCATGAAGGTTGGCGACAAGATTCAGGTAGAAATCGGCGAGATTGATCCAAAGGGCAAGCTCTCTTTGGTTCCAGTTCTCGAAGATGGAACGACTCCAGCTGCTGAATAAGTAGATGTCAGTCAAACGCTCAGTTCACTCAAGTGGCCTGCGCATTGTTACGGAAGAAGTTCCGTCAGTGCGCAGCGCTGCTGTGGGAGTTTGGGTCAATGTAGGTTCACGTGATGAAGCACCGGCAACAGCTGGTGCTTCTCACTTTTTAGAGCACCTTCTCTTCAAAGGAACAACAAGCCGAACAGCGTTAGAGATTTCATCTTCTATCGAATCTGTTGGCGGCGAGATGAATGCCTTCACATCGAAGGAGTACACCTGCTTCTACGCACGTGTCATTGATACCGATCTTCCGATGGCGATTGAGGTCGTCAGCGATCTCATCACATCATCCATCGTTACAGCTCTCGATGTCGATGCAGAGCGCAAGGTTGTCCTCGAAGAAATTGCGATGCGCGATGACGATCCAAGCGACTTAGTACACGATCTCTTTAGCGATACTTATTACGGTGACACCCCCATTGGTCGCCCTATTTTGGGCACCATTGACTCAATCAACGGAATGTCACGCAATACAGTCTTTAACTATTACAAGAAGAAGTACCTGCCACAAGATCTCGTTGTTGCAGTTGCAGGAAATATCAAACATAAGCGCGTCGTCGCGATGGTTGAAGAAGCTCTTTCTCGCGATAACTTCCTTGATGTGCTTGCAGCACCAGTTGTTCGTCCAAATACTCTGGTCAAGAACACTAAGCAGCAGTCTGTTGGGTTGATGTACAAGAAGAGCGAACAAGCCCACATGTTCTATGGCATGGAAGGCGTTGCTCGCGCTGATGATCGTCGCTTCTCTATGGGCGTTCTCTCGGCAGCTCTCGGTGGAGGAATGTCGTCACGCTTGTTCCAGGAAATCCGTGAGAAGCGTGGCCTTGCTTATTCTGTTTACGCCTACGCACAGCAGTTCGCAGGTTCTGGAGTTCTTGGTTTCTATGCAGGTTGCAATCCAACAAAGGCAATCGAGGTTGTCGAAATTATCCGCAGTGTCTTATCAGACGTTGCAGATAATGGAATGACTCATGAAGAAATTGAACGCGCTAAAGGCGCAGTTCGTGGCTCACTTGTCCTGAGCCAAGAAGATACCGGATCGCGCATGAGCCGTATCGGTAAGAATGAAATCGTTTATGGCCAAGTGATGGATTTTGATGACATCCTCAAAGCAATTTCTCGCGTAAGCGCTGAAGACATTCGCGAAATTGCCAGCGAGTTCTTGGTGAAAACGCCTACCCTTGCTCTTGTCGGTCCATTTAAGAATGAATCTAAATTTGAAAAGGTGCTTCAGAAATGATCAAAGTAGGCGTACTGGGTGCACGTGGCCGCATGGGTTCAGAAGTTGTTAAGGCTGTTACTGATGCACCTGATCTCGAACTCGTTGCAGCCCTTGATCTCGGTGATTCACTTGACGCGCTGACAGCAAATGGCGTACAGGTGGTCGTTGATTTCACGACCCCTGATTCAGTTATGGCTAACCTTGAATTTCTTATTGCCCACAACATCAACGCGGTCATCGGAACAACTGGCTTTGATGATGCTCGTATCGCAAAGATTAAGAGCCTCCTTGCAACTTCAAAGTCTGGCGTCTTGATCGCTCCAAACTTCGCAATCGGTGCAGTTCTTATGATGGAGTTTGCAACAAAGGCAGCTAAGTACTTTGAATCTGCAGAAATCATTGAACTTCACCACCCAAATAAGGTCGATGCTCCATCTGGTACTGCCGCTCGTACAGCTGAACTTATGGCTAAGTCTCGTAAAGAGGCGGGTCTTGCTCCAATGCCAGATGCAACATCAACTTCACTCGATGGTGCACGTGGTGCAACAGTGGGAGATATTCCAGTTCACTCAGTTCGTCTTCGCGGTTTAGTTGCACATCAAGAGGTGTTGCTCGGTGGAATTGGTGAAACACTTTCCATTCGCCACGACTCAATTGACCGAGTAGGTTTTATGCCAGGAGTACTTCTTGGCGTTCGTCAGGTTGTTACTCATCCAGGGCTGACATTCGGCCTTGAAAACTTTATGGAAGGTTAAGACATGGCACACGCAGATATCACAATGTACGGCGCCGATTGGTGCGGAGATTGCCGTCGCTCAAAGCGCCTCTTTGAAGAGCTCGATGTTCAGGTCAATCACATTGATGTGGAAGCAGATGAATCAGCTGCAGCGAAGGTGCAAGAGATCAATGGGGGAGCAAAGTCGATTCCTGTCATCGTCTTCTCAGATGGAACTCACCTAACAGAGCCTTCAGATAACGATCTCAAAGCGAAGCTCACTTCGCTCGGAATTATTTAACTTTACAGTCGGTACAAGACTGCCGATGTAACGGCAGCTGAGATTACGACAACGAAGTAAGGCGCCTTCAGACTGAGCGCAATGAGTGCCACCGCAACGCCTGCTAGGCGCTGATCAATCACCCACTTACCTTTCTCGGTAAGAGTCTGAACCCCAACGAGGGCGCTTAGTAATGCGATCGGAATCAGAGTATTGATTCGCAGCATCCGCGGATTTGTTAAGTACTTCTCTGGAATGGAATGCCCTGTGTACTTGAGGGCAAATGCAATTGCGCTGGTACCAAGAACTCCGAACCATAGTGCGTTCATGCGCGAGCCTTCCATCCAAAAGCAACGGCAAGAAGTGCTGTAGCAATAATCGGCAAGCCCGCTGAAATGATTGGGCTCAATGCAATGGCAAGAACGACGGCAGAGGCTGCAAGTACGCGTTCAAATTTTCCAAGCAGTCTTGGCCAAACAAGTCCAAGAAATGCAGCAGGGACTGCGGCATCAAGACCCCATGCTGATGGATTTCCCATGGCTTGCGCGCCGAGTGCGCCGAGAAGAGTAAAAAAATTCCAGAAGATATAGACACCAAAACCTGTAAGCCAAAAGCCATGTTTCATCGCATCGTTGCCGAGATCTTCTTGGCCGATTGATACACCGGTTGATTCATCAATCGTTACTTGAGCCGCAATCACTCTCTTCAGCCCGCGAACCTTTAATACAGGTGCCATTCGCAACCCATAGAGACCATTGCGAATTCCAAGTAGTGAAGCGGTTGCAATTCCAGAGAGTGCACTTCCTCCGGCGCCCATTACCCCAACTACAGCGAATTGCGAGGCACCGGAAAAGGTAAGAAGTGAGAGAAGGCAGGTCTGAAGGATTGAAAACCCTGCTGCGATTGATGCAGCCCCAAAGGCTGTTCCATAGAGGCCAACAGTGAAGGAGACGCTCAGACTTTGGCTCGCGGTGGCGCGGTTCACTCTGGACACGCGGCAATTGTGCCCTAGATATCCAAAGGGTGGAGGGGGGTTGATAGATAAGGTGCGAACATGTCTGAGACCGTAATTTTTAGAGACGATGTATCCGTTGAACTCATCAAGGCAAGCGCAAGTGATGCCGATGTTATTTGGGCAGCCCGCGTTTCTACTGCTGGCGAACAATCAATGGATGAGATCGGTGAAGACCCAGCACGTTCTGCAGGTCTCATCAATTACCTAGCTCGCGAACGCCATGGCTCGCCTTTCGAGCACACATCAATGACATTCTTTGTTTCAGCGCCAATATTTGTATTCCGTGAATTCATGCGCCACCGCATCGCTTCATACAACGAAGAATCAGGTCGCTATCGCGAACTCAAGCCAGTTTTTTACGTGCCATCTAAAGAACGTAAATTGGTTCAGGTCGGCAAGACAGGTGCCTATACATTTGAAGATGGAACTCCCGAACAATATGAAATCAGCGTGAAGGCGATGAAAGATGCTTATCTCGTTGCTTACGATTCATATCAGAAGATGCTCGATGCTGGCGTTGCCCGCGAAGTTGCACGCGTAGTACTTCCAGTTGCAACGTATTCATCAATGTATGTGACCATGAATGCTCGCGCACTCATGAACTTCCTTTCACTTCGCACAGCTCGTGAGGGCTCACACTTCCCAAGCTACCCGCAGCGCGAAATTGAGATGGTTGCTGAAAAAATGGAAGCCGAATTCGCGAAATTAATGCCTCTTACATACGGGGCATTTGAAAAATCTGGTCGTATCGCGCCTTAAGCGATAAGATTCCCAAATGAGTACGCAAGCACCTTTCGGTCGACTCCTCACCGCAATGGTGACCCCTTTTGATAAGGATGGGTCTATCGACTGGGCTGGCGTAGAAAAGCTTGCGCAGCATCTCGTTGATACTGGCCACGATGGCATCGCCGTCAACGGAACAACAGGCGAGGCCCCAACAACTAAATCTTCTGAAAAACTTGAGATCATTAAAGTCGTCAAGAAAGTTGTTGGCTCTAAGATTCAAGTTCTCTCAGGCGCTGGCGATAACGAAACTGCTTACACCGTCGAACAAGCAAAGCGTTCACAGGATGCAGGAGCTGACGGACTTCTCGTTGTAACTCCGTATTACAACAAGCCACCTCAAGCTGGTATCGAAGCGCACTTCCGCGCAGTTGCTGCTGCTACCGATTTACCAATCATGATGTATGACATTCCAGGTCGCACCGGCGTTGAAATTGAATCTGACACCATCGTTAAACTCTTTGACACTGTCGATAACATCGTCGCTCTCAAAGATGCAAAGGGAAATATTGCTGCAACTTCTTGGGTAATTAAGCGATGTGGAGTTCCTGTTTACTCAGGCGATGACATTCTCAATTTGCCATTCCTTTCAGTAGGCGCAGTTGGATTTGTATCTGTCTGTGGCCACACAGTTGGACTTCAACTCAAGGCAATGCTCGATGCGTGGTTTGCTGGCAATTCAGCTAAGGCGCTCGAGATTCACCAGCAACTCTTGCCAGTATTTACCGGCACATTCCGCACACAGGGTGCAATTTTGACCAAGGCAGCGATGTCACTCATGGGACTTCCCGGAGGAACAACTCGTCTGCCACTCGTTGATGCAACCGAACCACAGATCGAACAGCTACGTAAAGATCTGATTGCTGGCGGCGTCACGCTGAAGAATTAATCTATGACACAACATCCCCATCCAAATCTCGGTACACCTAGCAAACTCGTTGATGGTGGACTGCGCATAGTCGCACTTGGTGGAATCTCTGAAATCGGTCGCAATATGACTGTCTATGAGACCAATGGCAAGCTCTTGATTGTCGACTGCGGAGTTCTCTTCCCTGAAGATAACCAACCAGGTATCGATCTCATTCTTCCTGACTTTAGTTATATCCGCGATCGCCTCAACGATGTTGTTGGACTATTCCTCACACATGGCCATGAAGACCACATTGGTGCAGTTCCATACTTACTTCGTGAACGCGGAGATATTCCAGTTTACGGATCACCGCTGACTATCGCTCTTATTTCAGCAAAGTGTAAAGAGCATCGAATCTCACCACTGACTCGCGAAGTCACTGAAGGAAACCGTGAAGATGTTGGCCCATTCGAACTTGAATTTGTCGCTGTCAACCACTCCATTCCCGATGCACTTGCCGTCGCGATTCACACAAAGGCCGGAACAGTTCTGCACACCGGCGATTTCAAGATGGACCAACTCCCACTTGATGGTCGCATTACAGATTTACGCACCTTTGCACGTTTAGGTGAAGAAGGCGTAGATCTCTTCCTCGTTGATTCAACGAATGCAGATGTTCCGGGATTTACTCCTTCAGAGCGTGAAATCATGCCGGCGCTCAACAGAGTTATTGCATCGACAAAACGACGCGTCATCGTCGCATCTTTCTCTTCGCACGTTCACCGCGTGCAACAGGTCATCGATACCGCCGCCCTTCACAATCGTCGCGTCGCCTTTATTGGTCGCTCCATGATTCGAAATATGAAGATTGCCGAAGATATGGGCTATCTCAACGTTCCCAGTGGAATCCTCTTCGATGCACGCGAACTTGATAATTACGATGATCGCGTCGTTCTTATCTGCACAGGTTCGCAGGGTGAGCCAATGGCTGCGCTATCTCGCATGGCAAATGGAGATCACCAGATTCGCGTTGGCGATGGAGACACAGTTATCTTGGCATCATCGCTTATTCCAGGTAATGAAAATTCAGTATTCCGAGTCATCAATGAACTCACCCGATTTGGTGCCAAAGTTGTACACAAAGCTAATGCGATGGTGCATGTCTCTGGCCATGCTGCAGCCGGCGAACTTCTCTATTGCTACAACATCGTTAAGCCAAAGTATGCGCTCCCTGTTCACGGCGAATGGCGCCATCTCAAAGCCAATGCAGAGATTGCAATTCAGGCAGGCGTGCCACGTGAGAATGCTTTTATTATCGAAAACGGCATAGTCGTCGATCTTGTCAATCACGAAGCTGAGGTTGTGGGCTCTGTCCCTTGTGGATTTGTTTACGTCGATGGCCAGAGCATCGGTGATATCACTGAATCGTCACTGAAAGATCGCAGAATTCTTGGCGAAGAAGGATTTATCTCAGTCATCGTCGTCATTGAATCCCAGACCGGAAAAATTGTTGCCGGACCTGACATCCATGCTCGTGGCTTTAATGAGGATGAAGCGCTCTTCGATGAAGTCCGTGGACAGATTGAGAAAGCACTCACCGCGGCAGTTGCCGAAGGCGTCAACGGAACACATCAACTTTCACAAGTAGTACGTAGAACTATCGGGGGATGGGTCGGTCAGAAACACCGTCGCCGTCCGATGATTGTTCCTGTTGTCGTAGAGGTATAGGTCGGCGCGCCTACGGGCGTGAAAAATACCCTCCACCTAAGATTGAAGGTGTGGCTAAGAAGAAGAAACGCACATCCAATAAATCTTTCCTGAAGATTCTTGGCTCAACGCTATCTTCGCTCTGGCGTCTTTTAGCTAAATCTCTCGGATCATCGATTCGCTTTGTAGCACGAGGTGCTCGCGATCTCGATCCAGAACACCATCGCGATGGAGCAGCGCTCCTCGTTCTCCTTCTATCTCTCTCGGCCTTTGCCGGAACTTGGTTTAAGGCCAATAACTTCGTAGGTCGAAACCTCTACTCACTCTTCTACGGCGCGTTTGGCCGCATCGGAGTCTTGGCACCACTTGTACTTCTCTACTTTGCAGTGCGTCTCTTTAGAAAACCTGAAGATAAGCACACCACAGGTCGCATCACTGTTGGAACGCTGACACTTCTTATCAGCGCAACAGGCCTTGCCCACCTTCTCAATGGTTCATTAGGAGCAGTCAACCCAACCGGTGCCACAGCAATTCGCGATGGTGGTGGATTGCTCGGTTACTGGATAGCAAAGCCACTCGTAGCGCTAATGACATCTCTTCTTGCATACCCAGTTCTCTTCGCAACGTTCTTCTTCGGCGTACTAATCATTACTGCAACTCCGCTCTCGAAGGTGGGGATTCGCCTGAAGGTAATTGCAATCTGGCTCTGGTCGAAGAAGCCCGCACGTAAAGAAGATGACTTTGAAATCTCTGACACGCCACCATTCGAGTCACCTGTGGTGGCTTGGAATGAAGAGCCAGAAGAGATCGATGAAGAAGAGTTCGATCAAGAATTTACCGTTGAGGTCCCTCGCATACCTCTGGAGGCGCAACTCAAAGAGGCGCCAAAGAGCGAGAAGCGTCCAGAGCAACTCTTGCTTACAAGCGATACTAAATATGAGCTTCCTTCTCAAGATCTCCTCAAATTAGGTCCTGCAGCAAAGGCAAAGAGCAAAGCGAACGAGACTGTGGTCGCCTCCCTGACTGAAGTATTTAAGCAATTTGATATCGATGCAGCTGTTACTGGTTTTATGCGCGGACCAACTGTTACTCGTTACGAAGTAGAACTAGGAAATGCCGTAAAGGTTGAGCGCATTACCGCACTGTCGAAGAATATTTCGTATGCAGTAGCAAGTAGCGAAGTGCGCATCCTTTCTCCAATCCCAGGTAAATCTGCCGTTGGAATCGAAATCCCAAATGCTGACCGTGAAATTGTTGCCCTTGGCGATGTAATGCGCTCAAGCGTTGCGGGACAAGATCACCATCCAATGCTTGTAGCCCTTGGCAAAGATGTTGAAGGCAACTTTGTCTGTGCCAACTTAGCGAAGATGCCTCACTTACTTGTTGCAGGTGCAACTGGCGCCGGTAAATCTTCGATGATTAACGCGATGATTACATCGATTTTGATGCGTGCTACTCCCGATGATGTTCGACTTATTTTGATTGACCCCAAGCGAGTAGAGCTCACTGCCTATGAAGGAATCCCGCATCTCATTACTCCAATCATTACCAACCCGAAGAAGGCTGCGGATGCTCTTACTTGGGTAGTCCGTGAGATGGATCTGCGCTACGAAGATTTAGCAACATTTGGCTTTAGACATATCGATGATTTCAATAAGGCGGTTCGCGCTGGAAAAGTTGTCGCACCTCCTGGATCTGATCGCATCGTCGAGCCTTATCCATACCTTCTTGTCATCATCGACGAGCTTGCAGACCTCATGATGGTTGCAGCTCGCGAAGTCGAAGAGTCTGTTGTGCGCATTACTCAGCTCGCTCGATCAGCAGGTATTCACTTGGTGCTTGCGACCCAACGTCCATCAGTCGATGTTGTTACCGGTCTTATCAAGGCAAACGTTCCGTCACGTCTCTCTTTTGCAACATCTTCTTTGGCAGACTCACGAGTTATCCTCGATAGCCCAGGTGCCGAAAAACTTATTGGCCAAGGTGATGGTCTCTTTATCCCTATGGGCGCAAGTCGTGCCATACGTATTCAAGGCGCATACGTTTCAGAACGAGAGATTGAAGCGGTTGTAGGACATGTTAAGAAGCAACTTTCACCACGATATCGCGATGATGTAACTCAGGTTGCTCAAGCGAATAAGAATATTGATAAAGAGATTGGTGATGATCTCGAGATATTGATTCAAGCCGTTGAACTTGTGGTCAGTACTCAATTTGGTTCGACATCAATGTTGCAACGCAAACTCCGAGTCGGTTTTGCCAAGGCGGGACGACTGATGGATCTGATGGAATCTCGTGGAATCGTTGGACCGTCTGAAGGTTCGAAAGCTCGCACCGTTATGGTGAAGCCAGATGAAATTGATTCTGTGCTCGCTACGCTCCGCGATTACTGATTCCTCTTTAAATGTGGGTGCGCTTTAGGGGTGATTTCTGAGAAATAGAGACTCTTTCTATTAATCACCCTTACCTCTAAAGTTACAATTAAGCATTCAGGTTCCCCACAGCAAGGCGGCAGATAGATGACTCTTGGAAGCACGATTCGCGATGCTCGCGAAGCTGCACGCCTGAGCATTGAGTCATTATCGGAGTCCACAAGTATTCGCATCGGTTTATTAACCGAAATGGAAAATAATAACTTTGCACATTGCGGGGGAGATACCTACGCCCGCGGACACCTGCGAAATATCGCGGCCAAGGTAGGAATTGATCCGCAAGTATTTATCGATCTTTACAACGAAGAACATTCCACTGAACATCGCGCAATCCAAGATTTGCTTGCTGAAAATAATGTGATGCAGGTTCCGCGCGAAGCAAAGAAAATTTCATGGAAAGTTCCTGCAGGCGTATCTCTTGCAATCCTTTTGGTTCTCGGAATCGGCCAGATTGTTATTTCAAATCAAAGTTCAGAAGTTGAAGGAACGCCGACTCCTTCGGTAGTTGCAAGCGAGAGTGCAGCGCCTTCACCTTCAACTTCGGCAGTTGCTACTGCATCGTCAACACCAAGAAGCGGCCCTATCTCACTAACGATTTCTGCAGTCCGTGGAAATTCTTATATCGATATCGTTGTTGATGGAGAACATGTCTCAAAGGGCTCAATGTTCCAGGGTGAAAATAAATCCTTCACGGGTCAGACTGCAATCAGCGTTTACTTGAGTAACCCGGCTGGACTTGATCTGACACTTAATGGCAAGGCTTTAGCACCATTGGGTGGCCAAAATGAAGAGGTTCGTCGCACCTTCCGCTAACATCACCCTTATGTCTCGCACCGTCGCCATTGTCACTATGGGGTGCGCGCGAAATGAAGTTGATTCCGAAGAACTCGCTGGCCGCTTAGCTGCTGACGGTTGGACCCTTGTTGACGATGTTGAATCAGCAGAAGTTGCCGTAGTAAATACATGTGGATTTATCGAGTCAGCAAAGAAAGACTCGGTTGATGCTCTTCTTGAAGCAAACTCTCTCAAAGGTCATGGAACTACGCGTGCAGTCGTTGCAGTTGGCTGCATGGCTGAACGCTACGGAAAAGAGTTGGCTGAGGCCCTTCCAGAAGCAGATGCGATTCTTGGATTCGATGATTATCAAGATATTTCAGCGAGACTTCAATCTATTGTCAGCGGAAATGCGCACACACCACACGTTCCTCGCGATCGTCGCGCACTTCTTCCTATTGCACCCGTTGACCGTGCAGCAGCACGCGATGAAAGCTACGCATCTTCACTTGGTGCTGGTGGATCTCTCTTCCGTAAGCGTCTAGGAAATGCCCCGTGGGCACCTCTCAAGATTGCTTCTGGTTGTGATCGACGTTGTTCTTTCTGCGCGATTCCATATTTCCGTGGCTCGTTTATCTCGCGTCGTCCCACTGAAATTCTTCAAGAGGCGACATGGCTTGCCCAGAACGGAGTCAGCGAACTCTTCTTAGTCAGCGAAAATACAACCTCATATGGAAAAGATTTGGGCGACCTTAAATTGATGGAGAAGATCCTCCATGAATTTGCTGAAATCCCTGGCGTCGAACGCGTGCGCCTCTCATATCTTCAACCAGCAGAGATGCGCCCATCGCTTCTACAGGCAATGATTGAGACGGATAAGGTCGCTCCATACTTCGATCTCTCCTTCCAGCACACCAGTCCAACCGTTTTGCGACGAATGCGCCGCTTCGGCGACTCTGAGAAGTTCCTCCACCTTATTACCCAAATTCGCGCACTGTCTCCTGAAGCTGGCATTCGCTCTAACTTCATTGTCGGTTTCCCTGGCGAGACAGAGGCTGATTACAACGAACTTGCAGACTTTATAACTGCGGCAAAGCTCGATGCTGTCGGAATCTTTGGATATTCCGATGAAGATAACACCGAAGCGCTAGATCTCAGTGACAAAGTTGCCGATGAAGTAATTCGCGAACGTGTTGAAGCACTTTCCTCACTTGCAGATGAAATGGTCTCGATGCGCGCACAGGCACGAATCGGAGAATCAGTTCGAGTCCTTATTGAAGATGCCGAGTTGCAAGAAGGGCGTGCAGCACATCAAGGACCTGAAGTAGATGGAACAACAAGCTTCATCGGGACTGATTACGCTGTTGGTCAATATGTCGACGCTGTAATTGTGGATTCAATGGGTGCAGATTTGGTAGCCGAAGCTCGATGAAAGTTCCAGGATTTATCACGCCGAATACTCTGACCGTTACGCGAATCCTGTTAATTCCGATTGGGGTCTACACGCTTTTCTATGACGGTGGAGATAACTCAACTTTCCAGATAATTTCTTACTTCATCTTCTTCACTCTGGGCATGACAGATATTGTCGATGGGAGATGGGCTCGCCATTCAAATCGGATTACACCTCTGGGCACCTTTCTCGATCCGGTTGCAGATAAAGCGCTCATAGGTTCGGCGATGATCTCGCTCTCAATTCTTGATCGTTTTCCTTGGTGGATCACGATTTTGATTCTCTCCCGCGAAATCGGAATCACGCTTTTCAGACTTATTGTCATCAAGAATGGCGTAATCCCCGCAAGCAAAGGCGGAAAGATTAAAACGCTTATGCAGAACTTTGGCGTGGGCTTCTTTATCCTTCCGCTTCCAGCTTGGCTAGATTGGTTTAAATACGGATTCATCAGTGTGGCAATTATTCTGACCATAACTTCTGCCTACGACTACTTACGCTCGTGGTATTCCAAGCGGTAGGTTTGCCGCATGCCATCAAAAGCGCACGCTAAATCCATCATCAAGATTTTGAAATCTCGCGGTGAAACCGTTTCGGTCGCAGAGTCGCTTACAGGCGGCGGTCTTGGCCACGCTCTCACACAAGTCCCCGGAGCATCCGAGGTATTTGCTGGTGGAGTAATTGCCTACACATCTGATGTGAAGATAAATATTCTTGGAGTTCAACAGAAAACTATTGATCAACATACGGTGGTAAGCGAAGAAGTAGCCATTGAAATGGCGCAGGGTGCCATCGAAAAGCTCGGAACCACGTGGGCGATAGCGACAACAGGAATTGCTGGACCAGGTGATTACATGGGAATTCGTGAAGGCACTGCCTGGATTGCAATCTGCGGACCAATCTGCCAAACCCTGCAATTAACCCTCGATAGCGGTCGTGATGGCGTGCGACAAGGCGCTATATCCAGCGCGTTGGGCACCTTTGCCCGTATCCTTGGCTAATACACCGTGGAAAGAGGGGGGATGGGCGATGACCTTATTGCGTGAAGCAGTTGGCCACACACTTCGTGATGCGCGCACCACACAATCCCGCACGCTTCGCGATGTTGCTCGCGAAGCTCGCGTCTCTCTGGGTTACCTCTCTGAAGTTGAACGCGGTCAAAAGGAAGCATCTTCTGAACTTCTCAATGCAATCTGCGAAGCGCTTGGACTCACACTTTCAACTGTGATGACAGGCGTTGCACACGAACTCAAATCTCGTGAAAGCGCAAAGCTCTCCGTTGTCGACGCAGCCTAAGTACGCCTTGCAAGGCGGAATCCATCGTCGCACCGAGAGCGCAATTCTCGAAGGAACAAAATCTCTTATTGCTGCGCACGGCGTATCAAATATTTCAATGATTGATATTGCAGATGCCTCTGAGGTTTCTCGCGCAACTCTCTATAACCACTATCGCGATAAGAACGCAGTCCTTGAAGCACTTGTGACTGCTGAAGTCGAGAAGCTAGTTGATCTTGCTCAGCGAGCAGGAACCCCAGCCGATGCACTCGAAACTCTCTCTAAAATTATTTCAACCGATTCTGCACTTGCTGCGATGCGCCAACATGATGCACAGATGCTTATCGCCATTATGTCTCATGCAGAGAACCCACTCTATTTGATCTTAGCGACCTGTATCTACGAGGCGACAAAGTCTGAAGCTGGTACAGGACTTGCGATGCGCTGGCTTCTTGGCCAAGTGATGCAACCAATCACCGCCAAGCAATCACGCGATCAAGCTGAGTTACTTGTAGAGCGCACACTCTTTTAATCTCATGCGTATCTCAGATTTGCGCGAAAGAATCGTGCTCTCATTTGGCGATGCCTGGGCACCATCTTTTTCTCAAGATATTGCAATTAGTGAGCTGGGTTCGATGACCGTCAATGAAGCACTTACCGCAGGTCGAGAAGCCGATGAAATTTGGCGGGCAGTATGTAAACAATGCCCCACTGAAACAGCAAAGTACCGATACTAAAAATGCCTGTCACATCTGAAGTATTTGCGCGCACCCCAAATCTTCCGGCTCTTGTGCTCGTTCACGGATTGGGATCTGCCGGCAATATTTGGAAGACGCTGCACCCAGGTCTTGAAGAACATTTCTCGATTTATCCAGTAGATCTTCCTGGTCACGGAAGCGCACCATTGCATGATGAACCCCTTGATCCACGCTCACTAGCGCAATCAATTGTTACTGCGATGGAGAAAGATCACGGAGTACATGAGTTCCATGTGGCTGGAAATTCGCTAGGTGGATGGATTGCACTTGAGTTAGCTGCGCAATTTCCAGATCGCGTTAAGAGCGTTACGGCCCTTGCCCCAGCTGGCTTATGGCATGAAGGTCCTACGCAGAAACTTCCACCGAGTTTGCTCGCTCGCATCCTTGCCAAAATTTCTCAGTATTTCCTGCGGTTGGCTTATCACCTACCGCCTCTCAAGGCGCTGGGATATAAGAAGATCACTCACTTATGGCGTGAACTTTCTTTCGAATCCTGTAAAGATTCTGTGATTGCGATGGCGCGCTCTATTGGTTATATGCCAATGTGGAAAGCAATCCGGTTTAAGAAATTTGATTCAAATATATCCGAGACGATCCCAGTTTCTATTGTCTTCGGAGATTACGACTTAACCTTGCCGCACCCGCGGGCACAAGAGCGAGAAGTTGCACCACCTCACTCAAAGTGGATTGTCGTTGATAACTGCGCGCATGTGATTATGTGGAACTACCCAGCACTTACTGTTGACTTTATTAAGCGCACTGCCTTTTCACGCGCCTAGTTAAACGGCGATAACTTCCAGAATCCACGGCTCGACGCCGTCTGATGGCGTGAGCGCGCATGGATACTTCTCAGAGACAATCGCATATAAATCTTCTGGGGTCTTTGGCATCGAACGGCTCTGCAGCAACCAACGCGCTATCTCGCCGCGAGTCTTCTTCGACATATGAGTGACCACGGTTCGCACACCATCGACCACGGTAGAAACACGTACCTCGACAGTGATTTCGACAGGGGAGTGCCAGACAGTTTTATAGGTAGATGAACGGCAATCAACAATCAAGCCCGTCTTAATGGGATCTAAAATCGCAGCCACCGGTTCGCGCATCGCCTTGTTATCGATCTTCTCTTTATAGCTTTCAATTCGCTGCGTCGGGCGGACCACGCCGTATTTGGCCGAGATAATCGCAAGGGCGGTCTCGCCACGTTTCTTGGCAGCGGGGGAGAGCGAGCTCCATTCGAGGGCTTGGTAGAGAACTCCTGCATAGACGCTCATGGCCGGGGTCGGCTTATCCGTCTGGACCTTCTTCTCGGAGGGAGGCAGGAGGATCAACACGCGACACACCCTACTTGTCAGTGGCGCCTGCTACCTTTCGAACAGATGTTCGGATACTCTTAGCAAGTTCAACCAGAGCGGTGCTCAGCCTCCGCCCACAGCGTCTCTATAACGCGAGGGCCGTCGCAGAGAATTTCCGTACCTTCTGGGCCGAATACCAACGGCTGCGCTCGCAGACGTTCGAGATGAAATGGAGAAGACAGTGGCTGCAGAAAAAGCAAAGCCTGAAGATAAGAATGTCTCTGATCGCCAGAAGGCGTTAGATACCGCACTAGCTCAAATCGAACGACAGTTTGGTAAGGGCTCAGTAATGAAGATGTCAGATCGACAAGCACAGGTAATCGAAGTTATTCCTACCGGTTCTGTCGCCCTCGATGTCGCTCTCGGAATTGGTGGCCTACCACGTGGCCGCATCATTGAAATTTATGGACCTGAATCTTCAGGTAAGACAACACTTACTCTCCATGCAATCGCAAATGCACAGAAGGCTGGCGGCATCTGCGCATTTATCGATGCTGAACATGCATTCGATGCAGAGTATGCAAAGAAGCTCGGCGTTGATATCGATGCACTTCTCGTCTCACAACCAGATACCGGCGAACAAGCGCTCGAAATCATGGATATGTTGATTCGCTCTGGCGCTCTCGATCTCGTAGTCGTTGACTCAGTTGCAGCGCTCGTTCCTCGCGCAGAAATCGAAGGCGAGATGGGCGACTCACATATGGGTCTCCAGGCACGCCTGATGTCACAAGCGCTTCGCAAGATCACCGGTGCACTTCACCAATCAAAGACAACAGCAATCTTTATCAACCAGCTCCGCGAAAAGATCGGTGTCTTCTTCGGTTCTCCTGAAACAACAACAGGTGGAAAGGCGCTTAAGTTCTACGCATCTGTTCGCCTCGATATCCGTCGCATCGAAACGCTGAAGGATGGAACCGAATCTGTCGGTAACCGTACACGCGTTAAGGTCGTCAAAAATAAGATGGCTCCACCATTTAAGCAGGCAGAGTTCGACATCATCTACGGCGTCGGAATCTCTCGCGAAGGTTCACTTCTCGATATGGGCGTCGAGCTCGGTATCGTTAAGAAATCAGGCGCTTGGTATACCTACGAAGCTGATCAACTCGGCCAAGGTAAGGAAAATTCACGCGCATTCCTCATCGATAATCCAGATCTCGCCAATGAGATCGAATCTAAGATCCGCGCAAACTTCGTACCTGTCGAGGTAGATGCAGCATTGATCGCAGAGATCGATGAAGCAGCAGCAGAGGTTGATTTCTAATTTCACTGCAATTTGCAAAGGTTGAAAGAGGCGAAGGCTCTGACCCTTACGAAGTAGCTCACACAATTGCACTCAATGCACTTGTGGCTAGGGCGAAAAGTAAGGGCGAGCTTCTCGCTCACCTAAAGACCCGTGGCGTAGAAGATGATGTGGCGCAAGCTGTCGTCTTCCGTCTCCAAGAGACCGGCCTCGTCAATGATCGTGAATTTGCATCCGCTTGGGCAACTTCGCGCCACTCACATAAGAAGTTATCGAAGCGCATCATCGCCGGCGAACTTCGTCAGAAGGGCGTTACTCAAGAGCAGATAGATGAAGCTCTCGATGGCATCGATGACGAATCCGAGTACCGAGTGGCATTTGATTTGGGATTCAAGAAGTACAACACCATGTCACGACTTCAACCCGATGTGCAGATTCGACGTATTCAATCGCTCTTGGCGCGTAAGGGATTTAACTTCACAATCATCACTCGAGTTCTCCGTGAACTCGATCTTGCAGGTAATTAACTTACTTACCCTGCTTTAAGTGCTCTGTAAGGCGCTCTGCAGTTGCAACAACAGCTGCTGCATGAAGACGTCCCGGTTGACGTCCTAAACGCTCGATAGGCCCGCTAATTGAAACTGCGGCAATTACTTTTCCATTTGGTCCGCGCACGGGTGCAGATACAGATGCAACGCCTGCTTCGCGTTCTCCAACAGATTGTGCCCAACCACGGCGACGATCTGCAGCTAAGTGAGCTGCCGTGTAACGCGCATTCTTAAGTCCGCGATGAATCTTCTCTGAGTCTTCCCATGCCATCAAAATTTGTGCAGCAGATCCTGCCTGCATCGTAAGAGATGCACCAACAGGAACAGAATCGCGTAGACCTGAAAGTCGTTCAGCAACTGCAACGCAGATACGAATATCTCCTTGGCGGCGATATAACTGCGCTGATTCGCCGGTTGCATCGCGCAACGCCGCTAACGCTGGGGCAGCAGCGGCAATCAGTCGATCTTCACCAGCCGCGGCAGCAAGTTCTGCAGAACGTGGACCCAAGATAAAGCGACCATTGAGATCGCGGGCAACGAGGCGGTGGAATTCGAGCGCTACCGCTAGGCGGTGAGCAGTAGGGCGGGCGATACCGGTAGCGGCAACTAGTTCAGCGAGCGAGTGAGGCCCTGATTCGAGCGTTGCCAATATGCCTACGGCTTTGTCTAGAACGCCGACTCCGCTATTCTTCTTATCCACGGAGTGATATTAGCATCTCACTAGTTAAGATGGCAAAATATACGAGTTCTAAAGGAGCACACCAGCTGATGGGAAAGACGCTAGCCGAGAAGATTTGGGATGACCACATCGTTCGACAGGCCGAAGGAGAGCCAGATCTTCTTTACATCGATCTACAACTTGTACACGAAGTAACAAGTGCACAGGCATTCGATGGATTGCGTCTTGCAGGTCGCAAGGTTCGTCGCCCTGATTTAACTATTGCAACAGAAGATCACAACACACCAACGCTCGATATCTTGAAGCCGATTGCCGATCCTGTATCAAAGCTTCAGATCGACACACTTCGCAATAACGCAAAAGAGTTCGGCGTTCGTATCCACTCATTGGGAGACGCTGACCAGGGCGTTGTGCACGTTGTTGGACCACAGCTTGGAATCACGCAGCCAGGAATGACAATCGTCTGCGGCGATTCACATACATCTACTCACGGTGCCTTTGGTGCAATTGCATTCGGTATTGGTACATCTGAAGTTGAACACGTTCTCGCAACACAGACACTTCCTTCACGTCGCCCAAAGACAATGGCAATTAACGTCGAAGGTTCACTGAAGCCAGGCGTCACTGCAAAGGACATCATCCTCGCCATCATCGCTCAAATCGGTACAGGTGGGGGACAGGGCTACATCATTGAGTATCGCGGTTCAGCAATTCGCGAACTATCAATGGAAGGTCGCATGACAGTCTGCAACATGTCTATCGAAGCTGGCGCCCGTGCAGGACTTATTGCACCTGATCAGAAGACATTTGATTACATCAAGGGCAAGCCACATGCACCTGAAGATTTCGCAGCGGCACAGGCTTATTGGGAGACTCTCTTCACAGATGCTGATGCCAAGTTCGATGTTGAGATCAACCTTGATGCCAACACCCTCGAGCCATTTGTTACATGGGGAACGAACCCAGGACAGGGCTTGCCACTTAACGCATCTGTTCCAAATCCTGCAGATATTAAGGATTCTGAAGAACGCGGTGCTGCAGAGCGCGCACTTGAATACATGGGACTCACAGCTGGAACACCACTGAAGAAGATAGCTATTGACACTGTTTTCTTGGGTTCATGCACCAACGGCCGCATCGAAGATCTTCGTGCAGCTGCATCAGTTATTGAGGGCAAGAAGATTGCTCCAAAACTTCGCATGCTTGTTGTGCCTGGTTCAGAGCGCGTCCGTCAGCAAGCGATGAAGGAAGGTCTCGACAAGGTCTTCATCGATTTCGGTGCGGAATGGCGTAACGCTGGCTGCTCAATGTGCCTTGGAATGAACCCTGACCAACTTGCAGTTGGCGAACGTTCAGCATCAACATCAAACCGTAACTTCGAAGGTCGCCAAGGAAAGGGTGGACGTACACACCTCGTCAGCCCGCTCGTTGCAGCAGCAACAGCTATCCGCGGAACACTTTCATCACCGGCAGATTTGTAAGAGAGGTAAATGACAATGGATAAATTCATTAAGCACACTGGTACCGGAGTTCCACTTCGTCGCAGCAATGTCGATACCGATCAGATCATTCCTGCTGTCTATCTCAAGCGCGTCACTCGTAGCGGCTTTGAGGATGGCCTCTTCTCTGCATGGCGCAACGACCCTGAATTTGTACTGAATAAAGA
Source organism: Candidatus Nanopelagicaceae bacterium (assembly GCA_965268225.1). GTDB lineage: Bacteria > Actinomycetota > Actinomycetes > Nanopelagicales > Nanopelagicaceae > Planktophila. The sequence goes on along the minus strand of OZ254166.1, from coordinate 861,081 downwards.
TGAATACAAGAACGGAACAGTTCTTGTTGCAGGACCTGAATTCGGAACCGGCTCTTCTCGCGAGCATGCTGTCTGGGCGCTCCAGAACTACGGTTTCAAGGTAGTTATCTCAAGCCGATTTGCAGATATCTTCCGCGGAAATTCACTCAAGGGTGGGCTTCTTACCGTCATCTTGCCTCAAGAAACAGTCGAAGCTATCTGGCAGGCGATTGAGGCATCTCCAAGCACTGAAATTACTGTGGACCTCGATTCACGTACTGTTTCATATATCGATGTCACCGTCCCATTCGAACTCGACGATTACACCCGTTGGCGTTTGATGGAAGGTCTCGATGACATCGGATTAACCTTGAAACACACTGATTCCATCGATGCATTTGAAGCAAAGCGCGCTTCATACAAGCCAACAACACTTCCAATTCGTATCTAAGCAGTGAAAAACGAGCGTAAATCGCTGATTTTTCATCGAGGGTGAGCGAAATGTGTAAAAGTCTCAACTTCAGAATGAGGGTTTTTTACGCATAAAAAGTGATGTTTTCGCGAAAATATTTACTTGCGACACGCACGCGTCAATAACGCTCTCACCCCATAAATAGGTTTAAGTTTTACGCAGTTAAGCAAAAGCTTAATTATTTACGCGTAAAACTTAGGGGAAATCAATGAATAAGGCCCAGTTCATCGCTGCGTTGGCCCCACACTTCAACGGCAGCAAGAAAGAAGCAGCTCACGCTGTAGATATCGTTTTTGACACAATTACACGCAACATGTCAGCTGGAAACGATGTCATGATCAACGACTTCGGTAAGTTCAAGAAGGTTGACCGCAAGGCACGTATGGGACGTAACCCATTCACTGGCGAGACAATCAAGATCAAGGCTTCAAAGAAGGCACGCTTCCTCCCTGCAAAGGCACTAAAGGAAGTTATCGCTGGCGATCGCAAGCTCGGCCCAGCACCAAAGCCAGAAGTTAAGGCAGCTCCAAAGGCTGCTGCTAAGCCTGCTGCAAAGAAGGCAGCTAAGAAGGCTCCAGCAAAGAAGAAGGCAGCTAAGAAGGTTGTCAAGAAGGCAGCTAAGAAAGCTCCAGCAAAGAAGAAGGTAGCTAAGAAGGCTGCAAAGAAGAAGAAGTAATTCTTCTCTTTTATAAAATCTAAAAACTGAGGTCCGCTATATGCGGGCCTCAGTTTTTTTATGGTTAGGATTTCAACTATGTCGCAGTTCAAGGTTCGGTATGAACCCCCACGTGGTTACCCGCTGGGTACAAACCTGACATTTAAAATCTGCGCAAATCTCATCATTCCAATCTTCAATCTCTTTATGAGTCGCGATTGGAAGGGCGCTGAAAATATTCCTTCAAAGGGACGTGTCATCGTCGCCAGTAATCACATGTCATATCTTGATGTTCTTGTCTTCACTCACTTCCTCTTTCGCAATGGACGAGCACCTCGCTACTTAGGCAAGTCCGGGGTCTTCAAGGTCCCGGTGATTGGAAAGATTCTTCTTGCTGCAGGACAAGTTCCTGTAGAACGAGAATCAGCTGATGCCAAGAAAGCGGTCGATCACGCAAAAATCATTCTTGAACAAGGGCATATGTTGGGCGTCTATCCAGAAGGAACTCTGACTCGCGATCCAGATATGTGGCCGATGGTTGCTAAGACCGGTTGTGCCCGGCTTGCACTTCAAACAGATACACCAGTTATTCCGATTGCACAGTGGGGCTCGCAGCTCGTTGTTCCAAATTACACAACGAAGCTCAATCTCTTCCCGAGAAAGACGATCATCATTCGGGCTGGAAAGCCTGTTGATCTCTCGAAGTGGAAAGGCAAGGGCGACGATCCTCAAGCGCTGATCGAAGCCACGGCTGCAATCATGCGAGCAATTACTGATTTACTCGAAGAGATTCGTGGCGAGAGGCGCCCTGAAGTAATCTTTGACCCGCACACATCAGATTTACCTCGCACAGGTAACTTTAAAAAGAAAAGAACATGAGCAAAGTAACGGTATTTGGAGCAGGCGCTTGGGGATCAACCATGGCGCAGGTCCTCAGTGATGCCGGAAATGAAGTACTCCTGTGGGGCAGAAGCGAAGATGTCATCGCTGAGATAAATACCTCGCATACAAATACCAAATACCTCGGGGCTCACACCCTTCCTCATGCGCTTACTGCAACTAGGGATCTGCAAAATGCTTTCGACTTTTCAGAGACTTATGTATTAGCAATCCCAGCGCAGCAACTTCGCACAACGCTGCAAGAGTGGAAACCGCTCTTTAAGCAATCCTCAACAATCGTCAGCACACTTAAGGGCATTGAAATCAGCACTCAGATGCGCATGACTGAAGTAATTGAGGATGTCTTAGGACCACATAAAATCGCACTCATTACAGGTCCAAACTTGGCTGACGAACTCGTTCTGCGCCAACCAGCTGGCGCTGTAGCTGCAGCATCGACAATTGAACTCTCAGAATTGATTCGCGACTTATTCCGCACGCCGTATTACCGTGTATATACATCCATCGATCTCATGGGATGCGAACTTGCAGGTGCAATCAAGAGCGTCATCGCACTCGCGGTAGGAATTTCAATCGGAATGGGCTACGGCGAAAATACACAGGCGATGCTTATTACTCGTGGTCTTAATGAAGTCGCACGACTTTGTGCAGCACATGGATCTGATCCACTTTCAGCTGCAGGTCTTGCCGGCATGGGAGATCTCGTTGCAAGCTGCGGTTCGCCTCTATCTCGCAACCGCACCTTTGGTGAAGCGGTAGGCCGCACTGGTTCGATGGCTAAAGCGCGTGCAGAAGTTGCTAAAACTGTAGAAGGTGTTGCATCTGCAGGAGCGGTAGTAGAAATCGCACATCGAGTTGGAGTTGAGGTACCTGTCATAGAGGCAGTTGCTGAGATTGTGAGCGAACAATTAACGCCAGAAGCTGCGCTACAAAAGCTCATGGAGATCACCACCAAAGCAGAAAACTTTATTCGATGAAGCGCGTAGCGATTTTATGCGGGGGACCAGGCAGCGAACATGAGATTTCATGTCTCTCTGCAGGTGGCGTTCTCTCCGCTATCGATCGAAGTGAATATGACCCAATTCTGATTGGCATCACCCGCGAGGGAAAATGGATGGTTCTGCCATTGGATTATTCGCTCGCGATTGAGAACGGGAAACTTCCTTCTGTCATCGGAGATTTCCCTGAAGTCGCTAGAGGAAAAAATGGAATGAGCGTTGATGGCACTGCGCTCTCTATTGATGTGATATTTCCTGTTCTCCATGGCACCTATGGAGAAGATGGCCAGCTTCAAAGCGATCTCGACCAGCTAGCAATTCCATACGTGGGAAGTGGAGCTGTTGCATCTGAGCAGGCGATGGATAAAGCTGATGCAAAGTCATTATTCGCCTCAGCAGGAATTGCTATCGCGCCAAGCGTTACTGTCACAGAAGCTGAGTGGAAAGGTGACCCTGAAGCGATTACAGAATCAATCGCGCCGCTAGGTCTGCCGCTCTTTGTAAAGGCATCTCGTGGAGGCTCAAGTCGAGGAACAGTTAAGGTAAAAGAGTTAAGTGCTTTTCCTTCTGCGATGGAAGAAGCCCTCTCCTTCGATTCCAAAGTATTGATTGAGAGCGGAATTGATGGTGCTGAGGTTGAATGTGCAGTTCTTGAAATTGATGGCAATCCACAGGCATCAATTCCTGGCAAAGTCTGGATAGACCCGCAATACGAGTTCTATGACTATCAAGCCAAATATCTCGATGGGGCCACACGTATTGATATTCCTGCACCCTTTAGCGCAGATATCATTGAGAAGATTCGAAGCTATGCGCTCATCGCCTTTAAGGCGATTGGAGCGAAAGGTTTAGCCCGCGTTGATTTCTTCGTAACAAATAACGGAGAAATCATTATTAACGAGATCAACACGATGCCTGGATTTACGAGAACTTCGGCTTACCCCAAGATGTGGCAAGCAACGAGAATTGAATATTCAGACGTAATTACGCACCTTCTTAAGAGCGCTTTACCTAAGTAAGTTATTAATTAGTTACGGGGCAAGTGAGCGTGCGAGTAATACCTGGCACTGCTTGAACTTTGGTCAAAATTGCACGACCAAACTCTTCCATTGATGGAGCTTCAGCTCGCATGATGACATCGTAAGGACCGGTTACACCCTCAGCGAGTGAGACTCCAGCGATCGACTTAATTGCAGCCGCAACTGATGAGGCCTTGCCGACTTCTGTTTGAATCAAGATGTAAGCCTGTACTGACATGTGAGTTCCTTCTTTCTTTCCCTGCGCTTCGACCTAACGCTATCTCATGTCCTAGTCTTGTGGCTATGGGATTTCAGGAGCGGGAAGTTATATCTGTCTTACAGCAGATTTTCGCAACCGCAGATTCTCGGCTCAAAGTCGGAATCGGCGATGATGCCGCCGTCGTAGCCACACAATCTCAATCCATTATTACATCCGACATGGCTGTTGAGGATGTTCACTTTAAACTCGAGTGGTCCTCACCGTTCGATATCGGGCGCAAGATCACCGCTGCAAATGTGGCCGACATTCTCTCTATGGGTGGGAAGTGCGATTTCCTCACCGCATCTGTTGCCCTCTCTGGCAATGAAACTCTTCAGTGGATTGAAAACCTCGCTCGCGGAATGAAGCATGAAGCAGACCTATCAGGCGCACTTATTGTTGGTGGAGATATTGCGCGTGGCCCCAAAATCGTCATCTCCATGACTGCAGTTGGAAACGCATCTTCACCCATTCTGCGATCAGGTGCCAAGGTCGCAGATGGTCTCTATCTCTCATCACTCACAGGTTGGTCTGCAGCAGGGCTTGAACTACTCACTCGAGAGATTTCAATTAATAGCGCAACAGCTGAGAAAGCGCTCTCAGAGTTTTCTGCACCGACCTTGGATTACACAATTGATTTTTCGGGCGCGACTGCAATGGCTGATGTCAGCGACTCGGTGCTCGTGCAAGCTGAACAGATTGCTGATGCATCAGGTGTTCAAATTTCAATCGATCAGAAGGCGATTGCGCAGGCCAGTGAATTTGCCGAACTGAGCGCATTGGCCGATGAACTCAAAGTGGATATCTTCCAATGGATTCTTGCAGGGGGAGAAGACCATGGCCTACTTGCTACAGGCGTAAACCTGCCTGGAATCCGAATTGGATCAGTTATTGCTGGCTCGGGAATTTCTGGGGTAGAAAGAAAAATGACCCCAGTTTCCTGGAGCCATTTTTAGCTAAAGTTTTAATTACAGCTAGGAATTAACGAGTTACTTTGCCAGCCTTAAGGCATGAAGTACATACGTTCTGACGCTTTGATGCGCCTGCAACGATTGTCTTAACGCGCTGGATATTTGGATTCCAACGACGACGTGTCTTCACCTGTGAGTGTGAAACGTTATTGCCAAAGCTTGGGCCCTTGCCACAGATGTCGCATGAAGATGCCATGTCGGTACTCCTTCTAGATTACAAATTCCTTAGATCTAAAGAATTCTCGTTCCTGTGAGGAACAGGGCGTAAGGGTAGCAAGAGGGGGCGGGGTAGGGCGAATCCGTGGGATAGGAGTGCCAGCCCTCTGATTTTTACGCGTAAAAAATACGCTGTGAGGTGGCAGACAGCCCAACTCGGTGAGTATAAAAAGAGTTCGGCGCAGACTATCTAATGAGTTAGTAGAGCAACTCGGAAACGGAGAGTCGCATCAATGAATGCGCTAGATCTCGCACGTTGGCAATTCGCCATCACAACTGTTTATCACTTCCTCTTTGTCCCAATCACAATTGGTTTGGGATTCCTAGTCGCAGGACTTCAGACAGCTTGGTATCGCTCCAACAATTTGAAGTACCTTCGCGCAACTAAATTCTTTGGAAAACTCTTCCTCATTAACTTTGCTATCGGTGTTGTCACCGGCATTGTGCAGGAATTCCAATTTGGAATGAACTGGTCTTCCTACAGTCGATTCGTTGGAGATATCTTCGGCGCCCCCCTTGCTATGGAAGGCTTACTCGCATTCTTCCTCGAGAGCACATTCCTAGGTCTCTGGATCTTTGGCTGGGATCGACTTCCTAAGAAGATGCACCTGGCATCAATCTGGCTCGCATCATTTGGAACACTTCTCTCTGCGTATTTTATCCTTGCTGCAAACTCATGGATGCAACATCCGGTCGCATATGTTCTGAATGCTGAAAAGCACCGTGCTGAACTGACAAATATCATCACAGTACTTACTCAGAAGACAGCGGTTGTGACATTCCTACACACCATTCCATCTGCAGCATTTGCAGCAGGTGCATTTATGGCTGGAATCTCTGCATATCTCATCCTCAAGAAGAAAGATGTTGAAATGGCACGTCCAACTCTCAAGTTGGGACTTGTTACTGTCGTTATCAGCTTCTTGGCGATCGGTCTCACCGGCGATGTCATTGGCAAGGTAATGACTGAACAACAGCCCATGAAGATGGCTGCAGCTGAAGCGCTCTACAACACTACTGATTCAGCTCCATTCTCACTCTTCACAGTAGGAACTCTTGATGGTTCACGTTCTGTATTCCAGATCGATGTTCCATCTGTACTTTCCTTCCTTGCCACCGGAGACTTCAAAGCAACTGTTCAAGGAGTAAATGACCTGCAAGCCCAGTACGAAAGTACTTACGGCCCAGGAAATTACACACCAAATATTCCGCTCGCTTACTGGTCATTTAGATTGATGATCGGTTTTGGTGCCATCGCATTCTTCTTGGCGCTCTACACATTGTGGCGCACACGAAAGGGCGGAACTCTTCCCACAGGTCGCTGGTTTATGCCTTCCATGATTGCGTTGCCATTTATACCGCTTCTCGCAATCTCATTCGGCTGGATCTTTACCGAGACGGCTCGTCAACCTTGGGCAGTATTCGGTTTAATCAAAACTGCCGATGGAGTCAGCGCTGTGGTCTCTGCAGGCAGCGTTCTATTCACAATGATCGTCTTCACTCTGCTTTATGGCGTACTCGCATTCATTGAAGTAGGACTCACTTTGAAGGTCATTAAGAATGGACCTGCAACTGAGTTGGATTATGAAAATCCTCAACTTGGCGGAAGTTCCGACAAGCCACTAGTGATGTCTTACTAAGGAGGGAAGAAAATGTCATTTCAAACAACATGGTTTCTGCTGATTGCTGTTCTCTGGGTCGGCTACTTCATCCTTGAAGGCTTCGACTTCGGTGTGGGAGCTCTACTTCCATTCGTATCTCGTAACGAAGCAGATCGACGCGCAGTACTCACAACTCTCGGACCAGTCTGGGATGGAAATGAAGTTTGGCTACTGGTAGCTGGCGGTGCAACATTTGCAGCATTTCCAGAGTGGTATGCAACGCTCTTTAGTGGTTTTTACCTTCCGCTCTTCTTGATTCTGGTTTCGCTGATTGTGCGCGGGGTAGCGTTTGAATATCGAAGCAAGTATGGAAAAGCGCAATGGCGTCAGCGCTGGGATGTTGCAATCGTTATAAGCAGTGCTGTTCCTGCACTTCTTTGGGGAGTGGCATTTGCGAATATCGTTCGCGGAGTTCCTATCGAGATGTCAAAGGATGGAAACCTTGAATATGTTGGTGGCTTCTTTAACCTACTCAATCCATATGCACTTCTTGGTGGCGTAGTCACTCTTACCGTATTCCTCACTCACGGAGCGATTTTCCTATCGCTTAAGACAGTGGGTGGAATTCGTGAGCAGGCACGCAAATTTGCAATCAAGATTGGGCTTGTCGCAGCAGTGGCGGCGGTTTCATTCTTGGTCTGGACAAATCTCATGCTTCCAGAGCTCAATACAACTGTTCTGGTTTTATCTACAGTTGTGGCACTTGCCTGGGTGGTAGGTCTCTTGGCAACTCTTAAGGTACGCGAAGGCTGGGCATTTATCTTCTCAGCAGTAGCGATTGCAACATTTGTTGCCGATCTCTTCTACGCGCTATATCCACGAGTGATGCCAAGTTCGCTTGGAGCTCAATTCGATCTCACAATCACCAACGCTTCGAGCACTCAATACACACTCAAAGTCATGACTATCGTCGCGGTGATAATGACTCCGCTAGTTCTCATCTACCAAGGCTGGACTTATTGGGTATTTAGAAAGAGAGTGGGCGCAAGCCAGATTCTCCATCCAGAACGTGGCGTATTGGATACAGCAACACATATTCTGCATCAGTGAAATCTAAAGATATGCGGCTGTTGCTCTCCCGGGGCAGCAGCCGCAAACTTTTTTTCGCCGTAGTACTGGCAGCCCCCGTATTTGCCGCGATTGTGATCGCAAACGCAATTTTGCTCGGTGCGGTCATTGTCGGACTGATCTATCGGCACCCAGATACTTTTCAATGGATTGTTGTATTGGCTGGACTCTGGATTTTCAGGGCGGTCTTTACCGCTTACTTTGAAAATTGGTGCAGTGCCCAGGCATCCAAAATAAAGAGAGAGTTGCGCACCTCGACTACGGACCTTCTGGGTGAAGTCGAACCTCTCTCGCCGTCCGAGCTCTCCGGACTTTTGATTAAGGGCGCAAACGCACTTGACATTTATTTGGGGCGATTTTTGCCTCAGCTCTTTAGTGCAACGGTAATTCCCATCGCGGTCATAGGAACAATTTTCTTCTTAGATCCTCTATCAGCGGTAATAGCAATCCTCACCCTTCCACTCATTCCATTCTTTGGAGCGCTAATCGGTCGTTATACAAGTGACTCGGTTTCGAAGAAGTGGAGATCTCTTGGTTCACTTTCGCGATATTTCGAAGATTCTCTGCAGGGTTTTCTCACCTTAAGAATTTTTGGTCGCCAACGCTCGCAAGGGGAGCGAATTCAGAAGATGGGTGATCGTTATACCGCTGAAACAATGACTGTTCTGAAAGTTTCATTCTTATCAGCATTGGCTCTTGAGCTGGCAGCGACTATTTCAGTTGCGCTGATTGCAGTTTCAATCGGCCTGCGATTAGTTGATGGAAAAATCTCATTCATCCACGGGCTTACCGTTTTAATTTTGGCACCAGAGGTCTACTTCCCGCTTCGTAATGCTGCATCCCTATTCCATGCATCTGCTGATGGCACTGAAATTCTTGAAAAGCTACGAAATCTAGAAGCGACAAAGAATCCACACGTCCAGCAAGAGTCGAGAGATTTTTCGCGAGCTCAGTCAATCGAATGGGAAAACTGGCTGCTCGATATTCCAGGAGTTGCAAAGTCGACCATTGCAGCAGCCGGAGTCAGAAGGGGAGAAGCGCTCTTTATTGTTGGTGAATCCGGGATCGGAAAATCTTCCTTTGCTGAAAATCTTCTCGGAGTTCATTTTGATTGCAAACTCACAATCGACAATATTGCTCTTGAACCAGCTCATAGCGAGCAATACCAGAGCCAACTGGGTTGGATTCCCCAGCTCCCTCAATTAGCGCCAGGAACAATTCGTGATCAGTTTCAGTTGGTCGCTCCGGGTATCACTGACTCTGAAATTTATCAATCACTAGCCGAACTTTCACTTCCCATCAGCGAACTCCCATCGGGCCTCGATAGCTCACTTGGCGGAAGTGATGAGAAGAGCGCACAACTTTCGGGCGGTCAGATTCGAAAAGTTGCCGTTGCGCGCGCACTGATTCGCTCACCTTTTCTCATCATCGCTGATGAACCAACTGCAGATCTTGATTCCCAGAGCTCGGAAGCGATCATGAACGCGCTCCGTCGAGCTGTCGCACAAGGTGCGGCGCTGATTTGTATTACACATGACATAGATATTGCACAGCCTGGTGATCGTGTCATTTCTGTTGAGCGGGTGATCGCATGAAAACCCACAAAAGCCGTATGGCGATAGCTACGACGTTAGGAGCTGCTGCGCTCGTTGGAGGACTTGGGCTCACAATCTCCAGCGCATGGCTCATCACCATGGCGGCACAACATCCACCTATTTTAGTTCTCAGTGTTTCGATAGTGATGGTGCGCTTCTTCGGTATATCTCGTTCAGCTGCACGTTATGCAGAGCGAATTGTGAGCCACGAGAGCGTCTTTAGAAGTCTTACCACTCTACGAGTAAAGCTCTTTGAAAGTTTGGCAGATAGAACTTCGCTCATTGTCCGAGATCTCAATTCGGGAAGCTATGTAAAGGCGATTGTCGACGATGTCGAAAGAGCACAGGAGTACCAACTTCGCGTCACACTGCCTCGTTTTGCAGCTTTTATCTCTCTAGCCTTCGGATTACTTCTAGCCTTCTGGATTTATCCCACTCTGTTGGTCGTCCTTCTTCCCGTCGCGCTTGCACTACTTCTGGCCATTCCTTCCATCGCAATTAAGAAATGCAGTGTTCAGTCGTCGGCAATTGAGGATATTGAGAATCGCTATGCACGCGAGATTTCAGATGCGAACTACGGCATCACCGAAGCGCAGATTTATGGATATAAAGATCGCTTGCTCAAGAAGATTCACGTTATCGAGGAAGAAATTGAGATAGCTGAGAAGCAGTTGCTTGCCACAATTCGATCCCTTCAGCTACTCACCTTGCTTCTCATCGGTATATCAATAGTGGGAACATCGCTGCTGATGTACAACGCTCGCATTAGTGGCGACATACCTGCAGTCAAAATTTCGATGGCAATCTTTTTGCCTCTCGTCGCCTTCGAGGGAATAACCAATTGGTATCCCAACCTATTTATTTCTGGGAAGTTGTTGCGCGCTCAACGTTCTATTGACTCGTTATCAAATAAGACAGGAAATCAGAAGGAAAGTAGCACTGCTACTCCAGCATCGTTCAAACTCACTATTGATTCCGCTTCAGCTGCTTGGGATAAACCATTTATGTCTCCTGTAACCGCGGCAGTAAGCCCGGGAGAAGTACTCGTTATTCGAGGAAAGAGCGGTTCGGGTAAGTCAACGCTGGCGCTGGCACTTGTCGGGCTACTCCCATATCAGGGAAGTATTTCTATTGGCGGTGTGCAAGTTCGCGATATTTCAGATCTTCACCATTACATATCAGCATCACTGCAACGTGGACATATCTTTAATACATCGCTTCGAGAGAATCTAAAGATCGCGAATCCTGATGCAAGTGATACGGAAATTCAGCGAATTCTTACTCTGCTAGAACTAGATGCCATTTCTCTCGATGAAGTTGTTGGCGAATTCGGCCGACCACTTTCAGGTGGAGAAGCGAAACGATTGGGCGTCGCTAGAGCGCTTTTATCGAAAGCGCCAATAGTCCTGCTAGATGAACCGACCGAACATCTTGATCACCAACTAGCCGAACGACTTGAAAGTCGGATTACCGAAGAGTGCCGAGATAGGTCGTTAATAGTCATCACACACTCAGGATGGTCTAAATCCACTCGAACGGTGGCAATCGCGAGAGAATAGGCGCATGGCGACCCTTGACTCGAAACTCGTTGGAGTCTTGGGCGATCGCACCACAAAGGTGCTCCGCGACTTATTCGGGTATGTCACTGTGGGGGATTTGCTCCATCACTACCCACGCCGCTATCTCGTTCGCGGCGAACTCTCAAATATCTCGGAACTCAACGAAGGTGATGAAGTCACCATTCTCGCCGAAGTCTTTAGCGCAACCAGCCGCAGACTGCATGCTCGCAAGGGAAATATTCTTGAAGTAATCGTCACCGATGGTTCTGCAAAACTCTCGCTTACCTTCTTCAATCAAGCGTGGCGCGAAAAAGATCTCAAGGTGGGCAAGCAAGGACTCTTCGCAGGCAAAGTTGGTGCCTTTAATGGCAAACGCCAATTAGCTCATCCTGATTACGAATTAATTCCCGATGGCAATGACGTTGATGCTGCTGTTGAAGGCTTTGCGGGCAAATATCTTCCGATGTATCCAGCCAGTTCAAAGATGCCTTCATGGAAGATTGCACAATGCATTGAGCTCGCTATCGGAGCCCTTGATGAAGTGCCTGACTATCTACCTGAATCTGTGCGCGAGAAATATGGATATCCCACCTTGCATCAAGCGCTCGTTCAGCTTCATAACCCCGTAGATCTAGATAGCGCAGAGAAAGCACGTCAACGCCTTACCTTTGATGAAGCGTTTATGTTGCAGTTACTTCTGCTCACGCGCAGAAAAGAGCTAAAGAATCTTGATGCGGTTGCGCGACCTCCGATTTCTGGCGGCCTGCTTGACGCCTTCGATGCATCACTGCCATTTCAACTCACTGCGGGCCAGCGTGCTGTAGCTGAAGAGATTGCTCATGATTTGGCGCAACCACATCCGATGCATCGTTTATTGCAAGGTGAAGTTGGTTCCGGTAAGACGGTAGTCGCACTGCGCGCCATGCTGTCGGTCATTGATAATGGCGGACAAGCTGCGCTGCTTGCTCCGACAGAAGTATTGGCGGCTCAACACCTTCGCACCATGCAGAAATTACTTGGCCCGCTTGCTCAAGGCGGAATGTTGGGTGGTTCAGATATTGCTACCCAGGTAACGCTCATTACTGGGTCCCAGAACACAGCTTCACGAAAAGAAGCTCTCGCACTTGCTGCATCTGGTGCTGCAGGCATTGTTATCGGAACCCATGCACTTCTCGGTGAAAGCGTTGCCTTTAATGATTTAGGGCTGATTGTTGTCGACGAACAACATCGCTTCGGTGTTGAACAACGCGATGCGTTGAAGAGTAAGGCTACAAATCCACCGCATCTCTTGGTGATGACTGCAACGCCTATTCCGCGAACCGTTGCCATGACAGTCTTTGGCGATCTCGATGTCTCAACGTTGCGCGAACTGCCGCTCGGTCGCCAGCCAATCACAACGCATGTTGTGCCAGTTCTTGAAAAGCCAGGATTCCTTGAACGCGCTTGGGAGCGCATTAAGGAAGAAGTTTCGCAAGGACATCAGGCTTACATCGTGGCACCGCGTATTGCAGCAGGAACTCCCGAAGATAGCGATATGGATTTCCTCATGGGAGAAACCTCTACAGAGATTGCATCAGTCGAAGAGCTTGGCCCGTTGCTTTCTGGGGGAGCACTTCAAGGCGTGAAAGTTGCACCGCTTCATGGGCGACAGAGCGCAGAACTCAAAGATTCAACTATGCAGGCATTTGCCAATAAAGAGATTGATGCTCTGATATCGACAACCGTCATCGAAGTAGGCGTGGACGTTCCAAATGCAACAGTTATGGTCATTATGGATGCCGATCGCTTCGGTGTATCTCAGTTGCATCAGCTGCGTGGTCGCGTTGGTCGAGGAAAATCGCCTGGGCTATGCCTTCTCGTAACAAACGCTGAAGCTGAAAGCTCTGCGCGAGTTCGATTAGATGCAGTTGCTGGAACTCTCGATGGATTCGAACTCTCACGCATCGACCTGGAACAGCGTCGCGAAGGTGACGTATTAGGTGCAAGCCAGTCAGGATCTCGCTCTCATTTAAGACTTCTTCGAGTTCTGCGTGACGAATCGATGATTGAAGAAGCTCGTGAGGATGCATCTACAATTCTCGAATCAGATATTTCACAATACCCACTTTTGGCTGCCGAGCTTGCGCAAATTCAAGCTGATGCTGCAGCCGAATATATAGATAAGGCGTAAAGATGCGAATCATTGCTGGACTTGCAAAAGGTCGCACTATCGACGCCGTTTCCTCTTCTACGCGTCCTACCTCCGATCGCGCCCGCGAGGCTCTCTTCTCAACCCTCGCATCTGAGTTTGGTGACCTCGATGGGCTCAACGTTCTCGATCTCTATGCAGGAACAGGCGCTATTGCGCTCGAAGCACTTTCTCGGGGAGCATCGATTGTTCATGCGGTTGAAAAAGATGATGCAGCGGCAAAGGCAATCACAAGTAATCATGAGAATCTTAAGAGCGCACATTGCCCCGGAATTTTCCATCTCTATGCAATGAATGTTCACCGATTCTTGCAAGATAAAGCTGCGCAGCCATATCACTTTATTTATATCGACCCACCTTATGAAGTCGATGATCTTGATGTCCTAGAAACGCTTATTCAGTTGCGAGATGGTGGTTATCTACATCCGCAAGCGCTCATTGCAGTGGAACGTAATTCACGAGTAAAGGAGATTTCTTGGCCTGAAGGATTAGAAGCGATTCGCGAAAAGAATTACGGTCAAGCGACAATCTTCTACGGGGCTCCCACGCTGGGCGATGGCGAAAATGGATAACCGCACCAATCATTGCTAGCGTTTGCACTATGAAACGCGCTGTGTGCCCAGGATCCTTTGATCCCATTACATATGGTCACCTCGACATCATCGAGCGCGCCAGCGGGCAATTCGATGAGGTTATCGTTGCAGTATTCGTTAATCGCAATAAATCAGGGCTCTTCTCTGTCCAAGAGCGCATCGAAATGATTGCTGAAAATGTGAAGAAGTTTCCAAATGTGCGCGTTGATTCAGGAAGCGGACTCCTTGTTGAGTACTGCAAGAAGAATGGCGTTCAGGCAATCGTCAAAGGCCTTCGTGCAGTAACCGACTTCGACTACGAACTTCAGATGGCACAGGTACATATTCAGGCATCTGGTGTTGAGACCATGTTTATGGCCACATCACCTACCCACTCATTCCTATCTTCATCCATTGTGAAAGAACTCGCCCACTACGGTGGCGATGTCTCATCAATGGTTCCAGCAAATGTCAACACAGCACTGAAAGCACGAGCAGAGGTACAAAAATGACTATGGACTCAATCGAAAAACTCAACACAGCAATTGCAATCGTTGAAGAAGCTCGCGGAGTTCCACTTTCTGCTTCATGTGTAGTCCATCGTGGAGAGATGCTTGAAATCCTCGAAGGTGCTCGCGATGTTCTCCCTTCCGATTTATCTGGAGCCGAGGACATCATCACAAAGCGCGATCAGATTATTGAAGAAGGTCGTGCAAGCGCTGAGTCAATGATCGCAACTGCGCGTGAAGATGTTGCTCGCATGGTTGAGCAGACATCAATCGTTCAGGCAGCTCGTGATGAAGCGCAGCGCATTCTCGATGATGCTCGTGATACTGCCGAAGATGAGCGCCGTGAAGTTGAGGCATATATCGACGGGCGTCTTGCCACTCTTGAAGTAATTCTTAATAAGACCATGGAAGCGGTTGCACGCGGCCGCGAACGCCTTGAGGGCGCTGACGATAAAGATATTCTTTCGCAGCTCAACTCAAATGACTAAGAATTCCAATCCATTCTTACTGAACACCCACGAACTTCCTCGCCGTGCGGGGGAGCTCAAGGAGTACGAGCTCGATATTGAAGCTAATGCCCGAATAGGCGTTCCACTCATTGCAGTTCCTGAAGGCGATGTCATCGAAGCAGATGTCCGCCTTGAATCAGTCACTGAGGGTGTCTTGCTGAGCGCTGATATTTATGCAGTTGCAATAGGCGAATGCATCCGCTGCCTCGATACCGTCGAACAAGTTGTCGAACGTAAAATTCAAGAGCTTTATCGCTACGAACCCACCAATGAAAAGGGCCGTAAGAAGCGTCGCGAAGAAGACGATATAGATCTCGATGTCGAAGATGAACTCCAGATGGAGGGGGATCTCATGAATCTTGAAATCCCAATTATCGACGCCATCATCTTGGCCCTGCCCGTTAACCCTCTTTGCTCGGAAGATTGCCTCGGCCTCTGCCCAGATTGTGGCGAGAAGTGGGCGAGCCTGCCCGAAGACCACGCCCACGAGGTCGTCGATGCCCGCTGGTCAGGCCTTGAAAAGCTCGATTTTGGCAAAACCGATAAATAAGCGATACTTACGCCCATAGCAGCGGCAATTTTGTTGTAGCTCCCGTGTAACCCAGAAGATTAAGGACGATTACCGTGCCAGTACCAAAGCGAAAGATGTCTCGTTCGAAGACACGTTCACGTCGAAGCATGTGGAAGACAACTGCTGCAGCAATCTCAACTTGCCCACAGTGCCAGCAACCAAAGCTCAACCACGTTGCATGCCCTACATGCGGTACATATAACCGCCGTCAGGTTCTCGAGGTCTGATCTGTTCTCAAAACTTCTTGAGCAATTAGGCGTTGAACTTTCTCCTGAACTGCTCGAGTTAGCTTTTACCCATCGCTCTTTTGCGTATGAAACAGGCATTACAACCACTAACGAACGCCTTGAATTTCTAGGCGATTCTGTTCTTGGCCTCATTGTTACTGAAGAGCTCTACCTAAAGTATCCAGATCTCGACGAAAGTCGTCTCTCACCGCTGCGCTCTGGCATAGTCAATATGCGCGCGCTCGCAGATATTGCACGCACCCTCGATTTAGGTAAGTACATCCGCCTTGGAAAAGGTGAAGAAGTCACTAATGGTCGCGATAAGAACTCACTCCTTGCAGATGCACTTGAAGCGCTCATTGGCGCCATCTATCTCGATCGTGGATTCGCAGAATGTACAACTGTGGTCAATCGATTAATCGCAGATACTCTCGAAAGTGCAATGGCTAAGGGCGCAGGTCTTGATGGTAAGACAGCGCTCCAAGAACTCCTGGCTTCACTTGGAAAAGGTTCCCCCGAATATCTTGTCACCGAAACTGGCCCAGATCACGATAAGAGTTTCACCGCGGTTGCAATGGTTGCGGGTGAAGCAATCGCAGAGGGTCTCGGTAAAAGCAAGAGAGAAGCTGAACAATCAGCGGCCCGCACTGCATTTGAAATTCTTTCGCAACAACAGCCTACTTAGCTAAAAAGTCTGAATAGCGCCAAACCCTCAAGTAGAACTTGAACCGAGTCGCTTTTATACCAATGAGGCGCGCAACGGTAGGTTAACCGCGTGTATTTGAAGAGCCTGACCCTCAAAGGATTTAAATCCTTTGCTTCGGCGACCACTCTTCGCCTCGAACCCGGAATCACTTGTGTCGTCGGTCCTAATGGTTCTGGAAAATCAAACGTCGTTGATGCACTCACTTGGGTTATGGGTGAACAAGGTGCAAAGTCACTTCGCGGTGGAAAGATGGAAGACGTTATCTTTGCCGGAACTTCTGGCCGCGCACCATTGGGTCGCGCAGAAGTTGCCGTAACAATTGATAACACTGATGGCGCACTTCCTATTGATTACACCGAAGTAACAATCTCTCGCATCCTCTTCCGTAACGGACAGAGCGAATACCAGATCAACGGTGAAGCGTCACGCCTTCTCGATATCCAGGAACTCCTGAGCGACTCCGGTATTGGCCGTGAAATGCACGTCATCGTTGGTCAAGGACAACTCGATGCAATCTTGATGGCAACACCTGAAGAACGTCGTGGCTTTATTGAAGAAGCTGCCGGTGTACTTAAACACCGTAAGCGTAAAGAGAAAGCAATTCGTAAGCTCGACTCAATGCAGGCAAACCTTGCGCGTGTTAACGACCTAACAGTCGAACTACGTCGCCAACTTCGCCCATTGGGTAAGCAAGCTGAAGTTGCGAAGAAGGCAGCAACAATTCAAGCCGATCTCCGCGATGCAAAGCTTCGACTTCTTGCAGATGATTACATCTCGCTCTCAAAGACACTTGATGCAGAGGTTGCTGACGAGAACGCCCTACGCGAACGTCGCGCGCAAGTAGAAGGCGAGCTCGACAAAGTACGCCGTCGCGAGGAAGAGCTCGATGCTCAATCTGCCTTTGAAAGCCCACTTCTCATTAAGGCGCAGGAGAATTTCTACTCTCTCAGCGCACTTCGCGAAAAGTTCCGTGGAACCCAATCTCTTGCACAAGAGCGCTCACGCTTCCTTGCTGAAGAAGCTGAAGAAGCTCGCAGCGCAGGACGTGATCCTGAAGCGCTCGATCAAGAAGCAGCAACCCTTCGTCAAGAAGAAGCACAACTTCGCGGAGCTGTAGTTGAAGCGCAGAATGCACTCGCCGCTTCTACAGCAGCGCTTGCAACTTCTGAGGCCGCACTCAAAGCCGAAGAAGACACGATCGCCGCCGCAATGCGTGCAATCGCAGACCAGCGTGAAGGTACAGCGCGCCAAGAAGGACATATCAAATCTCTTGCTGCCCGCCTTGAAGCGATTACTGAAGAAATTTCTCGCCTCGAAGCAGCTCGCGCAGAAGCACAATCACGCGTTGATTCTGCGAAGAGCGATTATGCAAAGTTTGAGATGGAGATCGGAAACGCCGATGCAGGCGAACAAGGTCTCGACTCTCAATTCGAAGGCGCAAAGAACGCGCTAGATGCGGCAAAGAAGGCACATACCGAACTTGTTGATGCTGAACGCGCAGCCGATCGCGAACGCAATGCAACCGAGTCCAAACTTGAAGCAATGCGCCTTACGTCAGATTCACGTGATGGTGCAGCAGCACTGATTCGTGATTCACGAGGTGTTCAGATTCTTGGAAGCATCGCCTCTCTCATTCAGATTGATTCTGGTTGGGAAGCTGCGACTGCTGCGGCCCTCGGTTCTCTAGCTGATGCAGTTGTTGTAAAGGATCTCTCATCTGCTGTTAGCGCACTCACGACTCTTCGTAGCGAAAACTTAGGACAGGCAGATGTCTTGGTCTACGAGCCAGGTCAACGCTCAGGTGGAGAAACGCCATCTGGTCAGACTTCGCTTTTGAGCCACGTTCGCTCATCTGAAATCTCAGAACTGCTTTCATCACTTCTCGCAACAACAGTAGTTGCTGACAATGCACGTGGTGCAGAATCCATTCTTCGACAGCACCCTCATGTCACAGTGGTTACACGTGATGGCGATGTCATTACCTCTCACCGTGCACGTGGTGGATCTGCATCTTCTACCTCACTCATCGAGATCAAAGCGCTTGTAGATGATCTCGCAAAGAAACTCGAAGATCTCAACCACAAGTGCGATCGACTTAGATTTGAAATTTCAGCTGCAGTAACAGAGGTAGATGCTAAGCAGGCAGCATTCGATACAGCGCTCAGCAAGCTCAACGAATCTGATGCGCGTATTGCTGCAATCACTGAACAGCTCGCTGTCTCTGGCCAGAACATCAAATCTGCAACAGCAGAAGTTGAACGTCTCACCATTGCCATCAATGAGGCAACGGCTGCTAAGTCTCGTGACGAAAATGAACTTTCTATCGCTTCGAATCAGATGCAGAACCATGGCGAAATCGCTGAACCAGATCACGCTCGCGCAGAATCACTTCGTAACGACGTATCCGATGCACGTACTACCGAGGTTGAAGCGCGTCTTGCTGTTCGTACATCTGAAGAACGCGTTGCCTCAATCGCAGCCCGCGCGCTAGCTCTCGAAGAATCCGCAAATGCTGAACGCGAAGCTTCAGAACGCGCCGTCTCTCGTCGTGGCGCACGCGCGCGTGGCGCAGTAATTTCTCAAGCTATTGCAGAAGCTGCTTATGAAGCACTTATCAATATTGAACGTTCCATCGCCAAGGCGCAAACAGAACGCACACGACTCGAAAACGCTCGTGCAGATCGCGAAGGCGAAACTCTTACTGTTCGTGCACGTAACCGCGAACTCACTCAAGAACTTGATCAACTCACTTCAAGTGTTCACCGTGATGAGATTGCTCGTGCAGAACAGCGTATGCGCGTAGAAGCTCTCCAGACAAAGGCTGTTGAAGAACTCGGCATTGATATCCCAACTCTCGTTGCTGAATATGGTCCCGATAAAGATGTTCCAACATTTATCGAGACCGAAGATGGCGAAATCGTCGCAACCGAACTCATTCCTTATCGTCGCGATCAACAAGAGAAGCGACTTGCAGCAACTGAGCGCTCACTCACCTTGCTCGGCAAGATCAACCCATTGGCTCTCGAAGAGTACAACGCACTCGAAGAGCGCTTGAAGTTCTTGGCTGAACAGCTTGAAGACCTCAAGCGCACGAAGAAGGATCTTCTAGACATCATCAAGGAAGTCGATGATCGAGTACAGCAGATCTTTATGGAAGCGTACGAAGAAGTTGCGGAACACTTTAAAGATATCTTCTCTCGACTATTCCCAGGTGGAGACGGTCGCCTCTTCCTCACCAACCCAGATGATCTACTCAACACTGGCGTCGATGTTGAAGCTCGCCCACCAGGAAAGCGCGTCAAGCGCCTCTCACTCCTTTCAGGTGGAGAGAAATCACTTACCGCTGTTGCAATGCTGGTCGCAATCTTCAAATCACGTCCAAGCCCGTTCTATGTTCTCGATGAAGTTGAAGCAGCGCTCGATGATGTCAACCTCGGTCGCCTACTTACAATTCTTGAAGAGCTTCGTGAAAGTTCACAGCTGATCATCATTACCCACCAGAAGCGCACTATGGAAATCGCTGACGCGCTCTATGGCGTCACAATGCGCGGCGATGGCGTCACTGAAGTTATCTCGCAACGTCTGCGCGAATCTGAAACCGCTTAACATCTTTAGGTTGTAAGCGATGGGTCTCTTCAATCGGTTAATCGCCAAAGTTCGCGGAACATCAACTGCCTCAGCTCTCGACTGGAATGAGATCGAAGTTGAGCTCCTTGCTTCAGATTTAGGACCTTCACTTGTTGGTGAATTACTTACTGCAGCTAAGAAGATGCGCGGTGATGATGCCGAAGCTGCAGTGAAAGAGATATTGACATCAAAGCTTTCATCGAAGCCACGTGCCCTACGTAGCGATCTTTCAACGAATGTGATCATGGTTGTAGGAGTTAACGGAACTGGAAAGACCACATCAGTTGCAAAACTTGCAACCTTGCTTCACAAGAGCGGTGATTCAGTGACTCTCGCAGCTGCCGATACATTTCGCGCCGCCGCAGTCGATCAATTGACAACATGGGGCCAGCGAATCGGTGTCGAAGTTATTGCAGGAAGAGAGAACGCAGAACCTGCATCTGTTGCATTCGATAGCGTGAAACGCGCTGTCGAACTTGGCAGCAAATATTTGATTGTCGATACAGCAGGTCGACTTCATAATAAGAGTGATCTCATGGCCGAACTCGGCAAGGTGAAGCGCGTGATCGAAAAAGGTGCGCCGCTTGCCGAAGTTCTCTTGGTAATTGATGGCACCACCGGTCAAAATGGTTTGGCGCAGGCAAAAATCTTTAGTGAAGCCGTGGAAGTTTCTGGCCTGATTGTTACCAAACTCGATGGAAGTGCCCGAGGTGGCGTAGCGCTAGCCATAGAGAACGAGCTCGATATCCCTATTAAGTTCATCGGAACAGGGGAGTCAGCCCAAGATTTCGCTCCTTTTGAGCCTGAGGCCTATATCGAAGGCTTGCTCTCGTAACCCACTTGTAACACAACGCCCCTTTTTGTGACCCCGTCTTAACCTGTCAATCCATCGGGTGTAACGCAGCTGATGCACCTTTATGCCATCTCAACGACGAGTGTCCCTCATCTTTGGAAATGGATTGAAAATGGAAGACATAGTTCTCAACGGCGGTGATACCGCATGGATGTTAGCGAGTACCGCACTAGTACTTCTCATGACTCCTGGTTTGGCATTCTTCTACGGCGGAATGGTTCGCACTAAGAGCGTTCTCAACATGATGATGATGTCGATGATCTCAATCGGTATCGTCAGCGTGCTCTGGGTAATTTATGGTTTTGAATTGGCATTTGGTCACACTTCAGATTCACCTTGGTATGGAGGAATCGGATTTAGCGGATTTGGTGGAATGGTCAACGATCTCACAAATAACGGTGGCATCTACCCAATTCCCGTTCTTGTATTCGCCGCATTCCAACTCATGTTCGCAATCATTACGCCAGCGCTGATCTCTGGTGCAATCGCTGATCGCGCTAAGTTCTCATCATGGGCAATCTTCGTTGCAATCTGGTCAACAGTTGTTTACTTCCCTGTAGCTCACTGGGTGTTCGCATTCGGTAATAAAGTTGGCGATACAGTGACAGGAACAGGATTCCTTGCAGGTAAGGGACTCGAAGATTTTGCAGGAGGAACTGCAGTTCACATCAATGCAGGTGCTGCTGGTCTTGCTCTCGCGATTGTCCTTGGAAAGCGCATCGGATGGCGCAAAGAGTCAATGCGCCCTCACTCATTGCCGTTGGTAATGCTCGGTGCTGGACTCTTGTGGTTCGGATGGTTCGGATTTAACGCTGGATCATCCCTTGCTGCAAATGGAATTGCTGGCCTAGCGTTTATGAATACACAAGTTGCTACAGCTGGCGCAGTGCTTGGCTGGTTGCTCGTTGAGAAGATTCGTAACGGTCATGCAACATCATTGGGTGCTGCATCTGGCGCTGTTGCAGGTCTTGTTGCAATTACCCCTGCTTGTGCATTCGTTGCACCTTGGGCGGCAGTCGTTATCGGGCTTATCTCGGGAATCCTCTGCTCTCTCGCAGTAGGTATCAAGTACAAGCTTGGATTTGATGATTCACTCGACGTAGTCGGCGTTCACCTTGTTGGTGGTATCTGGGGCTCTCTCTCCATCGGCCTCTTCGGAACTCACGTTGTAAACAGCATCGGTCTCGATGGAATCTTCTACGGTGGCGGAACTGACCTACTCGTCAAGCAAGCCCTCGGTGTCGGCCTTGTTGCTGGTTACTCATTCATCGCAACCCTGATCATCGGCTACGCAATCGAAAAGACAATCGGCTTCCGTGTCTCACGAGAAGTTGAAATTGAAGGCATCGACCTCAAGGAACATGCTGAATCCGCATACGAACTAGCTAGCTCATCACGTGGAGGTGCATCACTATGAAGTTGATTACCGCAATTCTCAAGCCATTTAAGTTAGATGAAGTAAAAGATGCTCTGCAAGCTGCAGGCGTTACAGGTATGACCGTTTCAGAGGCCAGTGGTTTTGGTCGTCAGCGCGGACATACCGAGGTCTATCGCGGTGCTGAATACACCGTAGATCTCGTTCCAAAGGTTCGACTCGAAGTTCTTGTTGATGATAATGACGCTGCATCAGTAGTAGATGTCATCGTTAAAGCAGCATCAACAGGATCTATCGGGGATGGAAAGGTATGGACTACTCCAGTTGATCAGGTTATCCGTGTACGCACGGGAGAAAAGGGACCTGACGCAATTTAAGTAGCACATTCCAATATCCATAACAGAATAACCAGAACTAAGATTGGCGACATGGGAACACGTGAAAGACGCAATCGATCAAACGAGGGTGATCTGCTTCTTTCTTCTCTCTTTACTGAGAGCAACGCCAATCCGCAGGATGTAGCAATCGCCGCGGTCGGAGGTTTCGGCCGCGGCGAGCTATCACCGGGATCAGATTTAGATATCGTCATCATTCATACGGGGACACTTCCCGAAAAAGAGCTCTCTGAACTTGTAAATAAAATTCTTTACCCTTTGTGGAATAAGAATGTAAAGATTGATCACTCGGTTCGAACACGATCTGAAATTAGAGATGTCGCCGAGTCTGATCTCAAAGTTGCTATGGGACTTCTTGATATTCGCCTCGTCTGTGGAAGCGCTGATCTCGTAGCTGCTGTGCAGGTAGATGCCCTTGAATCTTGGCGAAGAAATTCAAAACGTCGCCTTATCGAACTTGAAGCATCGCTCACCGAACGGCATCAGCGCATGGGGGAGCTCGCCTATCTTCTAGAACCCGATCTTAAAGAAGCACGTGGTGGACTTCGAGATATCACTACATTGCGAGCAATCCATAAATCCTCTGCAATTGCTGTGCCAATTGAACGCATCAGCGTTGCGGAATCAATTCTTGCCAATGTTCGCGAAGCTCTGCATATCGTCAGCGGTCGGGATAAGGATCGCTTACTCTTTCAAGAACAAGATAAAGTTGCTGAGCTCCTTGGGTACACAGATGCTGACGCGCTTATGAGCGATGTCGCACAAGCTGCACGCTCTGTCGACTATCAATTGGATTCCACTTGGTATCGATTGGCCCATAAAGGTAAAGATGGCGCAGGTCGCTTTTTGAAGAAGGTTCGTTCTACTCCACTATCGCGAGATATTTCAGTTTCAAATAAAGAAGTTGTCATTAGTGGGGATGCAGATTTTGCATTAGATCCTGTCATTGGTCTGCGAGCTGCCGCATCTGCCGCTCAACTTGGATTACCAATCTCAATGGAATCTTTAGAGCGACTTTCTGCGAGTTTGCGCGAGAACCGAGGTCATCTGCCTAACCCATGGCCACGTGAAGCTCGAGAGAATTTGATTTCCTTGATTGGCGCCGGATCCGCAATGGTCCAAATTTTTGAGGCGCTCGATCAAGAAGAGATTATTTTTCACTGGATTCCAGAATGGAAAGCAGTACGTTCGTTGCCACAGCGAAATGTTCTACATAGACATACTGTCGATCGCCATATGGTTGAGACTGCCGTACATGCAGCTGCTCTTACTCGGCAGGTACATCGCCCAGATATCTTGCTCTTTAGCGCTCTTTTTCATGACATCGGAAAAGGCACAGAAGAAGATCACTCCGAACGAGGCGAGCGATTAATCGAGCCGCTTGCACAGCGCATCGGATTCTCACCTGACGATGTTGAAACAATTAAATTACTTGTGAAGCAACACCTGCTCTTATCCGCGACCGCTACTCGTCGAGATCTTGATGATCCAGCAACAATTGCTTCGGTTGTTGAGGTAATCCCAAACCTGCAAGTGCTCGAACTCTTGCATGCCCTCAGCATCGCCGATGGAGAAGCAACTGGGCGTGCTGCCTGGACAGATTGGAAGGCCTCACTGGTCGCTGAACTGGTAAAGCGAGTAGAGCTAGCGATAACAGATAACACCGTTGCGCTCCAGCCCGAACTCACTGAAGAGCAGCGACGCAAGGCGGAGAGCGGAGCACTGGCTGTATCAATCGAAGATCGCGAAAGCGTCTATGCGATTGAAATCGTCGTTCCCGATAAGACAGGTCTTCTCTCGATAGTTGCAGGAGTTCTCAATCTATTGCGCCTTGATGTGAGATCTGCGCGCACTAAATCTCACGGAAATTCAGCGGTGATGGAGTGGATTGTTATTCCCGATCCTCATGCACCCCCACTTTCAGAGAAGAAGTTGCACCAAGAACTTCATGATGCACTTGAAAGCAAGAGCTCACTTGCACGTCGCATTGAAGAGCGCATCGAGGCTTACGCCCAACTGCCCACAATTCCTGTGCCTGATCCGATTGTCGATATCTTCGCCGATGCAGCAACAGATGCCACCATCATCGAAGTACGAAGCCACGATCGACCTGCCTTGCTCTTCGGGATCGGTGATTCCATCACCAAGAGCAATATCGATATTCGCTCTGCAATCGTCACAACCCTCGGCGCTGAAGCAATCGATACCTTGTATGTCACAGAAATAGGTGGGGGACCGCTCAGCTCTGAACGCGCTGATGAAGTGGCAACACGTCTGAGGACTGCGCTCAAGTAGAGTTCCACCACTATGTTCGACACTCTCTCCAGCAAATTTGCCGGCGCCTTTAGCGCGCTGCGTTCGCGTGGAAAGATTTCCGAGAAAGATATCGATGCAACAACTGCCGATATCCGCCAGGCTCTACTTGAAGCAGATGTTGCTCTCGAAGTTGTCGAAAGCTTTACTGAACGAATTCACCAGAAATCTCTTGATGTTCTTCCCACACTTCAATCTGGAACTAATCAAGCACAGGCTATCTTTGATGTAGTAAATCAAGAGCTCACTGAAATTCTTGGCGGGGGAGCACGTCGCGTTCGCTTTGCCAAGAACCCGCCAACAGTCATCATGCTCGCCGGTCTTCAGGGTGCTGGAAAGACAACACTTGCCGCAAAGCTTGCCAAGTTCTATAAAGAACAGGGCGACACGCCAATCTTGGTCGCATCCGACTTACAGCGTCCGAATGCAGTAAATCAACTTCAAGTTGTTGGCGAATCCGCCGGAGTTCCGGTCTTTGCACCCGAACCAGGAAACGGTGTTGGCAATCCTGTAAAGGTTGCGCAAGATGGAATCGCATTTGCGAAGTCAAAGCTTCACAACATTGTCATTGTCGATACCGCTGGTCGCCTCGGTGTGGATGAAGAGCTGATGAAAGAAGCGATTGCAATCCGCGATGCAGTAAACCCAGATGAAATTCTCTTTGTTGTCGATGCGATGATCGGTCAAGACGCTGTCCGTACCGCGAAAGCATTCCAAGATGGTGTTGGGTTCGATGGCGTCGTTCTCACAAAGCTCGATGGTGATGCTCGAGGCGGCGCAGCGCTTTCGATTGCAGCTCTTACTGGCCGCCCAATCATGTTTGCTTCAACCGGTGAAAAACTTTCTGATTTCGATATTTTTTATCCCGAGAGAATGGCTTCGCGCATTCTCGGCATGGGCGATGTTGCAACACTTGCTGAACAAGCTAAGAAAGCATTTGATGGCGAATCTTCCAAGAAACTGGAAGAGAAGTTCATTGCGGGCGAAGATTTCACACTCGATGATTTCCTCGAACAGCTTGAAGCGATGTCCAAGATGGGCTCCATGGGCAAGTTACTTGGAATGTTGCCAGGGGCCGGTCAGATGAAGAAGCAGATTGAGAACTTCGATGAATCTGAAATCACACGCACCAAAGCGATTGTGCAATCAATGACTCCACTTGAGCGACGAGATCTCAAAGTTCTTAACGGTTCACGTCGCGCGCGCATTGCTCTTGGTGCAGGTCGCAAAGTTTCAGATGTGAATGCTCTGGTTGATAAGTTCACAGCGGCTCAGAAGATGATGAAGCAGATGCGAAAGGGTGGGGGAATGCCGGCCGGAATGGGTCTGCCGCCAGGAATGCCTGGTCTGCCTCCAGCGCCAAAGAAGGCTGCTCCGCCACAGAAGAAGAAGTCGAAGTCTGGAAACCCGGCTAAACGAGCGCTAGAAAACGGCTAATTTCCACCAAATACCACCAATTTCCACATTGTGAGCGTAACTGGCAAGATTAGCCACCTGTTGCAGGGCCCTCTACCCCGGTAACAATCCAATCCACAGTTGGACCTCTTCGCTACGCACCCCGCTGTAGCAATTTGGTACGACACACTTTTTAGGAGCACTACTTCTTTGTCTACAAAAATTCGTTTAATGCGCATGGGAAAAATTCGCACACCTTATTTCCGCATCGTCGTCACAGATTCTCGTAAGGCTCGTAACGGACTCTCAATCGAAGAGATCGGTCGTTATGTTCCAGGACAAGAACCATCAATCATCGAAGTTAATTCAGAGCGTGCTCTCTATTGGCTCGGCGTTGGTGCACAACCATCAGAGGCTGTAGAGGCGCTCTTGAAGGTCACTGGCGATTGGCAGAAGCACAAGGGTCTTCCAGGAACTGAAGGAACTCTTAAGTTCGCAGCTCCAAAGCCTGCAAAGAGCGTTGCATATGAAGCTGCTGTTAAGGCTGCTGCTGCAGAACCTGCAGAAGGCGCAACAACTTTGAAGAAGAAGGCGCAAGAGAAGCTTGCTGCAAAGGCAAACCCGGTTGTTGAAGAAGCAGCGGCACCAGCTGTCGAGTCAGCTCCCGTTGAGGCTGCTGCAGATGAGACACCTGCTGTTACAGAACAAATTGCCGAAGACACAACTTCAGCTGGAACCTCGGACGAAGCAAGCTCAGTAGAAGCTTTGGACACTGCTGAATAATGATTGATGAAGCTCTCGAACATCTCGTAAAGGGAATCGTTGATAACCCTGACGATGTCAATGTGAAGGAGAAGACACACCGTCGCGGCACAACGCTCGAAGTTCGTGTTAATCCTGAAGATATCGGCAAGGTAATCGGTCGTAATGGACGTACAGCAAAGGCGCTTCGCACAGTCGTAAGCGCACTTGCTGGTCGCTCAGTACGTGTCGATCTCATCGATACCGACGAGGTTCGCTAAGTCATAATTCACCCATGAAATTAAACGTGGGCCGCATCGGTAAAGCTCACGGAATTCTCGGTGAAGCAACAATCGAAGTCCGAACAGATGAAGCTGAAGATCGCTTCGCTATCGGCGCAGTTTTACAGACAGAAAGCCACGGTGAATTAACCGTGGCTTCTGCACGTGTACACAATGGAATCCTTCTACTTGGCTTTGAGGGTGTTGAAGATCGGAACGCCATTGAAGCTCTTCGCAACGAACTTCTCTACGCCGACGTTGATATTGATGCGCCTGGGCTTGATGAAGATGACTATCACGTCTTACAACTGGTCGGCTGCAAAGCCCATCTCGTTGATGGAGATGAATTCGGAGAGGTCACTGACGTTCTCAACCTTCCGGGACAAGACGTTCTGGTTATTAAAACCGAATCAGGTGAAGTTCTCATTCCATTTGTACATCAGCTTGTACCGGTCGTAGATATCAAGAAGAAGACGATGACTGTTATTCCACCGGAAATCGACGGGAGCATCTAATGAAGATTGATGTCATCTCAATATTTCCTGAATACCTTTCACCTCTAAAGCTTTCCTTACTTGGCAAGGCTCAGAACGCAGGTTTGGTAGATATTGCCGTTCATGACCTGCGCGCGCAGACAAACGACAATCACAATACTGTCGATGACACTCCTTACGGTGGCGGAGCCGGCATGGTCATGCTCCCTGAAGTTTGGGGCAAGACAATTGATTCTGTAGTTTCCGATGGCGCCGACATCATCATTCTTACGCCGGCTGGAAAACGTTTTAACCAGAAGATGGCTGAGAGCTTCTCCTCATCAACACAATTGATCTTTGCATGTGGTCGTTACGAAGGCATCGATGACCGTGTCCGTCAGTATTACTCACAACCTCAATTTCAAACTCGCAACATTCGTGTGCATGAAGTCTCAATCGGTGACTATGTCCTCGGTGGGGGAGAAGTAGCGTCGATGGTGATGATTGAAGCGATCACCCGATTAATTCCTGGCGTTCTTGGAAACCCAGAATCACTTGCCGAAGAATCACATAACAGTGAGGGATATCTTGAATATCCAAACTTCACAAAACCTCAAGAATGGCGCGGTATCTCGGTACCCGAGATTCTTTTGAGTGGTAACCATGCCGAAATTGCGAAGTGGCGCACACAACAGGCGGGGCAACGCGCGAAAGATAATCTCTAACTCGTTAGTAACCAATTCACTGCCGTACTGTTGCGCCCATGAGCGAAGAGTCAGCACGCATTCAGTCACGTCTTATCCGTGATCTCGAACCAGTCGTAGCAGTAGAACTCGAACGCCACCTGAAAGTTCAGAAGAACTGGTACCCACACGAATATGTCCCATGGTCTGAAGGTCGCGACTATGCAGGCCCACTCAATGGAGATGCATGGGAAGCAAAAGATTCACGCCTGACTCCTGTTGCGCAAGATTCACTCGTACTGAATCTTCTTACCGAAGATAACTTGCCGAGTTACCACACTGAAATTGCTCTATCGATGGGCCGTGATGGCGCATGGGGAACATGGATTGAACGTTGGACAGCTGAAGAAGCTCGCCACTCAATTGTGATTCGCGATTACCTCATGGCAACTCGAGGAGTCGATCCATACGAACTCGAAGATCTGCGCATGGCACATATGTCACTTGGCTATGCAACGCCGTACGAGAATGACATGTTGCACACCATCGCATACGTTTCATTTCAAGAACTTGCTACTCGTATTTCACACCGCAACACCGGAAAACTTTCTGATGATCCAATCGCTGAAGGCATGATGCAACGTGTATCTCTCGATGAAAACCTTCACATGCTCTTCTATCGCAACACTCTTGCAGCAGCGCTCGACATGGAACCAAACGCGGCAATGCGTGCGATTACTGATGTTGTTACTAACTTCGATATGCCTGGAGCGAATATGCCAGGCTTCGGACGTAAGGCTGTTCAAATTGCACTTGCTGGTATCTACGATCTTCAGCAGCACCTTGATGATGTAGTTGCTCCTGTTCTACGAGCTTGGAACATCTTCGAGCGCACCGATCTTTCTGGTGATGGTCTCAAAGCACGTGAAGAGCTTGCTGTATTTATGGATACCACCTACAAGGCGGCTGCAACATTTAACGATAAGCGCGAAGTTCACTTCGAGCGTCAAATTGCGCGCGGCATTCAACCAATTCGCATCACCAACTAAAGCTCAAATAAGATAGGCGCCATGACGCGCACATATCTCGTTGAGACCTACGGGTGTCAGATGAATGTGCACGATTCCGAACGAATTGCGGGCTTGCTAGATGAAGCTGGATATCTTCCAGTTCCCGAAGGTCAGCAAGCAGATATCGTCGTCTTCAACACCTGTGCCGTGCGCGAAAATGCCGATAATAAACTCTATGGAAATTTAAGTTTCTTAGCGCCCATAAAGAAGAAGAATCCTGCAATGCAGATCGCCGTTGGTGGCTGTCTGGCACAGAAGGACCAATCAATAATTCTCAAGAAAGCGCCGTATGTAGATGTTGTCTTTGGTACTCACAACGTGGGCTCACTGCCAGTGTTGCTCGAGCGCGCTCGTATTGAAGAGGAATCGCAGATTGAAATCCTCGAGGCCCTAGAGCACTTCCCATCCACACTACCTGCCCGTCGCTTCTCAGCCTTTACTTCATGGGTCTCGGTCTCTGTTGGCTGCAATAACACCTGTACTTTCTGCATCGTTCCAACTCTGCGCGGAGTTGAAAAGGATCGACCTGCTGCCGATGTTCTGACCGAGATGCGCGCGCTTGTTGATCAAGGCGTCATCGAGATTACTCTGCTTGGCCAGAATGTGAACGCGTACGGTGTTGAGTTCGGTGATCGAGGTGCCTTTGCAAAGCTCCTTCGCGAGGCAGGCAAGATTGATGGACTTGAGCGCGTTCGCTTCATGTCGCCTCACCCACGAGATTTCACTGATGATGTCATCGAAGCTATGGCCGAGACGCCCAATGTGATGCCACACCTACATATGCCGTTGCAATCTGGTTCTGATGCGATTTTGCAGACAATGCGCCGCTCATACCGAACCGATAAATACCTTGGCATTCTCGATCGCGTTCGTACTGCAATGCCTCACGCGATGATTACAACCGACATCATCGTTGGCTTCCCTGGAGAAACAGAAGAAGATTTCCAAGGAACTCTCGATATTGCAACCAAAGCGCGTTTTGCAGCTGCCTACACATACAAGTATTCGATCCGCCCAGGAACTCCAGCAGGTGCCATGGAGAACCAAGTTCCTGAGGATGTGGTGGGAGAGCGATATACGCGCCTTCATGAGCATCAGCAGAAAATTTCTCAATCAGTCAATGAAGAGGCAATCGGTACAACTCACCGCGTGATGGTCTCTGAAATTGAGGGTCGTCGTGATGAAGTGAGATCTCGAATGACTGGTCGCTCTGAAGATTTCCGCCTCGTTCACTTCAGTAGTGATACCGATGCTCGCCCAGGAGACTTTGTCGATGTAAAGATTGCTGAAAGTTCAGCCCACTATTTGATTGGTGACGCTGTTGCTGTTCACCGCACTCGCGGGGGAGATGCACACGGAGCTCGCACAGCTCCTGCTTCTACATCGCTTGGAATTCCAACGGTAAGAAAGTGACCCGAGTAATTGTTATCTGTGGTGCTACTGCCACAGGCAAGAGCGATATCGCAATAGAGATTGCGCAAGAGCTGGGCGCTGAAATTATTAACGCTGATTCGATGCAGCTCTATCGTGGGATGGATATCGGAACTGCCAAGTTGCCTGAAGCAGATCGTGGCGGAATCCCGCACCACCTTCTTGATGTCCTTGATGTGAACCAAGATTCCACCGTTGCTTGGTATCAAGAACATGCTCGCGCTGCCATTTCAGAAATTCACTCCCGGGGCAATGATGCTGTCATCGTTGGAGGAACTGGCCTCTACATAAAAGCGATTCTCGATGATCTCAACTTTCCGGAGACCGATCCTGAGGTTCGAGCAAAGCTTGAGGCAGAGGTTGCAGAATTTGGAGCCGCATCTCTCTTTGCTCGGCTACAGGAGTTAGATCCGGCGGCAGCGTTGGCAATTGATCGCGCCAATACTCGTCGCATTATTCGCGCGCTAGAAGTAATCGAAATTACAGGTCAACCATTTACCGCCAATCTGCCCCGCGAAGATAGCTCTCGCTATCCAGACGCACTTCAATTCGGTCTTGTCATGGATCGTGAGCATCTACGTGAACGGATTGACTTTCGAGTTGATCGCATGTGGGAAGCAGGGTTTGTCGATGAAGTTGATCAGCTGATTTCTCAAGGCATCCGTGATGGCGTCACCGCTCAACGTGCTCTTGGATATGCCCAAATCATTGCGATGCGTGATGGAACTATGACCGAAAGCGAAGCTAAGGAAGATACAAAGCGAGCCAGTCGCCAATATGCACGTCGCCAAGAGACTTGGTTCTCACGTGATGCGCGTATTCAATGGGTTGCCCAACATCAATCACGCCTCGAAACAATCCTCCAGAAGATAAACTCGTAGCATCATGACTAACCCAGTAATCGGTACATATGGCCACGGCACTGAAAATGACTTCGTGCTGGTCTATGACCCAGAAAATTCATTCACGATTTCAGAGTCTCAGATTGCAGCAATCTGTAACCGAAAGACCGGCATCGGTGCAGATGGATTTATCCGCATCACCAAGGCCGAAGGCAAGTGGTTTATGGATTACCGTAATGCCGATGGTTCGATTGCAGAGATGTGTGGCAACGGAATTCGGGTGATGGCTAAATATCTAGTCACTCGCGATATCCAGCCCGAAGGAATCTTCGCAATTGATACTCGTGCCGGAATTAAACATTTACGCGTTCCTCGAGACGGGGATATCTCAGTAAATATGGGACATGTCACCGATGAGATGGAAGAAGTCGAAGCTTCAAATAATGGTCATACCTGGAGCGGATTCAACATCAACGTCGGTAACCCGCACGCTGTTGTCTTTGTAGATTCCATGGACGATATTGGTTCACTCGCTGACGCACCTGCTGTTTCGCCAGCATCGTCATATCCTGAAGGCGTCAATGTTGAATTTGTAGAGATCTTGCCTAACTGTGAAGCGAAGATGCGAGTTCACGAACGCGGAAGCGGAGAAACTCGTTCTTGCGGAACGGGCACATGTGCAGTCGCACTTGCGGCTACGCTCAAGACCAATGGCAAGCTGCCATCACGATGGACCATCTATCCACCAGGCGGGCGTCTCATTGTAGATATTGATGGCCACTCCAATGCAACTCTCACAGGACCGGCAGTCATTCTCGAAGATCATGACCTCACAAAGTACTTGGCGTAATGGCTGAAGACGGCTACGACAAGTTATTCGACGAGCTTCTTCGTGAGAGCGCACGAGTTGCATCCGATTTTGATTACGACGAGAACGATTTCCAAGAGAATGAGCAGCAAGAACTTTCAGATCGAAATGCGCTCAGACGCATCAAGGGCTTCTCTACCGAACTTCAGGATATTTCTGAAGCTGAATACCGCCAATTACAACTAGAGCGCGTTGTTCTTGTAGGTGTATGGACTGAAGGAACATCTGAGATGGCTGAGAATTCGATGGCCGAACTCAAGGCTCTTGCAGAGACTGCAGGTTCTGAAGTCCTTGAAGCGCTCATTCAACGTCGCGATCGTCCAGATCCAGCAACATATATCGGCTCAGGAAAGTTGATTGAACTGCGTCAAATTGTTGTGGCCACGGGTGCCGATACCGTTGTTTGTGATGGCGAACTTTCTCCTGCGCAGCTGCGCACCCTTGAAGATAAGTTGAAGGTGAAAGTTGTAGATCGCGTTGCTCTGATTCTCGACATCTTCGCGCAACATGCCAAGAGCAAAGAAGGCAAGGCGCAAGTTGAGCTGGCTCAGATTGCCTATCTTCTTCCACGTCTTCGTGGCTGGGGAGATTCTCTCTCACGCCAGGTAGGTGGACGTGCAGCAGGTGGTGCAGGTATCGGTGGACGTGGACCGGGAGAGACAAAGATAGAAACAGACCGTCGGCGTATTCGCGACAAGATGGCAAAACTTCGTCGCGAAATCGCTGAGATGAAAGTTTCCCGCGATACAAAGAGACAAGAGCGTAAGCGTTTCAATATTCCATCAGTGGCCAT
This sequence comes from Candidatus Nanopelagicaceae bacterium, assembly GCA_965268225.1. Lineage (GTDB taxonomy): Bacteria > Actinomycetota > Actinomycetes > Nanopelagicales > Nanopelagicaceae > Planktophila. The sequence goes on along the minus strand of OZ254166.1, from coordinate 827,307 downwards.
TGCAGGTTATACAAACGCTGGAAAATCTTCATTGCTCAACGCCCTTACCGGCGCGGGAGTTCTTGTCGAAAATGCTCTCTTTGCAACTCTCGATCCAACTGTACGTAAGTGCGAGACGGCAGATGGTCGCGTCTACACCCTCTCAGATACTGTCGGATTTGTACGCCACCTTCCTCATCAATTAGTGGACGCCTTTAAATCAACTCTTGAAGAAGTTTCCGGCGCAGACCTCATTGTGCATGTCGTTGATGGTTCGCACCCTGATCCCTTTGAACAAATTCGAGCAGTGCGACAAGTCATCACTGAAATCGGCGGGGGAGATATTCCAGAAATTATCGCCATTAACAAAGTAGATATTGCTAGCCCCGATGTAGTCATGGAGATTTTGCGTAAGGAACCAAATAGCTATGCATTCTCTGTTCGATCAGGTTTCGGGGTTGACGGCCTTGTACATGCGATCGAAAAATCGCTTCCACATCCAAGCGTCGAAATCACAACAGTGATTCCATATAGTCGAGGCGACCTAGTCAGCGCTATTCATGAGCAAGGCGAAATCCTCAGTGAAGAACACCTTGCAGAAGGCACCGCAATTCATGCCTATGTTGAAGGCGGGCTCGCAAAAGCTATTGAAATCGCCACTGCAAAGCAGGAATAAACGCGACACGCCGTTGGTTGTAACGTCTATAAAGGTAAGAATGCGCAACTATTCGCGCAGGTCGGGTAACCACACCCGCTCATAAGAGATGTACGGAAGCGAGGTGATAGCAGTGGCAACAGATTACGACACACCCAGAAAGACCGACGAGGAGCTTCACGAAGAATCGTTAGAAGAACTCAAAGCTAAGCGCGTTGATGCACAATCAGGACAGATTGATGTTGATGAGGCAGAAGCTGCAGAGAATCTTGAACTTCCAGGCGCGGATTTATCTGGTGAACAACTTGCAGTTCGAGTTGTTCCAGTTCAGGTTGATGAATTCACCTGTTCACGTTGTTTCTTGATTCATCACATTACACAACTTGCTAAGGGCGAAGGCGCTAAAGCAATTTGTAAAGAGTGTGCGTAAGTTCTTCGGATTTTCTAGAACTTACCAACCAATACGGAGTGGAGTCACGCTCATCTTTAAGCGTGATCTTCACACCCGTTGAAATCCAAAAAGTAATTGCCAAGTAGGCCGCCGGATCTGCATCGCGTGTCCTCAGCAAACGCATCTGATCACTGGTCAATAGCTCGACGGAATCGAGATACTTCAATTCGATGTGAGCGCGCCCAATTCTCAACTCTTCTTCATCTACTGAAATAACAGATCGAGCTGAGATAGCGATAGCCACAATCGAAATCGTTGCCAGAACCCATGCAATGAGGGCGCTTTGATTATCGAAAGCTGCCCAAATCGCGATGACAAGTGAGAGCAGTAGGAAGTAGATGAATGTGAGTAGCCATAGAGGAGGACGTATTACTTCTTTAAACATCACATTTCTTTCTGGCATAAGTGCTAGGTTATCGTGCAATTCATCAAGTAACCTATCGGTATGAGTCGCGTTGCAAGCACCACGCCTCCCGAAGGAGCGTTGATCCCGGAGCGCCATCCACTCTCGCCTGCAACTGGTACACAAATTCCTTCACACTTTAAACATTGCTTTGGTTGTGGAGAGCTGCATCCAACCGGCCTTCATCTCGTTGCGCACGTTGGACAAGGCGCAGATATCACCGCTGAATTTATTGTTACCGAAAATCACCAAGGTGCACCGGGTCTAGCCCACGGGGGTTTGCTCTCGCTTGCATTCGATGAAGCGCTCGGAAAGTTAATGTGGTTGTTGCGCGCACCTGCCGTAACAGCGCGCCTTGAGACAGATTTCTTAAAGCCCGTTCCTATCGGAACGAAACTCTATATAACTGCTCGAATTACTGGTCAGGTTAACCGAAAGGTTTACTCTGAAGCAGAAGGTCGCCTCGGTGGCCCAGATGGAGAAATTGCAGTGCGAGCTGCATCCCTCTTCGTGATTGTCCCTATGAAGCACTTTCTAGAAAATGCACCGGCTGAATATATGGAAGCGCTCCGAAAGAATCCTGAACTTCTCACCTTCGTCGATCCAGAATTTGATATCAACCCATGAGTGACTTTCAGGTATTAATTAAGCGCCTCGATCCCGATCTGCCGCTTCCGAAGTACTCCAAAGGTGGAGATGCGGGCGCAGATATTGTCTCGCGTATAGATATCACCTTGGCGCCGGGGGAGAGAGCGCTAGTCCCTACTGGAATTTCAATCGCACTTCCAGATGGATATGTAGCTCTAGTTCACCCGCGCTCGGGTTTAGCCATTAAACACGGCGTCACAATGGTCAATGCCCCAGGAACAGTTGATGCAGGATTTCGTGGTGAACTTCAATGCATCATGATTAATCACGACTCTAAAGAGAGCGTCACATTTAAACGTGGTGATCGCATCGCACAATTAGTATTTCAGAAAGTCGAACGTGCTGATTTTGTCGAAGTGGATGAACTTCCAGGATCCGGACGCGGCACCGGTGGTTTTGGCTCGACAGGTCGTCAATGAGTCAACACGAAGATCGCGACAAAGTTTTAGCTGCATTCGGTGGAAAGAAAGGCCTGATTGATTCAGGCATTCCATCCGTCATTTTCCTTGTTGTATTTAATGTGACCGATCGCCTCAATAGCGCCCTCTTCGCATCAATTGTTATCTCAGCAATTTTGACAATCATTCGCCTTATCCGACGCGACACCATTCAACATGCGCTGAGCGGTTTTATCGGAGTGTTGATCTGTGCCTGGTTTGCCAACCGAACTGGCAATGCAAGTGACCTCTATATTCCGAAGCTACTCACAAACCTTGGATATGGAACTGTCTATCTCATCGCAAACCTTGCAGGTTGGCCAGTTCTTGGACTGATGTTGGGACCGATTTTGGGAGAGAACCTCAAGTGGAGAAATCATCCCGAACGTAAACGTGCTTACACGCTAGCTAGTTGGCTCTGGGTCGTTATGTTCTTTACCCGCATCGCAGTTCAATATCCGATTTATAGAAGCGGCAATGTAAATCTCTTAGGCACCGTAAACCTTGCGATGGGATATCCGCTCTTTATCGCAACTGCTTATGGTTCGTGGCTCATATTGAAAAATGCGCCCAAACTACCTACTGATCAATAAAGCATCCCTTAATAAGATCCTCAGCCGTTGCTGATGCCACGAAGAGAAGTTCATCTCCAGCAATAAATACATCACTCGGTGCTGGAGCAATTACTCGTCCATCACGAACAATGGCTGCAAGAGATGCATCATCAGGAAGCGTTACTTCTTCAACTGTCTTTCCGATACATGTGGATGAATCTGGAAGAGTAAGTTCTACAAGGTTTGCCTGGCCTTTTCGGAACGAGAAGAGACGTACAACATCGCCCACGCTCACTGCTTCTTCAACAAGAGCGGCAATGATTCGCGGGGTTGATACTGCAACATCTACACCCCAAGATTGGTCGAATAGCCATTCATTCTTTGGATGATTGATTCGTGCAACTACGCGGGGGACTCCGTATTCAGTCTTACCGAGCAGAGATGCGACGAGATTTACCTTGTCATCTCCTGTTGCTGCAACGAGTACTGCACACTTATTGAGCTGAGCGTTATCAAGGGATGCGATTTCGCACGCATCTGCCATGAGCCATTCCGCGTCAGGCACTGAATCAATCTTGAGAGCCTTTGGGTCACGGTCAATGAGAAGGACTTGATGTCCATTATCGAGAAGTTCACGAGCAATAGCGCGACCAACATTTCCAGCACCAGCAATAGCAATTCTCATGAGTTAGGCACCTGGTCCCCGAGTTAGCGCTGCTTCAGCTGTAGCCATTGCATCGTCACGAATAGTCATATGGACAAGGTCGCCATCTTGAAGAACTGTATGTGCTTCAGGAATGAGGCCCTCGCCGAGACGGGTCAAGAATGCAACGCGAGCTTCAGAGGCGGCTTCAAGTTCAGCGATAGGTCGCCCATACCAATCAAGGTGAGGATGTACTTCAAGAAGTTGCACAGTTCCGGTTGCATCGCGCCATTCAGATCGCGCACCACCAGGTGCAATGCGACGAAGAATCTGATCTGTAGCCCAGATGACGGTAGCAACAGTTGGAATACCGAGGCGTTGATAAATTTCCGCGCGGCCTGGATCGTAGATACGAGCGACTACGTTGGTAACGCCATAACTTTCTCGCGCAACACGAGCTGCCAAAATATTTGAGTTATCGCCATTACTGACAGCGGCAAATGCTTGCGCGCCTTCGATGCCTGCCTCAAGCAAGGTATCTCGATCAAATCCAACGCCAACGATTGTGCGCCCCTTGAAATCTGGTCCGAGGCGACGGAAGGCTTCTTTTGCTTGATCAATAATCGCAACGGAATGGCCAGCTGCTTCAAGTTCGATGGCTAAAGAGGAACCGACTCGACCGCAACCCATAATCACTACGTGCACGGGAATAACCTACTACTGCAGCAGCGAAAAATCTCTCCTTTCGAATCTCGACTAGGCTTCGCTTTATGTCATCCGCGAATAGAACCACCCTTGCTGTAGGCCAGAAAATTAGGGTGGCTATTGAGAAAGTTGCCCACGGAGGCCATTTCATCGCTCGCCACGAAGGTGCGGTCATCTTTGTGCGACACGGAATTCCGGGTGAAGAGTGCCTTATCGAGATTACGAGCACAGGTTCATCTTTTAATCGCGCCGATGTTGTTGAAGTTCTTTCTTCCTCAGATGATCGAGTAAGTGCACCATGTCGATTTGCCCATCGCAACGGCTGCGGGGGATGCGACTTTCAGCATATTTCACTGCCGCGTCAGCGCAGCTTGAAGGGCGATGTCATCACAGAGCAGTTCTCTCGCATCGCAAAGATGGAGTTGCAGGTCGAGGTCGAAGAAGTTGATGGTCCTCTCGGGTGGAGAACACGTTGTTCTGCTGTGACCACCAAGGCAGGGGCTCTCGGTTTCTATCAAGCGCGTTCACATAAAATTATTCCTGTCGATGATTGCCGAATTCTTGTTCCCGAGATGCGCTATTCGGAATTGGCTCAACGGGGCGCAAAGGGTGATCAGCGCATAGAAATTTCGATTTCCAATACAGGCGAGAGGACTATCGCAACTGCAAATTCGCGCGATGAATCTCCGCTTCGCGTCAGTGATGGACCCGATGTTGCACATTACACGGTGGGCGAAAATTCTTTTGAAGTAAGTCAGAAATCTTTTTGGCAGAGCCATAAAGATGCACCACGTGTCTTAACTGAAGCCGTACTTCACTATTCCCAACTGCGCGAAGGAGATCACGTCCTAGATCTCTATGGGGGAGTCGGACTCTTTGCGGCAAGTTTCTTATCTCTCATCGGTGAGAGTGGCTCCGTAGATATTGTCGAAGGCAGCAAGAGCGCTACCGCAGATGCTGCACGTAACTTTGAAGGAAAGAGCAATGTTCATATTTACACTGGTGATGTTGCTCGTTTAATCACGCGCTTCTCTTCAGCTGATGTCATTGTTCTCGATCCGCCTCGCGAGGGTGCTGGCAAAGATGTCATCGCAGAATGCGCGAAGTTAAAGCCCCGTTCGATCGTCTATGTCGCTTGTGACCCAGCCGCACTAGCCCGAGATACCGCATACCTGCGTGATGCTGGTTACCAGCTCGAAAATATGCGCGCATTCGATCTCTTCCCGATGACGCACCACATCGAATCTGTTGCGAAATTCGTCCCCACTAAGGTATCTTGACGTCAAGATATCTCCCTTGAAAGAAGAATCGCGATGAGCAAGAACTCACTTGGCACAAAGAAGAACCTCACAGTTGCAGGCAAAGATTATGAAATCTTTGATATCTCTTCAGTAGAAGGCGCAACGAACCTTCCCTTCTCACTCAAAGTGCTTCTTGAGAATCTCTTGCGCACTGAAGATGGCGCCAACATCACCGCCGATCACATCAAGGCTCTCGCACAATGGGACCCATCAGTCGAGCCAGATACAGAAATTCAATTCACTCCAGCACGCGTCGTCATGCAGGATTTCACCGGCGTTCCATGTGTCGTGGACCTTGCAACTATGCGTGAAGCAATCGTTGATCTCGGGGGAGACCCATCGAAGGTGAACCCACTGGCTCCAGCTGAGCTCGTTATTGACCACTCAGTTATTGCCGATGTCTTCGGAACAAAAGATTCTTTCGAGCAGAACACAGATATTGAATACGAACGCAACCGCGAGCGCTATCGCTTCTTGCGTTGGGGCCAAGGCGCCTTCGATGAATTTAAGGTTGTTCCACCAGGAACAGGAATTGTTCACCAAGTAAATATCGAATACCTCGCTCGCGTCGTCATGACTCGTACCGTTAATGGCGTACTTCGCGCATATCCAGATACCGTGGTCGGCACTGACTCGCACACCACCATGGTCAATGGTCTCGGAGTCCTAGGTTGGGGCGTTGGCGGCATCGAGGCAGAAGCTGCGCTCCTTGGACAGCCAGTATCAATGCTGATTCCACGTGTTGTTGGATTTAAGCTTTCAGGCGAACTTCCTGTCGGAACAACTGCAACAGATATGGCTCTTACAATTACTGAAATGCTCCGCAAGCACGGTGTCGTCGGTAAGTTCGTAGAGTTCCACGGTCCGGGTGTTGTTTCAGTACCGATGGCAAACCGCACAACAATTGGAAATATGTCGCCTGAATACGGTTCGACATGTGCAATCTTCCCAATCGATGAAGAGACGCTTCGCTACTTGCGCCTTACTGGACGTAGCGATGATCAGGTTGCACTCGTTGAGCAATATGCCAAAGCTCAAGGAATGTGGCACGATCCATCAGCATCACCTCGATTCTCTGAACATATCGAACTCGATCTTTCTACAGTGGTCTCATCTATTGCTGGACCAAAGCGTCCGCAGGATCGCATCTCACTGACAGCATCGAAGTCTTCATTCGAGAAGATTCTTCCAAGCTACTTCTCTGAGAAGACAGGTAAAGAGGCTTACCCAGTAAATGTTGGTGCGAAAGCAACAACTATCAAGAATGGCGATGTTGTTATCGCATCAATTACATCTTGTACAAATACCTCAAACCCTTCAGTGATGATCGGCGCAGCTCTGCTTGCAAAGAAGGCTGTCGAAAAGGGTCTGACATCAAAGCCATGGGTAAAGACAACTCTGGCTCCAGGATCAAAGGTAGTTACTGATTACTACGATCGCGCTGATCTGACTAAGTACATGGAAGCTCTCGGATTCAACCTTGTGGGTTATGGCTGCGTCACATGTATTGGAAACTCAGGACCTCTACCTATCGAAATCAGCAAGGCTGTAAACGAGAACGATCTCGCAGTTACAGCGGTCTTGTCAGGAAACCGTAACTTTGAAGGCCGCATCAGCCCAGATGTGAAGATGAACTACTTGGCTTCACCTCCGCTCGTTGTTGCATATGCACTTGCCGGAACTATGGATCACGATTTCGAGAACGATTCTTTGGGTAATGATAAAGATGGCAATCCAGTTCTTCTGAAAGATATCTGGCCGTCTGCTCAAGAGATTCAATCTGTGATCGACTCTTCAATCTCATCTGAAATGTTTAAGAAAGATTATGCGACTGTCTTCGATGGTGATCACCGTTGGAAGTCACTTGATACACCGACCGGAAAGACATTTGAGTGGGATCCAAAGTCCACCTATGTTCGCAAGCCTCCGTACTTTGAAGGAATGCCAGCTGAACCAAAGCCAGTTACAGATATCACCGGAGCGCGCGTGCTCGCGATCCTCGGGGATTCAGTAACGACTGACCACATTTCTCCAGCAGGAAATATCAAGGCTGATTCACCTGCAGGCAAGTATCTCGAAGCTAATGGTGTGGATCGCAAAGACTTTAACTCTTACGGCTCTCGTCGCGGAAACCACGAAGTCATGATTCGCGGAACATTTGCAAATATTCGTTTGAAGAACCTTCTTCTCGACGGCGTCGAAGGAAGCTTTACAAAGAATTTCCTTACCAATGGAGAACAGACAACTATTTACGATGCATCAGTTGCCTACCAAGCAGCAGGTGTTGGTCTGGTCATCCTCGCAGGAAAAGAATATGGATCAGGATCATCGCGTGACTGGGCGGCAAAGGGAACAGCGCTTCTCGGTGTTCGCGCAGTGATTGCAGAAAGCTTCGAACGTATTCACCGCTCTAACTTGATCGGCATGGGCGTGCTTCCATTGCAATTTACTAATGGCGCAAATGCTCAATCACTTGGACTCAAGGGTGATGAATCATTCTCGATTACTGGTGTAACTGCGCTCAATGATGGAGACATTCCTAAGGAAGTCACTGTCACAGCAGGGGATAAGACATTCACGGCCAAGGTGAGAATTGATACACCAGGGGAGGCGGATTACTACCGCCACGGTGGAATCATGCAGTACGTACTGCGTCAGCTCCGCGGCTAATCTAGACTTCACCTATGCTCGAATCGATCAAAGGCCCTAGCGACCTCAAGGCCCTGCGCCCTGAGCAGCTAGACCAGCTCTCTGAAGAGATTCGCCAATTCTTAATCACCAAAGTCTCTAAGACTGGTGGCCACCTAGGACCAAACTTGGGCGTCGTCGAACTTACGATCGCAATTCATCGCACCTTCGATTCACCGAAAGATGTGGTTCTCTTTGATACCGGCCATCAGTCATATGTTCATAAAATTCTTACAGGTCGTGCAGATCAGTTCGATAAGTTGCGTCAACGTGGGGGAATTGCCGGATATCCCAACCGACGCGAGAGCGAACACGATGTCATCGAAAACTCTCATGCATCGACTGCGCTCTCTTGGGGAGATGGAATCTCTCGCGGCTTCTCACTCACCGGTCAATCTGATCGACATGTAGTTGTCGTCGTTGGCGATGGCGCGCTCACAGGTGGAATGTCTTGGGAAGCTCTCAACAACATTGCTGCCGCTAACGACCGTAATTTGATTATCGTCGTCAATGACAACGAGCGCTCTTACTCTCCAACTATCGGCGGAGTTGCTACCTATCTCTCAACCCTTCGTGTCACACGTGGTTACGAACGTTTCCTCGACTGGGGCAAGGAAGTTCTCACCAAGACTCCTGTTGTCGGTAATCCAATTTACGAAACTCTTCATGGAATGAAGAAGGGCATTAAAGATATTGTCGCGCCGCAAGGCATGTTTGAAGATCTTGGATTGAAATACGTTGGCCCTATTGATGGCCACGATGTTGCGGCAATGGAGCGCGCACTCACTCAAGCTAAAGAATTCGGCGAACCAGTTCTCCTTCATGTTATTACTGAGAAGGGCAAGGGGCATAAGCCAGCTGTTGCTGATGAGGCCGAGAAGTTCCATGCAGTTGGAATCGTCGACCCTGAGACCGGAACTCCGCTCAGCAAATCAGCCACAAGTTGGACCAGCGTATTTTCAGATGAACTCGTTGCAGTTGGCCATGAGCGTAAGGACATCGTTGCAATTACTGCGGCAATGCTTGGACCTACAGGCCTTGATAAGTTTGAGAAAGCATTCCCTGATCGCACCATCGATGTAGGTATTGCCGAACAACACGCAGTAACGAGTGCAGCTGGTCTTGCCTTTGCAGGCATGCACCCAGTAGTTGCTGTTTACTCAACATTCCTTAATCGTGCTTTTGATCAGATGATGATGGATGTGGCTCTTCATAAGGCGGGCGTCACATTTGTTCTTGATCGCGCAGGCATCACTGGCGATGATGGTCCTTCACATAACGGTATGTGGGATTTGGCGCTCACCGGAATAGTTCCGACTTTGCATGTTGCAGCCCCTCGTGATGCATCACGCCTTCGCGAAACTCTGCGCGAATCACTTGAAATTTCAGATGCGCCATCTCTGATTCGCTTCCCCAAGGGAGCAGTACAGGCAGATATTCCAGCCTTCGAACGTCGTGATGGCATCGATGTTCTCTATCGCGGTGAAAGTGCAGATGTTCTTCTCATCAGCGTTGGCGCCATGGCAGCAATCGCAGTCGAGGCAGCATCACAGGCTTACCGTGAAGGAGTTGGCGTTACAGTCATCGATCCACGATGGGTTAAGCCTCTTCCGCAATCTTTAGTCACAATGGCGCAGCGCTATAAGAGCGTTGTAGTTCTCGAAGATGGAATTCGCCATGCAGGAATCGCAAGCTCTGTCTCAGAGCTCTTCCGCGAGGCAGGTCTCAACGTTGCACTTCATAGCATCGGTATTCCGCTTGAATTTATCGAGCATTCAAAGCGCGCCGAAATTCTTGAAGATCTAGGAATTACTGCTCAGAAGATCTCACGCGACATTGTCGAGTGGAGCTCTACTGTGGAAGAGATGCAATTCCCGGCGCATGAAAACGCTGACCGCAAACAGATTCGCTAATTCCTTCACGATCTAAGTAAGGCAAGATTCCGCCGAGATGCATCGGCCAACCGGCACCCATCAACATACAGAGATCAATCTCTGCGGGTGTTGAGACGACGCCTTCATCGAGCATCATACGAGCCTCTTCTGCCAGCGCCTTTAGCGCTCGAATACGAACTTCCTCAGACGTTGATGGAGTTGTTCCCTTATGAACGAGTGCAAGGGCCGCCGGGTTTGGACCGACGGATCCGTCATCGTTCTTAATATAGAAAGTTTTTACGCCTTCCTTAACCATTGCCTGCATCGTTGGAGAGATGCGGTAGCGAGGGCCAAGGTTTGCATTGAGAGTTTCAGCAACATGGAGCGCAACGCCTGGACCGACGAGGCCCAGAAGTTCGAATGGAGACATAGGGAAACCAATTGCGCGCATCGCATTATCTGCTGTTGCTGGATCCGTTCCTTCATCAACCGCATCGGTGATTTCACCCATGAAGCGAGTGAGCAAGCGGTTTACAACAAAGCCCGGCGCATCCTTACAGATGATCATCGTCTTCTTGAGTTCTTTTCCGATATTGACTGCTGTCGCAGTAGTTGCATCGTCTGTCTTTGATGTCCGTGCAACTTCAAGCAGTGGCATCACAGCTACTGGGTTGAAGAAGTGGAAGCCGACAACACGCTCAGGATGTTCAAGCCCCTCGCTCATGCGCTCCACAGATAGGGAAGAGGTATTGGTTGCCAGAACACATTCAGGTCCGACAATCTTTTCGAGTTTCTTGAAGAGATCTTGTTTCAGAGAAAGCTCCTCGAAGATTGCCTCAATCACAAAGTCGCATCCTGCAAAGACTTGCTGATCTGATGAACCGCTAATAAGAAGTGAGAGACGACCAGCAGATTCTGCGCTCATGCGCTTCTTCTCGACTAATTTAGCAAGTTCGTTCTTTACCCAAGCAACGCCCTTATCGGCCCGCTCTTGATCGATATCAGTCATCACGACAGGGCACTTGAGATTACGAAGCAGGAGCAGAGCAAGCTGCGATGCCATCAGCCCTGCACCGACAACACCTACTCGTGCGACTTTGCGACCGAGAGCAGGCTTTGGAGCTCCTTCAACTTTCTTACGCTTCTTTTGAATGACGTTAAATGCGTAGAGCGATGCGCGGAGTGGATCTGACATTGTTAGATCTGCAAGCGTTGCATCTTCAGCATCAAAACCTTGACCACGTGTATTTGTCTTGGCTTGAGCAATGAGTTCGAGAGCCTTCATAGGAGATGCAATCTCTGCGCCACCGTACTTCTTAAGCGCTGCTGCACGGCCTGCAGCTAGGGCTGCATCCCAAGCAGGGTCGTTTGAATAATCCTTACGTTCAATCTTTGTTGCACCACTCAAAATCGAAGCGGCAAATGCAACAGATTTCTCGAGGAAATCAGCGGGCGCATAGACGGCATCGACAATTCCGAGACCGAGCGCATCCTTTGACTTCATCATGGTGTTGTTATTGAGCGCGTTACCAATGATGACTTGAACGGCGCGCTCGGGACCAATCAGTTTAGGAACGATTGTTGCCCCGCCCCATCCCGGAACAAGTCCAAGGAAAACTTCAGGGAGTGCAGTAAATGCAGTTGCAGAGAGTGTGCGGTAGTTGCAGTGAAGTCCAACTTCAAGGCCGCCACCTAGCGCTAGTCCATTGATAAATGCAAAGGTTGGAATTCCGATTTCATCGAAACGACGGAATACATCGTGGCCTAACTTGCCGATTGCAACGGCTTGTTCGCGTTTATTGAGAAAGGCCAGCGCTGATAAATCTGCTCCAGCTGCGAAGATAAATGGCTTTCCTGTAATCGCTATGGCGGCCGGTTTACGAGAAGCAGCCTCTGTGATTGCAGCATCAAGTGCGGCAAGTGATTGCGGACCGAATGTATTGGGACGTGTGTGATCAAAACCGTTATCAAGAGTGATCAGAGCAAGCGTTCCCTTAAATCCAAAGGGGGATAGGTCGACATCGCGCACCAGTGCATTGGTGACGACTTCTTCTGGAGCACCTTCTGGAAGCTGGATTGCTGTTGTCATTACTTTGAACCTCCTTGGAAGTGTGGGTTCTCCCAAATAACTGTGCCGCCCATGCCGAGTCCGATACACATTGTTGTAATTCCATAACGCACATCTGGCTTCTCCTCAAAGGTGCGAGCTAAGTTGAGCATTAAACGCACGCCAGATGATGCGAGTGGGTGTCCCACGGCAATAGCTCCGCCGTATGGATTTACACGAGGATCATCATCTGCGATTCCAAAGTGATCTAAGAATGCAAGAACTTGAACAGCGAAAGCTTCGTTGACTTCAAAAGCCCCGATATCTTCAATCTTCAAGCCAGCTTTATCGAGCGCCTTGATTGTTGAGGGAACGGGTCCGTAACCCATAACTTCTGGTTCAACGCCAGCAAAGGCGAAGGTAACCATGCGTGCCTTGATAGTAAGTCCAAGTTCTTTCGCCTTATCTTCACTCGCTAGGAGCGCTGCAGTTGCACCGTCATTAAGACCTGATGAATTTCCTGCAGTAACCCGACCTGCTGGGCGGAATGGAGTCTTTAAACCTGCGAGGCCTTCCATCGTTGTTGTTGGGCGCGGCGCTTCATCAACGGTTGCAATACCCCAACCAAGTTCGGGGCTGCGGGCAGCGGTTGGAATTAAATCGCGTTGAATCTTTCCATCTGAATACGCCTTTGCAGTTTTTATTTGAGAGTTGAGGGCATACGCATCGGCGCGCTCTTTTGTCAGATGTGGAAAGCGATCATGTAAACGTTCAGCAGTTGCACCCATTGCGAGCGCATCTTGTTCAACTAACTTCTCGGCCAAGTAACGTGGATTGGGATCCATGAGTTCGCCCATGGGATGGTTACCCATATGTTCGACTCCACCTGCAATTGCGATATCGATTGCTCCCATTGCGATTGCACCAGCAACAGTTGTAGTTGCAGTAAGTGCACCTGCGCACCAACGATCAATTGAGTAGCCAGGAACAGTCTTTGGTAATCCAGCAAGCAACGTTGCGCTTCGACCGATATTCATTCCTTGATCACCGGTCTGCGTGGCAGCAGCGATTGCCACATCATCAATGGAAGCAGGATCTACATTGGGGTTGCGTTCGAGTAGGCCACGCATTGCGCGAACCATAAGGTCATCGGCGCGAGTACCTGCGTACATGCTGCCTGCTTTGCCAAATGGGGTGCGGACGGCATCGACAAGAACGACTGAACGGACTGAAGACATAGAACTTCCTTCGCTGGTGAGAATCTTTGCAAAAGGTTACTCGCCAGTAGCGGAATTGGCTATGCGTTGAGAGGTGATTTTGCCTTTGATGGAGATAAGTAGGTGCTGATCGTCAGACCGAGGTAGCCAACCCATACAAAGAGCTGGAGCCATGAAGTCGTTGTATCAAAGCCGATGGTTCCTCCAAGGAGGGCGGCGACAAATGATTCCTTTGGCATCCATGAAGTGACATCCCATGCAAAGGCATCAGGGCCAGGCAAGATGCCGAATTCCTGGAACTCGTGAATTCCGTAAGAAAGGACTCCGGCTGCCACAACAATCAGCGCTACACCTGAATAGGTGAAGAACTTGCTGAGGTTGATCTTTACTGCGCGGTTGTAAATTCCATAACCAAGACTGACAGCAAGTGCCAAGCCAAGAACGAGTCCGAGAGTTGCTGTAGAGAAAGCACCTACAGTCTTAAAGTTTGTGTAGAGAAATAGCGATGTTTCAAGACCTTCGCGGGCTACAGCAAAGAATGCGAGGGTAGCCATCGAGAGGGCTCCTGAGGTCAGCGCGATCTCAGCTTTGCCATGGAGTTCATCGCGAAGGCCACGGGCTGCGCGCTTCATCCAGAAGACCATCCAGGTCACAAGACCGACTGCTACGAATGAGGTTGTTCCGGCGAAGAGTTCTTCACCCTTCTCAGAGAGCTCAGCAGAGGTGTAGGAGAGGAAGGCGCCAAAGGCGAGGCTTGCGGTAATGGCTAGGGCCACACCGCTCCAAAGTGCGCGTAAATGGCTTCTCTGATCGCTCTTTACAAGGTAGGCGACAAGGATTCCAACGATGAGCGCGGCTTCTAGGCCTTCGCGTAGGGCGATGATGAATGTACTGAGCATGGCTTGAGAGTAATTGAGCCAGGGTAATTACGCAACTCTTATGTTGCGTAAATCGTCACTCTTCGGCTGGTGCTTCGGCTTCAGAGGCAGGTTCGGGGAGCTCGAGTGGTTCACGCTCGGTCAGCGCCTGCTCAAGGATGGGGGAAGCAATCTCGGCCTGCCAACGACGGGCTCCCATGGCGAGTAGTGCATCGTGTACCGAATCCTGCGGAGGTTGCCAGCAGATACGGCGTACAAGTTCAGGGCTAATCATATTTTCAAGGGGGATAGAGAGCTCTTCAGCCCGTACCTGCAGATTAAATCGAGCATGTGTAAGTGGTGCGTACTTTTCAGGAAAGCGCTCGCGCCAAATTTTAATCGGTGGCATTGCATCACTCTTGGAACGCGACTCGGGCCACTGATCTTCTGGCATTGCAATTGCATCGGTGATGCAGCTAATCCATGTTGCAGCATTTTCTAACCAACGCGCTCGCAAACCCAATGGCCTGAGAATCTTCTCAAGATGTTTACGATTTGTGATGGGTCCCTTATCAGAGGCTAAAGCGAGTTCAGAAATTGCCGCATCAGAGAGAAGTCTGCTGGGAGAGATATCTAACTCTTGTGCCAATTCGTTTCGTGCTTGCCACAATTCACGAATCACAGCCATGTGATTGCGTTTCTTAATTTTATGCATTCCCGAAGTACGACGCCATGGATCGATGCGAGGCGGTGGAGGTGGCGCAGAAATAATGGAAGCAAAATCTTCTTCGGCCCATCTCCACTTCTTAGCATCAACTAATAATTGGTAGACCTTGTCACGTAACTCAACAAGTAATTCAACATCGAGAGCTGCGTAGTTGAGCCAATCATGTGGAAGTGGGCGAGTAGACCAATCAACAGCGGAGTGTTCTTTGGCGAGCGAGACTCCCATGAGCGTTTCAAGAAGTGGGCCAAGACCTACACGTGGAAGGCCTGCGATACGGCCACCAAGTTCAGTATCAAAGAGGATATTCGGAAAGATTCCGACTTCGCGAAGACACGGTAGATCTTGAGTACTTGCGTGCAAGATTACTTCGACGCCTTGAATCAATTGATTAAGCGCCACAAAGCAGCGATGGCCTGGTCCAAATGGAATCGGATCAATGAGATGAAGTCCGCCACCTGTGCGTTTAATCTGAATGAGATAGGCGCGTGCACTGTATTTATAACCCGATGCTCGCTCTGCATCGAATGCAAAGGGGCCAGTACCTCGTGAAAGTTCTGCGATTGCTGCATCAAAGGCAGCTTCAGTATCGATGACATCCGGCACGCCTTCAGCCGGGCGCAGTAGGGGAGTTGCGACTGGAAGTTCTTCGTCAGCCACGGCGACGTGCTGCACTAATGGATGCGACTCCATCGGGAATGGGAGGTAGGCCAGCAACTTCAGTCATGAGATTGCACCAAGCTTGCACGTGAGCAAAAATATCTTCAGGCGAATTAATTTGCGGTGACCACGATGCGCGGATCTCAATTTCTGAATCATCATTGCGAGGGGAAAGCTTTCCAAAGGATGCACTCGATACACGAGTGACCGTGCCACTTGGAGCGTTGTATTGCGCGCCCGTTGCATTGAGTGAATCTAGTAACCAATTCCAACCGACTTCAGGAAGAAGTGGATCTTCTTGCATCTCGCTTTCAACATCGGCGCGCATAAAACTCACGCAGCGGAAATCGCCTTCCCATGTGTCTTGCCCACCTGGTTCATGCAAGATGACGAATCTTCCTGAGGCAACTTCATCCTCGGCATCACCAATCTGCCCATTAGAAATATCGGCGGTAAAAGCGAAGGAGTAGGCGGCAAGTTTTTGTGGAGCAGGCACCTCTTCTAAGATGATTTCATCGCGTGGAGTGAAAGTACGAAGAAGCTCGATCATCTCTTCAAAAGTAAATGTCGATTTCACTGCTTAATTCTAAAGTTCGAAGAGCCCTTTAGATGGGAGGCTGAAGGTGTTGGGCGGGTAGAGTCCTCGCCATGGCCAGCTTTCTTGCACTTCTCTCTAGCGGATTATGGGGAAGCGCTGACTATCACGCAGGGAAGTTAAGTAAGAGATTTCCGGCAGTAGCCGTTCTGGCAACAAGCCAAGCGATTGGCTTCATTACTGGCGTCTTTCTCGTACTGATCACAGGTGCGTGGCAGGCAGAAGCTTTTGGTGATGGCGGCTATTTCTTTGCCGGTGCATTCGCAGGGCTTGCAGGGTATGCCGGTCTCATTAGTTTGTATGCAGCGCTTTCAACTGGTCGAATGGGCGTCGTTTCGCCGATCAGTTCGCTCGGTGCACTGATTCCCCTTGCGTATGCAATTGTTATTAAAGATGATCAACTTTCAACAATTATTAGTATCGGTGTCGCAGCAGCTCTCATCGGCGGATTTTTAGCTAGCGGCCCAGAAGTTTCGCAAGGCCTGCCACTCAAGCCCGTGTTGCTCGCCCTTTCTGCAGCCATCTTCTTTGGACTTGCGCTTGTCTTTATGGCAATTGGTTCGCAGAGCAGCGCCTTAATGACGATGACCATGATGCGTACAACAACGCTGATTATTGGAATAGGAATTTTTGCTCGCTACCGGCATATCGGTGGGCTTGGAAAACCTGAACTCCCAATTCTGATCTTTATCGGAGTTGCAGATTTCGCAGCCAACTTACTTTTAGGCGTAGCAACTACAAAGGGGTTGGTCTCACTTGCGATGGTGCTCGGCTCGCTCTATCCAATAGCTACCGCACTTCTGGCATATAAATTTCTTCACGAGCGACTGCATAAAGTGCAATATGTTGGCATTGCGCTAGCAGTCATCGGTGTTGCAATAATTTCTGCTTTCTAATTACTTTCGTGCAGAAATAAATCGCGTACCCGCCTCATTTTTTTCACTCTGAATCGAGAAGTGAGATAGAAGTTGAGATACATCAATAACATCTTCTCCGCCGACGACTTCTGTGATACTCAATTCAAGAGCATCTACAAGGTTTGCAGCGATAAGTTCTTGAATGATGGCAACCCCAGCTTCGACATGAATATTGGGACCAAATGTTGTTGATGCTCTCTCGATAGCCTTAACTGGAGAGAGATTCCAGCAATGAGCAAGGCGATTATCTGCCAGCGGATTAATGAGGCTCTTTGATAAGACAACAACGGGAACCGGTGTCCGGTGATAAGGCTCGGTGCGAGCTGTATTGCCACCAATAAGGATGCAATCTGCCAAACGGCGTCGGGCGAGAAATGCTGTTCGATCTGCAGCACTTGAAACACCTGCAGAATTTCCGTTCTTTGATGTCGAGCCGTCGGCTCCGACCACGAGTGTCACTGTGACTGTCATAAGCGCAAGAATATGTACTTTCTCACCCAATTATCAGGCAAATACGCCGTTCAAAATTGAAAATGCTCATAGGTGAGCGTTAGCCTTAAAACATGAGATCGAGATTGAGCGCTGCCACTGTGATGGCTTTAAGTGTCATTCTCATCTCCTCACTGACTTTGCCAGTCGCAACCGCAGCCCAGACTTTGGCGCAGGTGCAAGCTCAAGTGAATCGCCTTGAAGAAGAAGCGACAACGGCTGCCGAAGGCGCGCAAGAAGCCAAGGTAAAACTCGCGTCACTGACTCGCAGCCTGGCTGGGATTCAAGCGCAGGCAGCGGTTCAGGGAAAAACTGTTGATGCGATTTCAAAGACACTTGGCGCGATAGCAGTGAATCAATATAAATCAGGAACGCTAAGCCAGAGCCTCGAACTTCTCTTCTCATCAGATCCTGCTCTGTATCTATCTTCGGCAGGATCCCTCGAAGCAATTACGCGGCGTAAGTCGACACAGCTTCGAAAGTTTCAATCTGCGGAGCAGCAGCTCAATGCAACCTCACTCACTGTGAGCGATCGACTTGCTCAAGTAAAGGTTTTGCAGAAGAAGCTTGCAGAGCGAAGCGCAGTTGCGCAACAGAAGCTTGCACAGGCAGAAGCTCTTCTCTCTAAATTGAAGAAGGAAGATCGCGAACGTCTAGCCAAATTGGCAGAAGATCAAGAGAATGCCGATCAAGCATCCTCTCTAGCTGCAGCTAAATCGGCAGCGGGTGTATCGGGCCGAGGCGGTATAGCTTTGAAGTATGCCCTCGCTCAAATCGGAGACCGTTACGTTTTTGGAGCAGATGGTTTAACTACGTGGGATTGCTCTGGTCTGACCATGCGCGCTTTTCAAGCTGCAGGTGTTTCACTGCCGCATTCATCTGCTGCGCAATCTCGTATGGGTAAATCAATTCCCATCGGCCAGAGGAAACCAGGAGATCTCCTCTTCTTCGGTCGTCCAGTTTCGCACGTCGGAATTTATCTCGGTGGTGGACGAATGGTTCACGCTCCGCGCTCCGGCTCTCGCGTAAAGGTTGCTGAATCTTCATTGGGACGCAAACCGTTGGTTGCTGTCCGCCGGTTCTAATGAACACGCCACAGATACTCTGCATCACAAATGACTTTGGCCCTCGGGCCGGAGGAATCGAAACTTTCGTTATTGGATTAATAGAAAGACTGCCTAAGAACTCAGTTCTTGTTTACACATCTTCTCAAGATTGCTCTGAGTCATTTGATGATGCTTGGCTAAAAAACTATGGTGTTCGAGTAATTCGCGACAAGTCGAAGGTGCTGCTTCCATCTTTCCGTGTTGGAAGAGCGGTGAGAAAAATACTTCGCGAAGAATCGATTTCGACAGTCTTCTTTGGTGCTGCAGCGCCACTCGGACTTTTATCTCATGGGCTTAGACGAGCAGGTGCTACTCGCATTGTTGCGCTGACGCATGGACATGAAGTCTGGTGGGCAAAGCTATGGCCCTTCTCTTGGGCGATCCGTCGCATTGGCACAGGAACCGATCACCTCACCTTTCTCGGTGATTACACGCAGTCTCAGATCTCACGCGCCCTCTCAAAGAGAGCCCAGGGTTCGATGGTCAAGATTGCTCCAGGAATCGATACCGATCACTTTGCGCCGCAACCAAGTGCGGCATTACTTCGCGCCGATCTAGGTCTTGCCGATAAGAAAGTAATTGTCTCAGTGGGTCGGTTAGTACATCGCAAGGGTCAGGACACGCTTATCGAAGCGATGCCACAGATACTTTCTGGTACTCCAGATGCACATCTACTTTTTGTTGGTGAAGGCCCTTATAAAGATTATTTGATGAAGCGAGCTGCTGAACTTGATGTAACTCGCGCAATAACTTTCATCGGCCGAATCCAATATTCAGAACTTCCTCACTACATCTGTGTCGGAGATATCTTTGCGATGCCTTCGCGTTCAAGGCTTGCTGGTCTTGAGGTCGAAGGACTTGGAATCGTTTATCTTGAGGCAAGTGCATGTGGACTTGCGGTCATTGGCGGAAAATCTGGGGGAGCACCAGACGCGGTTCTCGAAGGCGAGACAGGCTATGCCGTTGATGGAACGTCAGCGCGCGATGTAGCTCAAGCTGCAATCGAACTTCTCAATAATCCTGAACGTGCAGCACGCATGGGTGCACGTGGAAGACAGTGGATTATCGAGGAGTGGCGCTGGGAAATCTGGGCCTCGCGTTTTGCTTCACTATTAGCTCAGCCCTGATTTCTTCGCCTTCTCAATCGCTTGCACCCGATTCTTGACACCCATCTTTCTGTAGATTGAACTCAGATGAGTCTTCAACGTTGACTCGGTAATGAAGAGCGATTGTGCAAATTCTTTAAGGGGCGCTCCTTTATATAATTGAGAGAGTATCTGTAGTTCTCGCTGCGATAGCTCGAAGGTATCTCTCGATCTTGTCATAGCACCGGCAATATCGCGGGCTGAGAAAGTTAAGGGAGAAGCAAGTGCATGATCGATACTGGCTAAGAGTTCGTTAAGTGGTGCTGCCTTCTGTACGAAGGTACTTGCACCAGCCTTCATAGCAGCCAGAACAAACTCATCAGCTTCATTAAGACTTAAAACGACAAGAGCGGTTTGCGTAGAGATTGAACGAACCCACTTCACGATTTCAAGACCGTTTCCATCGGGCAGATTGATATCTACGATTATTAAGTCGGGGTTTATCTTGGCAATCTGTGCAAGCCCTTCGGCGACAGTGGCCGCTTCAAAGATTTGAAAATTATCTCGCTGCTCTAAACCTTTACGTACGCCCGCTCGGACGACACTATGGTCATCGATGATGAGCGCGATACCAGGCCCTGTCAGATCAATAGTGCGATACGAGTTCCTTCGATACTTTCGATAGTGATACTTCCGCCGAGGTTATCTACTCGTTCAATGAGTCCAGGTAATCCGTAATGTCCATCGTGCACGTTCGCGCCTCCAATTCCATTATCAATCACTTCAAGACAGATGCGATTGTTGACGGAGTAGAGGTTTATTCCAATGTGGGTAGCCCTAGAGTGCGAGATGCAATTACGTAGGATCTCCTGCGTAATTGCTACTATTTCTAAACGTTCTTTTGCGCTTGCCGCAACCTCTTCGAGCTGGAGTTCTAGCTCAAAGCCGATGCAGAGCTCAATCGCTAGCTGACGAAGGCGAAGGTGTAAGGGAAGAAGTTCATCTTTTCGAAGGTCGAGAATTTCAGCCCTCACTTTGGCAATAAGTTCATCGACTGCCAAACGGGTAGAGCGAATCTCGGCACGAGCCGAAGGTGAGATGGATTCGTCAGAGAGAAGCAGGTCGAGCGAATAGCCAATACCTACTAGATCCTGGGCTATACCGTCGTGAAGTTCCTGAGCGATACGAATTCGCTCAGGTGTCGGCATCCCCATGACTTTCTTTAAAAGCTACTTGTAGAAGTTACTTTGTGAAGAGTGCTGTGATCTCGGCAGCGTACTTCTGTCCGATGATGTGGCGTTTCAAAGATAACTTGGCAGTCAGTTCGCCTCCTGCGATTGTGAAGTCACCAGGAAGGATCACAAACTTGCGAATCGATTCAGCCTTCGAAACTGCTTTATTGGCTTCATCAACTGCAGTTTGGATAACTGCAATGAGATCAGGATCGTTTACGAGAGTATCGATTGTTGCTCCGGTCTTATTATTGGCAGCAACCCAACCCTTGAGCATGTCCTGATCAATTGTGATCAGAGATGCAATAAATGGCTGGTTGTCACCGACAACCATGCACTGGCTCACGAGTGGATGAGCGCGCAAGCGATCTTCGAGAACCGCAGGAGCTACGTTCTTTCCACCGGCGGTAACGATGAGTTCCTTCTTGCGACCAGTAATGTAAAGGTATCCCTCGTCATCGAGACGACCAAGATCTCCAGATTTAAACCATTCGCCTTCAAAGACTTCTTGGTTTGCAGAATCGTTCTGCCAATAGCCGCGCATCACGATTGGTCCCTTAATGAGAACTTCACCGTCATCTGCAATCTTGATTGTTGTGCCTGGGATAGGTCGTCCTACAGAGCCAACACGTAACTTCTTTGTGAGGTTAAGAGTTGCACCAGCTGTTGTTTCTGTGAGGCCATAACCTTCGAGGATTGTGATTCCTGCGCCACGATAGAAGTGGCCAAGTCGAGTTCCAAGCGGTGCACCACCTGAGATAGCCGCTTCGACAGATCCGCCCATACCTGCGCGGATCTTTGAATAAACGAGTTTGTCGAAGAGAGCATGCTTGAGAGTGAGCAATGGGTTGAAGCCGCGCTTATCTTTTCCTTCGCTATAGGCGATTGCTACTTCAGCTGCAGCGCGGAAAATCTTTCCCTTGCCTGCTGCTTCTGCTCTTGCTTCTGCACCGTTGTAAATCTTTTCAAAGATACGTGGAACAGCAAGAACGAATGATGGTTTAAATGTGGCGAGATCTGCCTGCAGGCGGCCGACTGGATCGCTGCAATGTGCAAGGTGAAGACCTGCATGAATAGCACCAATTTCAACCATACGGCCGAAGACGTGTGCGACAGGAAGGAAGAGGAGAGTTGATCCACCCGGCTTAAGGAATAGATCGCTGGCACCTTCTACAACGTTTCCACATTCAGAGAGGAAATTAGCATGCGTCAGCTGAACGCCCTTTGGGCGACCTGTTGTTCCTGATGTGTAGATAAGTGTTGCAAGGCTTGCTGGAACGAGAGCATTTCTGCGGCGTTCAATCTCATCATCAGAAATATTTGACCCAGCGTTTTTGAGAATTGCTAGAACATCTTCTGTCATCACCCAGACATGTTTAGTTTGTGCTGGCAAGACTGGCGTAACGAGTTCACGATGCGCAGGGGTTTCAACAATGAGCCCGACGGATCCTGAATCGTTAAGAATCCAATCCACTTGTTCAGCTGATGATGTTTCATAAATAGGTACAACGCAGCCACCTGCATACCAAATTGCGAAATCGAGAATTGTCCATTCATATCGGGTGCGCGCCATGATTGCTACACGATCACCGATTTGAATTCCGGCAGCGACGAGACCCTTTGCAGTTGCTCGAATCTCTTCTTCTACTTGACGAGCCGTTAACGGCTGCCATCCATCACCAAGTGGTCGTGACATTGTGATTCGATCTGGTTCAAACCATGCTCGCTCTGCAATGAGATTGGTGAGGTTTCCTGCAGTTGCAGCAGGAATGATGGCTGGGTTGGTGACTTCGTTCATGACGCTAACGCTAGCGGGGGAGGCGGGGAAAAGGGAAGATTGGTAGCCTTGCGACCATGTCAGAGAAAAGCGTTTCCACGGTCATTATCGATGCACCCCTAGCCGACGTTCAGGCAGCACTCTTTGAAATTGGCGCCTATCCCGAATGGCTCTCCAGTATTAAGAAGGCAGATGTCATCGAACGTGACGGCGAGAACCGAGTTCTCAAGGCAAAGCTTTCGATTGATGCCGGAATGATGAAAGATCGCGTCACATTGGATTACGACTGGAGCGCTGCTCCTGCAACTCTCTCCTTCACGATGGACGAGGCAGATCTTCTGACCCAGATGGATGGTACTTATTCACTCAAAGCGATTGATGCGGATTCGACGCAAGTCACGTATGAGCTCACTGTCGCAGTCGGGCTTCCTGTGCCAGCGATGATGATTACAAAGGCTCAGCAACAGACAATTGATGCAGCGCTCAAGGAATTGGCTGAGCGAGTCGCTTAAATGGGTTACACGATTGGCGTAGATGTCGGCGGCACTAAAGTTCTCGGCGGCGTTGTTGATGAATTTGGCTCGGTAGTAAAGACCGCTCGTCGCGACACACCACGTGAAGGTGGCGCATCCCTTACGCAAGCAATTGCGGATGTCGCAAAAGAGTTGATGGCTGATTTTGCTGTTGATTCCGTTGGCGTATCTGCCGCAGGTTTTGTTTCATCGGATAGAAAGACAATGCTCGCTACTCCAAATATTGCAGGATGGAATGGCGTAGATCTTGATTACGAATTAACTTCACTCATCGGTCTTCCGGTTGTCATTGAAAACGATGCCAACGCTGCTGCATGGGGAGAAGCGCGCTTTGGTGCCGGTCGCGGAAAGCGACATATGCTGATGCTTACAGTGGGCACTGGAATTGGTGGAGGAATCGTAGTTAATGGCGAGCTCTATCGTGGCGCCTATGGAATCGCAGCAGAGATCGGTCATATTCGGGTGGTGCCAGAAGGACATCTATGTGGATGTGGTGCTCGAGGATGTTTCGAACAATATGGATCAGGCAACGCTTTGATGCGCCATGCGCGAGAGGCAATTGCTGCTAGCCCTGATATTGCTCGTAACCTTTTATCTCGTGGCGATGGAACTCTCGAAGGACTGACAGGAAAGGCAATCACAGATGCAGCTCGCGATGGCGACGCAGTTGCCTTAGCCGCCTTTAATACAACGGGTCAATGGCTTGGAGCAGGAATCGCAACGCTTTCGGTAATTCTTGATCCAGAGTGTGTTGTTATTGGTGGCGGTGTAATTGATGCTGGCGAGATTCTTCTTGGTCCAACACGTGCAGCACTTGAACGATACATGCCATTTGCAGGCAAGCACCCATATCCAGAAATTATTGCTGCCCAACTTGGAAATGAAGCCGGACTCGTAGGCGTTGCAGATTTAGCACGACTCTAATTTAGAGAGCAGCGCCATCTTCAGGATGTTCGTTGTGTGGATTATTTTTCCAACGAGTAATTGCGCGGAGCGCATCTCTGACTTGATCCTTGATTCCTTTTTTCGGAATTGCTGGGGGAGTAAAGCGGTTGTGATCTTCGAAGGCATCTAATTCATCGAGGTACGTATTAGGTGAAGATTCATCGAGCGACAATCCTTCAACCATCGAGTCAAACTCTGCTTTGATGAGTTCGTCATCGAAGTCGCCATAATTGCCAGACTCGCCTGGATTGCGCTTGCTCATGGTTTATATTCGCACAAAGGGCGTCTCACAGGCTAAATTAACGCCTATGAACAATCTGCCCTACGGCACCCTCCGGGCATTTCTTACTCCTTTCTTGATGCTGCTCTTTCGCCCAAAGGTGAAGGGTCTGCGCAATGTGCCATCTTCTGGGCCACTCATCCTTGCTTCAAACCATCTCTCATTTAGCGATTCAATCTTTATGCCGCTCGTGGTTCCGCGCAAAGTAACTTTCTTGGCAAAGAGTGAGTACTTCACTTCACCTGGACCAAAGGGGCTTTTAAAGAAGCTCACCTTCATTGCTCTTGGACAAGTTCCCGTAGATCGTTCAGGCGGCCGCCGAAGCGAAGCAGCGCTCATAACTGGTCTTGAAGTGTTGGCTGGTGGCAACTCTCTAGGTATTTATCCTGAAGGAACACGTTCACCAGATGGTCGCCTTTACAAAGGTCGCACCGGCATTGCTCGACTTGCGATTGAATCCGGAGCGCCAGTAATTCCTATCGCGATGTTCAATACAGACAAGATCCAACCAACTGGAACTGTAATTCCAAAGATCATGCGCGTTGGGATTACCTTCGGCGAACCAATGTACTTCGAAGGAGATTCAAGCGATCTTCTCTACCTGCGCGAAGTAACCGACCAGATCATGAAGCGCATCCAGCAGCTTTCCGGGCAGGAATATGTTGATACCTATGCGGTAAAGGCTAAGAAGTCGGGTATTAACGTTGAAAATAGCGACGAGAACGATTAATCAATCTGCAGTTCTGCTCTTTTAACTAGATAGTTACATACATTGCATTCTGGACCAGATGCGGGCATTCCGCCTTCGATTGTGGTGATGAGTTCTTCGAGAATTGAGTTAAAGCGCGCTGTATCGCGTTCGACTGGAACATAAATCTGATTTACGCCAAAGCCATGTGAACCCGAGGCAATCTCACTTGTCGCAGTCTCAGTAACTCCCGCGAGCTTCCAGATGAGTAGACCCATACTGGCGACAGGAAATGGTTTGCCTCGATCAGGATTTTCAAGAGCATGCGCATAGGCCTCAAGTTGTGGCGCATAGAAAGGCCCATTGTCGCGATCGGAGTCAGAGACCTTGCAATCAATGATTCCGACAGTTCCGTCTGTGTAGTGGCCAAGCAAGTCGTATATACCGAGAATTTTCCAGCGGGTTTCAAATCCATTGATGGTGATGGGTGCGCTCTTTACCCATTGTCCCCATTGCTTAACAACACCAGGCTTGAGAGATGCATCGATATCTTGCATCGAAGAGCGGCGGAAATGTTCTTCTTGCGAATCTGCAAGAGGTTTAACAAGCGGAAACTCTTTCTTGAGGTCGAATTTAAACCAGTACTTCAACCAGAGACATCGTTTGCATGTTGATAGGCCAAAGGTGAGATCGGATGGTGCAATGGTGTCGCGCGCAGGTACATCAGGTTTTAGCATGTCTAATCTTCTCGCTACCCAGTGACAACTGCAGAGATTAAGACAGCGACACCAAGAATAATCATGATGGACCCTCCAGCAGCTCTTAGGCGTTCAAGGCGTTTGTTATCTGTTGCAAGCCATGCACGTGCAGTGCCTGCCAATAGACCCCAGGATCCGTCAGAGATAAATGCAAGTACGCAGAAAACTAATCCAAGAAATACCAATTGAATCGTGACATGGCCACCATCGATATCTACAAACTGGGGGAGTACGGCTGCAAAGAAAACAATTGCCTTTGGATTGAGAACACCAACCCAGAATCCATCGCGAATTGATTGACGTGCAGTTGGAGCAATGGGTCCTTGATTTGTCATATCTGCTGCATGCACTGCACGTTTACGAATTGCATCAACGCCGAGATACATCAGATAGAGACCGCCAGCCCATTGCACTGCGATATATGTGATGTGCCACTTCTGAAGAATCGGGCCTACGCCAAGTGCGACGAGAGTCGAGAGAACGAAGGAGCCGGTGACATTTCCAGCTACGGTGAGAATTGAAATCTTCCTACCCCAGGCCACCGCACGAGCGACCACGAAGAGCACGCTAGGTCCTGGAGCGATGATGATGATCATCGCTGCCACGAAGTACTCAGGAAGGCGCGTAGGTATGACTCCAGCGAACATGGAGCAAAGGTAGCCAATGGGCGCGTCGATTTGCGCTCACTTCGGCTATGAGCTTGAATGTGCACTCGATATATCGAATAGATATATCGTAGAGCTATAGAACGGGAGGATGTAGATATGCGTTCACGCTCAGATTCCTTGGAATTTGCCCTGTTGGGCCTTCTCTCCCAGGGGCCTCTTCATGGCTATGAACTCCGCAAGCGTTTGATGGCGATCTTCGGCCCCTTCCGCGCCCTCTCTTTCTCTGTTCTCTACCCGCAATTAAAGCGGATGGTGATCTCTGAGGTTATTGAGGCGAAGGAGGTAGGTGTGACATCGCGCAGAACGCGCATCGTCTACACGATTACTAAGAAGGGTTCGAAGCGATTTGAAGAACTGAATGGCGCTGTTACGGCAGAAGCCTGGGAGGACGAAGGTTTTGGAGTGCGCTTTGCATTCTTTAGTCCAACAACAACGCCCAACAGAGTTCGAATATTGGAAGGACGCCTTCTTCGTTTAGAAGAGAAGGCAGCGGTACTCCGCAATGAACTTGATAGCGCACCAGCTGCGATTGATAGATACCTCGAGGAGTGGCGCCGCTTCTCTCTCGAGTCGCTAGAGCGTGAAATCGCCTGGCTTAAAGACATGATCACCACCGAGGGGAAGAATAAATGAATATCACCACCGAAAAGGGCGACATCCGCGTCGCGATAGTTGGCGTAGGAAACTGCGCGAATTCACTCGTGCAAGGCGTTACATACTACAGAGATGCAGCCCTTGATCAAGAGATTCCTGGACTGATGCATGCCGTTGTTGGCGGATACCACATCAACAACGTTAAATTCGTTGCAGCTTTCGATGTTGATGCCAAGAAGGTCGGACTCGATCTCTCAGAAGCAATCTGGGCAAGCGAGAACAACACCATCAAATTTTCTGATGTCGCAAAGACAGGTGTTCCCGTACAGCGCGGAGTAACACTTGATGGACTCGGAAAATATTATAAAGAGACCATTCAGGAATCGACCGAAGCTTCTGTTGATGTAGTAGCAACGCTCAAGGCGGAACAAGTGGATGTGCTGATCTGTTACCTACCAGTGGGCTCTGAAGAAGCTGCAAAGTTTTACGCGCAATGCGCAATTGATGCAGGATGCGCTTTTGTTAATGCACTTCCTGTCTTTATCGCCTCAGATCCTGTCTGGGCAAAGAAGTTTGAAGATGCAGGTCTTCCAATTGTCGGCGATGATATTAAGAGCCAAGTTGGCGCAACAATTACACACCGCATCATGGCTAAGTTGTTCCAGGATCGTGGCGTGCACTTGGATCGCACTTACCAGCTCAATGTGGGCGGCAATATGGACTTTAAGAATATGCTCGAGCGCGATCGCCTAGAGTCGAAGAAGATCTCTAAGACAAATTCTGTAACATCACAGCTCGACCACGATATGGGAGCCAAGAATGTTCATATCGGACCATCGGATTACATCCCTTGGCTCGATGATCGTAAGTGGGCCTATGTTCGCCTCGAAGGTCGCGCCTTTGGTGACGTTCCTCTGAACCTCGAATACAAGCTCGAAGTTTGGGATTCACCGAACTCTGCAGGTGTAATCATCGATGCACTGCGTTGCGCAAAGATTGGTCTCGATCGCAAGGTTGGGGGAGCGCTACTCTCGCCATCTTCATACTTCATGAAGACTCCACCTGTTCAATATACAGATGAACAAGCGCATACCAAGGTGGAAGATTTCATCGCAGGAAAACTCGATCGCTAATGTAAAACTTAGAAAAGAGAAAACCCCGGTCCTGATTGCTCAGGGCCGGGGTTTCTTATTCCCTCAACCTTCACGGAGAGTTGGAGAGATGAGGGTTATATCGTCGCGCTATCTGGGGTGCGACGAATGTGTATTAACCCTGCGATTGAGAGAAGAAGCATTACGAGCCCTCCAACGAGAGCGGCAATTGCCCCATATCCCGCGATAACACCCATAGTGCCGAATGCATATGCCTCGAGGAGCATTCCGCGCAGTGTGTTACCCATGAATAGCGTGTCTTGAAGATCGGCAAGTTTCTGAATTTGGACAGTGTCCTTGCTTCCACTTCGTGTAATCGCTTGGTAGGCAGATGAAACTTCTGAATATGTTGCAGGCTTTCCCATTACTGCAGTTGATGAAGCCTTCATATGTTCCCAGATAAAGAGATCAGAGTAATCGCGAGCCATTTCTCCAGTAGTCACAGGTTTCTCTGCCCACTTTTCAAGCTGCTTTCTGGTTTCTGCTGGCATTCCAATTGCGGGTGGAAATGAAATATTTTGATTTTCAAGCTGACTGCTTACTGAATCTGATGCAAATGTTGCCCCCCAGTTGAGCAAGCCTGCTGCTACCAGGAGAAATAAAGTGAGCCCAAATCCCACAGCCGTTACGATTTTGTCAAAATTCTTGCGTTTCATAGTTCTCTCCTTTACGCCACCTATTTCTTAGGTGCTACACGTATTAGATACCGCTATGAATTAGTGGTTGCATTTAAAAGCGAGTGCTAGCACCTTAAGAGGCAGGGTGAGTGGTAGCACTAAAGAATATGTGATGCAGGTTAAGCGATTGATTAATGAACTTCGCGATTACAGGTTGCTTGACCTTCGCCATTTAATTCGAAATGAGCACATGGGACGCCGAGACGATCGAATGCAGCATCACCGTAATGAGTGCGGAAAGCTAGCGCCAAGAGAACACGAATATTTGTATCTTCATCAGAGGTTATTCCAAACGCTTTCGCCGAACGACTAATTGTATTTTCAATAACTTTCTCGGTGTGGTTCGTATCGCGCGCAATTGCTGAATTAGTCTTACCTTCGCAGAGTAAACCTAGAACTAATTGTTCGAATGGTGACAGTTCTCTACTCGTTATTGTGATATCTCTAGCCATTACAGCGACCTCTCCGTTGCTATATCCCTATTATGCTCCTCAAAACCTCCTTTCAATTGCCATGGGCACCCTTTAAGATGCCCAAATGACGGAAATCACGACTACCAAGCAAGGTCAAACCCTCGTTGTACGACTTAATCGCCCAGAGAAGATGAATGCCCTTACTCGTGGCATGTATGGCGAGTTGGCGCGAAACCTCAATGAAGCGGCAGAAGACTCAACTATCCGCTGCGTTCTCATCACAAGTGAAGGTGACCACTTCACAGCAGGAAATGACATTCGCGATTTCATGTCTAATCCACCCACTGAAGAAGATTCCGATGTTGCAAAGTTCTTAGGTTCACTTCTGGAATTTCCAAAGCCATTGTTGGCGGCAGTTAAAGGCAATGCAGTTGGCGTTGGAACAACAATGCTTCTTCACTACGACGTTGTCATCGCATCGCCAAGTGCCAACTTCTCAATGCCCTTTACTTCACTTGGATTAGTCCCTGAAGCAGGTTCTACAAAATTATTCCCCGAGTTAGTCGGATATCAACGAGCGGCAAAGATCTTTATGACCGGAGAATCATTTTCAGCGGATGAAGCTCAAGAGATGGGAATGATTGCTGGGATTGCAGGCGACCCTGAAACCGATGCGCTCGAGATAGCCGAGAAAATTGCTCAGCAACCACCAAAGGCGATCATGAATACCAAGGCGCTCATGAAGGCAAATAAGCACGATGCCGTTGCCCATGTTATGCGTGCTGAATTCCAACTCTTCGCACTCGCGCTTCAATCTGAAGAAGCCGCCGAAGCTTTTATGAAATTTATGTCAAAGAAGGGTAAGTAGATGTCACTTCAAGGAAAGCGTATTTTTATCACCGGAGGATCTCGCGGTATTGGATTGGCGATTGCACTTCGTGCAGCTCAAGATGGCGCTTCAGTTGCCATTGCAGCAAAGACATCGGATCCCAACCCTAAACTTCCTGGAACGATCCACACAGCGGCGGAAGAGATTCGTGCTGCAGGTGGAACTGCGCTTCCTATTCAATGTGATCTTCGAGATGAAAATCAGATTGCAGATGCAGTGGCACTTGCAGCCAAGGAATTTGGCGGCATAGATATTCTTATCAATAATGCCAGCGCTATTAATCTCACGAGAACTGAAGATACTCCCGCAAAACGATTCGATTTAATGTTCGATGTAAATGTTCGAGGAACATTCCTAACTTCTCAAGCTGCAATTCCTCATCTTCGTGAATCGGCTGAGGCAGGTCGTAACCCGCATATCTTGACTCTCTCACCGCCCCTTTCAATGAAGCCGAAGTGGTTTAAGAACCATGTTGCCTACACAATGGCGAAGTATGGAATGAGCATGTGCGTGCTTGGCATGTCTGAAGAATTCAAGCGAGATGGCATCGCAGTAAATGCTCTCTGGCCACGTACAGCGATCGATACTGCTGCGCTTCAAATGATCCCGGGTGTTGATACTGCTGCGTGCAGAACTCCCGAGATTCTCTCTGACTCGGCTTACATCATTCTTAATCGAAATTCGAAGGAATGCACCGGAAACTTCTTTGTCGATGATGAAGTACTTGCATCTGAAGGAATTACGGATTTGGAGAAGTACTCTGTCGTACCGGGAACAAAGGACTTCTTGCTCGATTTCTTTCTCGACTAAATCAACCTGGTAGATAGCGCGCTAGAGTCGTCCAGCCTGGTGTAAGGCGCTGAGAAAATCTTTCAGTTCTTGCGTCTTCGGAGAACCGAATATTGCGTCAGGGGTGCCTGATTCGTGTACGCGCCCTTTATGAAGAAAGACAACGCTGTCAGCAATCTTCTTTGCAAATCCCATCTCATGTGTAGCAATGACCATAGTCATTCCCTCTCGCTTGAGCTCGGAGATCAAGGTAAGTACTTCTGCGATAAGCACCGGATCTAGCGCGCTCGTTACTTCATCGAGGAGCAGAAGTTTCGGATTAGTCGCCACTGCCCGAATAATCGCCACTCGTTGCTGCTGTCCGCCGCTGAGCAAGTTCGGGAACTCATCTGCCTTATCAGCAAGTCCGAAGCGCTGAAGGAGAGCGCGAGCATTCTTATCTGCAACATCCTTCTTCACACCATGGACCAAGCGAGGTGCGAGAGTGATGTTGTCGACGACAGTGAGGTGTGGAAAGAGATTAAATGCCTGAAAGACCGAACCGATCTGTCCGCGAACAGAGTCGATATCTGTTCCGTAAGCTGAAATATCAGCGCCATCGAGGTTGATTTGGCCGTCGTTGAGCTCTTCTAAAAGGTTCATGCATCTCATCAGAGTGCTCTTGCCTGAACCACTCGCGCCGATTATGACGGTGGCAGATTGCGCTGGAAAATCGATAGTTACATCGTCTAGAACCAAATTCTCGCCAAATGATTTGCGAAGGTTCTTGATTTCAAAGAGTGCGCTCATGGTTACCACTGTCCCTGTGCGCGCTGGCGTGCATCTTGCTTACGTGTGAGCCAGTCTGTAAAACGAGTCAATGGAATTGTTAGCAGCACGAAGAGTGCGCCGGCAACAAGATACGGCGTGAAGTTAAATGATTGGGCCGTTTGAATTCCTGCGGCGCGAATCGCATCGACTGCGCCCAATACCGAAATGAGGCCAGAGTCTTTCTGAAGAGAGACGAGATCGTTGAGAAGTGGGGGAGTGACGTTACGAAAAGCTTGTGGGAGCACAACGTGCTCGAGAGTCTGCGATTGGGTAAGACCCAATGCTCGGGCAGCTTGTCGTTGGGTCGGGTTAACTCCTTCGATCCCAGCTCTTATTACTTCTGCTACATATGCCGAGTAGGTTAGGACGAGTGCAACGGTGCCGAGCACGACGGCAGAGTTTGGAATCCAACTGATGCGAAGTCCTGGGATTCCTAGACCTACAAGTAAAAGAACAAGTAGCAGAGGAAGCCCTCTAAATAAATCGGTATAAATCGTCGCAACCAGCCGAACCGGGTAGAGAACGGGCGAAGTTGTTGTTCGCGCAATAGCGATGAGCAAGCCGAGTAATAGTACGAAAAATTCAGCGATTATTAAGACGCGCAAATTGAGCAGAAGTCCATGAAAAACAGATGGCATCGCTTGCTTTGCGTAGTGCCAGTTGAAGAACGAGTTCTTCACCATTTCATAACCTTGTGCGCCTGTAATAACAATGACCAGTAGGAATCCAACTGCCAAAGTGCTTGAGAGAGCGATCAAGGTAGAACGGCGAGAGGCCCGACGCTTGGCAGCTTCGCGCTGCAGTTGCAACGCAGATGGCTGATAAGTCATCGGACCTCTCGCTTCTCTAATTTAGATATTACTTAAGAACCGGTGCGCCGACAGTGCTTGCGAGCCAAGCATCCGCAATCTTTGCAAGAGTTCCATTTGCACGGAGTGCATCAACGGCAGCTGATACATCTTTAGTGAGCTTGCTTCCCTTAGAAAGCACGAGACCGAACTGCTCGCCACCAGCCTGTGCTGGGAATTGGCCAACAATGAGACCGTTCTCTAGGTCAACTGCTGTGATGTAGAAAGCGGTTGGTAGATCGACAACAAGTCCATCAATCTGACCGTTAGCAAGTGCCTGCTTGGCAACATCGTTGGTATCAAATACCGCAGGTGCCTGTGTTGGCTTAATGACGTCGGTGATTGTTGCGTATGAAGTTGTTCCGACCTGAGCTCCGAGCTTTGCGCCCTTGAGATCAGCGATTGACTTGGCTCCAGCAATCTTTGAACCCTTAACAGTAATTACTGTCTGCGAAACGTCGTAGTAGCCAGAAGAGAAGTCCACTGCCTTCTGGCGCTCATCAGTAATTGAGACCTGGTTGATATCGAAGTCGAAATCCTTGCAACCTGGCTGGATTACCTTATTGAAAGGAACTTTGACCCATTCAACCTTGTCAGCTGAATATCCAAGTTCCTTAGCAACTGCATAGGCAACGGCTGCTTCATAACCTTTACCGTTTGAAGGAGTGTTGTTATCAAACCATGGACCATATGCAGGATCGTCAGTTCCGATAGTGAGGACGCCTTCTTTAATCTGGCCGCAGCCAGAGCTCTTCTGAGCATTTACAACTGGAATGGCAATCGCAACGATTGCAACGAGTGCTACGAGAGCAACTTTGATTTTTGTATTCAACTTTCCACGCCTTTCTTATGCGCTTGTCTTGGTGATGTACTCAAGACCTGGTCTTATTCATCCGGGAGGGCACCCCGCCGCCTTGGAGGGTTGCCGATCAAAGTGCCGGTGCATTCTTTGATACTCGTGACCGACGCGAAGACTATCAAGGGTGCTCGGGTGTTTGAAACCGCGTAACCTACGGCGCTATGAACCTTGAATTAAACGGAACGAACGTCATTCACGAGAGTGAACGACGGGGCAAGGCTTCATCTCTCTTCTGGCCATGGTGTGGTGCAAACGTTTCGCTTCTAGCACTCTCTTACGGCTCATTTTTCTTGGGCTTTGGCATCTCATTTTGGCAGGCAACTCTTGCCGCAATTCTCGGGACGGTTCTCTCATTCTTATTAGTAGGCGTTAGCTCACTTGCAGGAAAGAAGTCGAATGCGCCAACGATGGTTCTCTCGCGTGCAACCTTCGGAGTTAAGGGAAATCTAATTCCAGGTGCACTCTCATACCTGATTTTTGTTGGCTGGGAAACTGTTTTGGTTTCCCTTGCAACACTTGCCACCGGAACAGTTTTCGTTCGCGTTGGCCACCTAGAACATAACACCGCCATGGTTATTGGTTTTGTTATCTCAGTCGCCCTGACTGTCTCTGCTGGTGTTCTGGGCTTCGAAGTCATTATGAAACTTCAGCGATATCTCACATCAATCACAATTGCCATGACACTGGTCTATATCGCTCTCACCATTTCTAAGGTGGACTGGTCAGTTATTACCTCGATGAAATCTGGCTCACTTCAGGGTTTTATTGGTGCACTAATTTTTGGAGCAACTGGAATCGGACTTGGTTGGGTCAATTCAGCAGCTGATTATTCTCGCTACCTTCCACGTTCAGTCTCTAGTCGCGGAGTCATTGGTTGGACAGTATTCGGCGCATCGATTGTCCCAATAGTTCTCGTTATTTATGGTGCAGCCCTTTCAGGAAGCAGCGAGGATCTGGCAGGAGCAATTGCAACTGACCCAATTGGCGCACTTACAACAATTCTTCCAACCTGGTATCTGGTCATCTTTGCTCTCGTTGCAATTCTTGGACTTGTTGGGGGAGCAATCCTTGATCTCTATTCATCGGGGCTAACTCTTATCTCTCTAGGGCTTCCTGTGAAACGACATATTGCAGCATCTTTCGATGCCATCCTTATGTTGATAGGAACTATCTATTTTGTATGGGTAGCCGATGATTTCTTCTTCCCATTTCAGGGCTTCCTCATCACACTCGGAGTGCCAATTGCTACGTGGTCAGCAATCTTTGTTACCGACGTCTTAATGCGTAAGAGTTATCACGAAGCAGATCTATTTAAGGTAGATGGACGATACGGGTCGTGGAATTTGGGATCAATCGCTGTGATGGTAATTGGATCTTTCGTTGGCTGGGGGTTTGTCACCAACACCTTCGCAAGCTGGCTTTCATGGCAAGGTTATTTCCTAGGAATAATTGGCGGCAAAGATGGTGCTTGGGCTTACGCAAATCTTGGAGTCTTCTTCGCACTCATTATTGGTTTCGTCGGGTATTACTTAGTAGCTCGTTCGACTATTGCGAAACAGGAAAACGCTTAAGCCAGAGCACTCCGCAGATTCCGGAAACTATTGCTGCGAAGAAGAGTCCCATTCGAACCTGAGCTAACTCTGACTCAGTTTGTAAGGTTATTTCTGCGATCACGATAGAGACCGTAAGGCCCATACCTGCAAGGAATCCCACTCCTACTATCTCCTTAAGATGCAATGCAGGTGGAAGGGTTAATTTGGTGAAGCGAATAGCCAAGTAGGTAAAGAGAGTAATTCCAATAACTTTTCCGATGACACGTGCAGCCACTACGGCAACAGAGATCTTCTCCGAAGCAACAGAGAAATCGAGTTGAGTTAAGAGATTGATAATTACGTAGACAGGAATAATGATGAAGGTCGCAATCGGAGAAAGAATCGCGATAAGTCGATGTCTAAAGGGAAGAATGAAACCAATAGCGGCAGCGCCCAATGTGTAGATCGCGCTTGCTAAGTGAAGGTCTTCTCTAAAGAAGATTCCAATGACAACGAGTGAGAAGAAGTCATCTGCCACAGCAAGCGTAAGAAGAAAGAGTCGAACAGCAGGATTTACACGTTTGCCCAGAACACTGAGCGCTCCAATGGCGAGAGCCACATCGGTTGGCATCGATACCGCCCATGCTCGCGAACCAGGCACTAGAAGTAGAAATATGAGCGCTGGAAGTAGCATCCCACCGAGAGCTGAAATCGCCGGAAGAATTGCATCTTTAGGTTTCTGAAGTCCTTCACGGATCTCAAGACCAATGAGAACGAAGAAGATAAAGGTCAGAATCTCTGAGAGCACGGTGAAAGAGTATCGTCGCGAGCGGTTAAGTTAAACTAATCAGATGTCGCGATTGGGTAATTGGGTTTCTGAGTTAAGAAGTCTTGCAATACCCAAAGATCACGCTCGCAGAACAATGAGTCTTGCAACTCTCATCAACACCTTCGGTAATGGACTCTTCATGACCGTCGAGGTCATCTACTTCACTCTGATTGTGGGTCTTTCGCCAGCAAAGGTTGCGCTTGCGCTCTCGATCGCTGGCGGCGTTGCGCTCTCAGTCAGTGTTCCAGCAGGACATATCTCAGATCGCTTTGGACCTCGTGACATTGCCTCTCTTGCGATGGTTCTCGAGGGTGCGCTGATGTTTGTACTTTTGTCGGTGCATACCTACCTGCCTTTTCTTCTGGTCAATATCGGTATGGGCGTCTTAGGCAATATTTCTCAGACGATGCGAATGGCAACTATCGCTAAATTGGGCGAAGGTGAAGAACGAGTTGCCATCCGCGCGTACCAGAGAGCGGTGACCAATTTCGGAATCTCACTTGGAACCGTCTTCGCCGGAATCGCGTTAGCGATCAACACTCCCATTGCTTACCAGCTACTCCTGGCCGGAGACGCTGTGACATTTATTGCTGCTGGATATGTTTTCCGCAAGATGCCTTTTATGGAGCCAACAGTTGAACGTGGGGAGCCGATTTCATTCCAGGCACTTCGCGATAAGCGTTTCTTAGGTGCGACCGCACTCAATGCTATTAATTCGCTTCACTTTGTATTGCAATCGGTTGCAATACCGCTGTGGGTTGTACGAGAGACCACAGCTCCGCGTTGGTGGGTCTCGGTCATCATGATGGTCAACACAATCGCAGTGATGCTCTTTCAAGTAGCTGCGAGCAAGGGGAGTGGTCCGGTATTTGCAGGGGCAAAGCTTTATCGCCGCGCGAGCCTTGCAATCTCAGTTGCTTGCATTCTTTACTCAACTTCTCACGGAGTAAGTGCTATTACCGCAAGCGCGATTCTCATTCTCGCTTCAGCTGTTCACGTCTATGGCGAATTGATTGGCTCGGCAGGTTCTTGGAGTATCGGCTTTGGATTAGCAGATGAAAAACATCAGGGGCAGTATCAAGGAGTTTGGTCGTTGAGTTGGGGTCTGGGTGGAACTCTCGGTCCCGCATTTGTTACCTTAATGGCAATCACACTGGGGCAAACTGGATGGATCATTATGGCTGCGATGTTCTCAATCAATGGAATCTTGATGCATAAACTTGTAACCCGCTCTTGGATTTCAACTCCGGCCTAATCCACGTTCTGCTTCGCGCACTGCAACACGTCCTAAATCCGGATGCTCCCTTAAGAAGTTCCGAACTTCGCGCGGTGAAATTTTTGCCATATCGCGAAGCGCCCAACCAATAGCTTTAACAATAAAGAATTCCTTCGACTCTGCATGTTCGTGGCAGTAGCGAAGAATAAGGCGGTTGTCCGTTTCAAATTTACGACCACGCTGATGTTGAATCGCAGCCCGTATAAGCCAAATATCGGCAGATCGATTCCACTTCTCAATTAACCTACCGCAATCAAATTTTTCAGTTAACGGAGATACTGCAACAGTTCCGAGGCCATCGACCGTATCCCACCAAGATTTACTAGTGATCAGAAATTCAACATGCTCCTGTAAGTATTTCCTATCCGCCTGGTCGATATGGATTCCCATCAGATCATTGGCTGCATACTGGTATTCGCGCTCTTCAAGTTTCCAAAGAGCTCGAGCAGTTTTAGCCAGTTCAAGAGATGTCGGGACCTTGAGTTCCTTTGCTATCTTTTTTACAGTCGCTCTACGTTCCGGAGTTTTTACGCCTATAAATGGCGCGATATCTTTCATATAAGCCTGGGCACCAATTGCATTTTTGCGATTGCGATACATGGAGAGCTGAAGTTCCAATGCGCTGACAAAATCACTTGTGTAAGTCATCTCACAACCACCTCTCATTGGACAACGCGAAGCCGTCTGTCGAATAAAAGTTTACGCCCTCAGTCCTAACCTTCAGTCATACGAATTAATCCTCATTAACTATAAAGGAGAATGAATGAAGAAGTTAATAGCAGCTCTCTCAATCGCATTTCTTGCAATTAGTGCAACAGGGGCAAGCGCCACGACTAAGGTAACAATTACCCCTCAGAACAAGGTTTCAAAGAAGAACCCTGTAATCTCAATTAAGATGAGCGGTCTTCCGACCGCTCATGGCCTTTACCTCTCGCAGTGCATGGCACCAAAGGTGAAGGGCGAAGCTCCAACAGCATGTAACCCATCTAAGGCGAGCAAGCTTTGGGTTTCAGCACTGGAAGCGGATCAGCAGATGGGTGCCAAGGCTCCAACATCAAAGCTCACAATGAAGCTAGATAAATACTTCAAGGATGGCGACTGTGTTCACACTAAGTGCGTAATTTACGTAACCAATGATCACAATGCTTCATCAGATCGCAGTGAAGACCAATACATCCCATTTAAGTTCGATGGGATCTTGCCCTTCTAGTTATTAGAAAGCGCTCGAAGTCCGGCCAACGCAAATAGTTGTGCGTTCCGGATTTCGGGCGCTGCTTCATTTCCGGCATCAATTCTCTTGGCTGCAGCATCAATAGCGCTTTGTAGATAAGAGATAGCAAGACCGATATCCTGAATCTGAATCATCCGAAGTGGCTCGACAATCGTCGCCATCATATTGCGGTGGCCCTGACCTATCTCTTCCTTGCGGAAGTCTGGAGCAGCAACCGAGTTGAGACTCTTTACAAGGAGATGTCTTCCATCTGCAACATATTGAAGTGCTTCAGCAATCCAAAGTTCGATATACACAAAGGGATCCTCAACGCCATGAACGGCGCTCATGAGACGTTCCCTGTAGTACTCGAGTTCTTCTAATACCAGGTCAGCAATCATGTCGGCAGATGATGAGAAGTATTCATAGACAAGCGAGCGAGATATGCCAGCGCGTTTGGCAACTGCGGCAACTGTTACGGATGGAGCACCAGATTCAAGGGCGAGAGACATTGCCGCTTCGATTATCTGCTTCTGACGCATCGCCCTTTGTTCGCCAATTGTTGCTTCGGCAATCCTTGGGCTCATAAGTGAATCTTGCTATGAATGCGGGTTAGCTGCCACTGGAAAATAAAGAACCCCGCCATTTCTGACGGGGTTCTTTAGGTAAGTATTCTTTAGATGTCGTAGTAAAGCTCGAACTCAGCTGGATGCGGACGTAGACGTACGTAATCAACTTCGTTCTTACGCTTCCATTCGATCCATGTTGAGATGAGGTCTTCTGTGAAGACTCCGCCCTTTGTAAGGAATTCGTGATCCTTCTCGAGTGAATCAAGAACTGCATCAAGGGATCCTGGAACCTGTGGGATAGCTGCAGCTTCAGCACCTTCGAGTTCGTAGAGATCCTTATCTACTGGAGCAGGTGGTTCGATCTTATTTACGATTCCATCGATACCAGCCATGAGCATTGCTGCAAATGCGAGGTATGGGTTTGATGATGGATCTGGGCAACGGAATTCAACGCGCTTTGCCTTTGGTGATGAACCAGTAATTGGAATACGGATACATGCTGAGCGGTTACGAGCAGAGTAAACGAGGTTCACTGGAGCTTCGTAGCCTGGAACCAAGCGACGGTATGAGTTCACTGTTGGGTTGGTGAATGCAAGAAGTGATGGAGCATGCTTCAAGAGACCGCCGATATACCAGCGAGCCATATCTGAAAGATCGCCATATGTGCCAGCTTCGAAGAAGAGTGGCTTGCCATCTTTCCAGAGTGACTGGTGAACGTGCATACCTGAACCGTTATCTCCGAAGAGTGGCTTTGGCATAAATGTCGCAGTCTTTCCGCCTTCCCATGCAACGTTGCGAATGATGTACTTAAACTTCATCAATTCATCGCCTGCTGTGAGAATGTCTGTGAACTTGTAGTTGATCTCCATCTGGCCGGCAGTTCCAACTTCGTGGTGTGAACGCTCAACCTGAAGTCCTGCACGACCGAGCTCCATAACCATTTCGTCACGCAAATCAGCGAACTGATCTGTTGGAGAAACAGGGAAGTAACCACCCTTGATACGTGTGCGATAACCACGGTTTGGTGTTCCATCTGGATCTGCCACGATGCCTGTGTTCCATGCACCTTCATATGAATCGATGTGGTGGTAGGCCTCGTTGATACCTGTCTTGAAGCGAATTGCGTCAAATACATAGAACTCTGCTTCTGGAGCGAAGAATGCTTGGTCTGCAATTCCTGTTGACTTCAAGAAATCAACAGCCTTCTTGACGACGCCACGTGGGTCGCGTGAGTAAGGAGTGTTATCTGAAGGGTTGTGAACAGAGAAGATGATGACCAAAGTCTTTTCGAGACGGAATGGGTCAATGAATGCTGATTCTGGAACTGGAAGCAACTTCATATCTGATTCGTGGATTGATTGGAATCCGCGAATTGAAGAACCATCGAACATGAGACCGTCTGTGAAGACTGCTTCGTCGAATGATTCAACAGGAACGTTGAAGTGGTGCTGAATTCCTGGAAGATCTGTAAAGCGTACGTCGACAAGCTTTACATCTTCCTTCTTGATGTATGCAAAAATTTCTGATGAATTCTTAAACATATAGTGGACTCCAATTGAGGCTGTTTATCTCATAGACGACTCATCCAGCCACTCAACATTGAGTATCGCTGATGGAGTGAAGGCTAGTTTGCCCGAGTAAAAAAGTCATAATTTTGGTGTTACAACTGTGTTACATCATCGTCGGATGGCTCACATCGCAGGTACTGCCGCCTCAGGTTAGGCTGGTGCCATGTATCCACGCGTAAGTCAGGGCCGACGTTTATTGGGCATTACAGTCGATTGGCTGGCCTGTTATGCCATCGCCCTTGGCTTCTTCGCCGGTTCGGGCTCATTTACCGACCGAGTGCCAAGCGCCCGAATTCCGGTCCTGCTTCTTCTCTTCGCCGAGTACACCTTATTTGTGGCTCTGGGGGGTGCATCCTTTGGCCATCGAATCGTGGGTCTGAAGGTCGTGCGTTTTTCCGATGGGGGATCACCGACCCCGACTGAAGCTTTGATTCGTGGTGCGCTTTTAATTCCGCTTATTACAGCGATTACCTTCGACGAAAACGGTCGAGGAATTAATGAAAGATTTTCAAATACAGTCTTGGTAAAGACTCGTTAGTTAGCGAATCTTTGTTCCCTTAGGCATTGGACCCTTTGGAATTGGTAGAGACATTCCGCCAACTGCCTTAAGGCGAGCACGAACTTCGCGCATCTGGTGGGCTGATAACTTTTTCGGGAGCTTTGCAAGATGCTTCTGCAATTTACGAAGTGGAACTTGTCCATCTCCATCGCCTACATAAACCTCAGTGACAGGAACCCCAGGAGCAAAGCGCTCTGACTTCTTCTTCTCATCCTGCATCATCTGGCGAACAGCGAAGCCGCCTTCACCTGTAATGACGATTCCTGCGCGACCAACGCTGCGGTGGACCATATCTTGCTGACGATTGACTGCAACAGCTGGAGTTGTCGTCCAGCCTTTACGGATAGCCATCAGAACGCTTGCGCCTGCACCGATCTGACCTTCGATTGATGAGTAAGCAGCAGTTCCTGCAACGCGTGTAAAGAAGAACATGGTTGCGAGAGCAGCCAAAGGAATAGTGACAAAACCACCATAAATTGGATGGCCGAAGATGAATCCAAGTGAGATGCCTACGACGAGAACAACTACGAAGATTGCGAGTAGGGCGATTCCAATCCAAGGCTTCACAGATTTCGTGACCTTATAAGCGTCGCGGAAAGTCTGGAAACGAGGAGTCTTGATCTTTGCTTCTTTATTCTTCTTCTTAAACATGTTGGTTAGTTTAGGGGAGCCGGGGCTGTACCACCAAGGCGTACAGGCGCCCAGCGCTGACCTTCGTGTGAATCAGGATACTTTTCTTGAACTTCATGGAGCATTGCAAGCATGGTTTCACGTAATAACTTCTCACCGGCCTCGACATCTGATTTCTTATCGAAGTAGAGAGGTTCGCCAAAAGCCACGGTTATAGGAACCTTTTTGCGACGTAAATCGCGCTTTACCTTCTTGGTCCAGATTCGCTGTGAACCCCACACGATTGTGGGAATGACGGGTACTCCGGCTCCCATCGCAAGACGGACAGCGCCTGATTTCAACTCTTTAATTTCAAAGCTGACAGAGATTGTTCCTTCGGGAAAGATGCCAATAATTTCACCAGCGCGGAGTGCGCGAAGCGCGGTAACAAATGATGCTGAGCCATTCGAGCGATCAACGCAGATGTGGTGCATTCCTCGCATTAATGGGCCAGCTAACTTGTTATCAAATATCTCTTTCTTCGCCATAAAACGTACGTAGCGCCCAGCTGGAAGTGCGGCTGTTCCGGTGAGTGCAAAATCTAAATATCCAATGTGATTAATCGCCAAGATAGAACCACCGTCACGAGGAATATTCTCTTCACCGTTAAAATCAAATTGCAGACCTAAATATCTCCAGAACGCTTTGATAGCGACGATCACTGGGGGATAAACAAGGTCAGCCACGCGAATTTCGCTTTTCTTGCGCTTGCTTATAGAGACGACCCGCACGATATGAACTGCGAACAAGAGGTCCACTCATTACGCCACTGAATCCAATGTCTTCTGCTTCTTTAGCTAGCTCTACAAACTCATCAGGCTTCACCCAACGTTCGACAGGATGATGCTTATTGGTTGGACGAAGGTATTGAGTAATTGTGATGAGGTCACATCCAGCTGAATGAAGATCGACGAGCGCCTGTGAAATTTCTTCACGTGTCTCACCAAGACCAAGGATGAGGTTTGACTTTGTAATCAGACCGTATTCACGAGCTTGTGTGATGACGTTCAGTGAACGTTCATATGTGAAAGCTGGTCGAATGCGCTTAAAGATTCGTGGAACTGTTTCGAGGTTATGTGCAAAGACTTCAGGTCGAGTTTCGAATACTTCGTTGAGATAGACAGGATTCCCGCTGAAATCTGGTGCAAGCATTTCAACGCCAGTACCTGGATTGAGTTCGTGAACTTTACGAATTGTCTCGGCGTAAAGCCAAGCACCTTCATCTTCAAGGTCATCGCGTGTAACACCTGTGATAGTTGCGTACTTCAAACCCATTGCTTGGACAGATTCAGCTACGCGTCGTGGTTCATCGCGATCGAGCTCTTCTGGCTTTCCGGTATCAATATTGCAGAAGTCGCAACGACGAGTACAACGTTCGCCGCCAATAAGGAAAGTTGCTTCCTTATCTTCCCAACATTCAAAGATATTTGGACATGCTGCTTCTTGGCAGACGGTGTGGAGGCCTTCACTCTTTACGAGTGAGCGAAGACGCGTGTACTCAGGACCCATATTTGCGCGAGTCTTAATCCACTCTGGTTTACGTTCAATCGGAGTTTCGGTGTTGCGCGCTTCGATGCGAAGTAACTTGCGACCTTCGGGTGCGATAGTCATGCGCTCACCTTCATCAGAGTTTCGGTTAAGTACTTCTCTACAACGGGTAATACTTCATCAATAATGATTTCTCGAGATAACTCTTGAGCCATTGATGTTACAGCCGCGTCATCGATGCCGCAGGGGATGATTCTATTGAATGCGCCGAGCTCCGGATTCACATTGAGCGCAAACCCATGCATGGATACTCCTTGGGCTACACGGATACCAATAGCGGCAATCTTTCGATCTCCGCGTGAATCGCGGATCCAGACGCCGGAGCGACCATCAACTCGCTGGGTAGTCACTCCGAAATCTGAACAGACTTTGATGAGCCCGGCTTCAATCTCACGGACAAACCCAACAAGCTCGGTGGGCTTTGCCAATTTCACAATTGGGTAACCAACCAGTTGCCCTGGTCCATGCCATGTAATTTTCCCACCGCGATCGACATCGATGACTGGTGTTCCATCCGTTGGTTTCTCGATTTCCGTGGTTCGTTTGCCAGCTGTATAAACGGATGGGTGCTCGAGAAGAATGAGAGTGTTGGACCTATTTCCTTGAGCAACCTCTGAATGAATACTTCGCTGAATTGCTAGCGCTTCTTCGTATTCAATGAGGCCAGAGCGTTGGATCGCAATAGAAATAGTAGAAATATCTCTCTCGGATGAGG
This sequence comes from Candidatus Nanopelagicaceae bacterium, assembly GCA_965268225.1. GTDB lineage: Bacteria > Actinomycetota > Actinomycetes > Nanopelagicales > Nanopelagicaceae > Planktophila. The sequence goes on along the minus strand of OZ254166.1, from coordinate 782,886 downwards.
CGCTAACAACGGGCACCGGTACAGCCTAAAGGTAGGCTAGCCCTCTAGCGAATTACGCATAAAACAAAGCCCGAAAGGCCTGATCTATCGTGTCATCAAATACCCTTCAGAAATCTCGTAAGCCCTTTGCTCTTGCCATGTTGGTGGTCATCGTCTGGTTCGTTCTCACTGGCGTCTTCGGTCCGCTCTTCGGCAAGCTCACCTCTGTCCAAGAGAATAACAACTCTTCATTCTTGCCAAAGGGCGCTGAAGCAACGCTTGCTGCCGATGAGATTAAAAAGTTTTCAGGCGATGACTCGTTCAACTTTCCTACACTCATTCTTTTTGAAGGCAAAGTAAATCCTCAAGCCCTCGGTGCGATCAATGAGCATATGGCCGGAGTTGGGGAACTTACACTCGACGGAACCGATGCAAAGATCTCAGACTATCTAGCTCCTGGACAAGTAATTTCAGTATTCCCATCACAAGATGGAGAAGCAATTTTGGCAAATGTTCCACTTGATGGAAATGCCATTGCGAAGATTCTTCCTAACGATAAGCCAGTGCTACCTGCTGTTGTTGAAGCGCTCCGTGAAGATATCAAACCAATAGCAGAAGCTAACGGTGTCACCCACTATGTGACTGGTCCAGGCGGATTGCTCGGCGACCTCTTTGGCGCATTTGGAACTCTTGACTCATCTCTTTTGCTGACAACTCTCGGAGTTGTCGCAATCATTTTGATTGTTGTCTATCGCTCGCCAGTTCTATGGATCATTCCTCTTCTCTCAGCGATGTTTGCCCTCACCACAGCTGGTGGAATCGTTTACTTGCTGGCAAAGAACAACGTCATTGATGTCGATGGCCAGTCACAAGGAATTCTCTCTGTATTGGTTATTGGCGCAGCGACCGACTATGCACTCTTATTAATCGCGCGTTATCGTGAAGAGCTACATCATCACGAGAATCGTTTCGATGCGATGCGTGCGGCGTATAAAGGCGTTTGGGAGCCAATCTTGGCTTCAGGTTCGACAGTATCTATCTCGCTGCTCATCCTTCTCTTTAGCCAGCTAACAAATACAGCAGGCCTTGGCCCAATCGGTGCCATCGGCATTGTCTGCGCAATGATCACAATTCTTACCTTGCTCCCTGCGCTGCTCTTGGTATTCGGTCGTTGGATCTTCTGGCCACGTATTCCACGTAACGATGGCGATGACCACGTGCTTTCCGGAACCTGGTCGAAAGTTGGAAGCGCAATCGGCCGTAATCCACGTAAGGCTTGGGTTATCTCAGGTTCCGTCTTGCTTCTCTTTGCATTCGCTTCAACAACACTTAAAGCTGATGGAATCGGAACTGTCGACACATTTACAGGAAATCCTGAATCAGTCGTCGGACAACGACTACTGACAAAGCACTTCCCAGGTGGAGAAGGTGACCCAACGCAGGTTGTCGTAAACGTTGACAAGGTTGGCGCTGTCACTGCCGCGCTGAAGAATGCTCCAGGCGTAACTGATGTAACTCCACAGCTTGCTGGAATTCCCGTTCCAGGACAGCCGCTTCCTGCAATGAAGGTAGTCGGTAATCGTGCAATCCTTAATGTCACTCTCGATAAGGCGCCAGATAGCGTTGAAGCGGGTAATGACATTCCTGAGATTCGCCGTCTCGCGCACGCTGCGGATTCAACATCTCTTGTTGGAGGAACAAGCGCGGTCTACTTCGATGTTCGTACCGCTAATGATCGAGACAACAAGACAATCATTCCGATTATCTTGATCGTTATCACGCTCATCCTTGGATTACTGCTACGAAGCATCTTGAGCGCTGTCGTACTCCTTGGAACTGTAGTTCTCTCATACTTCGCAACACTTGGAGTATGTGCACTTGTCTTCAACCATGTCTTTGGCTTTGCCGGGGGAGATAACTCATTCCCACTCTTTGCCTTTATCTTCTTGGTTGCACTGGGCATCGACTACAACATTTTCTTGATGACCCGCGTTCGTGAAGAGTCCCAGAAGATCGGAACCCGTGCAGGAGTAATTAAGGGCGTAACCGTTACTGGTGCTGTGATCACGTCAGCTGGAATCGTTCTAGCTGCGACATTTGCAGTACTTGGATTACTTCCACTTGTTCCACTTGCCGAGCTAGGTTTTGCTGTGGCATTCGGAGTACTTCTTGACACGATCATCGTCCGCTCGATCCTTGTGCCAGCTCTCGTTCATGAGATTGGTCCAAAGATCTGGTGGCCATCAAAGCTACAGAATAAGTAATCGTCGATGCGCGTCGGAATTGCTGGATATGGATTAGCGGGACGATCATTTCACGCACCTTTACTTAAGGGGTGCGGATTTGATGTTGCGACAGTTCTTACCGGCAATTCCACACGCGCACGACAAGCGAAGGAAGATTTTCCGCTCGTCAAGGTAGTGGAAAACTTCACAGACTTCCTTGCTCAAGATCTCGACCTCGTAGTTGTGGCAACTGCAAATGCAGTGCATGCAGACCATGCGCTTGCCGCAATTGCTGCTGGAATACCTGTTGTAGTTGAGAAACCTATGGGCCGTTCCGTCTCTGAAACTCAACGGATTCTTGAAGCAAGTGAGAAATCTGGAGTTCCAGTTACTGCCTTCTATAACCGTCAATGGGATAGCGATATGTTGACGCTGAAGAAGGTTGCGAACAACGGACTCATTGGAAAAGTTTTTCGGCTCGATTCTCGCTTCGAACGCTATCGCCCTCAGCTCAATCCTTCTGCTTGGCGCGAAACTCTAAGCCCTGAAGAAGGTGGCGGGCTACTTCTCGATCTGCAAACACATTTACTCTCAACGGCGCTCGATGCATTTGGACCAGCGGATCTGTCATATGCCAGTGTTCGCAAGATTCGTGGTGAATCCGAAGATGATGTCGTCTTAAACCTTCGACACCGCTCAGGAGTTGATTCATATTGTTCAGTGAGTGCAATCTCCGGTTCCACTACTCCACGAATACGGGCACTTGGTACTGAAGGTGCACTCGTGATTGAAGAGTTAGATCCACAAGAAGCGCTCTTGCGCGCAGGAAACTATCCTGAAGGTGGTATCTGGCAGGTACCTACTTCATCGAAGGCATATATCCAGCGCGGAGATCAGCGCGAAGAGATACAAGCAGTTCCTGGTAATTACGGCCAGTTCTATATAGAAGTTGCTGGCGCACTTGAGGGCAAGAATGCAATGCCCGTAAGTGCATCTCACATTCTTGCGGTTGCATCAATCATTGATAAGGCGCGTGAAATAAGTGTCCGATAAGAAAGTTGCAGTTATCGGAGCAGGGCTTGCTGGACTGAGTGCTGCGCTAACTTTGCAGGATGCTGGATGTGATGTTGAGGTATTCGAATCTGCTGATCGTGTCGGTGGCCGAGTGGCAACCGATTTTATTGATGGGTATCGGCTAGATAGAGGGTTTCAACTCATCAATTCTCGTTATCCGGAGTTGCTTAGATTAGATGTAATTCCCGAGTTAGATTTTGTCGACGCATCACGCACAGTTGATATTGCGATCGATGACACAGTGGTTTCATTGGGCGATCCTCGTCAAAATTTCTACTCTGCCTTCAGTTCAGAAACTGGTTCGTTACTTGAAAAGTTAAATTTTGTCGGATATTTAGCCCGTTCATCACATTCAGGTAAATCAGTTGAGGATGAGCTTCAACGTTTTGGCAATCTCTATCAGCGCGTTCTCAAGCCTTTCCTTTCAGGTGTTTTCCTGACCTCACCTGCCAATGTTGATGCGGTCAGTGGCAAAGAAATCATTCAATCATTTATCTCAGGAAGGCCGGGACTGCCAGCGCTTGGCGCAGGGGAGTTGCCTAAAACACTGGCGCGAAGGGTTGAGAAGATTCACCTCAATTCACACATCGATTCTCTTCATGAAGTGAAAGCTGATGCCGTCATCGTTGCTGCAGATCTAACAACTGCTGCTCAGTTACTAGACATTCCCAATGTGCCTAAGCTTGCTGCAAGCACCACCTGGTATCACGAGGTTCCTTTCGAGATGACGCTATCCGATCGACTACTGATTGATGGACAAGCACGGGGCCCAGTAATTAACTCAATTGCGCTTTCGAATATGGTGCCAACGTATGCACCGCTCGGAAAGACTTTGCTTTCAACCACAACGATCGAGTTCGCTTCAGAATCTGAAGTACGACGTCATCTTGCGATTTTGTGGGGCGTCTCCACATCGCATTGGTCTCTTATTGCTAAATATGATATTCCGAAATCACTCCCAATATTTGGTGTTGGTAAGCGGGGAATTCAATCTGCGAAAGTTGCAGATAATCTCTTCGTGGCAGGCGATTACAGAACTGCATCATCGCAGAACGGCGCACTTTTATCGGGGCGCTTAGCAGCGCAGGAATTACTCTTGAATTAGAGCTGTAAGAGCATTGGTGATATGCGGGTAATCCCAAGTAAATCCAGCATCAGTAAGAGCCTGCGGAACAACCTTCTTACTTCCCAAGATTTCTGACGAGAAACCCCCGAGTGCAATTTTGAGTGCGATTGCAGGCGCTGGGAATAGAGCCGGGCGATGCATCGCACGAGCTAAAGCTGATGTGAATTCTTGATTCGTAACAGGGTTTGGCGAAGTGAGATTTACCGGACCTGAGACCTTGTTTTCAAGTAGGAAAGTAATTGCGCGAATGACATCGTGCAAGGTAATCCAAGACCACCACTGCTTTCCGTTTCCAAGTTTTCCACCGAGACCTAGGCGAAAGAGCGGAAGCATTCGACCAAGTGCGCCGCCAGTTGGGTCAAGAACTAAACCTGTACGGATCTTTACAGTGCGTACATCTGTGACGAGATCAGCTGCACCTTCCCACTCGCGACAGACAGCCGCCAAAAAGTCATCTCCAACGCGATCTGATTCAACAACAGAGCGGTTACCTGATTCTCCGTACCAGCCGATGGCGCTAGCTGAAATAAATACTTGTGGCTTCACTTCATTAACCGCGTGTGCGATGGCCGTTGTTCCGAGCAAACGCGAATTGAGAATCTCTGATTTGTACTTCTTACTCCAACGCTTATCGCCAACACCAACGCCTGCTAAGTGGATGATTGCATCGACGCCACGAAGCGCTTCAATATCTACAAAGCCAGTCTTTGGATCCCACTGGATTTCGTCGGGCGCAACAACAGGGCGACGCACAAAACGCTGAACTGTGTGGCCTTCACTCTTGAGGTGTCCCACGAGCGCGGTACCGATGAGTCCTGATGCACCGGTTATCGCAATGCGTTGAGGAACTGGCATAAAACTTAGAGACCCAAATCGGCTTCGAAAGCTCCACCTTCGAGGCGCTCTTTGAGAGTCACCAAGAAACGAGCTGCATCTGCACCATCAACGACACGATGATCGTATGAAAGTCCGAGGTAGACCATTGAACGGATAGCAATTGTCTCGCCACCATCTTCACCCTTAACAACCATTGGACGCTTTACCACTGCGCCGAGTCCAAGAATTGCAACTTGTGGCTGATTAATGATTGGAGTATCAAAGAGTGCACCGCGTGAACCTGTATTGGTGAGAGTAAATGTTCCGCCACCGAGTTCATCTGGAGTGACCTTGTTATCGCGTGTGCGAGCTGCAAGATCTGCAATCTTGCGAGCAACGCCACCCATGTTGAGGTCGCCAGCGTTGTGAATTACTGGAACCAAAAGGCCACGTTCAGTGTCGACTGCAATACCAAGGTGCTCTGCACCGTGATAAATAATCTGGTCACCTTCGACAGATGAATTAAGAACTGGGTGCTGCTTCAACGCTTCGCATACTGCCACTGCAAAGAATGGAAGGAATGAGAGCTTGACGCCTTCACGCGCTTCGAATGTTGCCTTTGAGCGATCGCGAAGTCGAGCAATCTTTGTAACGTCTACTTCGATCACCGTTGTGAGTTGGGCAGAAACTTGAAGGGACTCGACCATGCGCGCTGCAATTACCTTGCGAAGTCGTGACATTGTCACAGTTGTTCCACGAAGTGGAGATGCAACTGGAGCTGCTGGGCGTGGTGCAGATGGTGCTGCAGCCACAACTGGTGCAGATGTAACTGCTGCTGACTTAGGAGCAGCCGCCTCGACATCCTCTTTGCGAATACGACCGCCGATACCTGTGCCGCGAACAGATGCAAGATTTACTCCAAGATCATTTGCAAGTTTGCGAACGATTGGAGTGACATAAGCATCTTGTGGTTGTGAAACTGGCGCAGCTGGTGCAACAGGAACAGGTGCTGAGAAAACTGGCGCAGCCGCAACTGGCGCAGGTGTTGGCACAACTACCGGTGGTTGAGGTGCAGGCACTGCAACCGGAGTCGCGGATGGAGCTGGAACCTGTGCCACATTTACATTGCCATTGCCTTCGGACACACCGATCAATCCGAGACGTGCACCGACTGGAACAGTTGTATCAACTGCAACATCAATTGCAAGGAGTGTTCCTGCAACCGGTGAAGGAATCTCTGTATCGACCTTATCTGTAGAAACTTCTAGGAGCGCTTCATCAACAGCCACTGAATCGCCAACGTTCTTAAGCCAACGAGTAACAGTTCCTTCGCTCACTGATTCGCCAAGTGCTGGCATTGTGATGACAGTTCCTCCGCCTGCTGGAGCAGCTGGTGCTGCAACAGGTGCAGCTGGAGGGGGAGTTGGTGCTGTAGCAACTGGAGCTGGCGCTGGGGCTTCAATTACAGGAGCAGGAGCTGGCGCTGCGGGTGCAGATACTGGTGCAGAAGCATCTGATGAAATCACTGCAAGCTCTGCGCCAACTGCAACAGTTTGATCTACGCCGACAACAATCTTAGAAAGAATTCCTGCAACAGGTGAAGGAATTTCTGTATCGACTTTATCGGTTGAAACTTCGAGGAGCGGTTCGTCGACAGCGACCATGTCGCCTTCGTTCTTAAGCCAACGTGTAACTGTTCCTTCACTGACGCTCTCGCCGAGAGCTGGCATTGTTACTGAGAATGACATCGTTATTTTCTCCTCTTACTTAACCGTGCGCGTGAAGTGGTTTGCCTGCAAGAGCCATATGAGCTTCGCCCATAGCCTCAGACAGTGTTGGGTGTGCATGTACAAGAGGCGCAACATCATCTGCTGTTGCCTCCCAGTTAAAGATCAATTGCGCTTCAGCGAGAAGTTCGCCAACGCGTGCGCCGACCATATGGATTCCAAGAACTGGACCATTCTTTTCGGCAACAAGTTTGATTGAGCCTGCTGTTTTAAGAATTTGAGCCTTACCGTTTCCGGCGAGGTTGTAATCGAGTTCGACAACGTCATAACCGCGTTCTTTAGCAATCTTTGTAGATAGACCAACTGATGCAACTTCTGGCTCTGAATATGTAACGCGTGGAACGCCGTCGTAGTTGATTGGGCGAGGGTTAAGTCCTGCGATTGTCTCGGCGACAAGGATTCCTTCTTGGAAACCAACGTGTGCGAGCTGAAGAGTAGGGATGATGTCGCCGACAGCGAAGATGCCAGGAATATTTGTGCGGCAGTGGTCATCTACGGTGATGTATCCACGATCCATTGCGATACCGACTTCTTGGTAGCCAATTCCATCAGTAACTGGACCGCGGCCAACAGATACGAGAAGAACATCCGCTGTGAATTCACGACCATCTTCGAGTGTCACTGTGACGCCATTTGCATCCACACGGTGTGACTTAAAGCGAACGCCGAGCTCAAATTTAATTCCACGCTTGCGGTAGGCGCGTTCGAGCAATTTGCTTGAAGATTCATCTTCAAGCGCGATGAGGTGTGGCAACCCTTCGATGATTGTTACATCTGCGCCGAATGACTTCCAGACAGATGCGAACTCGCATCCAATTACTCCACCACCAAGAACGATTGCACTCTTTGGAACATAACCAAGTGAAGTTCCATGATCTGAAGTGATAACGCGCTGGCCATCAATTTCTAGTCCAGGCAAAGTACGTGCATATGAACCAGTTGCAAGAACAATGTTTTTGCCAACATATTGAGTTCCATTTACTTCTACGGTGTTATTTGAAACAAGTCGTCCAGAACCTTCGACGAAAGTGATTCCACGAGATTTTACGAGACCTTGCAAACCTTTATAGAGACCGGCAATTACGCCATCTTTGTAGGAGTTGACTCCGACCATATCGATTGAGTTGAAAGTGGCATTTACTCCGAATTGCGCAGATTCGCGTGCGCTATCTGCAACTTCGCCTGCGTGGAGGAGAGCCTTGGTTGGAATACATCCGCGGTGGAGGCAAGTACCGCCGACCTTATCTTTCTCGATGAGAGCAACTGAAAGTCCAAGTTGTGCTCCACGAAGCGCTGCTGCATAGCCGCCGCTTCCGCCGCCGAGAACTACGAGATCAAAATCCGCCACCGAGATACTCCTTCGCAAGTAAGCCCTGTCTGAAATGAGCTCAACACCCCGTATCTTGCCAGCCTAGGCGGGTGAATGCATAACGCGCTTAAGCGCTGGCAGCCACTGCGAGCTGAACGAGAGAGCGCAAGGCCACACCGGTTCCGCCAACAGGGGTATATCCGTGGGGCTGGCTCTCGTTATAGGCAGGACCTGCAATATCCAAGTGGAGCCAAGGCAGTTCATCTGAGACGAAATCTTTGAGGAATAAGCCCGCCACGAGCATTCCACCCATTCGTTCTCCGATATTTGCAAGATCTGCGACAGGGGAATCGAGCGATGCGCGAAGTTCGACAGGAAGTGGCATGGGCCAGAATGCTTCGCCAGTCTCTTTTGTCACATCCATAAAGTGAGATGAAAATTCTGGATTATTTGTCATGACCGCGCTTGTACGAGTTCCGAGCGCGACAACTTGTGCACCAGTCAGAGTTGCAACATCGACAATTCCGTCGAGATCTTTCGTCTCTTGCGCGCGCACAAGTGCATCGCCAAGAACAAGTCTTCCCTCAGCATCCGGGTTGAGAACTTCTACTGTCTTTCCACCGTACATAGTGATGACATCACTTGGACGAGTAGCTGTATCGCTCACCATATTTTCAGCAAGAGGCGCCCATGCCTCGATAGCAACAGGCAACTTAAGAAGTGCAATTGCAATGGTTGCTGCGCAGACTGCTGCTGCGCCAGACATATCTGACTTCATCGCTTCCATGCCGAGAGCTGGCTTAAGAGCGAGGCCACCAGTATCAAAAGTAATTCCCTTACCAACGTATGCATACTTCTTCTTCGCCTTGACGCCCTTAGGTGTGTATGAAACGTGAAGCAAACGAGGGGGATTAGCTGAACCCTGTCCGACTCCGATGATTCCGCCGTAACCCTTTGACTTCAATTGAGCATCTGTCATTACTGAAACTTTAAGTCCTGCTGATGCACCGCCAGCTTTCTTCACTGCACCCGTAATTGCCTTGCAGAATGTTTCAGGAGTGAGGTGGCTTGGTGGCGTATTAATTAAGTCGCGAACTAAATTTGTGTAAGTGCCGATTACTTCAGCTGACTTTGCAATTTCCTTCACATCAGCGTTCTTTGCTAAATCGGAGTGAACAGTCACTGATTTCAGGGGAGCCTTCTGTGCGCTCTTTGTAGATCCTCTAAATTGATCGAAGAGGTAAGAGCCGAGCGCAGCTCCTTCGGCAATCGCTTTTACGGCGCTAGCGTTCTTTGCAGGAAGTGAGAATGTTGCACTTGAATTTCCAGCGAGAGCGCGAGCGGCAGCGCCGGCGGCTCGACGTAGAACTTCATGGTCGTAAGTAGAAGCCGCTTTACCGAGACCTGTGAAAACAATCAGTCGAGTAGATGTGCTGGGAACCTTGATAACTTCATCAGCCTTACCTGTGGCCCCAAGATCAGAGAGCGCCTGCATGAGCACCTTGGTATCGATTGCCAGATCACCTGATTCAATCTGGAGTGAGGAAGTTCCTGCCTTGGCAGATTTGGAACTCTTCGAAGCCAACCCAACGACTAAAACATCATCTTTAACAATTCCGTCTGAAAGGCGGATCGTGGTCATGGTGGCTCCTCTAGATTTCACTCAATTAATTTCACCCTGCCGGTACTCAGCAGATGCGAGCCGTAAGTGTAAGTTGTTGCTGTGAAAAACTCACCTTTACATCAAAAGCACCTAGACCTTCAGGCCAAGATGGCCGATTTCGGAGGCTGGTTGATGCCGATTGAATATCCAGGTGCAGGAGTACTCGCTGAGCACACAGCTGTGCGTGAACGAGTAGGGCTCTTTGATGTCTCCCATTTGGGCAAAGCGAGCGTTAAGGGTGAAGGGGCTCTCGAGTTTCTCAATGAGATGTTTACTAATGACCTCAATCGCATTGTCGATAGCAAGGCTCAATACACATTGCTATGCAATCCCGATGGTGGGGTGGTCGATGACCTCATTGCCTATCGAAATTCAGAATCAGATTTCTTCCTTATTCCCAATGCATCTAATACGACTGATGTTGTGAGAGTTCTCAACAAGAACGTTCCTTCAGGAATTACTGTTACCAATCTCCACGAAAGTTTTGCAGTTCTCGCCCTTCAAGGCCCTCAGGCAGTCGAGGTAATTCGTAGCCTAGGAATAGACCCAACAATGGATTACATGGCTTTTGCGCATGTATCAATTGCAGGTTGCGATGTCATTCTCTGCCGTACTGGATATACCGGCGAACATGGATATGAGTTAGTTCCTACTTGGAGCGATGCATCTGTTGTGTGGGATGCACTTGTTGAAGCCATGAAGCCTTTCGATGGCCTTATCTGTGGACTTGGAGCTCGGGACACACTGCGAACTGAAATGGGATACCCACTTCACGGCCACGAACTTTCTCTTGAGATTTCTCCGGTGCAAGCAAGTGCAGGCTGGGCAATTGGTTGGAAGAAAGATGGTTTCCGAGGCTCTGAAGCACTCCAGTCTCAGCGCGAAGCCGGCACGGTTCGAACACTAAAAGCTTTGAAATCTAATGACCGTGGAATTCCTCGTGCAGGTATGGCAGTGAAGGATGCAGCCGGCAAGGAGATCGGAATAGTTACGAGCGGAACTTTCTCACCATCACTAAAGGTGGGAATTGCCCTTGCACTCATTGCCCCAGAACTTGCTATTGGAGATCAGGTAACAATTGATGTGCGCGGTCGTGAATCTTCGGCAACTATTACTTCGTTGCCTTTTGTACCTTCACATGTTCGATAAATTCAATCGGGGTTAAGAACGCAGCTCTGGTATGGGCCCTTCGTAGCGTCTGAAGAATTGGCTTTCCAGCGATCGCAATGAGCGAAGCAGTAAAGATGGCTCGCGGTATATCCCACGCCATCGCTGATAAGAAGTGATACGAGAAGAACCGTGAGAGATTTTCAACGATAGGTGCACCAGCCAGATATGAAAGTTGAGTATCTGTACCCAACGCCCAAGGCCAGAATTGAAGATCCATTGCAATCCCGAAGAACTCGGCGGCGAGAATTCCATAGATGACAAGTGCGAGTATCTCCTTTGTGCCGCGCAATGAACGGGGGATGAGCGCGAGTCCCAAGCCGATCCATCCAGCAGCAAAAGCTTGATAGGCAACCCAAGGCCCCATGCCTCCTGTAAGAATTGCAGAGAGAAGCATGGAAAGAGTTCCCAGCAAGAAACCAAATGAAGGACCAAAGACACGTGCAGAGAGAATAAGCACGAACCACATCGGTTCAATTCCCACAGCGCCGGTACCCATTGGGCGCAAAGCGGCGATGAGGGCGGTGAGTACGGCTAGAAGGGCAATGGATTTACTATCTAATTGATCATTACTTGAACTAATCAACAAAAGAAGTAAGGCGAATGGCGTTGCCATGAGAAAGATCCACTGAGGATGACCTTGTTTCTCATTAATTAAGAATGGCCATAAGAATCCGAGTGCACTAATTGCACTTGTGAGAAATAGCGCGATCAGAGATGCACCTTTGAAGGTAAAGATTCCCGAAGTTCTCATCAAATACCTTCGATTGCGTGAACAACATCTGCAACCGTGAGCCATGGTTTTGGAGACATGACCTTTGCTACTTGAGGTGCAAATGCAGGAGATGAAAGAAGCACGTCTAGCGTTGTTCCATCCGCAACTATTTCGCCTTCTGCCAGAAAGAGAACTCGATCTGCGAGTTCTGCGACTAGCTCAACATCATGTGTAGCCAAGAGAACAGGGCGATTGAACTGCGATGCATACTCTTTAAGGGCGATGGCAAATAAATTCTTGGCGCGGTAATCAAGGCCGCGGGTTGGTTCATCGAGAACGAGAACCTCAGGATTTCCAGAAAGCACAATACTTAAGACAAGTGCCAAGCGTTGACCTTCAGATAAGTCATTGGGGTGGGCATGGGTCGAGATTTCCGGAACTAGGCGATTGAGTAAAGATGCAGTGGAACCAGGAGTTAAGTCATTACTGCGATCTGCAAGGGCGCACTCTTCGGAGACGCTTGAAGCAAAGAGAAGGTCGCTAGGTTCTTGAGGGACATATCCAATTAATTTCCGGCGCTCAACACCCTTGAGAGTTACGGGATCAGTGCCATCGACTCTTATCTCACCAGACTGTGGGGAGTGAAGTCCAACAATAGAGTGAAGCAGCGTGCTCTTACCGGCTCCGTTGCGACCCATGATTGCAACAATCTCACCGTGGTTCAGGGATGCACTTACGCCATTGAGAGCGGTTTTCCCTGAATACGAATGGGAAACTTTTGAAATTTCAATCGCAGTTGAAGTGCTTTTTGGAGTAGTCGATGGGCGCACGTACTCTTTATTTCGAACATCTTCAGTCTGTCTTCTGACTTCACGAACGCTTGTACCAATTTCTGAGAGATTAAGTGCGCGAGCTAATTTAACGATGGGTGGAACTAAGTCAGAGTTCTTGAGAATTTCATCGGCAGTGCCAATTGAGGTATCGCCATTACCTTCGATATAGATAATGCGATCTACGAATTGAATTACGCGCTCCAAGCGGTGCTCAGCGATGATGACAGTCACGCTCAAGTCATGAACGAGTCTATGGAGGACAGAGAGAACTTCTTCAGCGGCAATGGGGTCTAGCGCACTTGTGGGTTCATCAAGCACGAGTACTTTTGGATGCATAACAAGGGCTGCACCAATTGCCAGGCGTTGTTGTTCGCCACCACTTAACGTTGCGATGGATCGGTTACGCAACGCACTTAAGCTAAGTAGATCTAGAACTTCTTCCACTCTCTTGCGCATGACATCGGGTGCGAAATTAAGAGCCTCCATGCTGAAGGCGAGCTCTTCTTCGACAATATCTGTAACAAATCCATTGATGGGGTTCTGGCCAACTATTCCTACGAGATGCGCCAGAGAACCTGGCTTTACTGATCGTGTAGAAATTCCATCGACTGCAATATCTCCAGCCAAGATGCCACCAGTGTGATGGGGGACTAGACCGTTGATGAGGCGAAGTAGTGATGACTTGCCGGAACCAGTCTCTCCCATAACGAGAACCATCTCGCCTTCTTCGATCTGGAATGAGAGATTCTCGAGAATTGTCTTAGTCGACTGAGGGTAGATCAGTGAAACGTTGGAGAAAGTAATCATTGAGCCACCATCACTATCGTGGCAAGACCCGTGAGGATGAGGATGAAGTTATCGCGCATGAGCCAAGGCTGTGGCCTGTACCTAGATCGCTTACTGCTCATGCCGTAACCACGTGCATCCATTGCCGCTGCTAGTTGGAGAGAACGTGAGAGCGATTCTTCAAGTAAAGGAATCGCAATAGAACGGATGTGAATCTTTTCCATTCCTCGCAACTTTTGAGCAGTGCGGATGCGACGCGCACTGGTGGCCAATTGAGGGAAAAGAGATGTTGCAATCACGAGCGTGATTCCAATTTCATAGATAAAGGTAGGTGTAACACGCAAGAGTTTGTGAGGACTTGTAAGTGAAGTAGCAGCTCCGAAGAGAGCAATCATCGTTGCAATGATCACGCCTTCATGGAGTGAGGATGACAATCTTTCAAGCGTTACGACTCCACCAACTCGGATACCTGGCATCCATGATGGCAGGTCAAGAATAGGAAGGGTAAAGAGTTTCGTTCCTGGTATAGGAACGCCGAAAAGGATTCCAACAACAGTGCGAATCGCCAAAATGACAGCGCCTACACGAATTGAGAATAAGAAGCTTCGTTGCCATGGCGAACCATCGCGACGAATATAGACAAGAAGTGCCACCGCACCCACGATCGCCAAGGCGATAAATGCGTTATCGAGTGCAACAACTCCTATTGCTAAGAGAATTGCACAGATCCACAAGGTAAGTGGATGCAGTGGCTTTTTCATTTTTACCTATTTACTTCTTGAGTAGCGCCGTAGGAGTGTTGATCTCTACGCCACATTCTTTCTTTGGGAATCCATTGAGTCCGCAGATCAGACCAGAGCTTGCCGCACGAACTTTGAGTACTTGTCCAAGGACGTCGATACCCTGAGAGCTCTTCGCGGTCGTGACGCAACGAATAATCGGCTTCTGTACCTTTTCTCCCTTGGGAGCATAGGCAGCGTTTCCAAATTCGACGACAAGGCCAATTCGCTTTGTATCGGGATCAGCCTTGGTCTTGCCGCAGATAGATGCAAAAGATGGCTTTGTCTTCGGCGCAACAGATGGAACATCATCGCTGCTAAATACAAAGGACCAACCTTCAACAGCGCCATCTTCAATATCGACAGTTGGGCCAGTCATTGCAGCTTTCCAAGAAGTTGATCCTGGGGCTGCTTGGAAGTAACCCCAGTAGCGCCAACCTTTGGAGGCGGCTTGAGAAGATGGCATTGCCACCACTTGTGAAGAGATAAGAACGATTGCGATTGCAATCTTGTGAAGCGATGTTTTCTTCATGATGTGAAACATTGTGTGAACTCCTGAGTTGAAGAGTCTCACAGGGGTAGCTCGCTAGCGGTCGGCATAATGCGCCAAATACCTTTGGACTACACCCCGCAAACCTCGGCGGGTGTTGGTCGAAATCAAATATCTCATTGGGTAATCCGACTTGAACGGTTCAGAGTTGAACTGTCTTACGGTTGCGGGTCAGCGTCGGAATTGCACCGAACTTCCCCCAAAGGGACATCTATTAACTTGTGGTCGAACCAAACCATAGGCAGATGTTGTTGGCAACTCACCACGCTGCGCTTAAGGTGGCGCTATGGAATATAGACGCCTCGGCAACACTGGAATGTATGTATCTGAAATCTCCTATGGAAACTGGATCACTCATGGATCTCAAGTTGAGACCGAGTCGGCAGTCAAATGCGTTCGCGAAGCGCTCAACCAAGGAATTACAACCTTTGATACAGCTGATGTTTATGCAGGGACCAAGGCTGAAGTTGTCTTAGCTAAGGCGCTTAAGGGCGTACGTCGTGAATCTTACGAACTTTTCACCAAGGTCTATTTCCCAACAGGTGAAGGTAAGAATGATCGAGGCCTTTCACGTAAGCACATCATGGAGTCTTGCAATGCTTCCCTCAAGAGACTTAACACCGACCACATTGATCTCTATCAAGCTCATCGTTTCGATGTTGAAACTCCAC
Source organism: Candidatus Nanopelagicaceae bacterium (assembly GCA_965268225.1). Classification (GTDB taxonomy): domain Bacteria; phylum Actinomycetota; class Actinomycetes; order Nanopelagicales; family Nanopelagicaceae; genus Planktophila. The sequence goes on along the minus strand of OZ254166.1, from coordinate 767,406 downwards.
TTGAAGAAACGCTCAGCGCCTTCGATGATTTGATCAGACAAGGAAAGGTCAGTTATATCGGTTTCTCTGAATGGAATGCGAAGCAGATCTCTGACGCATTGAAGATTCAAGATGCGCGTGGCTACAACCGTTTTGTATCTAGCCAACCTCAGTACTCTGCACTCTGGCGAGTTATCGAGAGCGAAGTTGTCCCACTTTCCAAGAAGGAAGGAATTGGACAGATTGTGTGGTCTCCAATGGCCCAAGGAATCCTCACCGGAAAATATCTTCCGGGCAAGAAAGCTCCTGCTGGTTCACGTGCGACAGATAAGAAGAGCGGCGCAAACTTCATCTCGAGATGGATGACCGAAGAAGTTCTAACAGCCGTTCAGAGATTGAAGCCGATAGCTGATGGTCTGGATCTTTCGATGTCTCAGTTAGCGCTGGCATGGGTTCTGCAGAACTCCAATGTGTCGAGCGCAATCATGGGTGCCACAAAGCCATCACAAGTAAAAGAGAATGTGAAAGCTTCAGGCGTAAAGCTCAACGCTGATGTGATGAAGGCGATTGACAACGCACTTGGAAAACTTCCAGAGCGTGATCCAAAGAAGAACGAGAGTCCAAACCCTCGCGCTTAATTAGAAGGTGTCGCCAACTTTAATCTGAGGCTTAGGTGAGCGCATTCTGCGCATCTGAGTTGAGCGAAGCCATCCGTACATGCCGATTCCCTTGGTTTCGGTACCAGGGAATTTTGCAAGGACTTCAGATTTGATTTTGCGGCTCAAGAAGAAGCCATCAATAACCGAGATTAAGAGAACTCCGTACATGATGACGATGCTGCCAATCTGGAAAATTGGTGACGGAATAAGTGTAAGGAAGAGAACTACGAAGATAATCGGAAGGAAATATTCGCCGATTGATTTACGAGCATCAACATAGTTACGAACAAATCTCTTTACTGGTCCTTTATCGCGGGCCGGGAGAGCGTTCTCATCTCCGCGCATATAAGCAGCGCGAGCGGCAATGCGACCAGCGCGAGCAGCATCCTTAGCGCGCTTCTTCTCTTCCTTGGTTGAAGCTGGAGCTAGAGATGAAACTTTACGAGCAGCTTCAGCCTCTTTGCGCTTTGGAGTAGGACGACCTTTTTTATTCTCTGTTGATTCAGTCATGTGCGGAACTATAGAGCGAGCATCTGGTCGAGAGCCAACTTCGAGTACTTCGCAACGCGCTCATCGACCTTAATCTCATTTACGACATGGCCCGCAACGACTGATTCCATCGCCCATACGAGGTGGGGAAGATCGATGCGATTCATAGTTGAGCAGTAACAGACCGTCTTATCTAAAAAGACAATCTCTTTATCTGGATTGTTCTGGGCAAGACGAGAGACGAGGTTGAGCTCTGTTCCGACAGCCCACTTACTGCCAGCGGGGGATGAGGAAACTGCCTGAATGATTTTCTCAGTACTTCCTACGACATCAGAGTCAACAACAACTTCATGTTGGCATTCAGGGTGCACGATTACCTGAACACCTGGGATACGGGTCCGCACTTCTTGTATCGATTCGCGAGTAAAGCGACCATGAACCGAGCAATGTCCGCGCCAGAGAATCATCTTTGCGCCCTTGATTTGATCTTCCGTGAGACCACCCATTGGTTTCCAGGGATTCCAGAGAACGCAATCATCTAATGAGAGCCCCAATGAGAGGACAGCAGTATTGCGTCCAAGGTGTTGGTCGGGGAGGAAGAGAACTTTTTCAGCCTTTGCAAAAGCCCACTCGAGAGTTTTCTGTGCATTGGAAGATGTGCAGATTGTTCCGCCGTGCTCGCCGGTAAAACTCTTGATTGCAGCAGATGAATTCATATAAGTGACAGGCACAGTTCGAGATGCAACGCCAAGTTTTTCTAGCTCTTGCCAGCACTGGTTAACCTGGTTTGCTGTCGCCATATCTGCCATCGAACATCCCGCAGCTAGATCAGGGAGGATTACACGTTGCTTAGGTGATGTGAGTATGTCTGCACTCTCGGCCATGAAATGCACACCACAGAAGAAGATAAATTCAGCAGTACTTTGGTCTGCGGCAGCTTGTGCCAATTTAAATGAGTCGCCAGTGATGTCTGCGAATTGAATTACCTCATCGCGTTGATAGTGATGCCCCAGAATCATTGCTCGACTGCCGAGAGCCTTCTTTGCAGCAATGGCTCGCTCAACAAGGTGCGGGTCACTTGCAGGAGGAAGTTCGCCAGTGCATGAGACGCCTCGCTCGGATGCGAGATCTGAGCCTTGGCCAAGGACAAGTAACTCACTCAGGCTAATGGACATAAGCCCATAGTAATCGTCCCGAGTGTTTCTGGCATTGGGTGTTTGAGTTCGCCAGAGCAACCCGACGCGGGTATTCTTTCGCACATGACTACTGAAACAACATCAACTCCAGTCGAGATCACAACAGGCATCACACTTACAGATGTCGCAGCCGCAAAGGTTGCAGCGCTTCTTGCTCAAGAAGGTCGCGATGACCTCTACCTCCGTGTTGCTGTACAGCCAGGCGGCTGCTCAGGTCTTCGTTACCAGCTCTACTTTGATGATCGCAATCAAGATGGCGATATCACTCGCGAATTCGGCGCAGTAAAGGTTGTCGTCGACAAGATGAGCGATCCTTACCTCATGGGCGCATCAATTGATTTCGTAGACACAATTGAGAAGCAGGGCTTCACAATTGATAATCCAAATGCACAGGGTTCATGTGCATGCGGCGATTCATTTAACTAATCAGCGTTAAAACCTCGCTGCTGTAGTTAGATTCCAACATGAAAATTGGCGTTGCTGGTTCTGTTGGCCTTGATCACCTTATGACTTTCCCTGGAAAGTTCACTGACTCACTTGTCGCTGGATCCCTCGAAAAAGTCTCGCTCTCTTTTCTCGTTGACGGTCTCGATGTTCGTCGCGGGGGATGTGCAGCAAATATCGCTTTCGGCCTTGGCGTACTCGGACTCAACCCAATCTTGATTGCTGCTGTTGGAAAAGATTTTGCAGATTACGACGCGTGGCTTTCTCGCCACGGAGTTGATACATCTCATGCCCTTGTTTCAACCACTCAGCACACAGCTCACTTCACGGTAACAACGGATACAGAGCTAAACCAGATTGCATCATTCTTTCCGGGCGCAATGTCTGAGGCTCGCAATATTGAGTTAAAGCCCATCATGGATAAGGTCGGCAAACTCGATCTCTTGGTTATTTCTCCCGATGATCCTGAAGCGATGCTTAGACATACAGAAGTTGCTCAAGCGATGGGAGTTGCAGTTGCTGCAGACCCATCCCAGCAGATGGCGCGCATGAGCGGTGAAGAAATTAAGAAGCTCATTTCGGGAGCGACTTATCTATTTATGAATGAGTATGAACTCGCGCTAGCTATACAGAAGACCGGCTGGAGCGATCATGAAATTCTTGAGAGAGTGAAGTACCGCATTGTGACTTTAGGCGCGGACGGAGCTCGTATCGAAAGCATTGATGGAACTTTTATCAAGGTGGGCTGCGCTCAAGAGAAGGCAAAGGTTGACCCAACTGGAGTTGGAGATTCATTCCGATCAGGATTTGTTGCAGGACTTGCTTGGGGGCTTTCGCATGAACGCTGTGCCCAACTCGGTTCGATGATTGCTACTTATGTCATCGAGACAACAGGTACTCAGGAATATCGATTCACAAGAGATGAGTTTGTTGGACGATTCAGCGATGCTTACGGTAGTGATGCTGCTGCTGAAATTGCAGCGCACCTACCCGCGTAACTTCTGAAGAACTTCTTTTAAAACCCTTACTAGTGAAACAATATCTTCCCTTGTAGTGCCCTCATGAAGTGTGAAACGTAGATGGCCCTTTGTCTCATAACCCATTGATGCAAGCACGTGGCTGGGCTGCAAATCTTCAGGAGAGCAAGCTGATCCCGAATCAAGATCAATCCCTCGCTGCGAAAGTTCGCTGACTACAGGTTCGCCCGCAACTCCAGCAACTACGACGGAGAAAATATGTGAGAGCGCCCTTGCCTTAGGAGCAACGACCTGAACTCCATCAACCTTTGATAATTCGTCCAGAGCAAAGTTTCGAATTTCTGAATCTTCGGCGTCGAAATTTTCGAGTGCGATAGACGAAGCGATGAGTAGAGGAAGCGAATAAGTTCCGGGGGAGCTGATAGGGGCAATTCGCGGCAAGGGATATGCAAATTCAGATCGATTATTGATTGCCATGATTGCGAGTCCACTTGGCCCGTTCCATGAGAGCGCATCAAAGAGCGCGGTATTCCAACGCTGAGGCAGGGGTATGCGAGAACCTGAAGATGTTGCATCCACTGCGACCCGCACATTTGCGGGAAGGTCGAGCGAACCTTGTATGACTCCAGTTTCTCCATTTGCCAATTGAAGCGAGAAGACAGAATCTGCAGGAATTGTTTCGACATTGAGAATGGTTCCCGTTTTATCTACGGGCAATTCAAGGACCGAAGATTTGTGGGCTCTGGCAATCGCCCGAATCTTCCCTTTATCAACTGATGAATATACAAAGGGGGAGTTGGAGGTAAAGAGCCCTGCTATCGAGAGGTAGTGGCCGAGAGCAGGCTCTCCCATCACCTCGATCGATGCAGGAGAGATTCCCAACTTGTCGGCGATATTTTCAAGAGCTTGATTGCGAAGAATTGCAGCCCTTGAGGCGCTCTGGGAAATCTTCTTCGGGTCGGCCCAACCTTGGTCAAAAGCGGCTAGTAACGCCTCTCTGGCGGCAGGGTGGAGGGGGCCTTCAGAGGCGTAATTTCCTGTGACACGAACCACCGAATGAACGCTACTCGCTCCGACGAGCGCACGCACCTTGCGCCACTATCCTTGCACCATGTCTTCTCATGCACCGCGCCCTAAGCGCCTACTTGGAGCTGTGGCGCTCGTTGTCCCAGCGCTCTTTCTATTATCTGGATGTTCATTTAAGTCAGAAGATATTTCTGGCATGGGTTTTCCTAAGGGCGTTTCAAGCGTTAACGACATCTCGCTCTCGTTGTGGCAAGGAGCATGGATTGCTGCAGGAGTGGTTGGCGTATTTACACTCATTCTTATCTTGTGGCCAGCGGTCTTCCATCGCGCCAAAGCGAGCAAGGGCGAATTTCCAAAGCAGACTCAGTACAACATTCCAGTTGAAATTCTCTACACAGTAATTCCTTTTGCAATCGTGGCAGTTCTCTTCTACTTCACTGCAGTTAAAGAGACCAAGATCGTTGATAAGACTTCACCTGTTAAGCATGAGATTTCAGTTGAAGGAATTCAATGGTCTTGGCAATTTGGATACCCAGAAGCGGGTGAGAAGGCGGTAGTCACTGGAACTCCAGCTAATCCACCAACTCTCTACATGCCACTCGGAGAGAAAGTTCGATTTACATTGACTGCTAATGATGTGGTCCACGGTTTCTGGATTCCAGCTTTCATGATTCAGATGCAGAACCTTCCAGGCGAGACCAATCACCTTCAGTTCACCGCAAACAAATTGGGTGAATTCCCTGGCCGCTGCAACATCCTCTGCGGACGTAACCACACTCAAATGATCTTTAAAGTAAAAGTTGTAACCCCAGAGCAGTATCAGAAATATCTTGACTCACTGAAGGCGAGCGCATAATGACAACATTTGCAGAACGTCCAACTATCGCTGCTCCTCGTCAAGGAGTCCAAAAGACTTCTCGAGGAAGCCAGTTCGTTAAGACCATTACCTCAACAGACCATAAGCGAATTGGCTATCTCTATCTCGCTACCTCTTTTGCATGGTTCCTTATTGGCGGGCTTTTAGCGCTTCTTCTTCGTATTGAACTTACTCGTCCAGGAATGCAGTTCTGGAGCAATGAGCAGTACAACCAGCTCTTCACAATGCACGGAACAATCATGTTGCTCATGTTTGCGACGCCGCTATTCGTCGGATTCGCCAATGTGATTATGCCTCTTCAGATTGGTGCAGCTGACGTTGCCTTCCCACGCCTGAACATGCTTTCTTACTGGCTCTACTTCTTCGGTTCAATCCAAGCAACTATCGGATTCTTAACTCCTGGTGGCGCAGCTTCATTCGGATGGACTGCTTACGCACCACTTGCTAACTCAACTTATTCGCCTGGAATCGGCGGAGATCTTTGGGTGATGGGTCTTGCAATTTCAGGCCTTGGAACAATTCTTGGTGGCGTTAACTTCATTACAACAATCTTCACAATGCGCGCACCTGGAATGACGATGTTCCGCATGTCAATCTTCTCTTGGAACGTGCTGCTTACATCAATTCTTGTTCTGCTTGCCTTCCCGCCACTTGCGGCAGCACTACTCGGTCTCGAATCAGATCGACTCTTCGGAACCCATATCTTCGATCCAGCTAACGGCGGAGCCATGTTGTGGCAACACCTCTTCTGGTTCTTTGGACACCCCGAGGTTTATATCCTCGCCCTGCCATTCTTCGGTATTGCAACAGAGATTTTGCCGGTCTTTAGCCGTAAACCAATCTTTGGTTACAAGGGTTTGATTGCAGCAACAATTGCAATCTCAGCTCTCTCAGTTGCTGTGTGGGCGCACCATATGTTCGCTTCAGGAAAAATTCTTCTTCCATTCTTCTCATTCATGACATTCCTTATCGGAGTTCCAACCGGCGTAAAGTTCTTTAACTGGATCGGAACTATGTGGCGTGGTCACGTCACATTCGAAACACCGATGCTGTGGGTCATGGGCTTCCTCGTAACGTTCCTCTTCGGTGGACTTACAGGAATCATCCTTGCTTCACCACCACTTGATTTCGCTGTTTCGGCTTCCTACTTCGTCGTTGCTCACTTCCACTACGTTCTCTTTGGAACAGTGGTCTTTGCGATGTTCGCCGGTTTCTACTTCTGGTGGCCGAAGTTCACAGGTCGTATGCTCAATGAGCGCCTTGGAAAGATCCACTTCTGGACTCTCTTCTTTGGTTTCCATACAACATTCCTTATCCAGCACTGGCTTGGGATCAAGGGCTTCCCTCGTCGGTATGCAGATTACTTAGCAACCGATGGATTCACAGGTATGAATATGATTTCAACAATCGGATCATTCCTCTTGGCTCTCTCTATGATTCCATTCTTCGTAAATGTTTGGATTACTCGTAAATCTCCAAAGGTTGAAGTTGATGATCCTTGGGGTTACGGAGCATCTCTTGAATGGGCAACATCATGTCCACCACCGCGCCACAACTTCACTTCGATGCCGCGCATTCGATCTGAGCGCCCAGCATTTGATCTCCACCATCCACACATCAAGACAGAAGGTCACTAAGCATGAAAGCTAACTGGAAACTTTTCACTGGTCTTTCAATTTTCTATGTTTTGATGGCTGTTGTTTATTACTCCGTGGGCGGAGAAGCTGTTGGAATTACAGGAATGATTCTTGCGGCATGCCTTGCAGGAATGGTCGGTTTCTATGTCTGGTTTACCCAGAAGCGAATCGGTTTCGATATTCCTTCAGATGACATCAATGCAGAGATTGCAGATGACGCAGGTGAGCTTGGTTTCTACAGCCCACATTCATGGTGGCCACTTCCAGTTGCACTGAGTGCGACAGCAATGGGTCTCGGGCTCATCATCGGCTGGTGGTTAACTCTGATTGCTCTTGGTTCACTTGTGATCAGCATTATCGGAATGGTTACTGAGTACGAGAAGCCAGTTTCTCTCTCTTCGCACTAACGAAGTAAAACCCTGGCGCATATGAAGAAGTTAGCAAGCGCCGCTCCCTGGATCTTTATCGTTATCTGGAGCTCAGGGTTTGTTGTTGCCAAATACGCATTTGCAGATGCCGATGCACTCTTCTTTCTCGCCATCAGACTTCTCCTGGCTGCAGCAATTCTCTTCGCACTAACTGCAGCGCTGCGCCAACCCATTCGTTTATCTCGTAAGGATCTTCGTTCTTCGCTCTTAATTGGTATAGCTCTTCACGGTCTCTACCTCGCAGGCGTTTGGTATGCCATCGAATTAGGAGCGCCTGCAGGTTTATCTTCAGTGATTACGAGCATGCAGCCCATCATCGTCTCGCTTCTCGCTGTAAGGCTGCTTGGCGAGCCACTGACACGAAAACAGATAGGTGGATTGATATTCGGTCTCCTTGGTGTTTTCCTCGTAGTGCTTCCAAAGCTATCTAAGGCTGATGGTTTTACCGGCGAATCTCTAGCATTTCTCTTCATCGCACTGGCTGGAAGCACGATTGCGACGCTCTTGCAGAAAAAGATTGGTCATTCGATTCCACTCATGATCGGAACTACCTATCAGTTTGCAATTGCCGGAGTAGGAATGCTTCTCATCTCAGTGATTCGCGGAAGAACTCACTTTGAATTAACTCATACAACCTTCTGGACTATGACCTGGGCGGTCTTAGTTACATCCATCGCAGCTGTCTTACTGTTGCTGTGGCTTCTCAACCAAGGTTCAGCTGCCAAGGTTTCAAGCCTTCTCTACCTCGTACCTCCGATGGCGGTACTGCAGGCTTTCATTCTCTTTGGCGAGACCGTTACTCCGATGGGAATTCTTGGAATCGCGATGACTGCTCTAGGTGTAGCTCTCGTTATTCGTTCGTAGGTACTCACTTTTTTCGTGAGAAACTGATTAGATAGGCGTATGACTCAACCTCCAGCAGATCCAGCGCGCGGCAAAGAAGTCGCAAACTTAGACCGTTCATATGTATTTCACTCATGGTCAGCGCAAGCCCAAATATCGCCGTTGCCAGTAGCTGGGGGAGAAGGAAGTTACTTCTGGGACTTTGATGGAAATAAGTACCTCGATTTCTCAAGCCAGTTAGTCTTCACAAACATTGGCCACCAACATCCCAAGGTGATTCAAGCAATTCAAGATCAGGCAGCGATTTACACAACAGTGGCTCCGCAACATGCAAATGAAGCGCGCGGAGAGGCAGCAAAGCGCATCACAAGTCGCGCAGGCGCTCATCACAATAAAGTCTTCTTCACCAATGGTGGAGCAGATGGAATTGAGAATGCAATTCGATTGGTGCGTCTTCACACCAACCGCCATAAAGTCCTCTCGTTCTACCGCAGCTATCATGGAAACACGGGCGCTGCGATTACTTCAACTGGTGATCCACGTCGTTGGCCAAATGAGTATTCCTATGGCCATGTTCATTTCTTTGGTCCATATCTCTATCGCTCTGCCTTCTGGGCGAAGAGCGAGGAGGAAGAGTGCAAGCGCGCTCTAGAGCACCTCGAACAAGTAATCATCTTTGAGGGACCCAACACAGTCGCTGCAATTCTTATTGAATCAGTCGTGGGAACTGCCGGCGTTCTCGTTCCACCAGCTGGCTATCTTGAGGGCGTTCGCGCACTCTGCGATAAGTACGGAATTAAGTGGATTGCAGATGAAGTGATGTCAGGCTTCGGCCGCACAGGTAAGTGGTTTGCATACCAACACTCATCAGTCGAACCTGATCTGATTGTCTTCGCAAAGGGAGTTAATAGTGGTTATGTTCCACTAGGTGGTGTCGTTATTAGTGACGAGATTGCAGCAACCTTTAACGACCGCGTATTCCCTGGGGGACTCACTTACAGTGGACACCCACTCGCAACCGCTGCGGCTGTGGCAACAATTGATGTCATGGCAGAAGAGAAGATGGTCGAGAATGCAGCTTCGATCGGCGAGAACGTTATTAAGCCACTTCTGCAAGAATTAATGGCGAAACATAAAGTCATCGGCGAGGTACGCGGAAAGGGTGTCTTCTGGGCACTTGATCTCGTTACTGATCGGGCTACTCGCGCTCCTCTTGCACCATACGGCGCATCAAGTCCTGCGATGAATGAACTCGTAGCAGCGTGCAAGAAGTTGGGACTCTTCCCATTTAATAATTACAACCGCATGCATATCTGCCCTCCATGTAATGTGACAGAGGCAGAGATCCGCGAAGGTTTTGCAATCCTCGATCAGGCATTTGCAAGCATCGCACACCATTACACAGGAGAATAAAAAAATCGGCCCTGCTCAATGAGACAGGGCCGATTTTCTTTAGTGGTTAATTAGTGATGACCCTCGAGTTCACGACGCTCTGTCTCAGTTGCCTTTGGAACAGCAACTGCAGTTGCGCGTGAGATTCGGTTACGGAGCTTATTCTTCAGCGCAGCCGGACGGCGAACACCTGATGCATCGTGCTCTGGGAGCTCAAGCGGTGCAAGCTGTTCGTGAGAAGTAAGGAGCCAAGCCTTTTCAGCTGAGATTGGCTCATGCACTTCAACAAATTCACCGCTTGGCATACGAACAAGTCTTCCTGTTTCGCGGCCATGCAAGACAAGATCACGATCTGCACGCTGCAATGAGAGACAGAGTCGCTTCGTGATGATGAATGCGATTGGAGGCAGAACAATTACGCTGATTCGAGCAAACCACATCATCTGATTAATAGTGAGATGGAATGTCGTTGCGATGATGTCGTTACCACCGTTAATGAGTGAAACGAGAGTAAAGGTAAGAGCCATAACACCGATAGCAGTGCGGTTCGGTGTATTGCGTGGACGGTCTAGGAGATGGTGCTCGCGCTTATCTCCTGTAGCCCAGCTCTCGATAAATGGATAGAGAGCAAGTCCTGTGAACATAATGCCTGGCAAAATCAAACCAGGAATCAAAATGTTCCAAGAGATTGTGTGTCCAAATGCGTGTGTTTCAAGTGGTGGCGCCATACGTACTAGGCCATCGAGCCAACCCATGTACCAGTCAGGTTGTGAACCTGCAGAAATCTGTCCTGGCGTGTAGGGACCGTAGAGCCAAATTGGGTTGATAGATGCGACAGCGCCTAAGAAAGCAGTGACGCCGAATACGATGAAGAAGAATCCACCGGCCTTCGCCATGTAGACAGGCATCAACGGATAGCCAACAACGTTCTTCTCTGTGCGTCCTGGACCAGGGAATTGGGTGTGCTTCTGGTACCAGACCAACATCAAGTGCACGGTAATCAGAGCGAGGAAGATTCCCGGCAAGAGAAGAACGTGGACTGTGTAGATACGTGGGATGAAAGCTTCACCTGGGAATGCTCCACCGAAAGCAAAGAATGCAAGATAGGAACCAACAAGTGGAAGCGCTTGAATAATCGCTTCAGCGATACGGATACCTGTACCTGAAAGAAGATCATCAGGAAGTGAGTAACCCAAGAATCCTTCAACAATTCCAAGAGTGAGAAGTCCAACTCCGATGATCCAGTTGAATTCGCGTGGCTTACGGAATGCACCTGTGAAGTAAACGCGGAGAAGGTGGACGACGATTCCCACCATAAAGATAAGAGCTGCCCAGTGGTGAATCTGGCGCATTAAGAGTCCGCCACGAACTTCAAATGAGATATCGAGAGTTGATGCGTAAGCCGCAGACATCTCGAGACCCTTAAGAGGTTCGTATGATCCGTCGTAGACGACCTCACGCATTGAAGGGTCGAACCAGAAAGTTAGGAATGTTCCTGAGAGAAGAAGAATGATGAATGAGTACAGGCAGATTTCGCCAAGGAGGAAGGACCAGTGATCAGGGAAGACCTTTGTGAGGTTCTTCTTCATCCACTTTGCAGCGCCTGTGCGATCGTCTACATATCCTGCGACGTTACCGGCGATTCGTTCGCGTGCTGTCATGATGAGCGCTCCCAGAAGCTAGGTCCAACAGGTTCGTTAAATGGTGCTTGTGCTACTAAGTAACCGTCTGCATCAACTGTGATTGCCAATTGTGGCAGAGGTCGTGCAGCGGGGCCAAAGATAACTTTCGCTGCACGTGTCACATCGAATGTTGATTGGTGGCATGGGCAGAGAAGGTGCTTTGTCTGTTGTTCGTAGAGAGCAACTGCGCATCCCATATGTGAACAAATCTTTGAGAAGGCGATGATGCCTTCATGTGTCCATGAGAGTCGTTCAGCATCTAAGTTGAACTCTTCAGGGCGTAGGCGAATAAGAAGAACTGCATCCTTGCCGATATCTGCAAGCGAACGGTGCGCACCAGGTGCAATCTCAGGAAGAGTCTGCGCTACAGCGCCAACTTCTAGATCTTCAGGTCGCAATGGGCGATCACCTGGATCTGTCACGAGGCGAGTGCCCGCTTTCCATGAAGTCTTTGAAAGTTCATTTTTTGGAAGTGGGCCCAAGTCGCGAAGGAGCAATAGGGGAGTGAGAGCTGAAAGACCAAGAGCTGCACCAAGAGTGCGCTTAATTAGTGGACGACGACCAAGGCCAGCAGCTGAAGCTCCTGCCTTTACTGTTTTAATAAATTCTGAACGGTCTTCATCTTCTGAACGAAATTCATGGCGATGAGCAATTACTTCTTCATCAGGCATCAGCGTCTTTGCCCAGTGAATAAGGCCAGCTCCGATGCAGAAGAGCGCTATCGCCATTCCCATTCCAAGACCTAGTTGATGAGCATTGGTCTCACCTAGAACCGGAATAAAGATAAACGTTTCATCTGAAACAAAGATGTAAGAGAAGATTAAAAGAAGTGTTCCGAGTACAGAGAGACCGAAGAGGATTGCAACTTGACGCTCTGCGCGTGCTGCAGCCTTTGGATCTGTATCAGTTGAGCGATGTACGTGGGCAGGAAGTCCTGGATCTTTAATCTGCTCGATCTCGTTAGACATGTTCTATCTCGCCTTCATCGCTAGCCAGACTGCAACACCAATGAGCAGTCCGATTCCAAGTGTCCATACAAGTAAACCTTCAGTCACTGGACCAACTCGACCAAGTGCTGCTCCACCTAACTGTGGTTCAGCTTCTGCAGCCTTGATCCATTTAATGATTGAGAGCTTCTCTTCTGGAGTAATTGTCTTATCGCTAAAGACTGGCATTGATTGTGGGCCAGTGATCATCGCTTCATAAATATGTCGCGGCTCAACACCCATAAGTGTTGGAGCGTATTTTCCTTGAGTAAGTGCTCCACCTTGTGCTGCGAAGTTATGGCACATTGCGCAGTTTGTGCGGAAGAGTTCTCCACCTTCTGCAACAGAACCATCGCGCTCGTAATTGAGCGCTTCTTCACCTGGAACCTGAGGCCCTGGTGCAAGAGATGCAACGTAGGTGGCAAGAGCGTTAACTTCTTCAGCGTTGTAGACAGGCTTCTTGCGCATCGCCTGAGTACTCATATCTGCCATTGGCATACGACCTGTTGCAACTTGGAAATCTACAGAAGCTGCTCCGACGCCGATAAGAGATGGCGCGATCTGGCCACCTTCAGCGTTAAGACCGTGGCATGAAGAGCAACCCTTAAGGAAGATCTGCTTACCTTCTTCAATCGTTACTGAACGATCCGCTACGGATGAAGTCTCGTTATTGACTGCACTCGCAACCTGGAAAGTTGTGCCGATGGTGAAGAGAGCGAAGATCAAAAGAATTGGTCCTGCTGCACGATGTCTGCGTAGACGCGAGAGACGCTTCACTGTGTTCCTTTCAGTCGAATCAGTCGTAGGTGAATTACTTGATGAGATAGATAGCGGCGAAGAGGGCAATCCATACAACGTCGACGAAGTGCCAGTAGTACGAAACAACGATTGCTGTTGTGGCTTGCCCCTGAGTAAAGCGACGAGCCTTGGCAATACGAACCATCACGATGAGGAAGGCGATGAGGCCTCCAGTTACGTGAAGACCATGGAAACCTGTTGCAAGGTAGAAGACAGAGCTGTAAGCATTGGTGGAAAGTGCGAGACCTTCAGCCACGAGATGCGCATACTCATAAATCTGACCGGAGATAAAGAATCCACCCATCAAGAAGGTGAGAGCGAACCATTCGCGCATTCCCCAGTACTTAACATTGATCAAAGACGCGGTGCGGCGAGCTTGGTAACGCTCGGCAGCAAAGACACCGAACTGACATGTGACTGAAGACAAGACAAGAACTGTTGTGTTAAATGCAGCAAAGGGAATGTTGAGCATCTCTGTTGATTCAAGCCAGACCTTGGGGCCCTGTACTGCGCGAGTGGTGAAGTACATCGCGAAGAGTGCGGCGAAGAACATGAGTTCGCTCGAGAGCCAAACGATTGTTCCGACTGCCACCATGTTGGGGCGGGTGATCTTGTGGTGCGTGCTCACGCTGGTGCTTGTCATGGGTGGCATTATTCCCGAAAAGGGGCTTACTAACCTATTTAGAGGGCTTCGGAATCAGCCCTTTTTCAGCACAACTGAGGTGAAAAGGGTCACCCAAATTGGGCGGGATTTTCAGTCACTTCCCATCGAGTTCCCCTATTAGACTTCATGCCATGTCAGAGAACACAGGTGCTCGAGAGCGCAAATACTCCATCGTTCTCTACTCGGACGATGCCACAGTTCGTGAGGCTGTCATTGGAGCCCTTGGAAATCGCGTCGCCCCAGATATGGCCGAACACATCATTCATCAATTCGCTACAGCTCCCGCACTTCGCCTCTTTGTAGATGGCAAGAAGCCAGATTCAGATTCCCCGATCGACCTCTTCATCTTGGATGGTGAATCTGTTCCTGAGGGCGGCATCGGCATGGCTCGTCAATTAAAGGATGAGGTCTACAACTGCCCTCCTGTCATGGTCATTACTGGTCGAAAGGAAGATGCGTGGCTTGCTGCATGGTCACGCGCTGAGGCAAATGTGCTTCATCCTGTAGATCCATTCACTCTTTCTCACACGGTTGCAGATTTACTTCGCGCCCGCACAGTCGCCACAAACGCAACCGCTTAATCTGGTTCTGCAATGTCCAATTCTTTGCTGCGTTGGAGCGAACTCGTTGAAAAACTTAACTCTGGTCTCGATCTCGAACGAGATGAAATCCAATCTGCGATGGAAGAGATTCTCGGCGGCGAGTCAGATATTGAAGGAGTAAAGAGTTTTCTTCTTGCTCTGAAGGCTAAAGGCGAAACATCTGATGAGGTTGGTTCACTTGTCGAAGTCATGTATGCACATGCTGGTCCAATAACCATTTCGGAACGAGCTGTCGATACCGTGGGTACAGGTGGGGATGGCGCACACACAATCAATATTTCAACGACGGCAGCAATTATCGCTGCGGCTGCAGGTGCCCGTGTTGTTAAACATGGAAACCGTGCAGTGTCATCAAAATCTGGCGCATCAGATTTCCTTGAAGCCCTTGGTGTAGTACCGGGATTAAATGGTGCTGGCGTTGAGAGAACTGTCCGCGAGCTCGGTATTGGTTTCTGTTTTGCGCCTATCTTCCATCCTGCGATGCGATTCGCAGCTCCTGCTCGCAAAGAGTTAGGTGTCCCAACTGTCTTTAATATTTTGGGACCTCTGGCCAACCCAGCAAAGCCCCAGGCTGCAGCTATAGGGGTAGCAAACGACCGCATGCACCTTGTGATGGCGCAAGTGCTTGCTGAAAAGGGCTGCGATGGTTTTGTTTTCCGCGGTGATGACGGCCTCGATGAGATAACTCTTGCAACTACAACCTCAGTGCTCTCAATCGGCAAAGCAGAGATTAAGAGTGATCGCATCGATGCCAAAGATTTTGGAATGCAGAACGCTCCAATTGAAGCGATAGTTGGCGGCGATGCCGATGAGAACGCTCGTATCTCTCGAGCTATCTTCGCAGGCGAAAGGGGTGCTCCTCGCGATGCCGTTCTTCTGAACGCTGCAGCGGCCATTGCAGCGTATGAAGGAGATATGGAAAGTGATGTGAAAGAGCGGTTAACAACTGGACTAGAACGCGCCGTCCATGCCGTTGATTCGGGCGCAGCGTTAGAGCTACTTGATAAGTGGGCAGCTCTTACTCAGGAGATTTCTGCTTCTTAACTTTCTTTCCAAAGTTGTTCAGCTCCTCGAGCGTGTAAATATCGTGCGAACCAAGGCGTTCTAGTAATCCGTGAAATACATCGACAGTTGCTCGTGCATCATCAAGCGCGCGGTGATTGGGAGTCGTCTCAGTTCCAAAGAACTCTGCGAGTGTTCCGAGTTTGCAATTAGGGACTTCATCTCGAGAGAGAACTTTCCGAGCAATTATCGCTGTATCTAGTACGGGAAACTTTGGCCATTCAAAGGCATGGGCGCGAGCCGCAAAAGTGAGGAAGGAGAGATCAAATGGCGCATTCTGTGCAACGAGAACGGTCTCGAACTCTGATCCTAAGAATTCGAGTAGAGATGGAAATATCTGGGCAATTGTGGGGGATTGGAAGACCATCTCATCGGTAATGCCCGTCAAATCTGTAATGTAAGCGGGCACTGGATGTTGAGGATCAATAAAGGTTTTGAATTCTCCGAGGATTTCGCCAGCACGTACTTTTACTGCACCAATCTCTGTAATGCCGGCGCCGAGATGAGGCGCACCACCGGTGGTTTCAAGATCTATAACAACAAATGTGATTTCGTTGAGGGGTCGTCCGAAATCTTGCAGAGTGCTCTGCCACGGCGCGCTCTCCGACTCGTTAACCATTCCTCAACCCTAGATGATTGCGATGACATCACTTGAGTAATACTCTCGAGACATGGGAGTTGAAGGCGCACCAGCAGGATTGTTAAATGATTGGCATGCAGAAGGAAAAGGTGCCAACAAGAAGGTTGGAATTCTTCTCGTTCATGGATTTACTGGTTCTCCTGCCTCAATGCGACCTTGGGCTGAGTACCTCAATCAACGCGGATATACCGTAACCGTTCCACTTCTTCCAGGGCATGGAACTCGTCCTGAAGATCTCAATCTAGTGAAGTGGCAGGAGTGGCCCGCGAAGGTCGAGAACGATCTCAACGCGATGCTTCAGAGTTGTGAAAAAGTCTTCATCTGCGGTTTGTCGATGGGTGGTGGAACCACTCTCAATGTTGCTACACGCTATTCAAAGCAGTTGGCTGGAATCATTCTCGTTAATCCAATGATTCATGTGAAGTTGGTTCCACATCAATTGGCGTGGGTAATCTCCAGATTCCAGAAGATGCGCGACTCTGTTGGTGACGACATCAAGCGTCCAGGAATAACCGAATATGGTTATGACTCACTTCCTGCAGTGGGCGTGTATCAACTTCTCAAAATGCTCTCGTACACCCGGAAGAGATTGCATGATGTGACAGCGCCACTTCAACTATTTCATAGCGTAGAAGATCACACTTTGCCTGTTTCAAATACGGAAATCATCATGCAAGGCGTCGGCTCTCGCGAAAAGAATCGAATTGAATTGGTGAACAGCTATCACGTTGCAACTCTCGATTATGACGCAGAGATCATCTTCGAGAATTCACGACTGTTTATTGAATCGCACTCATAACTTTTCCGTTACCCACAAATTCAGCGGCAGCTACTAATTCCGGAGATAGATATCTATCGGGTCCAGGACCAGCAACTGTCTTTCTGAACTCGGCAATAATTCTTTGTGACACTGGACTTGGAGTCAGCGGAGCACGAAGTTCGATGGCGCGAGTGGCAGTAACCAATTCAATAGCGATGATTCTCGTGAGGTTATCGACAGCTTTACGCAACTTTCTTGCAGCCGACCATCCCATTGAAACGTGATCTTCTTGCATTGCCGATGATGGAATTGAATCTACGCTCGCAGGAGACGCAAGTCGTTTATTTTCACTGACCAGAGCTGCCTGTGTGTACTGCGCAATCATTAAACCGGAATCGACTCCGGGGTCATCAGCAAGAAATGGCGGCAAGCCAGCGCTTCGATTCTTATCGAGAGCTCTATCTGTGCGACGTTCAGCGATACTGCCGAGATCTGCAACTGCTATTGCGAGGAAGTCGAGAACGTATGCCACAGGTGCGCCGTGGAAGTTTCCGTTGGATGAAATTCGTCCATCTTCAAGAACCACAGGATTGTCAATAACGGCTGAGAGTTCGCGAAGTGCAACTGTTGCCGCATATTCGACCGTGTCTCGAACGGCGCCAGCAACCTGAGGGGCGCAACGGAGAGAATAAGCATCTTGAACTCGGTCATCATTGTGTAGATGCGATGCAACGATTCCAGAATCTTTCAGAGTTGCCAGCATTCGGGCAGCACTTATCGCTTGACCAGGATGTGCGCGCAGTGGTTCGTGTAGTTCAGGAATAAAGACTCGATCTGTACCGAGAAGCCCTTCAACGCTCATAGCTGCGACAACATCTGCAGAATCAACGAGCATGCGTAAATCTTCAATTGCAAGAATAAGCATGCCGAGCATTCCATCAGTTCCATTGATAAGAGCTAGGCCCTCTTTCTCTGCCAATTGCACAGGTGAAATCTTTGCCTCTGCGAGAAGTTCGGGTACTGGGCGTTGTACGCCGTTCTTATCGAGAGCTTCACCTTCGCCCATAAGTACAAGTGCGCAGTGAGCAAGCGGTGCTAAATCCCCGCTGCAACCAAGAGATCCAAATTCTCGAACGAGAGGAGTAATACCTCCATTGAGAAGTGCTGCCATTGTTTGTGCAACAACAGGTCGTACTCCTGTCTTTCCTGATGCGAGAGTCTTCAGACGCAACGCCATAAGAGCACGAACAACTTCGCGTTCTACCGGTTCACCAACGCCAGCTGCGTGTGAGCGGATGAGTGATCGCTGAAGTTGAGTGCGAAGTTCTTGCGAAACGTGGCGATTAGCAAGAGCTCCGAAACCGGTGGAGATTCCATAGACAGGTGTTTCGGATGCGGCAAGATCTTCAACATGGTCGCGTGATGCTTGCATTGCATCTATTGATTGTTGAGAGATGGAAACTTGGGCATTGGCTCGAGCAATTGCGACGACATCGCCAAATGTCATTCCTGATGTTGAGATAACTACTTCTGCCATGTTGTCACTGCTCTTCCTGATTTGTAGGTACTGTGAACGAGTTGAACGCCTGGACGGTATGCAAGGTGAATATAACTGGGAGTTTCAAGAAGAACGAAGTCTGCCTTCTTGCCAATCGCAATCTGACCGATATCTTCGCGGCGAAGAGCTTTTGCTCCACCGAGAGTCGCCGCGAGTACAGCTTCGTCAACAGTGAAACCTAAGAGACTTACTGCAGATGCGATGCAAAATGGTATCGACGTCGTATAACTGGAACCGGGATTACAGTCAGATGCGATCGCAACTGTTGCGCCAGCATCGAGGAATTTTCGTCCTAACTTACTTTCGAGGTGAGTTGAAAATTCTGCCCCAGGTAGAAGCGTTGCAACTGTCGTACTGGATGCCAGCAATTCAATATCGGCATCACTTGATCTACTTAAATGATCTGCTGATGCGGCCCCGAGCGCAACCGCTATTTCAACACCTTTTCCCGCGGTGAGCTGATTGGCGTGGAGTCGAGGAAGCATTCCTTGTGAAATACCTGCGCGAAGAATTGCTTCAGTCTGATCCGGAGTGAAGGCACCTTGATCACAGAAGACATCTATCCACTTGGCTGAGGACGCTGGGATTATTGAATTGATAATCAAATCAACGTAGGAATCCGGATTTGAATGGAATTCTTCAGGAATGACGTGAGCCGCAAGAAGAGTGGTTTCTTCAGTCAACTGCTTTGCTATCTCGATGGAACGGAGTTCATCTTTCTCGTTCAACCCATAGCCAGATTTAATCTCAATGGTTGTTGTTCCTGAAGAGAGCGCCTCGTTGAGTAACTTTTGAGCATTGTTCATCAGCGCTGAATCAGATGCAGTTCGGGTGGCTGCAACGGTAGATGCAATTCCGCCAGCTGTGTATTTCTGGCCTTGCGAGCGAGCAGAGAATTCATCCGCTCGATCTCCGGCAAAGATTAGGTGAGAGTGCGAATCTACAAACCCTGGAAGAAGTGTCTTGCCCGAGCAATCAACAACTGAATCTATACCGCTAGGAGTTCCGTGAGTGATTTGCGAAACCACTCCATCTTCTACAACAACAGTTGAGTTGTGCAGAAGACCGAGAATTCCGTCACCAGCAGAAGGATTGCTAGTGACGAGCGTTGCAATATTGGTGAAAGCTACAGAGCTCACTTGATAGGCGCACCATTCAACATAGGAACATGCACGCCCTTTTCAATGGCAACTTCCTTTGCATGTTCGTACCCCGCATCTACGTGGCGAATAACTCCCATTCCTGGATCGTTGGTTAGAACTCTCTCAAGCTTCTGAGCGGCAAGAGGAGTTCCATCTGCAACGCTTACCTGACCGGCGTGTATCGAACGACCGATGCCGACTCCGCCACCATGGTGGATTGAGACCCATGAAGCACCAGATGAAATATTTATCATTGCATTGAGTAATGGCCAATCTGCAATCGCATCTGAACCATCGAGCATGGCTTCGGATTCGCGATAAGGGGATGCAACGCTTCCACAGTCAAGATGATCGCGCCCAATGACGATTGGAGCGCTGACTTCACCGCTTGCGACGAGATCGTTAAATTTAAGACCAGCTTTATCTCGTTCGCCGTAGCCAAGCCAACAGATACGAGCAGGAAGTCCTTCAAACTCAACGCGATCTTGTGCCATTTTGATCCAGCGGTGGAGGTGTTTGTTCTCAGGGAATAGATCAAGTACTGCTTGGTCTGTCCGGGCAATATCTTTTGGATCTCCAGAGAGTGCAACCCATCTAAATGGGCCCTTTCCTTCGCAGAAGAGTGGACGAATGTAGGCCGGGATAAATCCAGGGAATTCAAAGGCGCGCTGGTATCCACCTTGACGGGCTTCATCACGAATTGAATTTCCGTAGTCGAATACCACGGCGCCTTTATCTTGGAAGTTCACCATCGCTTCAACATGTTTAGCCATTGATTCCTTAGAGCGTTTCGCAAAATCGACAGGATTGCGATCTGCGCTATCGCGCGCATCGTTGATGTCGATTCCTTCAGGAATATAGAAAAGTGGATCATGTGCCGATGTCTGATCGGTGACAATATCGATAGGGACTCCCATTGAGAAGAGTTGAGGGAGAACCGTTGCACTATTTCCGACTAAGCCAATCGAGATTGCTTTCTTCTCACTCTTAGCCTTCACTGCCATGGAGACAGCTTCTTCCAAACTATCTGCGATTACATCGAGATATCTCTTGCTTACACGTCGCTTGAGACGTGAACCATCGACATCGATGATGAGGCATGTTCCCTCATTCATTGTTACGGCAAGAGGTTGAGCTCCGCCCATTCCACCACAACCACCAGTGACGGTGAGGGTTCCTGCAAGCGTTCCGCCGAAGTGTTTCTCGGCGACAGCTGCAAAAGTTTCATATGTACCCTGCAAGATTCCTTGAGTGCCAATGTAAATCCAAGAACCTGCAGTCATCTGTCCATACATCGTGAGACCGAGATCTTCCAGTCTGCGGAATTCTGGCCATGTTGCCCAGTCGCCAACGAGGTTTGAGTTAGCGAGAAGTACGCGAGGCGCCCATTCGTGAGTTTGAAAAACGCCCACTGGCTTACCTGATTGAACAAGCATTGTTTCGTCATCTTTGAGATGAGTTAATGTTTTGACGAGGGCATCGAAAGATTCCCAGTTTCGTGCAGCTTTACCTGTTCCACCGTAAACAACTAATTTGTCTGGATGCTCTGCGACTTCAGGATCGAGATTGTTCTGCAGCATGCGAAGAGCTGCTTCTTGCCCCCATCCAACTGCGCTCTTAGAAGTTCCACGGGGTGCTCTTACTGGGCGAGGTCCTGACATCATTTGAGCACTATATAACTGGCGTCAACACTTACCAGTACCCTAAAGCCATGGCACTGCCACACGATTCTCTCTGGCCTAGAGCGCATTCGCTTTTTAATCGCGAAAGCAACGCTCCATCAGATGTGACAGTAGTGGGCGTTCCAGCATCTCAAACGAGCCTTAGCGCAACATCTGCCCACGAGACACCTGATGCAATTCGAAGCGCTCTTCTACGATATTCGACAGCACATGCGGATCCACGAGTTTCACTTGAGAGATTAAACCTGCGCGATGCGGGCAATACTGCGTCGCCTGACATTGATGAAGCTTCGGTCATTGATCAAATAAAGAAGCTGCATGTTGAGACCAAACTTCTTGTGGCGCTGGGTGGAGACAATTCAATAACTTATTCCGGAGTTAAAGGAACGGGCTCAACTGGGTTGATTACCTTTGATGCGCACTACGACTTACGAGATGGCGTAAGCAATGGGTCGCCAGTACGTCGCCTTATCGAATCTGGCCTGGACGGAAAGAAAGTTGTACAGATAGGAATTGCAGATTTCTCTAATTCAGTTGAATACGCCAAGAGAGCGAAAGATTTCGGAATAACAGTTATACCTCGCAGTGCACTTCGATCAAAAAGCGTTAACGATGTTTGGACTGAGGCTCTTACAATCGCTGGAGATGCAGTCTTTGTAGATTTCGATATGGATGTCTGTGATCGTTCCGTTGTTCCTGCATGTCCAGCAGCAGCACCAGGTGGCATAAGTGCTGATGAGATTCGACAGTTCGCCTTCCTTGCTGGCAGTTCGAAGGCAGTAATCGGTGCCGACATTACCGAGATTGATTCAACGAAGGATTCAACGGATGAGAGAACTGTTCGATTGGCAGCTCTCGTCATTCTTGAATTGATTGCAGGTTATTCAGCGCGTGAATAAATTATTAGGCGCTCTTGGTGGAAATAGAGCAGCCGATGCTTTTCGCAAGACCGTATCAGGAGACCCCAGTGGCGCACCTGATTGGTCGAAGCAGATGGCGATTGGCAATGACTCAGGGTTATTTGGTCCTGATAGCGCCGTATGGGAAGTCCATGGCTGCATTGCAACCCTTGTTGGAGGAATTCGCGCACTCCTGATGCAAGCTGCACATCCAGCTGCCCTCACCGGTGTCGCAGAGCATTCAGCATATGACACTGATCCTTTAGGTCGATTAGAGAGAACAACCCGTTGGCTGACAATCACTTCCTTTGGTTCAACTGAAGCAATTGAAATTGAGGCGCGTCGAGTACGAGAGATGCATAAACGAGTAACTGGCAATTTCGAAGATAAATCGGGAGTTAAATCCCCATATAGCGCTTCGGATCCGCGCTATTTATTGTGGGTACATTGTGCTTTTACCGATTCTTTCCTTCGCGCACATGAAGAGCTTGGTTATCCATTGCCACATGGCGCAGATCAATATGTGCGCGAATGGTCACAGAGCGCTAAGCCACTTGGTTTGAGTGAAGCTCCTATGTCGAAGGGCCAGCTTTCGGACGTCATGACTAGCTTTGCAGTGAATGAAGTAACTTCAATTGCGATGACACCCCCAATTGTCGGATTCATTCTTAAACCGCCATTTGGTAAGGGCGGGCTTTTCTTCTACAGAATTTTGGCTAATGCAGCCATATCCACAATCGATGAACCATTTCTCTCAGTCCTTGGATTGAAGCCTCGATCTAAGAAGTGGCTTCGAGTGAGCAAGGTTCTCCTTGATTTCCTTTCATACATGTTGGGTCACGAATCTCCGAGCCAGAAGATTGCGCGTCAAAGAATTGACGCTCTACAGTGACGCCATGTCGGATTGCATTTTCTGCAAAATAGTTGAAGGCTCTATTCCTTCCTACAAAGTTTATGAAGACGATTTCACTTACGCTTTCCTCGATATATTTCCAGCTAATCGTGGCCACACGTTGGTTATCCCAAAGAAACATGTGAAAGATATCCATGAAGCTGATGCGCAGACCTATGGCCAGGTTGCCGCAACTGCAAAAGTGGTTGCGGATCTATTAAATGCGCAATTGGGCTCAGATGGCACAACTGTTTTTCAGATGAGTCGAGAGGCTGGTTGGCAGACCGTCTTCCACCTCCACATGCATGTAATTCCTCGTTGGAAAGATGATGGTTTGCATAAGCCATGGGATATCGCACCCGCAACGGAATCTGATCTTCTCGAAGTTCTGCAGCAGTTAACAAAGTAGAGCAGACTTCCGCCATGCAAAACCCTGACGCAATAGTTATTGGCGCAGGGATTGTGGGCGCCTCAGTTGCCCTCTCGCTCACAAATGCAGGTCTTAAAGTCTTGGTAATTGATCGCGGAGCGGTATCGAGTGGAACAACAGGCGCTGGCGAAGGAAATATTCTCGTTTCAGATAAGGATCCCGGACCAGAGCTCACACTTGCTCTTCGTTCTCGTGATTTATGGTTTGAGATGCAAGAGGATGTTGGAGATACCTTTGAGTTAGAGGCTAAAGGTGGAGTAGTAGTTGCACGTAATGACGATGGTCCATTAATGACGCTTGCGACAGAACAGAGTCAGCATGGCGTAACAATTCAGAAGTTAGATCACGCATCTCTTCATGAGTTAGAACCTTATTTGGATCACAGATATCAATCTGGAGTTTTTTACCCTCAAGATGCTCAATGTCAGCCTATGTTGGCTGCTGCGCATGTTATTCGCACCGTTGTGCGTCGAGGCGGAGCCTTTACCTCTCAAGCGAAAGTTACAAAGATTAATTCACATCAAGGCGCCGTAACTGGAGTTGAAACAACTCAGGGCAATTTTTCAGCGCCGATAATCGTTAATGCAACAGGAACTTGGGCAGGGGAGTTGGCTCAGATGGCGGGCTCGCATCTGCCAATCGCTCCACGTAAGGGATTCATTCTTGTTACTGAACCAACAAAGCAATATGTCTTCCATAAAGTCTACGACTCTGACTATGTTGCCAATGTTGCAAGTAGCGACGCAGATTTGCAGACCAGTACCGTTGTTGAAGGAACTCGTGCAGGCACTATTTTGATTGGTGCAAGTCGCGAACGTGTTGGTTTTGATGGTTCGATGAATTATGAAATTCTCCGTCGTCTTGCAGCACAAGCCACGTCACTCTTTCCTGTACTCCGAGATGTTCAACTTCTTCGCGCTTACCGTGGCTTTCGTCCGTACGCACCTGATCATCTTCCAGTGATTGGCGAAGATGCAACTGTGAAAGGTCTATGGCATTCAGCAGGACACGAAGGCGCTGGTATTGGTCTAGCGCCAGGATCTGCAGCGTTGATTACAGATGCAATCCTTGGTCGCGAATCCTTTATGGATGGATCTGCCTTTTCGCCCGCGAGGTTCGAGAGGGTATCGCTATGACGAAAAGGATTTCATTCACTTTTGATGGAAATGAATTCAGCTGCGAATCAGGACAAAGCATCGCTGCAGCGCTCATTGCATCTGATACACGAGAACTTCGCACTACTCGATTTGGCAATGAACCGCGTTCAATCTTCTGCGGCATTGGTATCTGTTACGACTGTGTTGTAGTTGTTGATGGGGTTGCAAACCAACGTTCATGCCTGATTGAGGCAAAGCAAGGGATGAAAGTGGAGAGCACGCCATGATCATCGTCATTGGTGCCGGTCCTGCTGGACTTGCTGCTGCTGAAGCTGCTTCACGTAATGGAACAGATGTTGCACTCATTGATTCTGCGCCTCGAAAAGGTGGTCAGTATTGGCGCCATAAAACTTCCGTAAAGGGTTACCGAAGCAATCGTGCAGATGAGCTCTTTGCGAAGGTTGAGAAAGCTTCTTCGGTAACTCACATTTCGGAAGCATCAGTCTGGAGCATCGAGAAACAAGGCGAACTATTCCGCGTCAATTACCTTCAAGGCGGAGCAGAGAGTTCGCTCACTGCAGAAAAGTTGATCATTGCAACTGGTGCATACGATCGCTCTCTTCCATTTCCAGGTTGGGATAAGCCAGGTTCGATGACCCCAGGTGCTGCTCAAGCGCTTCTTAAGGGACATGGTGTACTTGCAGGAAAGAAAGTAATCGTTGCCGGGACGGGACCGTTTTTACTTCCTGTCGTTACCGGTTTAGCTGAATCCGGTGCTGAAATTGTCGGTCTATATGAGGCAAACAGTCCGTTCCGTTGGCTTCTATCGCCGCATGCACTTCTCTTAAACCCTGCAAAGTTCCTCGAACTTATCTACTATGCAAAACTTCTCAAAAGTTTCGGTATTTCACCGCTCTTTAACCGAGTGGTCTCATCTTTTTCCAGTGATTCGGCACAGGTTTCTCGGGTTGATTCTCAATTTGAAATCAAGTCAAAAAGTCACAAGACGAAAGAAGTTGACGTTGTAGCAGTTGGCTGGGGCTTTCTGCCTGACCTTACCCTCGGAGGTATTGCTGGCTGCGCTCAACGTGTCGATTCAGATGGAACAACAGTGTTCTATGTTGATGCCTCGCAGCGAAGCTCAGTCACAAATATTTGGATTGCTGGTGAAGCCACTGGTATCGGGGGAGCTGATCTATCTCTGATTGAAGGAGAGATTGCTGGGTTGTCTGCATCGGGCCAGAAAGTCAGTCGTCTTCTGCGAATCAAGGGATTGCGTAAACAGATTTTTGCAAATGCCCTCAAACGTTCTTATCCAATTCGTGAAGGATGGCAGAGCTGGTTAGAGGAAAACACCACAATCTGCCGTTGCGAAGAAGTAAAGATGTGCGAAATTCGTGAATCTGTGAGCGAGTTAGGTGCAGAGGATTCTCGTACCGCAAAACTCTTCACTCGTGCCGGCATGGGACTCTGCCAAGGAAGAGTTTGCTCACGCAATGTTTCGGAGATTGTTGCCGGACTTACTCATTGCACTGTTTCAGATGGAGAACGAATTGCGTCGAGCAATCGCCCAGTTGCAAGCCCTATCTCTTTAGGACTTCTTGGAGATGGAAAAAAGTAGGATAACGAGATAAGTTGTGCAGCATGACTAATCCATGGAATGGCGTACTTACCGCCACAGCGACCCCGTTTAAATCTGATCTCTCAGTTGATTACGACAAGTATGCAGAACACGTTGCATGGCTTGCTGCCAACGGAACACATGGCGTTATTCCAAACGGATCACTCGGCGAGTATCAAGTTCTCACTGCCGAAGAACGCGCGAAGATGGTTGAAGTTGCTGTGGCTGCTGCTCCAAAAGGATTCAGCGTTGTTCCTGGCGTTGCCGCGTATGGCGCCGCCGAGTCACGCAAGTGGGCAGAGCATGCGCAGAACGCTGGCGCTGGTGCAGTCATGTTGCTTCCGCCAAACGCATATCGTGCTTCTGACGATGAAGTTATCGCTCATTACAAAGAGGTAGCAAAGGTTGGAATCCCAATCATCGCCTATAACAATCCTTTTGATACAAAGGTGGATCTGACTCCAAAATTGGTCGCCCGTATTGCTGATGAAGTTCCAAATGTTGTTGCAATTAAGGAATTCTCTGGCGATGTACGTCGTATCTGGCAGATCAAGAAGCTAGCCCCACGTATCGAGGTAATTGTCGGTGCAGACGATGTATTCCTTGAACTCTCAACTGCGGGAATTTCAGGCTGGATTGCAGGATTCCCAAATGCGCTTCCTAAGGAATCGATGGAGCTCTACAACCTTGCAACATCCGGAAACTTCAAGGAAGCAGCCCCGATGTATGCAGCACTTCACGATGTCTTCCATTGGGATTCAAAGAAGGAGTTTATCCAGGCAATCAAGTTGGGCATGGATCACGTTGGTCGCTATGGCGGACCTACACGACTTCCACGTTTGCCTCTTCCAAAGCACGAGCAAGAGCAGATTCATCGCGAGATGGATGTAGCGCTGGCTTACTTTAAGAACCGCTAAGTAATCTCATGAAGAGCATCCGCACGGTCACGACGGTTGAGACGCATACCGAAGGTATGCCCACTCGCGTTGTAACTTCTGGAATCGGAGAGATCCCAGGGACCTCGATGTTCGATAAACGTCTGTATTTCATGGAGCACATGGATTACTTCCGCCATTGGCTGATGTATGAACCTCGTGGACATAGCGCCATGAGCGGAGCGATTTTGCAGAAGCCGACTCGCCCTGATGCTGATTGGGGAGTTGTTTATATTGAGGTTTCCGGATGCCTACCGATGTGTGGTCATGGAACTATCGGAGTAGCAACGGCTCTTGTCGAGAAGCAGTTGGTTGAGGTAGTTGAACCTGTAACAACAATCCGACTTGATACTCCTGCTGGCTTAGTCGTCGTAGATGTTGCTGTTGAAAATGGGCGAGCAAAGAACGTTACGCTCACAAATGTTCCTTCATTTTCTTACGCCCTTGATCAAGAAGTCGATGTTCCTGGCCTTGGAAAGATTAAGTACGACATGGCGTACGGTGGAAACTTCTACGCGATAGTTCCCGTTGATCTAGTGGGTCTTGAATTTAAGCGAGAAAATGGTCAAAAGTTTCTCGACTATGGACTTCTTATCTCGGATGCAATCAATGAACAGAATCGTCCGGTTCATCCTGAAAATCCAGATATTGCGATCTGCCATCACATCGATTTCATCGCCCCAGGAAGCGAAGGCCCTCTGCACTGGCGCAATGCGATGGCGATTCACCCTGGTTGGTTTGACCGTTCTCCATGTGGAACCGGAACAAGTGCGCGCTTAGCTCAGATGGTCGCTCGCGGAGATTTCAAGGAGGGCGATGTTCTCAATAATGAATCATGGATTGGCTCTCACTTTGAAGGACGAATCAAAGAGCGCACCAAAGTCGGCAGCTATGACGCAATCATTCCAATGATCACTGGTCGTGCATGGGTGATGGGTGAAGCCACCTGGATGCTCGATGAGAACGATCCGTTCCCGAGCGGCTTTATCGTTTAGTTGATCTCTTGCGGAACTGCCCAAGAGTTTGAATCTTGTAGCGGTTCTGGAAGAACGCTCTGCGCAAAACCTTGGTATGACACAGGACGCATAAATCGATAGATCGCATCTGTTCCCACTGAGGTTGTATGCGATGACGATGAAGGCCATGGACCGCCGTGATTCATCGCTGATGTAACTGCAACGCCTGTAGGGAAGCCGTTCCAGATTACTCGACCAGCCTTTTCTTTCAGTACTGAAAGAAGTTCTGCAGGCTTATCAGCATCTGTTCCTTGAATAGTCGCAGTGAGCTGTCCTTGAAGTGATGACGCAATGGAAATGTATTGAGATTCATCGCATGTGATCACGACAGTCGTAGGGCCGAAGTGCTCTTCGAGGAGTTCATGGTTTGCCGACGCTGTGGCCCAGTCAGTGATGAAGACAGTCGGTGTTACTCCAAAACCATCGCCATTTGCGATACCTGAAGCAATCTCGAGTTTGCTGGTAGTTGAAAGTTGAGAGATTGCTGATGAGTAACGATCAGCGATGGACTTACTCAACAGGGGAGCTACAGAAAGTGTTGCAAGATGCGACTTCATCGTCGCAATAAATTCGTCATCCTTTGGAACGAATACCAGCCCTGGTTTCGTACAGAACTGGCCCGAACCCATGAGAGCAGAATCAATGATTCCCTTTGCAAGAGCTTCGGAACGATCAGCGATTGCGTTCTTCGTAACAAATACCGGATTGAGACTTCCCATCTCTGCAAATACTGGAATCGGTTCCTTGCGAGTTGCAGCAAGGTCTACAAGAATTCTTCCAACGATCTCTGAGCCCGTGAAGCCAACCGCCTTCACATCATCATGAAGTGCTAACCAATGAGTGATTTCTGGGTTAACGCCCTGAACGATTGAGTAGAGGTCCTCACTCAAACCACACTTCTTCAGCGCTGATTTAATTGCCATTTCAATTGTTGCGCAGGTATTGGGATGAGAAGGATGAGCCTTTGCGACGATTGCATTACCAGCAGCTATCGCTGAAGCGGCATCGCCTCCGGCTACAGAGAATGCAAGAGGGAAATTACTTGCGGCAAAGATTGCAACGACTCCAAGTGGAACATTCATCTTGCGAATATCCGGACGTGGCGCAGGGGAGTAGTTCGGATCCGCCTTATCGATGGCAACCCCAAGATGCTTTCCTGTTTCAACAAGGCGGGCAAAGAGTTCAAATTGGACTGTTGTGCGAGTGATTTCTCCACCAATACGTGCTTCTGGGAGCGCGGTTTCGGCACATGCGGATTCAATAAGCGAAGGGCGGAGACCTTCAATCTCTGCAGCGATTGTGCGAAGGAGTAAAGCTAGCTCCTTAGGTGATTGAGTCGCAAGGGAATGAGCCGAGGCTGCCGCCTTCATTATCAGTGCATCGACTTCATTCTTTGAATGCTCTGGAATTTCAACTCCATATGGAGTTCCGTCAATTGGCTTTACTGCGCGAAATGTCATGAGCGCATACTACGAGTATCCTCGGCGAATGAGTACTACCAAGGAGCGTGCAGGAATCCTTGCTGTTCTCGGGGCAGCGCTCTGTTTTGGAACAACGGGAACAACGCAACAGTTAGGTGTCCCGGATATTTCACCCGTTGCTGTCGCTTCAGCTCGTCTCTTATGCGGTTCATTCTTCCTATTCATCTTTGCGTATTTCCAGAGAAAGACGCGTGGTGAAGTTCGTATGCCACTTCGCGATTTGATCATCTGTGGCACGGGTATTGGCATGTATCAGCTAACCTTCTTTAGCGCAGTGCATTCAACAGGAATTGCAATTGCTACTGTGACCGCACTTGGCGCAGCGCCTACCTTGTCGGCAGTTGTTGCATATCTCGTCATTAAGGAGAAGCCACAGAAAAGTTGGTACTTGGGTACGGCAATGACAATTTTGGGGATTGTCTTTGTGGGAACTTCAAATGGAGTTCAATCATTTGATCCCAAGGGAGTCGGCTTAGCCGTTCTCGCAGGCTTTGGTTTCGCAGTCTTTAATGTGGTCTGTCGAAAATCTCTCGCTCGTGGTGCTCAAGATATGTGGCTTACTGCAACAACATTTGGAGTGGCTGCCTTGGTCAGTTTCCCTTTCCTCTTTACTCAAAGCCCAGAATGGATCATCACATCAAAAGGATTTTTCACCGTGCTGTGGTTGGGGTTGGTGACAACATCAGTTGGATACGTCCTCTTCATGTTCGGATTGAAGAGAATTGAATCAAGCAAAGCTGCGACGGTGGTTCTTGCCGAACCGGCCACGGCAACAATTCTTGCTGCCGTGGTTATTGGTGAAAATTTAGTCTTTAGAAGCTATTTGGGAATTCTGATTGTAGCGCTGGGGATTCTGTATATTAGCCGTTCTAAGAGCTAATTATTGCGTCGTCTGACCAAGAACCAAATTCCGATTAGTGCAACTCCTGCAAGAGTAAGAATGAGGTGCTCGCTATGTCTATGAATGAAGGATGAATGTTCATGAACAGGTTTGTCAGGTACTTGAGTTGGAGGCGCGCTGGTTTCGGAGGTAGGTGTCATTAATGATGTTGCGCCTCGAGTAGGGCTTACGTTTTCTCGAGGTGATGATGATTGTTGATTTTCTGAGTTTGCGATGTATGTGAACCTATATTCAGAAGCGACGACATGTCCATCGCCTGACACAACTCGATATTGGACAGAATAAATCCCAGACTTCATAGCGGATGAGTCAACAGATGCACGAGCAGTTGAACCCACGACTTCCGTCTTTTCGAGAGCCATGTTTTTCCCGCTTGGCCCTACGAGTGCGATTCTGTTGGTTTCCTTCTCGCCCAATGTGATCAGATCTTCATCAAATTGGAGCGAAATTTCCACGAGGGGCCCAGAAACTCTTCCATCTACTTTTGGTTGCGAAGAAATAAGCGAGGTGTGAGCGGATGAAGGAGATATCCCCGTGAACAAGGTTGTTGCGATTACGAGAATGCCCATTGTTAAACGTTTCAATCCGCTCACACCTTTCACTTATGCCGCTGGTTTAACAGAGACAGACGGGGCAGGGCCGAATTCAGTATCTGTCGTTGCAGCTTGAGTACTGCCATCGGTAATGATCCAGCGAAGATACATCGTAACGGGGGCTTTAACCCCAGAGGTGACATCACGTGTTCCTGCTTTGCATACCTGCGTGGTTGGGAAATTCACTTTCGTGAGCGCTTTGATGTCAGCAGACCATTTCAGACTTATTCCGAAATCTGCAAAAGTACCGTCGTCAACAATTGAAGATGGAACCTTTGATGTCCAAGTGACTTTGTAGTTCTCTGGAGTACCTGCTGGGGTCTTTGTCGCCGCAGCCACTACAGATGTCTTAAATCCTGGCTTGAACTCTGGTTTCGGAGTGCCGGCTATCGCAGGAACTACTACTTCAAAGATAGAAGTGCCAAAGTGATTAGCTCCTGAAGCGCAGCCATGTCCCAATCTGAAGTAAACAGTTGATGACTGACCTGCGACATCAGAAAACCCCTTGAGATTGGTTGAAACATGAGCACTTGCTGGTGAAGCCGCTATTGCGAGTAGAGCAAATGCGGATAAGGCGGATATGAAATATTTTTTCACTGTAATACCTTTCTAAAGTTAGTTGGATGTTAAGAAAACTTCGCAACTAACGGGGGAGAGGTAGTCCAGTATTGAAAAGCGACAAAACGATGTGAAAGGGAATAGCCGAGACTCCTGAAATGCGCACAGGATTTATGAAGAATAAATTGGCTGGCAGGAGCGGTCAACAGAATTGGAGTAAATCTAGCACTCAACCACAAAATTGCTTGATCGATGCGTGCAATAAAGAAGTAGACGAATAATCCGCTTAGTATGTGGTTCATCGCCATCAACGTGGAATTTCCTGAATTTGTTCCAAGGATTATGTGCGTAAATAATTGAGAAAAAATTATTAGTAATCCAAGCCGAGGACCTTCGAGATCTGAATGCGAAAATATGAGAGAGATAGTTACAAGAATGAGAAGCGAAGAGAGAAGTGAAGGTCCAGAGACTGTATTTCCTCCAGCGATATGGTGCGCTAGCAACGCCGTAGTGTTGAGTGAGAGAGCGCTACTCACACTTCTGACGAATCGCTGCATCGGAGAAGTATCTCGAAATTGACGAGCAAAATTTGCCATTAGGCAGAAAAGTCGAAAAACGCCAAAGTGAACGCGATTGTGAACATCACGAGTGCCACAAAGGTGTCGAAGATTCTCCAGAAGATTGGTTTGGACATAAGCCTTGATGCTGCCTTAGCCCCGAAACCAATGGAGGAGAACCAGAAAAGGCTGGCAATTGATGCGCCTATTGCAAAGAACCAGCGGTCTTCTTTGAATTGATTGGCGATACTTCCGACAAAGATGACTGTATCTAAGTAGACATGTGGATTGAGATAGGTGAGTGCGAGTACGGTTGCAAGGATCTTCTTCCAGGATGTTTCTACCGCCCCGGATGCAAGTAGTTGATTCTCCTTAAAGGCTGAACGCAAACTTCTGATTCCGAACCAGGTTAGATAGGCAACACCGAACCAGCGAATAAAGGTGAGGAGATTCTCATTCGCCTTCACAATTTCACCCAAGCCACCCGTCCCAAGAATGATGAGTAAGGCATCAGATAGCGAACAGACCGCGACGACAAGTAGGACGTGGCTTCTTAGGAGTCCCTGACGGATTACGAAGGCATTTTGAGCGCCGATTGCGACAATGAGTGAAAGACCGGTAAGAAATCCAGGAATGAGCGCAATCACCTCTGAAATCTACCCTAAAGCGTTCGTGTCTAAGTGAGGTTACTCGTTGGTTCAGATTTACTCTTTTTACATTCCCCGGTCACAGTAAATCTGCGACTCTTAACTGAATCTGGAAGGAATGCAATGTCGCTTCTATCGTGGAAACTGCATGGAAATGGTAAGTCAGTTAAAGATGGTGAAGTAGTAAAGCCTGACGAACGTCTAGCTTGGCCACTGACTATCGGAGTTGGTGTTCAACATATCGCCGCAATGTTCGGCGCAACATTCTTAGTTCCAATCATCACAGGCTTTCCGCCTAGCACCACACTTTTCTTCTCTGGCGTTGGAACTCTCATATTCCTCGCACTTACAAAGAATCAGGTTCCTAGCTACCTCGGTTCATCTTTTGCATTCTTAGCACCTATCGCAGCGGCACAAGCGAGCGGTGGAATTGCTGTTGCTCTTGGCGGCGTAGTCGCAACTGGCGTACTTCTTGCAATCGTAGGTTTGATTGTGAATGCAGTTGGAATTGGTTGGATCAACTGGCTATTGCCTCCGCTTGTCACCGGTTCTATCGTCATGATTATTGGTCTCAACCTTGCAGGAGCTGCTAACAACAACTTCAAGGCTGCGCCAGTTACTGCGATTGTGACACTTGCCTCTGTTGCAATTATTGGTGCTTTATCAAAGGGTTTCCTAAGTCGCATCAGCATCTTCGGCGGAATCGTTATCGGCTATGCATTTGCCGCTACTCAGGGAGATATCAACTTTGATGGCGTAAAGGCAGCAAAGTGGTTCGCACTTCCAACATTCACATCACCATCATTTGATGTCAATGCAATCTTGCTCTTCTTGCCAGTTGTACTCGTTCTTATTGCTGAGAACGTTGGCCACGTTAAGGCAGTAGCGGCAATGACAGGCAAAGACCTTGATGGCCAGATGGGTAATGCACTCATCGCAGATGGCGTTGCAACAACGCTTGCAGGCGCTGGTGGCGGTTCAGGTACAACTACATACGCTGAAAATATCGGTGTAATGGCTGCAACTCGCATCTACTCAACTGCTGCATATTGGGTTGCGGGAATCGGCGCAATCCTCCTTTCACTATCTCCTAAGTTCGGAGCTGTACTCAGTGCAACCCCAGCTGGAGTGCTAGGTGGAGTCGGAGTTGCACTCTATGGAATGATCGGTGTTCTCGGTGCAAAGATCTGGATCGAAAACAAGGTTAACTTCGGAAACTCAACCAACCTCTTTATCGCCGCAACTACATTGATTATCGGTATCGCTGATATGACATGGAAGCGCGGAGATTACTCATTCGGCGGAATCATCAACGGAACACTCGTTGCTGTCGTCGGTTATCAGCTTCTTCGTGCTCTTAACAAGGCTGCAGGCAAAGCTGAATAAATAGTTAATAAGAAAACCCACCGTCACAGATGTGGCGGTGGGTTTTCTTATTGCTTCCTAACGTGGACGATACTGGGATCGAACCAGTGACCCCCACAATGTCAATGTGGTGCTCTACCGCTGAGCCAATCGTCCAAGATTTATGAAGTTGTCTGTCGTAATTGTAATGCTCAACCAATTCTTCTCGAATTGAAAGAGAAGAGCTGGAGGTCGGAACGGGATTTGAACCCGTGTAGAGGGATTTGCAGTCCCTTGCCTCGCCTCTCGGCCATCCGACCATAGACAAACCGCCACCTGAAAATAAATTCGAAGCGGCGGTTAATCCGAGCGGACGACGGGGTTCGAACCCGCGACCTGAACCTTGGCAAGGTTCCGCGCTACCAGCTGCGCTACGTCCGCATTTTGTGCAGGGGCAAATCTAGCGCAGTGCAGGCTGAACTGCCAAAGCGGGAATTTTGAAAGGGATTTTGAAGGCTTTATATGCGTAGCCTTGCCCTCATGTCGGCCCCGGTTACGCAGATGTGGATGGGTGGAATCCATGCAACACAATGCGTTGAAATTACTGATGACGCAAGCCGGTTAGATGATGGATCTTTCTGGGCGGTTTCAATTACTTTCGAAGGCAGAGCGAGATTTGCTCGTTTTGAAAATGTTTCAGAATCCGAATTCGTTACTCACGCTTGGTCGCCACTTGAATCACAATGGTCTTCATCCCAGACCCAGAGCGAATACATCGCTTATGTTTCGAAGATTCGTGAATCTATTGCTAGGGGTGAGGTCTATCAGGTCAATGCTTGTCGAATCCTGAGCCGACCCTTCGGTGGAGAATCTTTAGAGGGTTTGTTCTCTCAGTTACTTGAACGCAATCCGGCTCAGTTTGCTTTCTATCTCAACATAGTTGGACTTGAAGTTGCTTCGGCATCGCCTGAGCGATTCCTCTCTCGGAACGGTTCGAATATCATCACTTCACCTATTAAAGGAACGATTCGGAGCGATGAGAATGAGTTCGGCGAGAAAGACAAGGCCGAAAATTTGATGATTGTTGATTTGATGCGGAATGACTTAGGTCGCATCTGCGAGGCAGGCTCGGTTGAAGTAAGCGAACTCTTTAGGAATGAGAAACACCCTGGAATTACTCATCTCGTCTCAGACGTTGAAGGTCATCTAAGCGAAGGAGTTTCTTGGAGTGAGATCTTGGAAGCGACAATGCCTCCGGGATCAATCAGCGGTGCACCAAAGAGTTCTGCGCTATCCATCATTGAAGAGAATGAGGGACTGCGTGGACCTTACTGTGGAACTCTCGGATGGATTCATGGTGACCGCGCAGAATTATCGGTAGCCATTCGTACCTTCTGGCGTGAAGATGATTCCGTAATTCGTTTTGGCACAGGGGCGGGAATTACGTGGGGGAGTGATCCTGCTGCAGAATGGGAGGAGACACAGCTCAAGGCACGTCATCTCATTTCAATCGCAGGGGGAGAGTTATGAGTTCAGTCGCACTCGATAGCCACGGCTTCCCTCTAGGTTCAGGAATTTTTGAAACAATCAAGACCGTTAACGGCGCACCCATTGCCCTTGGCCGCCACATGCGCCGAGCTTTGGAATCAGCGCTCGAACTCGGTATCTCTATTCCGTCTGAAGATTTCATCCGAGACGAGATAGTCAGAGTTCTCGTTGAGTATCCTC
The DNA here is from genome assembly GCA_965268225.1 of Candidatus Nanopelagicaceae bacterium. Taxonomy (GTDB): domain Bacteria; phylum Actinomycetota; class Actinomycetes; order Nanopelagicales; family Nanopelagicaceae; genus Planktophila. The sequence goes on along the minus strand of OZ254166.1, from coordinate 731,184 downwards.
ATGAGTCAGGCCGACTCAGAATTTGTTTCGGTAAGGGGATTTTCCACATCACCCACGATTCTTACGCTGAACTAACTGAACCAGCCCGCCTAAATTTTCATTCTCAAACTCTCATCGGTGAAGTACATAAGCTATTTCCATATGACAAGAGATTCGCATTGATTGAGGCCGCCAATGACGAGGGTTTTCACGACAGCATGCTCTTTAACGAGAGGAACGAAGTTACTGAAACAGCTGTTTCAAATCTCGCCTTCTATATCGGGGACCATTGGGTAACCCCGCCAATTACATCCGGAATATTGCCAGGAGTTATTCGAGCTATCGCTATCGAAGAATGCAAAGTTCGAGTTCGCCCAATTCATATCTCTGAAATCCCCGAGGTTAAATCTGGATTTATGCTCTCAAGTCTTCGAATCGCCCAGCCAATCTCGCATATTGGGGATATGAAATTGGAAATTGGAGAAGCTTCACGCCTTCTCGAGGAGCAAATTCGCGCGAACTGTAACCCTGTTTCGGTAGGCTAACCCCCATGTCCATGATCTCTGTAACCGTCGATGGCGCTGCTCGCAGTATCGAGGCGGATCAGAAGCCGACCCATATCTTCGCCGAGAATAAAGAGATAGTTGTCTGCAAAGTAAATGGAGTTCTTAAAGACCTCTGGACCGACCTTCTTGAAGGTGATGTAGTTGAGGGTGTTTCAATTTCTTCACCCGAAGGACTAGCGGTCCTTCGCCACTCTACTGCGCACGTTATGGCTCAGGCTGTTCAGCAAGTATTTGCGCAGACTCGTTTAGGAATCGGACCTCCGATCACTGATGGTTTCTACTACGACTTTGATCCTGAGAATCCATTCAATCCCGATGATCTTGAGAAGATTGAAAGTGCGATGCGCAAGATCGTTAAGGAAGGCCAGCGCTTTAAACGTCGCGTGACTACTGAGGCTGATGCACTCAAAGAACTTGCTCACGAACCATATAAATGCGAACTCATTGGAATTAAAGGTGGGGGCACTGACGAGACAAACGTTGAAGTAGGTGGAACTGAACTCACTATTTACGACAACCTAGGTCGCGATGGCCAGCCTGTCTGGTCTGATCTCTGTCGTGGTCCGCATTTGCCTTCAACAAAACACATTCCAGCTTTTAAATTGATGCGTAGCGCAGCTGCTTATTGGCGTGGATCTGAGAAGAATCCAATGCTTCAGCGCATCTACGGAACCGCATGGCCTTCACAAGATGAGCTCAACGCCTATCTTGAATTGCTCGCAGAAGCTGAAAAGCGCGACCATCGTCGTCTTGGTCAAGAACTAGACCTCTTCTCTTTCCCTGAAGAAATCGGTTCCGGCTTAGCGGTATTTCATCCCAAAGGTGGAATCGTCCGACGTGCGATGGAAGATTATTCTCGTAAGCGCCATGAAGAAGAGGATTACGAGTTCGTCTACTCACCGCACTTAACAAAGGCTGCCCTCTTTCAGAAGTCAGGTCACTTGGATTGGTACTCAGAAGGTATGTACCCACCGATGATCATGGATGAAGAGCTCCATGCTGATGGCACTGTAAAACGTGCTGGCCAGCAGTACTACATGAAGCCCATGAACTGCCCATTCCACAATTTGATCTTCCAGTCACGTCAGCGCTCTTATCGCGAGCTTCCGCTGCGACTATTTGAATTCGGAACTGTCTATCGATACGAGAAATCTGGCGTATTGCATGGCATCACACGTGCACGTGGCTTTACTCAGGACGATGCTCACATTTACTGCACCAAAGAGCAGATGCCGGGAGAACTCGATTCTCTTCTGACATTCGTTCTCAACTTGCTTCGCGACTACGGTCTCGAAGATTTCTATCTCGAACTCTCAACTCGAAACCCAGAAAAATCAGTTGGAGAAGATGCAGATTGGGCCGAAGCTACAGAGGCGCTTCGAAAGGCCGCCGTTGCACAGAATCTTGAACTCGTTCTTGATGAAGGTGGCGCTGCGTTCTACGGACCAAAAATTTCAGTACAGGCTAAAGATGCAATTGGTCGCACATGGCAGATGTCCACAATTCAAGTCGATTTCCAACTTCCACAACGATTCGAACTTGAATTTGCAGCTGCTGATGGTTCACGTCAGCGACCAGTGATGATTCACCGCGCTCTCTTTGGATCGATCGAACGATTCTTCGGCGTTCTTACCGAACACTATTCAGGTGCCTTCCCTCCATGGCTCGCACCCGTGCAAGTGATGGCAATTCCTGTTGCTGATAACTTCACTGATTATCTACAAGGCGTTGTAAAAGAGATGAAATCTTCCGGAATCCGCGCTGAACTTGATTCCTCTGATGATCGTATGCAGAAGAAGGTTCGTAACGCTCAATTACAGAAGATTCCTTTCATGGTTATTGCTGGTGAAGAAGATATGAAGGCAGGAGCTGTTTCATTTAGATATCGCAACGGCGATCAGAAGAACGGAATTCCTGTCGCAGAAGCAATCGCGGAGATCAAGCAGATCGTCGCCGATCGCAAGCAGGTTTAACCATGTCTGATATCAGCGGTGTTGGAATGCCAGATGGTTGGCAGCGCCTGTGGGCTCCTCACCGCCTTGATTACTTGCGCGGAGAGAATCGCCCACTCGATGGCAACGATGTCCAATGTCCGTTCTGCCGAATCCCATCGCTATCGGATGAAGAAGGTTTAGTTGTAGCTCGAGGTAAAACTGCCTATGTGGTCATGAATCTGTATCCGTATAACCCAGGTCATTTACTTGTATGCGCCTATCGACATGTTGCGGATTTAACGGATCTGACTGATGAAGAGCGTCACGAAATTACGGATCTCAGTGCGCATGCAATGAAGACTGTTCGCAAAGTTTCTAACGCTGATGGTTTTAACTTGGGGATGAATCAAGGTGCAATTTCAGGTGCTGGAGTTGCTGCTCATATTCACCAACATATCGTTCCTCGCTGGTCGGGCGATGCAAACTTCATGCCAATAATTGGCAAGACCAAAGTTTTGCCACAGTTACTCACTATGACTCGAGACGAGTTAGCTGCTGCTTGGTAGCAAATCGATATAACTTTGTACAACATCTAAACCGATACCTTTAATAAGGTTGATGGGAATTGCCGGAAATAGAATTCCGGCAGCAAAAGCACCCTCGTCCATCTCAGAGGTAAGTTCGAAATACTCTTCTCGAAACTCACGCACCAACTCTTCATGTTCAGGATCACTTGCACGCACTTGAGGTGGATTCGATGAGTAGTCAATAATCTGCAGATCTTGCAATCTAATCAGTGCAGCTGGTTCGCCAGCGTCATCATGCAAGACGAGATACGGAGTAATAAGCTGATCGAAAACTCTATTCGCGACCATAACGGCATCTTCGAAATCTAGCTCTTGACCTTCGAGTCCATTGACAACGACCATCCGGGGAATCTGAAAGTCATCGAGCGCCGCCCAGTTTTCAATAGCCTTCTGATCGATTCCTGCTGAAGGATTAATTGCAAATATTGCTAGATCTGATTCGCTCTCAGGGGTGTCGGTAAAGGTCGCCCCCAAAGCGGTCGCCACGGACTGAGGCGATGCGCTTGCATGACCGTATATGTGGATACGTTTCACAGCGTTGGCGCTAGGTGAAGACATGCGGGTAAGCCTACGATGGTGCCGATGATTAGTAGCGCACTGAAACCAGTAGTCACCCGATTAATTGAGCCGGTGGCTCGTTTCGCTCTGCGCATTGGACTTACTCCCAATGCCATCACAATCTTGGGTGCCATTGGAGTTCTCTCATCCGCTGGTTTTTTCTATACGCGCGAAGAGTATTTTGTCGGAACTCTCTTCATCACCCTCTTTGCCTTGAGCGACCTCTTCGATGGGACTATGGCGCGAATTTCACAGAAGGGCGCTAGCAAATGGGGCGGTTTTCTAGATTCCACAATAGATCGGATCACTGACTCAGCAATAACGATTGCACTATTGGTTCCCTTGATTGAAGCCGATGACAAGCTCGCCTATCTTGGTCTCATTACTTTAGTTACAGGACTTCTGATTCCATATATCCGTGCTAAGGCTGAGAGCTTCTCAATTCCTTGCACAGTTGGGGTCGCAGAACGAACTGAAAGATTGATCATCATTCTTACTGCAGCAGGTTTTGAAGGCCTCAATGTTCCATACTCACTTGCAATCGGATTCTGGTTGCTTGCAATTCTTGGAGTTGTCACGGTGATTCAGCGCATCAAAGTAGTTCGCGATGGACTCTTGGCTCAATGAAAGATCGAATCGTCTTATTCGCTTATCTTCTTGGGTGGTGGCTAGTTCGAACACTGCCTGAAAAGATTGCATATTCTCTCTTCTACTGGATCGGAGAGTTCGTTCATCGTCGCAATGGAAAGAGCATTCAGCGACTTCGAAGCAATCTACATATGGTTAAACCAGAGCTAGACGAATTACAGCTTGAGACTCTAGTTGCGAAATCCATGTCTTCGTACATGCGTTATTGGTGCGACACCTTCCGAATTCAAAATTGGAGCACAGATAGAATCAGAAAGACTGTCACGACAACGAATGACCAGCTTCTTTTGGATCCGATGAATGACGGCCGAGGGGTAGTTATTGCGCTACCTCACTCAGGTAATTGGGATCACGCTGGCGCATATTTCTGCTCTCTAGGCGTTCCACTTGTAACTGTTGCCGAGCGCCTCAAGCCTGAGGCTCTCTTTCAAAAGTTTTTAAAACATAGAGAATCAATGGGCTTTGAAGTTCTCTCCCTAGACAGCAGATCATTTCTCACTCTGGTAAAGCGAGCCAAAGAGAGGCGATTGATTGCACTTGTCGCCGACAGAGATTTGTCCCACTCCGGCATCGACGTAACTTTCTTCGGAGCTAACGCCCGAATGCCAGCAGGTCCAGCGCTCCTAGCCGTGAAGACTGGTATTCCACTCGTTGTTGCCCATGTGTCATATACACAGACTGGAATTCATATAGATTTTCATCCAGTCGACGTTCCGACAGAGGGAGAGGAATCAGCGAGAATTCAAGCGACGGTACAGCAAACAGCAGATCTCTTTGCGTTCGGAATTTCACAACATCCCGAAGACTGGCATATGCTCCAAAGGATTTGGGTTGAAGGAAAGAATCTCAATGCAGAAGGGAAGTAGGCGATGCCCTTAACTAAGAAACGCATAGGAATTGTCTGCCCTTATGGTTGGGATACGCCAGGTGGTGTGCAAAGTCATGTGGGAGATCTTGCTGAGTATTTGATCAGACAAGGTCACTATGTTTCAGTGCTTGCGCCTGCAATCGATGAGGAAAATCTTCCTGAATATGTAACGAGCGCCGGGCGACCACTAGCAATTCCTTACAACGGTGCAGTTGCTCGAGTGCTCTTCGGACCAATCGCATTTTCTAGAGTCCGACAATGGATCAACAATGGAAGCTTCGACCTTCTCCATCTCCACGAACCTGCGATTCCTTCTATTTCGCTGCTTGCATGTTGGGCCGCTGAGGGTCCAATGGTTGGGACATTTCACGCTGCGGCTAAGCGCCAGAAAGTTACCTTTGCCGTGGCGCCAATACTCGAACCCGTAATTGAGAAACTTACTGCGCGTATTGCAGTTAGTGAGGCTGCGCGCGAAACGTTGACTGAGCATTTGGATACTGACGCGATAGTCGTACCGAATGGAATTTACGCCGATAGATACCGCGACGGAAAGTCGGATCCGAGATGGACTGGAAATACTTTGGGGTTCATCGGAAGATTTGAAGAGAAGAGAAAGGGCCTAGATGTCCTTGCTTCCGCCTTACCTGAAGTAATCAAGAAGTTCCCAGATATCAAAGTTTTTGTTGCCGGCCCAGGGGATAGTGAAGAAGCCTTGAAAGAGATTGAACCTTCGCTGCACTCTCGTTTCACATTCCTTGGGCGGATATCGGAAGAAGAGAAGGCCGACTTCTTATCTTCGGTTGCGCTTTACATAGCGCCAAATACCGGAGGGGAATCCTTTGGAATCATTCTTGCTGAAGCGTTAGCTGGTGGAGCAAGTGTTATTGCAAGTGACATTCCAGCATTTGATTCACTCTTGGGCCATGGTGAATATGGAACGCTCTTTGCGTCTGAAGATAGTGGCGATCTTGGCAAAAAGATTGTTGATCTCTTAGGTAATGAAGAAAAGAGGCGTTTGATCGCAGCGCGAGGCAAGGTTTACGCACAAGAATTCGATTGGGATGTAGTGGCTGAGAAGATTTATGATGTTTACGAGATGGCAATGGTCGGGGGATCTACAGTTTCGCTCTCCTCCGAAAACCGTGCCTGGAATAAGTTCTTGGGGAGATAACGATGAGCAAATATCTCTTGGCAGCACTCTTTCTAGCTCTCTTCGCTTGGTACCTGTCTTACTCAGCAACTCGCTTAGATCGTCTACACAATCGAGTTGAGACAAGTTGGGCGAATCTCGATGGATTACTTCAGCGTCGTGCGGCAGTTGCAATCGAGATTGCTCGTTCTGAGATTTCTGATCCGGCATCTTCATTGCTTCTGACATTCGCCGCTCACCAAGCAAGAGAGGCAAGTGTTCGTGATCGTTCTCAGGCTGAGACTGGCCTCACCGGTGCTTTGGGAATTCTTCTCGAAACCTCAACGGAAATATCCGGTGCGAATGAGCTCGACCTTATTCGTGAATTGAGAGATCTCACAGAGAAGATCAAAATGGCAGTTGCAATGCACGTTGATGCCGTCAATCGAACCCAGATGGTTCGCAAGAAATGGTTTATTCGCTTCTTCCGTTTAGCTGGCCACGCACCTGAGCCAGTGACTTATGAATTCGAAGGCGATGTACTTTAAGAAAATTTGGCTGACATTGCTGTCAGCACTCTCAATCGGCGTGGTGGTCGTAGCTGTTGTGAATCCAGATAACCCGATTCTCTCCAAGCTTCCATTTATCAGTGATTCTCCATTCAATTCGATTAGCGGACTACCTGGGGCTGATGGACCCGTCCTGGTTGTGAAGATTGATGACACCAGACAGGCTCATCCACAAATTGGTTTAGAAGATGCAGATATTGTCTACATCGAACAAGTAGAAGGTGGCCTGACTCGATTAGCTGCAGTCTTCTCATCGAAAATCCCTACCCGTATCGGACCAGTTCGCTCTGCACGAATTTCAGATATCGAGTTACTCGAACAATACGGTCGCGTTGCCTTTTCATATAGCGGGGCTCAGAAGAAGATGCGCCCGGTCATCGATGCTGCCAATCTCGAAGATCTGGGAGCGCAAAACCATTCTTCAACTATCTACACAACAGACCCCAATCGGATTCAGCCGTATGCGATGGTTCTCCGTGCCGACCTCCTGATGCAATTTGTTAAAGAGAAGAACTTTTCAATCGCACATTCCAAATCAATGGGTTGGGAGTTTGGCGATGCTCCAGATGGCGACGTAAAAGTGGAATCAGTTCATCTTTCATGGCCAGCGAGTTCCTATGATGCGCATTGGTCAGATACAGAAGATCGTTGGTTACTTGATCATTCTTACCAGCCAGATCTCGCAGAATCTGGAGAGCGACTTGGAGCTAAGACGCTCGTCATTCAACTAGTGTCGATTACTGATTCAATTTACAAAGATAAGGTTGGTGGAGTCACTCCATTCTCAGCCACGGTCGGAGAAGGTCGCGGATTCATCTTGCGTGACGGTAAGGCCTATGAAGCTGAATGGTCTCGCCCGGATGCAGCCGCAGGAACAACATGGAAGACGCTCTCTGGAGAGAAAATTGCATTCGCCAAGGGGCAAATCTGGGTGGCGCTGACAGATAAAGAGCCTGTATTTACGAAATCAGGCTCAGATGCGGGAATCAAGAGTTCAAAGTAGACTCGGCCTTCTCATTACGAGTTTAACTTTAGGAGTCACGCATCATGTCTGAAGCAACTGGCACAGCACGCGTAAAGCGCGGAATGGCTGAAATGCTCAAGGGTGGCGTCATCATGGATGTCGTCAATGCTGAGCAGGCAAAGATTGCTGAAGAGGCTGGTGCTTGTGCAGTTATGGCTCTCGAGCGAGTACCTGCGGATATTCGCGCACAAGGTGGAGTCGCTCGCATGTCTGATCCAGACATGATTCAGAAGATTCAAGAAGCGGTTTCGATTCCAGTTATGGCAAAGGTGCGCATTGGGCACTTTGTCGAAGCTCAGATTATCGAGAGCCTCGGAGTCGACTACATCGACGAGTCGGAAGTTCTCACTCCAACTGATTACACAAACCACATCGATAAGTGGAATTTCAAGGTTCCTTTCGTCTGCGGCGCTACCAATCTTGGTGAAGCACTTCGTCGTATCAACGAGGGTGCGGCAATGATCCGTTCAAAGGGCGAAGCAGGAACAGGCGATGTATCGAATGCGATGACTCATATGCGCACAATCGGCGGAGAAATTCGTCGATTGACTTCACTTCGCGAAGATGAACTGTATGTAGCAGCAAAGGAACTTCAGGCTCCTTACGCTCTCGTGAAGGAAGTCGCTGAGACCGGAAAGCTTCCAGTAGTTCTCTTTACAGCGGGTGGAATCGCAACTCCTGCCGATGCTGCACTCATGATGCAGATGGGCGCAGACGGCGTATTCATTGGCTCAGGAATCTTCAAATCTGGAAATCCAGCACAACGCGCAGCAGCATGCGTTAAAGCAACAACATTCTTTAATGATGCAAAGGTTCTTGCAGAAGTTTCACGAGGACTAGGCGATGCAATGGTTGGAATCAACGTTGCAGATATTCCAGTTCCTCACCGCCTCGCTGAGCGTGGTTGGTAACCCTTTAATTCGATTTTAGAATTTAAGAGGTTTCTTCGATGAGGGTTGGTGTACTTGCTCTGCAAGGTGATTTCCGCGAACACCTTAAAGCTGCCGAAGAATCCGGTCATACGCCCGTTGATGTTCGCCGAATCTCTGAACTAGAAAGCGTTGATGCTCTGATTCTTCCTGGGGGAGAATCCACAACAATTATTCATCTCGCACAGATTTTTGATCTCTATCAACCAATCAAGTCAGCCATCGCGCAAGGTCTGCCGGTCTACGGATCTTGCGCAGGAATGATTCTTCTTGCAGATCGAATCGTCGACGGAATCAAAGACCAAAAAACATTTGGCGGACTAGACATCACGGTGCGACGCAACGCATTTGGGCGGCAGGTAGATTCATTCGAATCAGAACTGACCTTCAACGGCACATCCCTACATGCGGTTTTTATTCGTGCGCCTTGGGTTGAAGAGGTAGGCGCGGGAGTAGAAATTCTTTCAACTGCAGCCGATCACCCGGTAGCGGTACGGCAAGGAAATCTCCTTGCCACAAGTTTTCACCCTGAATTAACCGATGATTTAGCGGTACACAGCTACTTTTTTGAAGAGATCTGCAAAGGCAGATAAAGTAGGACCTGTAGCAAGACCGATTTAGGCCAGAGAACGATTGAGGTGTATTAAATGTCGGGCCATTCCAAATGGGCAACAACAAAGCATAAGAAGGCTGTCATCGATAGCCGTCGCGCCAAGAATTTTGCTAAGTTAATTAAGGCTATTGAAGTTGCCGCACGCAATGGTGGTCCTGATGTAGATGGAAACCCAACTCTCTTTGATGCGATCGCTAAGGCTAAGAAGAATTCGATGCCAGCTGACAATATTGAACGAGCTGTAAAGCGTGGAGCAGGACTTGAATCTGGTGGCGCTGATTGGCAAACAATTATGTATGAGGGTTATGGACCAAATGGTGTTGCCATCATGATCGAATGTCTTTCGGATAACCGCAACCGAGCTGCATCTGAAGTTCGAGTAGCTGTTACTCGCAATGGTGGATCAATGGCTGACCCTGGATCTGTCTCGTACCTCTTTAATCGCAAGGGTGTCATCATCGTTAATAAGGCTGTGGGGGCTACAGAAGATTCAATCCTCGAAGCGGCGCTCGATGCCGGCGTTGAAGAAGTGAACGACCTCGGAGAATCATTCGAAGTTGTCTGCGAAGCCAGTGACCTAGTCTCGGCACGTACGGCGCTTCAAGCTGCAGGAATTGATTACGAATCAGCAGATTCTTCATTCCTGCCTTCAATGCAGATTCCACTTGATGCCGAAGGCGCTCAGAAGGTATTTGAACTCATCGATGCCATTGAAGAGCTCGACGATGTGCAGAACGTATTCTCCAACTTCGATGTCTCTGACGAAGTTATGGCGAGCCTTTCTTAATCCCACTTCCCTAAGTCCTAGGCTTAGAAATTATGAGCCATATGCAGCGAAGAGTCTTGGGTGTTGACCCTGGTCTGACGCGCTGTGGCGTTGGAGTCGTTGAAGGTGCAATCGGCAAGCCACTTTCTCTCGTTGGGGTCGGAGTCATCCTGACGCCAAGTGATGCACCTCTTGAACAGCGACTATTGCAGCTCGAGTCGGAACTTGAAGAGTGGATAGCGCTCCATAAACCAGATGTAATTGCCGTCGAACGAGTCTTCTCTCAACACAATGTCCGTACCGTGATGGGAACGGGACAGGCTGCGGGAATCGCGCTTTTGGTTGCGGCGCGACGAGGAATTCCAGTGATGATGCATACGCCCTCAGAAGTGAAAGCTGCGGTTACGGGATCAGGGCGTGCCAATAAAGTGCAAGTTGCTGAAATGGTGAAGCGGTTATTGAATTTAGAAGTGATTCCAAAACCTGTCGACAGCACTGACGCATTGGCGCTTGCAATATGTCACATTTGGCGCGGCGGCGGCAACTCAAAGATTGAAGCAGCCCTGAAGGCTGAGAAATCTCGACTATCTAAGTTGGTGGGCAAATGATTTCTCTGATTAACGGTGTTGTCCGTTCAATCTCCAGCGATCGTGCAGTAGTTGAAGTTGGGGGAGTTGGTCTTGCCGTCTCGGTTACCTCGTTGACCAGCACTCAACTCAATATTGGGGCGCCCATTCAGCTATTTACAACTCTCGTTGTTCGAGAGGATTCTTTAACGCTCTTCGGTTTTCTCGATGAAGAGAGCAGATCAGCTTTTGAATTAGTGCAGACAGTTTCGGGGATTGGCCCCAAGGTTGCTCTCGCTATTCTCGGAGCGCACACTCCTCAATCCCTTGCAGTTGCAATCGCGCAAGAAGATATAAAGGCGATCGAGAAGGTTCCTGGAATCGGTCGAAAAGGCGCACAGCGATTAATTCTTGAACTCAAGGGGAAGATCTCTGATTTTGGTACCTCAGAACATAAGCAGCATCATCAACCTGTTTGGCGTGAACAACTGACTTCAGCGCTTACATCGCTCGGATTCACAGCTAAGGATTCGGATGCCGCTATTAGCGTTGTTGTTGCGCAATACGCTGATAACGGAGTTGATGCACAGAACGTTGATATATCTGAACTATTGAAGGCAGCTCTACAAAGCGGGCGGCGTGCATAAATGAGCGAAGATAGATTAGTAAATCCTCAAAGCGGAAATGATGACGCGGCAGCCGAACATGCGCTTCGTCCAAAAACTCTTGGAGATTTCATTGGACAACATCGGGTACGCGAACAGATTGATGTACTTCTCACAGCAGCGCGAAAGCGAGAAGCGGCTGCAGATCACATACTTCTATCGGGCCCTCCGGGTCTTGGTAAGACAACTCTTGCGATGATCCTTGCCTCTGAAATGCAGGCACCTATTCGCATTTCAAGCGGACCTGCAATAACTCATGCAGGCGATTTAGCTGCGATTCTCTCTTCACTTGTTGAGGGCGAGATTTTCTTCCTTGATGAAATTCACCGTTTACCTCGTCCCGCTGAAGAACTTCTCTACTTGGCGATGGAAGATTTCCGTGTTGATGTAGTCGTCGGTAAAGGTCCAGGTGCAACTGCAATTCCACTACAACTTCCTCGATTCACCTTAGTCGGAGCAACGACTCGTGCCGGCTTGCTTCCTTCACCTCTCCGCGATCGGTTCGGTTTCACAGCCCATTTAGATTTCTATGAAGAATCCGAACTTGAAGAAGTTATTTCACGAAGCGCTGCGCTTTTGGGATTGACGATTGATAAATCTGCAATCGCTGAAATTGCGAGTCGCTCACGTGGTACTCCGCGAATTGCAAACCGACTTCTTCGAAGAGTTCGAGATTTTGCTCAAGTGCAGGGTTCCAATGCGCTCTCTCATCAGCACGCCAAGGCGGCCCTTGATATGTATGAAGTTGATGCAAAAGGTCTCGACCGTCTTGATCGATCTGTGCTTATTGCTTTAATTGAGCGATTTGGTGGGGGACCAGTAGGTCTATCTACCTTGGCCATCGCGGTCGGCGAAGAGACCGAAACGGTTGAGTCCGTGGCTGAACCATTCTTGGTCCGAAACGGCTTTATGGCGCGTACTCCACGCGGTCGAATTGCAACCGCTATGGGGTGGGAGCATGTGGGACGAACACCACCTCCTGGAATCGCGACCCTTTTCGACACGCCTGCGCCCGACGCATAGACTCTGCCCTTATGTCCACACCTACAAAACCAGTGAAGACAACTGGCCGACCAGTTCGCGCTCTAGCCATTTTGGCAGTGCTGATTGTTGGCCTCTTGACTACCGCCCTCATTCAGGGCGCAACATCTGTCCGTCTCGGCCTCGATCTACGTGGAGGAACAAGCGTCACTCTCCAGCCACGAGCATCTAATGATTCAAACAAGATTACATCCGAGGCAATTGACCAGGCAGTCTCAATCATTCGTCAGCGCGTTAACTCACTTGGCGTCGCCGAGTCCGAGGTAACTGCGCAAGGTAGTGGCACAAATCGTCAGATCGTTATCTCGGTTCCCGGAGATTCTGGTCGTCGCGTTGTAGATCTCGTAGGTCAGACAGCTGAACTTCGATTCCGTCAGGTTCTCGCCGAATCTTCAGCTCTTGGTGGAACAGCAGCATCAGCTGCAACTCCAGCTGCAGGTGTAAGCGCAGAAGTGAATGCAAAGTTCGCGGCACTTGATTGCACCAACCCTGCGAATCTTCAAGGTACTGGCGCGGATGCTCCAACAGATGTCATCGTTGCATGTTCACGAACAGGTGCGAGCAAGTACATCTTGGCTCCAGCAGAAGTTCTCGGTCGTCAGGTGTCAAAGGCATCGGCTGGAATTGATCAGCAAGGTGCAAGCGCTTGGTATGTGCTTCTCACATTTAACGGTGAGGGTACAAAGGCATTCGGCGCGCTAACATCTCGCGTAACTTCATTGGCATCTCCACAGAATCAAGTTGCAATTGTTCTTGATGGTCTTGTGGTTTCAGCACCATCTATCAATGAAGCGATTCCTTCCGGAAATGCTCAAATCACAGGTTCCTTCTCGCAGGTTGAAGCGCAGGATCTTGCAAATGTACTTAAGTACGGTGCTCTTCCACTCGCATTCGATCGCGGTGAAGTTCAGCAAGTTTCACCAACTCTTGGTGCCGATCAATTGCAGGCGGGCCTCCTCGCTGGAGCGCTTGGACTTCTTCTGGTATTTCTATTCTCACTTCTGTACTACCGAGCACTTGGTTTAGTGACAGTCGGATCTCTCACCGTTGCAGGCGTAATTCTCTACCTACTCTTCCTAGTACTCGGCGAGGCAATCGGCTTCACATTGACACTTGCTGGTATTGCCGGTGCAATTGTTGCAATCGGTGTTACTGCCGACTCATTTATCGTCTTCTTCGAACGTATTCGAGATGAAGCTCGTGAAGGTCGCTCACTTCGTTCGGCTGTTGAAAGTGGCTGGGCGCGTGCTCGCCACACAATTATTATCGCCGATATGGTTTCAATTATTGCTGCAGTCCTTCTCTACTTCTTCGCAGTCGGCGGTGTTCGTGGATTCGCGTTCACCCTGGGACTCACAACCTTGATTGACCTCTTGGTTGTCTTCCTCTTCACAAAGCCGATCGTCACTGTCATTGCGAAGAGCAACTTCTTCGCATCAGGCCACTCGCTCTCAGGCTTCTCGGCCAAGAGCATCGGTAAATCTCACCCAGCTACATCTTTGGAGGCATAAGCACATGGCGAAACTTTCAGGTCTAGGTGGCCGTCTCTACTCAGGTGAGACATCTTTTAATATCGTAGAAAATCGAAAGCGTTGGTATTCAATCTCTGCGATTTTCATCCTCGCTTCAATTGCAGCTCTTCTTATTCAAGGACTTCACCTTGGAATCGAGTTCAAAGGTGGAGCGTCCTACACAATCAATAAGTCATCTGTAACTGTTGAACAAGCCCGCGCATCCGTGGAAAATATTGGCATTCCAGGAGAAGTGATTGTTCAAAAGATTGGTACCTCAAAGGTACGCATTCAGACTGGTGCTCTTACAGCGGCTGAATCAACAGCGATAGAAGCTGCACTCACCTCTACTTTTGGAGTATCTGCTGAATCTATTGACACTCAGCTCGTTGGTCCTTCATGGGGTAAGGAAATCACCAAGAAGGCTCTGTATGGATTGATCGCATTCTTGCTCGCTGTCATGCTCTTCTTGGCGATGGCGTTTGAGCCAAAGATGGCGATTGCCGCAATAGTCGCTGTAGTCCACGACGTCTTTATTACTGTTGGAATTTATGCGCTCGTTGGTTTCGATGTCACGCCAGCGACGGTCATTGGTTTCTTGACCATCCTCGGTTATTCGCTCTATGACACTGTGGTTGTCTTCGACAAAGTCCGCGAGAATACAAAGTCAGTTGCTGCAAATAGCAAATTCACCTATTCGCAAGCAGCGAACCTCGCTGTCAATCAGACACTTGTTCGTTCTGCCAACACATCAATTATTGCTCTACTTCCAGTAGGAGCGATTCTCTTTGTTGGAGCAGGACTTCTTGGAGCCGGAACGCTTAAGGATCTTTCACTTGCGCTCTTTATCGGTCTCGCGGTCGGTACATATTCATCTGTATTCATTGCACCTCCATTCCTTGCGCAACTTCGCGAAAAGGAGCCAGCAATGCAGGCTCTTGCCAAGCGCGTTGCAGCTCGCGGGGGAGCACCTGTCGTTGCAGAGGTAAAGGCGGCACGTCCTTCTTCCGGTAGCGGACCACGCAATCAACCAAAGCGCAAAGGTCGCAAGTAACCTTTTAGATTATGGAGACGTTGCCCTTAATCGCACCTCTTATTGGTGCGCTTAAGGAGCATCATCCCAACGCTGATATTGCAGCGATTGAACACGCTTTTCTGGTTGCAGAAAAAGCACACACTGGGCAACTTCGAAAATCGGGCGAGGATTACATCACCCACCCAGTAGCAGTAACTCAAATTCTGGCTGAACTCGGCCTCAATGAGACAACTTTGATTGCATCTCTACTTCATGACACTGTCGAAGACACTCCATATTCACTCGATCAACTTCGAGCAGATTTTGGCGACGAGATTGCAACCCTGGTTGATGGAGTTACCAAACTAGATAAGTTGACCTACGGTCCGACAGCAGAAGCTGAAACTGTTCGCAAGATGGTCATCGCTATGTCTCGAGATATTCGCGTACTTGTGATCAAGTTGGCCGATCGCCTTCACAATGCACGTACCTGGGGTTTCGTTTCAAGCGAAAGCGCCACACGTAAGGCGCGTGAGACGCTAGATATTTATGCTCCTCTGGCTCACCGATTGGGTATGAACGCAATCAAGTGGGAGCTCGAAGATCTCTCATTTGGTGTTCTCGAACCAAAGAAATTTGAAGAGATTTCACGATTAGTCGCTGAACGTTCACCTTCACGTGATGCGCTCACGGCAGAAGTTATCTCTGCCGTTGAATCTGATCTTGCGAAGGATGAGATTTCTGCAACTGTTACAGGTCGTAAGAAGCACTTCTTTAGCGTTTATCAGAAGATGGTTGTTCGCGGCCGAGACTTCAACGATATTTATGATCTCGTAGGCATTCGTGTACTAGTGAACGATGTCCGAGATTGTTACGCGGTACTGGGATCAATTCACGCCCGCTGGAGCCCTGTTCCGGGACGATTTAAAGATTACATTGCAATGCCAAAGTTCAACCTCTATCAGTCACTGCACACAACTGTTATCGGGCCAAATGGTAAAGCGATTGAAATTCAGATTCGTACCTACGATATGCACTCGCGAGCCGAATTTGGTATCGCAGCTCATTGGAAGTACAAGCAAGGGGGAGAGCCACAATCCAACTCTCCAGAGATGCTCTGGCTTCGCCAGCTCCACGAGTGGCAGAAAGAGACAGAGGATCCATCTGAATTTCTTGAAGCGCTCCGGTTCGATCTTGGAAGCCCTGAGGTATTCGTCTTCACACCAAAAGGATCGGTGGTTGCACTCCCTGGTGGTTCAACGCCTGTCGACTTTGCATTTTCGGTTCACACTGACGTTGGGCTCCGTTGCGCTGGAGCAAAGGTAAATGGACGACTTGTTCCACTGGAATCAAAGTTGAATAACGGAGATGTTGTAGAAATCGTTACCAATAAGGGTGAGCACGCCGGTCCAAGTCGTGACTGGCTCAATTTTGTAAAGAGCCCACGTGCGCGCTCAAAGATTAAAGCCTGGTTTAGCAAAGAGCGTCGTGAAGAAGCGATCGATGCCGGTCGTGAATCTATAGCTCGACAGATGCGCAAGGCAGGTTTGCCGCTGCAGAAAATTTTCGCTGGTCATTCACTTCTAGAACTTGCTCACGATATGCATTATGCAGATATTGATGCTCTTTATAGCGCAGTAGGTGATGGCCATGTTTCGGCTGCCTCAATTATTGAAAAACTCGTTGCAAGCATGGGTGTTGAAGATTCTCACCCTGAACCAACGATTGAGCATATCCCGACAGGCGTTCAGGCCACTCGTCGGACATCGAGTGCGATTGAAGTTGAAGGCGTTGACGATGTGCTTGTGAAACTTGCTCGTTGCTGTACTCCGGTTCCTGGCGACACAATCATGGGCTTTATCACCAAAGGGTCTGGTATCTCTGTTCACCGGGATGATTGCATCAATGCCGGTGATCTGCGCAACCATCAGAGCGAACGTATTGTTCCCGTTAAATGGTTGGCGGGGGCTGCCAGCATCTTCCTCGTTAACATTCAAGTTGAGGCTCTAGATCGCTCGAGACTTCTTGCAGATGTGACGCGTACCTTGTCAGAACAACATGTAAATATTCTTAGCGCTGCTGTAAGTACTTCAAAAGATCGCGTAGCGATTTCACGCTTTACCTTCGAAATGGCGGATGCTAAGCACCTTGATTCTGTATTGGCAGCAGTGCGCGGTATCGAAGGCGTCTATGACGTCTATCGAACCTAAGATTTAACTATTAGTTAAATTCAGCGAGGTGCTTCTGAGCCTCTGCAAGCCAAGACTTGCGAGCTTCAGCAGATTCAGCTGCTTCCTTAGCCTTCTTATCATTGCCCGCAGCCTTTGCTTTTGCAGCAGCCTTCTCATAGCTTTCAATGGAGTCAGATAGCTGCTTAACAACTTCAGCTGCACGAGCCTTTGCTGTTGGATCTGTCTTACGCCAGACTTCAGCCTCGGCTTCCTTGATTGCACCCTCAACCTTAGAGACGCGAGCATCGAGTGCAGCGCGCTTATCGCGGTTAGTGATTCCAATCTTTGTCCAAGAATTCATCAATTCGCGGAATGCGTTCTTCGCCTGCTTCACATCAGTAAATGGAACAAGAGCTTCAATCTGAACGATAAGTTCTTCGCGCTTAATAAGGTTTGCAGCCATTGAAACTTCGCGCTTTTCGAGGTCCGCATTCTTTGCTGTAAAGAATTGATCTTGAGCAGCCTTAAATCGCGCCCACATCTTGGCATCATCGCCCTTCTTGCCCCGACCTGCTGCCTTCCATTGATCCATCAAAACCTTGAAGCGTCGAGCGGTTGCAACCCAATCAGTCGATGTTGCCAACTTTTCAGCCTCGGCAATGATTGCAGTTTTCGCCTCAGATACTTTGCCTGCTGTTGCCTCTAGCGCAGCGAAGTGAGTGCGACGACGCTTATCAAACTTATTGCGAGATGCTGAGAATCGCTTCCAGAATTCAGCATCTGACTTCTTATCAAGACGAGGAGCAGCCTTCCACTCATCGAGGAGCGCCTTGAGACGATCGCCAGTAACCTTCCAATTCTCTGAAAGCGCTAATGATTCAGCCTCAGCAACGATCTTCTCCTTCTCAACAAGAATCTGTTCGCGGCGAGCAGCTTTAGCAACTGACTCAGCAGCTTTTTTAGCTTCATATGCTTCGCGATGACCTTCGATGAGAGGCTCAATCTGTTCAACTGATGCAGCAAGGGCTTCTAGATCTCCAACGCCATTGAGTTCGCGAACCTGCTGGCGAAGTTTCTTGACTGCTTCATAGGCATCTTGCGGAACCATTGCGCCACTTGTGATGCGAGCTGCCGTGAGTGCAACTTCAGAAGCAAGAGCTTCAAATTTACGGACGAAGTAAGCGAGCGCTTCTTCTGCAGTCTTACCTGGGTATGAGCCAACCGGCTTTTCGCCATCGCTAGTTCGAACAAAAACAGTGCCATCTTCGGCAACGCGACCAAATCGTGAAGGGTCTCCAACGAGTGCGGATGCAGCACTTGGAACGGAGTGTGTTTGAGCTAGAGCAGTTGGATTGATATCGGTCATGGCTTTTCCCCTTCAGCGCGTCGGTCGCTTCATTGTGAACGCGACCTTCGTTGATATGTGCGAGTGTTTACGTGGTCAAAGGTACCCTGTGCTTCCGCGAGTCGTAAATCCACGCTAGAAATTGGGTCATATAGATGCTTGTTCGTTCATTTCCGGCGCCCATGTTTGCGACCAATTGCTGGGTTATCGCGCCTTCTGAAGGCTCAGAATGCATCATCGTTGACCCAGGGATGCCCGATATCTCACGCGACATTGAGATGATTATCGAAGAACATAAACTTAAACCAGTCGCTGCTCTCTTGACTCACGGTCACCTCGACCACACCTTCTCAATAACACCTCTCGCTGATGGTTATGACATACCTGCTTATATCCACTCTGAAGACCGTAGATTTATCGCAGATCCTGCTGGGATACATGGTGAGCAATTCATCTCGCAACTTCAAGGTATGAAATTTACTGAACCTAAGAAAGTTCAAGAGTTGAAGAATGGTTCAACTCTTCAGGTACTGGATATGAATATCACGGCAATCCATGCCCCCGGTCACACACGAGGTTCATTGATGTTCACCATTAATGATGAAATCTTGATTAGCGGAGATGTTCTCTTCGCAGGCTCTATAGGTCGCACAGACCTCCCTACAGGCAGTTCGAAAGATATGACGCAAACTCTCAAGACAAAGGTATTGCCACTTTCTGACGATTTGCGCGTTCTTACAGGACATGGTGCCGAGACAACAATTAAATTCGAGAGAAAAAACAACCCTTATCTGAAAGAATTGACCTCATGAAGTTCGAGAAGATCCAAGCGCCTAAAGGGGTACGCGAATATCTACCTCCTGAATCCCAATCATTCGAATGGGTTCGAGAGCAGTTGATTACCCCTGCCAAGAACGCGGGTTATCAACTGATGGAACTTCCAGTATTTGAAGACACCAATCTCTTCAGCCGCGGTGTTGGAGAATCTACTGATGTGGTCTCCAAGGAGATGTACACATTTGAAGATCGTGGTGGTCGATCAATTACTTTACGTCCCGAAGGAACTGCCGGTGTCATGCGCGCTGTTATCGAGCAGAATCTTGATCGTGGTCAACTACCCGTCAAGGTCTGGTATTCAGGGCAATTCTTCCGAGCCGAACGACCACAAGCAGGTCGCTATCGACAGTTCTACCAAGTGGGCATCGAAGCAATCGGCACCGAAGATCCAGCGCTCGATGCAGAAGTTATTGCAATTGCAGATCGCGGCTTTAGAAATCTCGGACTAAAGAACTATCGCCTGGAGATTACTTCTCTTGGGGATGCGCAATCACGCGCTGCTCATCGCGTTGATTTACTTTCATATATATCAACGCTCGATCTCGATGAAGTAACAGCTGCGCGAGCCCAGATAAATCCACTGCGCCTCTTTGACGATAAGCGACCTGAAATGCAGAGCGCGATGTCAAAGGCCCCATTACTCCTTGATTATTTGTCGCCTGAGTCTGCAGCCAATTTTGCGGCAGTACAGAAGTACCTTACGGCTATGGGAATCTCCTTTGTAATTAATCCACGCATGGTTCGTGGTTTGGATTACTACACAGGGACAACATTTGAATTTGTACATCCTGATCTCGGCGCACAGAGCGGAATCGGAGGCGGCGGTCGTTATGACGGATTGATGGAAACCCTCGGGGGACAGTCGCTCTCAGGTATCGGTTTCGGTCTTGGAGTCGATCGCGCGCTTCTTGCTGCTATCGCTGAATCAACTGTGCCATCACAGGAGTTCACATCTGATCTCTTCATCATTCCACTTGGTGAAGGCTCGAAGGAACAGTCGTTAGTTCTTGCTCAGAAGCTGAGGAATTCAGGTATCCAAACCGAGATTGCCTTCGGAGATCGAGCCCTCAAGGGTGCAATGAAGGCAGCCGATAAGTCTGGAGCGCGATTTGTCATTGTTCTCGGTGAATCCGAACTCACTGAAGGCGTCATCGAACTCAAGAGAATGTCTGACGGAGTTACAACCTCCGTTAAGATTGGACAATTACAGGAGGAATTACAGCGAGCTCTCTCGTCGTAATCCACCCTCACTAAAAGGCGGCTTTTCACAATGTTAAGAAATCACGATGCAGGAGCTCTTCGCGCTTCTCACGCAGGCCAGACTGTAACCCTCGCAGGTTGGGTCGCTCGTCGACGTGATCACGGGGGAGTTGCCTTTATCGACCTCCGCGATGCAACTGGTTCTGTTCAAGTAGTTATTCGTGACGAGAAGATGGCCGGACAGCTCCGTGCTGAATGGTGTCTTCAAATCACTGGAGAAGTTTCACTGCGTCCTGCAGGAAATGAGAACTCAAATATTCCAACAGGTGCAATTGAAGTCATGGGCGACGATGTTGTAGTCCTGAGCGAATCTGCACCCTTGCCATTCCCTGTTGACTCAGGAAGTGAAGTAGATATTTCCGAAGAAGTTCGTCTTCGTTATCGCTATCTCGACCTTCGCCGCGAGGGACCAGCTGCAAACCTCCGTCTTCGCTCTAAGGTCACAACTGCGATTCGCAATGTCATGGAGAGTCTTGAGTTTCTTGAGATCGAAACTCCATACCTCACGCGTTCAACACCCGAGGGTGCGCGCGATTTCTTAGTCCCAGTTCGCCTTCAGCCCGGCAGTTGGTATGCACTCCCACAGTCACCACAGCTCTTTAAGCAGCTCCTGATGGTCGCGGGTATGGAGCGTTACTACCAAATTGCGCGCTGCTTCCGTGACGAAGATTTCCGTGCAGATCGCCAACCAGAATTTACTCAGCTCGATATTGAGATGTCATTTATCGATCAGGCAGACATCTTGGCCGTTGCTGAAAAGATTTTAGTCAAGGTTTGGAAGGAAGCTGTCGGTTACGACATTCCAACTCCGATTAAACATATGACCTACGCAGATGCAATGGATAAGTACGGTTCTGATAAACCAGATCTTCGTTTCGGTTATGAACTTACTGAAGTTACTGATTTCTTTAAGGCAACTCCTTTCCGTGTATTCCAAGCGCCATATGTGGGCGCAGTTGTTATGCCTGGCGGAGCAGATTCACCACGTCGTGAACTTGATGCTTGGCAAGATTGGGCAAAGGCTCGTGGTGCTAAGGGAATCGCTTACATTCTCGTAAACGCTGATGGCACTCTCGGCGGTCCGGTTTCAAGGAATATTTCGGAAGAAGAGCAAGCTGGTATTGCTGCACTCGTTGGCGCTAAGCCAGGAGATGCGATCTTCTTCGCTGCTGGAGATCGTTCATCTTCTCAACAACTACTTGGTGCAGCGCGTCTTGAAATTGGAAAGCGCTGCAACCTCATCAATCAGGGTGCTTGGGAATTCGTTTGGGTCGTAGATGCGCCAATGTTTGAACCAACCGATAACGGAGGTTGGACTGCAGTTCACCATCCATTTACAGGTCCAAAGCCTGAATTCGCATCGACCTTTAAATCAGATCCTGCATCTGCACTTGCGTACGCGTACGACATCGTTCTTAATGGAACTGAATTAGGTGGGGGTTCAATTCGTATTCATGATCGCAACATTCAGAAAGATGTATTCACTGTGATTGGTCTTTCAGATGAAGAAGCTCAGAGCAAATTCGGATTCTTGCTTGAGGCCTTTAACTATGGCCCACCTCCACATGGTGGAATTGCTCTTGGCCTTGATCGAGTATGTGCACTTCTCACCGGTTCAGATTCAATCCGTGAGGTAATCGCATTCCCTAAGACTGCAAGCGGTGGCGACCCACTTACTGGTGCACCAACTCCGATTACTCCTGCGCAACGAAAGGAAGCTGCCATCGATTGGACTCCTCCAAAGGAGTAAGTCAGGTAGGCTAACAACATGGGTCCAGGCGGAATTGCAACGATTATTGCAGCAGCATCACTCTTCGTGATCGCTGTGGCGATTGCCTACACAGTCTTCCGGGTAAGTAAGTTCATTGATGAGGCGAAGACCTCGCTCAAGGCTTTCACGGATGACACGACGCCACTTCTCAATGAGTCAACTCGAACCCTCGAACTCATCAATGGTCCGCTTGAAAGTTTTGCAAAGATCACCAAAAATGTTGAAGAAGTAACATCAAAGGTGACGGGTGCGACGACTGGTTTTATGGACAGTCCTACTGGACGAGTTGCCGGAGCGCTTCTTGGCGCTGCAACGCTCAGCAAGGGCCGCAAGTCGAAGAAAAAATCTGACTAGTGGATTCCGCCGAGATCCGTTCGCGCTGGCTGCGCTTCTTTGAATCTGAGAACCGTCAAGGTCTAACTCATACAGTCGTTCCTTCAGCTTCGCTTATTGCTGATGACCCAAATCTTCTTCTTGTTAACGCCGGAATGGTTCCATTTAAACCGTTCTTCCTTGGTGAAGTCACACCTCCATATAAGCGCGCAACTTCCGTTCAAAAGTGCGTTCGAACACTCGATATCGACGAAGTTGGAAAGACGACACGTCACGCATCCTTCTTCCAGATGTGCGGAAACTTCTCTTTCGGTGATTACTTCAAGGAAGGAGCCATCTCACTCGCTTGGGAACTTCTGACACGCCCAGTTGCAGATGGTGGTTATGGATTCCCAGAAGAACGTCTCTGGGTAACGGTTTATCTCGATGATGATGAAGCGGCTGATATTTGGCATAAGAAGATTGGAATTCCACGCGAGCGAATTCAACGCCGCGATATGGCAGATAACTTCTGGTCGATGGGCGTTCCCGGGCCTTGCGGACCTTGCTCTGAAATTTACTACGACCGAGGACCTGAATACGGAGTCGAAGGCGGCCCAATCGCTGACGAAAACCGTTACATGGAAGTCTGGAACCTCGTCTTCATGCAGAACGAACGTGGTGCAGGCGGTGGCAAAGATGGCTACCCAATCCTCGGAGAGCTTCCTGCAAAGAGTATTGATACAGGTTTAGGTCTCGAACGTACTGCAGCGTTATTACAGGGCGTTGAGAATATCTATGAGATCGATACGACGATGCAGATTTTGAAGAAGGCATCGGCCCTTGCGGGTGTTAATTATGGAAAGTCTCAGAACACAGATGTCTCACTTCGCGTAGTTGCAGACCATGCTCGAACATCTGCGATGTTGATTGGTGACGGAGTTACTCCAGGCAATGAAGGTCGTGGTTACGTTCTTCGTCGCATGATGCGCCGCACAATCCGCAATATGCGCTTAATGGGCGTCAACGATCCCATCATGTCCGAACTCACTGTTGCAGCCATTGGTGCAATGGGACCTCAATACCCTGAACTCATTGCAGATCAGAAGCGAATTCTTGCTGTCTCTGTTGCTGAAGAAGAATCTTTCCTTCAGACACTCAAGGCTGGCACTCAGATCTTCGATATGGCATCAACTCAGTTGAAGACTAGTAAGAAGAGCGTTCTTCCTGGAGAAGAGGTCTTCAAGCTTCACGACACGTATGGTTTCCCATTTGATCTCACGCTCGAGATGGCTCGCGAAGAAGGCCTCGAAGTTGATGAAGATGGCTTCCGTCGTCTCATGAACGAACAACGTGATCGCGCTAAGGCTGATGCGAAAGCAAAGAAGAGCGGACACACTGATCTCTCTGAATATAAGAAGATTGCGGATTCAAAGGGCTCTTCCTCATTCGTAGGTTATACACATAATGAAACCGAATCTGTTATCAATGGAATATTGGTTGATGGCTTAAGCGTCGCATCTGCGATTTCAGGCCAAGATGTTGAGATCGTTCTAGATCGCACACCGTTCTATGCAGAAGGCGGCGGACAGCTTGCAGATGGTGGTCGCATCACTCTCTCCAATGGCGCTGTTGTTGAAATCGAAGATGTTCAGACGCCAGTCAATGGACTTTCTGTTCACCGTGGACGTGTTATCTCAGGAGAGATAACAACTGGTTCGCAGGCACTTGCAGCTATTGATATGGAACGCCGCCATGCGATTTCGCGCGCCCACACTGCAACACATATGGTGCATAAAGCTTTCCGCGAAATTCTTGGAGAAACAGCCACTCAGGCAGGATCTGAAAACTCACCAGGACGTTTTCGTTTCGACTTCCCATCAACTGGCGCAGTACCTGATTCAGTTCTTAACGAGGTTGAATCTCGCGTCAACACACTTTTACTCGATAACTTGGCAGTTACCGCTGAAACTATGACTCAAGATGCTGCAAAGAAGATCGGCGCGATGGCGCTCTTCGGCGAAAAGTATGGAGACCAGGTTCGTGTTGTCAGCGTTGGTGATTGGGCTCGCGAACTCTGCGGTGGAACCCACGTCGAACGTTCAGGACAACTCGGCGTAGTGAAGCTTCTCAGCGAGTCATCAGTAGGTGCTGGAGTTCGTCGCGTTGAAGCACTTGTTGGTGTCGATGCGTACAAGTTCTTAGCTCGTGAACATGTCCTTTTGAATTCACTTACCGAAATCATCAAGGGCGCCCGAACCGAAGAACTTCCTGAACGAATCTCTGATCTTCTTAATAAAATCAAAGATATTGAGAAGGAGCTTGCTGCAGTTCGGTCTGCACAGGCAATGGGTCAAATCGGAGCACTTGCAGATTCTGCACAAGTACTTAGCGGAACAACGACTGTAACTGCAGTTCTCCCAGACGGTATTACTGGAGATGACTTACGCAAGATTGCTCTCGACCTCAAAGCTCGCGCACCACAATCTGCTGTTGCACTCATCAGCGCCAACGATGGAAAGCCTGTACTCGTAGTTGCTGTGAGCGATGCGGCCAAGGCAGCGGGTCTCAAAGCTGGTGCGCTCGTCAAAATTGGTTCAACCATCCTTGGCGGTGGAGGCGGCGGTAAAGATGATTTCGCGCAAGGTGGCGGAACAGATGCATCTAAGTCTCAAGCAGCTCTTCTTGCAATCGCCGATTCCATATCCGGTAAGTAACGCATATGCGAGGTCGACGTATCGCCTTCGATTATGGAGATGTCCGCACAGGTGTAGCGCTCTGTGATCCTGACGGCATTCTCGCTTCACCACTCTGTGTTCTTGATACCAAGTCGAAAGATTTCTTTAACGAGATTTCATCCCTTCTCTCTGAACATGAACCGATTCGAATCTTCATCGGTAAGCCTTTAAACATGGCTGGAGATACGGGGGAGAGCGCTAAAAAAGTCGAAGCTTTTGTCGAGCAGATTCAATCGATTACTACTCTTCCAATCCAACTCATAGACGAAAGACTCTCGACAGTGAGCGCTCAGAGGAAGTTGAAGGAAGCAGGAGTATCAATGCGTGATTCGAAATCACTCATTGATGCAATGGCTGCAGTCGCAATTTTGGAGCAAGGGCTACTGAGTGAAGATCTGGAATAGCTCTCCCTTCTTTCGAATTGTTATTGCCCTCGTCCTTGTTGGCGTTGTGACGCTGTCTCTCCACTTTGTTCGAGTTCCTGGTAGTTCGGCTCCGGATTTCCCTTGTGGCTCTCCATCGCAAACCAGAGCCAATATCAATATTGCATCAGGCGAGTCTGGATCAGAAATTGCTCAATCCCTCTTTCTTGCCGGTGTAGTGAAATCATCTGAGTCATATTTCCGGGTTGCTGTCGGGGATCCGCGATCCCAGAAAGTCGCACCTGGTAATCATGAAATTGATCTCAATCTTTGCGCGACAGAAGCTCTCAACCAACTTCTAGATTCATCACGCATCACCGGACTGATCAATATCGCCGAAGGTGCGTGGCTCTCTGAAATTCTCCCTCAGTTTTACGCTGCCAATTTTTCGAAGTCGGATGTCTCTAGTGCGCTGAGTACCGCGGTTAAACCATCCGGCTTTTCCTCGATTGAAGGCTTGCTCTTCCCTGCACAGTACAGTTTTGCAACAGATACTTCAGCGAGAGTTGCATTACAAAGCATGATTGATAGAGCATCGAAAGAGATGACGGCGGCAGGATTCTTCTCTTCACGGGGAAAATTCACGCCGCAACAATTGTTAATCATCGCATCGCTAGTTCAGGCCGAAGGAAATACTGAAGATTTTGCCAGGATATCTCAGGTGATCCGAAACAGAATTGCTAAAGGCATGCCGCTTCAGTTTGATTCGACCGTTCATTATGTGAAGAAATCTCGGGGGAGTATCTTCCTAAGTACCCAATCAACGCTGTTGAATTCGCCGTATAACACCTATCGTAAATACGGATTGCCCCCCGGACCGATAAATAACCCGGGCTCGGATGCTCTGCGCGCCGCAGTGAACCCAACACCTGGCGATTGGTTATATTTCATCACTGTCGCGCCATTTGATACCAGATACACAAGCGATATCAACCAGTTCAATGACTGGAAAGTTGAATACAAGAAGAATCTACGAGCAGGCAAATTTAGGAGTAAGAAGTGATGAAAGGCGCAGTATTAGGGTCTCCCATTTCGCACTCTTTATCGCCGGTCTTGCATAAAGCAGCTTTTGATTTCCTTGGCCTAGAAGGCACTTACTCTGCGATTGAAGTCAGATCAGGCACTTTGCGAGAGTTTCTACAGACGCAGTTTTCCGAGTTCGATTACTTATCACTGACCATGCCTCTTAAAGAGGAAGTTCTCGCCCTAGACGTTGAAGTAGATGAACTAACTCGCAGAATTCAATCCGGCAATACCTTAATCAATCGCGATGGTACGTGGTCACTCACAAGTACCGATGGAAGCGGTCTCGTTACTGCCCTTGCTCATGCAGGACTTAAGGAATTTGAATCGGTTCTTATTCTTGGTGCAGGCGGAACTGCCAGGGCGGTTACTGGCGCGCTGGATTCCATAACAAAGAATTTGCATGTACTTGGACGTTCAAGCGTGCGACAAGAAGCTCTTGAATCTGCAGTAGTTCATACACAATTCGAATATCACAGATGGAGCCTCGAAGTTGATTTCGGCAACTATGACTTGGTTGTGAATACGACTCCGGCTGGAGCGGCGGATCTTCTTGCTAACTCGGTGCAGCCCGGAGTATCGGCAACGCTCTTTGATGTCATTTACAAGCCTTGGCCGACTGAATTGGCCCAACGCTGGAGTGATTGTGGTGGAACAGTACTCAACGGATTAGAACTTTTGCTGTATCAAGGTATTGATCAACTTCAGATTGTTCTTGGCGAGCCTTTAAATCGCACTGCTCTTGCCGAACATATACGACCCCTTTTGCGCAAAGCCGCTCGGTAATTCACAGGCATTACATGAGCGAGCGATAACTTCATTATCTTGACCATGTGCTTCTCACATCAATACTTATTTTTATTGCCGCCTTCGATATCCGAACACATCGAATACCTAATTCGACCCTTGTAGTTTTATTGCTTTGCTCAATTTTGGAGCTTGGGTTCACATTCAATCCCAAGGTCCTGTTCCTAAGTTCCTGCCTGATCTTCTTATTCACGTGGATATCAGGTTGTGGTTTTGGAGACGCGAAACTTTTGATCATTCTGCTCAATCTCGTTCTTCCCAGTAGCCGAATCCTGGAATACCTATTTGCTCTTTTGGTGGCATCTTCGTTTCTGGTGTTGGTGCATCTGATTCGAGATCGTTCAATGCGCGGTGAAATTGCCTTTGCTCCAGCGCTTTGTGGCGCCATTCTCATTCTTTCCCCATGGGACAACTTCTAAAGGTGAGCGAGAATCACTCGATATCTGCAAGAATAGGCTCATGCGTTGGATTACAGCAGGTGAATCACATGGCCAAGCTCTCTCAGCAATCATCGAGGGCATGCCAGCTCATGTTGCAATCACAACTGAAGATATCGATTTCCATCTAGCTCGCCGCCGTCTAGGTGTCGGTCGTGGCGCGCGACAGAACTTTGAGGCGGATAAAGTCACCATTCTTGGTGGCGTTCGTTTAGGCGCCACGCAGGGCGGACCTATCTCTGTGCAGGTCGGTAACAGTGAATGGCCAAAGTGGGAGAAGGTCATGTCAGCAGATCCAGTTCCTGCAGACCAGATTGAAAACCTTGCTCGCAATGCACCGCTATCTCGCCCGCGTCCTGGACATGCAGATCTTGTAGGCATGCAGAAGTACGATTTTGATGACGCACGACCAATCTTAGAACGGGCCAGTGCTCGTGAAACTGCTGCTCGTGTTGCACTTGGTGCAATCGCGCGCAATTTTCTTGAGCAGGCAGTCGGCATCACAATCTTGAGCCACGTTGTCTCAATCGGTTCAGTTCGCATTCCTGATGGTTACCAACTTCCCAATGCAACGGATATGAAGCGCATTGACGAAGATCCTGTACGTTGTTCAGATCCAGCAACAAGCGCACTCATGATTTCTGAGATTGAATCTGCTCACTCTGATGGAGATACGCTCGGGGGAGTTTGCGAAGTTCTCTCTTACAACTTACCTCCAGGACTTGGATCGCATGTTCACTGGGATCGCAGATTAGATGCACGATTAGCTGCTGCAATGATGGGAATTCAAGCAATTAAGGGCGTTGAAATCGGCGACGGTTTCCGAACAGCCACACGCCGTGGGTCTGTCGCGCACGATGAAATTGAACGCGGAACTGATGGCGCAATTCATCGCCGAACAGATCGTGCAGGAGGAACAGAGGGTGGCATGTCCAACGGAGAGATCTTGCGAGTCTCTGTTGCCATGAAGCCAATCTCCACAGTTCCTAAAGCGCTCGACACAATTGATGTTAAGACTGGTGAAGCTGCAAAGGCAATAAATCAGCGCTCTGATGTATGTGCCGTACCAGCTGCAGGTGTAGTTGCAGAAGCAATGGCAGCACTTGTATTAGCAGAAGCTGTACTTGAAAAGTTCGGTGGCGATTCAGTTCAGGAAGTTCGTCGTAATTACGAGTCCTACATGAAGAATCTTCGCTTCAAGTAAATCTTATGCCTCCTCGCGTAATTCTGATTGGTCCGATGGGATCTGGAAAGACGACCATCGGTCAGCTTGTAGCGAGCCATTTAGGAATCGCCTTTCGCGACACAGATCATGTCATCGAAGAACGTGCAGGGAAATCAGTTTCGGATGTCTTCCTAGAAGATGGGGAAAATGAATTCCGCGTTTTAGAGAAGAAAGTACTACGGGATGAACTGCTCTCAGATGACACCGTACTTGCCTTGGGTGGAGGTGCGCCTATTTCAGTAGATGCACAATCTGCCCTACGAGCTATCGCCTCACCGGTTATCTATCTAGATATCTCTCTTGCAACAGTCGCTCCGCGAATCGGATTCAATCGCGATCGTCCCCTGCTTCTACATAATCCGCGTGGACAGTGGCAGACTCTTATGGAAGCTCGCCGACCAATCTATGAATCTATTGCAGATACCGTCATAGATGTGAATGAGAAGTCTGAGTCCGAGATTGTTGCGCTCGTCCTGGAGGGTCTAAAGTGAAGAGAATTCATGTAAGTGCCGACCGCGAATATGACGTCTGCGTTGATGTCGATTTTAAGACAGAACTTATTCAACTCACGAGTGACAGAACCCGCGTTGCTATTGTTTTTAGCGAATCAATGAAAGATCGAATTCCGACATTTGATTCAGGAGATACCGAATTTTTTTATCTGCCGATTCCAGATGGTGAAGCTGGAAAATCAGCCGCAGTTCTATCTCAAGCCTGGAATTGGCTAGGGGCTGCAGGTTTTACTCGCACCGATTTAGTCGTTGGAATAGGCGGGGGAGCTGTAACTGACTTTGCAGGATATCTTGCGGCGAGCTGGCTCCGTGGAGTTGAGTGGGTAGCCATTCCCACAACTGTTGCCGGAATGGTTGATGCGGCGGTCGGAGGAAAGACTGGAATCAATAGCGACTACGGAAAGAACCTCATTGGAGCTTTTCATTCGCCGATAGCGGTCTTGATAGATCCGATGTGGCTAGAAACTCTTACAGATCGTGATTTTGCTGCTGGTCTTGCTGAGGTAATAAAGTGTGGATTCATTCGTGATGAAAAAATTCTCGAATTGGTTAAATCAAAGTCACTTGTAGATATTCGATCTTCGCGTGAAGTAACTCTTGAGTTGATCGAGAGATCTGTTGCCGTGAAAGCTCTTGTTGTTTCTGGAGACTTTAAGGAGAGTTTTGATAGAGAGGTTCTCAATTACGGACACACTTTTGGACATGCTGTTGAACTTCTCTCGAAGTACTCACTACGCCATGGTGAGTGTGTCTCGATTGGTATGGCCTACATCGCATATCTCTCAGAAAGCCTCAATCTCATAAGCTCTGAACTTCGAGCATTGCATATCGAAACCCTTGTTGCCTTAGGACTTCCCGTTTCTTATGCAGGTGCTGAATGGCCAGAACTTCTTGCCGCAATGAAACTTGATAAGAAGAGTCGAGGCAACTCTCTACGCTTCGTCGTAATTTCTGAAATTGGACAGACACAACGCCTCGAGAACCCAATTGAGAGCGCGCTACGTGCTGCTTATGAGAGGCTTTGCCAATGAAGGTTCTCGTTCTCAATGGCCCTAATTTAGGTCGACTCGATATTCGTGACTCTTCGATCTATGGAGATATGACTTATCCAGCGCTCGTTTCGCATATTGAAGGTGCGGCTAAGACTCACGGATTCGAGGCCGATGTTCGACAGAGTAACGATGAAGCAGAAATTATTGGCTGGCTCCATGAAGCTGCAGATACCAGCACTCCAGTGATAATCAATCCAGCAGCATTCACCCATTATTCATATGCGATTCGTGATGCAGCAGAGCTGGTCAAAGCTCCGCTGATTGAAGTTCATCTTTCAAATCCTTTGTCGCGCGAAGAGTTCCGTCATACATCGGTAATTTCTGGTGTGGCCAATGGAACTATTGGTGGTTTCGGTCCAAATTCTTACGTTCTGGCGCTTATCGCGCTGAAGGCGCTAGTCGCCTAACTTCATACGGTAAACTCTGCGCTCTATTGACCTTCGATGGGCGAAGGCATGAACTGGAGTTACCGTGGCAACAACAAACGATCTTAAGAATGGCATGACCCTCGATATCGAAGGTCAGTTATGGACAGTTGTTGAATTCCAACATGTAAAGCCAGGTAAAGGTCCAGCTTTCGTACGCACCAAGCTCAAGCAGGTTATGACGGGCAAAGTAGTCGATAAGACTTTCAACGCGGGCGTCAAGGTTGAGATTGCAATACTCGAAAAGCGCGAAATGAACTTCCTCTACAAGGAAGGCGATGATTTCGTCTTCATGGATAACGTGAACTTCGATCAGATGACAATCTCAGAGGCAACTGTTGGAGATGCGGCAAATTACATGCTCGAAAATACTGAAGCTATCGTCGCAATCCACGAAGGAAATCCGCTCTACATCGATCTTCCTGCTTCAGTGCCACTAAAGATTACTTATACCGAGCCTGGTCTCCAAGGCGATCGCTCTTCAGGTGGAACAAAGCCTGCAACCGTTGAGACAGGTATTCAGATTCAAGTGCCACTATTTATCAAGCAAGATGAAGTTGTTCTTGTTGATACTCGTGATGGTTCATACCAGGGTCGCGCTAACTAGTGTCAGCCCGCAGTAAAGCCCGCAAACAGACTCTAGATTTACTTTACGAGGCTGATATTCGCGGCGCTTCAGCTGCTGAACTTTTGGCACTTCGCGATGTTGTCGAAGAAGGTCCCGATGCTCGACCGATCCGCGAGTTTACGAAGACTCTTATCGCCGGAGTTACAGATAACAAGCGAAAGATTGATGAGCTGATTGCGACTTATGCTCAAGGCTGGGATATGGATCGCCTACCTGCGGTAGATAGAAATATTCTTCGTCTCGGCATTTATGAAATTGTGTGGAGCGCAGATCTTGACGATGGCATCGCCATTGACGAAGCTCTTACGCTTGCCAAAGAACTTTCAACAGATGAATCAGCTGGTTATATCCACGGTGTACTTGGTCGCATCTCATCAATTAAAGAGAGCATTGCAATCTAGTCCTGCCGCTTACGCAGCAAAACTCTTTCATCCTCTAGCCAGATAAGCACCTCTGAGATCTGCCAATCGAAGATCACGGCGATGGTCTCCAGATCGCAATGACGAAGCGATAGAACCTCACCATTCCAATCCTGACGAGAACGAACCACTCTTTGCGCCACACGAGCCAGGAGTTGGTAACGAGTATTTTCGGTATGCGAAGGATCCTGAGCGCGCCTATTGATAGCCCGAAGATCTATGACCAATTGTGAGTGGTTCACAAGTTCAACTGGGTTCTCATCACTAAAGAGGTGCGAGACTGGTACTTGGTAAAGCTCTGCGATTGCAATCGCTCTCTTGACGCTAAGAGTCCGGGCGCCGCGCTCATAAGAACCCAGGACTACTGCCTTAAGTGCGCCTTTGCTCAGAACTTCGACATCGCTGAGCGAGAGTGATTTGGAGGTTCTGATTGCCCGTAACTTGGATGAGACTTCTTCTATAGTGACCTGTGTATTCATGGCGCGACGGTAAGTCGGCCCTTGCCACGCCTGAATTGGCAATCCACAGTCGTTCGGACTTAAGTGCTAGAATCCGCCAACATCCTTTAACGACCCGTCCTGCGAGGCGGGGAAGGAGATTTACATGAGCCTTGCCCTGCCGGCGCCAGATATGGCACGAGCTATTACCCGCATCTCCCATGAGATTCTCGAACGTAACTCTGGTTCGGACTCAATCACGCTTCTAGGAATTCCTACTCGAGGGGCTCATCTCGCCGCTCGTATTGCCGCGAATATAGAAGCAATCGAAGGCAAGCCGGTCCAATCCGGAACTCTCGACATCACACTTCATCGAGATGACCTGCGGATGAGACCACCCAGAGCCCTTATGCCGACAACAATTCCTTCACTCGGGGTCGAAGATCGCAATATCATCTTGATAGATGATGTTCTCTTCTCCGGACGAACAATTCGCGCCGCCCTCGACGCGCTCGGGGAGATTGGGCGTCCTAAGACAGTTCAACTAGCAGTTCTTGTTGATCGCGGACACCGACAACTTCCTATCAAGGCTGATTATGTTGGAAAGAATCTTCCTACCTCACCATCGCAGATCATCAAGGTTCAATTTACTGAGCTCGATGGCGTTGATGCAGTCTCGCTCGAAGAGGGAGGCAATTAATGCGCCATCTACTCTCCATCTCAGATCTGAGCAAGGTTGAGGCACTGCAAATCCTCAATACCGCAGAAGAGCTCGCAAGAGTTTCTGATGGCCCAATGAAAAAGTTGCCGACTCTTCGGGGTCGCACAATAGTTAATTTATTCGCCGAAGATTCCACGCGTACTCGCATCTCTTTCGAAGCTGCAGCTAAGAGATTGTCAGCTGATGTCATCAACTTCTCTGCAAAGGGATCGAGTGTCAGTAAAGGTGAATCCCTTAAAGACACAGCGCAGACTCTTCAAGCTATGGGAGCAGATGCGGTAATCATTCGTCACAGCGCTTCCGGTGCGGCGCAGCGCCTTGCAGATAGTCAATGGATGACTGGATCTGTCGTTAATGCCGGCGATGGAACTCATGAGCATCCAAGTCAAGCTCTACTAGACGCGTTTACGATTCGCAAACATCTTGCACACGGGGGAGATGACCTCACTGGTCTACATATTGCCATCGTCGGTGATGTTCTTCATTCACGTGTTGCACGTTCAAATGTCCTCTTGCTAACAAAACTAGGCGCACAGGTAACGCTTGTTGCCCCACCAACACTTCTTCCGGTTGGTGTCGATTCATGGCCGGTGAAAGTTTCCTACGACTTCGATTCAGTTATCGAATCAGTCGATGCTGTAATGATGCTTCGAATTCAATTGGAGCGGATGACTGAACTCTTCTTCCCAAATGCTCGCGAGTATTCGCGCTACTTTGGGCTCAATAAGGATCGTCTCAAGAAGATGAAACCCACTGCAATTGTCATGCACCCAGGGCCGATGAACCGTGGGCTTGAAATAACAGCAGATAGCGCCGATAGCGCCCGTTCGGTAATTCTTGAACAGGTAACTAATGGCGTAAGCGTCAGAATGGCAATTCTTTACCTACTTCTTGCAGGGTCTCAAGAGATTGGAGCATCAGAATGAGTTCAACAATTCTCATCTCAGGAGGCACACTGCCTGATGGAAAGAAATCGGATCTTCTTATCAAGGATGGAAAAATCGCTGAAGTTTCATCGAAGATTTCCGCAGAGGGTGCTCATGTCATAGATGCGTCGAAATCAGTTCTACTTCCAGGTCTTGTCGATCTACATACTCATCTTCGTGAGCCAGGTAAGGAAGATGCTGAGACAGTCGAATCTGGTTCGCAAGCTGGCGTTAAAGGCGGATTTACTGCGCTCAGTGCAATGGCAAATACATCACCGGTTGCAGATACAGCAGGAGTAGTTGAACA
The DNA here is from genome assembly GCA_965268225.1 of Candidatus Nanopelagicaceae bacterium. Classification (GTDB taxonomy): domain Bacteria; phylum Actinomycetota; class Actinomycetes; order Nanopelagicales; family Nanopelagicaceae; genus Planktophila. The sequence continues at coordinate 696,441 of OZ254166.1, read as the reverse complement.
GGTTTATCGCCTCGGTCAATCAACAGGTTTGCTCGATGTTTTTCCTATCGGTGCAGTTACTCGCGGATTGGAAGGCGAGCATCTAGCTGAAATCGGAGCCATGGCTGACTCTGTTGCACGCGTTAGAGTCTTTAGCGATGATGGACATTGCGTCTTTGATCCTTTGGTGATGCGCCGTGCTCTTGAATATGTAAAGAAGTTCAATGGCGTCATTGCTCAGCACGCACAGGAACCTCGACTTACTCAAGGTTCACAGATGAACGAAGGAATCGTTTCATCTCAACTTGGGTTAAAAGGTTGGCCGGCAATCGCTGAAGAAGCGATTATTGCTCGTGACGTTCTGCTTGCTGATCACGTACAAGCTCGCTTACATATATGCCATTTGACCACTGCCGGTGGTGTCGAAATTATCCGTTGGGCAAAGGCTCGCGGAATTAGCGTGACAGCAGAAGTTACTCCGCACCATCTACTTCTTACCGATGAACTTGCCCGCAGCTACGACCCTGTATTTAAGGTAAATCCACCACTTCGTACTGAAGCTGATGTGATGGCACTTCGCGAAGCTCTTGCAGATGGAACAATCGACATCGTCGCAACGGATCACGCACCTCATCCTGCAGAGACCAAGGAGTGCGAATGGCAAGAGGCATCCTTCGGAATGCTTGGCCTAGAGACAGCTCTCAGCATTGTGAATAAGACCATGGTTGAAACTGGTCTTATGAATTGGGCTACTGTCGCTGAGCGCATGAGTTACGCGCCAGCTCGTATCGGCCTCTATGAGAACCAAGGGCAAGAGCTGAAGGTGGGAGCGCCTGCCCATATCGCTGTGATGGACCCAACCTCACTATTCAGGGTCGATAGAGACCTAGTAGCCTCACGAAGTCGCAATACTCCGTTCCATGGCATGGAACTGCCAGGCCAGATTGTGGCAACAATCTTTAATGGCGAGGTTGTCTTCGAAGGAGGTCGTTCATGAGTAAAGCATTCTTCGTACTCGATGATGGTCGAATCTTCGAGGGGTCATCTTGGGCAGCTACCGGTAAGACTTTCGGAGAAGCAGTATTCCAAACAGGAATGACTGGATATCAGGAGACGCTGACTGATCCTTCTTATCACAAGCAAGTAGTTGTGATGACAGCTCCTCATATTGGCAACACCGGAGTTAATACTTTCGATAACGAATCAAAGAAATATTGGGTAGCAGGTTTCGTTGTGAGAAATCCCTCAACGCTCACAAGTAATTGGCGAAGCGAAAATGATCTCGAAGCAGAGCTAATTTCCCAAGGAATTGTAGGAATTCAAGGTGTTGATACTCGCGCGATTACGAGACATCTTCGTGACCGAGGCGCGATGCGAGTTGGAATCTTCTCTGGTCTTGAACTATCTCGCGAAGAGATGGTGATTGAAGTTCGCAAGCAACCTGCGATGAGCGGTGCGTATCTCAGTGACGATGTCTCCACGGATTCGACATATGTAGTCCCTGCAATCGGAGAGAAGAAATTTACTGTTGCAGCACTCGATTTAGGAATTAAGGGAGCAACTCCTCGGGCTATGGCTGAGCGTGGTATCGAAGTTCACGTAATGCCGTACAACTCTTCATTTGCAGATATTCAAGCAATCAACCCAGATGGAGTTTTTCTCTCCAATGGACCGGGTGACCCATCAACGATGACCGAGACGATTGATTTGGTGAGACAGGTGCTCCTAGAAGAGATTCCTGTCTTCGGAATTTGCTTTGGCCACCAGATTCTTGGAAGAGCCCTTGGCTTTGAAACGTATAAGTTGCAGTTTGGTCACCGTGGAATCAACCAACCGGTCTTGGATCGAAAGACTGGCAAGGTCGAAATCACAGCTCATAACCATGGGTTCGCCCTTCAAGCTCCGACGGATTCAGGTTTCTCAACTGTGTATGGGCCAGGACAAGTCACCCATGTCTCACTCAATGATGGCGTAGTTGAGGGACTCGAACTCATTGAGCGTGGCGCATTTAGCGTTCAGTATCACCCAGAGGCGGCAGCAGGTCCTCATGATGCTGCATACCTCTTTGATCGCTTTGTTGATCTCATGGTTCAGTACCCAAGAAAAGTTGAGGCAATCTAATGGCGCGCGATACTTCAATTAAGAGCGTCTTAGTGATCGGTTCAGGACCAATTGTTATTGGCCAAGCCTGCGAATTTGATTACTCAGGCACCCAAGCTTGTCGTGTACTACGCGCTGAAGGTATTCGTGTCATTTTGGTTAATTCAAATCCTGCAACCATCATGACAGATCCTGAATTCGCTGACGCAACGTATATCGAACCGATCACCCCTGAATTTATCGAACGAATCATTGCAAAGGAACGTCCAGACGCAGTTCTTGCAACGCTCGGCGGACAGACAGCGCTCAATGCTGCGATCGGTCTATTTGAAGCGGGAACTCTTGATAAGTACAACGTAAAGCTGATTGGCGCAGATGTAGCAGCTATTGAGCGCGGTGAAAACCGTGAACTCTTCCGCGCAATTGTCGAAAAGGTTGGGGGAGAGTCAGCGCGTTCCATTATCTGTCACACAATGGACGATGTCATGGGCGCAGTTGCTCAGCTCGGTTACCCAGCTGTAATCCGCCCTTCATTTACCATGGGTGGACTCGGATCAGGGATTGCATTCGATGAAGAGACACTTCGTCAGATCGCCGGAGCAGGACTTCGTCATAGTCCAACTTCAGAGGTACTCATTGAAGAATCCATCATTGGATGGAAAGAGTACGAACTTGAAGTCATGCGCGACAAGGTCGATAACGTAGTGATTGTTTGTAGTATCGAAAACATTGATCCCATGGGAGTTCATACTGGAGATTCCATCACTGTTGCTCCGGCGTTGACTCTTACAGATGTCGAGTATCAGAAGCTTCGCGATCTTTCTATTTCAATCATCCGCGAAGTGGGAGTTGATACGGGCGGATGTAATATTCAATTCGCAGTAAATCCTGATACTGGTCGCATCATCGTGATTGAGATGAACCCGAGAGTCTCTCGTTCAAGTGCGTTGGCTTCGAAAGCAACTGGCTTTCCTATCGCGAAGATAGCAACAAAATTGGCAATCGGTTACACGCTAGATGAAATCAAGAATGACATCACACAGGTAACTCCAGCATCATTTGAGCCAACACTTGATTACATCGTGGTGAAAGCTCCTCGCTTTGCATTTGAGAAATTCCAAGATGCGGACCCACGTCTGACTACGACGATGAAGAGTGTGGGTGAGGCGATGGCTATTGGTCGCTCATTCCCTGAAGCTCTGATGAAAGCTCTACGTTCGCTCGAACGAAAAGAGGCAATCTTTACATTTACTGAAGCGCGAACTATCGATGAGAAGGCCAATCTTCTTGAATCGATGAAGATGCCAACCGAGTATCGCTTGCAGCAAGTACAGCGTGCGCTCTGGCTTGGCGCCACGATGGATGAGGTTTTTGCATCAACAAAGATTGACCGCTGGTATCTGCGTCAGATTGAAATCATTAATGAAGTAGCGCGCACAGTTGGGGAGCCAGGTGAACTTTCACTCGATCTTCTTAAACTTGCAAAGACAACAGGATTCTCAGATTCTCAGATTGCGGCTATCCGTGGCATTGCAGAGGCTGACGTCCGAAAAGTTCGTCACCAACTCAATCTTCGCCCTGTATACAAGACTGTTGACACATGTGCTGCTGAGTTCGAAGCCTTTACTCCGTATCACTACTCCAGTTACGAGGAAGAGACAGAGGTACGTCCTCGTACGAAACCTGCTGTGATCATCCTAGGTAGCGGCCCTAATCGAATCGGCCAAGGAATTGAATTCGATTATTCATGTGTTCATGCGTCATTCACGTTGCGTGCAGCTGATTATGAAACGATCATGATTAACTGCAATCCCGAAACCGTCTCAACCGACTACGACACTTCAGACCGGCTCTACTTCGAACCGCTCACTCTTGAAGATGTTCTCGAAATTGTTCACGCCGAATCGCAGGCAGGCCCTGTTCTTGGCGTCATCACTCAATTGGGCGGTCAAACACCTCTCGGGCTTGCCGCTGGTTTAAAGGCGGCAGGAGTAAACATTCTCGGAACGAGCCCTGACGCGATCAATCTTGCTGAAGAACGCGGCGCATTTGGGCAGGTGCTAAAGGAGCAAGGTCTTACAGCTCCTGAATTTGGTATGGCTTCTTCTCAAATGGAGGCACTCTCCATTGCACAACGGATTGGATATCCAGTTCTTGTCCGTCCTAGTTTTGTACTTGGTGGCCGCGGAATGGAAATTGTCTACGACGATGAAGCTCTCTCGGGCTTTATTTCCCGAGCAACAGATATCACTCCCGACCACCCAGTTCTTGTTGATCGATTCCTGGATTCAGCAATTGAACTTGATGTAGATGCTCTTTATGACGGAACTGAACTCTTCCTTGGTGGAGTCATGGAGCATATCGAGGAGGCAGGAATTCACTCGGGCGATAGCGCCTGTGTATTGCCTGCTATGACAATCTCAGATAATCAACGAGTGCAAATTCGTGAAGCGACACTCAAGATTGCTCAGGGTGTTGGGGTATCTGGACTTATCAATATTCAATTCGCTATGGCAGATCAAGTTCTCTACGTCCTAGAAGCAAATCCGCGAGCATCACGAACAGTTCCTTTTGTCAGCAAAGCCACTGGGGTTCCACTAGCTAAGGCTGCAGCCCGCATCTCACTAGGTTCGACAATTTCCCAATTGCGAGAAGAAGGAATTCTTCCTGCCGAAGGAGATGCCATTGCTAAGGGCATTAGCGTTAAAGAGGCAGTTCTGCCGTGGAACAGATTCCGACGTGCAGATGGTCGAGGCGTGGATGCGGTTCTCGGACCTGAGATGCGCTCAACCGGAGAAGTAATGGGAATTGCTGCAACATTTGGTGAGTCATATGCCAAATCTCAGATTAGCTCTTTCGGTCCGCTTCCAAAGTCTGGCACTGTCTTTATCTCACTTGCAGATAAGGATAAGAAGTTCGGAATCGCTCCTGCCCAAGGCTTATCAGCTCTCGGCTTCAGGCTTCTTGCAACCGATGGAACAGCTTCTTATCTTGCAGAACATGGGGTTTCAACTGTTGTTGTTCGTAAGAACTCACAAGGCACGGGTCCAATGGGAGAAAAGACCATTGTTGAGATGCTCAACGCTGGCGATATCGACTTGGTAATCAATACTCCGGTAGGTCGTGGAACGCGAGCAGATGGTTGGGCTATTCGCACCGCAGCTGTGCAACGATCAATTCCAATCATCACCACTACAGCCGGATTCAGCGCTGCGGTTCAAGGAATCAAAGCCCTTCAAGCCGGCGATCTCAGCGTTGCTCCAATCCAAGAGTGGTTAAAGCGTTAATGGCAACGATCAATAAGAACGCGGTTCAACAAGTAGTAACACTTGTTTCGAATAAGCGAATTGGTGCCTATCATCAGATTCTTCTTAATGTCGGCGATATTGTTAAGAGCTGTCGTCCAGGAAACTTTGTTGCAATCCGCGTCGGCGGTGATACTTCAAAGATGATTTTGCGCCGTGCATTCGCAATCTCTCGGGTCGCAGATAACTCTCAATATGGTGGAACGATGGAGTTGATAGTTGCTCCTCATGGTTCTGGCTCAAAGTGGCTCTGCTCGCAGCAAGAGGGAGCAGAGATCGACATCGTGGCTCCGTTAGGTACCGCTTTTGGTATTCCAACGGAACCCATCAACGCGTTACTTATTGGCGGAGGATACGGTTCGGCACCGCTCTTTGGATTAGCTGATGTGCTGAAAAGCCGCGGCTGCAAAGTGGATATGTTATTAGGGGCCAGTGTTGGATCAAAGATTTATGCACCAATGGAGGGCAAGCGATCAGTTAACTCTCTTAAGATCTACACAGAAGATGGATCTATGGGAGAGACAGGGCGAGTAACTGAAAATCTTCTCGACATTGTTCGTGATAGAAATATCGATGTTATTTACTCATGTGGTCCCATGGCAATGCTTTCTGCAATCACTTCACTCGTTTCAGAGACAGACGTTATTCATCAATGTGCTGTTGAAGAATCTATGGCTTGCGGAGTTGGTATCTGCATGACCTGTGTTCTTCCAGTTCAAAATGAAGACGGTTCTACATCGATGCTGAGATCTTGTATCGATGGCCCTGTCATGGATGGAGCCAATGTCCGTTGGGACCTTGTAGGTAAAGTTCCGGAGGCTCAAGCATGACGCTTCCTGTAGATATGTCGACCACTCTCGGAAATGCTTGGTTTCCGGCACCACTCTTCACGGCGAGCGGTTGTGCAAGCAGTGGTAAAGAGTTGGCCCAGTTCTTTCCTCTTAATCAGATCGGCGCAGTAGTCACTAAGTCAGTAATGAGTAAACCTCGCCATGGTCGACCTACTCCGCGCATGGCTGAGACGCCGTCAGGAATGCTCAACTCAATCGGACTTCAGGGACCTGGTATTGACTCCTTCCTCGCAAATGACGTTCCTTGGCTCCTAGAACAGAAGGCTCGCGTTATTGTTTCGATCGCAGGTGAGACTGTTGAAGAATATTCAACTCTCGCTCGTAAGTTGCGCTCCGTATCAGGAATTAGTGCGGTGGAAGTGAATATCTCTTGTCCAAATGTTGAAAATCGCGGCCTTGTCTTTGCATGTGATCCTGATGCATCTCGTCGAGTTATCGATGGGGTTCGCAAGACGATTGGTGGAGATCTACCGATTATCGCGAAACTCTCGCCCGATGTCACAGATCTTCCCTCGATTGCTCGAGGCGTAGTTGATGCCGGAGCCGATGGGCTTGCTCTCATCAACACTGTGTTAGGTATGGTTATTAATATTGATTCGATGCGCCCACATCTTGGCGGTAAGACAGGCGGTCTTTCGGGTCCTGCAATTAAACCTGTAGCAGTTCGTGCAATTTATCAGGTTCATGCAGCGCTTCCTAAAGTTCCAATTCTTGGAATGGGGGGAGTTGCTTCAGGTCGAGATGCTCTCGAACTTATCCTTGCGGGAGCTTCTGGAGTCTCTGTCGGAACTGCGAGTTTCGGAAACCCATCTGCTCTCATTGAGATTCAAAATGAATTGCGAGATTTGCTCGCTGCTCGTGGTTTCGCGACCCTGCAACAAGCAATCGGATATGCACATAGAGAAGAGGCGTGATGAAAGCTCCCATAATCCTGGCTGTAGATACACCGGATATCGAGATTGCAAAGCAATGGGTTGCAGCGACACAAGAATCTGTCAGTGTTTATAAACTGGGACTTGAATTCTTTCTCTCATTCGGCCAAGAAGGTATTCGCGCAATCCAATCTGAAACAGATGCAGATATCTTCCTAGATCTTAAACTTCACGATATTCCTCACACAGTTGAGGGTGCGGCAAAGGCCATTGAAAACCTCAAACCCCGCTTCCTCACCGTTCATGCTTCTGGCGGTCGTGCGATGGTGAAGGCAGCAGTAGATGCTGTTCCAGCTACCGACGTTACCGCTGTAACAATTTTGACCTCACTCTCAGAGGAAGATCTCTTTGAAATTGGATATGCCAATCCTGCCCTTGAGAGCGCCGTTGCACTCGCAAAGATGTCAGTAAGCGCTGGGGCTCGCGCCATTGTCTGCTCTCCACTTGAAATTGCCGCTATTCGCTCAGCTGTCGGACCGACACCTCACATCATTACCCCGGGTGTTCGTCCTCTCTCAGAAGTAGGTAGTGATGACCAGAAGCGCACCATGACACCAAAAGATGCCATCTCAACCGGAGCATCCTTTGTTGTCATAGGTAGACCAATCACAAAGGCTTGGGTAGACGGAGCGGAAGCGATGTCAGCGAAGGCGCGTTTCATCGCCGACGAGATTCTCAACTAGATTTATCCCATGGGCGCACCTCCGCAACTCTCTCCAGAACAACGCGCCCGCGCGCTCGAAAAGGCGAAAGAGTCACGTCAGATTCGCGCTGCCGTTAAGGCGCGTGTAAAGAGCGGCGAACTTTCGATTACAGATGTGATCACAATGTCGAAAGATGATGAAGCAATCGCCAAAATGCGCGTACTCGAGTTGGTTGAATCGATGAGTGGTGTTGGGAAGATTCGCGCCAAGACTATCCTCGAGCGTCTAGAAATATCCCTTACTCGCCGAGTTCAAGGACTTGGAAGACACCAATTGGAATCCTTGGAAACGGAATTCAAGATTCCTTCAGCTCATACTCCTGGAAAATTGGTCGTGCTTTCAGGTCCGGGTGGCGTTGGCAAAAGTACGGTCGCTAAAGTTCTAAAAGAGTCATCACCTTTCTTCGTGAGCGTTTCAGCGACGACTCGAGCTCCTAGATTTAATGAGGTTCATGGAGTCGATTACCATTTCTATTCCAATGAAGAATTTGATGCCGCCATTTCTTCAAATGAATTTCTAGAGTGGGCTGAATTTGCTGGAAATCGTTACGGAACGCCGAAGAAGGCTGTAGAAGATTCCCTTCGTGCGGGTAAGAGTGTCTTGCTTGAGATTGAGATTGCCGGAGCAAAGCAGGTGAAGGCGAAAGTTCCCGAAGCAATTCTGGTATTTCTCGAACCACCTACCTGGGAAGAACTCGTGTCTCGCCTGGAAGGACGAGGCACTGATAGCCCTGAACGCAGAGCTGCTCGTCTCGCCCTTGCTCAAGAGGAGATGGCGGCAGCCTCTTTCTTCGATAAAGTCCTCATAAATGACCAGGTCGATGGGGTAGTCGCATCCCTGATAGAATTCGCATCTGCCTAAATAGGCTTCTTTACCCACAGAGCAGTTGTTGCTACGAAACACAGGAGTACAGATGAGCGCACATATGGATGGAATCACAAACCCACCTATCGACGAACTTCTCGATAAGGCAGGCTCTAAGTACAGCCTTGTTCTCTATGCTGCAAAGCGCGCTCGTCAGATCAATGCTTATTACTCACAACTTGGTGAAGGCCTCCTCGAATATGTGGGACCTCTCGTAGATACACATGTTCATGAGAAGCCATTGTCAATTGCACTTCGCGAAATCAACGAAGGACTTTTGACGATCGAAAATCTAGAACCAACTGCTTAATTCTTAGGTAAAACCACCATGCAAGGTTTTGGCCGCGAAGTAATTCTCGGTGTCGGTGGTGGTATCGCAGCATATAAATCTTGCGATTTACTTCGCCGTCTTCGTGACCTTGGTTTTGGTGTCACTGTAGTTCCGACCCCGTCTAGTTTGAATTTCGTTGGGTCAGCTACATGGGAAGCACTCTCTGGTCGAAAGGTAACGACAGAAGTCTTCGAAAGCGTTGAAGAAGTTCGCCATGTGTCTCTGGCAAAGAACTCTGATTTCATAGTGATTGCGCCGGCTACAGCAGATCTGATGGCAAGAATTGCCGCTGGTCGGGCCGATGATCTACTGACTAATGTGATTCTCGCATCAAATTCTCCGATCTTGATTGTCCCGGCGATGCATCCAGAGATGTGGAACGACGCAGCCACCAAGGCAAATGTTTCAACGCTACGCAGCCGCGGCTACCACGTTATGGATCCCGATACCGGCGCTCTTACATCAGGCGATGTTGGACAAGGGAGATTTCCGGAGACTGCTCGCATTCTCGATGAGTTCGCAAAAGTGACGGAGTTAAAGTCAGATTTGTTGGGTAAGAAGATTTTGGTGACCGCTGGAGGCACTCGCGAAGCGATTGATCCCGTGAGATTTATTGGCAATCAATCATCTGGAAAACAAGGTTATGCAATCGCTCGTGCAGCACAGAGACGTGGAGCTTCCGTAACTCTGATTTCAGCTAATTCGAATCTTTCCGATATTGAAGGCGTCCAGCTTATTAAGGTTGAGAGCGCAGAACAGATGCTTCGTGCTCTTGAGTCAGAATTTCCACTAACAGATATCTTGGTGATGACAGCAGCTGTTGCAGATGCGCGCCCAGTTCAGGTTTCAGATGCAAAGATAAAGAAGAGTGAATATACAAATATTTCGCTCATTGAAAATCCTGATCTTCTAAGAACGATCACAGCCAAGAAGACGAGCCAAATCATCATTGGTTTCGCCGCTGAAACATCAGAGAACCTGCAAGTAGCTCGCGAGAAGATGGACTCAAAGGGAGCCAATATCCTGTATCTCAACGATGTTTCTGGGGGAGATATCTTTAATAGCGAGAAAACCCACGGATTTATCTTGGCTCGAGGCAGTGAGCCAAAGAAGGTGGCAGAGACCACCAAAGACACGCTAGCCCACCAACTACTCGATGAAGCGCTCCTTCAGTTAGGTTAGGACAATGTCAAAACGCCTCTTTACTTCAGAATCAGTCACCGAAGGTCACCCAGATAAGATCGCAGATCAAATCTCAGATGCGATTCTCGACTCGCTCCTCGATCAAGACCCAACGAGCCGCGTCGCTGTAGAAACACTCATCACGACAGGTCAAGTGCATGTGGCCGGTGAAGTTACTACAAATGGTTACGCAGATGTGATGGGCATTGTCCGTGACACTGTCATCGGAATTGGTTATGACTCATCCGTTAAGGGTTTCGACGGCAACAGCTGTGGCGTTTCAATATCAATCGGCCAACAGTCACCAGATATTGCGCAAGGTGTAGATGATGCATTTGAACACCGCGTTTCTTCCGCAGTAGATCCTCTCGATTTGCAGGGTGCGGGAGATCAGGGCCTGATGTTCGGTTATGCATGTGATGACACAAAAGAACTCATGCCACTGCCAATCTGGTTAGCTCATGAATTGGCACAACAACTTTCTAAGGTACGTAAATCAGGAGCCCTTCCTTACCTTCGCCCTGACGGTAAGACACAGGTAACAATCGAATATGACGGTGATAAAGCCGTAGCTCTCGATACCGTTGTGATTTCAAGTCAGCATGCTGAAGAGGTCGATGTTGTTAAGCAGTTGACTCCCGAAATCATCGCTCAGGTTATTGATCCAGTCTTGGCGAAGATCGATCTACCTCGTAAAGATATGCGCACGCTCATCAATCCAACTGGTCGTTTTGTTATCGGTGGTCCGATGGGAGATGCAGGCCTCACTGGTCGCAAGATTATTGTTGATACTTATGGGGGAATGGCTCGTCACGGCGGTGGCGCATTCTCAGGTAAAGATCCATCAAAGGTTGACCGATCAGCTGCATATGCAATGCGTTGGGTCGCCAAGAATGTAGTCGCAGCTGGTTTAGCGCGACGTTGCGAAGTTCAGGTGGCATATGCAATTGGCAAGGCTCAGCCGGTAGGAGTCTTCGTTGAGACCTTTGGCACTGAGACAGTTCCAGTTCAGAAGATTCAAAATGCTGTAACAACGGTCTTCGATCTTCGCCCTGCTGCGATTATTCGCGATCTCAATCTCAAGCGTCCGATCTATTCTCAGACTGCTGCTTACGGTCACTTTGGTCGCGAGCTTCCTAACTTCACTTGGGAAGCAACGAATCGCGTATCAGAACTTCAAGCAGCCGTTAAATAGAAGAAGGTTTCTCTCCCGTGGCACTTTCGAGGCCACTTCGTCTCAAATCTGAGATTGCGAAGCTTAAACCAGAGGGAAGTTCATCTGATCTTCCTATAGCTCGTGTATGGGTGGACTCAGGAGTCTTCCACTTGGATCAAAGTTATGACTATCTCGTTCCTGACAATCTCGCACCCTATGTAACAACAGGTATACGAATTCAAGTTCCTTTTCATGGACGTGAAGTTGAAGCAATCGTTTTATCTCGTGAAGTTGCCTCCGAAGTAGGTGGCCTGAAGGCAATCTCCAAGGTCATTTCTTCGCAGAGCATCGCGACTGCCGAATCTTTATCGCTCATCGCTTCTGTCGCTCACCGTTGGGCAGCACATCCATTCGATGTCATTAGATCGGCCATCCCGCCACGAGTTGCTGCCGTCGACAAAGAAGGCTGGGTAGATGAAGGTAAGGCCACGAGAAAGTCGAAGGGACGGCGCACATATATTCACATCCCGCCAGCAATCGATCGCTTTGAATTCCTTCGAGCTGCTATCGAAAGAGCTGCAAGCGGTGGATCGACCCTAGTAATCCTTCCCGATGCCAGATCTGTATCGGAGTTGCATAATCTCCTTCCACATTCATTAGTTCTTGATTCAGCATTAGAGCGCTCTGAACGCTATAGAAACTTCCTCAGAGTTCGTTATGGAAAAGAACAAATCGTCCTAGGAACCAGAAGCGCAATCTTCGCGCCGATTTCCGACTTAACAAGCGTGATCGTCTTCGACGAGGGCTCTGAGCACCACTATGAGCAGCGCTCACCAGGATGGAACACTCGAGATGTCGCGATTCTGCGTTCTGTGAATTCAGGAATAGATCTTACTTTTCTCGGATACTCACCGAGTTCAGAGATTGCTCGCCTGATCGAAAATAAGTGGATTGATTTTTCCAGTGTGAAATCACGGGTAGACGTCGGAGCATTTCCCCAATCACATGGTGAGTTACTTCCAAGTCGTCTCGTCAGCGAGATTCGAAAGGCGCTGCCCTCTGGTCCAGTTCTCTTTCTCGCACCACGTAAGGGTTACTCTCAAGCAATCGTCTGCTCTAAATGCAGAAATGTCGCACTATGCGCGTGCGGTGGAAAGTTGGTTAAGAGGAGTGCAACTGCACATCTTGAATGTGTCATCTGCGCTCAGTCTCATCCGGAGTGGCGATGTTCTTGGTGCAGTGGAACGACTCCATATCTCATGGGACGGGGAAGTGAGAGATTCGCATTTGAAATCGGAGCCGCTTTTCCGGGTGAAAAGATCTTTCAATCATCTGCTGAGAAGTTGATTGAAACATTCTCTGAGGCGAGAGGAATAGTTGTTGCAACAGCTTGGGCCGCTCCAATAGCCGCTGCTGGATATTCTCTTGTCGTTATTCTTGAGGCAGAACGTTTCTTCTCTCAAACGGATATTCGTGCGCATGAGCGAACTCGAGAGCTCTTCTTTTCTCACGCGGCCATGGCCTCACCAAGAGGAAAGGTTGCCATGGTAATCCCATCGGACAATCCAGTAATCGGAGCAATCGCATCATGGAAGCCTTCACTGATTTCGCAGCGTGAATTAAGAGAGCGAGTTGAAGTCAATCTACCGCCATTCACGCGCGCAATCACGTTAGATATCGAAACTTCTGAATCCCAATCCCTTCTACGTGGTCTAAGGAAATCGCAAGAGGATGGCCGGCTCCCACAATCAACGATTTTTTTGGGGCCATCTCAATTGAAACCGGGAATAGATCGAATCGTCGCGCTTGCCCCATTAGTTGATGGCGAAGCGCTCGTCTCGTTACTCCATGAATTCCAACGTCGACGTAGCTCTTCCAAGAAGACTCTCGCAACGATTCGCATAGATCCCTATTCACTATCTCGATAGTAGGATGTACACATGTCCATCATGCCGATTCGTCACTTTGGCGATCCAGTTCTCGTTACGCCGGCCTCTGAGGTAATCGACTTCGATAAAGAGCTACGTGTTCTGGTAAAAGATTTAACTGACACGATGCTTGATGCTCCTGGTGCGGGTTTAGCCGCTCCTCAAATTGGCGTCCCTTTACGTGTATTTGTCTGGGATGTTGATGAAGCTCTTGGTCACCTCATTAACCCAACTCTTGACTTGAGTGAAGACCTACAAGAGGGCGACGAAGGTTGCTTAAGTTTTCCTGACTTGGTCTATCCAACACCACGCGCCTTTAGGGCCGTTGCAAAGGGCTTCAATATGCATGGTGAGCCCATCACTGTCGAAGGTACCGAGTTACTTGCTCGAGCCTTGCAACACGAGACCGATCATCTCAACGGAATACTTTTCATTGATCGGCTATCAGAGGAAGATCGCAAACTTGCCATGAAAGAGATTCGTGAATCTGATTGGTTTGGAATGGCGAGCCTAGCTGGTGGAGAACCACAGATAAAAGTCTCACCTCATGATCCATTCGGTCGAGGGCTTTAATTGGAGATTGTTGTGGCGGCGACGCCCGATGTTGCACTACCTACTTTGGATTGGCTTCGAAGTTCTGGACATCAATTAGTCGCAGTAATTACTCAACCAGATCGCCCTGCAGGTCGAGGTCGCTCACTCAAGGAGTCAGTTGTTGCTCAATGGGCAAGGGAGAACGAAGTTCTGTGTTTCAAACCTGAATCGACTACTGAGACCGCAGAACTCATCAACGGAGTAGATGTTCTACTGACAATCGGTTACGGAGTTCTATTGCCTGAGAGTGTTCTGGATATACCTGCACACGGCTGCCTTAATCTCCATTTCTCGCTTCTTCCACGTTGGCGAGGAGCAGCGCCAGTACAGCGCGCGATTGAAGCAGGGGATTCGGTATCCGGAGTAACCGTCTTCCAACTCGACGCCGGGATGGATACGGGTCCCATTTACTCTATAAAGAGATTTGCACTTGATTCAGATATTACGAGTGATGAACTCTTTGTCGAGCTAGGAGAACTGGGTGTAGAAGCGGTTCGGGATTCACTCGAGTGCATTGCGAAGGGCGTGCGCCCAACTCCACAGATAAACGATGGCGCCACTCGAGCATTTAAACTGAGCAAGGAAGAGTGTGAAGTTGATTGGAATCTGGATGCCCAGATTATTTCTCAGAAGGTTCGCGCATTCACATCGCTACCCGGTGCATGGACACGCTTCCGTGGAGAAATCCTTAAGATTGATACTTTGAAGATTTCAGAAGAACGATTTACGCCAGGTTCGATACATGTAATTGGCAAAGAGTTATTTGTCGGCACTGGTACCGAGGCAGTCTCTATCGGTTACCTTACCCCCGCAGGTAAATCAAGAATGGATTCCAAATCATGGCTCAATGGAGCCCGTGTGAACGAGGGTGAAAACTTTGGTTAAAGCCCGTAGGGACTCCTTTAAATCTCCCAAGCCTGATGCTCCTCGCGTATTGGTCTACGACATTCTCTCTGAAGTGAATCGTCGTGGGGGATATTCAAATCTTCTGCTCCCTCAAGCACTTGGGGCAAGTAACTTCGATCAGCGAGATAAAGGTTTTATTACCGAATTACTCTACGGAACCCTACGTATGCAAGGTCGTCATGACTACATACTCTCTCAGGTTTCAGATCGTCCTTGGTCAGAGGTAGATGAAGGAATTGTAGATATCTGCCGTCTTGGGGTTCACCAACTTTTTGAGATGCGCGTTGCCACCCACGCTGCTGTATCTGCAACTGTTGAGTTAGCACGGAAAGTCATTGGCGAGTCGAAGGCATCCTTCGTTAACGCAATACTTCGAAAGGTTAGCGCCAAGACTTTAGAAGAATGGCTAGAACCAGTACTTGCGATGAAAGATCCTGTTTCTCGTCTATCCATTCAATACTCGCATCCTGAATGGATAGTCTCTGCCTACTTCGACCTCCTGAAGGATTATCAACGAGTCGAGGAAGAGTTAGCGGCGAACAATGTTCCAGCTACTCCAACACTGGTCTCTTGGCCAGGATCATCAACACAGGAAGAACTCATCTCTGAAGGTGCGGTAGCGACTCTTTTCTCTCCATATGGCGCTAAGTTCGAGGGAGCACCAGGCTCGCTTGATCTCATTCGACATCGCAGAGCAGGGGTGCAAGATGAAGGTTCTCAACTCGTAGCTTCAGCTTTTGCGCAAGCAACAAAGTCGGCCAAATCGGTTCTCGATCTCTGCGCTGGTCCTGGAGGCAAGGCTGCTTTGATCTCGCATATCTGTGATGTTGAAGGACGAGACTTCGTTGCCAATGAAGTTTCTGAAGCGCGGGCAAAGCTAGTAAAGAATGTGATCGGCAAGTTTCCGGTTTGGGTCGGTGATGGTCGTGAAATTTCATCGCACGGGAAAAGTTTCGATGCGATTATTGCCGATGTTCCATGTACGGGACTCGGTGCACTTCGCCGGCGTCCAGAAGTGCGCTGGCGAAGAACTGTTCAGGATTTACGTGCTCTTACAGAACTCCAATTGCAACTCGCGGATTCAGCTATCTCAATCCTTAACAGTGAGGGAATCTTCGGCTATGCAACGTGTAGCCCTCACTTTGCCGAAACCTTTGGTCAGGTAAAGATGATATTGAAGGCCCACCCCGAGGTCGAACAGATCGACGTAACGTCTTTCTTGCCCTCAAACCTTGAAGGAGCTGTGCGCGATAAATCGATGGCGCTCTGGACGGGCGTCCATGACACAGATTCGATGTTCCTCGCCCTCTTCAAGAAGAAGGCATAAGGTAGAGATATGAGTGGGCATATCCGCATTACTCCAAGCATTCTTAACGCTGACTTCTCTCATTTAGATGAGGAGATAGCCAAGATTGCGGCTGTTAGTGACTTCATACATCTCGATGTAATGGACAATGTCTTCGTTCCCAACTTCACCTTTGATTTTGCAGCAGCATCAAAGATTATTGCGTCTTCACCTATTCCCATCGACGCTCATTTGATGGTCGCAGATGTTGATCAGATCGCTATTCAATATGCGGAAGCGGGAGCCGCAAGTGTCACGATTCACGCTGAAGCAACATCCAACATCTCTGCAACTCTTAAGGGAATTCGGGCCAACGGTGCTCGTTCAGCTTTAGCTGTTAAGCCAGCCACTCCTATTGAAAGTTACTCTGAATGTATTGACGATGTAGATATGTTTCTCATAATGACCGTTGAACCCGGTTTTGGTGGCCAGAAGTTTATGGACTACATGATGGAGAAGGTTCGAATTACGAAGAAGATTATCGGTTCACGTCCCATTTGGCTTCAAGTTGATGGTGGAATATCTCTTGAAACCATTGATATTGCCGTTGAAGCAGGCGCCGACACCTTCGTTGCAGGAAGTGCGGTCTTTAAGGCTGAAGATCCGGCCGCGATGGTAATTGCACTTCGCGAGCGAGCTCTCTCCAGTAAACTTCAACCATGAAATCTTTCGACCAACTCTGGGAAGAGCTAGCGCAGAAAGCTATTGAACGCCCCGCAGGCTCTGGCACAGTTGCTGCTCTCGATGCAGGTGTTCACAGCATCGGCAAGAAGATTCTAGAAGAGGCGGGCGAGGTGTGGCTGGCAGCTGAACATGAGTCCGATGAGGCACTGGCTGAAGAGATTAGCCAGCTCATTTATCATCTTCAGACTTTGATGCTTGCACGAGGCTTAGCGCCTGCTGATATCTATAAGTTTCTTTAATAATTGCTAGGGGAGAAGATGTTACGTATAGCTGTTCCAAATAAAGGGTCACTCGCTGACTCCTCGATCGCAATTCTAAAAGAGGCTGGCTACAGACAACGCACCGATTCTCGCGATCTGGTCCTGGCAGACCCAGATAACTCTGTTGAGTTCTACTACCTGCGACCTAGAGATATTGCCATCTATGTTGGCTCAGGGGAGTTAGAGGCTGGAATCACTGGACGTGATTTGCTGATTGATTCTGCAGCCAAAGCTGAGGAAGTTCTCGCACTTGATTTCGGCTCGTCAACTTTTAGGTTTGCGGCACCTGCAACAAGTGAATGGAAATTGGCAGATATTGCAGGCAAGCGCGTTGCCACGGCGTATCCAGGACTGGTTGAAAAACACCTTGCTGATCTGAAAATTTCGGCATCTGTTGTACGTCTTGATGGCGCAGTTGAAAGCAGTGTCCGTCTCGGAGTTGCCGATCTCATTGCCGACGTAGTGAGCACCGGAAACACGCTGAAACAAGCTGGCTTGGCTATCTTCGGAGATCCCATTTTGGTCTCAGAAGCGATTGTCATCAAGAGATCAGGTTCAGAGTTACCGGCAGGACTTGAAATTCTTATCCGCCGCCTTCAAGGCGTCGTTACAGCTCGACAGTATGTCCTGCTTGATTACGATGTTCCAAAGTCCGAGGTAGATAAGGCTTGCGCAATTACCCCAGGACTTGAATCGCCCACGATTTCGCCTCTACAGAAAGCTGATTGGGTCGCAGTGCGCGCCATGGTCCTTCGAAAAGATACCAACCGACTTATGGATGAACTCTGGGCGCTTGGTGCTCGCGGAATTCTTGTCACTGATATTCACGCCTGCCGACTCTAAATTATTTTCGCTGCGCGCCAGCTTCTTCGATATCTTCGCGAGTAATTCCGAGGAGATAGAGAACTGAATCTAAGTATGGAGCGCTGACTGAACTGGCCGCCGCCGCCTTTACTGCGGGCTTTGCATTAAATGCAATACCAAGTCCTGCAATCGAAATCATGTCGAGATCATTTGCGCCATCTCCGATAGCAACAGTCTGTTCAAGTTGCACGCCTTCGATTTCAGCAAAATCTCTCAGTGCAGTTGCCTTTGCTGCTCGATCAATGATTGGCTCAATGACCTTGCCAGTTAACTTCCCATCAATGATCTCAAGGGTATTTGCCCGGTAATGGGCTATGCCTAACTCTTTAACGAGTGGCTCGATTACTGAAACAAATCCACCTGAGACGACTGCAACGCTATGTCCGAGCTGGTGAAGTGTTTTAACCAGGGTTCGGGCACCGGGTGTAAGTGCGATCTCTTGCTGAACTTCGGAAATAACCGACTCTGGTAGACCTTCAAGGAGTGCTACTCGTGCACGAAGGCTTTCGGTGAAGTCGAGCTCACCTCTCATCGCTGAGTCAGTAATCTCCTTCACCTTATCCTGAACTCCAGCTTTATTGGCGAGCAGTTCGATTACCTCTTGTTGTATGAGAGTTGAATCAACATCCATTACAACGAGCTTCTTAGCCCAGCGCATTAAGCCCCCGGGAGATACCGCGATATCAACCGAGTGCGCCGTTGTTACTTCGGCAAGGCATGCGCGGATATCTGTTTGATCTGCCCCTGAAACGATGAATTCAATTGCTGTAATTGGGTAGCTAGCAGTGCGATGAATTCGTTCAATATTTCCACCACGAGATGCAATAGCCGAAGCAATTGCTGCGATAGCAGTGGGTGCCAATGGGTTGCCGAGTGCAACAACATGAACTAGACCAGTTTTTGCCGCAATGGAAGATTGACCTTGCTCGAGGAATGAGGTTGCGATATCAACGCTTAGTTTCTGCCCACAAAGTTGAAGATCCTCCTCAATTGCTTCGGCATGAGCAGGGTTGAGAGAGATTAGAACGGTGAGAATCAATCGTTCGCGGATAACAACCTGTTCAATATCAAGAACAGTGATCGCAAATGGCGCCAGGGTCTCAAAGAGGGCCTGAGTAATTCCTGGAGTATCGATACCGGAGACGAGGATGAGGCCGGTAAATTCGCTCTTCTCTTCGCTCATATGGCGCAGGTTAGCGCGAATCACTTAAGTAATGGCGACAATAGCGAGTGATTTTGCACTGAGACGATATATCTTTTAGCCCTATGAACACCCAACGCGTCCTCGAGTTAAGGGATGTCTCAGTTCGCCGTGGTGTTCGCACCATTCTTGGCCCCATCAACTTCGCAATAGCCGAAGGTGAGCGCTGGGTAGTTCTAGGACCTAACGGAGCTGGCAAGTCAACTCTCTTACAGATTCTTGCTACCAGAATCTTTCCTACTCAAGGTGTCGTCAAGGTTCTCGATAAAGAGATGGGTCGAGTGGATCTCTGGGAGCTTCGCAATCGAATCGGTATTTGTGGAACCCTGATCTCAGAAGATATTCCATATGAAGAGAAGGTGCGTGATGTTGTACTTACCGCTGCGTATGCGGTTTTGGGAAGATGGAACGAGGCTTACGACCTCTGGGATGAGTCTCGTGCAGTTGCTCTCTTAACAACTTTTGGTGTCAGAGATTTAGCAGATCGAGATTATGGAACTCTGAGTGATGGCGAGAAGAAACGAGTGCAAATATCTCGCGCATTGATGGCCGATCCCGAGCTTTTACTTCTTGACGAACCAACTGCCGGTCTCGACCTCGGGGGACGTGAGGATTTACTCAAGCGCTTCTCTGAGTTTGCATCAGACCCAATGGCACCCGCATCAATCCTGGTCACTCACCACATAGAGGAAATTCCAAGCGGAACAACACATGCGCTCATCCTTAAAGATGGGAAAGTTGCGGTTTCAGGTCCTATTAACGAGGTTATTACATCTGAACATATGTCAGCGGTATTTGAGCTACCCATGGAAGTTCGCAATGAAGGATCACGCTTCTTCGCACGCGCACTCTAGCTGGGCTCCCATCTTTGAACCTATAGAAGGTTTGATTAATGAGGTTCTCTTAAAGATTTCCGGAGATGAGATAGCGCCTTCTTATGAATCAATTTTTCGCGCCTTCGAGAGTGATCTTGCATCAATTCGATGCGTAATAGTTGGTCAGGATCCCTACCCAACTCCAGGAAATGCCATGGGTCTTGCCTTCTCAGTAAAACCCTCAGTTCGAAAAATCCCTGCAAGCCTCAAGAATATTTTTACTGAGTTGCAGAGTGATCAAGGCATTGGAACGCCAGCTAGCGGCGATCTTTCTCGGTGGGCTGGGGAAGGCGTCCTCTTACTCAATCGCGTTCTGACAACGAGCCAGGGAGAGTCAAACGCTCACACGAATGTTGGATGGCAAGAGATTACTGAACACATTGCCTCTGAATTGGGAAAGAGGGATGTGATTGCAATACTTTGGGGCAAGCAAGCCCAGGAACTTTCTAGGTATTTCACTCATAGGGTCGAGAGCGTGCACCCAAGTCCGCTCAGTGCCTATAAGGGATTCTTCGGTTCTACACCGTTTTCGAAGGTAAACGAACTACTTGTCGCAACTGGGCGAGAGCCCATTGATTGGAAGCTTTAAAAGAAAAAACCCCCGTCTCATGATGAGACGGGGGTTTTCTACTTTCTATCTAATTAACCAACCCATGCGTTGATAGGTGATGTGAGGAAGTAGATCATGAAGAGACCCGATACCAAGAGAAGCAATGGATGAACATCCTTGCGACGGCCTTGCATATAACGGATTACTACATGAGTTACGAAACCTGCACCGATACCAACTGAGATGTTGTAAGTGAATGGCATCAAGATGATTGTAAGAAACGCTGGAATAGCGATTCCGTAATCTTCCCAATCGATTCCCTTGATCTGAGTCATCATCAAGAAACCAACGATTACGAGAGCTGGTGTTGCAGCTTCGTAAGGAATGATTGCAACGAGCGGCGCAAGGAAGGTTGTAAGCAAGAAGCAGGCACCTGTGACTACAGACGCGAGACCTGTGCGAGCACCTTCACCGACGCCAGCAGCAGATTCGATATAGCTTGTGTTAGAAGAGATGCTTCCAACGCCGCCTCCGACAGCAGCAAGTGAGTCAACCAAAAGGATGCGATCGTTGTTAGGAATGTTTCCATCACGATCGATCAAGTTAGCTTCATGTCCGATTGCTGTCACAGTTCCGACAGTGTCGAAGAAATCTGATAGCAAGAGGGTGAAGACAAGAAGAATTACTGTGATCAATGGAACGCGATCAAGTGAACCGAATAGGTTGAAATCACCAAAGAGGCTGAAATCAGGCTTTGCAATAACCTTATCTGGCATTGCAGGAACGTTAAGTCCCCAACCCTTTGGATTTACCTTGCCGGTTGCGCCATCAAAGTTAGGGCCAATCTTGAGAGTTGTCTCGATAAAGACAGCTACTCCTGTAGCGACCACGATTCCGATAAGAATTGCGCCCTTAACTTTCTTGACCATCAATCCGATGGTGAGGAAGAGTCCAAGCGCGAAGACAATGATTGGCCATCCAACAAGAGTTCCGCCATCACCAAGTGTTACTGGAACTGGACCAGCACCTGTACGACGAACAAAGCCTGCATCTACCAAACCGATAAGTGCGATGAAGAGGCCGATACCTACTGAGATAGCGATCTTTAGTTGCGCAGGAACTGCCTTAAATACCGCAGTTCTGAAACCAGTAAGAACGAGGATCGTGATGATGATACCTTCGAGAACAATGAGGCCCATTGCATCTGCCCATGTCATCTTTGATGCGATACCAACTGCAACGAATGTATTAAGGCCAAGGCCAGTAGCAAGTGCAAGTGGGTAATTTCCGACAAGTCCCATGAGGATTGTGAGAACACCTGCCATGAGCGCTGTCATTGCAGCTACGAGAGCGAGATTTGGAGCATCTCCGCCACCGATGAACTTTCCATCAGCATCTTTTGAGAGACCGATGATCAACGGGTTGAGGGCAACGATGTAAGCCATCGTAAAGAATGTAACGAGACCACCGCGAACTTCACGTCCGACGGTTGAGCCACGTTCTGATATTTTGAAGAAACTATCGAGCATGACGAACCTTCCTGATTTTGGTAACGGGGGTGTTTGCGACCCCGTGTGAAATGACGGCTCACAGACCGAGGGAAGATGTGGGAAAGGCTAGTTGAAGCCTTAGTTACCGCTGGGTCAGACGCGCGACAATTCCAAGGAAAATGGCGACAGATTGGCCAATAAGCAGAGCAAAAAGGGCGGTACCGATGCCTACCCGCCCGCCCATCAGCCATCCAATGGTCAGAACGACAACTTCGATTCCCATTCGAACCCGACCGACGCGGATTCCAGTTTTGAAGTGAATTCCGGTCATTGCTCCATCTCGAGGACCCGGCCCGAGGCCACAGGTGATGTAGAGAGCTGAACCAAGTCCTACGAGAGCAATCCCAATCAGAGAGAAGAGGATTCCAGAGATAGTACTTGTCTGCTTGGGAAAGATGTGGGTTCCTACTTCAATGAAGGTTGCAATCAAAACGATATTGGAGAGAGTTCCAAATCCCGGCTTTTCATTGAGGGGAATCCAAATGAGTAAGACAAAGATACTTATGACGAAAGTTGCCCACCCAATGCTCAAGCCAGTTTTATATGTGAGTCCTTGAGAAAAGACTGTCCAAGGCGCATTGCCGACATCTCCTTGGACAAGAAGAGAGTCCCCAAGTCCGAAGATGGCTAAGCCAAAGAAGAGAATTGCAACTCGGGAGGGAGAAAGTTGCCAACGATGTTGAGCACGCCATGGAGTAATAGGGACTGTCTTATGAGGCTTGAAAAAGTTTATGACTCCAGACAAATTCATTGGGGGAGTCTATAGTTAAACAATGTTCGTCGGCGCTGGCACTCTTGTAAATGTCATTGCAATCCTTGCTGGATCATCACTAGGAATCGCTGCAGGCGCCCGCATTACTAAGAAATCTCAGAGCTTGATCACGGATGTACTGGGTCTTATAACAGCCCTTGGTGCAGCTTCTGCACTTTCTCCGCTCTGGTCTGCAATATTTGAAAGCGCACTCCCCAAAGGCTCAACCCTTCTCGTCATCCTCGCTTCAATGCTCTTAGGCGGCTTGATTGGCTCCGCGCTCTCACTAGAGACTCGCCTGGATTCTTTTGGAGAAAACCTTCGTAAGCGATTTAAAGCATCGCAGGAAAGTCCATTTGTTGAAGGGTTTGTATCTGCCTCACTTTTATTCGTTATTGGTCCACTTGCAATACTTGGAAGCGTAAGCGATGGAATGTCTCAAGGAATTGATCAACTAATCCTAAAATCGTCGCTCGACTTCTTCGCCGCAATGGCCTTTGCATCCACTTTAGGTTGGGGAGTTGCCGCCTCAGCTATACCTGTAGCTATTTACCAAGGTGTTTGGACAATTCTTGGCCTAGCGATTGGCTCAGTTCTTTCTCAATATCAAATTGATGCAATGACGATTTGCGGCGGCTTGATGCTCGTTGGAATCGCCCTTCGTCTACTTGATATCAAAAAGATTGCCGTAGCTAACCTTCTGCCAGCGCTTGCAATCGCTCCGATCCTGGCAACGGTTCTACATCAATTTAGATAGATGAGGCGTCAATAACGAAGCGATATTTCACATCGCTAGCAACAGTTCTCTCGTATGCCTGGTTGATGTAGTCAGCTTTGATCACCTCAACATCGCTCACAATGGACTTTTCGCCACAGAAATTAAGCATCTCTTGCAACTCTGGAATTCCACCAATCATTGAACCCGCGATAGCGCGACGACCATTAAGTAAAGTTCCGACGTGTACTGCATATGGCTTTCCAGGTAACCCGATTACAACGAGAGTTCCATCAAGCTTTAGGAGTGATAGATAGTCATCAATGTTGACTTCAGCGCTCACTGTATTGAGAATTACATCGAATTCCTTTGCATGAGCCTTGAACTCTGCAGAATCATTTGTTGCGACGAAATGGTGGGCTCCCATAGCAAGCGCATCATCCTTCTTTTGTGGTGAATGAGAGAGAACTGTTACTTCCGCACCCATCGCCACTGCAAATTTAACACCCATATGGCCGAGGCCGCCCAGACCCATAACCGCAACCTTCTTACCCGGGCCAACTTTCCAATGCTTAATTGGTGAGTAGAGAGTGATTCCGGCGCAGAGAAGTGGAGCCACGCCTTCGAGTGGAAGATTTTCGGGAATGTGAACTGCGTAATCTTCGTTGATAACGAAGTAATTTGAGTACCCACCCATGGCAACTGTCTTACCGTCGCGTTCGAGTTGGTTATATGTACCAGTCATTCCTTCCAAGCAATATTGTTGAAGTCCGTGCACGCAGTTTTCGCAGGTTCGGCATGAATCAACGAACACTCCAACACCAATCTTGTCACCAACCTTAAACTTGGTAACAGATGTACCTACCGCTGTGACTGTCCCAGCGATTTCGTGGCCAGGAACCATAGGAAATATCGCAGGACCCCATTCTTCACGAGCTTGGTGGATATCGCTGTGACAGATTCCGGCATAGGCAATATCTAAAGCGACATCATGAGCGCCGACTTCGCGTCGATCGAATTCAAATGGAACAAGTGGCTTTCGAGCTTCCATGACGGCATATGAGCGTGTATTCATTATTTACCTATCTCTATGGGTATGTAGATTATTGAGTAAAGGGGAGTGGATCGCCACTTATGTGACCTGCTCGAGAAGCACGTGCCGTTACGCGGCGCATATGGTGGCGTCTACAGAGAACTTCGTAGGCAACCTCATCGCTCTTGCCGACATCTCCAACAACAACTTGCTCGCCCTCTGTGACCATCACACCGTTGACGGTTCGTGCGTTGTGAGTTGCGCGGGATCCGCACCAGCAGAGAGCCTCAACTTGTAAGGTATTTACTCGATCTGCTAATTCAACAAGGCGAGCTGATCCTGGAAATAACTTTGTTCTGAAATCAGCAAGAATTCCGAAGGCGTAAACGTCGATGCCCAAACCATCAACTATCTTGGCAAGCCCATCGATCTGATCAGGTTGGTAGAACTGCGCTTCGTCACAGATGATGTAATCGATACGTTCGCCCATAGAAAGATGTTCGACAACAAATTTGTGGATGTCGAGTTCAGGCTCTACTTCGATTGCTTCGGATTGAAGTCCAAGTCGCGAGCTAATAACACCAGAACCTGCACGATCCTTATTTGTAAAGATGAGTCCAGATCGACCACGGCTCTTATGGTTGTGGGCGGTTTGCAGAGCTAGCGTTGACTTTCCGCTATCCATCGTTCCGCAGTAATAAACCAATTCAGCCACGGCGGCATCCTGCCACTAAAAGAGAAGTTCTGCCCATTTATGGATTGGTTAAGACACCCAATTGGATAAGGCGTTCTTCTAGCTTAGGGGCCAGTGCTCGGGCCATCGAGACAGAGAGGTGCGAGGCATCTCTGTAGGCGACAATCCCATCGATAACCCCTGGGCAATTTCGCATACAGAGCCATGAAGTCGGATTAATCTGTAAATACCCTGAGGTGAAGATTGGTGTTGAACGTTCAGAGCCGTTGCACTTTTCGAGATTTCTAGCTGCGATACAACTTGGAATATCACGTTGCGGATGCGGGGTATCTGAGATGTAGATAATTTTGGGAGACAAACCAATAAGAGCCTTGAAAGTTCTCGCTTCACCTTCACGCCACCATGCTTCGCGGCTCGAGTAGCCTGCGGGAATCTCAAAGTGTTGGAAGCCACTGACCAGAATTGCATCGGGTTTAATTGATTTTATGCGTTGATATGAATTATCGCGCCAAGCAGAACAATCATCGTTCTTATATTTTCCAGTCTCGACTTTTACGACTGATGGTCCTGGACATGCCGATTTGGTTAAAGAGATAAGTTCAAAGCCGTTCTTATGAGCCAGTTTCTCAAGGGTGGGAAACCATTGGGCTGCATGAGAATCGCCAAAGAGAACAATCTTTTTAGATGCTCCATTGACGCCATAAACGCAATCAGGAGATTTGGTTTCACCATTATTGACATGGCAACCATCGTCATAAACAACGGGCTTCTTCAATATCTCAGTCAGATTAAATGAACTTCCATCCTTCAAGGTAACGATATTTGAGTTGGAAGTATTGATAGTTAAACCTAAAGTGAGTGATACAACAGTTGCGAGGACCCCACCTCGAAGAATTGTCTTTGTTGGCAACTTTGCGTGACGAAGTGGCTCTTCAATGAATCTATGAGTCAGATCAGATAAGAGGAGAGTTGCCAGAACACAGATAATGCGTTCGTAGATGTGCAAACCACGACCCAAGTATACGGCAGGAATTACTAGTAGCGGCCAATGCCACAAGTAGAGCGGGTATGAAATCTCTCCTAACCATTGCACGATGCGATGGTTACCGATTGAGTTCAAAATCTTTGGCCACGAATGGACCGCGGCGATCGAGATGGCAGTTGCTATTACCGGAACGAGCGCAGCTGTGCCTGGGAAAGGGGTGCTATCTCTGAATTGAAGAGTTCCATAGATAAATAGCGCGAGAGCAATCCAAAGATAGTTCTGTGAAAACCTAATTCGTGTTGGGATGTAGAGAAGCAATGCGCCGACACCAAGCTCCCATGCTCGGGTCGGTAGCGAATAGAAAGCCCAAATTGGTTCAACTGATGTTTGATAGAGACTAAATAGAAATGAAATTGCAGAGACTGCAAGTATTCCTTGGCCAACCAACTTGCGTCCACCGCGTTTAAAGAGAGCAAAGACGATGAATGGCCAGAAGAGATAGAACTGTTCTTCCACAGCAAGTGACCAATAATGAATTACAACGGGAGGGACTGCGCTCAGATTCTGATAATCCATCTGCCAGAAGGCAAAGAGATAATTCGAGATATATATGCCAGCTGCGGCGATATCTTTTCCTAAATCAGCACGCATCGTTGCGGGATAGAGATACCAAGCAGTCAGCGCTGTTACTAGAAGTACAAAGAACGAAGTGGGAAGAAGTCTCTTTATTCTCCGTAGATAGAAAGCTTTGAGATCCAGGCGATCAGATTTCTCCAGTTCGCGCAACAACAAACCCGTAATGAGATATCCAGAAATAACATAGAAGATATCGACACCGATATATCCGCCTGAAGTAATTCCTGCATGGTAAACAACGACTAAAACTGCGGCGAAAGCTCGAAGAGCCTGAATCTGGGGGATACGCATTAGACCGTGACCAAGGCAAAGAGGGGAATATTTGGTGCAATGCCTTGGATTCGTTTTCTACCTTCGAGTCCAGATATCTCAAGTAACACGATGATGCTTGTAACTACTCCGCCAGCATCGGCGATCAGGGATATAGCAGCCTCAAGGGTTCCACCCGTAGCAAGCACATCATCGATCAGCATCACCTTTGTTCCTGGATGAAAGGCATCGCGATGGATTTCAATTTCATCAATACCGTACTCGAGACCGTAGCTTCGAGAAAAAGTCTCTCCAGGCAACTTGCCCTTCTTGCGCACTGGTACAAAGCCAATCTCTTTCTTGATTGCTACTGCGCTAGCGAGAATAAAACCTCGCGCTTCAATCCCAACTGCAATCTCTGAAGCGACGTCGAGGGTTGCGATCTCTGAAATTACGCGATCGAAGCCTTGAGCATCTGATAACAAGGGAGTGATGTCTTGGAAGAGGATTCCTGGCTTGGGATAATCAGGAATGGGTCTTATAAGCGAGAGTGCGCGACTTAAATCCACTGCCGTATCCAACCACCGTAACTGTGTCCGAACGGGGACTTGAACCCCGAATCCCTTGCGAGAACTAGCACCTCAAGCTAGCGCGTCTGCCAATTCCGCCACCCGGACGAGTAACCCGTTCGCTTAAGAATTGAATCCTATGCGTTCGGGCCGAAATAACTGGGTAACTATATCTAGCCGTGCCATCTCGCGCAAAAGTGAGCCGAGGCGAGCGACCCGATCGAGAGCTAAACGAGGCAGAATACGGATATGACTCTCGAAGAAGAAGTTGTAAAGATTTGCCAGGATCTCATCCGAATTCCATCAGTCAACTTTGGTGAAGGAAGAGGAGATGAAAAGGCCGTGGCCGAATATGTTGTGGCATCACTTGCCGAGGTGGGTATTGAGGCGAAGATTTATGAGTCCGCTCCCAATCGATGCAACGTAATTGCCAATATTGAGGGCTCCGATACATCACGTCCGGGATTAGTCGTACATGGCCATATCGACGTTGTTCCTGCAAATGCTGCCGACTGGTCTGTTGATCCATTTGCCGCTGAGATTCGTGACGGAATGATTTGGGGAAGAGGTGCAGTCGATATGAAGAATGTCGACGCAATGATTCTCGCCATCGTTCGCAAATGGGCTCGTACCGGTTACAAACCTCCTCGCAATATTGTTCTTGCATTCTTTGCCGACGAAGAAGCAGGAATGACTTTCGGTTCAAGGTGGATGGCTGCCGAACACCCCGAGGTTTTCGCAGGGTGCACTGAAGCTATCTCTGAAGTTGGCGGGTTCTCAGTAACCGTAGGAGATGGGAAGCGTCTCTACTTTGTGGAAGCTGCGCAAAAGGGTATTCATTGGATGAAGTTAACCGCTTCGGGGCGCGCTGGCCACGGTTCCATGATGAATGATGAGAACGCACTTACTGCGCTTTCCGAAGCTGTCGCAAAGATCGGAAAATTCAGCTGGCCGCAGCGATATACAGATACCGTGAAGATTCTCTTTAAGAAGATTGCGCAGGCAACTGGTAAGCCTTATGACGAGAACGATCTGCGCCCGCTTCTCAAGGAGATTGGACCAACTGCTCGGATGATTGGCGCAACTCTTCAGAACACCGCAAACCCAACAATGCTCGAAGCTGGCTACAAGGCCAATGTGATTCCTGGGAGTGCAAGTGCAGTTATTGATGGACGCTTCTTGCCTGGTTATGAAGATGAACTCAATGAAACAATTCGCTCGATCATCGGACCAGATATCACAATTGAAACAGTCTCCCGAGATATTGCTCTCGAGGTCAATTTTGAAGGCGACTTAGTTGATGCGATGTGTAACGCAATCACAAAGTATGATCCTGAAGGTATTCCTGTTCCATACCTCATGAGTGGCGGAACCGATAACAAAGCGCTCTCTGAACTCGGAATCATTGGTTATGGATTTAGCCCGCTACGACTTCCGGCGGATCTAGATTTTATGGCTCTCTTCCATGGTGTTGATGAGAGAGTTCCAATTTCAGGGCTTGAATTTGGCGTTAACGTTTTAGCTGACTTCCTGGAGAACTGCTAGCGAAAAAAGTAGTTATGGAGCAGATATCTCATTGAGTGCATCGCGCACAATGTCAGGCAAGGTAATCTCTTCAGAGGTCAATATTCCTCGTAGCTGGGCTCCGGTGCGTGCACCAACAATCGCGCTGGTGATACCTGGAGTATCTCGAACCCATGCGAGAGCAACTTCAAGGGGAGCAAAACCCAAACCTTCAGCAGCTACTGCAACTGCCTCAACAATTCTCTGGGGCTTTTCTCGCAAGTAGGGCTCGACATGTTTTACGAAATGTGGAGCCGCAGCACGTGAATCACTAGGAATTCCTTTGCGATATTTGCCAGTTAAAACTCCTCGGCCAAGAGGCGCCCAAGCGAGAACTCCGATACCAGTTTCATCTGCACATGGGAGAACTTCGCTCTCGATATCGCGATTTAACAGTGAATATTCAACTTGATGACTGACTATGGGCGCTTTCGCTGAATTAGTTTCCTGAATAGTAATTGCGCGAGCACTCTGCCAACCCGAGAAGTTAGAAATTCCTACATAACGAGCTTTGCCTGAGCTGTATGCGTAGTCCAAGGCTGAAAGAGTGTCCTCTAGAGGATTATGTGGATCCCATGAGTGAATCTGCCAAATATCTATGTAATCTGTTTCAAGTCTAGAGAGTGAGCGATCTAGCTCTGCAATGAGTGACTGTCGCGAGTTATTCACCGTGCGCACACCGTCTGGGAAAGAAACTCCGGCCTTAGTAGCTATGGCAACATCTTCACGTTTGAAGAGAGTGCCAATCAAGCCACCAATAACTCTTTCGCTATCCCCATCACCATACGTCGACGAAGTATCAATGAAGTTCCCGCCAGCTTCGATAAATGCGCGACACTGATCTGCTGCCTCATGGGTATCGGTATCTCGGCCCCATGTCATTGTTCCCAGACCTAAACGGGAGAGCGAGAGACCGGATTTGCCTGCTCGTCTCATCTCCATGGTTCAGACCCTAGCAATATTGGCCTTCAAAGTTCGTTATTAGAAATAGCACGATAATCTTCGTGTTGTGGCTCGATTGGTATTCATCCGACATGCTCATTCAACTGCGAATGATGCTGGGATTCTTAGCGGTCAATTGCCTGGGGTTTCACTCAGCAAGAAGGGCCTGAAGCAAGCAGAAGATCTTGTTGAAAGAATTGGTGCGAGCGTCTTTGATAGTGCGCGCGTTAGCCCTTTGCAACGTTGCGAAGAAACGATTGCACCATGGCTCAACTCTAGATATTCAAAAGGTCTTAAGAGCTATCAGATCGAAGATGCGCTTATAGAGATGGATTATGGGAGTTGGAGCGGTCGTAAACTCTCATCTCTATCCCGCGAAAAGATGTGGAAGGAAATTCAGAATCGACCAAGTACGGTCAAATTTCCAGATGGTGAACGGATGCGTTCCATGCAGAAACGCGCACTTTCATCCGTTTCCGATGCCGTCAATCAAAAGAAGAATGGAACACACCTCTTCGTGTCCCATGGCGACGTACTGAAGGCGATAGTTGCATCACTTCTCAAGATCAAGCTTGATGATTTTCAATCTCTTGTCATTGATCCTGCA
The DNA here is from genome assembly GCA_965268225.1 of Candidatus Nanopelagicaceae bacterium. GTDB lineage: Bacteria > Actinomycetota > Actinomycetes > Nanopelagicales > Nanopelagicaceae > Planktophila. Next base: position 665,536 of record OZ254166.1, on the reverse strand, counting down.
TCCATTACGGTAATTGATTTCGATGGCAGTAAATCTCGGCTGCTCGCCTTTAATGATTCCCATAGTCCGCTCGCGCCGATGACCACCATGGAAAAATCTACGAAGGTTTTGCTAGGTGGCGGTTCACGTACATCGCAAGGTGGAAAGAGATGACTTCACGCATCCTTCTCTTTGATCCTGTAGAAAGATTTGTTGCGGGCACAGTTGGTCAACCAGGTGAACGTACCTTCTTTATCCAAGCGCGACATGGGTCGAGACTGATCTCAGTCTCATGTGAAAAGTCACAGGTTCAAGCTCTAGCCGATCGTCTTATATATATGTTGCGTGAGATCAAGCAGAGCGATCCCACAATCGCAATACCTCGCCTTCCTCGTGATGATGCGCCGCTGGAAACTCCTATCGAAGAGGAATTCCGAGTCGGAGTAATTGGCCTTGCCTTCGATGATTCTCGTCAAGTGATTCAAATTGATCTACAAGCGATCTCGGAAAACGATGAGGCAGAACCTGATTTCATTGATGTAGATGACCTCAGCGGAGATCAAGACATTCTCCGTGTTGTGATTTCACCTTCCGTCGCTAATCAGTTCGCAAAGAGAGCGGGAACGGTTGTCAATGCCGGCAGACAGCCGTGCCCATTCTGTGGAGGTCCCATTGATCTGCGTGGCCATCTCTGTCCAAGGGCAAATGGCTATCGTCGATGAATTCAATCATTGATCATCTTTTACAGGGGGAGTTGGATGTCACAGGACGACTCGTCGATGCATCAAATGCAACTCTCTATGCAAATTGCACCTACGAATCATCAACGTTTGCAGTTATCTACAAACCAGTAGCGGGCGAAAGACCACTCTGGGATTTTCCAGATGGGAATTTAGCTCAACGTGAATTTGCTGCCTACCGAATAAGTGAGATCGGCGGCTTTGGAGTAGTTCCACCAACAGTATTGCGGGATGGACCATTTGGTATAGGAATGGTTCAACAATGGATAGATATTGATGAAGAGATAGACCTAGCCGAGTTCTATCGATTAGATAATCCCGAACTTCGAAAGATGGCGCTCTTTGACGCGGTGGTCAACAATACAGATCGGAAAATTGGCCATCTTCTTCCAGTTTCCTCGGAGAAGGTCTTCGGTTGCGACCACGGAGTAACTTTTCATGAAGAGGATAAGTTAAGAACAGTTCTGTGGCAGTGGGCGGACAAGTCTCTAACTGACACCGAAGTCCTCCAACTCGAAGATCTTGAAAAGTTAGTTCAATCAAGTAAAGCAGAGCTGCTGGAATTGCTGTCGGAGAATGAGTGCACAGCGCTCCTTGCGCGAATCAACCGACTATTGAGTGAAAAGAAGTTTCCAAGTCCGAGTGATGAGTGGCCAGCAGTTCCCTGGCCACCCTTTTAAGTTAGAGTTTGAAGTATGCGCGCCTGGCCAGATCTCTACCTTCCTCAATTGCCTGCCCGCTTTGAACTTCCTCGGCTATCGCTTTTCAATACATCAGCTCAAAAGGTCGAATCCCTTCCGAAGAAATCCCTTTACAGAATGTATGTATGTGGGATTACTCCATACGATGCAACACACCTCGGTCACGCAGCGACCTACCTAACTTTCGATCTCATTAATCGTTATTTGCGGGCCACCGGAGCTGAAGTTGATTTCGTTCAAAACATTACTGACATCGACGATCCACTCCTTGAGCGCGCACTTCGAGATGGAGTTGATTGGCGCACCTTGGCGCAGTCTCAAATTGATCTCTTTAAGGGAGATATGACAGATCTTCACGTCATACCACCCAAGTATTACATCGGTGTAGTCGAGTCGATGGATCTCGTTGTTGATGCTGTCAAAAGCTTGAAGGATGCAGATACGACTTATGAAGTTGGATCTGATATTTATTACCGCGTTCACAGTGATTCCGAGTTCGGAGAACGATCACACTATTCGCAAGAAAAGATGCTTGAGATCTTCGCCCAACGTGGTGGCGATCCACAGAAGCCCGGCAAGGAGAATCCTCTCGATGCACTTGTCTGGTTATCTCAACGCGAGGGTGAACCAGGTTGGCCAAGTCCTTTCGGCCCTGGTCGTCCAGGTTGGCATATCGAGTGCTGCGCGATAGCACTTCACTACCTAAAACCAGAATCGAGCGATGATTTCTCAATAGATATCCAAGGCGGCGGAAGCGATCTCATCTTCCCTCACCACGAAATGTCTGCGGCGCAAAGTCACAGCATGAATAACAAGAGATTCGCTCGCAGCTATGTCCATGCGGGGATGATTGGTCTTGATGGCGAGAAGATGAGTAAGTCACTTGGAAATCTCGTCTTTGTCTCCAAACTCATTTCATCTGGTGTTAATCCCGCTGCAATTAGATGGGCCCTAATGGGACATCCATACGCACATGATCTGATGTGGTGCGATTCACTCTTGCAGAAATCAACGATTGAGATTGATCGACTTCAACTTAGTCTCGCGCGTATGGAAGTGGCACCAACAGATATCGTTATTGAAGAGATCATCAACGCTCTTTCAGATAATTTGGATACCCCAAAAGCACTTGCAGCAATCACGCAGTGGATGGAAGCAACCGAAGCTGGACAATCAGGGGGAGAGGCAGGAGAACTTTCCAGAGCGCTGGATACCTTGCTTGGTATCGCTCTCTAATTCTCGCTCTGTCTCCGCAAGAAACGTTCCAATTCTCGAGCGATAGATTCACCGGTCGCTTCGGGCAGCTCTGAAGAATCCTTACTCTCTTCGAGCGCCTTTACATACTCTGCTACATCAGAATCCTCTTTCGCCATTTCAGTTACTTCCTCTTCCCAAGAATTGGATTCTTCAGGAAGGTCACCTTGAGGGAGTGAGATCTCTAGAAAATCTTCGAGAGCATTGACGAGTGCAAGTGTTGCCTTGGGAGAGGGAGAGCTGGATGCGTAATGGGGAATTCCTGCCCACAAGGAGATTGCATCGATGCCGCGGCGAACACATGCATCTTGCAAGACGCCGAGGATTCCTGTCGGCCCTTCATACTTACTAATCTCAACACCTAATCTGCGAGCGATATCAGGATGCGCACCGCTTCCACTCACTGTGATTGGTCTTGTATGTGGAGTATCCGCAAGCATTGAACCAAGAGTGATGACCATATCCACTTCAAGATCATCCGCGAGATCTAAGATATCTGCAGCGAATGTCTTCCACTTCATAGAAGGTTCTACGCCACGTACAACTACGAAGTCATGTTCAAGCTCAGGAGTGCGAAGTCCAAATACTTGAGTACCAGGCCATGTAAGGCTTCTAACACTGGATCCATCAATTTCTACCATTGGTCGATTTACTTGAAAGTCGTAGAAATCTTCTGGGTCAACATCCGCAATTAATTCGGGGACGACATCTGTCGTTGAGTCAGTCCAAGAGGCAAGAAGATGTGATGCCGCCCCTGTCGCAGCTTCGCCTGCATCGTTCCAGCCTGAAAAGGCGATAACCATCACTGGTGAACGAAGAGCAGGTATTTGATGAATCTCCACATCGACACCTTACGGTAACCTCAGCGCCGTGACGAGCGATACGAAAGCACACCCGATGGCCGAAGGTCTGCTCCGTCAAGCGCTGGCAAGTCGGACCGTAATTGCCGATGGCGCGATGGGCACCATGCTTCAGGCAGCTGATCCATCACTCGAAGATTTCCAGAACCACGAAGGTTGCAATGAAATTCTCAATGTAACTCGCCCCGACCTAGTGCGTTCGGTCCACGATGCCTATCTCTCTGTCGGAGTCGATGCAATTGAGACAAATACTTTTGGTGCAAACTGGGCAAACCTTGCCGAATATGGAATCGAAGACCGCATCTACGAGCTCGCATTCGCTGGCGGAAAAATTGCACGAGAGGCAGCCGATGCCTTTAGTACACCTGAAAAACCGCGCTTTGTTTTAGGTTCACTTGGTCCCGGTACAAAGTTACCGAGCCTTGGACATACGACATACTCACATCTCAAAGATGCTTATTACACAGCATCTAAAGGACTTGTCGATTCTGGTTCTGACGCTCTTCTCATCGAAACAACTCAAGATTTATTGCAAGCCAAAGCTGCAGTAAATGGTGCGCGCAAGGCAATAACGGAATCTGGACGCGATGTAATACTTATTGCACAAGTGACTGTTGAAACAACCGGAACCATGTTGCTCGGTTCAGAAATTGGTGCGGCGCTCAATGCACTTGAGCCTCTCGATATCGATCTCATAGGCCTTAACTGCGCAACAGGTCCGGCAGAGATGTCCGAACATCTTCGCTATCTTTCAAAGAATGCCACCTGTTCCATTTCGGTAATGCCAAATGCAGGACTTCCGATTCTTGGCGCAAAGGGCGCTGAATATCCACTTGGCCCTGAAGAGCTCGCCACCGCTCTTGAAACATTTGTTAATGATTACGGAATCTCTCTCATCGGCGGGTGTTGCGGAACAACTCCAGCTCACCTTGCTGCCGTGGTCTCGCGTCTTGATCGACATTCAGTGAAGAGTCGAGTTCCTGACATTGATCCTGGCGCATCTTCGCTCTATCAGTATGTTCCTTTCAGACAGGATAAGACTTACTTGGCAATCGGAGAGCGCACCAATGCCAATGGCTCACGAGCATTCCGTGACGCACTTGTCGCTGAAGATTGGGCGACATGTGTAGAAATCGCACGCGATCAAATTCGCGACGGTGCACACATGCTCGATTTATCAGTTGATTACGTTGGTCGCGACGGGGCTCGCGATATGTTCGAGATCGCTTCTCGTTTTGCGACAGCATCGACTCTTCCGATTGTTCTTGATTCAACTGAACCTGGGGTCCTCAAAGCCGGGCTCGAAGCCCTCGGGGGACGTTGCGTAATCAACTCCGTCAACTATGAAGATGGCGATGGACCGACATCACGTTTTGCCCGCATCATGCCTTTAGTTCAAGAACATGGCGCTTCAGTTGTAGCGCTAACAATTGATGAAGAAGGTCAAGCTCGAACAGCTGAATGGAAATTACGTGTAGCCCGTCGCCTCATCGAGGACCTCACTAATAACTGGGGAATGAACGTCGGAGATATCTTGATTGACACTCTCACTTTCCCAATTGCAACTGGCCAAGAGGAAACTCGCCGCGATGGAATCGAAACAATCAGTGCAATTAAGACTCTCAAGAGTGAATATCCGGGAGTGCAGACAACGCTTGGCGTTAGCAACGTCTCCTTTGGTCTCAATCCTGCGGCTCGTGTAGTGCTTAACTCAGTCTTTCTCCACGAATGCGTTGAAGCAGGACTGGATTCAGCAATCGTGCACCCATCAAAGATTATGCCGATGGCACGGATCGAAGCTCGACAGAAGGAAGTTGCACTCGATCTGATTTATGACCGACGTACTTACGATGGTGAAACCTGCACTTACGATCCACTGCAAGAGTTTCTTCAACTATTTGAAGGCGTTGAATTGGCAGCATCTCGCAATATTCGCGCCTCAGAACTTGCAGCGCTTCCACTTCGTGAACGTCTTGAGCGTCGCATCATTGATGGTGAAAAGGTTGGTCTCAACGAGGATCTCGACACCGCAATGGCGGAAGGGATTGCCCCTCTAGCGATTATCAATGACCACCTCTTAGAGGGAATGAAGGTTGTTGGAGAGCTATTTGGTAAGGGTGAAATGCAACTTCCATTTGTTCTCCAGAGCGCCGAGGTTATGAAATCAGCTGTTGCATATCTTGAGCCTCACATGGAGAAGACAAGTGATGCCGGTCGTGGCCGAATGTTGCTCGCAACTGTGAAAGGCGATGTCCACGATATCGGCAAGAATCTCGTCGATATCATTCTCTCCAATAATGGATATCAGGTAGTCAATATCGGAATTAAGCAGACAATCAACCAGATCATCGATGCTGCTCTTGAGAATGAAGTAGATGCGATTGGAATGTCAGGGTTACTCGTTAAATCAACTGTGATCATGAGAGAGAATCTTGAAGAGATTACTTCCCGCGGGCTCTCAGATAAATGGCCAGTTGTACTTGGGGGAGCAGCGCTAACTCGCGCATATGTAGAACAAGATTTGGCATCAATATTTCCTGGTGAAGTTCGTTATGCACGTGATGCATTTGAAGGTCTGCGACTCATGGATGCAATCATGGCGGTTAAACGTGGAGATGAAGGCGCCGAGCTTCCAGCTCTCCGCGAACGCAAAGTGAAGGCTGTTGCCCGAAAGCCTGAAGACCGTCCGCTAGATACCGTAAGAAGCGACGTTGCGCTTGATATCGATATTCCAAAGGCTCCATTCTTTGGTTCACGAATTGTTAAAGGCATACCTCTTGCAGATTATGTTGGAATGCTCGATGAGCGCGCACTCTTCATGGGTCAATGGGGGCTCAAAGGTGCACGCGGAGAATTCGAAGCTATGGCTGAGACTGAGGGACGTCCACGTCTTCGTAAGTTGTTAAATGAAGTTCAATCAAATGGCTGGTTAGAGGCAGCAGTTGTTTATGGATATTTCCCATGCGTCTCTGAAGGCAATGACCTGATAATTCTCCACCACGAAGGACCAGATGCTGGAAAAGAACGATTGCGCTTCTCCTTCCCTCGACAATCTCGTGATCGCAGATTGTGTCTCGCAGATTTCTTTGCATCCAAGGACTCAGGTAAGACAGATGTTGTTGCTTTCCATGTTGTCACAATGGGAAATACCGTTAGCAAAGCGGCAAATGAACTCTTCGCGGCAAATGCCTACCGTGACTATCTCGAACTCCATGGCCTATCAGTTCAACTCACCGAAGCTCTGGCAGAACATTGGCACGCACGTATTCGTGAAGAGATGTCGGTACGTGGTGAAGATTCACCAGATTTACAGGGAATTTTGGATCAGGGATATCGAGGTTCACGTTATTCATTTGGATATCCAGCTTGCCCTGATATCGAACAACAGACTCAGCTCTGCGAGCTACTAGAGCCAGGACGCATCGGTGTAGAACTTTCTGAAGAGTTCCAATTGCATCCAGAACAATCCACCTCAGCGATTATTGTCCACCATCCAGAGGCGAAGTATTTCAACGCAAATTAACTTTTCCTAATTATGAGCAGGGCAGATAGCCTTAAAGAAGCACCAATCGCATAATCGTGACTTCTTAGTAGGAAAATGATTGGTTTCTAAAGCCGTCAAAATTTCATCACCAATATTCTTTAAAATCTTTTCAGTCGACTTTAATTGCGCCTCAGTAGGCTCACTCTTCACGACTCGCGAATCTCCAAGATAGATCAACTGCAGTAGTTTCGGAAGAACTCCCTCATTCTGCCAATAGAGCAAGGCGTAGACCCGTAGCTGGAAGAGCGCCTTCTCTTCCCAACCCGGTTTTGGTGATTTTCCTGTCTTGTAATCGACGATTCGGACTTCACCTGTCGGGGCAACGTCAAGGCGATCTACATATCCGTGAAGATAGATCTCATCAGAGATATCTCGCTCCAAGTGGAGTTCGCGATACGTGGATTCAAAAGTGGTTGGTTTCTCTAACGAGAAGTAATTGGTAAGTAGTGATTGTGCTCGGTCGAACCACTCTTTCTCATCCAGAACTAGAGCGGCAAGTTCTGGCTTACCCTCGAGCTGCTGAGTCCATTTAGCTGGTAGAAGTTCTATCGCCGTTTCGTAGGTACGCGAAGGCGCCGGGAGTTCAAAGAGGTCTTCAAGAACTGCGTGTATCAGTTTTCCGCGTTCAGCATCAATGCTGGGAGGTTCGGGCAGTTGATCAACGGCTCGGTATTTATATAGCTGAGGGCAATTGGTGAAATCGTTCATACGGCTGGGGGAGAGGCGTAACGGTTCCATCGCACGGACGATACAGCGAGGTACCGACAGTCGGGTGAGTTTCACCTAAGATGCGCATGTGTCTAAACAAGGGTATTTCCAAGCCGGCGATCGAATTCAACTCACCGATCCGAAAGGAAAGCTCTACAGCTTCACAATTACCCCCGGAAAAGAGTGGCATACACATAAGGGTTGGATTACGCACGACGATCTGATTGGCCTTCCTGAAGGTTCCGTCGTTAGCACTACGGCAGGTTTGAAGTTCACAGCTTTTATTCCTCTTCTCGCGGATTACGTTCTCTCGATGCCGCGCGGCGCAACGATTGTGTATCCAAAAGATGCTGCAATGATCGTTGGCGTTGCAGATATCTATCCCGGAGCCCGAGTTCTTGAAGCTGGGGTCGGAAGCGGTGCTCTCACACTTTCACTTCTTCGCGCCGTAGGACCAGAAGGTTCAGTTCACTCAGTCGAACGTCGTCAAGATTTTGCAGATAACGCAACGGCAAATATCACCGATTACTTTGGCGAGAAGCCAGGCAACTGGTCACTCGATGTTGGTTCGGTACAGGAAAAGGAATTCACTCACGAGTTCGACCGTGTAATTCTCGACATGCTCGCCCCCTGGGAATGCGTTGAGATGGCTGCAAAAGTTCTACGACCGGGCGGCGTCTTCCTCGCCTATGTTGCAACGACAACTCAATTATCAGCTACTGCTGAAGCTTTGAAAGAAGATGGTCACTTCACTGAACCAGAGAGCTCTGAAACAATCGTCCGTGGTTGGCATCACGAAGGGCTTGCAGTCAGGCCTCAACAGAGAATGATTGGACACACAGGATTCCTGATCCAAAGTCGTCGCATGGCTCCAGGCGTCGATGTCCTCCCGCGTCGTCGTCGTCCGGCGAAGGGTGCTTACGGTGTCGCGGAAGAGTGAGCGTTTAGTAAATTTAACTATCGCACTTCTGGCAACTAAACGTTGGCTCACCAAGTCTCAAATCTTCTCCTCAATTGATGGATACGAGGGAGAAGCTGATGCGATGGAACGTATGTTTGAACGCGATAAGGATGATCTTCGCAATTTAGGAATCACCATTGAAGTCGGTTCATTCGACCCACTTTTTGAAGATGAGGTCGGCTATCGCATTCGCCCAGAAAGCTATAGGACTGAAATCTCTTCTATATCGCCGCGCGAACTTTCCTTGATCTCTTTGGCTACTCAAGCATGGCAGGGAGCAATTCTCGATTCCACGGCTCTCTCTGCATTAGTGAAACTTAAATCATTAGGGATTGATTCGGACTTCGACTCTATTCCAGCGATTGCGCCCTCTGTTCATATCTCAGATGAGAATTTCTTGACCATCATTAACGCCATTGCGCAACGCCAAGTGATTTCATTTTCGTATCTCAATACAGATAACAAATCTCAGAGTCGAGTTCTCGAACCATATGGCGCTGGAACCAAATCAGGGCGCTGGTATGTCGCTGGCATGGACCTCGACCGGAAAGAGCAGAGGCTCTTCCGACTGGATCGGCTGGATTCAGAAGTGAAGACTCAGGGAAAATCCGGTGCGTATCTAATTCCCGATTCCTTTGTCATGAGTGAAGCTCTCGCTTCTCCCGAAAAGATGAACTTGGCGAAAATCAAAGTAAGGCGAGGTAAGGCTCACGTTTTCCGGAGTCGAGCGATTTCTATAGAAGATGGAGATGACTGGTCCGTTATTCAGATTCCATACATGAGCGAAGCTGAATTGGTGAGTGATGTTCTCTGGCACGGAGCAGATGTTGTCGTTGTCGAACCCACATCAGCTCGAGCTTCTGTCATTGCCGCTCTCGAAGAGATTGCGAAGGCACATGGCTAAGAAGACAACGCCGATAGAAAAAGCAGCGCGAATGTTGGACTTAGTGCCGTTCATCACTTCACATCAAGGAATTTCAACAGTAGATCTGGCTGCAGAATTTGGCATCACAGTCGATGAACTCTTGAGTGATCTCAACTCTCTTTGGATGTGTGGAGATAATCGATTCGATCTAATCGACCTTCAATTCGACTCGGGATATGTCACTATTCGAAATGCGCAGACGCTCAATTTAACTCGCTCCCTTTCGCAACAAGAAATCATCTCTATTCTCATAGGGCTTGATCTCATTGAAAAGAGTCTTGGAAGCCAACGATCAGATCTGATTTCGGAATTAGCCCTTCTTAGATCAAAGCTTGGCGAAGGCGTATCTCGAATCCTCGATGCAACACCACCGCATGATGCTCAGATTTATTCCACCATTCACTCAGCTCTTCAGATGCAACAGAAAATTGAAATTTCCTACTTCTCGCCAACTGAAGATGAAGTAACTGTAAGAACTGTGATTCCACTTGAACTTTCAGTAAATGATGGCCATGAATATCTGACGTCGTTCTGCGAGAAAGCTCAAGCAGAGAGAACCTTCAGGGTAGATCGCATTCGGAGTGCGAAAGTTCTCGACATGAAAGTTGATCCAGTTTCACACCTTAAGAATGAAGAAAATTTGATTTCCACGGACGTCAAGATTTCCCGAAACCTAAGAAGATCTCGGGAATCACTCGGTGAATATCTTGTGGGGGATGGCGCAGTAGTCACGGTCTCGAGCTATAACTCAGAGTGGTTATTACGAACCGTTATCTCTGCCGCGGGAGCCATGGAGGTAACTTCATCGCCAGAGATGCGAAGCCGTGTCGCTGATCGCGCCACCCAAACCCTCAAGGAATATCGCTGATTCAACGCCTTTGCGATAGTGTTACGGCATGTTTTTACGCGAACCTAGCCACCTCCTCCTCCTCCTTCTAGTCGTAGTTGTGCTTTTTGGAGCTAAGCGCCTTCCTGATTCTGCTCGTTCACTAGGCAAATCAATGCGCATCTTCAAGAGCGAGATGAAAGAGATGAAGGACGAGTCAAAAGATCTCGATAAGGGACCAGACAAAGGCTCTGACGAAAAGTAATTTCTATGGCGGCCACCTCTGGCGGTCGAATGCCGCTTTTAGAACATTTCCGAGAACTACGTAATCGAGTAGTTAAATCGGCTTTAGCTGTCTGTCTCGGTTCCATTATTGGGTGGTTCTTCTACAACGAGATCATCACCAAGTTAGCTGAGCCAGTCTGTGATTTGCGTGCAGCTCAAGAAAGTGGCGCCGCTAGTTGCGGGGCTCTCTATATCAACGGCGTTCTTGGACCGCTTAATCTTCAAATCAAGGTAGCAATTCTGAGTGGCATCATTATCACAGCACCAATCTGGCTCTACCAATTATGGGCATTTATCGCACCGGCACTTCACCGAAAAGAGAAACGCTATTCAATTCTCTTCTTTGCGGCAGCGACGCCATTCTTTGCCATAGGTGCATATCTTGGTTACACCATTCTTCCTATTGCGGTTCGTGTCCTCTTTGGCTTCACTCCAACTTCGCTCGCTAACCTCGTTAAGTTCGATGATTATCTCGACTTTGTGATGCGTGCCATTTTGCTCTTTGGTATTGCATTTGAACTTCCAGTCTTCCTAGTTACTTTCAACGCAATTGGATTTCTCTCAGGTAAATCCATTCTTAAACCGTGGCGCATCTGGGTATTCGCTATTTGTCTCTTTGTTGCAGGGTTTACTCCCAGCGCAGATCCACTCTCGATGCTCGCACTTGCTGGTCCGCTAATCCTTCTCTATCTAATGGCAGGCGGAATCGCATTACTTAATGATCGACGACGTGCTCGACGAGATCGCGAAAAAGAATTAGTAGATAGCCTCTAATGTGGGCTATAGCAATCAACCCAACCTCCGGTCACGGTAAAGGAATCTCAATCGGAGAGAAGGTAGTTCAATACTTTTCGAGTCACGAAATTGATTATCAAGTTTTCTCTGCCTCCTCTGCACATGAGTTGAAGTCGCATCTCGAATCTTTTCTCTCAACCGCCAAGTGCCAAGGGGTGATCAGCGTTGGGGGAGATGGATTGGCACATCTGATTTTGCAACTAACTGTTCCCCGTCATATTCCGTTCGCTGTAATGCCAGCTGGAACAGGTAATGACATTGTTCGGACTTTTGGTTGGTCGCTCGATGAAATAGAGGGCTATCTCGATCGAGTGACAGAGGTTCCTGCGCAACCAATCGATCTTGGAAATGTTGATGGCGAATGGTTTGCTGCGATTCTCTCTACAGGATTTGATTCAGTCGTCAATGAGCGAGCCAACGCTCTCTCTTGGCCGAAAGGGCCACAGCGATATAACGTAGCTATTGCTCTTGAGCTTCCAAAGTTCAAGCCACTGAAGTACGAAATCACTCTAGATACGCATTCATTTCAGACTGAAGCGATGCTTATTGCCATCGGCAATGGGCGTTCTTACGGCGGAGGAATGTATGTATGCCCTCAGGCGCAGATGCATGATGGTTTATTCGACATCATGGTTCTCGAACCAGTTTCAAAAGTAGAATTCCTCAAAGTGTTTCCGAAGGTCTACTCCGGTACACATATCAAACATCCCAAGGTGAAGATGTATCGGTCAGCTCGAGTCACTCTAGTCGCGGACGCTGTCGCCTATGCCGACGGAGAGAGAATCGGTACCGCACCGATTTCGGCCGAATGTGTCCGTGACGCAGGATTGACGTGGGCGCTATGACAACACCGGCAGAGCGTTACGCCGCTGCAAAGCAGCGCGGTAAACATCCATTGACAGTTCAATTTATCGAGCAATTTGATTTCGGTTTCGACGAATTTCAAATCAAAGCCTGCCAGGCAGTCGAAGATGGCAAGGGTGTTCTCGTAGCTGCACCAACAGGTGCGGGCAAGACTGTCGTCGGTGAGTTCGCTGCCTTTAGTGCTCTTGCTCAAGGAAAGAAGTGTTTCTATACGACTCCTATCAAGGCGCTCTCAAATCAGAAATTTCAAGAATTTGTAGAACGTTTCGGTGAAGATCGGGTTGGTTTACTTACGGGCGATACCAATATCAACTCCGAGGCAGATGTCCTCGTCATGACCACCGAAGTACTTCGCAATATGCTCTATGCGAATTCCACGACACTTAAGAACCTTGGATCTGTTGTCATGGATGAAGTGCATTACCTCGCTGATAAATCGCGAGGCGCTGTTTGGGAAGAGGTACTCATTCACCTTATGGAGAGCGTTCAAGTCATCTCGCTATCGGCTACTGTTTCAAACGCTGAAGAGTTTGGTGACTGGCTAGGCGAAGTTCGCGGTTCGACTGAAGTAATCGTCTCGGAAATTCGACCTATTCCGCTCTACCAACATGTTCTCATCGGAGATCGACTCGTTGATTTGTTCCGCGAACAAGGGCGAATTAATCCGGAAATTCTCGGTCTCGAACGTGAAGCACTTCGTCAAGTTCGAACACCACGACATCGCCGCGAACGATTTGGTGATGGCGATAGTCGACTGACTCGTCCTGACATTATTGAGAAGCTCCAGCGCGAGAATCTTCTGCCAGCAATCACCTTTATCTTCTCTCGAGCTGGGTGCGATGCTGCAGTCAAGCAATGTCTTGCCGCCGGTATCAAACTTACCAATACAGAGGAAAGGTTAGAGATAGCTGAAACTGCTGCCCGATACACACAGAATCTTGCCGAGGAAGATTTAGAAGTTCTCGGATATCGCGATTGGCTCATCGCCTTAGAACGCGGCATCGCTGCACACCATGCCGGTCTCTTGCCCAGTTTTAAAGGTGCGGTAGAAGATCTCTTTAAACGCGGATTGGTAAAAGCGGTCTTTGCGACAGAGACCCTCGCGCTGGGTATCAATATGCCAGCACGAACCGTAGTTCTCGAGAAGTTAACTAAGTGGAATGGCGAGGCTCATGTCTCGATCACGCCAGGGGAGTACACCCAGTTAACTGGTCGCGCAGGCCGTCGAGGTATCGATATCGAAGGAAATGCAGTTGTTCAGTGGTCTCCAACGGTTGATTCAGCAACGGCTGCAGGTCTTGCATCAACGAGAACATATCCACTTCGATCCTCCTTCACTCCGACCTACAACATGTCGATTAACCTAATTGCTCGCTTTGGTCGAGTACGAGCACACGGAAGTCTCGAATCTTCATTTGCTCAATTCCAAGCCGACCGAGCCGTTGTTGGGTTGGTTCGGCAGATTAAGAAGAATAATTCCGCTGCCGCAGAACTTACGGACTCAGCACAATGCCACTTAGGTGATTTCTCCGAATATTCAAGAATCCGTATTGATATTAAGGAACTTGAACGCCTCTTGAGTAGGCGCGATGGTCGTCGAAGCATCGACCAGAGACAACGTGTAAAGCTAGAAAATGAGCTTGATGGAATGCGTCGAGCTCTTCGACAGCATTCATGCCATTCTTGCAATGATCGCGAAACCCATGCGCGCTTTGCAGAGAAGGCTGATCGCCTCAACCGTGAATCTGAGGGTCTACATTCTCGTGTTGAAAATCGCACCCACGTTATTGCCAAGACATTTGATCGCATCTGCGATGTTCTGACCCATCTCGGTTATATCGAGGGGGAGAAGCCTTTAGAACAAGGCAAGATCCTCGCCAAGATTTTTGCTGAATCTGATTTGCTACTTACCGAATCTATTCGACGAGGAGTCTTCGATACATTAACTCCACCTGAGTTGCTCTCGGTAGCTTCAGCGATGATTTACCAAGGTCGAAGCTCTGAACCGTATTCACCAAAGATGCCTAACGATAACGTTGCTAATGCACTCGTCGCAGTCTCCAAGATATGGATTGAACTTGAGGCCATTGAGAATGAATTTGATGTGAAGACGCAACGCGAGCCTGACTTTGGTTTCTGCTACGCCGCTTTCCGTTGGGCCAATGGCCACTCCTTAAGTAGCATTCTTAAGGGAACTGATATGACGGTCGGAGATTTTGTACGAAGCATTAAGCAACTCATCGATTTGCTTACTCAGATTGGTGGAGCCGCCGAAGAACTCCGACCTGCATGCCGGGAAGGAATCAAGCGCTTGGATAGAGGCGTGATTTCCTATATGTTGGGCGATATATGACACTGATGCTTTTAGATAGCGCATCTCTTTGGTACCGCGCTTACTACGGAATGCCAGATACTTTGCTGTCACCTTCGGGAATGCCAGTAAACGCAATCCGCGGATACCTTGATATGACTGCTCGTCTTATCGGTATGTATTCACCGGATCGCATTGTCGCTTGTATCGAAGGTGATTGGCGTCCTTCGTGGCGTGTGGACTTGTTCCCGGATTACAAAGCCAATCGCCTTGAAGATGAGAGCGATGAAGAGGAAGAGCCAGAGACGCTCACTCCTCAGATTCCCGTACTGCTTGATCTACTCGACGCATTTGGAATTCCGATGCTCGGTGTTGATGATTACGAAGCTGACGATGTCATGGCTACCTTCGCTGTTAAAGAGAAGGGGCCAATCCGTGTTGTGACGGGGGATAGGGACCTCTTCCAGATGGTTGATGACAAACGTGATGTAAAGATTGTTTATCTTGCTCGAGGAATCTCGCAACATGATTTAGTCGATAGCAAATGGGTTGCAGAAAAATATGGAATACCAGGGGATAGGTACGCGCTCTTTGCCATGTTCCGCGGTGATCCTTCTGATGGTCTACCTGGTGTTCGCGGTATCGGAGAGAAGGGTGCTGCTCTCATTGCCAATCATTTCTCGACTGTAGATGAGGCTCTGGCTGGAGCTAAAGCCGATCATGAAGCACTTACGAAATCATTGGCGAAGAAGATTATTGATGGCGCTGACTATTTGAAGATTGCACCTACTTTGGTTCATTGTGCCAAAGATGTGGCTATTCCAAAGATGGATATCTCAATGCCTAGAAAGCCAGATGATCTGTCGACAATTTATCAGATGAAGGATGAGTACGGCCTAGGGGCTAGCGTTGATAGATTAATATCGGCGTTAGGTTGGTAAGGAAGGTAAATATGAAGCCGGTTATCTTGATTCCAACTTACAACGAGTCTGTTGCAATTGTTGAACTTCTTAACCAATTATCTACTTTACATAATGTACGCGACTTCGATGTCATCGTTCTTGACGACAATTCGCCTGATAAGACTGCCGATGTTGTCGACTCAATGAGTCTGCCGTGGGTAAGTGTTCTTAGGCGTCCAGGAAAAGCTGGACTAGGCGCCGCATATCGTGCTGGATTCGAGCATGTTTTAACGATGGACAAATATTCCAAAATCGTGACTATGGATGCCGATGGTTCGCATCGCGTTGAAGATCTTCCCGCAATGCTCGATGCATCCGTTTCAAATATTTCAATAACTTTAGGAACGCGCTGGATGCCCGGCGGCTCGGTTGTTAATTGGCCAAAAAGTAGACAATTGCTATCTAAATCTGGCACCAAATATGCACGAATTGCACTCGGCATTCCTTTGAATGACCTAACTGGAGGATTCCGTGTTTACAGTGCAGCTTTACTCAATACGTTGAATCTTAAAGATATGACTGCCACTGGATATTGTTTTCAAATCGAAATGGCGATGGCATCTGAATTAGCTGGCGCTGAAATGGTCGAAGTTCCAATCACCTTTGTTGAGCGCATTAATGGAGTTTCAAAGATGAGCAGAGCGATCGTCATCGAAGCTTTATGGCAGACAACTTTGTGGGGCTTTGCAAGACGCTTACGGCCTAACGCCGATAAGTTACATTATGTAAAGTAAGAAGAATCAGGCTAAGCAAAGGCCTCTATCGGTGGGCATGAGCAGACGAGATTGCGGTCTCCATACGCTCCATCGATACGGCCAGTAGTTGGCCAATACTTTCCCTTAGCGCCAATCAATTCACCTGGAATTAGGCCCGTGAGGGTCGCTGGGAAGGCTCCACGCTCGCGTGGGTAGCTTCTCTCCCAGTTCGTACCCGCAATGGCCCCAATGGTGTGAGGGGCATGGCGAAGGGCAGATTCTTCAACCGCAATTTTGCCATCAATGATCTCTTGAATCTCACCTCTAATTGCAATCATCGCATCAATGAAGCGATTCATCTCAAGGACATCTTCTGATTCGGTTGGCTCAATCATCAGCGTTCCTGCAACTGGGAAGGACATCGTTGGTGCGTGGAATCCAAAGTCCATTAAGCGCTTTGCAATGTCATCCACTGTTACACCTGAAACCTTGGTGATCTCACGGACATCAAGAATGCATTCGTGAGCAACCAATCCCTTATTTCCAGTGTAAAGAATTGGATACGCATCCTTGAGGCGATGAGCCATGTAGTTGGCGTTGAGAATCGCAACCTCTGTTGCATGAGTGAGGCCTTCTCCCCCCATCAAACGAATGTAAGCCCATGAAATCGGCAAGATGCTTGCTGAACCAAATGGAGCCGCGGAGATTGGTCCTGGTCCTGTAGCCGGCCCCGCAAATGCATCCATTGGATGATTCGGAAGGAAAGGAGCTAAGTGCGCCTTAGAGATAACGGGCCCTACTCCTGGTCCCCCACCACCGTGAGGAATACAGAAAGTTTTATGAAGATTAAGGTGTGAAACATCTGCACCAAATTTGCCTGGCTGTGCTGTTCCTACAAGTGCGTTGAGGTTTGCACCATCAACATAAACCTGACCACCTGCATCGTGTACAAGTCCACAGATTTCGCTGATTGCTGATTCAAATACACCATGTGTTGATGGATAGGTAACCATCAAAGCCGCGAGTGCGGACCCATGTTCGGCAATCTTTGCTTTGAGATCATCAACGCTTACGTTGCCGGCATCATCACATTCGATAACCACAACTTTCATGCCAGCCATCACCGCACTTGCTGCATTTGTTCCATGCGCACTTGATGGAATCAAGCAGATATTACGAGATTGGTCTCCCCGTGAATCGTGATAGTTGCGGATGGCGAGTAGGCCAGCAAACTCGCCTTGGCTTCCAGCATTTGGTTGTAGAGAAACCGCGTCATAGCCAGTAATTTCAACGAGCCACTTCGAAAGTTGATCGATGAGCAAACGTGAACCACGAGTCTGTTCGACCGGTGCAAATGGATGAAGGGAGGCAAACTCAGGCCAAGTTACGGCTTCCATCTCGGTAGTTGCATTGAGTTTCATGGTGCAAGAACCCAATGGAATCATCGTGCGATCGAGTGCTAAGTCGCGATCCGCGAGAGTGCGTAAATAACGCAACATCGAAGTTTCGGAGAAGTAGGTGTTAAAGACTGGATGCTGCAGGTACTTGCTAGAGCGCACTACTGAAGTTGCAATCGGAGTAGCAGCAACATCTGAAAGTCCAAGGATTTCGAGAACGTCGGCAAAAGCCTTCTCGGTCGTTGTTTCATCGAAGGAGATACGAACTTCAGTATCGGATACTCGACCGAAGTTAATCTTCTTTGCCTTCGCCGCTGCGTGAATGGCATCAGCGTTCTTCACATCAACCGTGACAGTATCGAAGACGATTCCATTACGTGATTGCGAAGCAATTTGCAGACGAGAAGCGAACCCGTGGATTCGATTTGCAATCTGTTGCAGACCTTTAGGTCCATGCCACATCGCATAGAAGGCGCTCATATTGGCAAGTAACACTTGAGCTGTGCAGATATTGCTCGTCGCCTTATCGCGACGAATATGTTGTTCTCGAGTTTGCAGAGCCAAGCGAAACGCTGGGTTGCCGTGAGAGTCAACGCTCTGACCTACAAGACGCCCTGGCAATGAACGTTCTAGCCCTGTGCGAACCGCCATGAAGCCTGCGTGTGGCCCTCCGAATCCCATTGGAATACCGAAGCGTTGTGCGGATCCAACTGCGATATCAGCTCCCCACTCCCCTGGTGCCTTCAAGAGTGTAAGTGCCAGAAGATCAGTCGCTGCGATTACCAGAGCGCCCTTTGAATGTGCATATTCAGTAACTTTTGAATAATCACAGATCTCGCCTGTTGTATCTGGGTACTGCACAAGAAGACCGAAGAATTCCCCGTCAAAGCCATCGCGGGCAACATGACCTGAATCAACTTCTACAACTGTGATACCAAGAGGCTTAGCTCGAGTAATTACAACTGCCTTTGTTTGAGGATGTACATGTTCTTCGATAAGGAATACAGCGTCATCAGATGCTTTTGAGGTGCGTCTAGCAAGAGTCATTGCCTCTGCTGCAGCCGTTCCTTCATCAAGCATTGATGCATTAGCAAGAGCAAGTGCAGTCATATCGCAGATAACAGTTTGGAAAGCGAAGAGCGCTTCAAGGCGACCTTGGGAAATTTCTGGCTGATACGGTGTGTATGCGGTGTACCAAGCTGGATTCTCCAGAACGTTTCGCTTGATTACTGGCGGTGTAATTGTTCCGTAATAGCCGCCGCCAATGAGAGATGTAAAGACTTCATTCTGTGATGCAATCTCGCGCAGTTCTGCAATCACTTCAACTTCACTCTTTGCGCCATCGAGCACATCTTTGAGTTGTTTCTCAATGTGAATATTTTCAGGAACCACATCAGCGATGAACTTCTTGATATCTGAATAGCCGAGCACGCCCAGCATCTCGGTTTCATCGGATGCAGATGGACCGATGTGACGATCTTCGAAGTCCTGATAATTACTCAACGAGCTACTCCCCTAAAAGGTGCGCTGATGCGCTCTAAGAGAGGAATATAGAAGTGTTAAGCGCCCTTCGCCTTACGACGGAGAGAGAGTTCATCGTTATTTTCGCCACCAACAACCTCACCGTTAACCTCACCTTGAAGTGTGGCAAGAGAGCCTTCGACTTCGTTCCACACCTTGCCCACTGCAATTCCAAATACGCCCTGACCGCCTGCGAGAAGGTCGATGATTTCATCAGGACTTGCACATTCATAGATTGAAGCGCCATCGCTCATCAGCGTGATGCGCTCAAGCTCTGTAACACCACGACTGCGTAAATGATCAACAGCGGTACGAATATTTTGAAGTGATACACCAGCATCAAGGAGACGCTTAACAATTTTAAGGACGAGGATGTCGCGGAAGCCATAGAGTCGCGCACTTCCAGAACCTGTCGCTGTACGGATTGAGGGTTCAACTAAACCGGTACGTGCCCAATAATCGAGCTGACGATAAGAAATACCTGCAGCTGAACATGCAGTTGCGCCGCGGTAACCAATTTCAAATTCTTGATCTGTCACGAGAGGGGGCTCGCTTTCACGTAGTGGGGTTGGCGTAAGGCTACGCCTGAGGGCCTTTGATATCGCTGACCGACACGAATATAACCTCTACTTGAGGTTGAGACTTCTAAGCCCTACCCGACCATGCTTTCGCACTGGAATCGCTAGCGCTTATCCAGCCATGCTTTCGCACTGGAATCGCTAGCGCTTATCCAGCCATGCTTTCGCACTGGAATCGCTAGCGCTTATCCAGCCATGCTTTCGCACTGGAATCGCTAGCGCTTATCCAGCAAAGTCCTCGGGGTTAATTCCATCGAGAAATTCGCGGAAAGCTTCGAGCTCTTGGTCCCCCGCAGCCGATGCCTCATTGGCCACCTGCTCTGGGATATCGATTCCGACCTCATCCAAGAGGTCGCTGTTGACCAAGATATTGCTCTTGGTGCGAAGTGCAACCGCGATTGCATCAGAGGGTCTTACAGATAGAGGCTCTAACGCACCCTCGCTATTTCGCAGGAGAAGATCGGCGTAGAAGACGCCGTCCTTGATCTCAGTGATGTGGACACTTGTCAGAGTTGTGTCTACTCGATCGAGAAGGTCTCGAATGAGGTCGTGGGTCAACGGGCGCTGCGCCTCAAGACCTTGCTGGGCAAAGGCGATTGAAGTTGCTTCAACCGCTCCGACCCAAATTGGAAGGAAGCGAGTTCCCTCGATCTCTTTAAGCAGAACGATTGGTTGGTTAGAGGGCATCTCAATTCGAACGCCGACAACTTCCACCTGAACCAACATCGCAAGTTACCTAAGTGATTCGATTAACGAAGACGGTTAAGTCCGCCGCGAACAAGAGCTGCATGGAGACGAACCGAGAGAGATGCAATCTCTTTCTGAACTTCTTCAGCGCGAGCCTTTGCTTCGCTGCTCTTCTGGCGAGTAAATGGAGTGATGACTTGTTCAATCAAACCAATTTCGCGATCCGCTGCAGATTTAAAGGAACGAAGGTGGCGAGGTTCAATTCCAAAACCAGCCATTTCGGCGACTGCCTTAGCAACAGCTAAAGCATCTCCATCGTAGTGACGCCCACGGATAGTTATCAAGCCAAATGATTCGAGTTCAACGAGTTGAGAATCTTCAAGGGCAGAAGCCTTGAGAAGCTCTTCGCGGGATAGACGCATCTCTGACTGCTCTGCAAAGGCGGCCGGTGCGAATTCTCCATCAATCGTTGCTAGTCCAAGAGTTGGACGAGGTGTTGGAACTCCGCCTTGCGCCGCAGGCTGAAGGCCACGGTCGAGGGCATCAAGGTTCTCTTTAATAACTTTTAGCGGAAGGTACTGATCGCGCTGTGCGAGAAGAACGTAGCGAAGGCGATCGAGATCAGTTGTTGTGAATTTGCGATATCCCGAAGGGGTGCGCTGCGGTTCAATCAAACCTTCAGACTCAAGGAAGCGAATCTTTGAGATTGTGATATCTGAAAAGTCGCCGCGCAACTTTGTGAGTACTTCACCAATACTTAAATAAGCACGTGCTGGAACGCTCAACTTACTTCTCCCCTAGTTTGCTGCCGATAAAGAGCAGATGGAATTTTCCGATTTGTATTTCGTCGCCTGAGGTAAGAACCTTTTCGGTGACAGATTCGTTGTTGACGTAAGAACCGTTGAGACTTCCAGAATCCTTGAAGGTGAAGTTGGTTCCAATCTTTTCGATAGATGCATGCTTTCGAGAAACGGTGACATCATCGAGAAAGATTGAGCTCTCGGGCGCACGCCCAATAGAAACACCTTCGGCGGTTACTAGGAATCGTGAGCCCTTCTGCGCTCCACGATGGATAAAGACCATCGCTGAGTTGCCATCGCTCGATAGGACGCCATCGATTATCTGGCGTTCTTCTGCTGTGGCCTGGCTGATGAGTTCGCTGATGAGATCGGCTGGGGAATTGCCGACTACGGAGCGAAGGCCGAGGTGGAGGGTGCTGGTGAGTTCGCGATTTTCATCTGCTGATGGCATTGAACTCCCCCTTTACCCAAAAGAACGTCTCGACTTTGGACGTCAACTTAAGGGTGACACTAGAGAGTTAAGAAAATTAAATCAAGCCGGGATTTACGCGGTAATTGCGCCATATTCTGCCGCAGAGAGCAAGCCAGACGGCTCTGCTGGAACGTCTATCTCAACCAACCAACCGGTCCCATAAGGATCTGAGTTGATGAGTTCGGGAGCATTAGTGAGCTCTTCATTAATTGCGACGACTGTTCCCGAGACGGGTGCGAAGATTTCGGAGACGCTCTTCGTGGATTCAACTTCACCGCAGACTTTATCTGCAACAACTGATTCGCCAACTTTAGGCATCTGTACATAAACGATGTCACCTAGTGCGCCCTGTGCATAATCAGTAATTCCCATACGGATTCGAAGCGCGGTTGATGTAGGTGCAACCCATTCGTGCTCTTTTGTGTACTGAAGATCCGATGGAATGTTAGACATTGCGCGCTCCTACTAGCCCTCGATGATGTGTAGTCGAACTGTAATGGTCTTGAGGGCTGTTCGGAAATACCCAACGGCCGTTCCTACATAAAGAGTCACGCCCCAGATCGCAAAAGCCCATCCGAAGATAAATGCAGCGGTTCCGTACCAAGTGTCGCTTAATGCAAGCAGCAAGAACGGGAAGGCGTAGAGAAGATTGAAGGTCGCAGCTTTACCGAGGTATGTGACCTTGAGTGGTTGATAACCCTTAAGTTGAAGAACTAACGCAACCCCAGCCATAAATACATCTCGAGCCACAAGTATTGCAATGAGCCAGAGAGGGATCGCATCACGTATATAGAGCACAACTAGCGTTGCAGCGATGTAGAGGCGATCAATTGTGGGATCGGCAATTTCTCCGAACTTAGATTCTTGATTGAGAGCTCTCGCCAATTTTCCATCGAAATAGTCGGTTGCTCCCCCAATGGCGAGAACCAGAATTGCCCAACCATCAGCCTCTTGATTGATGGCTAGGTAGATAAAGAGCGGGATGCCGAGAAAGCGTAGAAAAGTAAGCGCGTTAGGAATAGTCAGCACTTACTGCTCCTTATCTCGTTCCTTCACTCGAATAGCCACCTGGACTGGAGTTCCTGGGAATTTAAACTCCTCGCGAAGGCGACGTTCGATAAATCTACGATATGAAGCTTCGATCCAGCCGGATGAGAAGACAACGAACTTCGGTGGCGCAATTCCTGCCTGAGTCGCATAGTAGACGCGAGGCTGCTTTCCCCCACGAACAGGTGGTGGCGTAGCTCCGATGAGCGCACCTAAGAAAGAGTTGAGCTTTGATGTTGGAACGCGACGTTCCCACGAATCAATAGCTGTACGAAGAGCCGGAGCCAAACGATCACGGTGCCAACCAGTCTTTGCTGCAACGTTAACAATCTGTGCCCATTCGACTTGGTCAAGGTGGCGTTCGATCTCTTTATCCAACTGAGTGCGTCGATCTTCATCGACTAGGTCCCACTTATTCATCACGATGACCATTGCTTTTCCTGCCTCTTCAACCATCGTAATGATGCGCAGGTCTTGTTCAGAAATCGGAACTGAAGCATCGAGAACAATGACGGCGCATTCACAACGCTCGAGAGCAGTCTGTGTACGAAGCGTTGCGTAGTAATCAGTTCCGCTTGCTTGATTTGCACGTTTCTTCAGTCCTGCGGTGTCTACGAATCTCCAGATGCTTCCACCGAATTCAATGAGCTCATCGATTGGGTCACGTGTTGTACCTGCGACATCATCAACGATCGAACGACTTTCACCAGCGAGAGCATTAAACAAACTTGATTTACCGACGTTTGGACGACCAATCAGCGCGATACGACGATAGCCATCTTGAACTTGCGCAGCGCCTACTTCAGGAAGTTCCTTAACGATTGTGTCGAGCAGGTCTCCACTGCCTCGACCATGTAGGGCAGAAACAAAGTGTGGTTCACCTAATCCAATATTCCACAGTGCATGCGCATCTGATTCATCGTTATCACCGTCGACCTTATTTGCAACAAGAATCGTTGGCTTCTTCGCTTTACGAAGTTCCTGAACCAAGATGTCATCTTCATCGAGTGCACCAACCTGTGCATCAACTACAAAACAAAGTACATCTGCCTCATCCATCGCGAGTTCTGCACTAGCGCTCACTTGAACAGAAATGCCGTCAGGCTTAGATTCCCATCCGCCAGTATCCATAATGATGAATCGACGTCCAGCCCATTCGCATTCGTATTGAACGCGATCGCGAGTTACTCCAGGAGTATCTTCAACGATTGCTTCACGTCGACCAATGAATCGGTTGATCAAAGTTGACTTGCCAACGTTAGGTCGACCAAGGATTGCGACGATTGGAAGCCCCAGAAGAGAACGTTGCGATAGTAGTTCCCAGATGCGATCTACGGTCTCTTCGAGACTAAGTTCTGTTGAATCAATATGAACCGCATCAGTTGCCATCGCTAGTGGAGATACGGTGCGTGTCGAATCAATTTCGTCGCGCGCTGCAAGTGATTGCGCTACGGCTTCTGTTCCTCGTGAATCTTCCGCAAGTTCGGCATCGCGCCGGTTAGCACGTGCTGCAATATCTGCGGTCAGATAGATCTTGAGCGCCGCATCAGGACATACAACTGTTCCGATGTCGCGACCTTCAACAACGATTCCACGATCTGCCTTGTTAATGATTGAACGTTGGAGAGTTAAAAGCTCTGCACGCACTTCAGGCAGAGCGCTAATTACGGAGACCTTTTCGGTCACTTCGTGCGAACGAATCTCTTTTGAGATATCTCGACCGTCAAGGAATACTTTTGGATCACGTGGATCTGAATTGAAAGAAATTGGTGAATCGATTACCGCGGAGATGATCTCCTTTGGATCTTCACTCTTTATCGATAAAGCAAGAAATGTCATCGCTCGGTAGAGCGCGCCTGTGTCTAAATAATTCCAACCAGCGCGGATAGCGATTGATTTAGATGTGCTTGATTTGCCTGAGCCGCTCGGTCCATCTAGCGCTACAACAATCATTTTCACAGCCCATCTTTAGTTAGTTAATTCTATTGGCAATTGATACGAAGCAGTTACATCTTTGGTGCGTGAACGCTCCAACCATTGCTCTTTAGATGGCTAGAAAGTTTTGTTGCATCGCTTTCTGAAAGTGCCAGCGTGATTAATCCCGTGAATTGACCCGGGCTATGTTCGATTGTCAGATCTTCAACGTTGACTGATGCTTGTGCGCATTCTTCGAAGAGAGCTGCTAATTGACCTGGCTTATCTTCAATGACGATGGGAAGGAATGTGTATTCGCGAGCTTTTCCACCATGTTTACCTGGAATGCGGGCGCGACCTTTCTGACCTTCACTAATCAAATCAGCCACTGAATTCTCATCTTCTAATGAGTCAATGAGTTTGGTCAGATCACTCTGCAACGATTGAAGTAAGGGCGTGAGTGCTTGGCTATTTGCCGTCACGATCTCGCGCCAGAGCTTGGAATCTGATCCAGCGATTCGGGTCGTATCTCGAAGGCCAGCTCCTGCCAGATCGAGCCACTGCTCTTCTCCCCCAGTGAGCTGTTTTGCCAGGAGTGATGAGACAAGTTGAGGTAGATGAGAAACAAGGGCAACAGCCTTGTCGTGTTCCGATGAATCTAGATCAATCTTGTGGCCGCCCAGAAGTTCAATCAGCTCTGACGCCTTTTCATGTACATCACCATCAACGCCTTTAGCGTCGACAATCCAAGGTCGCCCCTGGAATAGATCAGCTCGCGCAGATTCTGCGCCACCTACTTCACGTCCTGCCATCGGATGGGTTGGAAGAAAACGGTTTGCGGGAAGCGATGATGTCGATACCTCAACCTTAACTTTAGACTTTACAGACCCAATATCTATAAAGGCGGCCTTTGGATTAGCCTCAAACTCGCCCTCAATCACCGATTTCAAGGCACCAATCGGCGTTGCGAAGATGACCAAGTCAACTGGAAAATCTGAGGGGCTTTTAATGAGGTCTTCGGCCAACCCTTGGGCTCTTGAATCTGAATCCTTCATGGTCACGCCCACGCCTTTAAGCGCTAAACCAAGTCCAATAGAGGTTCCAATCAGCCCTGAGCCGACGATTCGTACATGGGAAAGTGTCATGGGGAGCCTTGAGATTACTGGGCGATATCTCGTCGGAGCGCTTTAGCTCCGTGGAGGTAGATATGGGCAATATCGGCCTTCGAAAGATCGCTTTCTACGTGAGCCATCACTCGAACCGTACGAGGAAGAGCTCCTGCCACATCGATCTCAACAGAGCAGATGAGAGGAGTGTTTTCGAATCCAACTGAGCGCGCTGCAGCGGCCGGGAATGCGGCATCTAAATCAGGGCTCGATGTGAAGAGAACTGAGATGACATCGTCAGGGGAAAGTGAGTTGACCTTGAGGATCTCCAGGATCAACTCTTGAGTGGCAGCAGTAATCGCCTCGGCGGTATTAGCCTCAACTTGGGTTGCCCCACGGATTGCGCGCACTGACATTGAACAATCGTACCCTTCAACTCATTTTCTAGGTTCTATATATTTAGCGTTTTGCCGATAAATCTCTTTCAATCTTTCTTCACTTCAGTGAATTATCGAGACTGCCTTCTTGAACCATCGCAATCACAAGTGGTTTTCACATTATCGATAAAGCCATTTTATCGGGAAGCTATTGAGCATGTTATTGTCGATATATATCTTTTATTTCAACCTTTACCAACGCGTATCAATTTATAGATAAATATATTTATTAATGCAGTAGCGATTTAAGGTTTTATATCTAAAGCGTTTTGCAGGCTAATTAATTCATTGCTATTGAGATCTCGCCATCTTCCTTCGAGAGTTTCACCCAGAGAGATAGGTCCGAACTTGGTACGGATCAGTCTGAGGACATCGACCCCGACCGCCTCCATGAGACGACGGATGATGTGATATCGGCCTTCGTGGATCGTGACCTCAATCCACTGAGGAGATAGGTGCTTAAAGCTCAAAACTCGTCCCATTCCATCTTCGAGTTCAATTCCCTTTAAAAGGACCTTGTCGACCCCCGTCGGCAACTTTCCATCGAATTCAATGATGTAGGTCTTTTCGAGACCAAAAGATGGGTGGGTGGCACGGAAGGTTAAATCTCCGTCATTTGTGAGCAAGATCAGGCCTTCTGAATCCTTATCGAGGCGGCCTACGTGAAATAGACGCTCAGTGCGAAGGTCGATAAAGTCGGCCAACGAGGGGCGTCCTTCGGGGTCAAACATAGTAGACAGAACGCCTCTAGGCTTATGAAGTACTAAATAAGTCTTAGACAAAGAACGAGTGATTGTCTCGCCATCGACTTCTACTTTAACCTTTTCTGGGTCAAATTTAGCTCCGAGTTCACGGACTTGATGTCCATCGACGGTGACACGACCATCCATGATGAGTTCATCAGCGCCTCGGCGCGAGGTAATTCCGGCATCGGCGATGATCTTATTAAGGCGCATTTCGGCCATGTGGCTATCCATTCTCGACAGTCAACTCCCCCGGCAGAAGGTGCGGGAGGCTTAGGCGAGAAGTGTAGGGCGTTACTTAGTCAGTTAGCGAATCGAGGATCTCATCGAGACCATCGAGGTCTGGCAGATGTGGCGCCAGAGGCGGAAGATCGGTCAGGGCGTTGAGTCCAAGGCGCTCGAGGAAGTAACTGGTCGTCTTATACAAGATCGCTCCAGTCTCGTTCTCGACCCCATATTCCTCGACGAGGCCACGGGTAATGAGAGTCTTCATAACGGCTTCAACGTTGACACCACGAATGGCTGAGACGCGGGCGCGGGATACTGGCTGACGATAAGCGATGACAGCCAAAGTCTCGAGAGCAGCCTGAGTAAGGCGATTCTGCTGGCCATCAAGGACAAATTTCTCGACGACTGCGCTGCAATCTGGGTGGCTATAGAAGCGCCATCCCCCATTGATTGCTTTGAGCGTGAATCCACGGTCTTCGTAGGTTGGAACGAGCGCTTCAAGGGCATCGACGACCTGGTCGACGGTCACCTGAAGCACAGATGCCAGAGTGAGCTCGGTGACTGGCTCATCGACGACCATTAGGATGGCTTCGATAGAGCGGGCTAGCGCAGCTGGGTCAAAAACGTGAGAGAGTTGGGTATCTTCTGCGACCGCAACCTCTGGAGTCTCAACTTCGGAATTAGACATTCTCATCCTCTTCTGTCTCATTTTCATCAGAAATCTCTTCAGATACCGCCTGTAAAGCAGTCTCGACCTCTTCAACTACGGAATCATCGAGCACTACGGGCACATCAAACTCATCGGTGACCAGAATGTCGCCTTCATCGGAGCCCACCCAGCTGATCTGGAGCTCGCCGAGGGCAATAACCTGCTCAAATCGGAGCGCGCCCTGGCGATATAGGTCCAGCAATGCGAGGAATCGAGCGACAACCACGAGGGTGGAATCGGCTCCCTGGACAAGGTTTCTGAAGGAGACGGTTCGACCCTTTCGCAGGGCTTCGACGACCAGCTTTGACTCCTCAGTCACGCTCACAAGGGCGCTATGGAGGTGCTCAACTGCCACCACAGGCGGGGCCTTGGGGGTCAAGACACGCTCGGCGATCGCCGCAAAGCGCTGAGCGCCAACGCCAATGAGTACCTCAGGAAGAAGCGAAGCAAGAGCTGGATCAAGGGCAACAACGCGTGGGAAGGACTTATCGGCGTTGGCGATCGCATCTTGGAACGAGGCGGCAACTTCCTTGAAAGCTCGATATTGAAGCAGTCGGGCAAAGAGGATATCTCGGGCCTCAAGTAGAGCGAGGTCTTCTTCATCTTCAATCTCACCGCTAGGCAGGAGTCGCGCCGCCTTGAGGTCTAGAAGAGTGGCGGCAATGACCAAGAACTCAGTTGCTTGGTCTAGGCGCCAGCCCTCGCCGCTAGCCTCGAGGGCGCGGATAAAGGCGATGAATTCATCGGTGACGATACTGAGCGAGATCTCGGTGATATCGAGCTTGTGGCGAGAAATCAGCTGAAGCAGGAGATCAAATGGGCCATCAAAGTTATCGAGGTGGACGCTGAAACCGCTCTCAGGGGCGATTGATTCAGCTTGTTCTGAGGTAATTTCCTCAGGCGTCACGAGACTTTCCACGAGGCGAACCATACTTGTCTTACTTGCAGTTCGTCGCGCTTTACGCGTAGAGTCGCGACAACTGAAAAGAGGTTTCTCGCTTGAACGCTAAATCGACATTTGATGATGATGTGGCCACTACCGCCACTCTCCTCGGGCGAACTCCCCAGAATTTCTCCATCCCTGCGCCAATTACAGAGCATGGCGATGCAAAGGTCATTTCGATCTTCAACCAAAAGGGTGGAGTCGGTAAGACAACATCAACTATTAACTTAGGTGCAGCGCTCGCAGAGCTAGGACGTCGCGTTCTTCTTGTCGACTTCGATCCTCAAGGCGGTCTCTCTTTAGGTCTTGGCGTTAATGCGCACGCGCTTCCACTTGAGAACACTGTCTACTACGCACTCATGACACCGGATACAAATATCGATGAGATTGTTTTGAAATCATCCGTTGCCGGACTTGATTTTCTCCCAGCTAACCGCGATTTGGGAACAGCTGAAACAACTCTCGGCGCTGAAATTGGTGGTCAGCAATATTTAAAGCGCGCACTCGGCCGTCTTCGTTCCGAATACGACGTGATTTTGATTGATTGCCAACCAACAATGGGTCAGCTCACTATCAACGCACTTGTTGCTTCTGATGAAGTTATCGTTCCATTGCAATGTGAATACTTCGCTCTTCACGGTTTTATCGAGCTTAAGGGAAATATCGACAAGGTTCGTAGCTTCCTAAACCCTGAACTTAAGTTAATTGGAATTCTTGCAACTATGTACGACCGCAAGACGCTACATAACCGCGAAGTTCTTACTGCAATCCTTGAGAAATATCCTGAAGATGTATTTGAAACAATTATCGCAAAGACAATTCGATTTGCTGAGACAACTGTTGCAGGCGAACCCATCACTGCTTATGCATCATCTTCAGGTGGTGCGCAGTCATACCGCCGTCTTGCCCGTGAACTAATTGCCCGAGGAGGCGCCCGATGACACGTAGAGCTAGCTTGCCAGGTGCGGATGAACTCTTCCGCGCAAACACTCCCGCGCTGAGTGCAGTACGCCACGTTGCGGAACCAATTCAAACATCAGCTCCAGTTACACCGGTAACACAGAGCGCTGCACCAAAGACGAAGAAGGGTGTTCGCACCATTTCACGTCGTCGCGTTACAGCTGCTGAAAAGTCACCCTCTGGTCGCGAACTTCATGAAGAGAAGATCACCGTGTATCTATCTACGGATGAACTCTTCGATCTAGATCAAGCGCGCCTTATGCTCCGCGGAGATTTGGGACTTGCAGTAGATCGCGGTCGTATCGTTCGCGAATCAATTGCAGTGATTATCGCTGACCTTGAAGCAAAGGGCGATCAGAGCATCCTTGCTCGTCGTCTTCGCGGGATTTAATAACTCCCTAGCTTTACTTCGCTCTGGGGTGTGCGGTGCTATAAGTCTCGCGTACTTTATCGATAGTGATAAGTGTATAAATCTGAGTTGTTGTCACTGATGAATGTCCGAGTAACTCTTGCACCACACGAATATCTGCGCCCCCATCAAGTAGATGTGTTGCATATGAGTGCCTGAAGACGTGTGGGCTAACTTTTCCTTCAAGCCCTGTCGCTACCGCAGCATCAAGAACTATCTGCCAGGCACTTTGTCTCGATAAACGTTTTCCGCGAGCGTTAAGAAAGAGAGCTGGCTCTGATTTTGAGTTCTTAGCAGCTAGCGCAGGTCTCGTCCTTGTGAAGTAATCTTCAATAGCAGCGACTGCAAATTTTCCAAGCGGTACAAGGCGCTCTTTCGAACCCTTCCCCCGCAATTTCAAGACCGTTACATCGCCATCATTGGTCTGCGTTACCGAGATATCGCCAGTGTTTACTCCAACAATTTCACTGACTCGCCCACCAGATGAGTAAAGAAGTTCTAGTATCGCAAAATCGCGTAACGAGATCGGATCTCCTTCTCGCTTTGCAGATTCAATCAAACTTGTTACTTCATCTACGGATAAGGCCTTAGGAAGCTTCCTTGCAATCTTTGCACTGACAATTTCAAGCGTTGGATTAGAGATATCAAATTCAAGAGAGGCGTACTTGTAGAAACCCTTAACGGCGGACAAGGTCCGATTGATGCTCGATAGCGCAAGCCCCGTCGCCTTAAGTGAAACTTCGAACTCGGTAAGGTCTAGTGCAGTTAAATTCGTGAAATCTTTACGCGAGCCTTGCAGAAATACTTCGAATTTCGTTAAATCACGAGCGTAGGAAGAGATCGAATTACTCGAAAGCCCCCGTTCAATACGCAGTTGATCGAGGTAGGAGCTGCGTGCCGCCTCGAACTTCATTGCGCAACTGTAATTTAGTGAGCGCCCTTACGGACTAGCGCTGCAGCAATCAACCCTGAAAAGAGCGGATGTGGACGCGTTGGTCGAGAACGTAGCTCTGGGTGAGCCTGTGTTCCAACATAATAAGGATGAACTTCTCGAGGAAGTTCTACGAATTCAACAAGGTCTCGGTCTTTAAAGATTCCGGAGAAGACCAAACCGGCAGCTGCAATTTGGTCGCGATACTGGTTATTCACCTCATAGCGATGGCGGTGACGTTCAGAGACTTCTGTTGCACCATAGACGCCAGCAACAATTGAGCCAGGTGTAAGAGTTGCCTTGTAGAGACCTAAGCGCATCGAGCCACCCATATCTCCCCCACCGGCGACGATATCTTTCTGATCATCCATCGTTGCGATTACATGCGTTCCGCTATCGGCTAAGAATTCTGCAGAGTTTGCATCCTTAATCCCAGCGAGATTTCGAGCAGCTTCAATAACCATGCACTGCAAACCTAGACATAGTCCGAGAGTTGGAATCTTGTTCTCGCGAGCAAACTTAAGTGCGCCGAGCTTTCCTTCAATTCCGCGGATTCCGAATCCACCAGGCACACAGATTGCATCAATTTCGCCTAGCGCCTTCTTCGCTCCTTCTGGAGTTTCGCACTCATCGCTGGGAACCCAAACTATTTCAACCTTCGCTTCATTTGCAAAACCACCGGCACGTAGCGCTTCTGAAACCGAGAGATAAGCATCTGGAAGATCGATGTACTTTCCAACAAGAGCGACCTTGACTGTGTGCTTTGGAGAGTGGACTCTCTTCAGAAGGTCATCCCACTCGCCCCATTTAACATCGTGTCCACCAAGTGACAAGCGACGAACAATGTATGAATCCAATCCTTCCGTGAAGAGAACCTTCGGAATGTCATAGATAGATGGTGCGTCAACAGCTGCAACTACTGCTTCAACATCCACGTCACACATAAGGGAAATCTTCTTCTTGATGCCTTCTGGAATTGGACGATCGCAGCGAAGAACGACAGCATCGGGTGCAATACCAATGCTACGAAGAGCGGCAATTGAGTGCTGTGTTGGCTTTGTCTTCAACTCTCCAGATGGCCCGATATAAGGAACGAGCGAGATGTGGAGATAGAAAACGTTATCGCGACCAACTTCTTGGCGTAGCTGACGAGCAGCTTCGAGGAATGGCTGAGATTCGATATCTCCAACAGTTCCACCTATTTCAGTGATAACAACATCTACATCCGCTGAATCATTTGCGAGCATGCGCTCTTTGATTTCATTGGTGATATGTGGAATCACCTGAACGGTTTCACCGAGGTATTCACCGCGACGTTCGCGAGCAATAACGCGTGAATAAACCTGGCCAGTAGTTACATTCGCTGAACCTTCGAGATTGCGATCGAGAAAACGCTCGTAGTGGCCGATATCAAGATCTGTCTCTGCGCCATCATCTGTGACAAATACTTCACCGTGCTGGAAGGGGTTCATAGTGCCTGGATCAACATTCAGATATGGGTCTAGCTTCTGCATGGTGACGCGGATACCGCGGGCGACCAGGAGGCGACCTAAAGATGATGCTGTGAGGCCCTTGCCAAGACTTGAGGCGACTCCGCCTGTTACGAAAATATGTTTGGTCACATGCGCTTGGCTCATGGAAGACCATCTTATAGCTCTCTTAGCCCTAGCCTCGCATAGCTAGCAATTCGGCGGCGTGTTCTCGCGCACTCGAGGATTCTTCAAGCCCTGCCAACATGCGCGCAATCTCTTCAACGCGCTCGGATTGTCCAAGTTTCGAGACGCCGGACTGAACAACAGATCCATCACTGCTCTTCTTTACGACAAAGTGAGTATCGGCCCAGGCCGCAACCTGAGGTAAGTGAGTAACGACAATAACTTGGGAGTTCTGGGCGAGTGCATGCAGGCGCTTACCAACTTCAATCGCTGCCTTGCCACCAACGCCTGCATCGACCTCGTCAAAGATATAGGTTCCGACTGGATGTGACTTTGCAATAACCACTTCAAGTCCCAACATGATGCGAGACATTTCGCCACCACTTGCGCCTTTTCCAAGTGCAATCTTCGGTCCATCAACTTGTCCCTGGATCTGCATCGAAACTTCATCGCAACCTAATTGCGTGAAGTCACTTTCCTTCAGAGCGCCGGAATATTCTGGCGACAATACTTCTACAAAGAATCGAGTATGCGGCATGGATAACGCCTGAATCTCTGTTGTCACTGATTGAGAAAGCAAATTAGCAGCTTCAACTCTGGTTTTCGATAGCTTCTCTGCAACTGCTACAAGGTTCTTCTTGATCTTAACTAGTTCACTTTCAAGCTCGGCAATTCGCTCGTCGCCACCTTTGAGATCTGCGATTGATTCCTTACCTGATTTAGCCTTTGCGGCAAGAAGTACTAACTCTTCATCAGCGCTATCGGCGCCTCCCCATCTCTTAATAAATAGGTTCAGCTCAGCTTTGCGATTCTGCAAGAAATCTAAACGTTCAGGATCAGCCTCTAAGGAAGTTGCATATGACGCTAAATCAGATGATGCATCATCGAGGATAAAGAGAGACTCTGCTACGCGTTCTGCGATCTCTTCTAGCTTTGAATCCTTACCTTTGGCGGCATCTAGAAAACGCCGAGCAGAGTGAAGTAGGGTCAAAGCTCCGGATTCTTCGGAATTGAGCGCAGACATTGCGCCACTCGAAGCAATGCGCAGCTCCTCAACGCTAGAAAGTCGCTTAATCTCATCTTCGACGCTGGATGGTTCGTTGCGCACCGCTTTGAGCTTGCTCCAGGCGGCTAGGAATTCTTCTAGCTCTGCAATCTCACCATCTCGCTTGTTGGCTGATGCCTTCATCACCTTAATGCGATCTTTAAGTTCTAGATATTCAGAGTATCTCTCTTGATACTCATTGAGAGAAGCTGCTAATGGAGCTCCACCAAACCGATCAAGTAGCTCTCTCTGGCGAGCAGGTTTCACAATCTGTGTGTTCGCTGATTGTCCATGAATTTCAATAAGCGACTCAGTGACATCGGCGAGCGTGCCTGCAGGAACTGTTACTCCCCCACACGATGCCTTGCTCTTGCCATCGCTATTTACTGTGCGCGTGACAATGAGTGAAGAGCCGTCAACTTCGGCACCAATTTCATCAAGCAGATCTTTTGATTCTTTCGTTACCGAAAATTGTGCTGTAGCTACAAGGCGTTCAGAACCGTGACGCACAAGCGAGCTATCGCTCTTACCGCCAAGAACAAGGTTGAGAGCAGTAAGAATCATTGTCTTTCCGGCACCGGTTTCGCCGGTCAAAACATTGAGACCGCGACCGAGTTCGAGCTCTGATTGCTCGATAATTCCGAGATTACGAATAGAAATCTCTTCTATATAAGAACGTTCACTCACCGCGCCAACCTTCAACGGGAAGTTTGAACTTTGCTACCAATCTATCTGTGAAGAGAGTCTTTGATACATGTGAAAGTTTGATGGTTTGATCATCGCGAGTGATGAGCACGCGATCACCTTTCTGCAAAGGAATCTTGCGAAGGGCATCGGCTGATAAGAGGGCCTCTGAAGAGTCGATAGTCACGACAATTTCAGACTTTGGTGAAACAACCATTGGACGCGAGAAGAGTGCATGGGCAGAGATCGGCAACAAGACAAGAGCATCAACTTCAGGCCATAGCACTGGCCCGCCAGCGCTAAATGCATATGCGGTAGAGCCAGTAGGAGTTGAACAGATGAGCCCGTCGCAACCCCAATGCGAAAGTGGACGGCTATCAATTTCAACGAAGAGTTCGACCATTGTGGTGCCATCGCGTTCGACTGTTACTTCGTTAAGAGCCCAACCTTTACCGATTTCTTTTCCATCGCGTTCGACAGAGAAACGAAGAATCATTCGATCTTCAGAGACATAGCTCTTGCTGATGATGCTCTCTGCAATCGCAGAGATTGTTGGTCTCTGAACTTCTGCCATAAATCCAACATGGCCCATATTGATTCCAAGTAATGGAATATTTCGGCTCAAAGTAATTTCAGCAGCGCGAAGAATTGTGCCATCTCCGCCAAGGACCACAGCGATTTCAATCTCTGGAAGATCAGCCGGAGCAACCTTCTTGATTCCTTCGATTGAGACATCTGAGATTGTGTAGAGCGAGAAACCTGCGGAATAGAGAAGTGGGGCAAGTTCCTTCGCAGCCGCAATAGCTTCGGCGCGAGATGGACTAATTACTAGCGCAGCTGAACGAATCGTCATTATGCCGGGCCCATCGCAATCGCTGCATCGAGCGCTGCTTCATCAATTTCAGGAGCGCCACGTCGTAGCCATAAGAAGTATTCAACATTTCCTGCAGGACCCGGAAGCGGACTAGCAGCTATTCCCATAGTGCCAAGACCTACGTCATATGCCGACTCTGCAACATCGAGAACTGCAGCGCGACGAAGTGCTGGATCGCGTACGACTCCCCCAGCGCCAAGTTTTTCGCGCCCAACTTCGAATTGTGGTTTCACCATAAGAACGAAATCCGCTTCGGGCTTCGATACAGCAGCAAGAGCAGGGAGAACGAGTGAGAGCGAAATGAAAGAGAGGTCTGCGACTACTAAATCAATATCCTCATCAACTTGCTCGCCGGTAAGGTGGCGAATATTGGTGCGATCAAGGATTTTCACTCGTGGGTCTTGACGAAGTTCCCACGCCAGCTGTCCGTAGCCAACGTCTACTGCAACAACTAGAGATGCACCTCGTCGCAAAAGGACATCGGTGAAACCACCAGTGGACGCACCCGCATCGAGACAAGTCTTTCCTTCGACTGCAACACCTGTAAAGGCATCGAGAGCGCCAGCCAATTTATGTCCACCACGAGATACGAAGTCATCGCGGTCGCCTTGAATGGTGATGGATGTTTCGGCATCAACTTGAGTAGCTGGCTTCGTCGCTGGAATTCCGCCAACAAATACAGAGCGTGACTCAATTAAATCGGCAGCATGTTCGCGCGAACGTGCGAGTTCGCGACGAACTAGTTCTGCATCGAGACGAGTCTTCATGGCGTTAGTTCTTAGAGGTTATCGATCGACTTAAGTGACTCTTGGAGTTTTTCGTGGAGCGCCTCAAAACGTGCTGAATGTTCAGAGAGGTCACTTGCATCTATCTCTTCAAGTTCAGTGCGTACTTGTTGTACGAGGTCTACTTCATTCTCTTCTGTCATCGACTTGCCGCCTTCTTAGTAGGTGCCTTCTTAACAATTTTCTTCGCTGAAGATTTCTTTTCAGCCTTCTTTGCTGGAGATTTCTTCTTCAAAGCAGCGACTTCCTTTGCAAGAGCATCGAACTCTTCGCGCTTTACAAAACCCATCTTAAGGACAGCAGCTTCTACCTCTTCGTGAATCTTCGCTCGCACTGAATCAGCGCTTTCATGTGCCCAATCGTTGAGGGCGGAGGCGATCTCAGCAGGTGTGCGTTCGCCATCAGAGAGCTTCTGTGCATAGCTCTTGAGGGTCGAGAAGATCTCGGTGATAGGTGCCTTTGCCATTCGCTAAGAGTATCGACTCCGTACGACTAGAGGCGGACAATCTCGGCCGCTTCAATCTGCCATCTACTTGCTACCCCTGTTGGGCTCTGCCAGAAGCGGCGGTGAATCGAGCCTGAAACTTCGATCCATTCGTCACCTTCGAGAGTCAGGGCCACCTTTCGCATCTTCGCGCTCCAGGCTGCGATATCGAGAGTGTCGACGCCTTCGCGTTCAGAGCGAGTGACAATCAAGCGAAATTCAACGACTTTATCACCACTTGGCAGCTCCTTCGTTGTTGCAGGGGCTGAGACTCGGCCCCTTAAGAGCAGATCGTTGAGTGAGTAATCGACCTCTTCTTCAATCTGATCGCTCTTCTTCTCAGTCTTCTTTGCAACGCTCTTTGTGGCAGCCATATAAACCCTTTCAATAGATGAAGGGGCGATGATTGAGTATTGCTCTGACAGAAAATCAAAAGTTAGAGACGTGTGTGGATATCTCTACTTCTGCGAACGTTCGCGGGCGTCTGTTTCATCATCAGGATCGAGATCTGCACACTTTGAAAACCATTCGCGTGCTTCTTCGGTGCGACCTGCAGCTTCCAGAGCATCGGCATATGCATAACGAAGACGGAAAGCCCAATCTTCGCTCTCATTCTTCAACTCTTTGCATTGCAACGTCACAACTGCGGCATCGAATTCTCCGAGGTCGCGACGCGCACCGGACGCGACGATGCGCATTTCGATTTCTTCAGGCTTTGCTAATCGCTTGACCTCGTCAGAACCAGCCAAATTCAGGGCTTTTAGAGGATTTCCAAGGCCACGTTCGCAGTCAGCCATTACTGGCCACATTGAAACATCGCCTGAAATTCTGTTCGATGCGCGCAGCTCTTTCAGCGCAATTTCATAATGTCCTGCGCGATATGCGGCATACCCAGCTGTTTCGCGAACGACGGCAAGACGCCCTGCATGGTGCGCAGCAGCAACAGCGTGCTTATGTGAAAGTTCTGGATCAATATCCATATAGAGATTTACGCAGACCATATGTCGCGCAACAACTTTTGCATTTTCAGCAGAGAGGCTTAGCAACTCTGCACGAACGCTCTTTTCAAGTTCTTCCCCTGTAACGTCTTCAGGAATATCTGGCTCAAAGATGCGTGGACGAATTCGTGATTGATCGCGTTCTTGTGGAGCTGGACGAAACCCGCGTGGATCGCTGACATCACGGCCCTGTGAAACTTGACGTGTAGCGCCTGCGCGATCATCGCGACCGCCGCGAGCTGGGCGATCTTCACGAGATTGCGGGCGAGAAGATGAAGGTCTTGATGAAGATGGTCGACCAGAGCTTGGACGATCCGATGATGGACGGCCGCTCGATGGTCTTGATGAGGATGGGCGTGAAGATGATGGACGTGAAGAAGGGCGACCATTTGATGGTCGCGCTGGCCGATCGCTGCTAGATCGATTATCTCTCTGTGGACGCTCTTCCATTACCTACTCCAATTTTTTGATGCTTTTGGCATCTAGTTAAGTTTAACTTCAGTTCTTCTCAAAGCTTTGAATAGATCAAATGAACAAACACGTTTGAGAAATAAAAAAGGGGCGCTTAAAAATAAGCGCCCCTTTTTATAAAAGAAGTCCGGCGACGTTCTACTCTCCCACAAGGTCACCCGTGCAGTACCATCGACGCTGAGAGGCTTAACTTCCGGGTTCGGAATGGGACCGGGTGTTTCCCTCTCGCTATGGTCGCCGAAACGCTATTGAGTTTTTGGCATGAACCTACGAAAAGTAAGTCTGATCAAAAATTAATTTGATCTTCTTATGTTCGTGGTTCTCGACCGTATCTCGAGAACCACACAGTGGACGCGTAGCAACTTTGTAGTTAAATCCTCGGCCTATTAGTAGTGGTCAGCTCCAAGCCTTACGGCTCTTCCACTTCCACCCTATCAACCCAGTAGTCTCCTGGGGGCCTTACTTGGTAAACCAATGAGAAACCTAATCTTGAAGCGAGCTTCCCGCTTAGATGCTTTCAGCGGTTATCCCTTCCGAACGTAGCTAATCGGCGGTGCTCCTGGCGGAACAACCGACACACCAGAGGTTCGTCCGACCCGGTCCTCTCGTACTAGGGTCAGCCCTTCTCAAGTTTCTTACGCGCACAGAAGATAGGGACCGAACTGTCTCACGACGTTCTGAACCCAGCTCGCGTGCCTCTTTAATGGGCGAACAGCCCAACCCTTGGGACCTACTCCAGCCCCAGGATGAGACGAGCCGACATCGAGGTGCCAAACCTTGCCGTCGATATGGACTCTTGGGCAAGATCAGCCTGTTATCCCCGGGGTACCTTTTATCCGTTGAGCGACGGCGCTTCCACAAGCCACCGCCGGATCACTAGTTCCTGCTTTCGCACCTGCTCGACATGTCTGTCTCACAGTTAAGCTCCCTTGTGCACTTACACTCGACACCTGATTGCCAACCAGGTTGAGGGAACCTTTGAGCGCCTCCGTTACTTTTTAGGAGGCGACCGCCCCAGTCAAACTACCCACCAGACACTGTCCCTGATCCGGATTACGGACCGAGGTTAGAAGTTCAAAACGATCAGAGTGGTATTTCAACGATGACTCCACAAACACTGGCGTGCCCGCTTCAAAGTCTCCCACCTATGCTACACAAACCGTTCCGAACACCAATATCAAGATATAGTAAAGGTCCCGGGGTCTTTCCGTCTTTCTGCGCGTAACGAGCATCTTTACTCGTAATGCAATTTCGCCGAGTTTACGGATGAGACAGCGCTCAAGTCGTTACGCCATTCGTGCAGGTCGGAACTTACCCGACAAGGAATTTCGCTACCTTAGGATGGTTATAGTTACCACCGCCGTTTACTGGGGCTTAAGTTCTCAGCTTCGCCTTGCGGCTAACCAGTCCCCTTAACCTTCCAGCACCGGGCAGGCGTCAGTCCGTATACATCGTATTGCTACTTCGCACGGACCTGTGTTTTTGGTAAACAGTCGCTTGAGCCTGGTCTCTGCGGCCTTCCAACGCTTCGGAGGAAAACTCCTACACGTCAAAGGGCCCCCCTTCTCCCGAAGTTACGGGGGCATTTTGCCGAGTTCCTTATCCATAATTATCTCGATCGCCTTGGTATTCTCTACCTGACCACCTGTGTCGGTTTCGGGTACGGGTCACTTATTTTCTCGCTAGATGCTTTTCTTGACAGCATAGGATCATCCACTTCGCCTTACGGCTCGGCATCAGCTCTCAGGCATGTGTTACGCGGATTTGCCTACGTAACGCCCTACGACCTTACCCCGGGACAACCATCGCCCGGGCTGGACTGCCTTCCTGTGTCACACCATTGCTGAACTACTACAACACCGGGTCAGCGGATCCATCAATCTGACAAAAGCCAGATCAACTTCACGGCCTTAGCATTAGTTGCCTCGTCCTGGGCGAAAATAAGCGAGTACTGGAATATCAACCAGTTGTCCATCGACTACGCCTGACGGCCTCGCCTTAGGTCCCGACTTACCCTGGGCGGATTAGCCTGGCCCAGGAACCCTTGGTCTTTCGGCGGAGGGGTTTCTCACCCCTCTCTCGCTACTCATGTCTACATTCTCACTTGTGTGGCTTCCACGGCTAGATTCCTCTGCCGCTTCACCAGCCACACAACGCTCTCCTACCCATCCAAGCCCCTGGATCTTGCGATCGGGGTAGTGCTTGAATGATAGAACTTCGGTGCTGTGCTTGAGCCCCGTTACATTGTCGGCGCGAAATCACTTGACCAGTGAGCTATTACGCACTCTTTTAAGGGTGGCTGCTTCTAAGCCAACCTCCTGGTTGTCTATGCGACTTCACATCCTTTTCCACTTAGCACAGGCTTTGGGACCTTAGTTGCTATTCTGGGTTGTTTCCCTCTCGACCATGAAGCTTATCCCCCACAGTCTCACTGCTGCGCTCTCACTTACCGGCATTCGGAGTTTGGCTGATGTTGGTAATCTTGTAGGACCCCTCGACCATCCAGTAGCTCTACCTCCGGTAAGAAACACGCAACGCTGCACCTAAATGCATTTCGGAGAGAACCAGCTATCACGAAGTTTGATTGGCCTTTCACCCCTACACACAGCTCATCCCCTAATTTTTCAACATTAGTGGGTTCGGTCCTCCACGCGGTCTTACCCGCGCTTCAACCTGGCCATGCGTAGATCACCTCGCTTCGGGTCTAGATCGTGCTACTGAATCGCCCTATTCAGACTCGCTTTCGCTACGGCTTCCCCTCGACGGGTTAACCTTGCAACACGACACTAACTCGTAGACTCATTCTTCAAAAGGCACGCTGTCACAACTTTCGTCGCTCCAACGGCTTGTACGCACACGGTTTCAGATTCTATTTCACTCCCCTTACGGGGTTCTTTTCACCTTTCCCTCACGGTACTAGTCCGCTATCGGTCATCAGAGAGTATTTAGGCTTAGCGGGTGGTCCCGCCAGATTCATACCGAATTCCTCGAGTTCGGTATTACTTGGGATACCAATAAAGAGTTAACTAAGTTTCGACTACGGGGTTCTCACCCTCTATGACTGGCTTTCCCACACCATTCATCTACCTAGCTAGTTTTTGACTCTTTGATCGAACGGCAGTCCGATCTAACTGGTCCCACAACACCGATACTGCAACGCCTGCCGGCTTGGCACAGTATTGGTTTGGCCTCTTCCGTTTTCGCTCGCCACTACTAACGGAATCACGGTTGTTTTCTCTTCCTGTGGGTACTGAGATGTTTCACTTCCCCACGTTCCCTTTATCCACCCTATATATTCAGATGGAAATAACTGGACATTACTCCAGCTGGGTTTCCCCATTCGGAAATCCTCGGATCAAAGCTCGTTTGACAGCTCCCCGAGGCTTATCGCAGCCTACTACGTCCTTCATCGGCTTCTGATGCCAAGGCATCCGCCATGTGCGCTTAATAATTTTTCCACAAAGATGCTCGCGTCCACTGTGTAGTTCTCAAAATACGGGCGGTACTCAATAAGAGTTGAGACTTACGAATAAATTCGCAGTATCTCTTCTTATTAAGTCCAGAGGTTTGGCGCTAGCCGTCCCCTCAGGACCCAACAACGTGCCTAGTTGAAATTCGAATTACAGAGGCTTTCCACTCTCCGAAGAGCTGTACTAACGATGAATTCTTAAATAAACCTAAGTCAATGCTCCACTTATGAGCCGAGTAGTTTAATGAAGCTAACTATTAGCTTCTCTACTCGATGCTCCTTAGAAAGGAGGTGATCCAGCCGCACCTTCCGGTACGGCTACCTTGTTACGACTTCATCCCAATCACCGATCCCACCTTTGGCAGCTCCCTCCTTACGGTTGGGCCACTGACTTTGGGTGTTACCGACTTTCGTGATGTGACGGGCGGTGTGTACAAGCCCCGGGAACGTATTCACCGTAGCGTTGCTGATCTACGATTACTAGCAACTCCGACTTCATGGGGTCGAGTTGCAGACCCCAATCCGAACTGAGACTGGCTTTCTCGGATTCGCTCCACCTTGCGGTATTGCAGCCGTTTGTACCAGCCATTGTAGCATGCGTGCAGCCCAAGACATAAGGGGCATGATGATTTGACGTCATCCCCACCTTCCTCCGAGTTAACCCCGGCAGTCTCCTGTGAGTCCCCAACTAAATGCTGGCAACACAGAACGAGGGTTGCGCTCGTTGCGGGACTTAACCCAACATCTCACGACACGAGCTGACGACAACCATGCACCACCTGTATACAGACCTTGCGGCTATGACATCTCTGCCATATTCCTGTATATGTCAAGCCTTGGTAAGGTTCTTCGCGTTGCGTCGAATTAAGCCGCATGCTCCGCTGCTTGTGCGGGGCCCCGTCAATTCCTTTGAGTTTTAATCTTGCGATCGTACTCCCCAGGCGGGGCGCTTAATGCGTTAGCTGCGTCGCACAAACCGTGGAAGGTTCGCACAACTAGCGCCCACCGTTTACGGCGTGGACTACCAGGGTATCTAATCCTGTTCGCTCCCCACGCTTTCGCTCCTCAGTGTCAGTATTGGCCCAGAGACCTGCCTTCGCCATCGGTGTTCCTCCTGATATCTGCGCATTCCACCGCTACACCAGGAATTCCAGTCTCCCCTACCAAACTCTAGCTCGACCGTATCGGATGCAGGTCAGGGGTTGAGCCCCTGATTTTCACATCCGACGTATCGAACCACCTACGAGCTCTTTACGCCCAATAATTCCGGACAACGCTTGCACCCTATGTATTACCGCGGCTGCTGGCACATAGTTAGCCGGTGCTTCTTCTGTAGGTACCGTCACTTTCGCTTCTTCCCTACTGAAAGAGGTTTACAACCCGAAGGCCTTCATCCCTCACGCGGCGTCGCTGGGTCAGAGTTTCCTCCATTGCCCAATATTCCCCACTGCTGCCTCCCGTAGGAGTCTGGGCCGTGTCTCAGTCCCAGTGTGGCCGGTCGCCCTCTCAGGCCGGCTACCCGTCGTCGCCTTGGTGAGCCATTACCTCACCAACAAGCTGATAGGCCGCGAAGTCATCTTCAACCGAAAAACTTTCCAGCCCCGATCATGCGATCAAGGCTCATATCCGGTATTAGCCCCGGTTTCCCGGAGTTATCCCAGAGTTGAAGGCAGATTCTTCACGTGTTCCTCACCCGTTCGCCGCTAATTCACACCCGAAGGTGCTTCATCGCTCGACTTGCATGTGTTAAGCACGCCGCCAGCGTTCGTCCTGAGCCAGGATCAAACTCTCCATAGAAAGTTTTGTTCATGGCTTACGAGACAAACAAACTGTCGTTTATTTTGTCTTTACCAAAGGAAATCAACGAGTATTTCCAGACGCTATAAATAGTGTCTGGTACATACTTCATTGAAGTATTTATTTGAGAAGGTACTAGTTGTTTGCACAACAAAGTAAGCCTTCTCGGCATTGACTTATGGCACGCTGTTGAGTTCTCAAGGTACGGATGCGCACTGCTTTGCGGAATCTCTTCCACTT
This sequence comes from Candidatus Nanopelagicaceae bacterium, assembly GCA_965268225.1. Lineage (GTDB taxonomy): Bacteria > Actinomycetota > Actinomycetes > Nanopelagicales > Nanopelagicaceae > Planktophila. The sequence goes on along the minus strand of OZ254166.1, from coordinate 621,742 downwards.
TTCAGGGCAGACCGCCAAATCTAGTCCATGGCTACGCGCACGTCAAAACGGCGGTAATGGCCTTAATCTGGAGGAAATGCTGTACGACCACTTTCGTGTCCGTTCCACAGCAAGGAGCGTAACTATAGGTGTCTCCCCCATACAGGTCAAATCGGGGTCCTGGCGATCTCCCCGAAGTGGCCAATTTGGGTCGAAATACGAAAAATCCTCACTTTTATGCGTAAAAAGTGAGGTTTTTCGGGGTAAGAATTTACTTAAATGAGCTCGACTGCAGCCAAGTCTCTCTTGCCTTTACGTAAAACTGCATATTTTCCGCATAAAAAGTGGCTTTTTTCGAGGCGGAAATCTTCTCCTGCGATCTTCTCATTATTGAGATATGCGCCACCTTCTTTAACGATGCGCCGGGCGGCCGATTTTGAGTCAACAACCCCTGTCGCTGCTAAGAGCTCCACCCATGTTGGGACCTCTTCACCACTTTTCACTTGAGTGCGTGGAAGTTCTGCAAGGGCCGCAGACAAAGTTGCTTCATCGAGTTCGGTGATGTCACCTTGTCCGAATAACGCGCGTGCTGCAGCTTCCACTCGCTCTGCAATCAGTGGACTATGTACAAGTGAAGTTAATTCACGTGCGAGTTCGCGATGTGCTTCGCGTGCACCTGGATTTTCGTTATGAGTTTTTTCAAGTGCTTCGATCTCTTCGCGAGATTTAAATGAGAAGACCTTAAGGAATTTGATAACATCTTTATCATCTGAGTTCAACCAGTACTGGAAGAATGCATAAGGTGATGTCATATCAGGATCAATCCACACAGCACCACCTGCTGTCTTACCGAACTTCGAACCATCTGCCTTTGTGAGCAGTGGAACTGTAAGTGCGTGCGCTGAGCCACCTTCTGCACGACGGATGAGATCAAGACCTGCAGTGATATTTCCCCACTGATCTGAACCACCAATTTGAAGTGTGCAGTTGTAGTTGCGGTAGAGCTCGAGGAAATCCATCGATTGCAACACTTGGTATGAAAATTCGGTGTACGAGATTCCATCCTTCTCAAGACGTGACGAGACTGAATCTTTATTGAGCATCTGATTGATACTGAAATGCTTTCCGATATCGCGCAAGAATTCAATTGCTGACATAGGTGCAGTCCAGTCAAGGTTATTGACCATCTTTGCGGGATTCACTGTGGTTTCGAAATCCATAAACTTTGAAAGTTGAGCTGTCATGCGCTTGACCCACTGTTCAACAACGTCGGTTGTATTGAGTGTGCGCTCTTCATTCTTTCCGCTGGGATCTCCGACAAGACCGGTCGCTCCCCCGATCAATGGCAAGGTGTGATGGCCCGCTAATTGGAAACGACGAAGAACAAGAAGCACTACGAGGTTTCCTACGTGGATGCTTGGAGCAGTTGGGTCGGTGCCTAAGTAGAGGGTGATTGGCTTCTTGAGAGCTTCGCGAAGCTCCTTTTCATCGGTGGTCTGCGAGATAAGCCCACGCCATTTGAGGTCATCGATTAGGTCAGTCATGTCGTTTTTCACGCACCCATCATCTCTGAGAAGGCATTTGCCTTGTCGGTGAATTCTTTTGAGTAAGCAGCAGTGATTGCCGTCGACTCTTTGATCTGCTGTTTAAAGGATGAAGGTGAAGTGCCACCTACGGTCGTGCGCGATTCAAGAGCACCGTGGACTGTTAAGACATCGCGCACATCGCCCTTGAGCGATGGATGAATCGATGCAAACTCTTCATCAGTGAGTTGATGGAGTTGGCGCCCTGATGCTTCACACATCGCAACACATTTACCAGCAGCTTCATGAGCGAGGGCAAATGGAACCTTCGCCTGAACCAGGTAATCAGCGATCTCTGTTGCAAGCGAGAATCCGAGTGGAGCAGCAAGTGCCATCTTCTCGCGATCGAAATCTGTCGTTGCAACCATTCCTGTCACTGCAGGAAGAACTAGAAGCACTGTATCGATGGAATCAAAGAGTGGTTCTTTATCTTCTTGGAGATCACGGTTATATGCGAAAGGCAAACCCTTAAGCATGGTGAGAACTCCGGTGAGGTTTCCAACTAAACGTCCCGCCTTTCCGCGAGCAAGCTCTGCCATATCTGGATTCTTCTTTTGAGGCATGATTGAAGAGCCAGTTGAGTATGCATCTGCAACTTTTGCCCAACCGAATTCAGTTGTTGCCCAGATACACCATTCTTCACCGATGCGAGAAAGATGAATACCGACCATTGAAAGTATGAAGAGCGCTTCAGCAACAAAGTCTCGATCAGATACGCCATCAATAGAATTTGCCGCACTTGATGTAAAGCCAAGGTTCTTGGCAGTTACTTCAGGTGAAAGTGGAAGTGATGATCCAGCGAGTGCGCCTGAACCCAACGGACTAACGAGTGCGCGATCTAGCCAATCGTGGATGCGATCGAGATCGCGAGAAAAACCTTGTACATGCTTTGCAATCTCATGGCCGAAGAGCACTGGTTGTGCGTGCTGTAAGTGAGTAAAACCTGGTGCTGGAGCATCGCCATATTCAGATGCCTTTGCAATGAGTGCGTTTTGAAGTGCCAATATTTGCTGAGCGACTTCAATCATGTGATCGATAGCGTAGAGACGAAGATCGGTAGCGACTTGATCATTGCGGGAACGACCGGCACGAAGTGAGCCACCAATAGCGCCTAACTTCTCAGTTAATCCACGTTCGAGAGCGCTATGAACATCCTCATCGGTCTCGTTTGCGGCGAATTTTCCAGAAGCAACTTCAGAGATAAGTTCTTTCAAAGCTCCGCGAATAGGTTCAGCCACGGAATCTTCGAGCAGGCCGCTCGACTGAAGAACGGCTAGGTGAGCGAGTGAAGAACGTAGGTCATAAGGAGCTAGCCGCCAATCAAAGTGGACGCTGCGAGAGAGTGCGAAGACAGCATCAGCTGGTGTTTCAGAAAAACGTCCGCCCCAGAGCGCCATTATTTGCTACCTCTTCCACTTCTTTTGATACCGCCGTAAGCGAGCAATTCTTTCGCGAGTTGGGCTCCACCGGTCGCTTTTCTCGATACAACCAGAACCGTGTCGTCGCCTGCAATTGTGCCGATAATTTCCGATATCCCCGAATGATCAAGTGAGCTGGCAAGCAACTGCGCTCCCCCAGGTGGGGTGCGAACTACGGCCAGATTACCGCTCGCCTCAACAGAGATAATCAGATCAGCAGGTACGGGCATAGTGCGAGAAATAGATTCGTCGTCACTATTTGAAATCTTGTAGATAGATTCTCCGGAGGAAGAACGACCACGGACTGCGCCGATTTCTTCAAGGTCTCGGCTTGCCGTTGCTTGAGTGACCACAAAGCCAGCCTTCTTTAACTGTTTTACCAAATCTGATTGCGAATGAATAAGGCCTGCTTTGATGAGTGAAATTGCCTTTGCTCTACGTGCAGTAACGCTAGACATGAGATACCTCCTTTAAAGCTTGGCTGAAAATCGCGACAAATTTCTGGGCCTGTTTCATTGAGATATTGAGAGCTGGTGCAATGCGAATGGTTGAGTCTCCTGGCGCATTGATGAGCGCTCCAAGATCCTGACATTTCTTTGTTACAAGCTTGGCAACAGGTTTATCGAGTGTTAACCCGATGAGTAATCCTGCACCGCGAACTTCAGTTACTCCTGGAATAAGTGCGAGCTCTGCGAGGAGGAACTCTCCAACCTCATCAACATGGGCAAGAATCTTCTCCTTCTCAATAGAAGCAATAACTGCAAGCGCAGCAGCTGTTGCAACGGGGTTACCACCAAAAGTCGAGCCGTGATCACCTGCAGTAAAAAGTTTCGAGGCTGAACCAAGTGCAATCATCGCGCCAAGTGGCAGTCCCCCACCAAGTCCTTTAGCCAAAGTGATCACATCAGGTTTGACGCCTGAATATTCATACCCGAACCAATCGCCAGTGCGACCCATCCCTGTTTGGACGCAATCGAAAACTAAGAGCGCACCGTTATCGTCACAATATTGACGCAAATTCTTGAGATAGTCACTCGGCGGAACGATGACACCCGCTTCACCCATAACTGGTTCAACTATGACCATCGCAGTCTTCTTTGTGATTGCTCGCTTCATCGCAGCAGAATCGCCGAACGGAACATGCTTGACGCCCTTGATCAGCGGCTTGAAAGGGTTTCGCTTAGAAGGTTGCCCAGTAAGTGAAAGCGCTCCCATAGTGCGACCATGGAATGCCTCTTGGGTTGCCACCACCTTGTACTTGCCTGTCTTACGAGAGAGTTTTAAAGCTGCTTCATTAGCTTCAGCTCCTGAGTTGCAGAAGAAGACGCGCGCGCTTTTATCACCGGTCAACTTTTGAAGTTTTTCGGCAAGTTCTAGAACATTGGGATGAGCGTAGAAATTACCGACATGGCCCAACGTTGAAATCTGCTTGGTAACTGATTTAACAATCGCAGGATGTGCATGTCCCAAGACATTGGTCGCAATTCCTGCCAAGAAGTCGAGATAAGTATTGCCATTGGCATCCTTTACGACTGATCCTTTGCCAGAGACAAGTTCGATTGTCGGAGTTCCGTAATTATCTTGAAGTGCTTTCTGCCAACGCTTCATGCAACCACCAACGTTCCGCCCGCACCTAAGAGAGCATCCTTGAGAGCCGATGGATTTGTTCCATCGATAATTCTTACTGCTTTCGCGCCTGCTTCAATTGCTTCAAGGCAGGCCTGCACCTTCGGAGCCATTCCTTCGGCAAAACTCGCTTTCATTGATTCGAGTTCTTCCGCAGAGATTGAGTCGATGAGCGAACTCTTATCTGGCCAATTCCTGTAGATGCCTTCGACATCGGTCATGATGATCAACCACTGCGCATCAAGTGCTCCTGCTATCGCTGCAGCAGCCAGATCGGCATTGACGTTAAATCCATGGGTGCCATCTTTGCTCGTAGCGATCGGCGAGATGACAGGAACACTGCCATTTGAAACAAGATCATTGATTGCCTTTGGGTTTACTGAAGTAACAACGCCCACTAAACCGAGATCCGCTGGTGTTCCATCAACGAGTGTGGTGAGCGCCTGCGCGACGAGAGTTCCTGAAGTCCTGCCAGAAATAGCAACAGCGTCCACGCCATGATCTTTCAACGATTGCGCCACCGACGGTCCGACTTCACCCGCCAAAACATGTTCAACAACAGCAAACGTCTCAGGAGTCGTGACTCTGAAACCACCTACAAAAGAGGATTCGATCCCTGCAGCTTTGAGAGCCTCGCCAATTTGAGGACCTCCACCATGGACTACAACAGGTGTAACTCCTGAGGAGATCGCTTGAGAGATTGCCTTAGCAAAGCCCCCATGTTCGTCAGTCATTGCGTGGCCACCAAACTTGATGACAATCATGTTGAATATGCCGAATTCTCGTGGACATAGTCATGCGATAGGTCGTTGGTCATCACTGTGGCCGTAGCGCTACCCATATTGAGATTTACTTCAAGGTTTACCAGGCGTTCTGCAAATGAGACTAAGTTCTTATCCTCGTATGGTGCTGATTCCTTAGCCACATGAATACCGTTGAGAAAGACGTCGATGTTGAGCGCATCCATCTGAGCATCGGCAGTTCCGACAGCTGCCAGAACTCGGCCCCAATTGGGATCTGCGCCAAAGATGGCGCACTTCAGGAGATTGTTTCTCGCGCAAGCACGCGCAACTTCTACAGCTTCACTTTCAGTCGCAGCTCCCCTTACTGTGATTGCGACAGTCTTTGTCGATCCTTCGGCGTCGGCAATAAGTTGAGATGAAAGAGATCCACAGATATCCATCAAAGAGTTTTCGAGCTCATCCTCTGAAAGTGATACTCCTGAGGCTCCGCTTCCCATGAGAAGCACTGTGTCATTTGTTGACGTACAGCCATCTGAATCGATGCGATTGTAAGTGCGGTCAGCGACTCGGGTGAAAATTTCTTGCGCATTATTAGGTAACAGCGCATCTGTCATTACAACAGATAGCATCGTGGCCAATGCAGGTGCCAACATTCCAGCGCCTTTCGCAATTCCAGCAAACTCAACGCCGTTAATTGAAGTTGTCGCAACTTTGGGAACGCTATCTGTAGTCATAATTGCCCGAGATACATCATCAAGTGAATCTGGTTTTAGATTTGTGGCAATAGATTCAAGTCCTGAGAGAATCTTTGGCATTGGTAGAAGTTCTCCGATAAGTCCCGTTGAACAAACCACAACTTCGCCGGAAGAAACACCTAGAAGTTCTCCCACTTTCTCTGCAGTCTTGTGAGTATCAGCGAAACCTTGAGGACCCGTGCATGCATTTGCTCCGCCTGAGTTGAGAACAGCAGCGCGCACAAGCTTGCCCTTTGTGACTTCACGTGACCAAATAACGGGTGCTGCTACAACTTTGTTAGTTGTGTAGACGGCTGCAGCATCGAAGTGGGGTCCCAAATTTTCGATAATTGTGAGATCGAGTGCGCCGCTTGATTTAAGTCCTGCCGCAATCGCAGCACCTCTGAATCCTTTAGGTAGGGACTTCATGCGCCTAGTCCATCAAAACGTAGACCAGCTGCCTCATCGAGACCGCTCATAAGGTTGGCGTTCTGAATCGCTTGTGCTGCAGCACCTTTTCCGAGGTTATCGATTGCCACTGAAATTACGAGACGTGATGTGTGATCGTCGACTGCAACTTGAATCTGTACGTGATTTGAACCGGTAAGAGCTGCCGTCTTTGGCATAACTCCGATTGGTAGAACGGTGACGAATTGCGAGTCAGCGAAGTAGTTCACATAGAGACTATGAGCCTCTTCGGTGGTCACCTTCTTAGCTAACTTGGCAGTGATTGTTGAAAGGATTCCACGCGGCATCGGCGCAAGGATTGGGGTGAAGGAAATTTTTGCTTCAGCTCCAGAAATTTTGGAGAGCGTCTGCTCAATCTCGGGCGTGTGTTGGTGTACTCCCCCGAACTTGTAAGAGGTGAGCGAACCAGCTACTTCACTTGCGATGAGATTAATCTTTGCACTTCTTCCTGCACCGGTTGTGCCCGAAGCTGCGACGACAACAACATCGGAAAGATCTGCGATAGAAGCTGCTGGCGCCGCACCCAAAGCAATGGAAGTGGCATAACAACCTGGATTTGCAACCTTTGTGGATTGAGAGATCTGAGTTTTAAAAGGCTCGATATCAGCTAAGCCATAGGTCCAAGAGCCTGCATAGTGGCCACCGTAATACTTATTCCACTGATCAGCGCTCTCTAATCTGAAATCAGCTCCGAGATCTACGATCTTTGAAGTAGTCGGAAGCTGCGCGATCACCTTGGCAGATTCGCCATGAGGAAGAGCCAAGAAGATGAGTTCGCATGAAGCAAAATCAGTGGGATTAAAGGCGCTGAATTTTTTGCCCACATAACTCTGCAACTGTGGGTGCACCGATGTGATCAACTCCCCCGCATTGGAGTGAGCCGTTATGGCAGTAACTTCGAAATGAGGGTGGAAAGTTAAAAGACGAAGAAGTTCGCCCCCTGCGTAGCCACTAGCTCCTACAACACCGATTTTCATGGGGCAACAATAGCATAATTATGCATTTAGGTGCATATTTATGCAGTGCGGAGAACGGCCCCAGTCGCCTTTACTGCCGCAGCAACTGCGGATTCACGCATCTCGGTTACCTCTGCGCCAGTCAGTGTTCGATCAGGTGCGCGGAAGACGAGTGAGAAAGCCAAGGAAATCTTGCCGTCACCTAGCTTGTCGTAGCGATCAAAGAGAGTGATGGATTCGAGGAGTTCGCCTGCTCCATCGCGCAGTGCCGCTTCAACCTGAGATGCAGTGACATCCGCGTTAACAATCAGTGCAACATCCTGAAGAGCAGCTGGCATAGTGCCAACCGTTGTTGGGCGAATGAGTTCTGAATCTGGAAGCGCGCTTAAACCGACAGCGAATGCAACAGAACGTTCGGGTAGACCGTATTTAGCAACGATACGTGGGTGAAGTTCACCGGCATGAGCCACGGCTTTTCCGTCGACAATAAGTTCGGCGCAGCGACCTGGATGCCATGGCGCAAAGTCAGAGCGCTTTACTGTCCATTCGAGATTACAAAGTTGGAGAATGTCTTGGGCGTAGGCGATTGCATCTTGCCAGTTGTAGGCACGAGCCTTTCCTTGCCAATCTTCATTCTCTACTTTTCCGACTAGCAGACCAGCAACGTGATAAGCCTGAGGTGGAACGCTGGCAAAAATCTCTTCAATAACCCTCTGGTCTGGACGCTTAGACAAGTCAGGTGAAATGAATGGCACTAGCTTCTGTGAGCTACGGAAAATCGATCCCATTTCAAAGATGGCAAAGTCTTTCGCCCCACGGCTGATGTTGCGCTGAGCTACTTCAATGAGTCCAGGAACGAGGTGAACACGCATCAATGGGAACTCTTCAGACATTGGGTTAGCGATGCGATAAGTGGAAGCGCGTTCACCAACAAAGCCCATCGAATCGATTGTCTCTTGGTTGGTGAAAGGGAACGTCTGTACTTCAGCCAAACCTCGACTTGCCAGCATCTGCGCAACAGCACGACGTCGCTTCTGCGTCGCAGTTAAAGAAGCGTGCTTAGGGCGCGGAGGAAGTATCGATGGAATCTTGTCATAGCCAATCATGCGCGCTACCTCTTCAGCAAAGTCCGCAGATGTCAGAAGATCTGAACGCCATGATGGTGGGTCAACTTCAAAAGTCTTCTCATTTACATCGCAACCAATAGTGCGAAGGATTTCTGCAATCTGCGCTGGTGTTACTTCTACACCAAGGATGCGTGAAATAAAGGCAGGGTCCACTTTCACGACAGGTGCGAAGCGAGGCTCGCCATCAACCACAGTCGCAACGTGCTGCGCGGAACTGTTCTCAGTAAGTAACTGAACAAAGCGAGCTGAGGCGAATTGAGCGAGTGATGGATCTACGCTTCGTTCGAGACGACGCGAAGCTTCAGATGACAACTTATGACGGCGTGAGTTCTTAGCGACGCACACCGGGTCGAAACGAACAGCTTCTAGCGCAATATCTGTTGTTGTTTCAGAGATTTCAGATGACGCTCCACCCATTGTTCCGGCGAGAGCTAGAGGTTGCGCATCATCACAGACCATAAGGTCATCAGGATCTAGTTGACGCACTTGGCCATCAAGAGTCGTGAATGGTTGCGCCTTGCCTGCGCGCTTAATTGTGAGTCCACCCTGAATCTTTGACTTATCGAAAGCGTGAAGTGGCTGACCGAGTTCGAGCATGACGTAGTTGGTGACATCTACTACGAGCGAGATTGAACGCATCCCCATCTTCTCAATGCGACGACGCATCCAGAGTGGTGTTGTTGCCGATGGATCGAAATTCGAAAGTGTTCGCAAATAGAAGACAGACGCTGTAGCGGGATCTGCAATCTTTGCGCTGACGCCCTTGCCTGTCTCTGGGAAGGTAAGCGCGCGAAGCGCATCAACAGGATCGGCAAATTTCAGACCTAGTGAGCCAGCTACCTCGCGAGCGATTCCGCGAATGCTCAGTGCATAACCACGGTCTGGATTGACTGCAACGTCGAAGATGACATCGTTAATCATCAGACCAGAAATAGCATCGTCGCCAATCTTTACTGTGCCTTCTGCAAAAGTCATGATTCCTGAGTGATCATCGCCCAGACCAAGTTCGCGCGCTGAGCAGATCATTCCATTTGAGGTCTTCCCGTATGTCTCACGCGCACCGATAGAGAAATCACCAGGAAGTACCGCACCAGGTAGAGCAGCAACAATGAGGTCACCAAGAACGAAGTTGGTAGCGCCACAAATGACGTAACGGGTCTCCTTTTCACCACAGTCAAGACCAACGTAACGCACGGGCTTCTTAAATTCAGTAAGTTCTTCGATAGAGAGAACCTTTGCAAAGACGAGAGGTCCAGTGAGATCAGATCCCTGCTTGTTGATCTCTTCTACTTCAAAACCAACTCGAATTAGGGCATCAGAGATTTCTTCAGCGGTAATTGAGGCAGGGATTTCAACAAACTCTTTTATCCAAGATAACGGTGCGCGCATTTAGAGTCCGACTCCAAACTGGCGTGTGAAACGGAGGTCGCCTTCGACAATGTCGTGCATATCTGTGATTCCGTGACGAACCATGAGTGTGCGCTCGAGGCCCATTCCGAATGCAAAGCCGGTGTAAACCTCAGTATCGATTCCACAGGTTGCAAGAACCTTTGGATTAACCATTCCGCAACCGCCCCATTCGATCCAACGGCCGTTGAAGAAGATATCTACTTCAGCACTTGGTTCGGTGAATGGGAAGAACGATGGACGAAGTCGAGTAACGACATCTGGTCCAAACATATGTTGAGCAAAATTATCGAGAGTGCCTTTGAGGTGCGCCATCGTGATTCCCTTGTCGATGACTAGACCTTCAACCTGATGAAAGACGGGGCTGTGAGTTGCATCAAGTTCGTCGGCACGGAAAGTGCGACCAGGGCAGATCATGTAAATCGGTGGTTCCTGAGTGAGCATTGATCGGATCTGCACCGGTGAAGTCTGAGTACGTAGAACTACACCCGAATCGATTGGCTCGATGAAGAATGTGTCTTGCATAGTTCGAGCTGGGTGATCGGCTGGAATATTGAGAGCATCGAAGTTGAGCCAGCCTGATTCAAGTTCAGGACCTTCTTCTACTGAGAATCCTTGTTCGATAAAGAAATCTGAGACTTCGTTCTTAATGATTGAAATGGGATGGAGTCCCCCGCGGTGTGTGCGTTGAACGGGCAATGTAATGTCAACGACTTCTTCGAGAAGTACCTTTGCATCACGTTCTGCTTCAAGCTTTTCGGTTGCAGTGGCAAGCGCCTTTGCGATTTCAGCCTTGGCATCTCCGATGAGCTTTCCAGCAGAGGCCTTCTCTTCAGGAGACATGGAACCGAGTGCGCGGCTAGCTAAAGAGACCGGAGCCTTATCGCCAGTGTGTGCAAGGCGAGCAACTTTGAGAGCGTCGAGATCAGGCGCAGCGGCAAAAGCCTTCTGGGCATCGCTTATCCACGATGCAATAACTGCCGGATTCATGGGCGTAATTCTAACCTGCGACCTTTGAAGAAAGGGTGAACATTACGATGGAAGCGGCTGCAGATAAGTTGAGGCTTTCAGCACGTCCTGCCATAGGAATCGTCACTTCAGTTACCTCTGCTCCAAGATCTGCAGCGCTAACTCCCCTAGCTTCATTTCCAAAGATTGCTATGCAATCACCAGGGATTGCGAGATCAAGGATCGAAGTGCGGGCATGTGAAGAGAGTAGAAACTTTTGAATCCCTGGGAATTGCTTTTCGACGCGGTCGAATGCAACGCCTTCATAGACCGGGATGTGCCATAAAGAGCCAGCAGTTGAACGCACCACCTTTGGTGAAAACATATCGACAGAATCGGGCGAAGTTATGATGGCCGTAATCCCCATCGCATCCGCTGTACGCAGAATTGTTCCGGCATTTCCTGGATCTTGAATTTCATGGAGGTAGATAAAAGTCGATGTTCCTGTCGCGCCGAGTTCGGCGATATCTGATTCTGGTTTGTAGCAGAGCGAGATAAGACCCTGTGGTGAGATGGTGTCAGACATCGCTTTCATGACCGCATCGCTTACTTCAACGATTTCAACGGAATCAAGATCTAACTCAGAAATCTTTGAGAAACCATTTTCAGTTGCATAGAGAATCTTTAGCTGCGGACCGTTACTTGAGGTCAACGCTTCTCGTGCGCATTGCACGCCTTCGGCTACAAAAAGTCCTTGTTCGCGACGTTCTTTTGCGCCTTTAGAACCAATAAGAGCCTTCACTCGCCCAACGTGCGGCGAATGAAGGCTCTCAATCATTGGTATTAATTACTTAAGCTGCAGGAAGGTTCTTACGTGCAACATCCACGAGAACCTTAAATGCTGCTGGATCGTTTGTTGCGATATCTGAAAGAACGCGACGATCTACTTCGAGGCCAGATGCCTTAAGGCCCTGGATGAAGCGGTTGTATGTCATTCCGTTTTCGCGAGCTGCAGCGTTAATACGCTGAATCCATAGTTGACGGAAATCGCCCTTCTTGTCCTTACGGTCATTGAAGGCATAAACCATTGAGTGCGTTACTTGCTCCTTCGCCTTTGTGAAAAGACGTGAACGCTGACCGCGATATCCGGCTGCGCGCTCGAGGGTTGTGCGACGCTTCTTTGCTGCGTGTACTCCGCGCTTTACTCTCATTGGTCGACTCCCTTACTTCAAACCAAGCATGCGCTTGGCTGTCATTGTGACTGTTGCTTTTGCTGATGACTCTTGGCTCAAACGACGAGTAACGCGTGATGACTTGTGCTCCAAAAGGTGGCGCTTGCCTGCACGCTCGTGCATGATCTTTCCTGAACCTGTGACGCGGAAGGTCTTCTTCGCACCACTGTGGGTTTTCATCTTTGGCATTTATCTTCTCCTGTTACTTCGTCGTTGTTAAAACTTTTTTTAGCTAAAACTCATCTATTAAAACTATTGTGCAGCTGCTTCTTCAGCAGCTTTCTCCTTGGCAGCTCGCGCCGCTTTCTGTTCAGCTACCGCTTCGGTCTTCTTCTTCGTTGGTCCTAGAACCATCGTCATCTGTCGACCTTCTTGTTTAGGAGCGAACTCCACGAATGCAATCTCTTTTACATCTTCTGCAAGACGCTGCAAGAGTTTGAATCCAAGCTCTGGACGTGTTTGCTCACGGCCACGGAACTTCATCGTGATCTTCACCTTGTCGCCACCTTTGAGGAACTTCTCGACTGCTGAGCGCTTTGTCTCGTAGTCGTGATTTTCGATCTTTGGCGTCATGCGCACTTCCTTCACCACGATGTGGGTCTGGTTCTGACGTGCTTCGCGAGCCTTCTGTGCTTCCTGGTACTTGTACTTGCCGAAGTCCATGATCTTGCACACTGGTGGATTAGCTTCGGGTGCAATCTCTACGAGATCGAGTCCGATTTCATCTGCCATAGCTAGCGCTGCTTCGATATCTACAACTCCAACTTGCTCACCGGTGTAATTGATGAGACGAATTTGGGGTGTGCGGATACGGTCATTGATGCGCGGTTCTGTTGTGATTTCTGCTCCTATGTTTGTTCTTGAGTATCCAAGTCGCTGCATGAAATTGCGCACCGCACATAGGAAGCAATTGGCCCGCAAGGACCGAATTACTTACCGACGAACCAATCCGCCTAAGCAGTAGAGGTGGGAGCGGTGAGCTCCTCTTGCAGTAGCTGGGCTACTGGTCTGAGGTAAAGGTTACCTGAGGGGGCTGGGAATGAAAAATCCGAGCGTAAATGAGTCTTTAAGCGCCCATTCCATGCAGACCGCCATCGACATGGATGATCTCGGCAGTGGTCTTTGGGAACCAATCGCTCAGCAAGGCAACGGCAGCTTTAGCTGCAGGAACTGGATCTGTGACATCCCATTCGAGAGGGCTGCGATCGTTCCAGACCTTTTCAAATTCATCGAAACCTGGAATCGACTTTGCAGCCATGGTGCGGATTGGGCCCGCAGCAACGAGGTTGATACGGACATTTTCAGCACCGAGATCGCGGGCTAAGTAACGAGATGTTGATTCGAGTGCTGCCTTTGCAACGCCCATCCAGTCGTACTTAGGCCAAGCAACTTGTGCGTCGAAATCGAGACCGACAACTGATGCGCCATCTTTAAATGTTGGTCGGCATGCCATGGTGAGGGACTTGAGTGAATATGCAGAAATCTGGACTGCCGTTGAAACATCTTCCCAGGCAGTGTTGAGGAAGTTGCCGCCAAGTGCTGCTTCTGGAGCAAAGCCGATTGAATGGACAACACCATCGAGATGCGGAAGATGCTTGCGGACTTCTTCTGCCAATCCATCAAGGTGTTCTTGGTTAGTAACATCTAGTTCAATGATGGGTGCTGGTTGTGGAAGGCGACCAGCGATACGAGTTGTGAGGCTAAGTGCGCGACCAAAGCCTGTAAGCACGACATTTGCGCCTTCTTCTTGGGCGATCTTGGCAATATGGAAAGCGATAGATCCATCGGTGAGAACACCGGTTACGAGGATATTTTTTCCTTGGAGGATTCCCATAGTTAGTGACCCATTCCTAATCCGCCATCGACAGGGATGATGGCACCGGTTATGTAACTTGCTTGAGGGGATGCAATAAATGCAACAACATCTGCAATCTCTTCAGCTGAGCAGAAACGACCAAGTGGAACTTGGGCTGCGATATCTGAACGTCGCTTTTCATCTAACTCGGCAGTCATATCTGTCTCAACAAATCCAGGAGCAATCACATTTGCAGTGATTCCACGGCTTCCGAGTTCGCGCGCAAAAGAGCGCGCCATTCCGACAAGTCCGGATTTAGAGGCCGAGTAATTCACCTGTCCAGCTGCGCCTACTCCCCCAACAACTGAACCAATAAAGATGAGGCGACCACGCTTCAACTTAAGAAGCCCTTTTGTTGCTCGCTTAGAAACTCGGAAAGCTCCGGTTAAGTTTGCGTTGATTACGCTCTCGAAATCTTCATCACTCATTCTCATCACGAGTGTGTCCTTCGTAATTCCAGCATTGGCAACGATGATTTCTGGTTGACCGATTTCTGCTTCGATCTTTGCAAAGCCTGCATCAACACTGGCTGAGTCTGTGACATCCATTTGAATGGCATCGAAGCCAGTTGGCGGAGTTCCGCTGCGATAGGTAATGACAACTCGGTGACCTGCAGCCTTGAGTGCGGTTGCAATCGCTAAACCGATTCCACGATTTCCACCGGTAACAAGTGCGATTGAAGTCGAGTCGCTCATGAGAGAAAACTACCCTACTGTTGCGCTATGGCTAAAGAGGATGACGTTTACGACATCACAAGTGCGCCTAAGGGCTTAACTACTGACCAGTCTGCGAGACAACGCCGCTACTTTATTTCAATGATGGTGCGCACCGCCTGTTTTATTCTGACCGTAATCTTGCCAAGTCCCTATCGATGGATTGCGCTAGCTGGTGCCGTGACTCTTCCGTATATCGCAGTTGTTGTCGCAAATGCAGGTCGAGAGACAGTTCTTCCAGGAGCAGCCATCTTGAAGAAGAGGCCGCGAGGAATTGAGTAAGTCTCAGAAGAAAGAGAAGTTCTCACTTCTTAAGTCGTTTGTAGCACTTCTGCTAATCGCGGGTTGTTTATGGGCCGCTCAGTGGCAATATCACCGTGGTATCGATCGTCACGCACGAAATTCGATTATTGAAACCAACTCTTCATTAAAGCCCATCTCTCTCTCGTTCGTTCAATCAGATCCGGTCGTTCACGAGTGGAAGCCCGTTTCGGTCTCAGGTAAATTCGATATAACCAAGCAGATTTTGCTTCGCAATAGATACTTTGAAGGTGCGTATGGCTTTGAGTTACTCACGCGATTCACATCAGATGATGGCAGGAATTTCTGGGTTGATTGCGGCTGGGTGAAGGCCGGCATCAATGCACTCACCGCTCCTGAACTTCCCGAGCTACCAACGGGTCATATCAGCATCGTCGGTCGCCTGCGTTTGGATTCTTCATTACCTCGCGGATCTTTCTTCGCGCTCCCAGCCGATAAAAGTGACGGTTTGATTTCGAAGGCCAATGCTCAATCCAACTCAACATCAGAAAACTTCTATCTTGATTTACTTGAAGGATCAGAAACGTCACTTACTCCGGCGGTACCTGCGCAACTTCCAGAACTTTCTGATGGCCCACATATGGCCTACGCGCTGCAGTGGCTCTTCTTCGCTGGTCTCGTTATTTATGGCCGTTACTTAATTCGCCGTGAGGTCCTGTCGGTTAAAGAGCTCTGAGTAGAGACCATGAGTTTTTATCAACTCTTCGTGCTTACCCCGTTCGACAATCAGACCCTTCTCTAGAACCAGGATCTGATCTGCTTCCATAACGGTGCTAAGTCTGTGGGCAATAACTATTGATGTGCGACCTTTGAGAGCTTCCTTCAGCGCTGCTTGAACCAGCGATTCATTCTCAGAGTCGAGATGGGCAGTTGCTTCGTCGAGAATTACTATCGCAGGAGCTTTGAGCAGAAGCCGGGCGATGGCTAAACGTTGCTTCTCTCCCCCAGATAGACGATGTCCTCGTTCGCCCACCATGGTGTCGAATCCATTAGGTAAAGACGAGACTAAATCCCAGATTTGCGCCGCTTTACAAGCTTCAATCATTTCAGCTTCGGTTGCATCTTCTTTTGCATATCGAAGGTTCTCGGCAATGGTCTCGTGGAACAGGTGCGCATCTTGCATCACTACGCCAATCGAGTCTCGAAGTGATTGGACGGTGAAGTCACGGATATCTTCTCCATCAATCTTTATTGCACCGCGCGTTACATCATATAAACGCGGAAGAAGGGCGCTCATAGTTGTCTTGCCGGCGCCTGATGGCCCGACAATCGCTGTCAAGGTTCCTGCGGGTGCCGTAAATGAGATTCCTTTGAGGACCTCGCCACTATCAATTGTTTCTGGCTTAGCTGCAGACTCAAGTGAAGCAAGTGAAATCTCTTCAGCTTTTGGATAGGTGAAGACTACATTTTCGAAATCAATCTGCAAATTCTTCTTACTTAGAACTAGTGCACCCGATTTATCGGTGATCATGGGATGTAGATCAAGAACTTCAAATACTCGTTCAAAGGAGACAAGCGCGGTCATTACATCGATACGCACATTTGATAGAGCGGTAAGTGGACCATAGAGACGAGCTAACAGAGCAGTAATAGCAAGCAAAGTTCCGACGGAGATAGCTCCGTTAATGGCGAGGTGGCCACCGATTCCATATGCGAAAGCGGTGGCAACAGCTGCAACACTGGTGATTCCGACGAAGAAGACACGGTTGAGCATCGCGGTCTGAATTCCAATGTCAGCGACTTTGCGAGCTCGAGTGCGGAAGAAGTTCTCTTCCTTTGCAGGTTTTCCATAAAGGTTGACCAGAAGCGCACCGGAGACATTGAAACGTTCTGTCATCGTGCTCGACATCGTGGCATTCAGATTAAAGGCATCACGAGTCAACGCTTGGATTCGTTTTCCGACCCACTTTGTTGGAAGCAAAAAGACTGGCAGAAGTAATAGTGAAACCAGAGTGATTTGCCAAGAGAGAATCAACATCGTTGTCACTACAAGTACTAGTGAGACCACATTGCTTACAACCCCAGAGAGAGTTCCGGTAAAGGCTTGTTGTGCGCCCATGACATCTGAGTTAATACGCGAAATGAGCGCGCCTGTCTGGGTGCGCGTAAAGAATGCGATTGATTGGCGTTGGATATGAGCGAAGACTTGTGAACGTAGATCGTAGATAAGACCTTCACCAATTCGGGCTGAGTACCAACGACCGAAGATGTTGAAGAACGCATCGACAACTGCAAGAAGTCCCACGGCGAGAGCGAGTTTTGTTACTAACCCTGCATCCTTTGGAATAACGCCTTTATCGATGAGCTCGCGGAGTAAAAGTGGTGAAGAGACGACCAAGAGCGCCTCAATAACAACGGTGATGAGAAAGAATGTGATCTGAGATTTGTAGGGACGACCATACGAAATGATTCGTTTAATTGTCCCTGGTTTTAGCTTCTGCGATTTAACAGATGGGTCTGCAGTCATCGACCGAAAGGTCATCCAGACTGCATGCTGTGACATAGGAAGAGTTTATGCAGATCAGACGGTGAAGCCGAGAGCGCGAAGTTGTTCGCGACCATCATCTGAAATCTTGTCAGGACCCCATGGTGGCATCCATACC
The DNA here is from genome assembly GCA_965268225.1 of Candidatus Nanopelagicaceae bacterium. Classification (GTDB taxonomy): domain Bacteria; phylum Actinomycetota; class Actinomycetes; order Nanopelagicales; family Nanopelagicaceae; genus Planktophila. Next base: position 604,029 of record OZ254166.1, on the reverse strand, counting down.
CAGTTAATCTTTACATCGTCGGTAAATGGAGCAAGCGCCTGACGAGTTTGATCTTCAATCACATCTTGAAGTGGGCAGGCCGCTGAAGTAAGAGTCATGTTGAGAACTGCGATGTTGTTATCGTCGACCATCATGTCGTAGATAAGACCGAGGTCAACGACGTTGATACCGAGTTCGGGGTCGACAACATCTTTCATCGCCTCGTTGATATCTTCAATCTTTGCAACCATGTTCTTATCCTACTTTCTTTTTAGACTTGCTTTGCCAAGGCTTGAAGGCTGGCATCTTTAAAGGCCATCCAACCAAGGAGGGCGCACTTAATACGTGCTGGGTATTGAGAAACACCGGCCAGGGCTACGGCATCTTCAAGAAGATTTTCATCTCCCTTTTCAGTGCCCTTGCTCTGCATTAGATGCATAAATGAATCGGCAATCTCCTGCGCCTGATCGAGACTCTTGCCAATAAGGAGATCGGTGAGAATTGAGACGCTTGCTTGAGAGATTGAGCATCCGACGCCATCCCATGAAACATCTTTCACAGTTTGGCCGTCGAGCGTGACGTTGAGAGTGATTTCATCACCACAGCTTGGATTGATGTGATGAACCTGTGCATCGTATGAAGGGTTGAGTTTCTTATGCTGAGGATTCTTATAGTGATCGAGAATCACTTCTTGATAAAGGTTATCTAGCTGCATTAGCGACCAAAGTATTTCTGCGCACCTTGAACTCCTGAGATGAGAGCATCTAAATCTTCAACTGTGTTATAGAGATAGACAGATGCACGAGTTGTTGCAGGAACTCCAAGTTTGCGAGTCAGCGGCTTAGCGCAGTGATGTCCAGTGCGTACCGCAATACCTTGGCTATCAAGATACTGACCTAAATCATGGGGATGGATATCTCCGAGTGTAAATGAAACTGCTCCCCCGCGAAGGTCAGTTGTCTCAGGTCCGATGATTCGCACATCTTGGATTTCAGAAAGTCCATTAATTAAATATGAGGTGAGTTCAATTTCGTGGCGATGAATCTTCTCCATCCCGATATCCGCTAAGTATGTAAGCGCTGCACCTAGCCCAACAGCTTGCGCCATATTGGGAACGCCCGCTTCAAATTTCTTAGGTGCAGGTGCCCAGGAAGCCGTAGTCATCGTGACATTTTCAATCATTGATCCACCAGTAAGGAATGGGGGCAACTCGGCGAGTAAATCTGCCCGCCCCCAGAAAATTCCAACACCAGTAGGCCCCACTGCCTTATGTCCAGAGAATGCTAAGAAATCAATATCGAGTGCCTTTACATCAACTGGCATATGCGGAACTGATTGACACGCATCAAGAACAACAACAGCACCAACTTCGTGTGCACGGCGCGTGATGGCATCAAGTGGGTTAATGGTTCCGAGGACATTTGATTGATGAGTAAGAGCCACGACCTTAGTTAAGGCATCAATGACTGAATCAATATTCGAAAGATCTAGACGGCCATCTTCGGTAACCGAGAACCACTTAAGTGTTGCGCCTGTGCGCGCTGCTAGCTGTTGCCAAGGGATGAGATTGGCATGGTGTTCCATCTCGGTGATAACAATCGAATCCCCTGCCTTCAGGTGGAAGCGATTACCAGGAGCAGCGTTACCCATCGCATAAGAAACCAAGTTAAGTGATTCAGTAGCGCTCTTTGTGAATACAACTTCATCGACATGTGCGTTGAGGAAGTTGGCCACGATGGTGCGCGCACCTTCATATGCATCTGTAGCTTCTTCGGCTAGTTGATGGGCGCCACGGTGGACCGCAGCATTATGAAGGCGGTAGAAATCAGATTCTGCATCAATCACCACATTGGGCTTTTGGCTGGTTGCTCCAGAATCTAAATAAACAAGGCGCTTGCCATCGCGGATTGTCCGACCCAAGATCGGAAAATCCTTAGCGATAGCGTGAGCGTCGAATGTCATAGTTAAGCGGTGACGTACTCCGCATAACCATTAGCTTCGAGCTTATCTGCAAGCTCTGGTCCACCTTCTTCAACAATGCGGCCATTAGCAAAGACATGTACGAAGTCAGGCTTGATGTAACGCAAGATGCGTGTGTAGTGAGTAATCAAGAGGATGCCGTGGTTGTTGGCAGCCTTTGCACGGACAACACCTTCAGAAACGATGCGAAGTGCATCGACATCGAGACCCGAGTCTGTTTCATCAAGGATTGCAAACTTTGGTTTAAGGAGTTCGAGCTGCATGATCTCGTGGCGCTTCTTCTCGCCACCAGAGAAGCCCTCGTTAACGTTACGTTGCGCAAATGAAGCATCCATCTTGAGTGATTCCATTGCACTCTTAACTTCGCCTACCCACTCGCGAAGCTTTGGAGCTTCACCGCGAAGTGCTGTAGCAGCTGTTCGCAAGAAGTTAGATACTGATACACCTGGAACTTCAACTGGGTATTGCATAGCAAGGAATAGGCCTGCCTTAGCGCGCTCGTCGACTGACATCTCGAGGACATCTGCGCCATCGAGCGTCACTGTTCCGCCTGTGATTGTGTACTTAGGATGTCCGGCGATTGAGTAAGCAAGCGTTGACTTGCCTGAACCGTTTGGTCCCATGATTGCGTGTGTTTCACCTGACTTGATGGTGAGGTCTACGCCCTTAAGGATTTCAATCGAACCTTGTTCGGTATCGACAGATACTTTCAATCCGCGAATTTCTAGAGTGCTCATATCTATCTCCGTTACATCTCTACCGTGACGGAGTCTCCGTCGACAGTTACTGAATAGGTCTTAACTGGGGCTACTGCAGGAGGTGTTAACGCCTCTCCTGTGCGTAGATCGAACTCAGCCCCATGGAGCCAACATTCGATCTTGAAATCTGTGACATCGCCTTCTGAAAGGGATGCATCCGAGTGGCTACATATGTCGTTGATGGCAAATACTTCATCGCCAACACGAGTGACGCAGATGGACTCACCATTCTTTTCGATGCGGACGGGCTTGCCCGCTTGTAGTGATGAGAAAGTTAGGTCAGACATTTACTTACCTGCCTTTGCGAGTTCATCATCTATGCGACCCATGATGCGCTCCTGAACTTCCTCGATACCAATTTCAGAGACGATCTCATTAAAGAAGCCACGAACTACGAGACGACGTGCATCGTCCATATTGATTCCGCGTGACATTAAGTAGAAGAGTTGTTCATCATCGAAGCGACCAGTTGTAGAAGCGTGGCCTGCTCCAACGATTTCACCTGTCTCGATTTCGAGGTTCGGAACTGAATCCGCGCGCGCTCCATCAGAGAGCAACAAGTTGCGGTTGAGTTCGTAGGTATCTGTGCCTTCAGCAGCTGCGCGAATAAAGACGTCACCGATCCAGACAGTGTGCGCCTTATCGCCTGCAAGTGCGCCCTTGTAGTTAACGCGCGACTTTGCATTTGGAACCTTGTGGTCGACGAACATGCGGTGTTCGAAGAATTGTCCCGCTGTTGCGAAGTAAACGCCCGAGAGATCACATGATGCACCAGGTGCAATGAAGTCCACAGTTGGCAGAAGACGAACAACATCTCCTCCAACGGTGACAACGATTGACTTAAATGTTGCATCGCGATCAACGATTGCATGGTGGCGCCCTGCATGAATGGTCTTTGAGCCCCACTCTTGTAGTGCAATGAGGGTCAGGTGAGCACCTGGCTCGACCACAATCTCGAGGTCTTCAGCTAGATGCGTATCTCCTGAGTTCTCGATTACGACAACTGATTTCGAGTGATTTCCGGCCTTAATAAGTACGCGTGAGAACTCTGCTGAATCTGTACCAAAAGCTGCGCGATTTAAGAAGATAGGTTCTGCAATCTCCGCGTTGGCTGCAATTGCAAGAACCGCGCCCTTCTTTGTGAATTGACGAATACGGTTAACAATCGCATCGTCGGTTTCGGTGACAGCGTCGATATCCTGATGTGTAAAGGTGGCACCTGTTGGGAGCGTCCCCTTAACAGCGAGTGAATTTCGTTCGACAGGGGTTGCTGTTCCATCGTGCATTCCACCTAGACGCTTGAGCGGTGTAAAGCGCCAAGCTTCTTCGCGGCCCGTAGGCGTATGGTTTTCAAGAAGGTTTGATTGCAATGTAGACATTATCCGACTGCGCCTTCCATCTGAAGTTCGATGAGACGGTTGAGTTCGAGTGCGTACTCCATTGGAAGTTCGCGAGCGATTGGTTCGATGAAGCCACGAACAATCATCGCCATTGCCTCATCTTCATTGAGTCCACGTGACATGAGATAGAAGAGTTGATCATCAGAGATCTTCGAAACAGTTGCTTCGTGACCCATTGAGACATCATCTTCGCGGATATCTACATATGGATATGTATCTGAACGAGAGATTGTGTCGACAAGAAGTGCATCGCACTTAACTGTGCTGGCAGAGTGGTGAGCGCCTTCTTGTACCTGGACGAGTCCACGGTATGAAGTGCGACCGCCTCCACGGGCTACAGATTTAGAGATAACTGAAGATGATGTGTGAGGAGCTGCGTGGACCATCTTCGCTCCTGAATCCTGGTGCTGACCAGGACCTGCAAATGCGAGTGAAAGTGTTTCACCCTTTGCATGTGGACCCATCAACATAACAGCTGGATACTTCATGGTGACCTTCGAGCCGATATTTCCATCGACCCATTCCATGGTTGCACCTTCTGCACATGTTGCACGCTTTGTTACCAAGTTATAAACGTTATTCGACCAGTTCTGGATGGTTGTGTAACGAACACGCGCACCCTTCTTAACAATGATTTCAACAACTGCTGAGTGCAATGAATCCGATTTGTAGATAGGCGCTGTGCAACCTTCTACATAGTGAATGTATGAATCTTCATCCGCGATAATCAAGGTACGTTCGAATTGACCCATGTTTTCGGTATTGATACGGAAGTAAGCCTGCAATGGAATATCTACATGTACACCCTTTGGTACATAGATAAATGATCCACCTGACCATACAGATGTATTGAGTGCTGCAAACTTATTGTCGCCGACAGGAATAACTGAACCGAAGTACTCTTTGAAGAGTTCTGGATGCTGCTTTAAGCCACTATCTGTATCAAGGAAGATAACGCCTTGCTTCTCAAGATCTTCACGAATTGAGTGGTAAACAACTTCTGATTCGTACTGTGCTGCTACACCTGAAACAAGGCGCTGCTTTTCGGCTTCTGGAATTCCAAGACGGTCATATGTGTTCTTGATGTCATCGGGCAAGTCATCCCATGTTGTCGCCTGCTTCTCAGTTGAGCGCACGAAGTACTTGATGGTGTCAAAGAAGATTCCTGAAAGGTCTGAACCCCATGATGGCATCGGCTTCTTGTAGAAGAGATCTAAGCCCTTGAGGCGAAGATCAAGCATCCACTGCGGCTCGCTCTTCTTCGCTGAGATGTCACGAACGACTTCTTCGCTGAGACCGCGCTTAGCGTTTGAGCTGGCTTCATTATTATCTGACCAACCGTATTCGTAATTTCCGAGGCCTTCGAGCTCTGGGTGTGCTGTTGTCATGAGGACGCCTTTCCAGCGGTTAGTTTTTCCGAATTGATCTTCTTAGGATGTTTGGTGAGGTTGGGGATGTAAGTAGTGCAGACACCATCACCATGAGCGATAGTCGCTAAACGTTGTACGTGTGTTCCGAGAACACGAGAGAAAGCTTCGGTCTCTGCTTCGCAAAGTTGGGGAAATTCAGCCGCTACGTGAGCGATTGGACAGTGGTGTTGACAAAGTTGTTCGCCAAGTGGACGAGACTCGACACTTGTTGCATAACCTTGTTCAGTAAGAAATGTGGCTAACGCTTCAGATTTATTGGAGCGTTTTGCAAGTGCGAGTGTCGCCTTACGTTCAATATCGTCTGCACGCGACTGTGCAAAGGCTTTAACAAGATGTTCGCCAGACTGTGCCGACATAAACTTCAGCGCTGCTACTGCTAAATCGTCATAAGAATGTTCAAACTTTTCGCGACCCGAATCAGTCATCACGAATACCTTTGAAGGACGTCCACGACCACGACTTAAAGCTTGATGAGGTTCACGCGCCTCAAGAATTCCATCGGAAACTAGGAGATCGAGGTGGCGACGGATACCAGCTGGAGTAAGGCCCAGGCGCTCCCCCAGGACAACGGCTGTCGACGGCCCATTTTCGAGGACAGATCGAGCGACAGCGTCGCGCGTGCTGAGGTCGTCGATTTTCACAACAGTATTGTGTCGTAATTCGCTCTACCTAGCCAATCCAAAAGGCGGGCTCGAAGTGCGAGTCGGCAATAGGCTACGAGCGTGAGTAGAACCAGGAATCTAGCGAGCAGGCTCTTGCCAGCACTGTCTGGACTCCTTCTATTCCTTCAATCAGCGCTGGTTATTACTGGAGGCGCTGTTCGGGTAACAGGTTCTGGGCTCGGTTGCCCAACGTGGCCTGAGTGCACCCCTGGTTCATATACGCCCGTTCCGGGCCAGGCCGAAGGACAGCTTCACGCATGGATTGAATTCGGAAATAGATTGCTCACCTTCGCGCTCTTCTTTGCAGCAGTGGCAACTCTTATTGCAATATTTCGTGCAGGACGTCGAGATCTTCGCATCTTGGGTGCGACTCAAATTCTTGGAATTCTTGGTCAAGGAGTTTTGGGTGGAATCACCGTCTTAACCAATCTCAACCCCCTTGCAGTTGGATCACACCTACTTCTTTCTATTCTGCTTATTGCTGCCGCAACATCGTTACATTCTCGTAGACACCATCCCTATGTTCGAACTTCATCATCAGAACTTCGAATTTCTCGGATCTCGGCTATCCATATCTTCCTAGCATTTATTGCAATAACAATTGGAACGCTGGTGACAGGAAGTGGTCCGCATGCCGGCGATGTTGATGCCCCTCGATTAAACTTTGCCATCACAACAATTACTCGAGTACATAGCGCCTCCGTTTGGTTGTTAATGATTGTCTCCATCTATTTCCTCTTCCGTAGAAACTTAAACTTTGAAACAAAACGTTGGCTTCGAGTATTTATCGCACTTGCTTTTGGTCAAGGTGCACTTGGCTATATTCAATATTTCCTTGGAGTGCCCGAAGGTCTTGTATCCCTTCATCTCCTCGGTTCTGTTCTAGTTTGGATCGCAGCGTGGCGGGTCCGACTATCTGTTGTTCGTAAACCCGCATAAGGAGAAGAAGATGACAAAGATCGCTGGCTGGACTGAACTCGACGATCGCGCTGTCGCATATGCACGCGCACTCGCAATGGATGCCGTACAGAAAGTTGGAAACGGTCACCCTGGAACAGCGATGGCTTTAGCGCCAGTTGCTTACAACCTCTTTCAGCGCCACCTCGTTCATGATCCATCCGACCCACAGTGGTTAGGGCGCGATCGCTTCATCTTGTCGTGTGGCCACTCATCAATGACTCTCTACACGCAACTCTTCTTTAGCGGGTATGGGCTCGAGATGGAAGATATTCAGTCATTCCGTACATGGGGATCACTCACACCTGGCCACCCAGAATTTGGACATACAGCAGGAGTGGAAATGACTACCGGTCCACTTGGTGCAGGCGTTGCCACATCAGTTGGTTTTGCAATGGCGGCACGTTACGAACGCGGCTTGCTTGATCCTGAAGCAGCAGTTGGCACATCTATTTTTGATCACTCAATCTGGGTGATCTGTTCAGATGGAGATTTACAAGAAGGTGTATCAGGAGAAGCCTCTTCACTCGCTGGAACTCAAGCGCTCGGGAATCTCAATGTTATTTATGATGACAATCGAATTTCGATTGAAGGCGATACTCATGTTTCATTTACAGAAGATGTTGCGGCTCGTTACCGCGCATATGGCTGGCATGTTCAAGAAGTTTCCGCACTCGCTGATGGCAATGTCGACCTTGAATCTCTCGATAAGGCGATGATCGCAGCAAAAGCTGAATTAACAAGACCATCACTTATTCGCATGCATTCAACTATTGCTTGGCCTGCACCAAAACTTCGTGGAACTGCAAAGTCGCATGGTTCAGCCCTTGGCGATGAGGAAATTGCGGCGACAAAGAAGGAGTTGGGTCTTAACCCTGACGAGAAGTTTGCAATGCCAGCCGATGTATTTGCTCACGTTCGCTCTGTGAAGGAACGCGGAGCTGCGGCACGTAAGGAGTGGGATGGGAAGTTTGCACAATGGCAGAGCGCTCATCCTGACCGCGCATCACTGTTGAAGCGTCTTGTTGCGCGCGAACTTCCAGCAGGTTGGGAAGCAACACTGCCGGTCTTTGAATCTGGAAAAGATGTTGCAACACGTACCGCGTCCGGTCATGTCATCAATGCAATCGCGAAGGCGCTTCCTGAGTTCTGGGGTGGATCTGCAGACCTTGCTGATTCAAATATGACAACTATCGAGGGCGGCAATTCATTCTTGCCAGCAACGAGTGATATGAAGAACGCAGATCCATATGGTCGCATCATCCACTTCGGTATCCGCGAGCATGCGATGGGTTCAATTCTCAACGGAATTGCCCTCCACGGATTGTCACGTTCATTCGGTGGAACATTTGCAGTCTTCAGCGACTACATGCGTCCATCTGTGCGCCTTGCTGCAATCATGGATATCCCATCGACATTTGTATGGACCCACGATTCAATTGGAGTTGGCGAAGATGGACCAACTCACCAGCCAATCGAGCACTTTGCAGCTCTTCGTGCGATTCCTAACTTTGCAGTCCTTCGTCCAGCCGACGCCAACGAAGTAACAGAGGCTTGGAAGTCGGTAATTAAACGCAATAAGCCAGCAGGTTTCTTGCTCTCTCGGCAAAATCTTCGAACCGTTGATCGCACAACACATGGTGCAGCATCAGGTGTAGATAAGGGCGCTTACATTCTTAAGGAATCATCGTCTGCTGCAAAGGTGACAATCATTGCGACAGGTTCTGAAGTTGGAATCGCACTCGATGCCCAGATCGCTCTTGAAGCTGAAGGCGTGGCAACACGAGTAGTCAGCGCTCCATGTCTTGAATGGTTTAACGAACAGCCTACGTCTTATCGCGAATCAGTAATTTCGACTTCGACCCTTCGTGTCAGCATCGAAGCCGGTATCGCACTTGGTTGGCGTGAATACGTCGGCGATTCAGGAATCATCGTTTCACTCGATCATTGGGGTGCATCAGCTGCAGCTGGAAAGCTCTTCACTGAATTCGGCCTTACATCAGAGCGAGTAGTGGCAGATGTAAAGAAGGCTCTTGCGTAATGAAGATTTCTGGTCCTTCGCTTTCTGCAATTGATCGCGAAAGCGAGATCTATCGCAAGCTTCGTGAAGTGCATCCACGTATTGCAAAGAAGGATTCACTGACATGGGGTTCGAAGGCGGCGCCAGAAGCTGCCGTTCGCCTCAACTGGGTAGACCTGCCTGAAGCTTCGCAAGCGCTACTCCCCCAGATTGCAGATCTTGCAGCGAAGTTCTCTTCGCACTCACGAGTTGTTCTCTGCGGCATGGGCGGTTCTTCACTCGGGCCAGAAGTAATTGCCCTTACCTATAAGAAGGAAATCTTCATCTTCGACTCAACCGATCCCAACTATGCAAAACATGCAATTGGCAGCGATTTAGCCAAGACGGTAGTCGTTGTAAGTTCGAAATCTGGATCAACAATCGAGACTTCATCTCAGCGCGCACTCTTTCAATCACAGTTTGAAGACGCTGGGCTTAATCCTGTAGACCACATGGTCTTTGTTACCGATCCTGACTCTCCACTTGATTTCGAAGTACGTGCGGGCGGATATTCCGTTATCAATGCAGATCCCAATGTTGGTGGGCGTTTTAGCGTATTGAGCGCATTTGGGTTACTTCCATCTGCGCTCATTGGTGCACCCATCGCCGATTTGCTCGCGGATGCTAGTGCCGAGAAGAGCACCTTCCTTCAAGATGATCAAGCGATACTCGATGTGGCATACCTGCTCGTTACCCAAGCAGAGCAGTACTTAGCTTTCACAGATGCAGGTTCTGCAGTTCCTGGCCTCTCCGATTGGATTGAACAACTCATCGCAGAGTCAACAGGAAAGGATGCAGTCGGACGTCTTCCAATCGCCACAGAGGATGTAGCTCGCGCCAAAGTCGGCGGTGCTTTCACAGTTGCATTTGCGGGGGCTGGAGCAGATCTTGTTGTTGAGGGCACACTTGGTGCTCACTTTATTTTCTGGGAGTGGGTCACCGCACTCATGGGCGCGGCTCTCAAAATCGATCCTTTTAATCAGCCAAATGTGACAGAAGCGAAGGAGCAGACAGCTGCATGTTTGGCTGAATGGAGTAACGAAGTTCCCGCACTTGTTCCAGCGTGCATTGAAAAGTCAGTTGAGATTTTTGGTGATGGGCAATCGCTCAAAGATGCACTCGCCACATTTATTGAAGATGTTAAGGATGGCGGTTACCTCGCGATCATGGCATATCTCGATCGTCGTGATGATGTAAAGATTGCAGAACTTCGCTCTATCTTGGCTGAGAAATCTGGGCACCCAACATCATTTGGGTGGGGTCCACGTTTTATGCACTCGACTGGCCAGTTCCACAAGGGTGGACAGAAGAACGGTTCCTTCTTGCAGATTACTGGTGAGACCTCAATCGATTATGAAATACCAGATCGTAATTACAGTCTTCGCACCTTGCTCTTTGCGCAGGCAATTGGTGATAACCGAGCACTTGCGACAAGAAAATACCCGCTCCTTCGTCTGCATCTGCAGAATCGAAGTGCGGGTATTGATGAAATCCTGGCTGCTGCCAGATCTCTGTAATTACTCGATATCGTCTCCACGAAGTTTACGTAGAGCATCTTCTAGAATCTTTGCGCCTTCTGTATCTGTGCGGCGTTCCTTCACATATGCAAGGTGAGTCTTGTAAGGAATATTGACTACAGCGCTTGGTGGATTGTTCTTATCGCGACCAGCTGGAAGTCCGCACTTTGGGCAATCCCATTGATCAGGAATAACGACAGTCTCTTCGACTGCAAATGATGGTCGGACTTCATGTCCATTTGCACACCAGTATGAAACTGTTGCGCGCTCAATCTGATCTCCACGCTCTGCTTCGCCCATTGGGCCAGCGCCGACACGGCTTCCGCGAATTGCACTTGCCATGGATTAACCCTTCAAAACGAGTGAGAGTGCGACAACGCCTGCGAACCAGAGACCGCCTACGACAATGGTGATGCGATCGAGGTTACGTTCAACAACTGATGAGCCGCCATAGTTTGATGAGATTCCGCCGCCGAATAGGTCGGAGAGACCAGAACCCTTGCCCTTATGGAGAAGGACTAAGAGAATCATCAAGACGCTTGTGATGATCAGAAAGATTGAGAGCGCTAAAGCCATGCGTAAAACTCCTCTAGAGGTAGGGGTACAGGATACCCGAATGAACTGGAAAGCTTTAAATTAAATACGAATTAGGTTGGAATTACGCCTGAGCGTGGAACTTGGCGATCTTTGCAAGCTCTTCAGGATCAAGGCTCGCTCCACCGATAAGGGCTCCATCCACATCGGACTGCTTCATGATTTCAACGATATTCGCTGATTTCACAGAGCCTCCGTAGAGGATGCGCATATTTGCAGCAATCTCTGAAGAGCCAATCTGCTCAATCTCTTCGCGGATGGCTGCACAAACTTCTTGAGCATCTTCAGGTGTTGCTGTCTTACCTGTACCGATTGCCCACACTGGTTCGTATGCAATCACAATCTTCTTCAGATCTGGCTTATGGAACCCTTCAAGGCCCGCACGCACTTGGCGGATTACATGTGAAACATGAGTACCGGATTCGCGAATTGCTAGCTCTTCACCCACGCAGAAAATTGGAGTGAGCTCATTTGCAAGCGCTGCCTTAATCTTGCGATTGATAAGTGCATCATCCTCGTGGTGGATAGCGCGACGCTCTGAGTGTCCAATAACAACAAAGGTGCAACCAAGCTTTGCAAGCATCGAACCAGAGATATCTCCAGTAAATGCACCAAAAGCTTCAGGCGAAAGATCTTGCGCGCCATATTGAAGGCGGAGGCGATCTCCATCGACCATGGTCTGGATTGAGCGAATATCTGTAAATGGAGGAATGATTGCAACATCTACTGCGTCGTAATCTTTATCATCGAGTGAGTAAACAAGTTTCTGGGCAACTGCAATCGCTTCGAGGTGATTGAGGTTCATCTTCCAGTTTCCAGCCATCAGCGGTTTACGCATTGTTACTCCTTCGTCGTTGTTATATGAAAATTAAAGATTTAGAGATCGAGAGCTGTAAGGCCCGGAAGTTCTTTGCCCTCGAGATATTCAAGTGATGCTCCCCCGCCGGTTGAGATATAACCGAATGCAGAATCTGCAAAACCAAGTGCGCGAACAGCTGCTGCCGAATCACCACCGCCAACAACGGAGATGCCAGGAACTTCGGTGAGCGCTTGCGCTACAACCTTTGTGCCATGTGCAAAGTTAGGAAATTCAAAGACGCCCATTGGCCCGTTCCAGAAGACTGTCTTACATTCCTTAATTGCAGCAGCAAAGGCGGCTGCTGTTTCAGGTCCGATATCAAGGCCCATCTGATCTGCAGGAATTGCATCAGCGCTAACCAAAGTTGGTGTCGCATCTGCAGAGAAGGTTGGAGCAACGACGATATCTGTAGGAAGTAAGAGCTTTACTCCAGAATCTTCAGCTTGCTTAATAAGAGCCTTAACAGTGTCGATGAGATCGCGTTCAACGAGTGAAGAGCCAATCTCTTTGCCTTGCGCTGCAAGGAAGGTAAAGAGCATTCCGCCACCGATAGCCATGACATCAACTTTGCCAAGGAGGTTTGAGATTACGCCGATCTTGTCTGAAACTTTTGAGCCACCAAGTACAACACCATATGGGCGAACAGGATCAATGGTGAGCTTCTTGAGAACTTCAACTTCAGCTGCAACCAGGGTGCCTGCTGCATGCGGAAGAAGCTTTGCTAGATCAAATACTGATGCGTGCTTACGGTGAACTGCGCCAAAGCCATCGCCGACGTAGAAGTCAGCTAGCTTTGCTAGCTCTGCGGCAAGGGCTGCGCGCTCTGATTCATCCTTAGATGTCTCGGCTGCGCTGAAACGAATATTTTCTAGAAGGAGCACTTCACCCGCTGCAAGCGCCTCAGCCTTTGCTGTGACATCTGCGCCGGTGATTGCACCAGCAAATTGCACTGGCTTTCCAAGAAGATCTGAGAGACGAACTGCAACAGGAGCAAGTGAAAGTTCTGGTTTTGCTTCGCCTTTTGGTCGACCTAGATGAGCTGCAATAACAATGCTTGCACCTTTTGCAAGGAGCGCATTGATAGTCGGAAGTGAAGCGCGGATACGGCCATCATCAGTAATCTTTCCTTCTTTCAAAGGAACATTGAGATCGCAACGTAGAAATACGCGCTTACCAGCTACATCTAGGTCAGCCAAAGAAGACATTAGAGGGACTTACCTACATATCCAACAAGGTCAACGAGGCGGTTTGAGTAGCCCCATTCGTTGTCATACCAACCGACAACCTTGACTGTTGTTCCGATTGCCTTTGTAAGACCTGCATCGAAGATACATGAAGAAGGATCTGTCACGATATCTGAAGAAACAATCTGATCTTCTGTGTATGTAAGGAAGCCCTTGAGTGATCCGTTAGCTGCTTCCTTCATAGCTGCATTGATTTCAGCAGCAGTTGCTTCCTTAGCAAGTTCGACTGTGAGGTCAGTAGCTGAACCTGTAGGAACAGGAACGCGCATTGCGAAACCATCGAGCTTGCCCTTGAGCTGTGGGAGTACCAACGAGATTGCCTTTGCAGCACCTGTTGAGCTTGGAATGATATTTGTTGCCGCTGCACGTGCACGACGGAGATCCTTATGTGGGAAGTCGAGGATGACCTGATCGTTTGTGTATGCGTGAATTGTTGTCATGAGGCCACGGACGATTCCGAACTTCTCATCCAAAACCTTTGCCATTGGAGCAAGGCAGTTCGTTGTACATGAAGCATTTGAAATCACGTTGTGCTTTGCAGGGTCGTAGTTCTCGTGGTTTACGCCCATCACGATTGTGATGTCTTCATCTGTTGCAGGAGCAGAGATGATGACCTTCTTAGCTCCTGCTGTGATGTGCTTCTGCGCATCTGCAGCCTTTGTGAAGTGGCCTGTTGATTCAATGACGATATCTGCCTTGACTGATGCCCAAGGAAGGTTTACTGGATCGCGATCTGCAAATACCTTGATGGTCTTTCCGCCGACAGTAATGGTGTCTTCTGTGTGTGAAACTTCAAGTCCGAGGCGTCCCAAGATTGAGTCGTACTTGAGCAAGTGAGCAAGAGTTGCGTTATCTGTGAGGTCGTTAATACCTACGATATTGATATTTGGGTTTGTGAGCGCTGCGCGAAAGAAGTTGCGGCCAATACGTCCAAAACCATTAATTCCGACATTAATCATTATGAGAACCTCTTCTAGAAAGTGAAATGCCCCGCATATAGGTGGCTATCAGTTACACCACAACATTGGGGGCTTGGCCTAAAGTCTATCAGCCTGTGGATTGCTACTGGCCGGTCAGTGAGCGTGCGAAGGCTCACTTTCGAAGCGAGTTGAGTATTACTCGCCGAGTAAATCTGGCGAGAGGCCAGCTTCAGTATCTGGAATTCCGAGCTCTTGTGCGCGCTTATCTGCCATGGCCAGTAGGCGACGGATGCGTCCTGCGATTGCATCTTTGGTCATCGGAGGCGTTGCAAGTGAACCGAGTTCTTCGAGGCTCGCCTGTCCATGTGAAATTCGGAGCTCGCCTGCTTCCTTCAAATGATCAGGAATTTCAGGGCCAAGAATTTCCATTGCACGCTGCACGCGAGCTGCTGCTGCAACTGCGGCTCGTGCAGAGCGACGCAAGTTTGCATCATCAAAATTAGCAAGACGATTTGCAGTGGCACGAACTTCGCGACGCATACGGCGCTCTTCCCAAGCAAGAACACTTTCATGTGCACCAAGGCGAGTCAGAAGAACACCAATTGCATCTCCATCGCGAATAACAACGCGATCTACACCGCGTACTTCGCGAGCCTTTGCAACAATATTGAGGCGACGCGCTGCACCCACAAGAGCAAGGGCTGCTTCAGGTCCTGGACAGGTAATTTCAAGTGAAGATGAACGACCAGGTTCAGTCAATGAGCCGTGAGCGATAAATGCGCCGCGCCATGCTGCTTCTGCATCACAGACATTGGCAGCAACAACTTGAGGAGGAAGTCCTCGAACGGGACGTCCATTGGCATCAATCAAACCTGTCTGACGAGCGAGTGCATCTCCTGCCTCGACAACTCGGACCACATATCGTGAACCCTTGCGAAGTCCGCTCGATGAGAGAACTGCTAAATCACTATCGTGGCCGTATATATCGGCGATATCTTTCTTAAGTCGTCGTGCGCTCTGAGAGGTGTCGAGTTCGACCTCGATGAGTACCTTGCCGGCTGCAATGTGAAGACCGCCTGCGAAACGTAGGAGTGAAGAAACTTCGGCTTTACGGCAGCAGGGCTTAGTAACGGAGAGACGACTGAGCTCATCCTTCACTGCTGCTGTCATTGCCATGGGGGTTATCCAACCAGTATTTCTCTATCAATGTGTGCGAAAAGTTGACCCAATTTTTTCACATCATGATGCAAGGGCGCCCCAGTACTGCGTAAATCCGCGACTACCAACTCTGAACCTTGGGTTGAAAGATGATTTCTCAGCTCATCTTGCCCATCTGCAGAGCTATCAATAATTACACAATCGAATGCGAGGCCCGGTGCGTAGGTAGACAAGATGCGAAGATGTTCGAGGGGTGAATATCCTGCGTACTCCCCTGCTGATTTATCCTCAGTGTCGAGGTTCAGTAGAAGAATTTTCTTTGCTGAAGAATCAATGATGGCTTCGCGTTGAGCGGGAACAAGAAGATGTGGAATCACACTTGAGAACCACGAACCAGGACCCATCGTGATCCACTCAGCATCCCCAATCGCCTCGAGGGCTTGAGGATATGCACTCGGGTTTTCAGGAATGATGCGAAGAGATTTCAGCTTTCCCTTTGTTGTAGCAACTTCTGCTTGTCCTCGAACAATCTTGGTGCCGATTGAATTTTCAAAGGTCGCTTCAATATCGAGAGGTTCCGTAGCCATTGGTAGTACGCGGCCAATTACTTTAAGAAGTGCTCCTACACGGTCTAGGCCTGCGACAGTATCTTCATCGCGATCCCAGAGCGCGGCGAGTAAGAGATTTCCAACAGCATGGCCATTGAGTTCGCCTTCGCTTGTAAAACGATATTGCATGATTTCGGCCCAGCTACGGCCCCACTCATCATCACTACACAAAGCGGCAAGGGCCATACGTAGATCTCCGGGTGGAAGTATTGGAAATTCTTCACGGAGTCTGCCGCTTGAACCTCCGTTATCTGCGACGGTGACTACCGCAGTGATGTCCGATGTAAAGCTACGAAGCGCCGTGAGTGTCGCTGCCAAACCATGGCCGCCTCCGAGAGCTACAACTTTTCTGCCAGAACTCATTCACGTCCTACATCACGATGAGTTGCATGTGCACTTATCTCTAGATCTTTCGAGGATGTCGTGAGCTGACGCGCAATCTCTTCAGCTATCGCTACTGAGCGATGTTTTCCGCCGGTACATCCAATTGCAATAGTGACGTACTTTTTACCTTCACGGAAATACCCGGGAATCATCTTTTGGACGACACCTACATAACTCTTCACAAAATCTCCGACACCTTCGCTGCCGAGTACCTTGTCAGAGACAGGTCTATCGAGTCCATTGAGTGGGCGAAGTTCAGGAATCCAGTGAGGGTTCGGAATGAATCGACAATCTAGAACAAGATCTGAATCAACTGGAATTCCATATTTGTAACCAAATGAGAGAACATTGATCCGCAGACTTGGGAGCATTCCTGCAGCGAAGATTTCAGAGGTGCGCTTCTCTAATTGATGAACATTGAGATTGGAAGAGTCAATGACAACATCTGCTTGCGCGCGAATCTCTTCAAGCTTTGCACGTTCACGAGCGATTCCATCGACAATGCGATCCTTGGCTTGCAACGGATGAGGACGTCGTGTTGATTCAAAGCGCTGCACTAGGGCTTGGTCTGATGCATCGAGAAAGAGTAAGCGATATGGAGTTGATGAGCTCTTTAACTGTGTGAGGGCGTTGTTGAGTTCATCGAAGAACTTTCCGCCGCGTACATCTACGACAACTGCAAGAGCTGCATGGGTATCAAGGCTCTGTTCGGCTAGCTGCGGCAAGAGTGAAGGTGGCAGATTGTCTACGACATACCATCCAAGGTCTTCGAGAGCATGAGCAACTGTTGAACGCCCAGCCCCAGACATTCCAGTGAGAATTAGTAGCTCTTGTGTCGCCATGTCGAACATTCTGCCTTAGGTGTCAAGTATCTCGCCGGTGGCCATATCAACGCCTGATTGGGACAAATTTTGTAGGTGGGTATAGATGATGGAGGCGATTGTTGCTCCAATTCCGGGTGTTGATGCAAGCTCTTCGGCGGTCGCCTTGCGCATTGCAGTTACTGAACCGAACCTGTCGAGGAGCGCTGCACGCCTTGTTTCTCCCAATTGTGGAATCTCATCAAGCAGAGATTCGAGCATTACTTTTGATCGGCGAGATCTATGGAATGTAATAGCAAACCTATGTGCCTCGTCGCGGATTCGTTGAAGAAGGTACATGCCTTCTGAAGTGCGAGGAAGAATGAGTGGGTCCTTATCCCCCGGCATCCACACTTCTTCAAGGCGCTTAGCCAAACCGCATAAGGCGACATCTGTAATACCGAGTTCATCTAACGCTCGCTGCGCTGCAGCAACTTGGGGCGCTCCACCATCAACAACGATGAGTTGTGGCGGATATGCAAATTTGCTGAGCTTGCCGCCTGTCTCGGCAACTTCGCTCTGATTCACATTTCTATCTGCGAGTAGGCGCTTCATTCGCCGGGTAATTACTTGGTGCATTGCGCGAGTGTCATCTTGTGCCGTATCTGTATCAATGATGAATCGGCGATACTCGCTCTTCTTGGCGAGGCCATCTTCGAAGACCACCATGGAAGCGACGACCGATGTTCCGGAAATATTTGAGATGTCATAACACTCAATACGCAGAGGAGTTCTAGATAGTTGAAGTTCTTCCTCTAGTTCAAGAAGCGCTTTGCCTGATACGGCGGCGTCAGTTGCGCGCTTACTCAAATATTGTACGAGCGCGTAATGAGCGTTCCGCTCGACCGTCTGAAGTAACTCAACTTTTTCGCCACGTTGTGGAACCTTGATAGAAACCCTTGCCCCTCGAATTGAAGTGAGCCACTCTTCGAGAGCAGCTCGATCTGCAGGCTCGTGATTGAGATAGATCTCAGATGGAATATCGGTAGGCGCGCTCTGACTATAGATGGAGAAGAAGAGAGATCCCACTTGGTCATCACCTTCAAGGGCGCGTTCCTGGTCAACGATCCATGAACGTGATCCCTTAATCGAACCTCTGCGCACGATGAATATTGACCCTGCTGCATGGAGACCCTCTTCATGCAGCGAAATGAAATCACCATCCAGGTCATCTGAGAGATTGCCTTGCGTAGAACGTTGAGCCTTTTCAAATGACTCAATCTGATCTCGCAATCGAGCTGCGCGTTCAAACTCTTCCTTTTCGGATGCTGCTGCCATCTCGGACCGCAATGTAGGAAGTAGGTTCTCCATACCCTTCTCCATAAATGCATCGAGCTTAACCGCAATCTCTTTATGTTCTTCTGGTGTTACCCACCCAACGCACGGCGCTGCACATTTTCCGATATCGCCTAGAAGGCATTGGCGCTTGGTTCGTTGAGCTCGCTGGAAGTTTCCTGCACTACAAGAGCGAACTGGAAAGACCTTTAATAAGACTTCATATGTATTGCGAAGTGCCCAAGCATTTGTGTATGGACCGAAGTACTTCAGGCCGGGTCGCTTCTCTTTACGGGTAATGAAGATGCGCGGAAATTCATCTGCCATTGAGATGGCTAAATATGGATACGACTTATCGTCTTTAAATTGAACGTTATAAGTCGGGTGGTACTGCTTAATCCAAGAGAATTCGAGCGCTAGAGCTTCGAGTTCTGTAGCAACGATTGTCCAATCAACGCGAACCGCTTCGTGAACCATGCGGTAAGTCTTTTGAGCAAGATTAGATCCAAAATATGTAGTTAGTCGGTTCTTTAGATTCTTAGCTTTACCGACGTAGATAACTTTGTCGCTACCGTTATAGAAACGATAGACGCCAGGCTCTTCAGGAATCTCCTTAGGTCGATAACTCGATGGCTCGGCCATAGTTACTTCTTCTTAGAAGTTTTGCTTGCAGCCTTAGTAGGTGCTGCTTTGCGATTTGTCGCAAGAATTTCAGCAAGGTATTGACCCGTGTAACTACCCTTCACCAGCGCGACCTCTTCTGGCGTTCCTTCAGCAACAACGGTGCCGCCACGGAAACCACCTTCAGGACCCATATCGATAACCCAGTCGGAAGACTTGATGACATCGAGGTTGTGCTCAATCACGATAACCGTGTTTCCAGATTCAACCAGACGCTTGAGAACTCCTAAGAGTTTATTTACATCTTCAAAGTGAAGGCCAGTCGTTGGTTCATCCAGAACATAAATCGTGCGCCCAGTAGAGCGTCGCTGAAGTTCGGTAGCTAGCTTGACGCGTTGCGCTTCTCCGCCTGAAAGCGTTGGAGCTGATTGACCCAGACGTACATATCCAAGGCCCACATCGCAGAGAGTCTTGAGGTAGCGAGCAATAGTTGGAACTGATTCAAAGAATTCGTGAGCAATCTCGATTGGCATATCGAGAACTTGAGCAATCGTCTTGCCTTTGTAATGTACTTCAAGTGTTTCACGGTTGTAGCGAGCACCATGGCAAACCTCGCATGGAACGTAGACATCGGGAAGGAAGTTCATTTCAATCGTGATAGTTCCATCGCCAGAACAGTTCTCGCAGCGTCCGCCCTTTACGTTAAATGAGAAACGACCCTGCTGATATCCGCGAACCTTTGCTTCAGTTGTTTCAGCGAATAGTGCGCGGACCTTGTCGAAGACACCTGTATATGTTGCGGGGTTTGAGCGCGGTGTACGACCGATTGGAGATTGGTCGACATGAACGACCTTATCGAGTTGGTCGATTCCGGTAACTGTGCGGTGGCGCCCAGGAACAAGACGTGCGCCATTGAGTTTGTTGGCAAGAGTTGTGTAGAGAATGTCGTTAACAAGTGTGGATTTTCCAGAACCTGAAACGCCAGTTACGGATACAAAGAGCCCAAGAGGAATAGAGACTTCAATATCTTTGAGGTTGTTCTCCTTCGCGCCCTTAATTACTAACTGACGTTTTGGATCAACCGGTCGACGTGAATCAGGAATCTCAATGGATTTACGCCCTGATAGATATGCGCCCGTGATGGATTCTTCAGAGGCAATGAGCTCTTCATATGAACCTGAAACGACAACTTTTCCGCCATGCTCTCCGGCACCTGGACCGATATCAACGACCCAATCAGCAGTTCGAATTGTTTCTTCGTCGTGCTCGACCACGATGAGAGTATTTCCAAGGTCGCGAAGACGAGTGAGTGTGTCGATGAGACGTCGGTTATCGCGTTGATGAAGTCCGATTGAAGGTTCGTCGAGAACGTAGAGAACTCCAACGAGGCCTGAACCGATCTGGGTCGCAAGGCGAATACGTTGTGCTTCGCCGCCTGAAAGAGTTGCAGCTGGGCGATCGAGTGAAAGGTAATCTAGGCCGACATCAAGTAAGAAGCCAAGGCGTGCATGAACTTCCTTCATGACGCGTTCAGCAATCTGTGCTTCACGTTTATTGAGAGTTACCTGCTTTAAGAATGTCGCGCAATCGTCGATGGAGAGCGCACAGACTTCAGCGATGCTCTTGCCGCCAAGAGTTACAGCGAGAACTTCAGGTTTAAGGCGCGCTCCCTTACATGCAGGACATGGGGTCTCTCGCATATAAGCCTCGTACTTATCGCGGCTGTAATCGCTATCTGTCTCGCTATGGCGGCGATGGATAAATGGAACAACGCCTTCAAATCCAGTTGAATAATTACGAACGCGACCATAGCGATTCTTGAATTTAACATGCACTTCATATTCAAAACCATTGATGATTGCATCTTTAGCTTTCGCAGAGAGTTTCTTCCAAGGATTATCGAGCGAGAATCGCAGCTCTTCGGAGAGTGCCTCTAGGAGGCGAAGGAAGTACTCCGATGACTGTCCCCCAGCCCATGGCGCAATCGCACCTTCATTAATGGAGATGGAGTCGTCTGGGATGATGAGATCTTCATCGACCTCAAGTTTGGTACCAATACCTGAACATTCGGCACATGCTCCAAATGGAGAGTTGAAAGAGAATGAACGTGGTTCGAGCTCTTCAAAGGAGAGGTTGCAATCATGGCAAGCGAGATGTTCGCTATATGTATGTTCCTTCTCAGGACCCTTTGCATCAACGAAGTCGAGCAGTACTAAACCATTGCCAAGTTTGAGGGCGGTCTCGATCGAATCAGTAAGACGTGATTTGCTCTCAGCTTTTGCTGTTAAGCGATCGATCACGACTTCGATGGTGTGCTTCTCTTGCTTCTTAAGCTTCGGCGGTTCTGTCAGTTGAATAGTTTCGCCGTCAACGCGAGCTCGTGAATACCCTTGAGTGACGAGATCAGCAAAGAGGTCAACGAACTCGCCTTTACGTTCGCGAATGACAGGTGCAAGAACCTGGAACTTTGTTGTTGCAGGCATTGTAAGAATTTGATCCACGATCTGTTGTGGGCTTTGTCTAGAAACTGCCTTGCCGCACTTCGGGCAGTGTGGGCGACCTGCACGAGCAAAGAGAAGACGGAAATAGTCATAGACCTCAGTGATTGTCCCTACGGTCGAACGTGGGTTGCGGTTGGTTGACTTTTGGTCGATAGAAACAGCAGGTGACAGACCTTCGATGAAATCAACATCTGGTTTATCCATCTGTCCTAAGAATTGGCGCGCATATGCTGAAAGTGATTCAACATATCGACGTTGACCTTCGGCGAAGATAGTGTCGAAGGCAAGGCTTGATTTACCTGAACCTGAAAGACCAGTGAAGACAATCAGTGCATCGCGCGGGAGTTCGATGGAGACATCTTTGAGGTTATGTTCGCGTGCTCCGCGGACAACCAACTTATCGATGCTCATGTACCGGCCTCATCCATTCCGCGAAGTTCACGCTTTAAATCTTTCAATTCATCACGTAGACGTGCGGCGAGTTCAAATTGAAGTTCGTCGGCAGCGCTACGCATCTGTTCGGTGAGGGAGCCTATCAACGCAATGAGTTCTTGGCGCGGCATGGAATCGGTCGGCTTCGATGAGAACGGTAGGACGGTATTCGACTTTTTGCCCTTCAGCGCTGCCATGATGTCATCTGTGTCATCGCTCTCTTGTGCGATGAGATCGGTGATATCTGAAATCTTCTTACGTAACGGTTGAGGGTCTACCCCGCGCTCGAGGTTGTAGGCAACCTGCTTGGCGCGGCGGCGGTTGGTCTCATCGATTGCCTTTGTCATTGATGCAGTCATGTTGTCGGCATACATATGAACTTCACCAGAAACATTTCGAGCTGCACGGCCAATCGTCTGAATGAGTGATGTAGCAGAACGAAGGAATCCCTCTTTATCTGCATCGAGGATTGCAACAAGTGAGACCTCAGGAAGGTCGAGACCTTCGCGGAGCAAGTTAATTCCGATCAAAACATCGTATTCTCCGCTGCGAAGTTCGCGTAAGAGCTCGACGCGGCGCAAGGTATCTACTTCAGAGTGCAGGTAACGAACTCGAACGCCCTTCTCTTGAAGGTAATCCGTAAGGTCCTCTGACATCTTCTTGGTCAAGGTGGTGACGAGTACGCGCTCATTTCGTTCAGCACGAATATTAATTTCGTGCAACAGATCATCGATCTGTCCCTTAATCGGTTTAATAATGATCTGAGGATCTACAAGTCCTGTAGGGCGAATCACTTGCTCGACAACATCTCCATCAACCTTGGCCATCTCGTACTTTCCTGGCGTGGCTGATAGATAGATGGTTTGACCGGTGCGTTCGAGAAATTCTGGCCACTTCAGCGGTCGGTTATCGAGCGCGCTCGGCAATCGGAATCCATGTTCAACAAGTGTTCGTTTACGTGCAGAGTCACCTTCAAACATCGCCCCGATCTGTGGAACGGTTACATGGCTCTCATCGATTACAACAAGGAAATCTTCAGGGAAGTAATCGAGAAGACAGTTAGGCGCCGACCCTGGTTCGCGACCATCAAGATGTCGTGAGTAGTTTTCGATTCCAGAGCAGAATCCAAGTTGCTGCATCATTTCAAGGTCGAATGTCGTGCGCATACGTAGGCGTTGTTCTTCCAGCAACTTCCCCTGCTTCTTAAAGAGATTGAGCTGTATCTGGAGCTCATCTTCAATATCGCTCATGGCGCGTTTCATAGTTTCAGGTCCGGCTGCATAGTGGGTCGCAGGGAAGATATAAATCTCTTCTTCTTCGCGCACAATCTCGCCGGTGAGCGGATTGAGAGTCATGATCTTCTCAATTTCGTCACCGAACATCTCGATGCGAACGGCTAGCTCTTCATACATAGGAATGATCTCGACAGTATCTCCGCGCACACGGAAAGTTCCGCGCTCAAAAGCCATATCGTTTCGTTTGTACTGAACATCTACGAATTTACGAAGGAGGGCATTTCGTTCAATTTCATCGCCAACTTTGAGACGAATCATGCGGTCGATGTACTCCTGCGGAGTGCCCAATCCGTAGATACAGGAGACGGTAGCCACAACGATGACATCACGGCGCGTGAGAAGTGAGTTGGTGGCAGAGTGACGCAGGCGCTCGACTTCATCGTTTACGCTCGAATCCTTTTCGATGAAGGTATCAGTTTGAGGCACATAGGCTTCAGGTTGGTAATAGTCGTAATAAGAAACGAAGTATTCAACAGCGTTATTGGGTAGAAGTTCCCGGAATTCAGTTGCTAATTGCGCGGCGAGAGTCTTATTTGGAGCGAGCACCAATGTGGGGCGCTGAAGACGTTCAATCAACCATGCAGTCGTTGCAGATTTACCGGTACCTGTAGCTCCCAGAAGAACCACATCTTGCTCGCCTGCATTGATGCGTCGTGTGATCTCTTCAATTGCAGCGGGTTGGTCACCTGCGGGTACATAGTCACTAATGACTTGGAAGGGTGCGACTTTTCGCTGAAGATCGGTTACTGGACGCACGTGGTTAGCCTAGCGATTGCGGTACGAGAACGCTCTCCCAGAGATTTTCGACCTGACGGAGCAGTGAATCTTCATCGCCATCGTTGCGAATCACTGAATCCGCCACTGCTGTGCGGTCTTCTTCCGATGCCTGTGATGCCATCCGCTTCTCAATCTGGGAGATATAGAGCCCCTTCTTAAGCAATCGTGCCTTGCGGAGTTCAATCTCAGATTCGACAGTGATGACATAGTCGAACTTTTCAGCAGAATCGGTTTCGACAAGAAGTGGGATTTCATAAATCAAAATATCGTCATGGTCGAGATCGGCCACGGCTTCAGCAAAGAGCGCCTGAACACGAGGATGAATGATTGCCTCTAAATCTTTTCGAGCTTGTTCATCACTGAAGACAATCTCAGCCAACTTCTTGCGGTCGATATCACCATTGATAATTACATCTTCGCCGAAACGGAGCATCACATCTGCAAATCCATCGGTTCCGCGCTCAATAGCCATGCGAGCTAACTGATCTGCATCAATGACCAGTGCGCCTAATCGCGCAAAGAGTTCGGCGACAGTTGATTTACCTGCACCGATTCCACCAGTAAGCCCCACAACCAACATGTACTTACCCTACCTTCCACCCTCATCCGTAGCGGAAGAACCTGCCGTCGTTAGAGATTGAGAAAAGAAAAATCCGGCTGGGTAACGCGAGGTTAAGGAGCAGCTCGCGGCCCAGCCGGATTTTTCTGTGTGAATTATTCTGCGACGACGGCTGCTTCTTCAGCTGCCTTTGCTTCTGCCTTCTGCTTCTTATGTGCCATGAAGCGCTCTTGAGCAACAGCGTATTGACGCTCCCACTCTTCGCGCTGTGCATCAAAGCCTGGCTTCCATTCCTGAGTTTCAGGATCGAAACCTTCTGGATAGATGAAGTTTCCTTCAGCATCGTAGCGAGCAGCCATTCCGTACTGAGTTGGATCGAATGCTTCGATCTCTACTTCTGTTCCTTCATTAGCTTGCTTCAATGAGAGTGAGATGCGACGACGCTCAAGATCGATATCGATGATCTTGACGAAGAGTTCGTCATCTACTGCAACAACCTGCTCTGGGATCTCAACGTGGCGTTCTGCCAACTCTGAGATGTGAACGAGGCCTTCAATTCCTTCGTGAACACGGATGAATGCACCAAATGGAACAAGCTTTGTTACGACGCCTGGCACAACAGTGTTAATTGTGTGTGTGCGTGCAAATGCCTGCCATGGATCTTCCTGTGTTGCCTTGAGTGAGAGAGAAACACGCTCGCGCTCGAAATCAACTTCGAGAACTTCGACAGTTACTTCATCGCCAACTTCAACAACTTCACCTGGGTGATCGATGTGCTTCCATGAAAGCTCTGAAACGTGAACGAGACCATCTACGCCACCAAGGTCAACGAATGCACCGAAGTTAACGATTGATGAGACAACGCCTGTACGAACCTGACCCTTTTGGAGCTGGTTAAGGAATTCAGTACGTGACTGTGACTGTGTCTGCTCGAGGAATGCGCGACGTGAAAGCACAACGTTGTTGCGGTTCTTGTCGAGCTCGATGATGCGAGCCTCAACCTGCTTACCGATGTAAGGAGTGAGGTCACGAACGCGACGCATTTCGACGAGGGAAGCTGGCAAGAAGCCGCGCAATCCGATGTCGACGATGAGTCCGCCCTTAACAACTTCAATAACTGTACCAACGACAACTTCGTCGCGTTCCTTCTTGCCTTCGATCTCTCCCCATGCACGCTCGTACTGAGCACGCTTCTTAGAGAGGATAAGGCGTCCTTCTTTATCTTCCTTCTGAAGAACGAGAGCTTCGACTTTATCTCCAACTTTTACGATGTCATTTGGATCTGCATCGTGGCGGATAGAGAGTTCGCGTGATGGAATTACGCCTTCAGTCTTGTAACCGACGTCAAGGAGTACTTCTTCGCGATCAATTTGAACGACTGTACCAATGACGAGGTCTCCGTCACTGAAATTTCTGATTGTGCCTTCGATTGCGGCTAGAAAATCTTCTGCTGATCCAATGTCATTTACTGCAATTTGTGTAGTCAAGATGCTCCGTAGGGATAGAAAGTAGTAGGGATAGGACTATGAAATTTTCCCGATAATGAATTATCAGGAGCGTAAGAGTACGGGCGGGGGTGATTTACAGGCAAATCCCCGCATAGATGCAAGGCAAACCCAATAGAATTGCGAGCAAATGAAGCGATATATCGAGCTATTTAAGATTCCTAATGTCTGGACTCTGCTGATTGCTTGTTTTCCTGCCCGCGTTGCTTATGGAATGGTCGGTCTATCGATCTTCTTTAAAGCTGAACAATCGACCGGTTCAATCGCATTCGCCGGTATCGCGATTGGATTAAACGCAGCCGCTGGATCTTTCACGGCAGGTATTCGCGGATCGATTATGGATAAGTATGGCCAAACGTGGCCGCTTCGCGTCATGGTGCCTGCCTATGCAGCAATGGCATTTGCGCTCAATGCCATGGAATCAAAACCATTGATGTTGATCTTCGCCTTTGCCATGGGTTTGAGCGCTCCCCCAATTAACTTATCTGTTCGACCACTCTGGAAGATTGTGGTTCCTGAAGATTTCCTCCGCACTGCTTATGCAATGGATACCGCCATTATGAGTACAGCTGGCGTTGTAGGGCCCGTTATTGCAACAACACTTGCGCTCTCTTCGCATCCATCCCTTCCACTTAATATCTGCGGTGGATTAATGCTCCTTGGCGGAGGCGCACTCGCTCTGACAAAAGTTTCACGCAGTTGGGTTCCTGAGAAGAAGTCTGCTGACTACCAACCACTCTGGCGCCACAAACCACTTCAACTCTTGATGATTGAAGGCTGCTTCCTCGGTTTTGGATGGGGCGTCTTCGATGTAGCAGTTCCAGCATTTACAACTATTGAAAAGGTTCCGCATCTCACCGCTTGGATCTTTACCGCCATGGGTCTTGCCAACATTCTTGGTGGATTACTCGCAGGTCTAGTATCAAAGAGAACATCATCGCTGCGCGCAATGCGTCGCACATATGGCATCTGGTTCTTCGCCTCTATTCCTATGGCAATTTCTCATCCTGGTTGGTCGATGATTCTTGCTGGTGCGCTCTTAGGTCTTCTCGGTGGAGCAATCATGGTCTTCTACTGGGAAGTTATGGAAGCGATCCGGCCGAAAGGTTCACCAACTGCAATGATGGGTTGGCTCTGGACTGTTGAAGGTACGTTGATGTCGATTGGTTCAGCTGCAGGTGGCGTTATTTCTGAAAAACTTTCGCCGACGATTGCGCTTTCTATCACCACAGCCTGCATCGGTATCGGTTACATCATTCTCACTATTGGTAAATCTCGCCTTGTTGCAGCGGATCGAATTCCTACAGAGGAAGAAGATCTAGAAGCTATGAAAGATAACTCACCAACTACAACTTAGTGAGCAGCGTCGTTCCAGCTCTTGCCAATGCCTACTGAAACATCAAGCGGTGCGCGAAGCGGATAAGCCTTACCCATTTGAACACGAACAAGTTCTGAAACTTCGTCTATCTCTTTCGTGACAACTTCAAGAATAAGTTCGTCATGCACTTGCAGGAGCAATCGAGAAGTAAATTTTCCAGCCACAAGCGCGCTCTGCACATTGAGCATCGCCTGTTTAATAATGTCGGCTGCAGATCCTTGGATTGGCGCATTAAGTGCCATACGTTCTGCGACCTCACGGCGCTGACGGTTATCGTGCATGAGATCCGGCAAGTACCTGCGTCGGCCCATAACTGTTTCGGTATAACCAACTTTGCGGGCATCTTCGACGACTGTCTTAAGGTAATCACGAATGCCGCCAAAGCGTTCGAAATATCTATCCATCAAATCTTGAGCGGCAGGTGGCGTTAAATCGAGCTGAGCTGCAAGCCCATATGAACTGAGGCCGTAGGCAAGGCCATAAGACATAGCCTTAATCTGACGACGCATCTCAGGGTCGACATCACTCGGTTTCACTCCAAATACTTCTGCTGCAACTGTTGCATGTAAATCTTCACCAGATTCAAAAGCTTTGAGTAGATGCGCATCGTTAGAGAGATGAGCCATGATCCGCATTTCGATTTGGCTGTAATCAGCGGTAAGAAGAGCGTCATATCCAGTGCCTGCAATGAAGCATCCACGAATCTTGCGACCTTCTTCTGTGCGCACCGGAATATTCTGCAAATTTGGGCCTACTGAAGACAGGCGCCCAGTTGCAGCCACGGTCTGAGCAAAGTGGGTGTGGATTCGCTTATCCTTTTGAATTTCAACAAGAAGGCCTTCGATTGTCGTCGCTAACTTCTTTGTCTCTCGAATACGAAGTAGAGCAGCAAGGAGTGGATGCGATGTCTTCTCGAATAGCCAGGTAAGTGCATCCGCATCCGTTGTATAACCGGTCTTGATCTTCTTCGTCTTAGGAAGTCCAAGCTCATCGAAGAGAACTACCTGCAACTGCTTTGGAGACCCGACGTTAAATTCATGGCCAGCAGCATCGTGGGCAATCTTTGTCTCGCGAGCGACTTCACCATCAAAAAATGTGGCGAGGGTTTCAAGGCCTTTCTTATCTACTGCGATTCCGCGGTTCTCCATCAGCGCTAGTAAATCGGCGATAGGAAGTTCAAGCTCTTGATAGAGCTTTGTTAGCCCACGATCGGCGAGCTCTTTAGTGAGTGAATCACGAAGACCAAAGAGTGAACAAGCGGTTGTGAGAAGAGTCTGTTCGGATGAGGATTCATCAATCTGACTTCCATCGCCCCAGCGTTCGAGTAGATCCTTTACTTCTTGGGAACGAACGCCTGGGTTAACTAGGTATGCAGCCAGCGAAGTATCAAATATGACACCCGTCATTCCGTTTTCACGAGCAACAGCTTTGGCGTCATGCGCAATCTTTTCGACTGCAGGGTTAGTGACCCACTCCCCCATTTCGGATGAGTGAATAAGAAATGCGGTCTTCTTATCGAGGGCAACTGCATAACGATGGATTCGATCATCAACAAGATCGTAGGCAATAGAGATGGCGCCGGTATGTGCAGCAATTTTCTTAGCTACTTCTTCAGAGGTGAGAACTGCAGAATCGATGTCGGACCCGAAGAGTGAAAATTCTGGTTCCGAAGTTTTCGACACCTTCTTTGTTGGAGCCTCTCCCCCGCCTGATGAGATTACTTTGAGGCGATCTTTTAAGGTGCGGAACTCAAGTTGTTCAAAGAGTGCGGTGAGGTCAGATTCCGTCACACCGTTCCACGCAAGAGAGTCAATGGAGAAATCAACTGGTGCGTCATGGAGAAGTTGAGTGAGTTCGCGGTTGCGCCTTACATTCTCAACGTTGGCACGAAGTGCATCACCGACTTTGCCACCCACCTTCTCTACTTGGGCAAGGAGTTCTGTCAGAGATCCGTATTCGATAACCCACTTGGCTGCAGTCTTCTCGCCAACGCCGGGAATCGACGGCAAGTTATCGCTTGGGTCTCCACGCAAAGCGGCGAAGTCTGGATACTGCACAGGTGTCATTCCGTACTTCTCTTGCACCGCATCAGGAGTCATGCGCGCCATTTCAGATACTCCGCGCTTGGGATAAAGCACCGTCGTTTGCGGAGTTACAAGTTGGAAACTATCTCGGTCGCCGGTACAGATAAGAACTTCAGCACCTTCGCTCTCTGCACGTTTTGTAATCGTGGCAATGATGTCATCTGCCTCAAAACCTTCGAGTTCAAATTGGTTAATTCCGAAGCCTTTAACTAATTCGTGAAGGTAAGACATCTGCGAACGAAACTCGTCAGGGGTCTTTGCTCGATTGGCCTTGTACTCAGGAAAGATTTCGGTGCGGAATGTCTTGCGCGAAACATCGAAGGCAACGGCAACGTGAGTTGGTTTCTCATCTTTGAGAAGTGAGATCAACATCGTGGCAAAGCCATAAATTGCATTGGTGTGTTGACCCTGGGCTGTGGTGAAATTTTCGGCAGGAAGTGCGAAGAATGCTCGATAGGCCATTGAGTGGCCATCAATAAGGAGCAATCTCTTTTGCGTCGAATTGCTCTTCGTAGCCATGGCGCTCATCATAGATATAAACTCTCCAACTATGACTGAACCTGATTACTTAGCAATCATCAAAGAACGTGGCCAAGGAGCGCTCGATATCAAGATGGGTATCGAAATGCTCGAAGTTTCGCCGCAGCGCTTGGTGGCTCGTATGCCCGTTGAAGGCAATACTCAACCAATCGGACTTCTTCACGGTGGAGCGAACGTAGTTCTTGCTGAATCACTCGGTTCAATCGGTACTCAGCTGCATGCCGGCCCAGATCGCAAGATTGTTGGAGTTGATATCAATGCAACTCACCACAAATCAGCAACCAGTGGCTATGTCACCGCAGTAGCAACCCCCATCTCGCTAGGTCGCACACTCTGCGTCTATGAGATCGCTATAACAAACGAGGCAGGTCAGCGAACATGTACTGCTCGCATAACCTGCCTCATTTTAAATAAGGAGTAACTACTTAATTAATGTGCACCTGTTCCGAGGTAAGCCTCGCGTACAGCTGGATCATTAAGAAGGTCAGAAGCTGCTGCTTCCTTTGTAACGCTACCTGTTTCGAGAATATATGCACGGTGCGCGCGCTGTAGCGCCTGCTGTGCATTCTGCTCAACCAAGAGAATCGTTACGCCCTGCTTATTAATCTCTGTGATGATGCGGAAGATATTTGCAATCATCTGAGGAGCAAGACCCATTGAAGGTTCATCGAGCAACAAGACCTTAGGGCGTGCCATCAAAGCGCGACCCATAGCTAGCATCTGCTGCTCTCCACCTGAAAGAGTTCCGCCGGCTTGCGCTGTGCGCTCCTTCAAACGTGGGAACAAGGTGTAGACGCGATCTAGATCTTCATCCATCTCGTGCTTACGATCTTTGCGGTTGAACTTACCCATCTCGAGGTTTTCAAGAACTGTCATACCAGGGAAGATTCCACGGCCTTCAGGGACTTGTGAGATACCGAGATCGACGCGTTCGTGCGCTGGGATCTTGTTGATATTTTCGCCATCAAATGTAATTTCACCACTTGATACCGGACGAAGACCTGAAATGGTCTTGAGAATAGTTGTCTTACCTGCGCCGTTAGCGCCGATGAGTGTGACAATTTCGCCTTGGTTTACAACGACTGATACGCCCTTGATGGCTTCAATCTTGCCGTAGTGAACGCGAAGATCTTTAATTTCAAGACGCATCTGCTGGCACTCCTAGGTAGGCCTCGATCACACGAGGGTCATTTTGGACAACTGTTGGAAGATCATCTGCAATCTTTTGACCGAAGTCGAGAACCGCGACGCGATCTGAGATTCCCATGATGAGCGACATATCGTGCTCAATAAGAAGAACGGTGTAACCCTTATCGCGAATCTTCTTGATGAGATTTGCTAGCTCTACCTTTTCAGCGGGGTTGAAGCCTGCTGCTGGTTCGTCGAGGAGCAAGAGCTCTGGCTCTGTTCCAAGTGCACGAGCGATTTCGAGGCGACGTTGATCTCCGTATGGAAGATTCTTCGCGAGCTGGTCTGCTCGGTGATCGATGCCCATGAGAGTTAGGAGCTCGTGAGCACGTTCCTTTGATTCACGCTCTTCCTTGCGGTTGAGAGGAGTTCCAATGAGAGCGCGAAGAAGTCCGGTCTTCTTATGGACATCTGTTGCAGTGATGACGTTTTCGAGAGCGGTCATATCTCCGAAGAGGCGAACGTTCTGGAATGTACGTGCAAGACCTGACTTCGTTACTTGATGGCGCTTTAGCCCCGCAAGGTTTACGCCCTTGAAAGTAATTTCGCCTGAAGTAATCGGATACACACCAGTAACGACGTTGAAGACGGTTGTCTTACCTGCGCCGTTTGGTCCGATGAGTGCGCAGATCTCGCCGCGATTAACATGGAAGTTAACTTCGTTGAGCGCTGTAACTCCACCGAATTTGATGGTGACGTTCTTGAGTTCGAGAAGTTTCTCAGACATTACATTGACCTCTTCTCTGTGATCTTTTCACGTTTCTTACGAGGCAATAGGCCATCTGGGCGAAGGTTCATCATGAGGATGAGAACTGCGCCGAATACCAATTGACGTGCTTCAGAGATGAAGCGGATACGTTCTGGAAGGTAAGCCAAGATTCCGGCACCCATGATGACGCCCCAGATATTTCCAATTCCGCCGAAAACAACGCAAGCGAGAATCAAAATCGAAACATCAAACTTGAACATATCAGGTGAGATAACTGCAACCTTTGATGCGTAGAGAACTCCTGCTGCTCCACCGACTGCTGCACCGATAACGAATGACCAGAGCTTGTAGATAAGGGTGTTAACGCCCATGAGAGCTGCAACATCTTCATCCTGGCGGATTGCTTCCCACGCACGGCCTGGGCGGCGCACTGTAAAGCGACGAACCATCCACACAACGAGAAGAATCATTGCCAATACCAACCAGAAATATGTCTCTGGGTGCATAAGGTCGAAGTGAAGGCCTAGGAAGCTAGGTGGGTTTGTGATTCCAGGAATTCCGTTAGGGCCACCTGTTATCGAAAGGTTGATAGCAACAATTCGGATGATTTCACCGAAGCCGAGTGTGATGATGGCTAGGTAGTCACCGCGAAGGCGCAGAGCAGGAAGGCCGAGGATTACACCTGCGAGCATCGCGAAAGCGATACCGAAAGGCATGATCTCCCATGTATTCCAACCGTAGAGAGTTGAGAAGATTCCTTGTGTGTAAGCACCGATTGCAAAGAATGCAACGTAACCCAAGTCGAGAAGACCTGACTTACCAACGACGATATTAAGACCCAAGGCCATCAAGATGAACATGCCTACTGGATAAACCAATACGTTCTGGAAAGAGGTGATTGGTGTATTCAAGAAGCTTGTTGGACCCCATGATGCTGCGAATGGGAGAAGTCCGATGAGGACGATAAATGCGAGAACGAAGATTGTGCGAACTGGTCGTGACCAGCCTGCCCAGATTTCTGCTCCCTTATCGCGAAGGTTAAATGAAGTTAAGTTAGCCATCATGTCCTCGTCTGCTGAACGGCTTCACCAAAGAGACCGTTAGGCTTAAATAGAAGTACGACTACAAGTACGGTGAAGACAGTTACTGCCTTCCACTGTGATCCGAGCATCGCTGATGCGAACTGCTCGAGCATGCCCAGCGCAATTCCGCCGTAGAAAGCTCCACGCAAGTTTCCGATGCCTCCGAGAACCGCTGCAGTAAATGCTGCGATACCCATATTGAATCCAACGTTAAAGATGGTGTTTTCGTAGACGGTTGTATATAAGAACGCTGCAGCGCCAGTTGTAAGACCACCGATGCAGAATGTCAGCGTAATGACTCGGTTGATGTTGATACCCATCAACTTTGAGTTCTCTTCAGACATTGATACTGCACGGATTGACTTACCAAGACGAGACTTAGTCACGAAACGATCAAGTCCAACGAAGATGATGATCGGTACAACGATTGCCATCATGGTGTCGATACGGAAGATCGCTCCATGGAATTCGCCGAAGCTCCACTTATCGAGAAGACGAGGTGTTGTCATCGGGCGAGAAATTGTGAGGATACGCATTCCTTCTAGAAGGAAGATAGAAACGCCAATCGCTGAGATCAGAGATGCGAGGCGGTTAGCGCCACGAGCACGAAGGCGTCGGTAGGCAACTAGTTCTACAAGCATCGCTAGAAGCGCACATGCGATCATGGATCCAATAAATACAAGTAAGAGAGTCCAGATCAACTTAGCTCCATGCAGTGAAGGAGAGGTGGCTGCATAGCCAAGAATGTTGATCTCGATATAGAGGGTGGCAAATGTGCCGACCATAAATACTTCCGAGTTTGCAAAGTTAATAAGTCTCAAAACTCCGTACACCATGGTGTACCCGAGTGAGACGAGCGCATATATAAGACCGAGTGCGAGCCCTTGTAATACAAGGCTCCAGAACTGGGTCGTGACTACTGAAAAATTCATATCAGCCGATCTGTTGAGGTGAAGAGTGTTATGAGATGTGGCCACTTCCCCGTAGGAAAGTGGCCACACCCTTAAAACATATGTATTGCTACATATTTACTGCGTTACTTCTAGATTCTGAAGCGATTAAGCAACTGAGTCGTAGACGATAACGCCGTTCTTAACTAGGTATCCACCAACTGGTGCTCCACCGATGATGTCGCCATAACGGTTGAACTTGATGACGTCTCCGCCAACACCCTTGAATGAACCTGAGTTAACGCAGAGCTGGATAGCTGAACGTGTCAACTTACCCTGGCTGATGCAGTCAAGGAAGATGTTTGTAGCGTTGAACGCTGTTGTTGAGTAAAGACCAGGAACCTTAACTCCTGTGTACTTTGTGAACTCAGCAAGCTGCGCCTTTGAAAGGATTGAATCGAATGGGACGTCAGCAGCTGTCAGACGAACACCTTCTGAAGCCTTACCAGCTAGTTCTGGGAAATCAGATGTGTTTGTTCCATCGCCTGATGCCAAGATACCTGTGTATCCACCATCGCGAAGTGCCTTGAAGAGCTTCGCTGCATCTGTGGTGTATCCACCGTAGATAACAACGTTAGCGCCTGAAGCCTTAACCTTTGATGCTACTGATGTGTAGTCAGCTGTTCCCTTTGGAACAGAGTCTGTACCGACAACAGTTCCGAGCTTCTTAGCTGTTGGGAGTGTTCCCTTAGCAAGAGGTCCGCCGTATGTTGTCATGTCATCGATTACGTAGTACTTAGGGTTTGAAACACCCTTAGCTGCGTAACGTGCAAGAGCTGGTGCCTGGAATCCATCGTGTGCAACGACGCGGTGGAAGATTGGGAATCCACGATCTGGAGCCTTTGGATCTGTTAGTGAAACTGCAGATGCTGAAGGAGCGATCATTGTGAGTCCTGCTGCACGGTATGCAGGGAATGAGTTACGTGCTTCGCCTGAACATGATGTTCCGACAACGCCGATAACTGCCTTGTTAGCAGCAACACCAGGAGCGATGTTTGCAGCAACTGTTCCGTCGCACTGTGAGTCAGCCTTGATAAGTTCTACCTTAACTGCTGGGTTCTTTGCATTGTAAAGAGCGATTGCGTAGATCGCGCCTGGAATCTGATCCTGGCCGAGCTGTGCATCTCCACCTGTAAGTGGACCCTGGAATGCGAGTGTTACTGATTTCTTAGCAGCAGCTGATGCTGGTGATGTAGCAACTACGCCAAGGGCGAGAGTTGCTGCAGCAGCAATAGCGAGACCGCTTACGATCTTCTTGTTCATGTATTGCCTTCCTGTTTTTTCTTGCTTGTGTCCCGGGACAGGGAGGTGTGAAGAGTAATGCTCAACCCACGCTTGAGACAAGGTCAAAGGGTGAGAAATCCCGCGTGGGAGGTTACTTTTTGGTTACGAATTGAAGGCTTTCGCGCGATTGCCTGAACCCTATTTGTCGAGGGCTGCCTCAGGGGAAATTACCGCGTGAGCGACCTCTTTCATCGTCAATCGACGGTCCATTGCAGCTCTCTGAATCCATGAGAATGCTTCGGGTTCGGAGAGATTGAGGGCCTTCATCAAGATGCCTTTGGCCCGATCGATAATCTTGCGAGTTTCAAGTCGCTCGTGAAGATCTGCGACTTCTTCAGCCAGGGATTTCATTTGAGTGTGTCGGCTAATTGCAATTTCAATGGCTGGAACAAGGTCGCCGATTGTAAATGGCTTTACAACATATGCCATGACGCCAGCATCTCGGGCTCGATCTACGAGTTCCTTCTGGCTAAATGCAGTCAGCATGAGAACTGGTGCAATAGAAATAATTTTCTCTGCAGCAGAGATTCCATCGAGGACTGGCATTTTGACATCGAGGATTGCTAGATCTGGTTGATGTTCAGTCGCGAGTGCAATTGCTTCTTCACCATTGGTTGCTTGTGCAACAACGTGGTATCCAGCTTCCTGCAACATCTCGACGAGATCCATGCGGATGAGAGCTTCATCCTCTGCAACAAGGATGCGCACTGGCGCGCTTGGCTTGGCTTCGTTGCTCATGTGCCTCGAGTCGGATTCGAACCGACACTATGCAGTGTTTGAGACTGCCCTCTCTACCGTTGGAGTACCGAGGCTTACTCCCCTATCGTATTAGAAGAGAGCAGATACGAGAAACGAGTTGGGCTGTGTATTAACGGTACGCAGCGACTACGCCGTTAACGGCATCGCCTACGGTGTGTACGCGCATAGCGTTAGTCGATCCAGGAATTCCTGGAGGTGAGCCGGCTACGATCATGACTGTCTCGCCAACTTCAGCGCGCTTACCTTCGATAAGCATCTTGTCTGCCTGAAGAACCATCTCATCGGTGTGCTTCACCATCGGAGTTACTGACGGTTCGACTCCCCATGAGAGAGCAAGGCGGTTATAGGTGCCTTCTTCGGGAGTGATTGCGAGGATTGGGATTGGTGAACGCAGACGAGAGATTCGTCGTGCAGAGTCACCTGATTGAGTAAAGGTAACAAGGAATTTAGCGCCTACAACAAGACCAACTTCAGCGGCCGCTTTCGTGACTGCGCCGCCTTTGGTACGTGGGTTATTTGTAAGCGGGCGAATGCGATCTAGACCGAGTTCTTCAGTGCGCTCGATGATGCGAGCCATTGTTTCAACTGCCTGAATAGCGAATTCTCCAACGGAAGTTTCGCCAGAAAGCATGAGTGCATCTGCACCATCAAGAACTGCATTTGCGCAGTCTGTGGCTTCAGCGCGAGTTGGTGAAGAGTTAGTAATCATTGAATCAAGCATCTGAGTTGCCACAATGACTGGCTTTGCAGCATCACGAGCAAGCTCGACACAACGCTTCTGCACCATTGGGACATCTTCAATAGGAAGTTCAACGCCGAGATCGCCGCGAGCAACCATGATGCCATCAAAGGCAGCAACGATTTCAACGAGGTTCTCTACCGCTTGTGGCTTTTCAATCTTTGCAATGACAGGAACACGGATACCGACTTCATCCATGATTGCGTGAACATCTTTTACATCTGCTGCGTCGCGAACGAATGAGAGCGCGATGAAATCTGCACCTGCGCGAAGTCCCCAACGTAGGTCATCCTCATCTTTTTCAGACATTGCAGGAACTGATACTGCAACACCAGGAAGGTTGATTCCTTTGTTGTTGCTTACTGCTCCGGGCTGAATGCACTTGGTGACAACATCGTTGCCCTTAACTTCAATAACTTCAACTGTAACTTTTCCATCGTCGATAAGAATGCGGTCTCCAGCTTTGCAATCTCCTGGAAGACCTTTATATGTTGTTCCGACGCGCTCTTTGGTTCCTGAGATCTCATCAGTTGTAATTGTGAAGATATCTCCACGTGCAAGATCGTGTGGACCATCAGCGAAGCGACCTAGACGAATCTTTGGCCCCTGTAAGTCAACGAGAATCGCAACCGCCTTGCCAGCTTCCTTTGCCGCAGAGCGCACACGATCGAGGCGAGCCTGATGCTCTTCATACCCACCGTGTGAAAGGTTGAGGCGAGCCATATTCATGCCAGCGGCTATGAGCTCCTTCACCTTCTCTGGAGATTCAACTGCTGGACCCATCGTGCAAACTATTTTGGCGCGGCGCATGTCGTTACCTTATCTGTGCTTAGTAGTTACTTAGAAGTTAGACCATTAGTTGGCGAGTTGTTGGCTCGATTGGCGCAGGAAGTTGTGTCTCCCCTGCGAGATATCGATCCACTGCAGCTGCTGCAGAGCGTCCTTCGGCAATTGCCCACACAATGAGAGATTGGCCACGGCCCGCATCCCCTGCAACGAAGATTCCTTCTTCGCTGCTCTGGAAGTTTTCATCGCGACGAATATTTCCGCGTTCATCGAGCTCAACTTCGAGCTGATCGATAAGCGCTGATTTTTCAGGACCTGTGAAGCCCATTGCGAGGAATACGAAGTCTGCTGGGAGTTCTTTTTCAGTTCCTTGAACTGGTTCGAACTTTCCGTTCTCGAACTTTGTTTCAACAATCTTCAGAGCCTTGAGGTTTCCATTTCCATCGCCAACGAACTCTTGAGTGCTGACAGAGAAGATTCTGTTATCGAGTTCTTCATGTGCGCTAGAGACGCGATAGATCATTGGATATGTAGGCCATGGTTGTGAAGATGGACGTTCTTCCGTTGGGCGAGGCATAATCTCGAGTTGAGTAACGCTCGCTGCGCCTTGACGTACCGAAGTACCTAGGCAATCTGCACCTGTATCTCCACCACCCAAGATGATGACGTGCTTACCTGCAACGTTAATTGGTGGAACTTCAACTTCGCCGAGAGCCTGCTTATTGCCCCATGGCAAGAACTCCATCGCTTGATAGATACCCTTGTTTTCACGGCCCGGGATAGGAAGATCGCGCCATTGAGTTGCACCCATAGCAAGAACGATTGCATCGTACTTAGAGCGAAGATCAGAACCAGTGAGTTCTACACCGACATTAACGCCTGGACGGAAGCGAGTTCCTTCTTGCTCCATCTGTGCAAGGCGACGGTCAACGATGTGTTTCTCCATCTTAAATTCAGGAATTCCGTAACGAAGAAGACCGCCGATTTTCTCAGCACGCTCATAGACCGCAACTGTGTGACCTGCACGTGTGAGCTGTTGCGCTGCTGCAAGTCCTGCCGGGCCTGAACCGATAACTGCGACTGTCTTTCCAGAGAGACGATCTGGCGCAAGCGGCTTCACATTGTTGGCATCGAATGCTTCTTCAATAGTACGAAGTTCGACCTGCTTAATAGTGACTGCATCGCGGTTGATTCCAACAACACATGCAGTTTCGCACGGAGCTGGACAGAGACGACCTGTGAATTCTGGGAAGTTATTTGTTGCATGAAGACGATCGATTGCTTCGTTCTTATCTCCACGATAAATCAGGTCATTCCATTCTGGAATCAAGTTGCCGAGTGGGCAACCGTTATGACAGAAAGGAATTCCACAATCCATGCATCGACCTGCTTGCTTCTGCAAGTGTTCGAACGACTGTGGTTCGTAAACTTCGCGCCAATCTTGAATTCGAATATCTACGGGACGTCGCTTAGGAGTCTCGCGAGGTGTGGTCATAAAACCCTTTGGATCAGCCATTTGCTGCTACCTCCATGATGTATTCATCGACTGGTAAACCTTCTTTAGTTGCACGCTCAATAGCTGCCAGCACCTTTGCGTAATCGCGAGGCATGATGAGTGAGAAGCGTGAGATTTCTGTATCCCAGTTAGCAAGAAGTGCTGCTGCAACTTCAGAACCTGTCTCTACATGGAATGAAGAGACGATTGCTTTGAGATTCTCACGCTGATCTGCAGGAACAGCCAAGATATCAACCATCTCAGTGTTGACCACCGCGGTGTTGAGATCGAGAACGAATGCGCGACCACCAGACATACCTGCTGCAATATTGCGACCAGTCTGTCCAAGAATGACAACAGTTCCACCAGTCATGTATTCGAGTGCGTGATCCCCCACGCCTTCGACGACTGCAATTGCTCCTGAGTTACGTACACAGAAACGTTCTCCAGCTAAACCGCGGATGAAGATGTCGCCCGATGTCGCGCCATAACCGATGACATTTCCGGCGATGACGTTCTTCTCGGACTTAAAGGTTGCTTTCTCATCAGGACGAACAACGACACGTCCACCAGATATGCCCTTACCAACATAGTCATTCGAATCTCCGTAGAGACGGATTGATACACCTTGAGGCAAGAATGCACCGAGTGATTGACCCGCTGAACCGTGAAGAGTGACATCGATTGTTCCGACAGGAAGTCCTTCAGCGCCATAACGACGAGTTACTTCAGCGCCCAACATTGTTCCGACGGTGCGGTTGACGTTTCGTACAGGAAGATCGATTCGAACTGCTTCCTTCTTTTCAAGGGCTGCCTTCGAAAGTTCGATGAGCTGATTATCGAGCGCAGCTGCTAATCCGTGATCTTGCTTTGTTGTGTTGTGAAGAGGTGAATCGACATCTGGTCGAACAAGGAGTGGTGAGAGATCAAGTCCGCTCGCCTTCCAGTGGTCGACTGCTGCGCGAGTATCTAGATACTCGACATGTCCGATCGCTTCTTGCAATGTGCGGAAGCCAAGCGATGCCAGGATTTCACGGACTTCTTCAGCGATATATTCGAAGAAGGTTTCAACAAATTCAGGCTTGCCAGAGAACTTCTTGCGTAGCTCTGGGTTCTGTGTTGCAACACCCACTGGGCATGTATCCAGGTGGCAGACACGCATCATGATGCAACCTGAAACAACGAGAGGCGCTGTTGCGAATCCATACTCTTCAGCGCCAAGAAGTGCTGCAATGACAACATCGCGACCTGTCTTGAGCTGACCATCTGCCTGCACAACGATGCGATCGCGCAAGTTGTTGAGAAGAAGAGTCTGTTGCGTTTCAGCAAGGCCGAGTTCCCAAGGTGCTCCTGCATGCTTGAGTGATGTCAAAGGTGATGCACCTGTTCCGCCATCGTGGCCAGAGATCAAGACAACATCAGCGTGTGCCTTCGAAACACCAGCAGCAACGGTTCCGACGCCTACTTCTGCAACCAGTTTCACGTGTACACGTGCATCCTTATTTGCATTCTTAAGGTCGTGAATCAATTGAGCAAGATCTTCAATTGAGTAAATATCGTGGTGAGGAGGTGGAGAGATAAGTCCCACGCCCGGAGTTGAGTAACGAGCCTTAGCTACCCATGGATAAACTTTGTAACCAGGAAGCTGTCCGCCTTCACCAGGCTTAGCTCCCTGTGCAATCTTGATCTGAATATCTGTTGCGTTGATGAGGTAATTACTTGTTACACCGAAGCGACCAGATGCGACCTGCTTGATTGCGCTCTTCTTAGAATCACCATTTGCCATTGGAATAAAGCGAGCAGGATCTTCTCCGCCTTCGCCAGTGTTGGACTTAGCGCCCAAACGGTTCATGGCAATTGCAAGTGTTTCGTGAACTTCTTGTGAGACAGAGCCGTATGACATCGCACCAGTTGAGAAGCGCTTTACGATCTCAGAGATTGGCTCGACTTCATCGATTGAAATTGGAGCACGTTCTCCATCCTTAAATTGGAACAGGCCACGAAGAGTCATAAGCGTCTTGCTCTGATCATTGACCTTATCTGTGTAACGCTTAAAGATGTCATAACGCTTATTACGAGTTGAGTGCTGAAGTGCAAAGACAGTTTCAGGGTTGAATAAATGTGGTTCACCATCACGGCGCCACTGGTACTCGCCACCTACAGCAAGACGCTTTGCGCCAGGAATTTCGCCGCCAACTGGGTAAGCAAAGTGATGGCGCTTAATAGTCTCTTCTGCGATGACATCGAGATCGACGCCGCCAAGACGTGAAGTTGTACCAACGAAGAATTCGTCGACAACATCTTGCGCAAGACCGATCGCTTCAAATACCTGTGCACCTGTGTAAGAAGCGATGGTTGAGATGCCCATCTTGGACATCACTTTGAGAACACCCTTACCGAGCGCCTTGATGACATTACGGACTGCTTTTTCAGGAGCGATGCCAGTGATGATTCCTTGATTGACGAGATCTTCTGCAGTCTCCATCACAAGGTATGGGTTTACAGCTGCGGCGCCGTAACCGATGAGAAGTGCGACATGGTGAACTTCGCGCACATCGCCAGCTTCAACGACGAGACCAACCTTGGTGCGAGTCTTCTCACGGATGAGATGGTGGTGCACTGCTGCTGTGAGTAGTAGTGAAGGAATTGGGCAATCTTCTGCATCACCATCGCGGTCAGAGAGAACAATGACGCGTGCGCCATTGGAGATTGCATCAGATACTTCGCGCTTGATTTCTTCCAAACGAGTACGAAGCGTGTTTCCATCTCCAGTAACTGGGAAGAGGCCTCGGACAACATATGCCTCGAGCTCTGGATAATCGTCATCAGCGTTAACGTGGATAATCTTTGCGAGTTCGTCATTATCGATAACCGGGAATGCAAGAGAAATCTGCTTACATGATTCAGGACCTGGATCGAGCAAGTTGTGCTCTGGACCGATTGACCCACCAAGGCTTGTGACGAGCTCTTCGCGGATTGCATCGAGCGGTGGGTTGGTAACTTGTGCAAAGAGCTGTGTGAAGTAATCAAAGAGCAAGCGTGGCTTTGCAGAGAGCGCAGCAATCGGAGTATCAGTTCCCATGGAACCAAGTGCTTCTCCCCCGCCCTTTGCCATTGGCGTGACGATGATCTTGATTTCTTCTTCTGTGTAACCAAATGCTTTCTGACGACGAATAACAGATTTGTGCGGGTAGACAATGTGCTCGCGTGAAGGAAGATCAGAAAGTTTGATCATTCCATCTTTAAGCCAGGTGCCATATGGGGCCGCATCGGCAAGTGAATCCTTGATTTCATCATCTTCGATGATGCGTCCTGCTTCGATATCAACTAAGAACATCTTGCCTGGTTGTAGGCGACCCTTACGAACAATCTTTTCTGCAGGGAAATCAAGTACGCCAACTTCTGAAGCAAGAACTACAAGGCCATCATCTGTAACCCAGAAACGTGATGGACGAAGACCGTTGCGATCGAGAACAGCGCCAACTTGGTGACCATCTGTAAATGTCACACATGCAGGTCCATCCCAAGGCTCCATGAGAGATGCGTGGAATGCATAAAAGTCGCGACGCTTCTGAGACATCGTTGCATGGTTCTCCCATGCTTCTGGAATCATCATCAAGACGGCATGTGGAAGTGAACGGCCACCGAGATAGAGAAGTTCTAGAACTTCATCGAAAGAGGCAGAGTCTGAGCCAGACATTTCAACGATTGGGAAGAGACGCTTGAGATCTCCCCCAATTACATCGCTAGCTAAGAGTGATTCGCGTGCGCGCATCCAGTTGCGGTTTCCCTTGACTGTATTGATTTCACCGTTGTGCGCAATAAAGCGGTATGGGTGAGCAAGGGGCCATGATGGGAAAGTATTTGTTGAAAAGCGTGAGTGAACAAGAGCAAGTGGAGATACAACGCGCTCGTCGCTGAGATCAGGGAAGAACTCTTCGAGCTGACCTGTCGTAAGCATTCCCTTATAGACGATTGTCTGCGAAGAAAGTGATGGGAAGTAAAGATCAAGGGCATGCTCTGCACGCTTACGTAGAGCGAAGGCGAGGCGATC
The DNA here is from genome assembly GCA_965268225.1 of Candidatus Nanopelagicaceae bacterium. Taxonomy (GTDB): domain Bacteria; phylum Actinomycetota; class Actinomycetes; order Nanopelagicales; family Nanopelagicaceae; genus Planktophila. The sequence continues at coordinate 560,647 of OZ254166.1, read as the reverse complement.
GAGAACAATGCCTGCTTCGTTCTTATTGCCAGCAACAAAGAGTTGTTTGAACTGAGGCATGACAGAGACTGCTGTCTTTCCAAGAGATGCTGGATTGATTGGGAGCTCGCGCCAACCAAGAACAGTGAGGCCTTCCTCTTGTGCAATCTTTGCAATTTCAGCAGTTACATCTGCGCCTTGAGCAATAAAAGCGATACCGGTTGCGTAAGAACCTTCTGCTGGCAAATCAAATTTTGTTTCAGCGCGATAAAAAGCATCAGGAACACGGATAAGAATTCCTGCACCATCTCCTGAATCTGGTTCAGCACCAGATGCGCCACGATGTTCGAGGTTACGAAGTGCGGTAAGCGCCTTATCGACGATTTCGTGTGTTGCAACTTTATTGAGGGTAGCCACCATCGCGACGCCGCATGCATCGTGTTCGTTTGCAGGATCGTAGAGACCTTGCGCTGCGGGATAGTTCGATGAAAGTGCCATAACCCGTTGTCCTTTTTCTTCATTTCAAGCAATTAATGAAGGGACAACTTTGGCCCGGTGAAGCGTGGGTAAATCCGTGAATCAGTGTCGAAAGGGTAGCAAGGGGGTCGGCTAGATGCCACTCACATGCAGAAGCTGCCCGATTCCAGCGGTGATTGCCATTCCGAGGCAGCCGCCAGCCATGACGCGCAGAGTTGGGATGACTAGCTTTGATCCAGCGGTCTTGGCGCTGATGATTCCTGCTGCAAGCAAACCGACCATCGTAAAAGCGATGATGCTCCATGCCGCCTTTCCAGCAGTTGGAGCAAATGCGCCAACGAATGGGATGAGTCCACCTGCAGTAAAGCTGATTGCAGATGCGATCGCTGCTTGAACTGGGCGAGCCTTTGTATGAGGGTGTTGACCAAGTTCATCGCGAAGGTGGGCTTCGAGCGCATCCTTCTTATGCATCTCAGTAACAACTTGAACCGCAAGTTCGCGAGTTAATCCGCGTTCGATGTAGATATGTACAAGTTCTTCAAATTCACCTTCTGGATCTATTGCAAGGTGTTCAATCTCTAAAAGACGATCTGACTCTTCGATATCGTTCTGAGAACGAACTGATACATATTCTCCGACTGCCATCGACATGGCGCCCGCGGCAATTCCTGCGGCACCTGCAGTAATGAGAAAACTTTGTTCACTTCGTGCTGCTGCGACGCCGATCATCAAGCTTGCAGTGGATACGAGTCCATCATTTGCTCCGAGAACTGCTGCGCGAAGCCATCCTGCACGATGAGTGCGGTGATGGAGGTTACGTTGGTAAACATCTTCAAGAGCCATATTTCTAGCCTACCTCTTGGTGCGTGAAAATCGGCTGAAGGCGAGCAGCCCCGCACTCATAAGAATCAAAGAGACGTACTGATTGAGACGTAAACCACCCCATGTATGTGCTTGATCGATACGAACACCCTCGATGAAGAATCGAGCAAAGCTATAACCTGCAACATAGAGCGCGAAGATGGCTCCCCCTGAAATCTTTGGGGTGAGATAAATCAGAACGAGCGCAAGGGCTGTGCACCATAGAGATTCATAGAGAAATGTGGGATGGAAAGTTTCGAAGTTTTGATAGCCAATTGGCCGCAAAGATTGTGGAATCGAAAGTGCCCACGGTGCATCAAGGGGTCTTCCAAAGAGTTCGCCATTAAACCAATTTCCCCATCGTCCAATTGCTTGTGCAAGAAGTAGACCTGGGGCAAGTGCTCCAGCAAAGGATGAAAATGGTGGAAGATTTCTAGCGTTGCCTATTCGTTGATATGCAATGTAGGCAACAACAGCGCCCAGTGCGATTGCACCCCAAATACCGAGACCGCCCTTCCAAATCTTGAAAATATTTAGAAAGTCTCCATCGCTACCAAAATATTCTTCGGGTGTAGTGAGAACATGGTAAAGCCGACCACCAATGACTCCGGCAGGAACTGCGTAGATGGCAACATCGGCAACAGTGCCATCAACCTCGGTATGAGCTGACGTGAAGCGACGATTACCTAACCAGATTGCAACTGCTACCCCTGCAATAATGCAGAGGGCGTAGAAGTGAATTGTGAATGGTCCAATTGCAACTGCCGAAGTTGTCGGAGTTGAAATTGCAAAACGCATTCTTATCCGCGCTCTACTGCAGCCTTAAATTTATCGGCGCTGAAGTATTCGGTCTTGCGATCAATCTCTTTGCCGTTGATAAAGACAGTTGGAGTTGAGTTCACATTTGCCTTAGCACCTGCTGCTGCAACGTTATTAACCCAGCCTTGGTATGCCATGTCATTTACGCAAGAAGTAAATTTCTTAGACATGATGCCAGCAGCTTGCCCGAGAACTCCAAGGACATCAGTTGACCAGACTCCTGTGTTCTCTTGTGGCTGGTTGGCATAGAGCGCACGGTGATACTGCAAGAACTTTCCTTGGTCAGCAGAACATGCTGCAGCATTTGCAGCATTGACTGACTCAGGCCCTAGGAATGAAAGTGTGTGATAAACAACGGTCGCCTTTTTCGCTGTAATCAGCGATTCAATGTAATCGCCTTGAAGCTTTTCGAATTGCGCACAGATTGGGCATTGGAAATCTTCGTAGATGTCGAGAACTGGAACGCCTTTGAGTCCCTCGTTAAATACGATTCCATATCCGCGATCAGCTGAAACGCTTGCAGGCACCTTGGCAGATGTATTCGTCTGCTTTGAGAGAAGTGTTGGGACCAACATGATGAGAAGAACGCCTACGACAACTGCAATAACGAGATTGCGTGTGAAGTTATCTTTTCCAGGATTCTGATTAGCCATTGTTCTGATCTCCATTTGAGGTGTGTCGGTCTAGTCCAAATTTACTTTGAGGGAAGAAGAAAAGGTAAATCGCCAAGAGTGCGAGCCCGCCATCACGCAGGAGTTCGGGTAAATAATTCGCAGTTCCAGGTTCGACCTGACCCCCGCCTCCAAAACATCCGCAGTCGATAGAGAGTCCTTGAGCCCAAGCCCATGAGATTCCGAATATAAAGGCGATCATGAGTACTCCGCTTACCAGCGCTGAAATGCGTACGCCTGCACCGATCACAAGCAAGATACCAACTGCGATTTCGAGGAAAGGAAGGATGATCCCCATAAAGTTTGCGAAAGGAATTGGGAGCAGCTCATAGGCTCGAACTGCCATCTGAGACTTATCAAGATGTTGATACTTCAGCAGACCTGCTGCAAGAAGTACTCCACCCAAAACTAAACGAGAGAGCAACCCAATCCATGGGAGATATTTCTTCATCGACCTTCACGTACTCCTAGCGCTAATTCGGATGCAAGATTCTTTACTGCCGCAAGCCCTGACGCTTCATCGGGTGCATCAAGAAGTACTTTGATAAATGCAGAGCCAACGATGACGCCATCTGCATATCCAGCGACACCTTTTGCTTGTTCGCGAGTTGATACTCCGAGACCTACGGCGATTGGCAATTGAGATGTTGTGCGGATGCGAGCTACTAAATCAGGTGCGCCGGATGAGACTGAAGTGCGTGCGCCTGTCACTCCCATCAAACTCGCTGCATAAATGAAACCTCCGCAACGTGAAGTTACTTGAGGAAGACGTGAGTCAGAGGTGCTTGGCGCAACAACATAGATTGGATTGATTTTGGTCTTTTCGACAGCGGCTTTCCATGATGTTGACTCTTCAATGGTCAGATCAGGAGTAATAACTCCAGAACCACCATTATCAACAATAGCTTGGGCGAACTTTTCTACACCATATTTTTCAATGGGGTTCCAATAGGTCATCACGACTGCCGCCACGCCTGCATCGGTCGCAACTTTGAGCGCCTCAAAAACTTCCTTCGCACCTGTGCCATGAGCGAGTGATTGATCTGCAGCTGCCTGAATTGTTGGTCCATCCATTACAGGATCGCTATAAGGAAAACCGATTTCGATGGCATCAACGCCACCTTCGACAAATGCTTGGATAACTTTCTTGCAACCCTCGATGCTTGGGAAACCTGCAGGAATATATGCGATGAGCGCTGCGCGATTTTCAGCGCGAGTCTTTACAAAGAGATCGTCGAGCGGAGTAGTCATTTAGAGAGGGATTCCAAAGTATTGCGCAGCAGTTTGCACATCTTTATCTCCGCGACCCGAGAGATTGATCAAGATAATTGCATCTTGCCCAAGTTCGTTTCCAACTTGAAGCGCTCCAGCCAGTGCATGCGCTGTTTCGATTGCAGGAATGATTCCTTCGGTCTTACATAACAGTGCAAATGCATGCATCGCTTCAGCATCAGTAACCGCGCGATACTCAGCACGACCAATGTCATGTAGGTACGCATGCTCTGGTCCAACGCCTGGATAATCTAATCCTGCAGAAATTGAGTGAGACTCGATAGTCTGACCGTTCTCATCCTGAAGAACATAGGTGCGGTTTCCGTGAAGAACACCTGGTGAGCCGCCCGTAATAGTTGCTGCGTGGCGTCCGGTTTCTACTCCATCGCCAGCTGCTTCGAGGCCGATGAGGCGGACTTCTGTATCCGAAATGAAACGGTGGAAGATTCCGATTGCATTTGAACCTCCGCCGACGCAAGCAAGAACTGCATCAGGAAGCCGGCCAGTGAGAGCTAAAACTTGTTCGCGGGATTCTTCACCAATAATTTTATGGAAGTCACGGACCATTGATGGGAATGGATGAGGACCAGCTACTGTGCCAAGCATGTAATGAGTTGTTTCGACATTGGTCACCCAATCACGCATTGCCTCATTAATTGCATCTTTGAGTGTGCGAGAACCTGAAGTCACTGGAATGACTTCAGCCCCAAGTAATTTCATTCGCGCAACATTGAGAGCTTGGCGCTTTGTATCTTCTTCACCCATATAGACAACGCATTCGAGGCCCATGAGCGCTGCTGCAGTTGCCGATGCAACTCCATGTTGACCGGCGCCAGTTTCGGCGATGATGCGCTTCTTGCCCATGCGTTTTGTCAGTAGAGCTTGTCCTAAGACGTTATTAATTTTATGGCTGCCTGTGTGGTTGAGATCTTCGCGCTTGAGAAGAATGCGCGCTCCCCCAGCATGTTCAGCAAAACGTTTTGCTTCTGTGATGATGCTTGGGCGACCGGTATAGGTGCGGTGAAGTTCTGCTAACTCTTCAATGAATGTGGGATCTGTCTGTGCCTTGATGCGTGCTGCATCGAGTTCTTCAAGTGCGCCAATGAGCGCTTCGGGAACAAAGCGGCCGCCGTAAGGACCAAAGTGTCCTGCCAGATCATCGACGGTTGTCATGGCGAAAGACTACCTGCGACCCAGCAGTTCCTGCATGGCAGAAATTGGATCTCCAGATTTCACAAGAGTTTCCCCGACGAGGATTGCCGTCGCCCCTGCATTTTGAGCAAATTCAACATGCGAACGAGTGGCAATGCCTGATTCGGCGACGCGAATCACATCACTTGGAATCCGAGGAATGAGCTCCGAAAAAGCCGCGCTATCAACTTCGAGCGTCTTGAGATTTCGAGAATTGACTCCGATGATGCGAGGCTCAATCTCCATCGCGCTTTCAAGTTCTTGAGCAGTATGAACTTCTACAAGGGATGCCATGCCTAACTCAGTTGCAAGGTCATAGAAATCTTTGAGCTGGTTCTTAGAAAGCGCTGCAACGATAAGCAAGATCATGTCAGCGCCATGTGCGCGCGCCTCTAGAAATTGATATTCGTCAACCATGAACTCCTTACGCAGAACCGGAATCGATACGCGCTTTCGCACCGCATCCAAATCTTCGAGTGAACCACCGAAGCGACGACGTTCGGTGAGAACACTTACGGCAGCAGCGCCTGCTTCTTGATATTGCTCGGCGAGCGAAGCCGGATCAGTTATTTGAGCAAGCGCACCCTTGCTAGGTGAAGATCTCTTAACTTCAGCTATCACATTCATCTCAGCTCGAGTAAGAAATGCATGAACATCCAGAGCAGGTGCTGTCTCATCCATGCGCTGATGAATCTGCGCCAAGGGAAGTCGGCGCGTAGCCAAATCTTCGCGAACTCCCTCAATAATGGAGTCAAGAACGCTCATTTTATTTCCTCAGTTGGATCGATGCCTTTATCCATTGCGTTCCAAGGAGATAAATTCTTAGGTGATCTTTCATAACGCGCAGAAAGGCGCATACGTCGACTAATGGAGATGGCAATAACTGCCACGAGAATGAGTGAGAATCCGAATTTGAACATTAGCTGCGCTTCAATTCATTTGCTGCGGTGATCGCACCTAGAACTGCTGCTGCCTTATTGAGAGTCTCTTCATTTTCAGAGGCAGGATCAGAATCAGCCACAAGGCCCGCACCTGCTTGAACATAGGCAACGCGATTATGCAAAAGTGCCGTGCGGATTGCGATGCAGGCATCAATATTTCCAGTGAAGTCGAAGTAGCCGATTGCTCCACCATAGAGGCCGCGTCGAGTTGGTTCGAGGGTTTCGATAATCTCCATCGCGCGAGGCTTTGGTGCTCCCGAAAGAGTTCCGGCAGGAAAGACGGAGAAGAGCGCATCGATCGGAGTGGAATCTTTAGCGAGCTTTCCGATGACGGTGGAAACGATATGCATGACATGTGAATAGCGTTCAATATGCATGAAATCGATAACTTCAACGCTTCCGGGTGCGCAGACTCGACCTAAATCATTTCGGCCGAGATCAACCAACATAAGGTGCTCTGCTCGCTCTTTCGGATCTGCAAGGAGTTCTTCTCCAAGGCGAATATCTTCTTCGACAGATGCTGACCGACGGCGGGTTCCTGCAATGGGATGCACCATCACTTCCGTTCCAGTCACCTTCACGAGCGCTTCAGGACTTGAACCCACAACTTCAATGCCATCTTCAAATCTAAAGAGGTACATGTAAGGGCTTGGATTGTTGAGCCTTAGCATGCGATAGACATCGAGTGCATCTGCTACACAAGGCATTGAAAAACGTTGTGAGAGAACTATCTGGAATGCCTCGCCAGCGCGGATCTCTTCTTTTGCAATTTCAACCTTCGCCATGAATTCATCAGCGGTCATATTGCGATCAAATGTTGGTGCAGTCTTAGCGGGGATATTTGTAACATCACCAGCAAGGGGTGCAAGGAGTTCTGCCTGCATGCGATCAAGTCGAGCTACTGCATCTGCATAAGATTCATCGATACGTTCATCGGATCCATCCCAGTTAATTGCATTGGCAATCAAGGTGATTGTTCCTTCGCTGTGATCCATCACTGCGAGATCGCTCGTCAACATAAAGGCAATCTCTGGAAGATCGATATCTTTTGACGCAAGGTTTGAAATCTTTTCGAGTCTGCGGACTGCGTCATAACCCATATAGCCAACGAGACCACCAGTAAGTGTTGGGAGTCCATCTATCTTTGGAGATTTGAGGTGCCCTACAGTTTTGCGTAGCGCCTCTAGTGGGTTCATTCCTTGCGGAACTCCTGCCGGTGGCTTGCCGAGCCATACAGCGACGCCATCTTTTTCCGTAAGAGTTGTCTGGCTATGGGCGCCGATGAATGAGTATCGTGACCAGACTCCCCCATGTTCGGCAGATTCTAAGAGGAAAGTTCCGGGCAAATTCTTTGCAAGCTTCTTATAAATATTGAGAGGGGTTTCGCCATCGCCTAAGAGTTTGCGATAGACAGGAATAACGTTATTGCTCTTCGCGTACTCGCGAAATTCTTCTAACTTCATGGCGTTATCTCAATATCTTTATGGAAACAGCTGCGATCACCTGTGTGACAAGCGGCGCCCATCTGTTCGACTTTAAAGAGAAGTGCATCTCCGTCGCAGTCAAGAGCAATGGAGCGAACGAGTTGCGTGTGGCCCGACGTTAAACCCTTTTCCCAAAGTTCGTTGCGACTACGTGACCAATATGTTGCATGACCTGTTGCAAGCGTTGCGGCCAAGGATTCGGCATTTACATAGGCAAGCATCAAGACTTCGCCAGTGAGCGCATCCTGGGCTACTGCCGGAATGAGAGCTGAAGGATCTTTCAAGAGCGCAGAAATCTCTGGGCTAAGTTCTCTGCTCATATGCGTATTCTGCCTTAGACCGTGTGGGCGTTGCGCACTGAATAATTGTGGCCAGATAGGTACTTCTTTACATCACCTATGCGGTGAATTCCGAAGTGGAAGACGCTCGCCGCGAGTAGGGCATCGGCACCAGCATCGAGAGCAGATGCAAAATCCTCTAGGGTCCCGGCGCCACCGCTTGCAATGAGTGGAACCTTTGAGACTGCGCGCACTGCTGTGATCATCCCAATGTCATAACCAGCGCGAGTTCCATCAGCATCCATAGAGTTAAGAAGGATTTCACCAACACCTAAAGCGCATGCTTTTTCAACCCAAGCCAACGCATCGACGCCAGCAGACTCGCGTCCGCCGTGGGTTGTCACTTCAAAACCTGAATCGGTACGTGCGCGGCGTGCATCGACAGATAGAACTAGCACTTGCGAGCCGAATCGATCTGCAATCTCTGCAATGAGTTCGGGGCGAGCAAGAGCCGCTGTATTGATTGAGACTTTATCTGCACCTGCGCGAAGTAAGCGATCAACATCGTCAACAGTGCGAATTCCACCACCAACGGTGAGTGGGATAAATACTTGCTCTGCAGTCTTGCGAACTACATCGAGAGTTGTTTCGCGACCCGCAACACTTGCTGAAATATCAAGAAAGGTAAGTTCATCTGCGCCCTCGCGACCATAGAGCGAGGCCATCTCAACAGGGTCTCCTGCATCAACGAGATCGGTGAAGTTAACACCTTTGACTACTCGACCATCGGTGACATCGAGGCAAGGAATGATTCGGACTGAAAGGCTCATCGCTTAGTAAGTTCCAGTGCTTGCTGCAGAGTGAAGGCACCTGCATAGAGAGCCTTTCCAACAATCGCACCTTCAACGCCTGTCGCATTGAGAGCGGCAAGGGAAGCAATGTCATCAAGTGAAGAAATGCCACCTGATGCAACAACGGGTTTCTTAGTCACTGCACAAACTTCCTTAAGTAGCTCGAGGTTCGGCCCCTTGAGAGTTCCATCTTTCGTGACATCGGTGACGACGTAGCGAGAACAACCATCGCGCTCAAGGCGTTCGATGGTTTCAAATAAATCGCCACCCTCTTTAGTCCATCCACGGGCAGCAAGTACATGTCCACGTACATCGAGGCCCACTGCGATGCGGTCACCATGTTCGGCGATAACGCGTGCCGTCCATTCGGGGTTTTCAAGTGCGGCAGTTCCGAGATTTACGCGCACGCAACCTGTTGCAAGTGCGCGACGAAGAGATTCGTCATCGCGGATGCCACCAGAGAGTTCCACTTTAATATCAAGCTTTCCGACAACTTCAGCTAGAAGAGCGCTATTTTCTCCGCGACCAAATGCTGCATCGAGATCAACAAGGTGGAGCCATTCAGCGCCAGCGGCTTGGAATTCAAGGGCAACTTCAAGTGGATTTCCATATGCGGTCTCAGCATCGAGTTCGCCTTGAACGAGGCGTACTGCACGGCCATCTTTCACATCTACTGCAGGTAAAAGTTCGAGATAGCTCATAGTGAGTCCGTCCAATTCTTAATGAGATGCAGACCTGCATCTCCTGATTTTTCTGGGTGAAATTGTGTCGCTGCGATAACTCCATCTTCAACTGCTGCAAGGAAATCTTCACCATGGTGTGCCATGGTTGAGATCTCGCCTACTTTTGTCTTCACTGCATATGAATGCACGAAGTAGAACGATTCGTTTTCTACGCCTTTGAATAGAGAACTTCCCGCTCCGACAGAAACAGTATTCCAACCCATATGAGGCAAGATTGGAGCTTCAAGTTTTTCTACCGTTGAATCCCAGACTCCAACGCCATCATGGTTTCCATGTTCGACGCCTCTGGCAAAGAGAATCTGCATACCAACACAAATACCTAAAGTCGGGCGCTTGAGAGAAATTCGTTCGCGGACTAATTGATCTCCACGGACACCGGCCAGCCCTTGCATGCATGCCGCGAATGCACCGACGCCAGGAACTACAAGTCCATCGGCGTTCAGTGCGACTTCATAATCAGAAGTCAATACGACCTCTTTGCCTGATGTTTCAAATGCACGCTGCGCCGAACGAAGATTGCCTGATCCGTAATCGAGAATTGCAATCACGAACGTTAGAGAGAGCCCTTTGTGGAAGGAATTCCTGCGACGCGTCCATCGAGTGCAACGGCATCACGAAGTGCGCGAGCCACAGCCTTGAACTGTGCCTCAAAGACGTGGTGAGCATTGCGTCCTTCGAGTACGCGCACATGAAGTGCGATTCGTGCCTCAGCAACGATGGATTCCCAGATGTGCTTTCCGAGAGTTGTATCGAAGGTTCCGATCAGTTCGACAATCTCAGGTTGGCGATGAACAAGATAAGGACGACCTGAAAGATCGACAGCAGCCTGCACGAGAACCTCATCAAGTGGAACCATTGCATCTCCGAAGCGGCGAATGCCTGCCTTATCGCCAAGAGCTTCGCGAAGTGCTTGACCGAATGCCAGTGAAGTATCTTCAACGGTGTGGTGTGAATCCACATCAACATCACCAGTTGTCTTTACCGTGAGGTTAAATCCGGAGTGCTTACCAAGTTGGCTAAGCATGTGATCAAAGAACGGGACTCCGGTATCAACTGAGATCTCGCCAGTTCCATCGAGATTGAGTTCTACAAGAACGCTTGACTCTTTTGTTGTGCGTTCGACTCGTGATGTTCTGCTCATTTTTCTCCCAGGCATGCCGATAGCGTTGTAATAAATCTGGAGTTTTCGGCCTCATTGCCAATGGTGACTCTTAAGTAACCCAATAATCCCACATCTCTGATGAGAACTCCCCTATCGAGCATGGCCTGCCACAGTTGCGCGGAAGGCATAGCGAATCCTGAGAAGAGAAGGAAGTTTGATGCGCTCGGGATTACCTTGAGACCCATTTCTGTAAGTTGAGTTGCGACGCGGTCACGATCAGCGCGAAGTTTGGCAACGGTTCCAAGGAGCTCATCCTTGAAATCAAGTGCAACTTCTCCAGCTGCCTGCGTGAGTGCACTGAGGTGATACGGCAAGCGAACTAAGAACATTGCATCGATGACTGCTGGATCTGCAACAAGATAACCAAGTCGAACGCCAGCAAATGCAAAGGCTTTGCTCATGGTGCGAATAACAACTACGTGAGGGTATTTCTTAATCAACGTTACTGCTGATGTCTCTTCGGAAAATTCAGCGTATGCCTCATCGACAATAAGTAGACCCGAAGTTGAACGAGCAATCTTCTCGATTTCCTCAACGGTTATTGCGGATCCCGTTGGGTTATTAGGGGTCGTAATAAACGTGAGTGTTGGCTTATCTCGCTGGATCTGATCGATTGCTGCATCAATATCGAGTGTGAAGTCTTCGCGGCGATTGCCATTGAGCCACTGCACTTGAGTAACTTTGGCAATCAATGGTTGCATTGAGTATGAAGGCGTAAAACCAAGAGCCGTTCCCCCGCCGAATGCCATGAAGAGAGATTGGATAATTTCGTTGCTGCCATTGGCGGCCCAAATATTGGACGAATCCAATTCTGTTCCGGATAGTCCATTTATGAAGTCTGCAAGTTTGGTGCGCAAAAGAACTGCGTCACGATCTGGATAGCGATTGAGAGTGAGTGCTACTTCAGATACTCGATCCGCAATCGCCTTGGCAAGAGCTGGCGAAGGTGAATAGGGATTCTCATTGGTATTCATCACAGCATCTGCCGGAAGTTGAGGCGCTCCATATGGTGAGAGTTCACGAAGATTTTGGCGAAGTGGAAGCCATGCTGGCCACTGGTTCATAGATTTTCCAATCGCGCAGTCATTGCTTCACCGTGAGCAGGAAGATCTTCAGAGTTTGCAAGAGTTACGACGGTTTCGAGGATGTCGGTGAATGCTTTCTGGTCATATTCAATGAAGTGAAGTCCACGCAAGAAAGTTTGCACAGAGAGTCCACTGCTGTGGCATGCACAACCACCTGTTGGAAGTACGTGATTTGAGCCAGCTGAATAATCACCAAGTGAAACTGGTGAGAAGCGACCAATAAAGACTGCCCCTGCATTGCGAATCAGCGCAGCATCGCGCGCTGCGTTCTTTGTCTGAATTTCAAGGTGCTCGGCAGCATATGCATTCACTACATCCAGACCTTGTTCGATGGAATCCACGAGTGCAATCGCAGATTGAATCCCTGTCAGTGCTGTGCGAATTCGCTCAGAATGCTTTGTCACAGCAACACGTTTCTCAAGCTCAAGCTCAACATCCTGTGCGAGCTGAGTTGAAGTCGTGACTAAGACCGCTGCCGCGATGACATCGTGCTCAGCTTGGCTGATCAAGTCCGCAGCAACATCTGCGGCGATCGCGCTTTCATCTGCCAGGATTGCAATCTCAGTTGGGCCCGCCTCAGAATCAATTCCGATGATTCCGCGTAGAGCGCGTTTGGCTGCAGCTACATAAATATTTCCAGGTCCGGTCACGAGGTCACACTTTTCAGCGACACCCTTCATTCCGTAACCGAAGAGAGCTATCGCTTGAGCTCCCCCAACTGCATAGACCTCAGTAATACCAAGGAGCGCACAAGTCGCCAAAATGGTTGGGTGCGGCATTCCTCCGAATTCTTTTTGAGGAGGAGAAGCAACAGCGATGCTCTGCACCTGTGCAATCTGTGCAGGAATCACATTCATCATGACGCTACTTGGATAGACGGCGCGTCCACCAGGAACATAGAGACCTACGCGATCGACAGGAACCCATTTCTCGGTCACAGTTCCACCATCGACAACTGTTGTTCGGGTTTCACCACGAACTTGATCGTTATGTACCTTGCGAATGCGCGATGCAGATTCTTCGAGTGCGCTGCGAATTGCGGGATCTAATTGGGCGAGGGCTTGATCAAGTGCGGATTGAGGAACTCGGATTGATGCAGGAGTGACGCCATCAAACTCTTGGGCGAGGGCGATGAGATCTGCTTCTGTTCCGTGCTGAACTCGTTGAAGAATAGGTTCGATGAGAACCATTGCTTGAGCAACGTCGAGCTTTGCACGTGGAAGTTCAGCTTGATAGCCAGCCTTATCAAGAGATTGTCCACGGAGGTCAACGGTGCGAATCACGTACGCGATTCTACTTTGTATGGCGAGTGGGCGAAGACCCTTTAAATCCTTACGAGACAGTCTGGTCCCAGGATTGCCTTGAGATCTGCGCTCAAACTTGGCGATGAAGTTACTAGCGCGTCAATCTTGAGAGTTGTTGATTTCTGTTGATCTATGACTTGCAGATGAACTTCACGTTTTCCAGGATGTGAACGAAGAATCTCTTTCATACGTTCGACAATCGGTGGAGTTACTTGTGCAGCTGGCAGCGAGATCAGAAGTGGCCCGGTTGGAGCTGCCGATATATCGGGCATCTTCATTTCGAGAGCGGTAAATCGAACTTGCTCATCAGTTCGCGAGAAACGACCACGAACAACAACAACGCGGTCTTCGGTAAGTGAGAGCGCATATTGATTGTAGGTATTCGAGAAGAAGAGAACTTCGATTGCACCTTCTAAGTCTTCGACATTTACAACAGCCCATGATGCGCCTTGACGTGAGACCTTTCGCTGAATTCCTGTAATCAATCCCCCGATGGTGACCATTCCATCTTGCGGGCCATCATCGAGCAACTGGCTGATCGACATATCTGTGTGAGAACGGAGAACATGTTCGACCCCCAGCAGAGGGTGGTCTGAAACATAGAGCCCTAACATTTCGCGTTCAAATGTAAGGAGTGTCGACTTATCCCATTCGGTTGCGGGGATTTCAATATCAAGACCTGCAACTTGTGTAATGGAATCGCCACCGAAGAGATCGAATTGACCGATGGCCTCAGCGCGCTTTGTCTCGATGACAGAGTCGATAGCTTCGAGGTGAATTGCCATCAAACCCTTGCGAGGATGTTCGAGGGAATCGAATGCGCCTGCCTTAATAAGAGATTCGATTGTCTTCTTATTGCAGACGTTGGCATCGACCTTTGCCAAGAAGTCGCCAAAAGATGTGAATGCGCCCTTGCTTTCGCGCGCAGCCTTAACGGATGCAACAACGCCTTCACCGACGTTTCGGATTGCAGCCAGACCAAAGCGAATATCTTTTCCACGAGGGGTGTATTCAGCATCTGATTCATTGACATCAGGTGGAAGAACTTTGATCCCCATGCGGCGGCACTCTGAGAGGTAGAGAGCTGACTTATCTTTATCATCGCGCACGCTTGTTAGAAGCGCAGCCATGTACTCGGTTGGATAGTTAGCTTTGAGGTACGCGGTCCAGAATGAAACGACTCCATAGCCAGCGCTATGCGCACGGTTAAATGCATAATCAGAGAACGGAATCAGAACTTCCCAGAGACGCTTGATGGCGCTGACGGAGAAACCGTTCTCCTTCATGCCAGCTTCAAATGGGATGTACTCCTTATCCAGAATCTCTTTATTCTTCTTACCCATTGCTTTACGCAAGAGATCTGCGCGACCGAGAGTAAAGCCTGCAACTTTCTGAGCAATCGCCATAACTTGCTCTTGATAAACGATCAGACCGTAGGTGTCACCGAGAATTTCTTGAAGTGGTTCAGAAAGTTCAGGATGAATAGGTTCGACCAGTTTGCGACCGTTCTTGCGATCGGCATAGTTATTGTGCGCGTTCTCACCCATTGGTCCTGGGCGATAGAGGGCGATCACCGCAGAAATGTCGGCAAAAGAATCTGGAGCCATGCTGCGAAGAAGTGCGCGCATAGGCCCACCGTCGAGCTGGAATACACCCAAAGTGTCACCGCGTGAGAGAAGTTCGAATGTCTTTTGATCGCTGAGTGGAAGATCTTCAAGAACTACATCGATATTTTGATTTGCTTTGATATTCAGAAGCGCGTCATCGAGAACGGAGAGGTTTCGAAGGCCGAGGAAGTCCATCTTGAGAAGGCCAGTTGATTCACATGCACCCATATCGAATTGAGTGATGATTGCGCCATCTGCTTCGCGGCGATGGATTGGAATGACATCGAGCAAAGGTTCGCGCGAGAGAATGACGCCTGCTGCGTGGACTCCCCATTGACGCTTGAGCCCTTCAAGGCCCTTTGCTAAATCAACGACGCGCTTTGAATCTGGATCTGTCTCGTAGAGCTGGCGGAATTCGCCTGCTTCACCATGACGCGCATCCTTTGAATCAAATACTCCTGAAAGTGTGATGTCTTTACCCATAACTGAAGGCGGAAGAGCTTTTGTGAGTTTCTCTCCGATTGCATATGGGTAGCCAAGGACGCGCGTTGCATCTTTAAGGGATTGTTTAGATTTAATCGTTCCGTAAGTAATGATCTGAGCAACGCGGTCTTCGCCATATTTCTCAGTTGCGTAACGGATCATTTCAGAGCGACGACGTTCGTCGAAGTCGAGGTCGATATCGGGCATTGAGATACGTTCTGGATTAAGGAATCGCTCAAACAAGAGACCGTGTTCGATTGGATCAAGACCGGTAATACCGAGCGCGTATGCAACGAGTGAACCTGCTGCTGATCCACGTCCTGGACCTACACGGATTCCAACCTTCTTTGCATGTCCGACAAGGTCTGCAACAACGAGGAAGTAACCCGGGAATCCCATCTTCGCCATAACATCAAGTTCGTATTGCAAGCGAGTGCGATATTCCTCTGTAGCTCTATCGCCAAGTTTTTCAATGAGACCGCGCACAGATTCTTTACGCAGCCACGTATCTTCAGTTTCACCTTTGGGTACTTCGAAAGCGGGAAGCAAGTTTTCGTTCTCGCGGAGCTTGACGTTACAGCGTTCAGCAATGAGAAGTGTGTTGTCACAAGATTCAGGAATATCTTTGAAGAGCTCGCGCATCTGGGCAGGAGTTTTGAGATAGAACTCATCATTATCGAATTTAAAGCGCTTGGGGTCGGCAAGAGTTGAACCAGATTGAACGCAGAGAAGCGCTTCGTGAGCTGCAGCATCTTCGTGGCGTGTGTAGTGAAGATCATTCGTTGCAAGCAGAGGAAGCTTGAGCTCTTTGCCGAGTTTGAGGAGGTCAGCCTTTACGCGCGATTCGATATCAATCTGATGATCCATCACTTCAAGGAAGAAGTTATTTGCGCCAAATATGTCTCGGTAATCACTTGCTGCTCGTAGCGCCTCTTTGTAATTGCCCATTCGGAGTCGAGTCTGGATCTCTCCACCGGGACATCCTGTGGTTGCAATCAATCCATCTGCATAACGAGAGATGAGTTCGCGGTCCATACGTGGCTTGTAGTAATAACCTTCAAGAGAGGCCAGAGATGAAAGTCTAAAAAGGTTTGCTAACCCTTGATTATTTTCGGCAAGGATTGTCATGTGGGTATATGCGCCACCACCTGAGACATCGTCCTCGCCACCATCGGCCCACTGCACGCGCTTCTTATCGAAGCGAGATTCAGGTGCAACGTAGGCTTCGATACCGATAATCGGCTTTACGCCAGCTTTTGTTGCCTGCTTATAGAAATCAAATGCGCCGAAAACATTTCCGTGATCTGTCATTGCAATCGCCGGCATTTCTTGGCGAGCTACTTCATTGACTAGATCTCCGACGCGCGCGGCACCATCGAGCATCGAGTACTCGGTATGCACATGTAGATGTACAAACGAGTCTTGCGTCGATGCCCGTGAAGCTGAAAAATCTTCAGATGACATGGTGGCGCAACATTAGCGCCT
This sequence comes from Candidatus Nanopelagicaceae bacterium, assembly GCA_965268225.1. Classification (GTDB taxonomy): domain Bacteria; phylum Actinomycetota; class Actinomycetes; order Nanopelagicales; family Nanopelagicaceae; genus Planktophila. The sequence goes on along the minus strand of OZ254166.1, from coordinate 543,954 downwards.
AAGGCAGAACTGCTTCGGATAGCAACGCCAGAGAGGCCTGAAGGTCAGCTGGATATGGCGCGGTTAACACGAGTGGATTTCCATTTGTCGGATGGTTGAAGCGGAGTTCAAGAGCATGAAGCCAAGGTCGAGACATTTTCATCTTCTTCCCAAGGACAGGATCTGCGCCATATGTCGTATCTCCCACAAGTGGGTGGCCCAGTGCAGAGAAGTGAACACGGATCTGGTGCGTGCGTCCTGTCTCTAACTCTACTTTTACGAGTGAGACAGAGCGGTAATACTCAATAACTTCATAATGCGTAATGCTCTCTTTACCTGTCGCAACAACGGCGAAGCGATGATCTTCCTTTGGATGGCGATCGATAGGAGCATCGATAGTTCCCGATGATGGATCCATATGTCCTTGTACGAGCGCGTGATAAGTCTTTTCAACTTCATGTTCGCGGAACATCTCTTTAAGTTTGAGGTAGGCAGCCTCAGTCTTTGCAATGATCATAAGTCCGGAAGTTCCTGCATCGAGGCGATGAACAACTCCAGCACGTTCGGCAGGACCAGATGTGGAGATTGTGTAACCAGCAGCCATCAATGCGCCAACGACAGTTGGGCCCATCCATCCTGGACTTGGGTGAGCAGCGCATCCGACAGGTTTATCGATAACAACAATGTCGTCATCGTTATAGACGACAGTCAGTCCTTCGAGTGGAGTAAGTGGGATGGGATCTTGATTCACTGGGGCTGGCATCAGCACCTCAATGATCTGTCCTGCAGCAACTCGATCTGACTTCTGCATGGCGCGGTTATCGGTGGTGATATCGCCATCTTCAAGAAGTTTGACGATGGAAGTACGCGAAAGACCGAGTACTCGCGTAAGAGCGCTATCAATACGTTCGCCCGCAACGCCTTCGGGGACAGTTAGCTGCCTGAGTTCTCGTGTCATATGTGGCTACCTTACCTGTGTAATGGGTGGCACATTTCGCATCGTCAAGATGAAGGAGATTGCTGCCGCAACACAGATGGCGCTATCTGCAATATTGAAGACTGGCCAATGTGGGATCTGAATCCAGTCAATGACATGCCCACTCAAGAAAGATGGTTCGCGGAAGATTCGATCAGTGAGATTTCCGAGAACTCCCCCGAGCAGAAGCCCGATTGTCAGCTGCCAGCCTGCGGAAGTAATTCGTGCCGCGAAGTAGATCACGGCAGTCACTACTGCAAGTGCGAGGAGCGAGAAGAGAATCGTCAATCCAGTAGCAAAACTGAAGGCTGCGCCTGAATTATGGACAAGTGTGAATTGAATAAAGGTGCCGATTACTTTGCGCGGTTCAGATGAGAGTGACTGTAAAGCCCACGCCTTTGTTGCAAAATCGAAGAGCCAGATAGTCCACGCAGTTGCGAACAATCGGCGCACGTTAGCGCCGCTCTTCCTTCTGCTTGCAGATCATGCACAAAGTTGCGCGAGGAAATACTTGCAGGCGTGCCTTGCCGATTGCAGCTCCGCAATCTTCGCAATTTCCATAACTCTTTGCATCGATTCGCTCGAGAGCGCGTTCGGTTTGGAGAACCATGTCGCGCGCATTGATGACAAGTGACATCTCATGTTCGCGCTCGAAAGTCTTTGTTCCTGAATCAGCCTGATCATCTCCGGCACCTTCACCTGAATCTGCGATGAGATCATCCATCTCGGCTTCAACTACTGCGAGCTCGCGACGTAGACGCTCGAGATCTGTAGCGATTTCTGCACGAATAGATTTAAGTTCTGCCGCTGTCCATGGAGCTTCATTCGCATCCGCTGTCACAGGAGTTGGTGCAGCTTTGATTGGCTTGAGAGGTGCAACTTTCTTGCCGCTCTTTACTGGACGCGGTGGAGGTGGCATCACTAAGCGACGTTCTTCAATAACAGGAGCAGCAGTTGGAGCAACAACAGTTGCTACAGAAACAGTCTGTGATTTTTCATCTACGGTAAGAGTTGTCTTACCAATCTTTGATGGGAATGGGCGTCCCGGTGTCTTCGCAACAGATGTCTTAGCCGCAGGAGCTTTCTTCGCCACAGCTTTCTTGGCTGCAACTTTCTTAGCAGGAGCTTTTTTAGCAACCTTCTTGGCTACAGCTTTCTTCGCTACAGCTTTCTTTGCAGGAGCCTTCTTGGCGACCTTCTTTACAGTCGCCTTCTTGGCAGGGGCTTTCTTAGCCGCCTTCTTTACGATCTTTTTTCCTGGCACGCCGCGCACCTTATGCGTTTTTCCCCTCGTAACCAACTCTGCCACGCATGGTTTAGACTTTGCGTGCAAGACCTTGCAGGAAATGTGCGTTGATGAGGCCATCACCTTCGGAGCACGCTGGAAGATCCGCCTAATTCAGACGGGGTAGAACCAGCCGAATGTAAATAATAAAGAGGTATCGACAGCACCAGCTGATTGATACAAGGCGGGTGGTACCGCGAGGCTTACGAGCTTCGTCCCTCCAAGAGAGCAACTCTTCTTGGAGGATTTTTTATGTCATCACCTTTCCGCGCGATTCCAGCGGCGATCGACCTTCCAGCAATGGAGCACTCGATTCTCGATTTCTGGCGCGACAATGACATCTTCCATAAGAGCACTGAATCTCGTGCCGGTGGAACACCTTGGACATTTTATGAAGGTCCCCCAACAGCAAATGGCATGCCAGGAACCCACCACATTGAAGCGCGTGTCTTTAAAGATGTATTTCCTCGCTATCAAACAATGAAGGGCAAGTACGTCACACGAAAAGCTGGATGGGATTGCCACGGACTTCCTGTTGAAATTGCAGTAGAAAAGGAACTTGGATTTTCAGGCAAAGGCGATATTGAAAAATATGGCATCGCACCTTTTAACGATAAGTGCCGCGAATCAGTAACGCGTCACGTTGATGCATTTACCACCATGACTGAGCGCATGGGGTTCTGGGTTGATTTTGATCAGGCTTATTGGACTATGGCGCCTGAATATGTCGAGAGCGTTTGGTGGAGCCTTAAGGAGATTTGGAAGAAGGGGCTTCTCGTTCAAGATCATCGCGTTGCACCGTACTGTCCTCGTTGCGGAACAGGACTTTCAGACCATGAACTTTCCCAAGGGTACGAAACAGTTGTAGATCCATCTGTCTTTGTTCGCTTCCCTGCCACCTCGGGTGAACTTGCTGATCTGGGCGCTGCATTCTTAGTGTGGACAACAACTCCATGGACTCTTGTCTCAAATACTGCTGTTGCAGTACACCCAGATGTCGATTACGTAGTCGTAAAGACAACCGCTGAAGAGGTTAGTGAGATTCTTGTCGTTGCAGAGCCGCTTCTTTCCAAGGTTGCAGGTGAGCACGAGATTCTTAAGACCATCAAGGGTAAGGATCTTGAGCGCACCACCTATAAGCGCCCATTTGATTACCTCGAAATACCAGATTCGCACTTCATTGTCTTAGCAACCTATGTAACAACAGAAGATGGAACAGGGCTTGTTCACCAGTCCCCTGCTTTTGGCGCCGATGACTTACTTGTCTGCCGTTCTTATGGTCTTCCCGTTGTAAATCCAATTGCACCTGATGGAACTTTCCTTGCAGATGTTCCGGTCGTTGGTGGGATGTTCTTTAAAGAAGCAGATAAGCCTCTTGTAAAGGAGCTCAAGAATTCAGGTGCGCTCTACAAGCACCAGCCTTACGAGCACGAATATCCTCATTGCTGGCGTTGCCACACAGCGCTTATCTATTACGCACAACCATCGTGGTACATCCGCACCACTTCAATTAAAGATGAATTAATCCGCGAAAATCAAAAGACTGATTGGCATCCAGAGACAATCAAGACTGGTCGCTATGGCGATTGGCTCAATAACAATATTGACTGGGCGCTTTCACGCAACCGTTACTGGGGTACTCCCCTGCCGATTTGGCGATGCGAAAATAAACACGAGGTATGTGTTGATTCTCTTAAGGAACTCGGTTCGCTTGCAGGGCAAGAGCTGAGCAACCTTGATCCTCACCGTCCCTTTGTAGATGACATCTCATTTGCATGCGCTGAATGTTCATCAACAATGAATCGCGTTCCAGAAGTTATTGACTGCTGGTATGACTCAGGTGCGATGCCTTTTGCTCAATGGGGCTATCCCCATAAGCCAGGATCAGTCGAGAAATTTAAGGCTGCCTATCCTGCTGACTTCATCTGCGAAGCGATCGACCAAACTCGCGGTTGGTTCTACACGCTGATGACTATTGGAACTCTTGTATTCGATGAAAGTTCTTATAAGAGCGTGCTCTGTCTTGGCCATATCCTGGATAAAGATGGTCGCAAGATGAGTAAGCACCTTGGAAACGTTCTCGAACCAATTTCCTTGATGGATCAGCATGGCGCTGACGCTGTGCGTTGGTACATGCTGGCAGCAGGTTCTCCATGGTCTGCGCGCCGTGTGGGACATGATGCAATCTCTGATGTTGTTCGAAAGACGCTCCTTACATATTGGAACACTATCTCCTTTCATGCGCTCTACGCCGAAGCATCAAATTTTGATCTTTCTCAGAGTCCAGCGCTTAAGGATCGCTCGATGATGGATAAGTGGATCCTGAGTGAGCTGAACTCATTAATCGCAGAAGTTGATAAGGCATATAACGACTTCGACTCACAGAACGCAGGTCGCGTACTTGCTCGCTTCATCGATGATTTATCAAATTGGTATGTACGTCGTTCACGTCGCCGTTTCTGGGATGGCGATGTCGCAGCACTTGCAACCTTGCATGAATGTCTTACAACAGTGACACAACTACTTGCACCGATGGTTCCATTTATTGCGGAGCACACTTGGCAAGTTTTAGTTCGTCCCGCAGATTCCTCAGCTGCAACATCGGTGCATCTCACTGATTTCCCTGTTGCTGATTCAGTTCTCATTGACCTTTCACTCAACGATCAGGTCGCGATGACTCGACGCGTGGTTGAACTTGGTCGCGCCGCTCGCGCAGAGTCAGCAATCAAGATTCGTCAGCCACTACAACGAGCGTTGATCTCGGCTCAAGGATGGTCTTCACTTCCTGCGGATATGAAGGAGCAAATCTCTGATGAGCTCAACGTCATTGAGCTTGAAGATATCGCTAACGCAGATGGAGATCTTGTGGATATCTCGGTCAAAGCTAACTTCAAATCACTCGGAGCTAAGTACGGTAAAGCCGTACAGGATGTTGCTAAATTGATTTCGGCAACAGATGCCACATCACTTGTGAAGGGGCTTCGCCAGACAGGGAGTGCCAAGCTTGGCGATTTCGAGATCGATCTTGATGACCTTGTGGTGACTGAGGTTCCGAAGAGCGGTTGGATGGTTGCAAGTCATGATGGAGAAAGCGTTGCTCTTGACCTTGCGATGAGCCCAGAACTTATTGCATCAGGCCATGTGCGTGAAGTAATTCGCTTAATTCAAGAGCGTCGAAAGAGCGATGGTTTTGATATCTCAGATCGCATCTCAGTTCGCTGGAACGCTCCAGCAGAATTAATAGAGACGATAACTCAGAACGCCTCTCACATCTCTGAGGAGGTACTTGCGCTTTCGTTCGAACGCGATGAAACAGTTGCTCAGGAAGAGAATGAACTTGGCGTGGGCGTTGCTCTAAAGAAATTCTAATTAAAGAAGGATTGAGATTGCTGTCTGTGCAAGATTGATGGCAATCAAGAGCACGATAAATGAGAGATCGATTGCAACGCCTCCTAGGCGAAGCGGTGGGACAAAGCGCTGGACAAAGCGCATTGGCTTATCGGTAATTGAATAAATGAATTCAAAGAAAGCCAGGAAGATTGCGTTAGGGCGCCAATTGCGGGCAAACATTCGAATGTAATCAATGATGATGCGCGCGAAGAGAGCTAACTTAAATAGCCCAAGAAGTTGGATCAGTATTGTTGAAAGCATTAAGGCGATCAGCTCTGGTTAAAGAAGCTTGCCTGAGCAGCTGTCTTATCTTCATTGCTCACAGAGACATTTGCAGGTGAGAGCAAGAAAACTTTGAGGCTGATGCGTTCGATGCGTCCGTGGAGACCAAAGACGAGACCGCTTGCGAAGTCAACAAGGCGCTTACGCTCTGACTCTTCCATGTCATCGAGATTGATGATGACTGGATTGCCTTCGCGGTAATACTCGCCAACTTTGCGAGCTTCAGAGTAAGAACGTGGCTGAAGAGTGATGATGTTGTATGAAGATACTGGCTCTTCGATCATTGCAGGTTGTGACGCAACTGAATGTGACTGCACAGGTGTGTGGGATCCAAGAACGGTTACTCCGGTGCGATCGCGAGTTGGACGTGCGACTGCAGCGCGCGCTGGAACTTCGGAAACTGTGGTCTCTTCATCTGTATCTACGAGGCCAAGGAAGCCCATCATTTTATTGAGTGCTGACATATGGCTAGGTTACTAGCGGGTGGTACGAGAGCCGAGGATTGAGCTACCTACGCGGATATGTGTCGCACCGCAATCAATCGCGATTTCGAAATCCCCTGACATTCCCGCGGATAAGGCACTAGCACCTGGGAAGCTCTTGGTAAATCTCTTATGGATTGCCGCAATCTCTGTAAATGCAGTTCGGGGATCTGTCGCCACGGGTGGAACGCACATGAGGCCAGCAAGATTGAGATGCGGTGATGCCATAGCTATTTCAGCGAGGGCGGGGAGATCGGATTCAATGGCTCCCCCGCGTGATGGATCTCCATCGAGCGAAAGTTGGAGAAAGATATCGAGAGGCTTTGTGGCAACCGAAGAGAGCTTAGAAATGTGACTTGAGGTGTCGAGTGAATGAATCACTTCAGCCCATTGCGCAATATCGCGCAGCTTTCTACTTTGAATCTCGCCTTGATAATGCCAGCGAGCTTTCACGATTGCCGATTTTTCTAGCCCCTCCTCATTGCGGTTTTCTCCAAAATTTGTGACACCGAGTTCGCTAAGAATCAGCACATCGGATACGGGATAGGTCTTCGTTACGACAATCAGGGTTACATCAGGATTCTTAATGCGAGATTGAACCGCAGAGAGATTTGTGGCTAGCTCTTCGTGGCGGTTCATAGAGAGATGATCCCGGCTTGGCGACCAGTGACGCCATCACGGCGATAGGAAAAGAGGTCGCTCTCTTCAAGCGTGCAACGGGACTCATCGATTATTGCAACTCCAGCACTTTCAAGTACTGATTTCAAAGCGGCCGGGAGATCAAGTGCAGATGTACCAAGTGCTGTGATTGCGTGTGCAGCGGGATGGAGCGCAACTACTTCATCATGAATATCTTGTGAGACTTCATAGCAAGGCCCACATATAGAAGGCCCGATAATCGCCGTAATGTTGGTTGAACCCATTTCGCGCATGACATCAATGGCCGCCAAAGCAACTCCGTTGACAAGACCTTTTCGACCGACATGGACGACTGCGACAGACTGGTCAGAGTGCAGCAAGAGTGGAATGCAATCTGCAACCTGGACGGCAAGTGAGATCCCTGGAATACCTGTGACTAGCGCATCTGCTGTGGGATCTTCATCAGTTACTTCTTCAACAATGACAACTCTATTTCCATGCACCTGAGACATATATTGAATCGGACCCAGTTCTTTGGCTAATAGAGCTCTATTGGCAAGAACAGTTTCGAGGTCATCATTGACATGAGTTCCCAGGTTAAGAGACGCAAAAGCACCGGAGCTTGCGCCACCGGTGCGATTGGTAAAGCGATACTTCATTGAAGAAGTGTTACTTCATAAAATCTGGGACATCAATTTCATCTTCAGAGACCAGCTCTTCAAATGTGACGCGCTTACGCGGAGATGAATCCAAATCGAGAGCCACTGAGAGTGGGTCATTTGATGGGATTGGGTCAGCTACGCCACCAAGTGTTGTCGCATTAATGACAGGCATTTCGACCTTCTTAGGCTCACCGCCTGCAAAGCCTGCTGCAATAACGGTGATGCGCACTTCATCGCCGAGAGCATCATCGATAGTTGTACCGAAGATGATGCGAGCATCTGGATGAGCTGCAGCTTGAACAAGTTCGCAAGCTTCGTTAATTTCAAAGAGACCGAGATCTGATCCGCCAGCAACTGATAGGAGAACTCCCATAGCGCCATCGATTGATGCTTCAAGGAGCGGGCTAGAGATTGCAAGTTCGGCAGCACGTGAAGCGCGATTATCTCCGCGAGCAGAACCGATTCCCATAAGGGCAGAACCTGCATCTGTCATCACTGTCTTCACATCTGCGAAGTCGAGGTTGATAAGTCCTGGCTGAGTAATAATTTCCGTGATGCCCTGTACACCAGAGAGAAGAACTTGGTCTGCGCTCTTAAATGCGTCAACGGCTGTAATTGAACGATCTGAAATTGCAAGTAGTCGATCATTTGGAATAACGATCAGAGTGTCAACTTGTTCACGGAGAAGTTCAATTCCTTCTTCTGCCTGACGTGAACGAATCTTTCCTTCAAATGAGAATGGCTTTGTTACGACGCCAATTGTGAGCGCTCCGAGATCGCGTGCAATCTTTGCAACGATTGGTGCTCCACCTGTTCCGGTTCCGCCACCTTCTCCTGCAGTTACAAAAACCATATCTGCGCCACGAAGAATTTCTTCGATCTCTTCTGTGTGATCGATTGCAGCTTGTCTTCCCTTTTCAGGAGCAGCACCTGCGCCGAGACCCTTTGTTGATGCGCGACCAATATCAAGTTTTACATCTGCATCACTCATTAATAAATGTTGTGCATCAGTATTGATTGCGATGAACTCAACGCCTTTTAATCCAACATCAATCATGCGATTGATTGCGTTTACTCCGCCGCCGCCGATACCGACAACTTTGATGACAGCTAAGTAATTCTGTGGTGCAGCCACGTGAGTCCCCCTTAAGAACTGTAAACCTCTACTTGAGAATTACATTTCTACTCTCTTTGATGGCGGCAACGTATGGGGTTACACAGTACTAATCAAAGACCGCCACGAACTTTTTTCTCAACCATGAGTTGATAGATACAAAAGAAGTGAAGCAGATTTAATTATTGAAAATTACTTAACAATCGGCGCATGTGGCGCACTGACATCGATGCGTCGAATATCTTTATTTTCTTCAAGCGCTGTAAGGGCCTTAATTACTTGAATCTTTAAATCGCTCTTCTCGTTCTTACCCCAGAGGATACGAATCTCACGTCCATCAAGAGAAACCTGCATCGCGAAATTCGAATCGTTATGGGCTGAGAGCGAAATAACCTGAGATTTGAAATCTTTTGGCAACCCTTGAAAGAGAGAGATTGCCGAAAGTCCAAGTTGTGGTGTGGAGGCAGAGACTCGAGGAAGTTCTCTCCCGCCAAAGCCAGGCAAGGTGAAGACTGTTCCTGATGCATCAATGGTCGCTCCATTGAAGTAAGCCGTAGGAGTTCTTGGAATAACGACTATTTCAACCTTTCCATTGACCCAGTTACGCGAGATCTCGACTCTCTTCACCCACGGTAAATGTGTGACTCGACGTGCGATGGCGCGTGGCTCAACGCGAGCCAACTTCTGGCCGGTCGCAAGGTCTGCAAGTTTAAGAATTGAGTTCTTGCTTTCAGGAGTTGGCGCTCCAATAAGTGAAACGGAAGAGACGGTGAAGATGGATGACCATGCAAATAGATAGACAAGAGCTGCAAAGATCGCCGCTACAAATATTCCAGCAAGAGGAATCTTGGTGAATTTACGCAAAGCGACGTTGCAGCCCTTCAGCGATGATGGGTGCAAGTGAGTTTACATCTCCTGCACCTAAGGTGATGATGACATCACCAGGCTTAGCCATCTCAATAACTCGTTCGGATGCAGATGCAAAATTTGGAATGAAGTGACCATTTCTCATCTTCTCTGCAATGAGCGACGAGCTGACCCCATGAATTGGCTTCTCGCTCGCCGCATAAATTTCAAGCAGGGTTACATCATCGGCGAGATCAAGTGAAGTTGCGAAATCATTTAAAAATGCTTGGGTACGTGAATAGCGATGTGGTTGGAAGATAACGAGAATGCGACCTTCTCCTGCATAACGTCGCGCAGCCTTGAGGGTTACAGTAATTTCAGTTGGGTGATGGCCATAGTCGTCAATAATTCTGATGCCGTGTTCTGTCGCCTTTAACTCAAAACGTCGACCAGCGCCGCGAAAGCTATGAAGTCCTTCAAGTAATTGGTGAATTGGCATTTCCATGGCTAGGCCCATAGCAACGCAAGCAGCTGCGTTGAGAAGGTTGTGATGGCCAGGAACGAGTAGCTCAAGATGTCCTACTGCTCTGCCGCGCCACATGACACGAGCAGAAGATGATGATGCCTTGAGTTCAATCTGATCAATACGTAAATCTGCACTTTCTGATTCGCCGTAAGAGATGGGCGTGCATTTCAGCGTTGAGGTTCCGAGCCGCGAAGCTCCGGCATCATCTGCGCAGTAGACCAGGAATCCTTCTGGTGAAATCGTGGCGGCAAAATTTTCAAATACCTGTGTGACAGCTTCAGGGGTATGAAAGAAGTCAACATGGTCGTGTTCGATATTGGTGACAATTGCTGCGAGAGGCTTGTACTCAACAAAAGATCCATCTGACTCATCTGCTTCGGCAACAAAGAAGTTTCCGGTTCCGCGATGGGCATTAGAACCTGACGCGGTAAGAGTTCCACCAATAGCGAAGGATGGATCGACGCCGCATGCTTGTAAGGCGACCGTCATCATTGACGATGTTGTTGTCTTGCCATGTGTTCCAGCGACCGCGATACTCGTTGACCCCTTCATGAGAAGGGCAAGCGCTTGGGCGCGAGTAAGAATTGGAATAGAACGCTCAACTGCATATGCCATCTCGGGATTAGCTGCAGAAATAGCAGTGGAGTAAATAACTACATCTGCGCCTTGCACATGCGCTGCTTCGTGTGATGAGTAAACCTCGGCACCAAGCGCACGTAGAGCAGAGAGCACAGAAGAATCTTTTGCATCAGAACCTGAAACAGAGATGCCATCAGAGAGTGCGATACGAGCGAGACCGCTCATACCCGAACCGCCTATGCCGATAAAGTGAATCTTCTTGCCTTTCAGCGAATCCAAAGACTTACCTCCATCAAGCTTTACCTCCGCGCAGCGCGTGTTCCATGAGTGAGACCATCTTAGATGCAGCGTTGATATCGACATCTGAACCTGAGATGGGTGCGGTCGCGCTGAGTGTGAGCAAGCGCTTGATATTTGCAGTAAGCCACGTTGAAGTGAATTGACTTTGAGGAAGAATCTCAGCGCGCGCTTGAGAAACGAGATCTCGGGCATTGAGTTCTTGTTCACCATTACCGATAGGCAAAGGGATAAAGAGTGCGTATCTTCCGAGAGTACTTACTTCAGCACAGGTAACTGCACCACTACGAGAGATGATGAGGTCGGCTCCTAAATATGCCGTTGCCATATCTGTGATGTATCCGCGCGCTTGATAGCCATCACCATCAGCAGGCGATTCATTGCGAGCACCTATTCCATGAAGAATCTGAACTCCATCACTGAGAAGTGATGCGCGTGACTCTGCGATGACGCTATTGAGGGCGACAGATCCTTGTGAGCCACCAAAGATAAAGATCAATGGCTTTGAAGAATCGAATCCGAGTTGAGTTTTCGCTTCACGGCGGGCTGTCTGCCAATCATCTGACGCTGAGCGATATGCACTGACCACATCTCCTCGAAGAGGAAGACCAGCAAGAAGTGAATGAGAAAGTTTTCCTGAATCTATCGAATGGGTGATTGCAGTATGTGGCGTAAAGAGCGCACCTAAGCGATTTGCAATTCCTGGACGCGCATTTGCTTCATGGATAACGATGGGAGTTCGAGTGAGGGCGGCCGCTAAATAGGTTGGCCCTGACACATATCCCCCAAAGCCAACGAGGAGATCATGTTTTCGCATCAATGCAACGGATTGCGCAACTGAGCGCAGAAGTGAAAACGGCGCGACCAGAAGTGAGGGAGAAAGAGTTCGTGCAATGCGCACCTTTGTTATGTAGCGAATTTCAAAGCCTGCATCAGGTACAAGTCGAGATTCAAGTCCTTCGCGGGTCCCCACAAAGGTAATTAAAGAATCTGAGTGCGCAGATTGCCACTCGCGTGCAACCGCAATCGCAGGTTCAACGTGACCGGCCGTTCCGCCACCTGCAAAAAGTACCTTTGTCACTTGCTTCGCTTCTTTACAATTTCTTTTCGTACTGCAGGATCACGCAAGGCTGCGCCCGCGACAAAACCGATTGCACAGAGAGTTGCGACGAGTGCTGAACCACCATACGAGACTAGAGGAAGGGTTACTCCGACAACAGGAAGAACGCTTGTTGCTGAACCGATATTGAGAAAAGCTTGAACGGTAATCCAGCATCCGATACCTGCACATGCGTAACGAACCATAGGCTCTTGTGCGCGAAGAGCGATGCGGAAGATGGAGTAAATAAGAGTTGCCATCAAGATGAGAACGCTCAGAGTTCCTACAAGCCCTAACTCCTCGCCAATCACGGAGAAGATAAAGTCAGTATGCGCTTCAGCCAGATTGCCCCACTTTTGGCGGCTACCACCGAGACCAACTCCGAAGAGTCCGCCGCTAGCTAACCCGAGCAAACTATGCGCAGGCTGCCATCCCGCATTTTTATACTCCTCCGGCGCAAATGGGTCGAGGAAGACTAGAAATCTCTGTGCGCGATAACCTGAAGTTGCAATCAATCCAGCAAGAGCAATCGCGCCGGCAGCGGTGATCCAACCGAAGAGTCGTAATTGAATTCCAGATACAAAGAGAAGACCCGCGAGAATTGCAGCCACTACTGAAGTAGTACCTAAATCATGGCCATACATAATCATCAACATGATGATGAGAAAACCAGGAGCAATAAGTTTTACAACATTTGTATTGTGACGACCATTAGCTTCTTTGCGAGCTAGAAGGTAGCTCGCCCACAAAATCATGAGTAGCTTTGCAAATTCACTGGGTTGCACATCGACAACTTTGAGATTAATCCAGTTGGTATTTCCATTTACTGTCTTACCGAGACCGGGAATGAAAAGAAGTGACAGCAGAGCGATTGAGAGTACGAGACCTATGCGACCTATAAATTCCCAACGAACGATAGGAAGCTTGGAGAGGTAGCCGGCAAGAGGAATTGATACAGCTACAAAGAGGAGTTGGCGCAAGACGATTGAGATTGCACTGCCCTGAGTATCAATTGCGTGGATTGATGAAGCAGAGAAGACCATGATGAGGCCAAGAAAGGTGAGCGCTCCTGCGCTGACCAACAACATATAGAGATGGTTGACAGGCTTTGCGAGGAAATGAACTTGAGTCTTAGTTGCCATCGCGAACCACCTTTTCTACTGCTGCTCTAAAGCGATCACCGCGGTCGCCGTATGAAATGAATTGATCCATCGATGCACATGCCGGTGCAAGAAGCACCGTATCCCCCGAAATCGCGCGATCTTTTGCACTTCGGATAACTGATTCCATCAGCGCATTACTTTCTCCACCTTTGCTGTATTCAGCAGGGGTATCAATGCGAATGATTTCAATATGGGGTGCACGTTCTAGGAGTTCAGAAGCAATCAGTTCACGGTCTTCACCGATAAGTATTGCAACCCGCACTCGAGCCTTAATGCGGTCAACAAGCTGACCCATCGTTGCGCCTTTCGCCAGGCCGCCGGCAATCCAGATGACAGAGAGCGCAGACATAATGGATGCAGAAGCAGCGTGAGGATTAGTGGCTTTGGAATCGTTTATCCATGTAATTCCATCACGCTCTAGAACCTTTTCGATGCGATGGCGGCCTGGAGTGAATTCAGTTATTGCCGAGCGAATAGCTTCGTGCCCTACTCCTACAGTGCGCGCAAGGCCAGCAGCAGCCAAGGTGTTAGAAACGTTATGAGGAACAGTTGGCGTCACTTCAATCAACTCAGAGATCATGGCTGCCTCTTGAGGATCTGCAACAAAGGCACGATCAACAAGGAGTTCTTCGACTACACCGATTTCACCAGGTGCTGGAGTATCGAGTGAGAAGAAGACCTTGCGTCCTTGCCAGTGATTTGTTCGAGAAACGATTTCACCATCATCGCCATTGAGAATTGCAGTCATTGATTTATCGAGAAGTGAAATCTTGTCTTGTGCATAGGCATCGAAGGAACCGTGCCAATCGACATGATCTTCGGCGATATTTAAAATTGCAGATGAAACAAACTGTGCATCTTCTAGCCAATGCAGCTGGAAGGAAGATAGTTCGAGCACGAGAATGTCGTACTTTTCTGCAGACTCAACAGTTTCAATAACAGTCGTACCAACATTGCCGCAGGCAATGGATGAAATTCCACCGCTACGGAGCATTGCTGCCGTGAGTTCGACCGTAGATGTCTTGCCATTTGTTCCAGTTAAGGCAATCCACTTCTGACCAACAGCCTTGAAGCTCCAGGCAAGATCTACTTCATTGATGAGAGCGATTCGCGCTTTGCGTGCTGCAAGTACGACTGGATGATCTTCGCGCCAGCCTGGAGAGACTAGGAGTAGATCGAAATTCGAGAAATCAACATCTGCCGGCTTGATAATTGAGAAACCTTCGAGAGCAGTTACCTTCTCGTCAACAATTGTGACAACTGATCCACGTTTTTCTAAGGCACGTGCACAAGCAGCGCCGGTAACGCCTGCACCTGCGACAAGAATTCGCTTGCCATCAAGGTTTGTATAGAGAGCTTGTGCCATGGGAGTTTTAGCTTGCTACCCATTGTGTATAGAAGAGTCCGAGGCCGAGTGCGACGCTCAGGCCAGCGATAATCCAAAAACGAAGAACGATAGTGACTTCACCCCAACCCATAAGCTCGAAGTGATGTTGAAGTGGCGCCATTTTGAAGAGGCGCTTGCCGCCAGTCAGTTTGAAGTAGATAACTTGTAGCGCGACTGAGAGCGTAATGATGACGAAGAGGCCACCTAGTGGAATAAGAAGAAGTTGAACTCGAAGTGACGCTGCAAGTCCTGCAAGGGCTCCTCCAAGTGCAAGTGAACCCGTATCTCCCATAAAGATCTTTGCTGGTGAAGCATTCCACCAAAGGAAACCAGTGCACGCACCAGCAAATGCAGCAGCGAGAACCGCAAGGTCGAGTGGGTCGCGTACGTTGTAGCAATTACTTGATGCTGCAACTGCGCAGCTCTGACCAAACTCCCACACACCGATAAGTACAAATGCCAAGAAGGTCATAACAGAGGCGCCAGTGGCCAATCCATCAAGGCCATCAGTGAGATTCACGCCGTTACTTGTTGCGGTAACCATAAGCGCAATCCAGATAACTACAAGAACTACTCCGAGCGTAATACTGGTATCGCGCAAAGTGGAGAGATTTTGAGAAATTGGTGTGAGTCCATCTTTATCAGGGAAGCGTGTTCCGAGATAGCCAAAGAGCGAAGCAAAGAGAACTTGGCCGAGGATCTTCTGCTTGCCACTAATTCCGCGAGAATTCTGTCGAGAAATTTTCATGTAGTCATCGAGGAACCCAACAAATCCCAGACAGATGACGAGGCCAAGAATGAGGACTGCTGAAGTTGAAATTGCGCTCTGCGTCACTGCATGCGCGACAAGATAAGCAACAAGTGAGGCGAAGATAATGATGATGCCGCCCATTGTGGGAGTTCCACGCTTTGTATGATGAGTCGATGGACCATCATCACGAATGATTTGACCATACCCACGACGGGCGAGGGCTTTGATAAGCGCAGGTGTCCCAAAGAGAGATAGGAAGAGCGCGAGAGCTCCAGCAATCAAAATTAGCTTCATGCGTTCTCTTCGCCCTCTTTCATCTTTTCCAACTTTTCAATCCACTGCGCAGATATGGAATCTGCCAATTCTTCCAACTTCTCAGATCGCGATGCCTTTACCAGAGCAACATCTCCGAGGTTGATATGTCTAGCAACTTCAAGTGCTTCAGCTTTATCTGCACAGAGATGAACAGTGGTAGCGCTTCCTGTTGAGACCTTCGCTCCATACTGTGGAGCTCCGACGCAGACCAGGTGATCGATTCCAAGTTCTGAGGCAAGGGTGCCAATATCTGCGTGGTCAGCATCTGATGACTCGCCGAGCTCGTGCATTTTTCCTAAGAATGCCCAAGACTCTCCCCCGCGTTCTTGCGCAAAGTGGACGAGAGTCTGCAATGCAGCCGCCATCGCCTCGGGGCTTGCGTTATATGCATCGTTAATGAGAACAAGTGATGGAAGTTCGTGAATCTCCATGCGCCATTTGGCATGAGATTCAGCTGTTGAGAGTCCAGTGGCAATTTGGTCGAGTGAGAGGCCAAGAACGGTTGCAATTGATGCAACTGCGAGAGCGTTTGCAACTTGATGGAGTCCAACAATACGAAGTCCAACGGCGCTGCGCCCTTCAGGTGTTACCAAATCAAAGTGCGCACGCCCTTCGCGAACTTCTATATCTGTCGCACGAATATCGCAATCAGCGCCTTCACCGAAAGTGATGTTCTTTCCTTTATGAAGGGCGACCATCTTCGGTGTGAACTGATCATAAGTTCCCAGAATTCCAGTTGCTTCGGCGCTAAGCGAACTGATGAGTTCGGACTTGGTCTCTGCAATTGCTTCTACAGAACCAAATTCGCCAACGTGCGCTGTTCCGACTTTGAGGACGACGCCAATATTTGGCTGGGCAATCGAACATAGGTGAGCGATATCGCCTCTATGCCGCGCTCCCATTTCAACTATGCAGTACTTAGTCTCTGCGTTGCAATGCAGGAGTGATAAAGGCGCACCTATCTCGTTATTGAAATTTCCTTGTGGTGCAACAGTGGGACCTGCCGATGAGAGAACAGCAGAAAGTAACTCTTTCGTCGTTGTCTTACCTTGTGATCCAGTTATTCCAATAACAATCAGATTGAGCAAGTTGCTTCGAACATGCTGCGCTAATTTGCCAAGTGCAACAACGACATCGGCGACAATGATGTGGGTGCCTTCAACCTCTCTTGACGAAATTGTTAATACAGCCCCATGTGAACGAGCATCGGCAACAAAATCGTGGCCATCTACACGTTCGCCCTTTATCGCCAAGAAGAGTGAACCCGGCATTGCTTCGGATGAATTGATAACGGCTGCTTCGGAAACGGTGACATCTTCGCCATGTAAAACACCTTGCACAACTGAAGCTATCTCTGATGCCTTCATTGCAATCATGGTTTCGCCTCGATTGCTTGAGCGAGGACCATGCGATCATCGAATGGAGTAATTACGCCAGCTATCTCTTGGCCCACTTCATGGCCTTTGCCGAGGATGAGCACTGTGTCGCCGTCATTTGCCAGGGCAACTGCAGTACGGATTGCATCTTCGCGATCTTCAATAATTTGTGACGGTGCAGAAAATGTGAGTGCATTAGTCATCTGAGAGAGAATTTCTGTAGGTGATTCAGAACGCGGGTTATCGCTTGTAAAAATTGCGAAATCAGCTCCTTGTATGAGCGCCGCACCCATAAGAGGTCGCTTCGATGCATCGCGGTCTCCCCCGCAACCCAGGACTGCAATAACTTTGCCAGTCGTAAATTCACGGGCAGCAGCGAGAACATTTGAAACTGCATCTGGAGAATGGGCATAATCAACGAGAGCCGTGTAGTGCTGTCCTAGAGAGACGGATTCAAGGCGACCGGGTGCTCCGGTGAGCATCGGAGTGATTGCCGCGAGTTCGATGGGATCAATTCCGCATTCGACTGCAATAGCAAGAGCTAAGAGCAGGTTATCGAGGTTATAACCGCCAACGAGGCGCGTGCGAGATTCGATAAGTATTCCACCAGCACCACGCGCACTGAACTCGACTCCGCGCGAGACGTTGTGGGTCTCAACAAAGTGCCAAGTTGCAGATTTATCTGTGCGCGAAAGAGTTGTGATTGGAATCTGCGCCTCGTCAGCAAGACGCTGACCGTATGGTGAATCTATATTGATAAAACCTTGTTCTGCATACTCTGAAGTAAAGAGTTCAGCCTTTGCTGCAAAGTAACTCTCCATATCCTTATGAAAATCCAGGTGATCTTGCGTCAAATTTGTAAATGCAGCAATGGCAAAGTGGGAACCTTTGATTCGCTTAAGTGAAAGCGCGTGGCTCGAAACTTCCATAACAAGATGGCGCATATGGCGCTCACGCATAACCGCTGCTAATGCTTGTAGTTCTGTGGCTTCAGGAGTTGTTCGCGAACTCTTCAAGACTTCTGTGCCAATACGAGTTTCGACGGTGCCAATGAGACCCGTCTCGCGACCTACCGCCTGAAAGATTTGATAGAGCAAAGTTGAAACTGTGGTCTTTCCATTGGTGCCAGTGATGCCGATACTTGCGAGATCACGCGTTGGGTATTTATAGAGAGAAGAAGCTAGTACGGCTCCAGCAGTACGAACATCCTTAACAACAAGTGCTGGAATTCCCTTGCAATATGCAACTCCTGCTTCGTCAGTGAGTACTGCAACTGCCCCTCGTTTTATCGCTGAGTCAATATAAGTCGCACCATGAACTCGTGCCCCAGGGATCGCGAGAAAAATATCTCCCGCTTCAACATCTGAATCAGCATGTGTTACGCCGGTGAATGCCACATTGTCACCGTGCAGAGATGCCCCTATCAACTGCGCCGCATCTTCAAGGTTCGCAGTAAACGGTGCGAGTGGGCGAATCATTGCTTCTTAGCGCTTACCTGTGTTGCGCGTGCACGATTGAGCTCTGACTTAGTCAGAGCAACGGGAAGAACTTTTGTTCCAGTTGGTGCGACATGTTCTGATTGCAGAACAAAGGTCATTACCTTTTTAAATACTGGACCTCCGAGCGATCCCCCGTAGTGTCCATTCTTTGGATCTTGAAGAGTCACGCTGATGACATAACGTGGAGCATCAGCTGGTGCAAAGCCAATAAATGAAGCGGTGTATCCGCTGTACTTTCCTGTGTTCTGGTCATAACGCATCGCAGTACCTGTTTTACCGGCTACGCGATATCCAGGAATTGCTGCACTTGGCGCGGTTCCTTGAGCAGAGACCACGCTCTCCATCATGAGACGCAACTTAACGGCAGTGTCTTCACTTACTACGCGGACGCTGCTGCGATTTGCAGTTGGTGTGAAGTGGCCCGAAGCATCGCTGGTTCCAGCAATTACTGTTGGTGAGACGCGCACGCCATTATTGGCAATCGTTGCGAAGACGCTCGTTGCCTGCATCGCTGTTACTGAATAACCCTGACCGAATGCAACGGTCGGAGCAGTTGTTCCAGACCAGTTGGAGACGGGGCGAAGCAAGCCAGCAGATTCTCCAGGGAGTCCTGAACCTGTCTTACTGCCGATACCGAACATAGTTAAATAGTTATGCAAAGTGTCATGGCTCATTGTTTCGCCGACTTTGATTGTTCCTGTATTGCTAGAGACAGCGAGAATTCCGGAAGTCGTAAGTTGCTGGGTTGCATGCTTCTCGTGATCGTGAAAAGTTGAACCTGCGCGCTTGAGCATGTAAGGAACAGTTAAGACAGTTGTTGGAGTAATCGTCTTCTCTTCAAGAGCGGCAGCCATAGTCATGACCTTGCCGGTTGAGCCAGGCTCATAAACATCTTGTACAGATGGGTTGCGCATCAATGAGAGCGCTACATTCTTAGTGTTATTTGGATCGAAGGTTGGTGCTGTTGCATGAGCGACAATCGCGCCTGTCTTTGGATCCATCACGATTACTGTGCCGCTGGTAGCAGCTGAAGATTTCACAGCATCTGCAATAGCCTTTGCTGCAACCCACTGCACATCGCGATTGATGGTCAAACGAATATTTGTTCCGGCTTTAGCGGCGATGATTTCACGCTGCGAACCTGGAATTTCCGCACCATATCCACGTGCATATGAGTACTGTCCAGCAGTTCCAGTAATTTTTGAGTTAAGGCTTGATTCAAGTCCGGTCGCACCAATTCCATCGGCGCGGACAAACCCAACGAGAGATGAAATCAACTTACCTGATGGATATTCGCGGATATAAGAACGCTCTGGGAAGAAACCAATAATGCGCTTATCAAAATGTTTATCATCGAGATTCTTGTTGTACTCGTAAATTGCCTCAGTCAATTTATCCCAGAGGGCAGGGCGGCCATTCTTGAGGACGATTGAATACTTGCGAGTTCCAGTGATGTTCTCTTGAACATCAGCCACAGTAAGACCAAGGATTGGCGCAACAAAGTTAGCAACACGAGCTGGGTCCGTGATCTGTGTCTGGTCAACCACGATGGTGATTGCTGAAACGCTGCGAGCAAAGGCGATTCCGTTTACATCTGTAATCTCACCGCGAGGTGCAGGAATGAGTCGCGTAGATTGCATCTCATTTGCTGCCTTGCGCTGATAGTTGCTCGCTTGCACCACTTGAACTCGGAAGAGTTGCAGTGCAAGGAGCGAGAAGAGAATAAAGATTGCAATCACAAGAATATTGATACGTGATTTAGCTAGGAGCAAATTACCCATTTGCTACCTCGCTCTGAGGTGGGGTGAGGTCTAGAAATACTGGAGTCTCTGAAGGGCGCATTCCAAGAGCTGCTGCAGCTGCCGCTAAACGTTCTGGTGCTGCATGCGAATCAATGCTGCGATTGATTGCATCACGCTGATCTGCAACTGCCTTTGCTTCGATTTTGAGATTAGAGAGTGTGAATGCATCTTGTGCGAGCAATGTATTGATTCCGAGAAGAGCAAGAAATCCAACTGCGCTCACTACGGTCAGGAATGTTGCGAAGTATCTATGAGTAGCACGAGCTCCTGAAGACATTTCGGGGAAGAGACCAGAAATGATTTCTGCTGTGCGCTCTGCGACCTGCTTCTTTGCCTTAGGCGCTACCTTCTTTGTAACAGGGCGAGGTGTTGAAACTTTGCGGGCAGTAGCTAACGACATTATGCAGCCACCCTCTCGATTGCACGGAGGCGAACTGATGCCGAACGTGGATTGGATTCGAGCTCTTCGGCAGTTGGAGTCTCACTTGAGCGGAAGACAAGTGAGAATTTCGCTGCATACTCAGGGAGTTCGACAGGAAGATTTCGCGGAGACTTCGATGTTGAAGCTTCTGCGAAAATTTCTTTGACGATGCGATCCTCTAGTGATTGGAAGGACATCACCACAAGGCGACCGCCCACCATAAGAAGTTCAAGTGCATCAGGTAGTGCGCGAGTGATTGCGCCAAGTTCATCATTTGCTTCGATGCGAAGCGCCTGGAAAGTGCGCTTTGCTGGGTTGCCGCCGGTGCGACGAGTTGCAGCTGGAATGCTCTCTTTTACAAGAGTTGCAAGCTCTGTTGTTGAATTCAGTGGCGCCTTTGCACGTGCTTTAACGATATTTTCAACAATACGAGTTGCAAACTTCTCTTCACCATAAGTGCGAAGAATCTGAACTAACTTGCCAGGTTCATATGTATTAAGAATCTCTGATGCTGTAATTCCACGGCTGCGGTCCATGCGCATATCAAGCGGTGCATCTTGTGAATACGAGAATCCACGATCCGTTTCATCGAGTTGGATAGATGAGACACCAAGATCGAAAAGTGCGCCATTAATGTGGCTGTATCCAAAGCCTTCTACAACACTTGAAATTTGATCAAATACACAATGCGCTGTCTTCAAACGATCTGCGTATGGAGCAAGACGTTTGGTTGCGCGCTCAAGTGCGATTTCATCGCG
Source organism: Candidatus Nanopelagicaceae bacterium (assembly GCA_965268225.1). Classification (GTDB taxonomy): domain Bacteria; phylum Actinomycetota; class Actinomycetes; order Nanopelagicales; family Nanopelagicaceae; genus Planktophila. The sequence goes on along the minus strand of OZ254166.1, from coordinate 522,326 downwards.
ATCAATTCCGATTACAGTGAGGTTTTCAAAACGTTGCAAGAGGGCTTCTGTATGCCCACCGAGACCAAGGGTGCCATCAACGACAACTGGATTTGAGGAAGCGAGAATTGCGGGAGCGAGCAGATCGACGCAGCGATCGCGCATTACAGATATATGTTGCATCTTCTCCCCCGTTCTCGTGCTTCGTTCTTTCACTTTCAGTATCAATAACTTCGAGCGCTCATCTCTGGTCACCGCCGGCCGACGGATCTTTTTCGATAGCGACGCCGGGGAAGGGACGTCGCTGCCGGCCTAACATGAATGGAAAGGTCGGCGGTGGCCACAAATGAGCGCTCTATGTAGTTGTGTTCTGCGGTCTTGCTATTCAGTTTTTATTTACTAAATGTTTTTTGCTGATGTTCTAAAAAAGTCCCGGAAAAACTTCTTCGGAGACATCAGCAAAACTCTTTTCGCGATCAGCGAGGTATTCGTTCCATGCAGCGCTATCCCAAATTTCAACGCGAGTATTTGCGCCGATAACAACGCACTCTTTTTCAAGGCCCGCATATGTGCGAAGACCTTGTGGGATGGTGACGCGACCTTGGCGGTCAGGAATTTCATCGTGGGCGCCTGCAAACATCACGCGCTGGTAATCGCGAGCGCTCTTTGCAGTCACTGGGGCTTGGCGCAACGTTTCAGTGATCGTTGCGAATTCGGCAGCTGGGAAGACGTAGAGGCATCGCTCTTGTCCCTTAGTAATTACGAGACCGGATGAGAGATCCTCACGGAATTTGGCAGGAAGGATGAGGCGACCTTTTTCATCAAGGCGTGGTTCATGAGTGCCGAGAAACATTGTCTTCGCTACCCCTTCCCCAAGTGGCCCCGCGTTGGTTTGAGCGTGAATTCCCCGCTCAATTCCCCACTTTACACCACTTTCCCCCTTTTCACACCACTATCAGCCATTATTTTCCCTAATTCGCCCCACTGCTCCCCACATGAATGTGGAGATTTTTGGGCATGAAAAAAGCCCCGACCAATGGCCAGGGCTCGAGTGAGGTGAAGGCTTACTTACTGGAAGTTGCGACGATCCCAACGCTCTTGAAGGCGATCACCGAAGGATTTACGGGCTGCCTTAGGGCTAGCTGTGCGGGTAGTAATAGCTCCAAGTGAGCGTATGAGCGCCACTACGCCTACGAGAGCAACGAGGAAGCCGAGTACGCCGATAGGTGTGGTCTTCGAGATGAGGCCGCCGAAGATAATGGCGATACCCAGGAAGGTGAGGCTGCTTCCGAGCAGGATCCGCGGACGAGCAGGGGCAAGGGTTGAGCCACCTAAGCGGGATTCAAGGCGTGGGTCATCTGTGGCCAGAGCTGCTTCCATCTCGGCCAGAAGGCGACGTTCGCGATCGGATAAAGGCATATAGCCAGAATAGAACAGTTCGTAATTACGCGCTACTTACGCGTCATCTGCCGTCTTTTCAGGCTTAATCAGCCGCCCTGGACGCACGCTGGCACGGCCAAAACGAGCTGTGGCCTTATCTATAGCGCTATCTGCTTCTCGCCATCCTCGTTCGCGGGCTCCGAGTTCGAGCTGCACAGGTACATCTTCTTGAAGATTGCCGAGAGATACACCGACTAGACGGATGCGTGCACCATCGTTACGAAGTGCCAAGTACAACTTCTTTACGATTTCATACGTTTCGTGAGTGCTATCGATTGCAAGAGGCAGAGTCTTTGATCGCGTAATAGATGTGAAGTCAGCAAATTTAATTTTGATGGTGATCGTCTTTGCAAAGAGGTTGGCATCGCGCAGGCGCGCTGTTGCTTTTTCGGTCATACGCAGGAATTCGCGCAGGATTTCTTCAGGGCTATCGATATCGCGAGAGAAAGTTTCTTCGTTGCCGATACTTTTCTCTGGCTCATTCACTACGACATCGCGGTAATCGCGCCCCCATGCAAGTTCATAGAGAGATTCGCCTGTTGCATCCCCTAGCGCTCTAATGAGAGTAGAGCGCGGAGTATTAGCGATATCGGCAACGGTGTGTAGCCCTAAGCGATCAAGAGATTCAGCAGTCTTTGGACCTACTCCCCAAATGGCACGCACTGGAAGTGGGTGTAGAAATTCGAGGATTCGGTCAGATTTAATTTCGAGCATTCCATTTGGTTTGCAATGCTGGGATGCCAGCTTTGCTATGAATTTAGAGGGCGCAATACCAACCGAGCATGTGATTCCCTCCTCTTTCTCAACTTGTTCGCGGATCTTTGCGGCGATTTCGCGACCTGTGCCAAATAACTTCTGCGAACCTGTGACATCGAGAAATGCTTCATCGAGTGAGATGGGTTCGACAAGTGGCGTATATGAGTTAAAGATTGCCATCACGCGCTCTGAAATTTCAGAGTAGCGATGATGTTCGGGTGCGATAAAGATTGCATGGGGTGCCATCCGCTTTGCGCGTCCTACTGGCATTGCTGCGCGGATTCCAAATTTGCGCGCTTCGTAATTTGCTGACAGAACAACGCCTCGAACGCCAGCTCCTACGACAAGCGCCTTACCTTTATATTGAGGATTATCGAGTTCGGCGACCGATGCATAGAAAGCATCCATATCTACATGCAGGATTGTTGGCTCCTGTACTTCGTCGGTCGTCATATCGCCACACTATCTGTTTGGCTACGCCATTTTTCGTAGGCAAGGCGCAAGTCCCACACTGCTGTTGCACGGATAGAGATTCCGCGGGCACCCGTACGACGGGTCTCACCGCGCACAAGAAGAAGCGATGTCGAATAGAGCGTTGATGCATGATCGACTTGTGCATCAGGAAAGAATGTTGAATCGCTGCAGCCATAACCATCATCGAGAGTTAAGAAGATAACGCGGCGACCTGAACGCACTGGCGGAGTTTGCAGTGCGACTTTGACTCCAGCGACAAGTACTGAAGATTTAGAGCGATGCGATAACAAATCAGAAGATTTGACGGCCCCGATTGCATTGAGGAACGGCGCGTAGAAAGAGAGCATATGTTGAGTGACATCCATGCCAAGGCGTTCGACTTCACTGCGTACTTTTTCGGCAGTATTCAGCGGTTGCAGCCCGCTGCTTTCGAGAGCAGGGGCAGCAAAACCAAAGGTCATCTGCGAACCAGGAAGGTGCGCAACTGGTGATTTCTGTAGATCGCTGAAATGCAGAAGTAGATCACGTTGATTGGTGTGCACTGAATCGAATGCTCCGGTCATGATGAGGTTTTCAATCACCGGCACCGATGCACCTGATCTGCGATAGAAATCGGCGAGATCGATATAGGGCTGGCCCGCAATGATGGAGGTAATTTCTTTATCCGATATTCCTGCAACAGTTGAGAACGCAATACGAATTGCATCGCCATCGAGTGTGCGTTCGACGTGATAATCGATAGAAGATTTATTGATATCAAGAGGTGCGATACCCACGCCCATTTGGCGCGCTTCATCGAGCAGTAACCGCTTGGGATACATGCCGGGATCGTGTGTCAGTACACCTGCGATAAAAGCTGCAGGGTGATGGGTCTTAAGCCACGCTGATTGATATGTGGGCAGGGCAAAGGCGGCCGCATGTGCTTTACAGAAACCAAAGGATGCAAAGGCGCGCAGAACATCCCAGATTTCGGTGATGACTTTAAGTTCGTAGCCACGTTCAGTTGCGGCAGGAAAGAACCAATCGCAGACCTCTTGCTGGCCAGCCCTATCCCCCAGCGCTCTGCGCTTTTCATCGGCAGCAGCTAATGAAATGCCTGTCATGACAGAGATAATCGAGATTACTTGTTCGTGAAAGACAACAACGCCTTCGGTTTCAGACAAGATCGGCAACAAGTCAGGGTGAATGATCTGCGCTGAGTTGAAACCGTGACGAGCTTCAAGGAATGGACGGATCATGTCGCTCTTTACCGGCCCTGGTCGAAAGAGTGAGATATCGATAATCAAATCATTGAAGGTGCGCGGCTCAAGTTTTCCAACGAGTTCGCGTTGTCCGGGGCTTTCAACTTGGAAGATACCTAGTGTGCGCGTTGATTGAATCAACCCATAAGTATCTGCATCATCGAGGGCCACAGCATCGATATCAATCTCTTTCTCTTCAACACGTTTGATTTCATGTACTGCATGCGCGATGGCAGATTGCATGCGCACACCCAGGATGTCGAGTTTGAGAAGACCAATATCTTCAACATCATCTTTATCGAATTCGACCATGGGAAAACCGCCGGCATTGATCTGCACTGGTGCGCGGTCAAGAAAAGCTGCATCGGATAAGACCATCGCGCACGGGTGCATCGCTAAGTGGCGAGGCAGACCATCGAGGCGCGCAGCAAGTGCGATGGTGGCACGGGTAAGAGGCGCCGATGTGTTGAGATTCTTAAGTTCAGGCAGTGAGTTAAGCGCTGCATCGATATTGCCGGCGCGAATATGTGGCATTGATTTTGCAAGAAGATCTATCTCCATCGCTGGCATGCCGAGCGCAGCCCCTGCATCGCGAATCGCATTACGCGCCCGGTATGTATCGACCATTGCAACAGTGGCGCAACGCGAGACCAGCCCTGGTTTGCTCCAATCTTGTGCGCCATATCGTTTAAAGACCATCTCGTAGATTTCGAGGCGTCGTGCGGATTCAACATCGATGTCGATATCTGGAAGTGCGCGACGAAGCGGTGAGCAGAAACGCTCCATCAATAAACCATGTTCCATTGGATCAACGCCCGATATTCCGAGCAGGTGGCAGATAAGAGAACCTGCACCACTGCCACGTGCTGCAACGCGGATATCGGCAGCGCGCGCCATATCGGTAATGTCAGCAACAGTTAAGAAGTAGGACTCGTAGCCCAGCGTTGCAACGATGGCGAGTTCATCATCGAGTCGTGCGCGCGCCTTTGCAATGGTGGCGCCATCGTTATAGCGCCAGTTGATTCCGGCCTCAGAACGAGTGCGTAATAAAGCGCGCATTGCAGCTGGAGAATCTGCGCCAACAACATGGGGTTCGGGCAAATGAATGCCGCCTAAACCAATATCGCGATGAGGTGAAAGCACTGCGCGTTCTGCCCACTGCCTGGTTGTCTTCAGCAGCGCACGTGGTGTGCGTTCGCCTGCTGCTCGCGAAATTTCGGCAGCCAATGCAATCATCTCGTCGCTGCTCTTTAAGAAAGCTTCGGAGTTACGGCGCTCGACGTTGCGGGGATGCAACGGAACTAATTGGCGCGCGCAATCAAGGACATCGGCTACTGGCCCGTCGGCGCGATCGCGCATACGCACTGCGTTGGTGATTACTGCATCGATATCGTTATCGCGAGCAAAGATAAGAGAACGGGCAGCATGTGCGGTAGAGCGCGGACCACTGCCGGCAACTAAGTGCGATACGCATTCGATGGCATGGTCGGCAAATAAATCACGGGTCTGATTGAAGATATCAAGTGCTGCATCGAATCGATGCGTGGCAAGCGCCTGTGACACTGGTGATTCGGGGCCATGCAATAAATGTAGGTTTGATGTGTACTCGCTAAATTTTTCAAGAAGTTCAGGTGTTAAGACCGCTGTGCGATCGAGTGAATTCATCTGCAAACCAGTAAGTAAACGGACCAAGCTGCGCCAGCCACCATCGCCATGCGCAAGCACAGTAACGCGCGGAAGTGTGCCTGATAGATCGCCGATACGAATCGGAAGATTGATGCCAATAATCGGTGCGATGCCATGAGATACACATGCTTTGGTAAAACGGATTGCACCGGCTAAGCCATCGCGATCAGTGAGTGCGAGCGCCGGCATTTCGAGTTCCGATGCGCGCGCAACTAAATCGCGTGGCTGCGTTGTTCCGTATTTAAGTGAGTACGCACTTGCGGTGCGCAGATGGATAAAGCTCATTCTTAGATGGCCCTAATAATCCACTGACCCGTTGTCTCATCGCGTTCGAGTTGGAATGTGGTGAGCGCACCGATAGGCGCTGCCTCGACAGTCCATAAAGCACGCGCTTGATCGTCGGGACGGAACTTGCCATCGCTAATACGGTTCCACCATCCCCCGGCCTCGCACCATCGCGATAAGACTGCATGGATACGAAAGCGTCGTCCTTTAAAGGTGAACTCGATCGGCGTAAGGCCGCCATCGGATACGACTTCGTGCGCTGGTATTACTTGAGCTGGTACAGATTGTGCTGACATTTTTCTTGCTTCCCCTAGGTACCTGTTGATATTCGAACAGATGTTCGAAAAGTAGACCAGAGGGCTGACAAGGGCAAGTGGCCCCATCCCGGGGCGGATTTGAGCGTGGATCGACCCCCTTCCCGCCTCCAAAGGACACGCCAAGCAGAGTAGATAGTTGAAATTTCAACTACTTAGACCTACCCTCATCCTGTAAGACCAACTTATTTCTTAGGAGAATCAATTGAACGCAGTTCTACTCGTAGGCCGAATCCTCTTCGCCTTCATCTTCATCACATCAGGTATCGCTCACTTCGCAAAGCTTGAAGCGATGACAGGTTACGCAAAGTACAAGAAGCTCCCAGCTGCAAAGCTCGGCGTTTTGGCTTCAGGCCTCTTCTTCCTTCTCGGTGGCGTCTATATCGCTATCGGTCTCTGGGTTGACCTTGGTGCACTTCTCTTGGCTATCACTCTTATTCTCGCTGCAGTGATCTTCCACAACTACTGGAAAGAAACTGATCCAACAGCTAAGCAGAACGAGATGATCGCATTTAACAAGGACATCGCACTTGCTGGCGCTGCTCTTATCCTCTTTGCACTCGTTGCATTCGGATCACTCACAGAGTTCGGTCCAAGCGTTGGAAGCTTGAACTTCTTCAACTTCTAATCCAAAGTTCACGAAAAAGCCCCTCGAGAAATCGGGGGGCTTTTTCCATTCTCCTGACAAGATAGCTATATGGAAATCCTCGGCGCTCTGCTTGCTGGTTCATTTATCGGAGCCGTCCTTGGATTTATCGGTGCAGGTGGCGCCATGCTTTCGGTCCCAATCTTGATGTACCTCTTTGACTTCGAACCCAAGTTAGCCACAACTGCAGCACTCGCCGTTGTCTTTCTCGCATCTCTCTCAGGACTCGTTCCTAAGGCACGCAATAAACAAGTTCTCTACCGCGATGCCTTCGCTATCTCTGGAATCGGACTCGTTACCAACTTCGGTTTCGCATCCATTGCACAGCACATTCCCGATGCCTTCATCACCACAGGGTTCTCGACAGTCTTATTCATCGCAGGACTTTCCATGTTGCGCACACCCAAGCTTGATACACACAAGCGAATGCCAGTTCCCATTCTCATCCTGACATCACTTGCAATCGGATCTATGACAGGTCTCTTCGGAATCGGCGGCGGCTTCCTTGCTATCCCAGTTCTCGTTCTCTTTTTCGGAACTCCTCAAGCAATCGCTGCTGGAACATCACTTTTGATCATCGCAATAAATTCATTGATCTCATTCTTGGGACACCATGCACTCTGGGCAGATGTGAAGTGGCATATCCCAATCTTTATGGGCGCAACTGCAATTGTTGTTGCACAGATTGCATCGCACCATTCAGGAAAAGCAGTAGCGCGCAAACCAGGTAGATACTTTGCAATCCTTCTCTTTGCAGTATCACTCTTTACCCTTGCAAAGACTTGGCTCTAGTCCTTAATTACTCGCGAGAAGAGCCCGGCCATTGCAAGAAGTGCCACTGGATAGAACATCGCAACCGGTAGCGAGAAGAGATCTGCAAGAAATCCAGTAATTGTTGGTCCAATAAAGTAACCAGCAATTCCTGTAACACCTACACGTGCAATAGCCACACCAGGTGCAATTCCAGGAATGCGACTAGCTGCCAAGATAAATGCCGGGAACATCGGTCCGATACCTAAACCTGCAGCAGCAAAGCCAATATTGATAATGATGAACGCTGGAAGCGGATGAGAATCTGAAAGCGGAACTGCAATTGCGATCGCACTTCCCCAGATAAGCGCTCCGCCAAAACCGCCAATACGCACAACAGCTGCCGGTCCAAACTTTGTCAGCGCCCAGTCTCCTGAGAAGCGAGCGATAATCATCGCAAGTGAGAACGATGCAAAGGCTGCAGCGTTAAGTCCCTTACCAATACCCATGCTGTCTTTAAGAAGTAGCGCGCCCCAATCGCTGGCTGATCCTTCTGCAATCAAACCACCGAGCATTCCAAAGCCCATCCACCACAGTGGAGCAGTCTCTTTTGCAAAGAGCGGAATCTTCGCTGATGAATCTTTATCGTCACCTTTATGGTTATCAAGATCGGGCGGCAACATGTAGCGAGAGAGCGGAATAAAGAAAATAATCGCAAAAATTCCAACGCCGATGAGATTCTCTCGTGGAGCTATCGCATGAGCAATTGATCCACCAAGGACTGTCGTTGCAAATGCGCCAAGGCTCCAGCATCCGTGGAATGAGACCATCCACTTGCGGTCGACAAGGTTCTCAACTTCTACTGCAACAGTATTCGAAGTGATGTCGAGATTGGCGTAACCAAATCCCATGACAAAAAGGGCAAGAAATAACTCCGTAAATGTTGTCGCACTTCCCATACCAATCAGGCCAATAGGCATGACGAGGACCGCACCTGACACAACTTTCTTTGTTCCAAATGTATGAATTGCTCGTCCTGCAAGCTGTGCGCCTAAAACTGCGCCAATCGTGCTGCCAATAAAGACCAACCCCAACTGAGAATTAGTTAACCCAATAGCCTCTTTAATCTCAGGGATTCGTGGTACCCACCCCATCGAGACAACTCCCATGAAGAAGAAGATTGCCCACAGCGCATTACGGGCTCTGATTCCATGCTGATACGGGGTCAAAGTCTGTGACATAGCGCGACGCTATCTCATAAAGTTCTCATATGGATGGAATTCTCGAAAAGGCTGCAGTTAAACGTTTTAAAGAAGCTGCCGACTCTTTAGGAGTCAAAGGCGAAATCAATATCCTTGCAGAAACAGCTCGCACTGCAATCGATGCAGCTAACGGCCTAGGTATTGAAGTTGGTCAGATTGCATCATCACTCATCTTCAAGCTTCCATCCGGCAATCCGCTTCTGATTATTACAAGTGGTCGCCACAGAGTTGATACAGATCTTGTTGCAAAGAATCTCAACATTGCCGAACTCGGTCGCGCAGATGCCAATTACGTAAAAGAAGTCTCTGGTTACTCAGTCGGCGGCGTGAGCCCACTGGGGTGGATTTCAAAGCCAGAAATAATTCTTATTGACGAAGCGCTCAACGATTACGAGGTTGTTTGGGCTGCTGCTGGGCATCCCCATGCGGTCTATCCAACAACGTATGACGAATTGATTCAATGCAGTGGTGCGCAACCAATGATTGTAGGAGACTAGTTGAATGAGGAACAAAACTTTTCTAACCGCAGTTTTTGCTTCTTTTGCTTGGAACCTATATTTAGTTGGCGGTGTCATGTTGGGTGCTTCATACGCACTTGATCGCGCAGCTGGTGGGCAATTTGAGGTCTTTCCCAGTTACATAAGAATTATTTACATTTTAAATTTTGCCCTAATTGCCTATCAGGTAGTGATTTTTACTCGCTTCTCCAATTGCATAGCAGTTAAGCCAAGATGGATAGTTAAAGCATTTGTAATTCTCGGAGCCTTGGGAATTCTTGCTAATGCAGCATCTCGAAGCGTTAATGAGCGTTGGAACGTTATTCCCGCCTTAATCATTACATTTGCTTTTTATCGAATTTTGAAGTCCGACACAAAAAGAACAGAAATAACGGCGTAGGCATTTCTAATGAGAGACCAAGTTCGAACTTCATACAACATTTCCCCAGTCGAGATGGTTTCAAAAGCCATAGGGGGCGTATCCCCTATCGGCTGGATCTCAACACCAGAAATAACACTAATCGACGAAGCACTCAAAGATTACGAAATCGTCTGGGCAGCATCAGGACATCCACATGCGGTTTTCCCAACAAGTTACACAGAACTCATTGCCTGCACAGGTGCAAAACCCATGGTTGTTGGTGAGTAGTTCTACTTAATGTAGATCTCAACCCGTCGGTTCTTAGCAAGAGCAGCCTTACTGTTTCCAGCAGCCACAGGCTTACTTGATGCATACCACCCAGTCACAATCTGCTGACCTGGCAACAATGAACGAAGCAACTTAGCAACTGCCTTCGCACGGTTTTGCGATAGCACGGTGTTATCAGTTCCACCCTTGCTATCGGTGAATCCATAGCTCAAAACTGTTGCTGGTGATTTCATGAAGATCGATGTCGCAAGAGCCTTAATGGTCTTCTTCGATTCATCATTGAGGAAGTAAGTTCCTGATGCGAAGTAGATGGTTCCCACCTTCTTCATCGCTGCAGGCTGAACATTTCCCGTTACAGAAACTTCAGGAGACTTTGTCGGCGCAGGAGTTGGTGTCGGAGTAGGCGCAGGAACTGTCTTATCCGCTGCAACTACAAGTGAAATGCCAGCCTTCTCAAGGTTTGCCAAGTAATCAACGCCAGCCCGAACCTTTGTCTCTTCACGCTTTACAAGTGCCTTCTCCAGCATCTCTTTCCACAACTTAACGTCGCCTGCATCGCGCTTCATATATGCGTAATCGCGCTCTGAGTAATACGTCGTATTCGCTCCATAGATCGCTGCAGTCATCGCCGCTTCATACGAAGCAATTCCAGCAGGATCAATCGAACTGTAGGTCTTCACTACTTCTTCTTGCTTAATTCCAACCTCACAAGAAAGCGTTGTTCCCTTGTAGGAAGACTTTCCTTCGAAAGTTGATTGTGAACCCAAAGTTTTCTCAGAATCAACCACTCCACCATTAGAGAGCAAGTTAATCTGCTGTGAAGTTATCGACGAAGCATCTTCTTTTCCGCCCTGTTTCTTGAACTTGTACGTTCCAGAAGTACAGACATACGAAGAAGCGGATCGAGAGATCTTTGGATTGGCAACGACCACGAATGTTGAAGGTGGTGGTCCAAGAACTACAGGAGCTGGAGTTGTGCTCGTCACTGGCACTAATGTCCATTGAGCGAACAAAGTAATGTTGTTTGTGACCCCTGGAGAGTAAGGGAATGTGACCTGAGTGCCACCGCTGGATGCAATAGACCAACCGCTAAAGGTGTATCCACTCTTTGCGGGGTTAGATGCGGGCGCCGTCACTGATTCTCCAGAAACAAAGCTCCCCGATGAAATTGAATTGCCACCTTGTGCCTCGAACGTAACAACATAAACCTCTTTGGGTGTCACGACATTTGAAGCCGTTGAAGAGTCTGAAGTACCCACGCTATTTGTAGCGGTGACTGTGAAAGTCTCAGGATTATTCAAGGTAAGTCCAGTAACTAGGATTGGAGAGGACGAACCAGTGCCACTTCTCCTGCTGGGATACGAAGTCACCGTGAAACTATTAATCGTTGACCCCCCGTTATCAGTCGGAGGACTAAATGCAACTGATGCAGTTTGAGAATCAACAATTGATGCAACTCCAATACTTGGAGCGTTTGGTCTAGTAGGACTCAAAGTAGTGACAGAGGCCGATGAAATCGAAGGGATTGACTCTCCGATCGCATTTGTCGCGGTGACTTTAAATGTATAACTAGTCGAATTGGTGAGGCCCGAAATGACAACATTTCCACCTGAAGCACCACTTAAATTTGCATATGCCCCACCAGGGTTCGCCGTCACGAGGTAATTCGTTATTGGACTACCGCCATCAGCGGTGTGAGTACTTAAATTTACTGTCACAGAAGTTAGGGTTCGGCTCACCACTGTGGGGCTGTCGGGTTGATTGGGAGAAAAAAGAGCAGCAACTGGCGTTTGCGTCACGCTAAAACATGAATTTGTATTTATCCAACGAGACCAACCTGCCTGAGAACTGCCGAGAACTGAAATGCTGAGAGAACCAAGTCTATAAAAGTTGTTCAAACAGGCTTGACTAGCGGTCGTCCCGCCAGTGATAAATGGATTTCCATTTGGCTGATTCCATTGCCAATAATCATATGAATTTGGATATGTGGTAGCGGTTGGTGTTTCGAAATTTTCACTGCTCGCACGCACCGTTATCGTTTCGAGTTTTGTATTTCGCCCGAAAGCACCGGTGTAAAACCGTTTCACTGCTGAGCCAATTACAATTTCTCGTAGACCAACATTTGCGCTCGAACATTGTGTTATGTTCGGAGAATTCGGATCCATTCTCAAGAATGCATCCATGCCAATGTCAGTAACACTATCCGGAATGACCATTTTACGAATCAAGCACTGACCAAAAAATGCCTCCATTCCGATAACTTTGATTGTATTTGGCATGGATATACTTGAAAAATCTGCATCCATAGGCGTAACCGGAGCAGAATCCCCACCATTAGTTCTAAAGGCTTGCCTTCCAATGTACGCAATTGTATAAGTACCCACAAATGAAGATGCATTGGTTTGAGTATTTCCACCTGCAGTGATGTCGGCAAGAGTCACCGTTACTGTTTCTTGAATTACCAAATCGTAACCCGGACTAATCGTATGATCGTATCCGACCAATGCAGCTTCCATCGAAGATTTATTCAGTTTATAGTAGAGAATCCCGACTTTTACGAAGTTTCTTCGCAACATTTCAGAGTTATTGTCATTGACCAATCTCGCCGCCGCATTACTAGAGAAGAAGCCAACGTTGTCTTGATTGCCTGTATTGACGCAGTTTCCTACACATTCATTGGGCAAGTAGTTATCACCGGTCACAGCAAAAGCAGGGGTCGAGATGCCAGCCAGCATTCCAGACATGACGAGAACTGAAATAGCTAGAGCAACCATGGGCGACATGACGGCGGAACGAATCTTCATTTAATCTCCACAAGCGTGATTCGGGGGTGATATTTGGATAAAAGAATACCTTTCTTTTATAGGTACAGCACTCTTTTATCGATTCGCGCCTTTTTTATCGCAGGCTTCCTCCTTTGGGGGTCAGGTCGGAACTAGAATTCGGGTATGCCCGCAGGTACCAAGAAGGCCGTTGCCCCAGATAAGGGGCGTAAGGCTGCCTATGTCATGCGTAATCGCGAGGCACTCCTGCGTTCGACTCAAGAAGTTTTAGCGGTCAAGGGGCAGGCGGTCACTATTGAAGATATTGCTGACCATGCCCAGGTGGCGGTCAGCACGATCTATAAGCACTTCTCGGATAAGGAAGCTTTGATCTCGGCCACAATGTTGTGGGGATTTGCCGAGTGGATGACACAAGTTCAATCTTTGGGAGATGACTGGACTGACCCTCTTGAGAAGCTGGTCATGCCTATGCGTCACTTTGTGCGAGTTAAATCAACGCATCCACATCATGCTCGCAACATGGTCAATTTTCTTGAAATCACAACGCAGTTCATTCCAGTCCTGGAATCTGAATTAAGCGAACATATTCAAGAACTCGCTAAGGCGAAGTTGTTGGTTTGTGACGAACCTGATGTTGCCGCACGAAACCTTCAAGCGGTTTTGCTCTCAACTGTGGTTAACCAGGTGACTGATAAAAAGGCCAAGGTCGAAGATGCCGATGCATCAATCAGGGTTGCCCTCAGAATGGTTGGCATTTCAGAAGCAAAGGCTCGTAAGTTAACTGAATCAAAGATTCCTGATTTAAAGGCATAAGTAGAGCCATGAAACTTTTTGAGAGTGGAGATTTTCCACATACTCGGAAAGAGCTTGCCGCTGATGTCATCGCTGGCGTAACTGTTGCAATTGTGGCGCTCCCCCTTGCAATCGGTTTTGGAATTACTTCAGGTCTAAGCGCTACATCAGGAATCGCAACTGCGATTGTTGCTGGATTTATTGCTGCACTTATGGGCGGATCTCGTTTTCAGGTAAGTGGACCTACAGGTGCGATGACAGTTGTTCTTATTCCCGTAATTAGTAAGCATGGCATCAGCGCTATTCCGGTATTAGGAATCATGGCTGCGGTTGCTTTGCTTCTAATGGCGGGGCTTCGCTTAGGTAAATTCATCAAGCATGTTCCAGGTCCTGTGGTTGAAGGATTTACAGTCGGAATTGCTCTTCTGATTATGTTGCAGCAATTTCCTTATGCGCTCGGTGTGACTAAAGGTGAAGGCGATCGCACGGTTATTTCAGCTATTCATACCTTGCAGGATGCGCTTTCTGGTGGGCTCAAATGGCAGACCATTTCAGTTGTCGCGATTACTTTGCTGATTAAGTTCAACATCGTAAAGATTCTCGAGAGATTTCATATCAAGCCATACGTGCCAGCAAGTTTCTCGGCTCTTGCCATCACTTCACTCATCGTCGTGGTCTTTAACTTCGATGTTGCTCGTATCGGTGACATCCCGCGCAATGTGATCACTTGGGCTCCCCCGTCATTATCTGGAATAGATTTCGCAGGGTTATTGATGCCTGCGCTTTCTATCGCATTGCTCGCAGCAATTGAAGCTTTACTTGCCGCTCGAGTCGCCGATGATCTTGCAAATGTTCCTGCCGACAAAGAGTTCAAACCGAATCAAGAGTTAATGGGACAAGGGCTAGCCACTATTGCTTCATCGTTTGTTGGCGGAATGCCATCTACGGGCGCCATTGCACGTACCAGCGTGAATGTTCGTTCTCATGCCAACAGCCGAATTGCAGCGATGATTCATGCGCTTGTCTTATTGATTATTACTTTGTTCTTAGCGCCAGTTTTTTCTCAGATTCCGACTGCGGCCATTGCGGGTGTTTTAATTGGCACAAGCTTTAGAATCTTTAACAAAGCGACGATGCTTGAGATTTTCTCTTCGAGCAAATCAAATATCGCGATCTTCTTGGTGACAGCGGCAGTTACTTTGGGCATCGATTTGATCTGGGGAATTATTGCTGGAGTAGCTAGTTACTTAGTTTTAAAGAAGTTCAGCAAGTAACTTTTCTACGCGCGACTTAATCTCATCGCGGATTACGCGAACAGATTCAATCCCTTGTCCTGCAGGATCATCGAGTACCCAGTCTTCATAACGCTTACCTGGGTAGAACGGACAAACATCGCCGCAACCCATAGTGATCACAGCATCTGATTCTTGAACTGCTTCAGTTGTTAATACCTTTGGAGTGTTGTTGGCGATATCGATTCCGACTTCAGCCATTGCTTCGACAGCTATTGGGTTGATTGAATCTTTAGGGGCAGAGCCTGCAGAGAGAACTTCTACGCGACCTTGTCCGAGTTCGCGCATAAAACCTGCTGCCATCTGTGAGCGACCTGCATTGTGTACGCAGACGAAGAGAACGGTTGGTTTGCTCATTTACTTTCCTGACTTTGCTTGAGTGGTGAGGTATTTGAATCCTGCATAACCAAGGGCTGCGCCTACGATTTGAGCGGCGATAAATGCGGGAACGGATGAGAATTTGATGCCTGAGAATGAATCGGTCAGGCTTCGCGCAATCGTTACTGCTGGATTGGCAAAGGAAGTGGATGAAGTAAAGAAGTAGGCAGCGCCGATCCATGCAGCGACAAGACGTGGGATCTTCTTATCAATTCCCTGCTTCACTGCCAAGAAAATAATGAAGATAAGGCCCGCGGATGCAACTACTTCGCCAAGAAGTAAGTTGGCGCCAGCTCTTACATTCTGCGAAGGATCAATAGCAGGGTGTTCAAACATGAGGTTGGCAATGATTGCGCCAAGTGATCCACCAAGGATTTGCGCAATGAAAAAATAGATTGCGTGAGCTGCTGTGAGCTCTTTACGGAAGTACGCGATTGCGCTGACCAGTGGATTGAAGTGGGCGCCGCTGATTGGAGCTAAAAGAGTAATGAGAATGTAGAGAACAAAGACGGTTGCAACGGTATTGATAAGAAGGTCGATGCCAAGGTCTGCGCTGAGGTTAGTTGCCATGATGCCAGAACCTACGACGGTGGCAACGAGGAAGGCTGTCCCTATAAATTCGCTGAATAACTTCTTGCGCAGCATGGGTATCCTTTTGCTATGGAAAGCGCCGAGAAAGTCACCGTCGCTTACTTCTTTACTATTGCTCGCAAGAGTATTCCCTTCGCCTTCTTTAGTATGGCAATAGACCGTATGCGTAGCAGAAAGTTCACCGGAATTTCATTTTCAAAGCTTCTGGGAACCGGAACGGGCAGGACATTTACCCCAAGCGACGCCGACCTAACCCGCTGGGGCATGGTTGTTGTGGTCGACAAGAATCGATTAGCTGAATTTGATTCATCTTCCATTGTCATCAACTGGCGTAAGCGATGCACTTCAGAATTTCGTGCAGTTCTTTCACCGTTGTCATCGCATGGTTTGTGGGCGAAGACCAATCCATTTGATTTCACTTCACCGCTTTCTGGCCCCGATGCGCAGATTGCTGCGATTACGCGTGCGCGCATTAAGTGGCATAAGAACTTTCGCTTCTGGGGCGCAGTTCCACCTGTGGTCACCGACCTACACAGCTCCCCCGGATTGATTACTGCAATCGGAATTGGTGAGGCTCCTATCGGACTACAAGGAACTTTCTCACTCTGGAGTTCTGCATCAGCGCTGCGGGAATTTGCTTATAAAGGGCAGGCACATCAAGTGGCCATCAAACAGACTGAAACTATTGGCTGGTATAGCGAAGAACTCTTTGCGCGTTTTGAGGTACTCGAGCTCCGCGGTGAAATTACTGCCAACGTAACTAAATAGGGCAGACTTAGACCATGTCGATTCGCCACTACAACCCGCGCCGTAGACGTCGTGGCGGAATCTCTCCTAAGGCCCGCAACTTTCTCTTCCTCTTTGTTGGGTTAACGATTGCGCTTCAGATTGCGTATCCACTCATCGAAGGTGAAGCGTTACGAATAGTCACTATTGCAACGATCTATGCAGGTGCACTTGCCATGATTATTCATGGACATCTTTCGTATGGCGCAAAATACTCAATGCGCTACCTACCTATTACAGCTCTCTTTGGTTTAGGGATTGAAGTACTTGGTGTTCACACTGGCTGGCCCTTTGGAATTTATGAATATGACGCATCTCTTGGCGCACAACTCTTTGGCGTGCCACTCGTTGTTCCATTTGCTTGGGTGATGATGGTTCATCCAGCACTAGTTGCAGCTCGACGCATTGCAGGCAACTGGGTATTTCTCTATGGCGGTGCACTTCTTGCCGCCTGGGATTTATTCCTTGATCCGCTCATGGTCGGAGCCGGTCGATGGAAGTGGGAAGTGACTGGCTCACATGTTCCCTTTACTCCAGATATTCCGCTATCGAATGCCTTTGGTTGGTTACTCGCTGGGCTTGTCATCGTTGGGCTTCTTCATCTTGCCCTTCCCCGCGAACGCAGAAAGGAAGCTGCGTCACTTGCTGCAGTTGATGCACTCTTGATGTGGACGCTCTTTGGTGGATTCGTCGGCAATCTATTCTTCTTCGATCGCCCAGGGCTTGCCTTCTTTGGAACTGCGATCATGGGCACGCTATTAACTCCGTATTTCTTCTCAAGCTGGCTCGGCAATAAAGATATTTAGCAATGGCACAACTTCTCCTCTCCTTCTCCATCCTCATCTTTGCAATCTCCCTCATTAACTTTCTCACCATTCGCATTCCTAAGCGAGATGAAGAGGTAAAGAAGGCTGTCACCGTCTTAGCGCCGATGCGCAATGAAGCCGAGAATGTTCCAGAATTTATCTCTGCTCTTTCTACACAAATGGGCGCAAAGAATCTGAAATTCATTGTGATTAATGATGGATCGACCGATAAAACTGCCGAACTTCTTACTGCAGTCATTGGCAACGACTCGCGATTTACAGTCATTGACTCCCCGGCACTGCGAGATGGCTGGCTCGGAAAGGTATCGGCGCTTCAGGCAGGTTATGAAGCCGCCTCTTCAGAATTCATCATCACTCTCGACGCTGATGTGCGCCTCGAACCTAATGCCATCATGCGTGCAATTACTCAGCTTGAAAGACTCAAACTCGATTTTGTCTCACCATACCCACGACAGATTGCTCAAACATTTCCCGAGAAACTTATTCAACCTCTTCTACATTGGTCGTGGATGAGCACAGTTGTATTGCGCTTGGCAGAGAAGTTCCCGCGTCGCTCAACAGCAGTAGCAAACGGCCAGTTCTTCGTCGTTCGAAAGAGCGCCCTCGATGCCATAGGTGGGTTTGAACCGGTAAGCACAAAGATTCTTGATGATATTGAACTTGCGCGTTCGCTTATTTCAGCAGGATATAAAGGCGTTGTCACAGAAGGTTCTCATATTGCCAGCACTCGCATGTATGCATCCTTCGATGAGATCCGACAGGGCTACGGCAAATCTCTGTGGAAGGCATTCGGCGGTCCGCTTGGAACACTAATTGCAATTGCATTCATCTTCATAACCGGAATCGTTCCTGTCGTGCTCATTTTCAATGGTTATCTCACCGGCTGGTTTATCTATCTCTACATCGCTTTCTCTCGAGAAATCAGCGCTATTCGTTCTCGCAGCAATCCGCTCTATGCCTTTTTGCATCCACTCTCGAGCGCTTTGCTTATCTATTTAATTATTTATTCTTGGCGCAAGCGCGGAACAATCCAGTGGAAGGGTCGCACCGTATGACCGGCCATGTTGGAAGAGTGAAGAACCCCGAAAACATTGCAGTGGTCGGGGCTGGCATCGGTGGGCTCTGCACGGCAGCGCGTTTG
The DNA here is from genome assembly GCA_965268225.1 of Candidatus Nanopelagicaceae bacterium. Lineage (GTDB taxonomy): Bacteria > Actinomycetota > Actinomycetes > Nanopelagicales > Nanopelagicaceae > Planktophila. The sequence goes on along the minus strand of OZ254166.1, from coordinate 503,757 downwards.
GCTAAAGCAGGACACACAGTCACCATCTTTGAAGCTTCTGATCGCACAGGCGGCAAGTGCCGAACTGAATGGATCGGCCGCTATGCATTTGATACCGGCCCTTCACTTCTGACTCTTCCTGCTGTTTATCGCGATTTCTTCCAGCGCACCGGCGATGTCATGGGTCGCGTGCTCGAAATCGAAGAAGTTAACCCTTCTTTTGATTATCGATTCCACGATGGCAAATCTGTGAAGTTCGCCAATCTTTCTCGCAAGAAGACTCTTGCCTCAATCGAAGAATCACTTGGTGCAGATGCTGCTGCTGAATGGGATCGCACAATGCTTCAAGCAGAGGCGATGTGGGATGTTTCGCGCGAGCCCTTTATTGAATCCGAGTTGAAATCACCAATCTCACTTCTCAAACGTCCTCGTTTAATCAAAGACCTCAAGACCATTTCTCCTTGGAAATCACTTCGCGGAATTGGAATCAACAATCCATATCTTTCAAAGATTATGGATCGCTATGCAACCTATAGCGGCTCCGATCCTCGTGTGGCACCTGCAGTTTTATCGACTATCGCCTTTGTTGAAGAAGCATTCGGTGCATGGCATATCAAAGGTGGAATCGGAACCTTGGCCGAGAAGATCACTGAGCGCTGCGAAAAGCTAGGTGTAGAAATTCGCCTTAACTCTTACGTTGAAGAAATCACTCTCAGCGGTGGCCGAGTTTCAGGGCTTGTAGTCAATGGCAATAAGCAGAGCTTTGATCGTGTGGTTGCTAATGCAGATGCTCAATTTGTGTACGAGAAGTTACTTGCGCCAACGAATAAGGTTGTGAAGATTCGTAAACAGCTTGCAAAGCAAGAGCCTTCCCTTGCAGGATTCTCTCTACTTCTAGGACTTAAACCATCAGATGTGCAGCCACTTCAGCATCACACCATCTTGTTCCCAGAAAATTATGATCTTGAATTCGAAGCGATCTTCACAAGCAAGACCCCGGTTGAGAAACCAACTATCTATATCTGCGCACCGCGCGATCCTTTGATGGTCAAAGATAGGGGCCACGAAGCGTGGTTCGTCTTGGTCAATGCACCTCGCCATAGCCGTACAGGTGAAGGTTTCGACTGGAGCGATGAGAGCTTTAAACGTCAGTATGCCAATTCAATTATTGATCAGATTGAAGCTTCAGGAATTTCTGTGCGTGATCGTCTTGAAGTACTAGAGATACGCACTCCCCTCGACTTACAAACTTCAGTCAATGCTCCAGGTGGTTCCATCTATGGAACATCAAGTAATGGTGCGCGTTCTGCATTTGCTCGCGCAAAGAATCGCTCACCGATTAAGGGACTGTACTTAGTAGGTGGATCGGCTCACCCAGGTGGCGGATTGCCACTCGTTGGCTTAAGCGCCGAAATGGTGGCTAACGCAATTTTAGAGAAGCAACCTTCATAACCTTTAAGAAGCTAAAGGTAAGAAGAGCCAAGAACGCATAAGAAAGTTGCACGGTTCCTGGAATATCAAAGATATAGAAGAGCAAAGCAAAGGCCATAAAGATTGCACGTACTGGTCGCTCAGTTGGAGTAACAACGCCAATCTCGCGATAACCAAGGGATGCAAGGCGTGCACGCGCATATTCTTGAGTTGAGGCAATCGTCCACATTGTGATGACAACCCACGCAGGAATACCTAACCGCCAACCCATATAGAGCCAGAAAGCTTCAGAGATGCGGTCTGCAAGTGAATCGAGAACCTCGCCCCATTTACTTTCAGTGCCACGAAGAATTGCAACACTTCCATCGATTCCATCGAAGAAGAGTGAGATGACAAGGAGAAGAAGTGCGATCGCTGCGTACTCTGATAGGCCCATTGCAATCGCAGTTCCTAGACCAAGGAGCGTTAAGAGATTAGGCGTAATTCGAAGTGCGACACAGACTCGCGCAGCTTGGTATGAAAACGAGAGCCATCCGCCTACAACGCCTTCGGTATCTGCGCCACCATGGAGTTCACTCCAGCGCTCTTTAAATTGCCCCTCAGACAATGAATTAATTTTCATCGCTCATCCTTGATCTGAGAATAAATCTCGCGAGTCGCAGATGAGGTATTCATTGTGTAGAAGTGAAGACCTGGTGCGCCAGCTTCAAGTAGCTCCTGACAGAGCTTGGTTGCAAGTTCTACGCCAACTTTGCGCACATCATCGGGATTGCTCTCGACCTTTGCAAAGGCACTTGAAATCTCTGAAGGAATTGGCACACCACTGAGTTCTGCCATGCGATTGAGTTGCTTCACATTGGTCACAGGCAAGATGCCGGGAATGATTGGAAGCGTTGAGCCTTCTGCAGCTAACTTATCAACAAGAATTTTCCACTTTGCTGTATCGAAGAAGAATTGCGTTGTGGCAAATGTTGCACCGCGCTTCTCTTTTTCGAGCAAGACTTGAACATCCTTATCGATATCTCCATCAGATGAAGGATGCCCATCTGGAAATGCCGCGACACCAATGGTGAATCCACCGAATTCCGCAGCAAGAGTCACCAATTCATCGGCGTGATTGAGTCCACCTTCTGTGGCACTCCATGGTGCACGAGGTCCGCCCGTTGGATCTCCGCGAAGTGCCAAAATGCTTTTGATTCCGGCATCGCGATACTTGCTCAAGATATCGATCAACTCTTCACGAGTAGAACCCACGCATGTTAAGTGAGCAACAGTTGGGATATGTGTGCGAGCGGTAATTTCAGAAGTGATGCGGATTGTGCGATCTCGCGTTGATCCACCAGCGCCATAGGTCACAGATATGAAATCTGGGGCGATGGATTCGAGGGCAGACATCGCGGCCCAGAGGCGTTCTTCACCTTCAACATCTTTGGGTGGGAAGAATTCGAATGAATATGTGAGGGCTTTGCTGCCATCACTCTTCACACTGCGCATCTCCACGGCGTCAGGGTACCTTTTCTCCGTGGATAAAGAGGTAATGAAGAGCGCATCAGAGGTACGCGATGCCGTGAAAGGCGAACTTAATCAGTACCTCGCTGAACAACGCGACTATCTCACCAGCATCGCATCAGAACTCGTTCCAGTCTGCGATGCCCTCGAAGATTATCTTCTTGAAGGCGGCAAGCGTCTTCGCCCACTCTTTGCCTATGCAGGTTTTATGGCTGCAGGTTCGACGCCAAGCCGCACAGATATTCGTGCGATGGCAAGCCTTGAACTCTTGCAGGCATGCGCACTTATTCATGATGACTTAATGGATGGTTCAGATACTCGTCGCGGAAAACCTGCAATCCATCGCCACTTTGAAAATCTTCATCGCCAAGGTTCTATGGCAGGACTTGCAGAACAATTTGGTGAGGCAGCTGCAGTGCTTCTCGGCGATCTCGCACTTGTCTGGTCAGATCACATGTTGCACAACAGCGGCCTTTCCCATGAATCTCTTACTGCAGCACTTCGTATTCACGATGAAATGCGCATCGAACTTATGGCAGGTCAGTACCTCGATGTCCGTGAAGCAGGCGAACGCGAACATAGCGTCGAGCGTTCGCTACGAATTGCCCGTTACAAATCAGGCAAGTACACGATCGAACGTCCATTGCATTTAGGTGCAGTCATAGCCCGCCCATCAGCAACTGAGCACTCAGAACTTCTCAACGTACTTTCCGCTTACGGTCTTCCACTTGGTGAAGCATTTCAATTACGCGATGACATGCTCGGCATATTTGGTGATCCTGAAACAACTGGGAAGCCTGCAGGAGATGACTTGCGTGAAGGAAAGCGCACAGTGTTGATGGCGATGACTATGGAGAAGGCAACGGAATCTGCTCGCGCAGAACTTTCTGCCAATCTTGGTAAGCCTGACCTCTCCCCTGAAAAGATTGAATCTCTTCGTGCACTCATCATCGATACCGGTGCAGTAGCGGACGTTGAAAAATTGATTGACCGCCTTGGCGAAGAATCAGTAGCGGCAGCAAACTCTGCAGCGATTAACGAAAAGGCACGCCCATTCCTCTTAGCTCTCGCTGAGACCGCAATCCGTAGGAGCTATTGATGACAAGAACAGTTAAGGGACCCACCGATCACGTTGTCGTAGTTGGCGCAGGTCTTGGCGGGCTTAGTGCTGCACTTCGCCTTGCAGGTGCTGGCCGCAAAGTCACAGTGATTGAACGTGAATCCGTACCCGGTGGACGTAACGGTCTTCTCAATAAAGATGGATATGCATTTGATACCGGCCCAACCGTTCTGACTATGCCTTCTCTAATCCAAGATGCATTCTCATGTGTTGGTGAAGATATGAAGGATTGGCTTGAACTCATGCCACTTTCACCTTTGTATCGTGCTTTTTATGCAGATGGATCACAAATTGATGTCCATGCAAATACAACTCAGATGGAGCAGGAGATTCACGAAAAGGTCTCTGCGGAAGAAGCTCTGGGGTATCGCCGATATGTAGATTTTGTTACCAAGCTTTATAAGTACGAGATGCATGACTTTATCGATAAGAACATCGATTCTCCACTCAATCTTCTGACTCCAAATTTGGCACGTCTGATTGCTCTCGGTGGCTTTAGACATCTGCAGCCAAAGGTCAATCAATATCTCAAGGATCCACGCCTTCAGAAGGTTTACTCATTCCAAGCGATGTATGCAGGAGTTAGCCCGCAACAAGCTCTCGCAATCTATGCAGTCATTGCATATATGGATTCAGTCAACGGTGTCTTCTTCCCTAAGGGCGGAATGCATGCAGTTCCTCGCGCTCTGGCTGCGGCCGCTGCGAAACATGGTGTTGAATTTAAATACAACACCACAGTCACTGGTCTCGATAAGCAGAATGGTCGCGTCAAGGCTGTAACTACTGACACAGGCGAACGCATTGAGTGCGATGTTGTTGTGATGAATCCAGATCTTCCTGTTGTATGGCGCGACTTGCTAGGTAAGACACCTCTTAATATCAAGCGCCTTAACTACTCACCCTCTTGTGCAACTCTGCTCGTTGGTTCTTCTAAGAAGTACGACCATATTGCTCACCACAATATTCACTTTGGAGAATCATGGGATGGCGTCTTCGACGAACTCATCAATAAGAAGGTTCTTATGACAGACCCTTCAGTCTTGGTCACTGTGCCAACTCATGATGATCCATCTCTTGCGCCTGCTGGAAAGCAGTCGTATTACATCTTGTACCCAACACCTAACTTGGATGCAGATATCGATTGGACCAAGCAAGCAAAGCCTTATCGCGATCAGATGATTCAGACTCTTGAAGACCGCGGATACACAGGCTTTGGCGATGCCATCGAAACAGAAGTAATGACTACTCCCCTTGATTGGCAGGCACAGGGAATGGAGCGCGGTGCACCATTTGCAAGTGCACATACCTTCTTCCAGACAGGTCCATTTAGACCACGCAATATGGCTGCAGGATTTGAAAATGTTGTTTTCGCAGGCAGCGGAACTCAACCAGGTGTTGGCGTTCCCATGGTTCTTATCTCAGGACGATTAGCTGCAGAGCGCATTGTGGGTCCGGTTAAGTAAATGGATCAAGCTCTTGCCGCATCATATGAAGAGTGCAAACGACTCAACTCGTTGCATGGCAAGACCTATTACTTAGCAACTCTTTTACTTCCAAAGAGTAAGCGTCCCTATGTTCATGCCCTTTATGGCTTTGCCCGGTACGCAGATGAAATAGTTGATGATCTAGCGTCAACGCTATCTCCAACAGAGAAGGCTGAGGCTTTGCGTTCTTGGAGCAGCGGAGTTCTTGCAGACCTCAAAGCGGGAACGAGTACAGACCACATAGGTCGCGCACTCGTTGATACTGCACAAAAGTTCGATATACCCCACCAGCACTTTGTAGATTTCTTGCACTCTATGGAGATGGATCTCACCGTCACCGAATATCAGACATATGAAGATCTCCTTGAGTATGTCTACGGTTCTGCGGCAGTCATAGGTCTTGAGATGGTCCCAATCTTGGGGTACTCGGATCAACGAGCATATGAAGCGGCAAAGAAGCTGGGTATCGCATTCCAATTAGCTAACTTCATTCGCGATGTCGGCGAAGATCTCGATCGCGGTCGCGTCTACTTGCCACTTCAAGAACTTGCTCAATTTGGTGTTGACCGGGCCATGCTTGAACGGCGCGTCCTGACCCCTGAAATCATTGCAGCCCTTAAGTTTCAAATTGCTCGAGTTCGTGAACTTCAGCGCGAATCCGATTTCGGTATCGGGTATCTCGATAAAGAGTCTCGTCCATGTATTCGAGCAGCAAGCGAGCTTTACTGCGGGATTGTCGATGAAGTAGAAGCAATCGGTTATGACATCTTCAATAAGCGAGCCAAGACTTCAACTGCTCGCCGCGCACGTGTTGCAGGAGCTGCCTACATTCAGGCAATTGCTGCTCGTATTCGCTAAAGTTATATCTAACGGGAGCCACAGTGGCTGAGAGGACTTCATTGAAGTCGACCGTCTGACTGGTCCGGTAATGCGGATCTAGAAATGAGGAATACGTGTTTTCTACCTTCTTTACCGCCTGGGGATATGAAGTCTCCTATCTCGAATTTATTGCATCAGTTGTGTCATTTGTTGGCGTAGCGCTGGGCATCACAGCAAAGCGCATTACATGGCCTTGGTGGGCACTCAGTAGCGTCCTCTATGGAATCTTCTTCTTGCAATACAAACTCTATGCAAGTGCTGCACTTCAATTGGTCTTTATTGCAGCTGCAGTTGCAGGTTGGTATGGATGGGAACCAACGGGTGCAAAGCCTGGTCCCTTTAAGAATAAATACCGGCTCTACACAATCGCAGCAATCTTGCTTGCAACTCTCGCGCTTGGCCCAGTATTGAAATGGTTGGGAGCTGCTTCAACGTACGTAGATGCAATCCTCTTCTTTGGTTCTCTTGCTGCGCAGATTTTGATGGTCTACGAAAAATACGACAGCTGGCCGATGTGGCTCGTAGTCGATGCCGGATACACCGCGCTCTATGCATCACAAGGGTTACTCTTTACAACGCTGCTCTATGTGGCATTTACAGCGATGGCGGCACTGGGATGGAGCAGCTGGTATGGATCTCATAGACGCGCTATCCGATCTCTGTAAAGACATATCGCAACCCATCATTGCAATTGATGGGCCAGCCGGTGCAGGAAAGACAACTCTTGCCCATGACATCAAACTCGCACTTGCCCAGCGATATTCCATTACCGAAATTCATATGGATGATCTGTATGACGGCTGGGATAACGCACTCACCGCCCAGCTCACTGATGTGCTTACACATCTCGTTGCTGCGCATAAGAAATCTGATGCCATTTCTCTCTCCACGTATGACTGGCATAAAGGAGAGTTCTCACCCGCGACCCAACTAGAGAGAACTGAACTACTTATTCTCGAAGGTGTTGGCAGTGGACAGATTTCTATTCGAGATTCGCTAGCAGCTCTCATATGGATTGATATTGAAGATTCACAAGGTTTGGCGCGGGTTTTAGAACGCGACGGTAGAGAGATAGAGGGCCAGATGAAAAAGTGGCTTTCCACACAAGAGCAACATTTTCGCGACGAGGGCACGCAGAACGCAGCTGATTTCGTACTGACTACCTAGAATTCGGGTCATGTCTGATCTGACCGGCGAGCTCATTGATGGGCGTTATCAGCTTATGCGCCAGATGGCTACAGGCGGCATGGCAAGTATTTATGAAGCAGTTGATACCCGTCTCGATCGCAAAGTTGCAGTCAAGATCATGCACTCCCACTTGGCGCAGGATGAACAATTTGTAGAACGATTTATTCGCGAAGCAAAAGCCGCCGCTGCACTTTCACATCCGAATATCGTGGCCGTGCAAGATCAAGGATGGAATCAGAACGGCACTCCCGCAATCTTCCTTGTCATGGAGATGATTGAAGGTCACACTCTTCGTGAGTATCTCAACGAACAAGGCAGCCTTTCTGTTAAAGATGGAGTGAAATTTCTGCTGCCGGTTATGAGCGCTCTCTCTGCAGCTCACAAAATTGGAATTGTTCACCGCGATATTAAGCCTGAAAATATTTTAATCTCTAAAGAAGGTCGTATCAAGATTGCCGACTTTGGCCTTGCGAAGGGTCCCCTGCTCGGTGGAACCATGACGGCAGAATCCAGCGTCATCCTTGGTAGCGTCTCTTATCTCTCCCCCGAACAAGTTCAGCGCGGCGTTGCAGATTCACGCAGCGATATCTACTCCATCGGAATCACCGCCTTTGAAATGTTTACGGGCAGAAAACCTTTTGAAGGTGATCAACCAATTCAGATTGCTTATATGCACGTCAACAATCGCGTGCCAAAGATCAGCTCAGTTGTTCCTGGCATTCCCGAACAACTCGATGACCTGATCTATCGCGCCACAAGTTCTAATCCCGATGAACGTCCACGTGATGCAACGGTCTTCCATGAAGAACTCTCGCGTATCAATCAATCGATGGGACCAAAAGAGAATCAACTCAGCCTCGAACTCGATATCCCCATCGAGCCGATGCGACCAAAGCCAACTCGTAAATCACTTCGCACAAAGGTAAAAGAATTGACGCAGAGCATCCCCACTCCCGCCGCTGCTCCTCGTGAAAACACCGAGCAAGTTGCAAAGCGAAAGAAGGCGAGCAAGCGCGTTCGACGCAATCGCAAGATTGCACTTGCCATGGCAGTCATTGTTGGAATTGTTGGTTGGTATGTATTAATCGGTCCAGGTTCACGAGTGGTCGTTCCATCTACCGTAGGTGCTTCGCAAAGCGAAGTTACCGCTGCACTCAGCCCGCTTGGACTGACTTCAATTGTGGTTGAGAAGCAATTCAGTGAAGAGATCCCTGAAGGCCATGTCATCCAATCCATCCCTGAAGGTGGTGGACGAATTGATCAAGGTGGCACAGTCAATCTCGTAGTATCGAAAGGTCCTGAAAGATTTATCTTGCCTTCAATAATGGGACTAACTCCACAGGCAGCACAAAATCTTCTAGGAAAACTTCCACTCACAATTTCCCCTCTTGCAGAAGAGTTCAGTACCACTGTCCCTAAGGGATATGTCATCGATTCGAATCCGCCTTCAGGCGAAAAGGTAAAGCGTGCAGCAACTGTCATCATCCGAGTTTCAAAGGGAGTTGAACAGGTTGCGATTGCCTCTTATGTAGGAAAGAGTTCTAATCAAGCTCTCAATGAATTACAGGATGCAGGATTCGCAGTCATTTCAACATATGCATTTAGCGAAACTCGCCTTGCTGGTGAAGTTGTCTCACAACAGCCAGCAGGTGGTGGCACTGCAGATAAAGGCTCAAAGGTTGCACTAGTAGTCTCAAAGGGAACTGCCTATGCCTACATCCCTAACCTCTTCTCAATTGATGAAGCAAAGGCTGTTCAGGCCCTGAAGGATCTCGACCTTAAAGTTGTTGTAAAGAAGATTGGCAAGAAGACCATCAAGAAGGTGACAAACGTTTCACCTAAGGTCGGAACTAAGGTAAAGCGTGGCAGTACTGTGACCATCACAGTAGGCTAGGCAAATGTCTAAAGCCACAAAGAAACCACGTATCGGTGCTCATACTCCAACATCTGGAGGAATGGCTAAGCGCTCGATTGCATATGCCGAGCTCACTCAAGCTGAGGCAATTCAGGTATTTACATCGAATCCACGTGGCTGGGCGATGCCTGAGACAAATCACGAAGCCGATGCGCTCTTCCGCGAAAAGGCTGCGGCCCTTGATATTGAAACGTATGTGCATGCACCGTTTCTGATCAATTTAGGATCTCCTACCGAAGATACATATAAGAATTCTCTAGCTTCGACTGCGTATTCACTCAAACGCGGACAAGAGATTGGCGCACTTGGCGTCGTTGTTCACACAGGTTCCGCTGTCAAAGAAGATAATGTCGACAAGGCTTGGAAGCAGATTGAAAAAGGCGTCATGCCAATTCTTGAAGCTCTCGATGACGATGCGCCGATGCTTCTCCTTGAACCAACTGCAGGGCAAGGTCAATCACTCGTAAAGCGCCTTGAAGATCTAGAGAATTACCTCAAAGCACTTAACTACCATCCTAAGGTTGGCATCTGTCTCGATACTTGCCACGTCTTTGCCGCTGGCCATGACATCGCAAAGAAGGGTGGAATGAAAGAGACCCTCGACCTCCTAGTGCAGGTCGCCGGAATCGAACGCATTCAACTTATCCACGCTAATGATTCGATGGATGTCTGTGGTGCGCTCAAAGATCGCCACCAAAATATTGGTAAAGGATTTATCGGAGTCGATCCTTTTGCTGAGTTACTGAAGCACCCAGCTGTTGCAAATGCGCCACTCATTCTTGAAACACCAGGAATGGAGCCTGAACATGGTGAGGAAATCGCTCTCTTAAAGAAGTTGCGAGGATGAGTTCTTCGCACGCGCTGAAGATTCGCCTCGCCCCTTGGGCACTGCTCTCTGTATCTGCAGCATGGGGAATGGCATTTGTGGTCATGAAAGATGCCATTGAACGACAGAGCGTCAATAACTTTCTCTTCACTCGTTTTATCGTCGCAGTCATTGTGATGATCGCTTTAAGGCCACAAGTTCTCAAGCAATTTGATCGCAACCTCATACTGCGTTCAGGAGCGGCAGGAATCTTCTTAGGTCTTGGTTACATCTTTCAAACGCTTGGCTTGGCTCGTACAGGAGCTGCAATCACTGGATTCGTTACAGGACTGTATGTGGTCTTCACTCCCCTCCTTGCCTATTACTTTTTGAAGGAACGGCTTACCAAAGTAATTTGGGGTTGCGTTCTACTTGCCACTATTGGTCTCGGACTCCTATCTATCCACGGATTCTCTGTCGGATTTGGCGAGATGCTAGTTCTTGCAAGTGCATTCTTCTTTGCAGCTCACATCATCGCTCTTGGTAAATGGTCATCTGGTCGCGATGCCTATGCGATGACCGTCGTACAACTTGCAACGTGTGGGCTTCTATCAGGAGTTGCATCGATTCCTGGCGGCTACTCCGCTCCACCAGATTCAGGTGTATGGGCGGTTGTTATTTTTACTGCAGTTATTTGTACTGCGGTTGCCTTTGTCGTGCAGACCTGGTCACAGGCGCACATTACGACCTCAAAGGTTGCAGTTATTTTGACGATGGAAGTTGTCTTTGCGGCGTTCTTTGCTGTGATCTTCGGTGGTGAACACTTGACTCTGCAGGCTACCCTTGGTGGTCTCATGGTTCTGACCGCAATGTTCGTTATCGTTCTCAAGGAGAATTCAGCAATGGAGAACAAATAAATGGCGATAGATCTTCGTTCTGACACTGTCACCAAGCCAAGTGCCGCCATGCGCGAAGTGATGGCTGCCGCCGAGGTTGGCGATGATGTCTATGGAGATGATCCAACCGTTAATTCACTCGAAGAACGTGTTGCTTCCATGTTTGGCCAAGAAGCTGGCCTCTTCTCCCCTACTGGTTCACTTGCCAATCAGCTAGCAATTCGCACATTGGTAAAGCCTGGCGAAGAACTTCTCGTCGAAACTCGTTCACATATTGTCCGCGCGGAACTTGGCGCTGCAGCAACATTTAGCGGAATCACAACTCGCACTTGGCCATCTGTTGATGGATTGCTAAAAGCTGAAGATCCTCTTGCAATCGCTCATGAGAATGCTGGTCCATATTTAGTTTCTACCAAGGCAATTGCAGTTGAGAACACACATAACTTTGGTGGCGGAACAGTTCAACCCATTGAAGAGATTGCCAAACTTTCATCCGCGGCCCATGCGCGCGGAATCGCAATGCACCTCGACGGTGCTCGCATCTGGAATGCTCATGTGGCATCCGGTGTCTCGTTTGCTGAATACGGCAAACACTTCGACACGATTAGCGTCTGTCTCTCAAAAGGTTTAGGAGCGCCCATTGGTTCTGTGATGCTTTCTACGAAAGAACGCGTCGCCGAAGCTCGAATCTGGCGCAAGCGTTACGGCGCAGGAATGCGCCAAGTCGGAATCATTGCCGCTGGTGCTCACTACGCCCTCGATAACAATATTGATCGCCTTGCTGAAGATCATGCTCGCGCAAAGAAGATTGCCGTAGCTCTCGCTGCACTCGATTCTTCTCTCGTAGATCCAGCAAAAGTTGTTACCAACATTGTTGGTCTTGATTTATCGAAAGTTGGCATTTCTGCCGCTGACTTGTCAGCTCGATGCAAAGAGGCCGGTCTTTGGATAAGCGCATTGGGACCTCACTATGCCCGCCTTGTCACTCATCTCGATTTTGATGATGCGCAATGTTCTCAGGCGATTGAAATCCTGGAGAAAATATTACAGAGCACCCTCGTGGCGAAGTAGCCACTCTTTCTTATTTAAACCATAAGCATAATTTCCGAGTGCTCCACCAGTTTTCACAATCCGATGGCACGGAACGATAAGAACAATTGCATTCTTTGCGCAGGCACTTCCCGCAGCACGAACTGCAGCTGGGCTTCCAGCACGATCTGCCAGATCTGCATAAGAGATCACCGAGCCAGGCTTAACTTTCTTCATCGCCTTCCATGCTGCTTGTGAAAACGGCGCACCTGGCTGACGTACTTGAATTGAATTAAGCGCTGAAATATCGCCGGCAAAGTAATCGTTAATTAAATCGGTAATCACGGGAATCTTCGCAACGCTTTTAATCTCGTGTGCGGCATCATCTGCGCTAAGGCTCTCTTTTAGAGCTTTGAGATTGGAGAGGTTTGCGGCAAGAAGGATGTGCTGATCTGCAATCAGATTGAGATTACCGATAGGTGTTGAAAGGGTGGAGAGAAGCAGCGTCACGCTCGCTAAATTAGCGGTCGCGCAACATTTCAGCAACCAAGAATGAAAGCTCAAGTGATTGTGAGTGATTCAAGCGTGGGTCGCATGCAGTCTCGTAGCGTGACTCAAGATCCTTTTCAGAGACTTGGTTGCCGCCACCGAGGCATTCGGTGACATCGTCACCGGTGAGCTCGATATGAATTCCACCTGGGTGGGTTCCGAGCTTCTTATGGACTTCAAAGAATCCACGTACTTCATCGAGAACATCTTCGAAGTTACGTGTCTTGTAGCCATTCTTAGATTCAAATGTATTGCCGTGCATTGGATCGCATACCCAGAGAACTTGTGCGCCGCTCTTTGTCACACCTTCGACAAGTGCAGGAAGTGCCTGGCGAATGGTGCCAGCACCCATACGTGTAATGAAGGTGATGCGTCCTGGCTCGTTATCTGGGTTGAGCTTTGCGATAAGTGCGAGTGCATCTTCAACGGTCGACTTAGGTCCAAGCTTGATACCGATTGGGTTGCGTACCTTTGAAGCGAAATCAACATGAGCGCCATCGAGCTGACGTGTGCGTTCGCCGATCCAGATGAAGTGTCCTGAAACATCGTAAGGCTGCTGTGTACGTGAATCGATACGGGTTAGCGCCTTCTCGTATTCAATGATGAGCGCCTCGTGGCTTGCATAGAAATCAACGGCCTTGAACTGTTCTGGGTCAACGCCGGCTGATTGCATAAATGAAAGAGCGCGACCAATTTCATTAGCCATCTGCTCGTACTTCTCGCCGAACTGTGAATCGCGGATGAAGCCCTTATTCCATTCGTGCACCTGACGAAGGTCTGCAAATCCACCACGAGTAAATGCGCGAACTAAGTTAAGAGTTGCAGCAGATGTGTTGTAAACACGGACAAGACGGTTGGGATCTGGTGTACGAGCTGCTTCAGTAAATTCAATATCGTTCACAGCATCGCCGCGGTAAGCAGGAAGTGTGACATCTCCTCGGGTCTCAAGATCATTTGAGCGTGGCTTTGCGAACTGCCCAGCCATGCGACCAACCTTGATGACAGGCAAACTTGAGTAGTACTGCAATACAGCAGCCATCTGCAAGATTGTCTTGATGCGGTTTCGGATTGAATCAGCTGTTGCTGAATTAAATGTCTCGGCGCAATCGCCACCTTGTAACCAGAATGCACGCCCTGCTGCAGCTTCAGCAATCTTCGCTTTGAGATCATCGCACTCACCAGCAAAGACAAGTGGAGGAAGAGCGCGAAGATCAGCAACAGCCTTCTTCATCTGCTCTCCATCATGTCCGCCAGGCCAATTAGGTTGCTGGGCAGCGACGAGTGATGGATCGAAGAGTGAATCCAGTTGCGAGGAAGTTGTATTCATAGTCATAAGAATAGGTAATTCAGTGGGAATCTCGGAGGGAGATTATCCAAAGAACGAAGTGATCTCCTCGTAGCGCTCGATTGGAACAGTCTTAAGAACATCTGTCGCTGATGCTAAAGGCACGCGAGCAATTGTTGTTCCGTGAAGTGCCATCATCTTGCCGAAGTCACCTTCGTGAACAGCTGTGATTGCCTCAAGTCCAAAGCGTGAGCTAAGAACACGGTCGAATGCTGAAGGTGTTCCACCACGTTGAATGTGGCCAAGAACTGTGCAACGAGTCTGGTAGCCAGTCTTTGTCTCGATCTCAGCAGCGAGCCAATCGCCAATACCTGAAAGCTGTACGTGGCCGAATGCATCGAGTGGCTGATCCTTAGTAATCATGTCGCCATCCTGAGGAATTGCACCCTCGGCGATAACGATGATTGGAGCTGTGCCTGTTTCAAAACGTGACTTTACGTATTCGCAAACCTTGTCGACTGAGAACTTAACTTCTGGGATCAAGATGCATGCTGCGTCTCCTGCGATACCTGAGTGAAGTGCAATCCAACCTGCGTGGCGACCCATGACCTCAACGATCAATGGGCGGTGGTGTGACTCTGCAGTTGTGTGAAGGCGATCGATTGCTTCCATTGCAATGTTAACGGAGGTATCGAAACCAAATGTGAAATCTGTGTTGTTGAGGTCGTTATCGATTGTCTTTGGAACACCGATGACCTTGACGCCTAGCGCGTCGAGCTTTGTTGCAACGCCGAGTGTGTCTTCGCCACCGATTGCAATGAGGACATCGATGCCCTGATCAGCAAGGTTCTGCTTGATGCGCTCGACGCCGTTCTCCATCTTAAATGGGTTGGTACGTGATGAACCAAGGATGGTTCCGCCCTTTGCAAGGATTGGCTTTACTGTTGCAAGATCTAAAGGCATGGTGAGAGCCTCAAGAGGACCCTTCCAACCATCACGGAAACCAACGAACTCGTATCCGTACTCTTTGATTCCCTTTGTAACTACTCCGCGAATAACGCCGTTAAGTCCTGGGCAATCTCCGCCGCCTGTAAGAATTCCAATACGCATTGCAACGCTCCAAAATTAAGTGAGATTTGGCCAAATAAATAAGCCGCACTGTGGTCAACACTGACTGGCACAGTCTAGCCTTTCGCCATGGCAAAACCCCAACTCACCGCTGGCGTGGATTCATCGACCCAATCGGTGAAAGTCGTTATTCGCAACGCAAATACTGGTGAGTTACTTCGACAGGGTCGCGCTTCTCACCCTGACGGAACAGAAGTAGAGCCAGCCCTCTGGGAGAAAGCCCTCGAAAGCGCGATTGCCGATGCCGGCGGATTAGAAGATGTTGCTGCAATCTCAATCGGCGGACAACAGCATGGAATGGTCACACTCGATAGCAATGGCGACGTAATTCGCCCTGCACTCTTATGGAATGACACGCGCTCTGCGCAATCCGCACGTGATCTCAACTCCGAAATGGGAGGAGAAGCAGAAGCTGCAAAGAAAGTTGGATCTGTTCTTGTTGCATCCTTTACTGCAACGAAACTTCGCTGGCTTGCAGATAATGAAAAAGCTAATGCCGACAAGGTTGCTGCAGTTGCGCTCCCCCATGATTGGCTTTCATGGCGTCTACAAGGCGGAAAAGATTTCGAGAAACTTTTTACTGATCGCTCTGATGCATCAGGTACCGGTTACTTTGATCCCGTCACTTCTACATACCGCGATGACCTATTGAAATCTGCGCTTCGAATAGATCGCTCCATCATTACTCCACGCATCGTTGCGCCAAACGCTTTCGGTGGAGAAACACTTTCAGGAATTCCTATCGCAGCAGGTGCCGGAGATAACGCTAGCGCAGCTCTTGGTGTTCAGGCCCAGCCTGGAGATGTTGTTGTTTCACTTGGTACAAGCGGAACTGCTTTCGCAGTTTCAGATACGCCAACTCATGATGCAAGCGGCGCCGTTGCAGGTTTTGCAGATGCAACAGGACGTTTCTTGCCTCTGGTCTGCACGCTCAATGCTGCGCGAATCTTGGATGCAGCAACGCGAATCCTGGGAAAGACTCATGATGAGGTAGGCGCTCTGGCACTCACTGCAAAACCAGGAGCAAATGGGCTATCCCTTCTTCCTTACTTCGAAGGTGAACGCACCCCTAATCGACCAGATGCAACTGGCGTCTTTGCCGGAATGAATCTCACCAACTCAAACCCTGCAGATATTGCACGAGCAATGATTGAAGGGATGTTGTGTGGCCTGGTCGATGCAGTCGATGCACTTGAACAATTGGGTGTATCCATCAACCGCGTTCTACTTATTGGCGGAGCAGCAAAGAATCCTGCAATCTCATCAATTGCATCTTCTCTCTTCGGGCGTGAAGTTCTTGTGCCACAACCTGGTGAATATGTTGCTGATGGTGCTGCCCGACAAGCCGCGTGGGCGCTCTTAGGTGGAGCTACTCCACCGCAATGGAATCTCGGAGAAGTGTCATCGACTCACTCCCCTGCAACTCCTGGAGTAGTTGAGAATTACAGAATTTTGCGAGATAGAACCACCAATTGGTAGCAACTGAATCTAAAAAGACTGTACTTCTTCTCAATGATCATCTCCATCGTAATCATGGAGCGCTGAAAAGGGCAGATCCAAAGACTCATCAAATTCTCTTTATCGAGAGCGAGCGGATGCTCACTACTCGCTCATGGCATATACAGCGCCTCTTTTTTCTCATGTCAGCTCGCGACCACTTCTTGCAAGAGCTCCGCGAAGAAGGATTCGCGGTCACATTTATCCAAAGTAAAAATACTGAGTTTGGAATTAAAGAATTTCGTGCCGCTAACCCAGAAGTTGATATTGAAGTTACAGAACCATCTTCACATCAACAATTTGAGCAGCTGAAAAACCTTGGACTGACCCTTGTTCCCAACGATTTCTTTCTGACATCTCGCCCGCTCTTTGCGCAGTGGGCAAGCACACAAAAGAACTTGGTGATGGAGAACTTCTATCGCGCCCAACGCGTTCGATTGAAAATCTTGCTGGAAGGAAGCGAACCAGTAGGTGGCAAGTGGAATTACGATGCTGATAATCGACTTCCGCCTCCCACGGGAGCTCATACATGGCCCGCATATCTGGAACATCAACGAGATGAAATAGATGCAGCGGTGCTTGCTGATATCAAGAAGCGCAATATTCCGGTCTTTGGCGAAGATCCCGATTCAACATGGGGCACCACGCGCACTGCCGCACTCAAGCAGATGCAGCACTTCTTTGAGACAGGATTCGCAGAATTCGGTGCTTACGAAGATGCAATGGTTGCTGATTCTTGGGCAGTGAATCACTCACTCTTGAGTCCCTATCTCAACGTTGGATTACTCCACGCTGAAGAAGTAATTGCTGCAGCTCTTGCACGCTTTGCCGAAGGCGATATCCCGCTAGCAAGTGCAGAAGGTTTTATTCGTCAGATCATCGGATGGCGTGAGTACATAAACGGTCTCTATTGGCACTTCGGAGATCTATATCGCAACGAAAACGCGTTAGCTGCTACTCGCCCGCTCTTGCCGCTCTTCACTGATTCATCGAAGACTGAGATGAAATGTGTCTCAACGCAAGTGCGAGATATCGAAACACGTGCTTGGGTTCATCACATCCCACGTCTTATGGTCTTAAGTAATCTTGCGCTGATCACAGGTACATCGCCTCAAGAATTTCTCGACTGGATGCGACGCACCTTTATCGACTCAGCTGATTGGGTAATGGTTCCTAATGTCATTGGAATGAGTTTGCATGCAGATGGCGGCAAGTTAGCCACCAAACCGTATGCATCAGGAGGTTCATACATTTCCAAGATGGGAAGTTTCTGCAAGGGTTGTGCATTTGATCCAAAGAAACGTATTGGTGACGATGCCTGTCCATTTACAACTCTTTATTGGGATTTCTTGGACCGTAATCAAGAACGATTTGCAAAGAACCATCGCATGGGGCAACAACTTGCTGGACTCAAACGATTGAGCGACCTACCTGAATTACGCGAGCGAGCAAAAGAAGTGTTACTCCTTCTCTCTCAAGGTGAACTCTGATTCAATAACGCCATGTCACTTGCTCCAGAAATCAAAGCATTCCTCGAAGCAGGGGCTGCGGCAGGTCTGCCACAAGTGTGGGAAGCGCCCGTGGATGTAATACGCAGGAACACACAATCACGCCCAGCACTCGCTGGCCCAGTTGAACCGCTACACGAAGTTATTAATCGATATATTCCTGGCCCTACTGCTGACCTTCCTATCCGTATCTATCGCCCAACTGCAAATAAAAGTTCTCCGGCAATTGTCTACTTCCACGGAGGTGGTTGGGTTCTCAACTTCCTCGATATCTATGATGCTTCCCTTGCCCGCTTAGCAAATGAAAGTGGCGCAACAATTATTAGCGTTAACTATCAAAAGGCTCCTGAACATCCATTCCCAATTCCATTCGATGATTGCTATGCAACTTTATTGTGGGTAAGTACTCATGCAGATGAACTCAATATCGACCCAGCACGCATCGGCGTCAGTGGAGATAGCGCCGGAGCGAACTTGGCTTCAGGAGTTGCAATCAAGGCTCGTGATAACAATATAAGCCTTGCATTCCAATTACTTATCTATCCATGTAATGATCGTGACTTCGAAACTGATTCTTACCTTAAGAATGCAACTGGCTATGGCCTTTCAACGCAAGCGATGAAATGGTTCTGGGATCAGTATCTGCAAGGAACTCAACATGACACAAATCCATATGCAGTTCCGATGAATGCTCAATCTCTTAAGGATGTAGCGCCTTCAGTCATCATCACCGCTCAATATGATCCATTAATTAGTGACGGCGAGAAGTACGCCGAGTTACTGCGGCGCGATGGTGTGAAGGTTATCTATAAAGAGTATGCAGGAATGATTCATGGATTCTTTACAAATATGGCAGTAACTCCGACTGCGCGTGAATCGATTAATTTTGCTGCTGGGGAGATTAAGAAGCTTACGCAGTAACGATCGCGCCCTTACCGACAACGACGATTCCGCTTTCGGTAACTGTGAAACGCTGACGATCGCGCTCGAGATCAACGCCAATCTGTGCGCCTGGCTCGACGATTACACCCTTATCGATAATCGCCTTACGAATGACCGCTCGGTCACCAATCTTGACGTTAGGCATCAAGACGGCGCCATCAACAAATGCGCCATTTCCAACGTGAACATCGTAAGAAGTAACTGTGTGGTTTACGTGACCGCCAGCGATGATGGAACCAGCTCCTACGATGGAATCCTGTGCAATTCCGTTAGCACTGAACTTTGCAGGTGGAAATGAAGGTGGGTTGGTAAGGAGTGGCCACTCGCGGTTATACAAATTAAAGATCGGATGGATAGATACGAGATCCATATGTGCGTCGTAATAGGCATCAATAGAACCCACATCGCGCCAGTAACCTTTATCGCGCTCTGTTGCGCCAGGTACGACGTTATTTGCAAAGTCATAAACCTTTGCAACGCCGGCCTTTGTGAGCATCGGAATAATGTTTCCACCCAGGTCATGGCGTGATTCGAGATCTTCTGAATCAAGGATGAGCGCTTCTTCCATAACATCGCGCTTAAAGATGTAATTACCCATAGAGACTAAGCAGAGATCTGGATGTCCTGGCATTGCAGGTGGGTTGGCAGGCTTTTCATGGAATGCCTTGATGGTGATTCCATCTTCAGCGAGTTCGATTACTCCAAAATCATGCGCTTCTGCCCGCGGCATGCGGATCGCTGCGATGGTAATTCCGGCGCCAGTTTCGAGATGTTGTTCGAACATCTGACTTGGATCCATGCGATAGACGTGGTCTGCACCAAAGACGAGAACGTGCTTTGGGTTTTCATCTTGAATCAAATTGAAGTTCTGCAAGATTGCATCAGCTGAACCGGTATACCAACGTGGGCCTAGTCGCTGCTGGGCTGGTACGGGAGTGATGTAATTTTCAAGGAGAGTCGACATACGCCATGTTGTTGTGATGTGGCGGTCGAGTGAGTGAGATTTATATTGAGTAAGAACTGCAATCTTTCGCATCTGTGCGTTTACGAGATTGGAGAGAACAAAGTCGATGAGGCGATAAGAGCCACCGAATGGAACTGCAGGTTTTGCGCGATCTGCGGTGAGAGGCATTAATCGCTTGCCTTCTCCGCCCGCAAGTACGATTCCAAGTGGGGTTTCGTAGCGGGCCATGAAGCAATGCTACCGAGTAACTTTCAATCTATCTAGAGTGCCCATTACTCTTGCCTCATGAGCGCTACTCGAATTGGAATCGTCACAAAAGAGTGGCCGCCAGCAGTTTATGGTGGAGCTGGAGTCCACGTTGTTCAGCTAACGCAAGCGCTTCGCAATGTTTCAGGCGTAGAAGTCGATGTCCATTGCTTTGGAGGTCCGCGCACAGATGGCGCCTTTGGTTACGACACTCCTTCTGAGTTCTCATCAGCAAACCCAGCCCTTCAAGCGATTGCAACAGATTTGGCGATTGCCAATAACTTGCAGAACGTGGATGTCATTCATTCACATACTTGGTATGCAAATATGGCAGGACATACCGCTTCACTGCTTTATGGCACACCTCATATCGTCAGTGCTCACTCCCTAGAACCACTTCGACCTTGGAAGGCAGAACAACTCGGTGGCGGATACAAAATCTCTTCATGGGCTGAAAAAACTGCTTACGAAGCTGCTGCCGCAATCATCGCTGTGAGTGATGGAATGCGCGCAGATGTCTTGAGCGCTTACCCAAATATTGATCCTGCAAAAGTTGTCACGATTCGCAACGGAGTAGATACAACAAAATTTGCACCTAACCACGATGACTCGGTACTAAAGGAATTTGGCATCACCGGTCGCTATGCGATGTTTGTCGGTCGCATCACGCGCCAAAAAGGTTTAGCCCATCTGCTTCGTGCATGGAAGAATGTTCCTGCAGAGTACGGACTTGTACTTGCCGCTGGAAGTCCCGATGAAGAGACAATCGGCAATGAAGTTGCTGCACTAATTGCAGAACTTCAAAGCACACGCTCCAATGTCTGGTGGATCAAAGAGATGCTCCCCCATGACAAACTCACTGCAGCTCTTACTCACGCAGATCTTTTCTTATGTCCGTCTATTTACGAACCACTTGGCATCGTTAATCTCGAAGCGATGGGTTGCGAGACAGCTGTTCTTGCTTCTCGTGTTGGTGGAATTCCTGAAGTTGTCTCTCATAAGCAGACAGGTGAACTCGTTGATTACACAACAGACCACGCAAAGTTCGAATCAGATTTAACTTCTGCAATTTCATCCTTGATGGCGAATCCCGATCTGCTTGAAAAGTATGGAAAAGCAGGACGTGCTCGCGCTCAATCAGAGTTCGGCTGGGATGCCGTCGCTGCCCAAACTATTTCGCTTTATAAGAGTGTCATCTCTCGTTAAAGCTCTACGCAGGTAAAGGAAAATATGTCACGTCGCGGTTGGTTCCTCTTTATCCTTGTCGGTTTTCTCTGGGGTATTCCATATCTCTTCATCAAGGTAGCTGTCGATCCAGAAAATGGATTTAGCCCCGCAACTGTTGTCTGCCTACGAACTGCAATTGGCGCTGCAATATTGATTCCGATTGCGATTAAGCAGAGACAATTCATCGCTGCCGTTCGCGGATGGCGCTATGTAGCAGCCTACGCACTCCTTGAAATGATCGGTCCTTGGATTCTTATTGGAACTGCAGAGCAGAAAATTTCTTCCGGATTAGCAGGGTTACTCGTTGCATCCGTCCCTATCTGGGCAACGATTTTTGCATCAATACGCGGAGATAAAACTGTTTGGCATCACAAGCGCCTCTTCGGAATAGTTGTGGGATTTATCGGTCTCGTCGCAGTTGTTGGCATTGAGAGCATTAAGGGATCAGCTGATCCACTCTCTATCTTTATGGTGCTTCTGGCATCAATCGGTTATTCCTATGCAGTCATGATGGTTCAAGGTGCACTCCCCCATGTATCCGGAATTGCGATTAACGCACTTGCAATGTTGATGACTGCAATCTTCTATATGCCTTTCACTATTGCGCAATGGCCAACTCATCACATCTCAGATGGCGCTATCCGCGCCATTGTTGGACTCGGCGTACTCTCTACAGGCGCTGCATTTGCAGCATTCTTCACACTTGCATCGATAATCGGCGTTGCTCGTGGCTCACTTGTGACTTACCTGAACACCGCCTGTGCTGTTGTTCTTGGTGTGATTATCTTGAATGAACCTCTCACAGTTGGAATTATCCTCGGACTTCCACTTGTATTAATTGGTTCATACTTCGCGAGCCGTAAGCCCGCCAACGCTTAACTATTGAGATACTTTCTCAATGCTTGAAGCTCTCTTTCTCGGAATAGTCCAAGGTCTCACTGAATTCTTACCGATTTCATCGAGCGCTCATATCCGTATCGTTGGTGAATTCCTTCCCAACGCTAACGACCCAGGCGCAGCCTTTACGGCGATTTCTCAGATTGGTACCGAGCTCGCTGTCTTGATCTACTTTAGAAAAGACATACTCAATATCGCCCGCGCATGGTTTAAGCGCGATGGTTCGGCTGAAGCTCGACTTGGAACGCTCATCATTATTGGAACTCTTCCGATCATCGTTCTGGGTTATCTCGGCCAGGATTACATCTCAAATAATTTCCGTTCACTCTGGTTGATTGCATCAACATTGATTATCTTCGGCCTCATTCTTGGATTTGCAGATCGCGTGGGACGAAGTGAGAA
This sequence comes from Candidatus Nanopelagicaceae bacterium, assembly GCA_965268225.1. Lineage (GTDB taxonomy): Bacteria > Actinomycetota > Actinomycetes > Nanopelagicales > Nanopelagicaceae > Planktophila. The sequence continues at coordinate 480,877 of OZ254166.1, read as the reverse complement.
AGATTTAACAAAACTCAAGGCGCGCGATGGAATTCTCTATGGCTTTGCGCAATCAATGGCCCTCATTCCAGGCGTTTCCCGCTCTGGCGCAACTATCGCTCTGGGTCGCTTTCTTGGCTACAAGCGCGAGGCTGCCCTTCGATATTCATTTTTATTGGCACTTCCCGCTGTCTTTGGAAGTGGGCTCTATGAACTTAAGAAAGCTCTGGGAGATTCCACGGTATCCGTCTATTCAATGCCCGAGATTTTTGTAGCAACTGTGACTGCATTCTTCATTGGATATGCAGTGATTGCTTGGTTGATGAAGTACATCTCAACAAAGAGTTTTACACCTTTTGTGGTTTATCGCGTCGTGCTTGGTTCTGCGCTGCTTGTTGCTCTTGCAACAGGTCTTATCAGCGCTCAGTAAAACGCTGGAATTATCTTTCGGTAAATCCAAGACGCTCAAGTAGCTTTGGATCTCGCTGCCATTCCTTTGAAACCTTAACGTGAAGCCCCAGGAAGATTCGGGCACCTAATTCACGTTCAATATCTTTACGTGCTCGCATACCAATATCTTTGAGACGCTCGCCTTGATGTCCAAGCAAGATGCCTGTCTGCGAATCGCGCTCCACGTGAATTGTGGCGTGGATATCGTAGAAAGGACGGCTGCCCTTTTCCTCGCGCTCTGCCATCTCATCGATAGTCACCATGATGGAGTGTGGAAGCTCTTCACGGGCATCACGTAACGCAGCTTCACGGATGAGTTCGCAGATCAGCGTTTCTATCTTCTGATCGCTCTTTACATCTGTTGGGTAGAAAGCTGGACCTTCGGGCAAGTTATCGCCAATCAATTTTTCAAGAAGATCGATCTGCTCGTGAATTGCCGCTGAGATTGGAATGATTTCATCCCATGTAAATCCTTTTGCGAGAGAAGAGATGCCTAGTAAGCGAGTAGCTAAATTCTTCTTTGAAACGAGATCTGTCTTGGTAACGAGAGCGAACTTCTTTGCTCGTGAATACTTTGCGATTTCAGCAGCAAGGAATTCATCTCCGGCACCCGATGTCTCATCTGCAGGAAGACACATCATGACGATATCAACTGAATCAAGGCTCTCATTGACGACTGCATTGAGGCGATGGCCCAGCAAAGTCTTTGGCTTGTGGATTCCGGGAGTATCAACAAGAACAGCTTGATATGCCGGATTGTTAACGATTCCGCGGATGGCATGGCGCGTGGTGTTGGGATGCGGAGATGTGATTGCAATCTTGCTTCCAACGAGCGCATTGATGAGAGTTGATTTTCCAGTGTTTGGACGGCCGACAATAGCGACGAAGCCCGAACGGAAATCACTCATATACGTATTCTCTCATTACATGCGAGAAGAACCTAAAGCGCTGAGATTAACTCGATTGCATCAGGCACAGATGTCACTAGTTCAGCTGCTCTCTCGCCGATAAGTCGATGGCAGCCTTCAGATGAAGGCGAATTAATTGGCCCAGGTATCGCCATCACTGGTCTCATCAACTCTGCCGCATCCCTGGCTGTACGAAGTGATCCACTGCGAAATGCTGCTTCGACGACAAGAGTTGCTTGAGATAGGGCAGCAATCAGTCGATTGCGAGTAAGGAATCTATGAGGAAGTGCTGGAACTCCTGGCATAACTTCAGTCACGATTGCACCGTTCTCGCAAATTTCTTCAAAGAGTCTCGAGTTTCCAGATGGATATTGAAGATCAATTCCTGATGCAATCACTGCAATGGTCCGACCTTCTGCAACAAGTGCGCCGCGATGAGCAGCTGAATCAACACCGTATGCTCCCCCGCTCACGATGTCCCATTCGCGATCAACAAAGCCAGCAGCAAAGTCGCCAGCGATTCGGGTTCCATAAGGAGTTGGATTTCGAGTTCCAACTATGGCAAGTGAAGGGTTACTTAAGATTTCTGGATTTCCTTTCACAATCAGACCGATCGGCGGACACTCGAGTTCATCTACACGAAGTGGCCAATCTGCATCGCCGGGAATAATGAAGTGAGCGCCGGACTTTTCAATATATTGAAAAGCAGCGGTACTTTCGAAACTCCGCACCTTCTCGACTAACGCTGCATGCTTGATTGAGTCATATACGCTGGCTTTGACACGATCAAAGACGGACTGCACGCCTCTCTCTGAGATTTCTCGGCTCCAGAAAGATGAGCCACCTTCGATTGCGGCGAAGAGAGCAAGTCGTTGTGCACGTTCCTTCATAGAACGGTTCCTTCGCGTAGAAGGTGAGCGCGTTCGACATCATCGAGTGTTGGAACCGCATGTCCTGCTAAATCTGCAAGGGTCCATGACAAGCGGATTACTTTATGGAGTCCGCGGGCCGTGATTCGTTCGCAATCGAGTTCGTCGTGGAGAAAATTCATTGCATCGCGTTGGGGGCGATACTTCCCCCGCAACTCGCGACTCGGAATCTGCGCATTGAGTTGCCACGGGTCATTGCTGAAACGAGCAGTAGCTGCCTCTCGCGCTCTGATCACACGAGCTCGAATCTCAGCGCTCGTCTCACCTAGTTCTGTCTGTGCCATCTCTACTCGACTAACAGGATCAACCTGCACGCGCATATCGATGCGATCCATAAGCGGACCAGACAGCTTTCCCAAATATCGCCTTACTTGCACAGATGAACATGTGCAGTTGCGTCCTTTGCCAGTGAACTTTCCGCATGGACATGGGTTTGCAGCGAGCACCAGAAGGAAGTGCGCCGGAAAAGTTATATTGCCAACGCTACGCGTGATGGTGATGGTTCCAGATTCAAGCGGTTGTCTGAGTGAATCGAGAACACCAATCGCACATTCTGGCGCTTCATCGATAAAGAGAACGCCATGATGAGCCAAGCTACAAGCACCGGGTTTGATGACATGTGAACCTCCGCCAACGATTGCTACTCGCGATGCAGTGTGATGAGGCGAAACTATGGGAGCTACGAGTGACATCGGTGAACGTGATCCAAGCGCACCTGAAATTGAATGTACGGCAGTTACTTCAAGTGCTTGATCAATTGTGAGCGAAGGAAGAATTGTTGGAATGCGCGATGCAATCATCGTCTTGCCAGTACCTGGTGGACCGATGAGAAGTAGGTGATGTCCTCCGCTCGCTGCGACTTCCGCGGCAAAACGAGCTTTGCCTTGCCCTGCAACATCTGCGAAATCGAGATACTGATCGACATCTGTCTGATCCAGTTCTAACTCTTGCGAGAAAGCACGTTCTCCAGTCCGGCCCCAGATAAGAACGTCTCGTAAAGATTCGAAGGTTAGGATTTCCATCTGCGTCATGAGTGCAGCCTCGGAACGATTGGCTGCTGGAACTATGGCGCGAGTGATACCAGATTTATATGCAGCTACGAGTGCTGGTAATACACCTCGCACAGAACGAACTTTTCCATCGAGAGCTAGCTCACCTAGCACCACCATGGATGCAAATGGTTCTTGCGGAAGTGTTCCATGCGCAATCAAAATGGCCAGAGCTATAGAAAGATCAAAACTTGAACCGCTCTTGGGAAGCCATGCTGGCGATAGCGAAACTGTCACCTTTCTATTGGGCCATACCTCGTTGCAGTTAGAGATTGCAGCCCGCACTCGGTCGCGTGACTCTTGAAGCGCTGCATCAGGAAGCCCCAAGAGTGAATACATGGGAATTCCATCAGAGATATCGACTTCGATTTCGACGACGCTTCCGGTAAGACCGAGAAGTGCAACACTCTGCGTTTGTCCGATGCTCATAATAAATTGCCTCGATATTCCAAGGTATGAGTTCCATCAGCAGCTATCAGAATCGCAACGACATCAATGCTGTATTCGCAACCTAAACAGCCATGCGTTGCTAACCATCCCATAGCAAGGCGTTGCATGCGATGAGCCTTCTCGCGATTGATCGCTTCAAAGGGGTGACCGAATGCGAGAGAGCTTCGAGTCTTAACCTCAATAAAGTGAAAGGCTCCATCGCTACCGAGTGAGACAAGATCAATCTCACCTTCACGAATCCGCCAATTGCGATCAAGGATTTCATCGCCTCGCGCCAAAAGATATTGAGCCGTTACTTCTTCACCGAATGCACCTGTGCGCTGCTTCTGTCCTGGACGTTTAACTCGAGCCACCATGCGCGGGAGGGTACGACCCTGTAGTGATGTTAAGGGATTGAAAGTAAAGGCTTGTGGAAACTATTGAAGGAGAGCTGCGATATTTGAGAAAGATTTACGGTGTTCTATACACGGGCCGTGTTCTGCCAGAGCCTTTGTATGCGCTGCCGTGATATAGCCCTTATGTTTTGCAAAGCCATATTGCGGATATGTCTTATCAAGTTCAATCATCATGCGATCTCGAGTTACTTTGGCGATGATTGATGCAGCGCTAATTGCAGTAACTACTTGATCGCCCTTCCAGACTGCGACGTTAGGAATAGCTAAGCCTTCGATCGCATACCCATCCGTTAATACATATGCAGGTTCAATGGATAAACCCTTTACCGCGCGGCGCATTCCATCGAGGTTTGCTGCATGCACCCCACGTTCATCGATTTCAGATGGCGGAACAATAATGATGCTCACGCTTTCAGCGATATTCATAATGACATCGAAGAGAATTTCTCGCTTACTCTCTGAAACTTCTTTTGAGTCGCGTACATCTACAAGCTCTGGCGCACTGGGATCTTTGAGAATCACAGCAGCAACTACGAGAGGGCCTGCACATGGCCCACGACCTGCCTCATCAACCCCAGCAATCGGAGAGATTCCAGCGTTACGAAGGAGCTCTTCGATCGCTTTCATGCCTGTGAAATCTATCTAGGGTTCTTACTTGATGGGATTTTGATTGGGAACTAGGCCGACATTTTTCAGTGGCCAGATAATTGCAAAGACGCGTCCGGTGACTTTCTCAACTGGGACAAAACCATGATTGACATCATCTTGGTGGTATCGAGAATCAGCAGATGAACCACGGTGATCTCCCATTACCCAAATCTTTCCTTCAGGTACGGTGATGTTGAATTCCGTATCGCTTGGCTTATTGCCAGCGAAGATATACGGCTCTTCGGTCTCTTTGCCATTGATTGTGAGCTTGCCATTGCTGCAACAAATAACATGATCGCCAGCTACGCCGATAACGCGCTTAACTAGATATTGCTTGGCAGGATTGGGAAGAACGCCGACAGTGACAAGGCCTTCTTTAATCTTTGCAATAATTTTGTTTTCAGTAGTTGCATAAGGCTCAGGTAACCAATTAGCTGGATCGCGAAAGACAACCACATCGCCACGGTTAATGGAGTCAGAGATAAATGGAACCTTGTTTACGGCTACGCGATCACTAATCTGAAGTGTGTTCTCCATGGACCCTGAGGGGATAAAGAAGAATTGCACAAGGAAAGATTTGATAAGAAGTGAAACGGCGAGCGCAACGATTACGAGAATCGGGAACTCACGAAGGACGGAGCCCTTGCGTGGCATGTGAAGAGAGTTAGTTACTTAGATTCTTCAGTTGCTTCAGCAGCAACTTCAGCTACAGCAACATCTTCTGTAGTCGTAACTTCAGCTGGAACCTCTGCTACCGCTTCCGTTACTACGACATCTTCTGTGCTCGCAGCCTGAGCTGGAACCTCGGACTCAGCGATAACCTCTTCTGGTTCGGACACTAGAACTGGAGTTGAAAGAATTCCATCACCGTAGCCAACAATGCCATCGCGCTTTTCGCGAATCTTTGCAGCCTTACCGCGGAGATCGCGGAGGTAGTAGAGCTTTGCACGACGAACATCGCCCTTAGTGACGAGTTCAATCTTTTCAATAACTGGTGTGTGAACTGGGAATGTGCGCTCTACGCCAACGCCGTAAGAGACCTTACGGATTGTGAAAGTTTCGCGGACTCCATCGCCCTGGCGACCGATAACGATTCCCTGGAATACCTGAAGACGTGACTTGTTACCTTCGATAACACGGACGTGAATCTTGAGCTCATCGCCTGCGCGGAACTGTGGGATGTCCTTACGAAGTGAGGCTGCATCTACGACGTCGAGAATATTCATGGTGATTCCTGTTCATTACTTATCTACAAGCACGGGTATCGCCGTGCAGACTGCGTATCTTGCCACAGAAGGGGGCTTGAGCGTAAATCGGCGAAAGGGCCACTGAAATCTACGCGTGGAGGTTGAGGAAGCCCTCGAGTTCGGCAAAAAGCGTTGGACCCGCAGCCAGGGTGGTCATATAGGGAGCCTGGCCGTAGAGCCCGAACTTCGCCCCAGCTTCAGTGGCAACGAGTGACGCTGCCGCCCAATCCCACTCTTTCAGCCCATCTTCGAAGTAGGCATCAAGGGAACCCATAGCGACGGAACAGATATCGACAGCTGCTGCTCCATTGCGACGGATATCGCGAATCAGCGGAAGCATGCGGCCAACGTTCTCGATCTGACGTCCGCGATGAGCAACATCGTATTGAAAACCTGTGCCGATAAATGCGCGATTGAATTCCACTGGCTCATTGGTCTTGATCTTGCTGCCATTGAAGAAAGCTCCACCACCGCGAGATGCCCACCATGTTGAATTGATAGTGGGTGCAACGACAACTCCGACAACCGAGCCATCTTTATCTTTTGCAGCAATTGATACGTTCCATCCCGGTAATCCGTAAAAGTAATTAACGGTTCCATCGAGTGGATCGATGACCCATGTAATGCCAGATTTACTTTCGACGGCTGCTCCTTCTTCACCGATGATTCCATCATCGGGACGAGCGGCCAAAAGCGATTGCACAATAAAAGTTTCTGCCTTCTTATCCATCTGAGTCGCGATATCAATGGCAGTTGATTTCTCTTCGATCTCAAAGGCAGGCGGGCGGTCCATCAGGAGCGCAGCGGCCTCGGAGCCGACTTTCTTCGCAAGTTCGAGCAAATCTTCATGCATATATGAAGTCTAAAGGGTCTATCTCTCGTGAAAATACCACCCCATCGGTTATTCTCACCCCATGACTGAGCTTCGTTTAGATGGCAAGACTGAAGATGGAAGCCATCTCTCACTTGTCGATACCGATGGGAATAACTATTCACTTCGTATCAGCGACACTCTGCGCGCGACAGTAAACCAACCACGTCTTTCATCTGTCCCTGCATTTGATGCTGTCGAATCAATCTCTGTAAAAGAAATCCAACGTCGCCTCCGTGCTGGCGAAAGCTTTGAACAGATTGCTCGTGAAGGACAGACAACAGTCGATAAAGTCGAACGTTTCTCTGGTCCCATCATGCAAGAGCGCGAATACATTCTCTCTAACGCTCGTCAGCTCATCATGCGTAAGGATGTGCATCGCACCGACCTCACATTCGGTGAAGTAGTTCTCACCAAGCTTGCACCACGTGGCGTTGATACTGATCAGATTTCCTGGAACACATGGCGCCTCGCAGATGGCACATGGCATATCGAACTTCACTACCCAAATCGCGATGGCAATGGCATCGCAACCTGGAACTTTGATCTCTCTCGTCGAGCACTCGATGCATCAGACGATAACGGCGCATGGTTGATTGATGAAGAAGCACCAGCGCGAACAACTGCTCCAGCAATTATTTACTCAGAGCCAACACACCCTTCACGTAGCGAAGAACGCTCTTTCGAACCAGAGCCTGTTCAGGAGCCAGAGATTGTCCGTATTGCAGATCTTTTAAATGCTCCTGAAGAAAAGTCTGAGACTCCACGTCTTGCAGTTATTCGTGAGACTCCAACAGCTGCTGATTCTCAAGATGGCATTACAGCGCGAGCAAAAGTTCCTTCATGGGATGAAATTATGTTCGGACGTAAGTCCGAAGAACCAACTGAGGAAGATAACTAGCTTTTCACGCTGTGCAGCAATAACGGCACAGAACTTTCAATAACGCTATCGCCGCCATGGTGGCCAATCATCGCGCCTTCTTTATCTGCGCGTTCAGGATCGAGTAAAACTAAGTTTCCTTGAGCAATTGCGATGACATCACCAGCGCGCTCTGATGCATCAAGTGAAACGTTTGGACCAAAGAGGCCTGCTGCTATTGCGCTCTGGCGAGTATGCATGGTGACCTTTGAGCCGAGGGTGCTCTCCCACCGCGAGATAACTTCATTCTCGGCGTTAGCGCTATCTGCTGAAAGATAGAGATGGCGCATTCGCGGTTCACCGGCAATCACTGCGATATCGGCGAGCAAGTCATTCTCTAGACCCAGCACAACCTTTTCATCCACATTAATCATTCCATGGTCGGCCGTTAGCCATATGCGAGTGCCGTTAGGTAACTTCTGCATGAGCGCATGCACTAAATCATCGACGCTCTTCAATGCCGCCAACCACTTATCTGAACCCACTCCATCAGAGTGGCCAGCAGAATCCACATCATTGACGTAGAGATAGACAAAAGATGGAGATTGTTGAAGTGCTGCAACAGTTTCGGAGATGAGATCTGCAGAAACATTGGCACCTTTGTAGTGAGCACCGCGGAAGACTGCACGGGTAAAGCCGGTATTTTCATAACGCTTGGCGGCTACATGTGTTGTGGTGATTCCTGCTGCGCTTGCTCGTTCAAAGAGGGTGGGCACCGGTTGCCAAATAACGGGATCAACGCGTTCATCCCACTTTAGAGAGTTAAGTACTCGTCCCCCACTGCGCGGAACTTGGACTGTGTATCCCAACATTCCATGGGCGCCCGGCATTTCACCTGTTGTCAGAGTTGCCAAGCTTGTTGCTGTTGTAGATGGAAAAGATGTTGTGATGGTTCCGTGAAAAACCATGCGAGCAAGGTGAGGAGCAACTTCTGCATATTTGCTCAATACATCGGCGCCAAGGCCATCGACAAGAAATACGAGTTCGCGGCCATTGGGACTTTCACCACAGTTAATTGCATCATGCGCAGTTGTTAAACCCAGACTCGAGAAGACCGAGGGCATGATTTGCGATAAATGCACAGCCCTATCTTCTCACGGGTATTGTTGCCGCCATGAACTCGTATGAATTCGTTCCATCTCCTGAAGTTGCTGCGGCCCTTAAAGCAGGTAAGCCTGTTGTAGCCCTTGAATCGACAATTATTAGCCACGGACTTCCACGTCCATCGAACCTTGATGTAGCGCGCGAAGTCGAACAGATTGTCCGTGATCATGGTGCAACTCCTGCAACGATTGCGATTCTCGATGGAAAAGTCTGCATCGGGCTTACCGATGATCAGCTCGTTGCAATCGCAAACCGCGATGACATAGCTAAGGCATCAAGCCGCGACCTTGCAATCATCGCAGCAACTGGAAAGTCGGCAGCAACAACTGTTGCAGCAACAGCTCACCTTGCAGTCCTAGCTGGCATCCATGTCTTTGCAACTGGTGGCCTCGGTGGAGTCCATCGCGGCGCAAACGAATCATTCGATGAATCAGCTGATCTCACTGCATTATCTGACCTTGATATCACCGTTGTCTGCGCCGGTGTGAAATCTATTCTCGATGTTGGAGCAACGCTCGAACGTCTTGAAACTCTTGCCATTGGACTGGTTGGTTATAAGACCACCCACTTCCCTGGTTTCTATCTCACCGATTCGGGTTACACACTTGAGCATCAAGTGAATAGCGCGGATGAAATCGCATCAATCATCCATGCGCGCAATTCATTGAAGACTGATATTCATGCTCTAATCGTTGCCAACCCTGTGCTTAAAGAGATGGATCGTGTGCGCCACGATGCCATCTTGAAGAGCGGACTTGAAGGCGCTGCCAAGAATGGAATCGTCGGCAAGGCAGTTACTCCATTCCTTCTCGAGCATTTCCATACCGCCTCTGAAGGCGAATCACTCAAGGTCAATATCGAAATTATTAAGTCGAACTCAGCACTTGCTGCAGATATTGCAGTAGCGGTCGCAAAGTAATTTTATGAGCGCCAAGGTCTTATGCATTGGCGATGTCATGCTCGATGTTGTTACCAAGATTGGCGTTCTTCCATCGCAGATTAATTACGGTAGCGATACACCAGCTACGATTTCAACACATGGTGGTGGGGCTGCCGGAAATGTAGCCTCGTGGCTTACTCGTGCTGGCGCTCAATCCACGATTGCTGGCCATGTCGGCAACGATGCAGCAGGATCAGCGCTAGTTAGTGAATTCGATGCGCTAGGCGTACAACATCACAATCTTGTAGTAGATAACGGCCATTCCGGAGTTGTCGTAGTTCTTGTTGACCCAACAGGTGAGCGCACAATGTTTCCTGATAATGGCGCCAACTCCGGTCTTCATATCGGTGATCTTCCGGAACTCAATGGCTATGACGCGGTTTATATCTCTGGCTACTCCCCGCTCGATCCTCTTTCACTTCCTGGCATTAAAGAGATGATTACAAAGATTCGTGAAGCAAATATCCCTATCTACTTTGACCCAGCATCTGTTGGCGGTATGAAAGAAGTTGCAATTGAGGAAGTGAAGTCATGGCTTCCTCTCATGAATGTACTTCTTCTCAATGAAGAAGAGGCGATCTATCTTTCAGGAGCAAGTGATATTGAAGTTGCTCTCGACTTTCTTCTCGAGCAATGCCAGACCGTTGTCATTAAACGTGGATCACATGGCGCTATCGGAAAATCACGCGGCGGCCAAACAATCTCCATTCCAGCAATTCCCGCACTCGTTGCAGATACAACCGGGGCTGGAGATTCATTTGCAGCGGGATTTATTTCTCATTTTGCGATTCATAAGGACCTCAACCGAGCTTTAATGGCTGGCGCCGAGATTGCAGCCCAATGTGTGGCAATCATTGGGGCCAGACCGCGTGTAGGTACCAAGATTTAACGCATTCGCTTGGCAGAATACGCGCCATGGCAACGAAGAAGACAGCAGCACCAAAGAAGTCAGCGAAGGTCGTCGGACCTAAGCCCGGAGAATTTCCAGGCAAGATCGTTGATATCGATGTCTCTTCTGAAATGTCGGAATCATTCCTTGAGTACGCATACTCAGTTATTTATTCACGCGCTCTTCCAGATGCGCGCGATGGCCTTAAGCCTGTACACCGCCGCATCCTTCATCAGATGAGCGATATGGGTCTTCGCCCAGAGCGTGGCCACGTAAAGAGCGCTCGTGTTGTCGGTGAAGTAATGGGTAAGTTGCACCCACACGGTGACTCAGCAATTTATGACGCGCTCGTGCGTATGGCTCAATCTTTCTCAATGCAGATTCCTCTCATCGATGGTCACGGAAACTTTGGGTCACTCGATGCAGGTCCTGCAGCGATGCGTTACACCGAAGCGCGCCTTGCATCTGCTGCTATGTCTATGGTTGCTGAAGCAGATGAAAATACAGTCGACTTTGGACCTAACTACGATGGTCAGCTTTCTGAGCCACTTGTTCTTCCTGCAGCTTTCCCAAACCTCTTAGTTAACGGTGGTTCAGGTATCGCAGTGGGTATGGCGACCAACATGGCTCCCCATAACCTCAGTGAAGTTATCGCTGCAACAAAGTTTCTGATTGATAACCCTAAGGCGACTCTCAATCAGCTTATGAAGCATGTACCGGCTCCAGATTTTCCAACAGGTGGAGAAATCGTTGGACTCGAAGGTGTTCGTGAAGCGTATGCAACAGGTAAGGGCTCATTTAAAGTCCGCGCAACTGTTGAGATCAGCAAAGTTACTTCTCGCAAGATGGGCATCATCATCAAGGAGCTGCCGTTTAACATCGGTCCTGAAAAGATCGTTGAACGTATTGCAGATCTTGCTAAGGCGAAGAAGATTCAAGGTATCTCAGATATCGTCGACCTCACCGATGGTCAGACAGGCACCAACGTTGTTATCGAACTCAAGAATGGCTTTGAGCCAGAAGATGTCCTCGAAAAGCTCTTCAAGCTCACTCCCATGGAAGATGCATTCGCGATTAACGCAGTTGCTCTCGTCAAGGGCAAGCCACAGACACTTGGCCTCAAAGAACTCTTGCAGGTATTTATCGACCACCGCATCGAAGTTGTTCGTCGTCGCTCAGAATTTCGTAAGGCAAAGGCCGAAGATCGCCTTTTATTGGTTGATGGATTGCTCAAAGCAATTATCGATATTGATAAGGTCATCAAGATTATTCGCGGTAGCGATGATGCAGCTGCTGCAAAAGAGAAGCTCATCAAGGATTTCAAGCTCAATGACGAACAAGCTACCTACATCTTGGATATGCCACTTCGCCGTCTGACAAAGATGAGCAAGCTTGAACTTGAAACAGAGTCAAAAGAACTCAAGGCAATCATCGCTGCTCTAACAACTTTGCTTAAAAATGAGGATGCAATCCGCAAGCAGGTTTCAGAAGAACTCACTGCTGTCGGTAAATCATTCGCAGTTCCTCGCCGTACCCGTATAGGTAAGGAGTAATTTCTTATCTCCCACCCAGTGTGGGAGACTTCGCCAAATGATCTCCACATCCGCTCTTGAACTCCGTGCCGGAGCGCGCCTCTTAGTATCAGGCGTCAATGTGCGTATCAATCATGGCGATCGTATTGGTTTCGTTGGCCGTAACGGTGCCGGAAAATCAACTCTTGCAAAAGTCTTAGCTGGAGAAAATCTGCCTGCAGGTGGCGGCGTTCAGCGCACAGGAAAGATTGGTTATCTCCCCCAGGATCCACGCACTGGTGAAGACCAAGGAACAGCGCTAGATCGCATCTTGTCGGCTCGCGATCTCGATCAAATCGCTGCGCGTATGACACAAGTAGAGCAAGAGATGGCAACGACCGAAGGTGCTGAACTCGAAAAAGCTTTAGAACGCTACACGCGCGTTGATGCAGAATTTTCGGCAGCAGGCGGATATGCAGCAACTGCTGAGGCAGAAGCTATTGCGACATCCCTTGGGGTTTCAGAGTCCGTATTTAATAATCAGCTCGAGACACTTTCTGGCGGTCAACGTCGTCGTATTGAACTAGCTCGCATCCTCTTTTCAGGCGCTGAAACGCTTCTGCTCGATGAGCCTACTAACCACCTCGATGCCGATTCGATTATGTGGCTTCGCAACTACCTCATCAACTATTCAGGTGGATTGGTCATCATCTCTCACGATGTGAACCTCATTGAAACTGTCGTAAACAAGGTCTTCTACATCGATGGAAACCGAAACGTGATCGATGTCTACAACATGGGTTGGAAGCAATACCTCTTGCAGCGCGAACAAGATGAACATCGCCGCAAGAAAGAGCGCGCCAACGCTGAGAAGAAAGCTGAGATTTTGCAGAAGCAGGGCGAGAAGATGCGCGCTAAGGCATCTAAGGCAACTGCTGCTCAAGGAATGTTACGTCGCGCCGATAAATTGCGCGCAGGCCTTGAAGATGTTCGCGTCAAAGATAAAGTCGCAAAGCTTCGTTTTCCTACCCCTGCGCCTTGTGGAAAGACTCCCCTTTCGGGTGAAGAGCTTTCCAAGAACTATGGATCCCTCGAAATCTTTACCGACGTTTCTTGCGTTATCGATAAGGGTTCACGCGTAGTTATCTTGGGTCTTAACGGTGCGGGCAAGACCACTCTTCTGAAGATTCTTGCCAACCAACTTGAATCCGATACTGGAAAAGTTGAACATGGCCACGGTTTGAAGCTCGGCTACTACGCCCAGGAACATGAAATGCTCGACTTCGAGCGCACCATTCTTGAAAATATGTTGTCTTCAAAGGATGACTTGCGTGAACCAGAAGCCCGTAACGTTCTAGGTTCATTCCTCTTCGTCGGCGATGATGTTCATAAGCCAGTCAAGGTACTTTCTGGTGGCGAAAGAACTCGTCTTGCACTTGCGACCTTGGTTGTATCGGCTGCAAACGTTCTGCTTCTCGATGAGCCAACAAACAACTTAGACCCAGCTTCTCGTGAAGAAATCCTTGGAGCTCTTGGTGAATACCAAGGCGCAGTAATCATGGTCTCTCACGATGAAGGAGCCGTGCAGGCTCTTAAGCCAGAACGCGTTATTTTGTTGCCTGATGGTGATGAAGATATTTGGAAAGACGAGTACTTCGACTTAGTTTCGATTGATTAAAGCTTAAGCGTCGATCTGTTCGCGATCGATCTCAGCAGTTGCAATAAATTCCTTACGAGGTGCGACCTCTGAGCCCATCAAAAGCTCAAACATCTTCTCGGCAGCTTCACCGTCTGGGACAGTAATGCGGCGAAGCGTACGTACATCTGGATCCATAGTGGTTTCACGGAGCTGATCAGCATCCATTTCGCCAAGGCCCTTGTAGCGCTGAATTGGTTCTTTCCAACGCTTGCCGTTCTTCTTCAAATCTGCGGTGACACTCTTCATCTCATCATCTGAGTATGTATAGATGTATTCACCCTTCTTGCCCCCTGCGCCCATTGTTTCGATCCGGTGCAGTGGTGGAATAGCAGCAAATACGCGTCCGGCATCAAGCATTGGACGCATGTAGCGATACATCAAGGTAAGCAAGAGGCAGCGAATATGTGCGCCGTCAACGTCAGCATCTGACATCAAGATAATGCGGCCGTAGCGAGCTTCATCAAGTTCAAATGACTTACCTGAGCCAGCGCCAATAACCTGAATGATGGATCCGCACTCTTTATCATCAAGCATCTGTGAAAGTGATGCCTTCTGAACGTTAAGAATCTTTCCGCGGATAGGAAGTATTGCTTGGAACTCTGAGTTACGGGCAGCCTTTGTAGTGCCCAGCGCTGAGTCACCTTCAACGATGAAAAGCTCGGTACGAGTGACATCTTCTGAACGGCAATCTGAAAGTTTTGTTGGAAGTGATGAAGATTCAAGAGCGTTCTTACGGCGCTGAAGATCTTTATGCGCACGTGCGCTGATACGCGTACGGGAAGCACCGGCAATTTTTTCCATGATCAACTTGCCATTGGCCTTATCGATACGACGAGTTGTTGAGAAGAATTCCTTCAACTTATCGGCTACGACGGCAGAGACGATCTTTGTGGCAGCTGCTGTGCCGAGTACTTCCTTGGTCTGTCCTTCAAACTGTGGTTCAGACATACGCACTGTGACAACGGCTGTGAGGCCTTCCATGACGTCATCTTTAATGACATCGGCTTCATTCTTTTTCAAGATACCTGCGCCGCGCATCGCTTCGTTAAATGCCTTAGTTATTGCGCGCTCAAAACCAAGAACGTGAGATCCACCCTTTGGCGTAGCAATGATGTTTACAAATGAACGCAAAGTGGTGTCGAAGCCAGTGCCCCACTTCATCGCGATATCAACTTCCATATCGCGCTCAACATCTGTCGAGACCATGTGGCCCTTATCGTCGAGAACTGGAACAGTCTCTTGATAGTGCCCAGTACCGTAGATACGAATTACTTCACCTACAGGTGCATCTGGTTGCAAGAAGTCGCAGTATTCAGAGATTCCGCCTTTATGGAAGAAGACTTGAGTTGTCTTCTCTTTCTTGCGGTTATCGTTAACGGTGATTGAAAGTCCTGGAACTAAGAATGATGTCTGACGCGCACGTGCGTAGATATCTTCAAGATCGAGTTCAGCATCCTTGAGGAAGATCTGGCGATCTGACCACCACTTAGTGCGCGTTCCAGTTACCTTTGCAGAAATCTTTCCGATTGTACGAAGACCTGACTGCGGCGTGAATTCAGCCTTTGGTCCATCGCCATCGAAGACGCCGGCAACGCCGCGCTTAAATGACATCCAGTAAATCTTGCCGTTGCGATCGACCTCAACATCAAGACGTTCTGCGAGTGCGTTTACAACAGATGCACCCACACCGTGGAGACCACCGGATGCAGCGTATGAACCGCCGCCGAACTTTCCACCTGCGTGGAGTTTGGTCATAACTACTTCAACACCTGTGAGGCCGGTCTTTGGTTCCTTATCTACAGGAATACCGCGACCATCATCGTGAACTTCTACAGAGCCATCGGCTTCAAGATTAATTTCGATCTTCTTGCAATGTCCTGCCAATGATTCATCGACAGAGTTATCAATAATTTCCCAGAGGCAGTGCTGTAGGCCGCGTGAATCGGTAGAACCGATATACATACCCGGGCGCTTACGAACGGCATCGAGGCCTTCGAGGACAGCGAGGTCCTTAGCGGTATAGGAATCCTTAGAGTCTGCCCCTGCGTCGAAGTTCAATTCATCTGCCACGGTGGCAAAGGTTAGCCAGCGAATCGTTCGCAGCACCGTAAGCGCGCCGAGGAGTCTCATATATTGATGAGAGGGTGTGATTTATCTCGGATTATCGATATTTATGCGCTCAAATGGATAAAAATTTACATTCTTGCAATCTATTTGCCGAGCGGGGAATAAAGAGAACTGGCATGATGTTCCATAGATGTACAGAACTTCCCACCTGAGCGAAACGGAGAGCGCGATGACCGAGCAAGTAATCCTCGAATCCACACCTCTAAATGCCCTCGATCGATGCGATCGATGCGGCGCACAAGCTTATGTGCGTGCAACTTTAGTGACCGGCGGAGAACTGATGTTCTGCGCACACCACGGCAAGGAATATGCTGAAAAGCTCAAGACTGTCGCCGCAAAGATTCAGGACGAGTCAGAGAAGTTGGTTGAAGTTAAGTAATTAATCTTCTTTAAGAATGCCCTTATGCGAACCATCGCATAAGGGTTTTTCTTTTGATTGACCACAACCGCAGAACTTGGGGTTTTCGATAGTTTCAATGACGTTGCCATCTGCGTCGACGATATCAACCACACCTGTGATGCGGATAGATCCGCTCTTAGGGTTGATGAAAGCCTTCGCGTCAGACATATTTTTTAATCGAGGTAATCGCGCAGTGATTGCGAACGTGAAGGGTGGCGCAGCTTCGACATAGTCTTTGATTCGATCTGACGAATACGCTCGCGGGTTACTCCGTGAACCTTTCCGATCTCATCAAGGGTCTTTGGCTGACCATCTGTAAGCCCGTAGCGAGCCTTGATCACATCAGCCTCACGGTTGGTGAGACCACCGAGAACCTGCATCAACTGCTCCTGCAAGATTGTGAATGTCACTGATTCTTCTGGCTTTACAGCTTCAGAGTCTTCAATCAAATCACCGAATTCAGAGTCGCCTTCTTCACCGAGTGGTGTGTGGAGCGAGATTGGTTCGCGACCGTACTTCTGAACTTCAACAACCTTTTCAGGTGTCATATCGAGCTCTTTAGCGAGCTCTTCAGGTGTTGGTTCGCGTCCAAGGTCTTGAAGCATCTGGCGCTGCACGCGTGCAAGCTTGTTGATGACTTCAACCATGTGAACAGGAATACGAATTGTGCGAGCCTGGTCTGCCATTGCGCGGGTGATTGCCTGACGGATCCACCATGTTGCGTATGTCGAGAACTTGTAACCCTTTGTGTAGTCGAACTTCTCAACTGCACGGATAAGACCGAGGTTTCCTTCTTGAATCAAGTCGAGGAACAACATTCCACGACCTGTGTAGCGCTTTGCAAGAGATACAACGAGACGAAGGTTTGCTTCGAGCAAGTGGTTCTTTGCGCGCTTTCCATCTTCAACGATCCACTCGAGTTCGCGCTTGAGTTTCTTATCAATCTTCTTAGTGTTCTTCAGTGCTTCTTCAGCAAAGAGACCAGCTTCAACGCGTGTAGCAAGCTCTACTTCAAGCTCTGCGTTAAGAAGAGCAACGCGACCGATCTGCTTAAGGTAATCCTTAACAGGGTCAGCTGTTGCACCTGCTGTAAGAACAGTCTGCTCTGGTGGGAGGCGCTTGATTTCAATCTGGATAAATCGAGCTTGTTCATTGAAGAAGTACTGCAAATCTTCAAGGTTCTTGAGGTAACCCTGATTTACAGCTTCTGCAATCATCTTCGCTGATTTTTCGTTGAAGGTATTCATCGCAAATTGCTGCTGAATCTGCTTGAAAGTCAGCGCCTTTGCATCAGCCTGATCAATATTGTGCTTTGGAGCTACTTCAACGCCTTGGATCTTGCCATTGATAGCTTCAAGAACGAGGTTTACATTCTTGAGATCCTTCTTATGCTTTTCGCGCTCGTTCTTATCTTCTTCTTCATCATCTGCATCAGTATCAAGAAGGGTAAATGAACCTTCTTCATTCTTTGTCTCATCTGAGAGAGTTACAACGCGTGGCTGATCTTTTCCATCTGCCTCTGCATCAATGATTTCTGCAGCTTCTGCAATAAGTGTTTCTACATCTTCGAGTTCGACTTCTTCGACAACGATTTCATTGCCATCCTCATCAAGAACTACTGCTGCCTTGCCGCCCTTTGCAGGCGCTTCAACAGCTGGCTTTGGCTCTTCCTTTGGCGCAATGAGTGCAAGCTGTGCCTTCGACAAGATGCGACTTGGTGCGCCAAGTCCTGCCTTGCGGGCCTTTTCAGTTGCTTCAGGGATTTCTACATCGAGCTGACGCGCTTCAAGAGCGAGCGCCATAAATTCTTTCTTCACTGCCTTGCGGTAATTATCGATTCCGCTCGCTGCAAGAGTTTCAACAATCTCTTTCTGGCGTGCAACTGCATTCTTCAGATCTACGAGTTGTTGTACATCTTTTGCAGTGAGATCTTTCTTGAGTTCAACCTTGGCTGGCTTAACAGGCTTAGCTGCAACCTTCTTAGCTGGCGCTGCCTTCTTCGCTACCGCTTTCTTAGCAACTGCCTTTTTAGCAGGAGCTGCCTTCTTTGCAGGAGCTTTCTTAGCTACGGCCTTCTTTGCTGCTGGCTTTGCCGCAACTTTCTTGCCCTTTGCCTTGTTTTTGAGCGCACTAAATACAGCCACAATTGTCCTTTGGTTGTTTTCTTCGAACTTCTCGAAGCAATACCTATATTGTACCCGCAACCTTCAAGGCGTGCCGAATCGCATCGCCCATCGCCTCGGCCTCAACTAAGAATCCATCGTGTCCGAAGTCAGAACTGATGGTTATTGGCGCATCTGCGGTCGGAACTAGCTCAGATATCTCAACCTGAAGTCGAGGTGGGAAGAGGCGGTCGGTATCAATCGAGACCACAACGACCGGGACCGTGATGCCCTCTAGAGCAGCAGCAACTCCTCCGCGGTCGCGCCCGATGTCGTGAGAGTTCATAGCATCTGTCAGAGCGATATAGGTATTGGCATCAAAGCGCTTTGCAAGCTTTGTCGCCTGGTGGTCTAGGTATGACTCAACGGCATAGCGCCCAGTGTCATCTCCTTGAAGCTGACGTCCAAAGCGCACATCCATCTCAGACTCGGTGCGATAGGTCAGGTGTGCAATACGGCGGGCGATTCCCATGCCATCGATGGGTCCACGTTCTTGCTCGTAATAATCGCCATCATTGAAATGTGGGTCAGATTTAATTGCACGGATTTGAATCGAAGCTGTACCGATTTGATCGCCTGTGGCAACAGCTGATGAACCAATAGTGCAGATGGCACCGACGCGATCTGGAAGCTGGACGGCCCATTCGAGTGAGCGCATTCCACCGAGTGAAGGTCCAACTGCCAATAAATATTTATCGATTCCAAGTGCATTACTGAAAGCAACTTCAGCGTTCACCATGTCGCGAATGGTGATGATCGGAAAGCGGGAACCGTAACGCTTTCCATCAGGGGCAATACTCGACGGGCCGGTTGAGCCTTGACAGCCACCGATGACATTGGGACAGACGATGAAATATTTATCTGTATCAAATGGAAGACCTGGGCCGACCATCTGTGGCCACCAACCGGTGACATCTGACCATCCGGTCATCGCATGGTTGATCAAAATTGCATTGGATTTATCTTCGTTGAGAACGCCCCATGTTTGATAAGCGATGGTGATATCTGGAAGCGTCTCGCCATTTTCGAGAAGTAAGAAACCAATCTTGACGAACTTACGATCGCCTGGGTCATCGCCCTCAAGCCACGCACCGGTGACATCGAAGTTGGGTCTTCTGCTCATAACAATTTCCTTCACGCACTTGCAGCTGCACATAGCGTGCACCTACCTGGTCGTCACCCGGAGCACCCCACCGCGGTGGAGGGTTGCCGTCTCATCAGCCGGGGCTATCGATGAGAACTCGTGACCGCTGCATATATTACCCGAAGATTCCGGCGACGACTTTGGGGTGAAGTTCAGCCCGCATCGCTGTAAATGAATGCGGTGGCCATCCTGCAGTAAAGACTCGGCGCAAGAGAAGGGCCAATGAATATTGATCATCATCGTGCAGTGCGCGATCGAGCGCCTTGTGAGCCAACGCCCCTTCCCCGCGTTCGTAAGCCAGGGCTGCATAGAGCGATGCAATCGGTGCAACAAAGCCGCGAGGTGCGATGCGCAGTAAATCTCGCCACATCGACCAATATGAATCGGCGCTCTCATCTGAATGAGAACCCAATGCAAAGTCACGCACTTGGATATCGCTTAAACGTCCGATTACTCGCGCTACTAATTCGCGATCTTCTGCGCCTCGCCCTTCGCGGTATTCGCCAGCTAAATCAATAATCGCTGTTGCTCCATCGCGTTGCAGATCTTGAATCTCTTCGGCGTCGCTACTTACCCAGAACTGTTGCACTTCATCTTGCCATCCAATATCAAAGGAAGATGGAACGGCTGCAATCGATTGAACTAGCCCATCAACGCTTTCGTATGGCATTGGATGTCCTGCAATCACATGTTCTGCAGCTATTCGAGAGGTATCAAGATCAGGTATCTGAGTACCTTCAGGTGGACAGCAAGTGATATCAGAACAGAGCAGTGAGCGAAAGCGGTTATCGCGCACAATAAGTGACTCTTTAATGTCGATAGCTGCGCGCAATAAAGCTGCAGAGATGTTAATTAATACACTTTCGGGATCAATCGAATTTTCATCTGTGTAGGCAACAATCAGAGCAGCTTCCGCCTCTTCTCGCACAAAGTGCGAAGCCAATAAGTCATAGCTTTCTGTGGCGATATCACCAGGTAGATCTACGCGCATTGCCATTCCGACAGCATCGGCTTTAAGTGAGACCAAAACCAAGGAGTTCTGCGGGTGGTATCCGATAAGAAATGGAATTGCGGCAAGGAGATCGTGAGGGGAAGTAAGTGTGGTCATGGTGTGCCTTTCTTATAGAGAACGGGAGGTGTAAAACGAGAAGGTGCGGCAACGACAGTTATGGGGGCAATCGATACGCTCTTGATTTCTCCTGGGATGCGAGTTTTCACACCTTGCACAGTGAATTCGCCATCCCAACTTGTTATGAGTTCAACGAGATAGTGGCCTTGCTTTGAATATGTATGGCGGATTTCGCCCTCGGGATATGTGGCACCTGCTTTTCGAGTGACGAAGAATGTGCCGTCCCCGTAATGCCAGATAAATGTGGGCTTGAGTGAAACCTCAACAACTTCGCCAACAATCTCAATCTTCTTTGTGACGATCTCAGGAATATCGCACCAGAAGAAGACGGGCACTTTAATCAAGGGTTGAAAAGAAGGTGAATATGCAATCCCGGCAGTCGGAAGCATCTCAACTAACTTATCGCTCAACGATGTTGCACTTGCCGTTGCTGCAGGAGTGGGTTTCTTGCGAACCACCGGCTTTCTTGTTGACGTAACTACTTTTGGTTTCGAAGAGCCCGTAACTTTTGGCTTAGGAAGCACTGGTTTTCGCACCGCCGGCTTACGAGTCTTTACAGGTGCTGGTGCCACAGATTTCTTCTCAACGGGGCCACTGCCCTTACGGCCTTCGATAATGATTTTTCCATCTTGGGTATAAACATCGATGCAGGCCTTCTCGATGCAATCGGCGCCATGTGCGGGATATGAAAAGGATGTAAGGAATATAGAAAGTGCAATGAACTTCTTCATGCGCGGGAGGGTAGGTGGCTACTCGCCGCTTCAAAGTTCGAAATCAAGGAACTGTGGATAGTCTAGGAACATGACTGCGCGCGATGGTGATGGCTGGATTGAATGCGTATGCGGCTCAAAACATTGGGGCAAGCACGGTGCAGCAGGCTTACTGATTATTCGCGATGGCGCTGTCTTCTTGCAGCATCGTGCACCTTGGGTACATAACGGCGATACCTGGGGAATTCCGGGTGGTGCTCGAGATTCTCACGAAACGATTATTGAAGGCGCGATCCGCGAAGCAGTCGAAGAGACAGGCATCAAACCCGAAGATTTACAGCCGGTTCACACCTTTACCGATGATCACGATGGCTGGAGCTACTCGACTGTTATTGCATTCGCTAATGAGAAATTAGAAGGCCACGAACTCAACGATGAATCGCATGAAGTTCGTTGGGTGAAATTCGATGATGTAACCCGATTGCCACTTCATCCCAGCTTTGCAAAGACTTGGCCGCAAGTGCGCACCATCATTGACGAACTAGAGGCTATCGCGTAATCGCTTGAGCGAATCGCGCACGATTGCTCCATCACTTGTACGCCACAACGGTGGCATTGAGTTGAGCAGAACGCTTCCGTATCTCTTCGTCACGATACGTGAATCAAGAATTGCAACAACGCCTCGATCATCAATACTGCGAATCAAACGCCCTGTCCCCTGCGCCAATAACAAGGCTGCACGTGGAACGGATACCTGCATAAATCCGCTGCCGCCTGATGCGTCGGCAAGCGAAGAACGTGCAGACATCACAGGTTCATCAGGACGTGGGAATGGAATCCGATCGATGGCCACCAAGATGCATGAATTGCCTGGAACATCAACGCCCTGCCACAGCGACATCGTGCCGAGCAAGATAGAAGTTTCATCTTTTGCGAAACGTTCTACCAAAGGACCCACTGCATCGCCGCGCTTTTGCGTAATGATTGAAATTGGAAGGTCTACCAATACTTTACGAAGGTGAGCATCTGCAGCTTCTACTCCGCGCCAAGAACTAAAGAGCGCCAAGGTGCGACCACCAGCTGCGTCAATCAGCTCACCCAACTCATCTAATACTTCTTGGCTTGGGCCTTCACGACCTGGTTCAGGTAAATGCTTTGGCATATAAAGAACACCTTGGTTGGCAAAATCAAAGGGTGAGCCAACGTCGAGCATCTGCAAATTAGCTGGGTCAATCTCGCCCGGCTTGATCTCTTCATCAGAATCAGAGCCAACAACAAAACCAATACTGCGCGCCATCGCATCGAAGTTATTTCCAACAGTCAGGGTTGCAGATGTTGCGATCACTGGGTTCTGGGTCAAGAGATTGCTACGTAATACATGCGAAACAGAGAGTGGCGCTAAGTGCAGGGTTGAGAATGTTGGCTCGTACCAGAGCACATGTTCGTTGCCCATCTTCAATAACTTGCCTGCAGTGGTTGCAATCTCTTGCACCGCGCCCTTTACGCGAGCACGTTCTGCATTTTCATCAGGATCAATAATTTCATCGTCAGCATTAATCAACTGCACCAAAGCTGCTGCAGCTTCTTTTACTTTACGAATTGGTGCTTCAAGTGACATCGGAATCTCTTCGAGTCTTCCTTGTGCCGAGAAATCGCCCTTTACATCTTCGCCGTAATCGGCCATCGCATCATGGAAACTATCTGCGGCATTGGTGAAGGCATCAGATGGCTTGCCAGGCATGTACTTACGAGCCATTGCAGCTGCGCGCTGAACGCGGCCTGATGTCAGCTCTTCTGTGACTGCTTGCGTTGTACGGTCCATAAATTCGTGAGCTTCATCCAAAATCACCGCATCGCGTTCAGGCAAGATGGGATGTGAATCAACAATTTCGATTGCAAGCAAGGTGTGGTTGGTAACGACAACATCAGCATCTTGCGCCTTTGCCTTTGCCTTCGCTGCAAAGCACTGTGTTCCCCATGCACATGAATCTGCTCCTACACATTCGCGACCCGATAGAGAATTTGCCGCCCACACTCTGCGATCTACTTCAGGTGCATCATCTCGATCACCTGATACTCCAGGTGTCTTCGCCCATGCAATCAGACGCTTTGCATCTTTCTCTAGATAGGAAGCTTCAAGCAAAAGTTCGCCATCAGGATCTGGTTCATCTGCATTCATCTTTTGCAGACAGACATAGTTGCCCACGCCTTTATAAATTGCATATGTGATGTCGCGACCCAACGCTTTTTCAAGAGCTGGAACTACTGCAGGTAAATCGCGTTCCACCAACTGGCGTTGAAGTGCGAGAGTCGCTGTTGCAACCAATACTTTGCGACCGTGTACTAAGGCGGGAACTAGATACGCCAACGACTTTCCGGTACCTGTACCCGCTTGGACCATGAGGTGATGGCGATCAGTGAGCGCATTGGCAACTGCTTCGGCCATCTCAATCTGACCTTCACGAGCAGATCCACCAATTGCGGTGACTGCGGCATCGAGTGCGCTTCGCACCTGTGCCGATAGATCACTCATGGCGGCACTCTATCTTTCTAAGCTCTCGTTTCGCTCTTAACCACAAGGTAGACCCCGATCAACAGGATTACACCCGCAACGATTTGAACGATTCCAAGCTTTTGATCAAAGGCGAAGAAACCAATGACGCCAGCAACAAGCGGATTTACGAAGGCAAACGATGTCAGAAGTGCCGGTGAAACTCGCCGGGATATTCCCAAATACGCCCAGTACTGAGAGGCCAGGGCTAATACTAAGAAAATCATCGTTGGATTGAGGACATCTCCTGCATGAACAGCAGGCACATTCATAACAAAGTGAACAATTGTTGTTCCGATTGCACCAATAAATACCTGAAGGAAGATCGCAAAAATAAGTGGGTAGCCGCTCTCATATTTAATCCAAATTTCAGTTGCGGCAAACCATGCAAAGGTTGAAAGAAGCGCCGCAAAGATTCCTGCTATTTGAACACTGCCTTGCGGTGCGCCGATCAGAAATACAACTGCCACAGATGCAACCACTACCCCACTGGTTGCCAGACGAGATGGTCGCTTTCCTTGAATTGCTAAATAGATGATCGACATCGCAGGAAGAGTTGAATACAGAAGTGCAGTAATCGCTCCAGGAATTCGAGAACTCGACCAAGCAAGTGAGACGCTGCAGAGCGGTGAATACATCGCTGAAGATATAACTATTGGCAGAAATGACTTATCAAATTTAAATGCGCGAGGAGATTTAGGAGCTAAAAAGAGAACTGCCAAGAAAAGTATGAGAGCCGATCCCCACGCACGGATGAAGACAACATTGATGGGATCAATAGTCTCGGTCGCGTGAGAAAGAAACGGGTAGATACCGCCACCGACGAACCACATGATTGCCACCCCAAAGATGGTCATGCGGCTCAGTCGCTGGGTCATGAGCGCCTACTTAAAGCGAAGTGGAGTGTTGGTGTCATCCTCATACATCTTCGCAGGAATCATCTCGCCAGCCTTATCTCCATAGCGAGCACGTGCACGGCGATACACGTTCTCAACTGTTGCGCCGACTTCCATTGGAACTCCAACGGAACGTGCAAGATCTCCAGCTAGGCGCAGATCCTTACATGCAAGTGCCACAGCAAACCCTTCGTCGTAATCTCCATCTTTGAGCATTCCGAGGATGTCGCGCTCGAGCAAGATTGAGTTACACGGTGAACCCACGAGTGATTGACGAAGAGTCTCAAGATCCACGCCCGCTTTAACGCCAAGAAGAAGCGCTTCGGTTGTAGCAACGAAGGAGTTGAACCAGAGCATATTGAGAACAAGCTTCACTGCATATCCGGTTCCGCGCTTTCCGCAGTTAAAGAATTTCTCAGGATCGCCCATGATGTCAAATAGCGGCTTTGCGTATGCAAAATCTGCAGCTTCTCCACCAGCAAAGATAGACATTGTTCCTTTATCTGCACCAACAGACATTCCTGCAACAGGTGCATCAATAATACGGACTGACTTATCGAGAGATTTTTCTACAGTAGCTGCTGTCTCAGGAACCGAAGTAGACATATCAATCCACATTGACCCTGGCTTCATTGCTGCAGCGACACCGCTAGTGACCATGCAACCTTCAATAGCTTGTGGCGTTGGAAGCATTGTGATGAGTACATCTGCGCCTGCTACACATTCAACGCCAGATTTCGCAGCCTTTGCTCCTGCCGCGATTGGCTTCTCCATGCTTTCGGTATTGAGGTCAAAGACCGTGATGTCGATTCCTGCTGCAGCAAGGTTGCGAGACATGCTTCCGCCCATACTGCCTGTACCGATAAATGCGACCTTCACGTCGTGCTCCTTTTTGTTAAATGAATTAAGAAAGATCTACCCAAGTTGTTTTTAGTGCGCTGTAATTATTGAGAGCATGCAGAGACTTATCACGACCAGCGCCAGAGCCATTGAAGCCACCAAATGGTGTGATGACATCTGACATGTCGAAGGTGTTGACCCAGACTGTGCCGGCGCGAAGTTTGCGAGCAAAGTTATGGGCGCGTGAAATATCACTTGACCACACAGATGCAGCAAGTCCGTATTCAGTTCCATTTGCTTTAGCCAATGCATCTGCTTCATCCGTAGCGTCCACTGTCACGATGACTGGTCCGAAGATTTCTTCTTGAGAAAGCGCAGAGTCATGCTTCACGCCATCAATCAAAGTTGGCTTGATGAGGTTGTCATCACCGGTTGGCTGGTCTCCACCGAATACAAATGATTCGCCGTTCTTGCCGACCATGTCGAGGTAATGATTCACGCGATCACGTTGTTGAGTAGAGACGATTGGCCCCATGTAGACGCTTGGATCTAGGCAATCTCCGACTGGGAATGTCTCTACAAACTTCGACATCTTCTCGAAGAGGGCTTCCTTGATCTTCTCTCCTTGCACAATGATTCGGGATCCTGCATTACAGGTCTGCCCTGCGTTGTAGTAAATACCCCAAGCCAGTGTTGAAGCGCAGGCATCGAGATCTTTCACATCATCTAGAACAACCTGTGGGCTCTTTCCGCCGAGTTCGAGAGCAACCTGCTTCATATTCGACTCTGCTGCATACTGGAGCATCTTGCGTCCTGTTGGACCACTACCGGTAAATGCCAGCTTTGCGACATCCATATGACGAGCTAGTGCTTGCCCCGCTTCAGGTCCAAGTCCAGTCACAACATTGAATACACCGTTCGGTATTCCTGCTTCAGTCGCAAGGCGAGCTAAGAGAATTGCGGAGAGAGAAGATTGTTCGGCTGGTTTAAGAACGACGCTATTTCCCATTGCCAGAGCAGGTGCAACTTTCCATGACGCGATAATCATCGGATAGTTCCAAGGAACAACTGCACCGATAACACCTAAAGGTTCGCGAGTAATCATTGCAAGCGCGTTGCGAGGGGCAGGTGCAATTTCATCGTAAGTCTTATCGATCGCTTCTCCGTACCACTGCACCGTGCGAGCACAACCCATGACATCAACGTTGAGTGAATCAGAGATTGGCTTACCAACATCAAGAGTTTCAAGGAGTGCAAGCTCTTCTTGATGCTCACGGATCAGATCGGCCCACTTGAGCATGATTGCCTTCTTGTCGCGAGGATTCATCTCACGCCATACGCCTGAATCGAAGGCTGCCTTAGCTGCGGCAACCGCGCGATTTACATCTTCGGTATCGCCTGCCGCAATCTTTGCAATGACGCGCTGATCGCGAGGTGAGATGTCATCGAAAGTCTTTCCTGAAACTGAATCAACATACCCACCGTTGATGTACATTCTTGATTCAGGTTTGAGTTCGAGGGCGCGCTTAACCCAAGCATCTTTATCGAGTGCCACTGTGTATCTCCTTATGCAACAGACTTTTTGAAGTGCGACCAGTTTGGTTCAATTCCAAGGCCTGCGCCAGAAGGAACATGGAGTAATCCATCACGCCCAACAGTCAGTGGCTTCTCCATGAGGAAGTCGCGACGTTCACTCGTCCAAGTTGGTGGATCGAATGGGAATTCAATAAATGGCGCTCCCCCGATACCTGCAGTGACATGGAGATTTGCCGCTAGCCCATAACCATTTGACCAGGTGTGGGGAGTGAAGATGTGTCCACGGGCATTGGCGCGACGAGCGATTTCGCGCGAGCGTTCCATACCTGCAGCTAAGACCACATCTGCCTGAATCACATCAAGTGCATCATTTTCAATCAAGACATTGATTTCGTTAATAGTACGAACCATCTCGCCGCCGGCGATACGAGTGCCGCGGCCGCGAAGCTTGCGTAGACCTTCCATATCTTCCATTGGAAGTGGTTCTTCAATCCAATAGACACCGTAATCAACAGCTGCATCGACAAATTTCATCGCCGTAGCAACATCTATCGATTTACGTGTGTCGCCCGGCATGCGCCAGGCTTGATTGAGATCGACCATGATTTCTAAATCAGATCCGACTGCTTCGCGAATCAACTTCAGCGTTTCAATTCCGAGATCTAGCTGTGTCTGAGGAACGCGAATTTTCATCGCCTTGAAACCTGCATCACGGATAGCAACCGCACTCTGCGCGCGTTCTGGTGCAGTCATGATCGCACCAGTAGATGCATATGCGGGGATGGAGTCCTCAGCGCCACCAAAGAGAGATGCAACAGTCTCGTGCTTTGCCTTTCCGATTGCATCCCAGATTGCTACCTCAATTGGCCAGTAACGTCCGGCGTGAAAGGTAATCGTTTCGAGAGTGCGAACATGCTCTTCAATATCGAAGAGATCCTTACCGATGAAGTGCTTCTCATATCCATCGAATCCGCCCATGTCATCGCCTGCGCCGTAACCGATGATTCCGCCATCGGTTTCGACAATTGTGAGAGTTGCACCAAAGGTGCGACGTGGGGTGGGATCCCAATTTGGGCAGAAAGGTGGATCGAGCTGCAACGTTGCTCGCTCAAAACGAATATTCGTAATCTTCATCGAAGGTGCTCGACTCTTTCAGTTAGAGGGAAAATTGCTATTTGATCGTCAAAAGTTATTGCTGTCTAAAGAATGGGTTGGCAACGTTTTCGGTTGCCTTCATGACATCAGCAGCCGTTGGCTTGCCAGATTTGCCATTGGTGAGTGCATCAAACATCGCTTGGCGCTGATTTCTGAAAACTTCTTCTTCATCATTTGCTGATGGGTTAAGCCATACAGCTGCAACGATGACGAGATCATCTGTCTCTGAGATGTCGATAACTCCGGCGCGAAGTGCATCACCAACACCGGCTGCAACGCCTGCTTGTGCAGCGCCCCAAGTAAAGAGACCGTGTTGATCGCTTTCAACTGCTGCTTTATTTACAAAGAGAGTCGGTGGCGTGACTGCGATACCAGGTTGTGCAACAACCATAAATGGAACATGCCCCGCACGCGGAGTGGCAAGGGCTGTTGCCCATGCCACTCCAGCGGGTCCAGATCGAGCTCCGAGAACTGTGTTCGTGTGAGCCGCATTGGGCCCTGAGCCCACAAAACCTTCGCCGATCTGGATTTCAATCATTTTCTTTACTTCACCAATCCTGATGCAGTCAAGAAGCTCTTCGCTACTGTATCTGCATCTTCTCCGAGAACATCAACGCGAGCGTTGAGGTTCTGCATTGTTGCGTTGCTGATCTTTGCTGCAATTGGAGCCAAAGCCTTTACAAGCTGTGGGTACTTCTTTGCAGTTGCATCAGTCATTGTCAATGCAGCGTTGTATGGAGGGAAGTATGAAATATCTTCTGCTGGAACCATCAAGCCAAGAGCTCCGATGCGTCCGTCAGTTGCGAATACTTCACCGACCATGCACTGTCCATCCTTAGTTGCCTGATAGATAGCACCTGTATCGAGAACCTTTGTTGTGATGTTTGAATCAGAGATTCCGTACTTAGTCTTGAATCCTGCCCAACCATCTGGACGGCTCTGGAATTCAGACTCAACACACCATGAAGAACCAGCTGGAAGCTTCTTAGCGAGATCTGAGTATGTCTTGATGCCGTACTTAGTCGCATTTGCCTTAGTAATTGCCCATGCGTATGTGTCGTTAAATGAAGTCATTGGTCCCCATGTGACCTTCGCCTTCTTGTCGCCAGCGACAACCTTCTTGTAGAGGTCCGCTGGTGAAATGTTTACATCTGTCTGCTTCTGGTAAACCAACCATGCTGTACCGGTGTATTCCCAGTACATGTTGATGTCGCCTGAGACCATAGCTTCACGAGTTGTTGATGAACCCTTGATATTTGTCTTATCTACGACTTTTCCACCGTTAGCGAGGATGAATTGCTTAACAATCTTCGAGAGAACGATTGACTCTGTGAAGTCCTTCGAACCAACGATGACACTTACTCCCTTGAGGGACTTTCCAGCTGCTTGAGCTGATGATGTTGTTGCTGCTGATCCGACAACTGCGAGAGCAATTGCAGCTGCAATAGCAACTACTTTGTGGCTTCTTACCTGCATTTTTTACCCTTCCTTAGGTATTAAATCCCTCGAGGTCGAAGGAGTTCTTCAGCAGCACGTGCCAACCAATCCATTGTGAATGCGACGATTACCGTCAACATTCCTCCGGTGACTAGAACGAGCTCCCGATTGAGCTTTAGGCCAGGAATGATGAGCGTTCCTAGACCTCCACCATTCACGAAGACACCAAGGGTGGCTACGCCAACGGTAAGAATGAGAGTGGTGCGAACACCGGCCAGAATGACTGGCACAGCGAGAGGAAGTTCAATCTGACGAAGCGCTTGCTTTGGCGTCATGCCCATTCCCATGGCTGATTCGATAATAAAAGGATCAATCTCCTGAAGGCCAACAATTGTGTTTCGCAAGATTGGAAGAATTCCAAAGGCGGCAAATGAGAATATTGCAATTGGCTTTCCGAAACCGAAGAGAATTCCAGCGATAATCAAGACGCCCACTGCTGGAAATGCTTGCCCAATGTTGGCAAGAATCAAAACAATTGGTGTGAACTTCTTATAGCGACGACGTGTTAGCAAAATTCCAGCTGGAACTGCAACAACCAGGATGACTGCGGCCGACGCAAAAGAGAGGATGAGGTGATCTTGGATGGCGCGGAAGATAAATGCCTTGTTAATGGTCACTTTTTCAATAACATCGAGATGTGCTCGGCTCAGCGTAATTGCAAGTGCTGCTGAGAGAAGAAGAATCAAAATCGGTTGAATGATGAGTGAACGATGGCGCTGGAAAATCAAACGCGCAGACTGGGAGTACAGAGACCCAGCTGTGAGATTTGGTTTTGGGAGCGCTTTAGCCATTGTTACTTAGCACCCGCTCTCGTGCTGCTAATTGCACTCTGAAGTGCTTCAAATGTGAGGTGGCCGCGTGTGCCGATATTAATTGCCTTTGCTCCTGTGATGAAACCTTCCATTGCTTCACGAAGAGTTGCCGATTCAGCGAGAGTCGGACCATCGACTGTTCCTGATGCAACCGAAACGCTGGCAAGTGAGACAAGACCCAACATACGAACACTTGCAGCTTCACCGACAAAGCTTTCGACTTTCTTAGTTGCAGGTGCTGAAAGGATTTCCAAAGGAGTTCCATATTGCTCAACCTTTGATTGCTCGGATAGAACAGCAATTCGGTCGCCCAAGAGGAGCGCTTCTTCGAAGTCGTGAGTTACAAAGACCACAGTCTTCTTAAGTTCACGTTGGAGTGCTCGGAATTCCTTTTGTAGTCGAACGCGAGTGATTGGGTCAGTCGCACCAAATGGTTCGTCCATAAGTAGAACTGCAGGATCAGCTGCGAGTGCGCGAGCCACTCCTACACGCTGTTGTTGACCACCAGAGAGTTGCTTTGGGTAACGTGAACCATATTCAGATGGATCAAGACCAACGAGATCGAGAAGTTCATTGACGCGAGCTCGAGTCTTTGACTTTTCCCACCCAAGTAGTTGGGGAACGGTTGCGACGTTGTCAGCAATTGTCATATGTGGGAAGAGTCCAATTTGCTGAATAACGTAGCCAATATTGCGACGAAGTTCGTGAGCTGGAGTCTTTGTGACATCTTCTCCGCCGATAACGATGCGCCCAGACGTTGGCTCAATAATTCGGTTGATCATCTTCATGGTTGTGGTCTTGCCACATCCAGAAGGACCTACAAAGACAACGCACTCCCCTGCAGGAATGACCAAGTTAAATTCAGAGACAGCATCTTTGGCTGTATTTGGATATCGCTTGGTGAGTTTCTCAAGACGAATTTCTTGTCCATGAGTTGTATTAGACACGTAGCCCCCTTGGCGTAGTAACACGACGAACAATGACAAAAAGACCATCAAAGATGAGTGCGAGAATTGTGATTCCAAAAGCACCAACAAGCGTTTGATTCATTGAGTTAAATGAACCGAGATTTGCTAGACCGCTGAAGAGATAATCTCCAAGACCAGGACCACCCACGTATGCTGCGATTGCTGAGATACCAAAGATCAACATTGCCGATACACGAATACCAACGATGATGACTGGCCACGCAAGAGGAAATTGAATTTTACGAAGAACGGTAAGTGGCTTCATTCCCATCGCTGCAGCTGATTCCATGATCGCCGGTTCGACAGATCGCAGACCAACAATGGTGTTGCGAACAACAGGAAGCTGGCCGTAGAGAACGAGAGCAATAACCGCGGGAAGCCAACCGAGACCGAATGGCCCAATAAAGAAAATAAACATTGCAAGTGACGGAATCGTGAAGACAACTGACCAGAATCCAGTTACCGCTTCTGATGCTGCCGTTGATTTCCATACAAGAAGACCCGTAAGAATTGCTGTGATTGAAACAATTGTCATCACTAGAAGAATGAGTTCAATCTGAGCTATAACAGCGAGGGTAATTTTTTCACGTTGGATAGAAATGAATTCCAAAAGGTTCGGCGGCGAAAGCGGCACGATGAAATCTTCCAACATGTTCACGAGCGCCATATTGCTCCTGACTATTGGGGTGTTGCAATAGGCGCACCAAGAGTTGTACTGTCTGCAACATGCCTAATACACCCGTTCGAAACAACGGTTTAGAGCGTGATCTCGAGATTATCGAGGCGGTCGCTGCGGCATCTCCTATTCCCCAGCGCAATGGCGACCTGGCAATAGCTACAAAGCGAGAGAAGAGCCAAATTTCTCGCGCGATTTCGCGTCTTTTAGATAACGGATTGTTATTGCGACAAGGTGCAGGGGTGATTGTCGGGCCTCGACTCTATGCGATTGCTCGATACACATTTGAGGCTCAACTTGTTACGGCAGCGCGTGGCGAGATGCATGGTCTTGTTCATAAACTCGGTGAAACGGTTCACCTCACAGTGTTGCAAGGACTTGAAGTTGTCACCATCCACTCTGAATCTCCAGCGCACGGTTTTCGCGCCCTGAGTTGGATGGGCGTAACTGCGCCTTCTTACATGACTTCATCGGGTCGCGTACTTCTTTCTGGACTCGACAATGATCAGATTGAAAGAATTTATCCAGCGAAGAAGAAAATTGAGAGTGCTCCCCCACTATGTCTGACAAAGACGGGTGAAGAGTTAATTAGGGTTATTGAAAAGATTCGGCATGATGGTTATTCAACAGTCATCGAAGAATTTGAACCTGGACTCGTAGGTGCCTCTGTACCTGTCCGAGATTTCAATGGTTCAATTGTGGCTGCGATTAACGTTGCAGCCCCAAAGGCACGATTTGAACCACATCTCATTCCAGCAGCGAAAGAGATGAAGAAAGCAGCAGATCGCATTACCCAATCACTGATAGCAAGTAACTAACCTCTCGACAGCAAAGGCAGACGATGAACGCATTCACACTCACACCTGGATCAGTCAATATCCGATTTGGAGCAGGTTCTGTAGCTCAGCTACCTGAGGTAGTTGCAGGTTTGAATAAGAAGAAAGTCTTCATCGTTACAGATCCAGGCGTTGGTGCTGCTGGCGTACTCGCCAAAGTTGAAGCAATACTTGCTAGCGCTGGCATAGAGACAGCGTCCTACACTGATATTAAGCCCAATCCAACGACAACCCTTATTGATGCCGCAGCAAAGGCTGGTGTTTCATTCGGAGCAGATTGCATCGTGGCACTGGGTGGGGGCTCATCCCTTGATTCGTCAAAGGGCATTGCACTTGTCGTTGCCAACCCAACATTTTCATCTGCAAAGTTTGATTACTCGATTACTCCAGATCGTCCAGCGCTTCCTATTATCGCCATTCCAACAACATCAGGTACGGGCTCTGAGACAAATAACTGGGGCGTGATTGATGACCCAATTCGTCAATGCAAGTTCTATGTAGGAGATGCAAGCACAACACCAGTAGCCGCAATCCTTGATCCTGAACTCACCGTGGGACTTCCACCTCGTCCAACAGCAGGTACAGGAATTGACGCTCTCACTCACGCTATTGAATCTCTTACCTCTAAGGGGCGCACACCAGTTTCAGCAGCCTATGCACATGAAGCCATCAAATTGATTTCTAAGTCACTTCCTATTGCAGTCAAGGAAGGTACCAACGTTGACGCCCGTGGAGATATGTTGATGGGCGCTCATTTAGCTGGTCTTGCTCTCACTCTTTCAGGCCTCGGACTTGTTCACGGAATCGCTCACTCTGTCTCTGCGCATGTAGGTGCGGCACATGGTGAGGCGCTTGCAACTGTGCTTCCTGAAGTTATGGAGTTCAATGCGCGCGAAGTTTCTGATATCTATGGAACTGTCGGAAACGATATGGGAGTATCCGCAAACTCAGCGACCGCGATTGAAGCGGTTCGAGATCTCTCTGACTCAATTAATATCCGTAATTCACTTTCTCATTACGGTGTGAAGCAAGAGATGATCGGTGATATCGCCAAGACTGTTCTGGCAGATTCAGTCACTGGCAACAATCCCATTGCACCAACAGAAGGTGAAGTCCAGGGAATCCTTACTTCACGCCTGTAAATCAACGCTTTGCCATGTAGTTGAAATTTCAACTACTTTAGGATACTCTCTTACTATGGCTCAGTTACCAGCTCTCTACATCGGACATGGTGCGCCCATGCTCCTTGATGATCCGATCTGGTCTGGCGAAATAGCGCAGATAACTCAGAAATTTGAGAAGCCGAAGGCGATTCTGATTGTTTCAGCCCACTGGGAATCTGCACCTATCTCTATTACTTCACCCGTCGCCGGCACTCCCCTTGTATATGACTTCGGTGGATTTGCTCAGAAGTTCTACGAGATGACTTATGAAACTCCTGATGCATCAGCTCTTGCTGCACACATTGCTGCGATGATGCCTGATAACGAACAACTCCATCAATCTAATCGTGGACTTGACCATGGTGCTTGGGTGCCAATGCGCATCATGTACCCCGATGCAGATATTCCTGTTCTTCAACTTTCGATGCCGACATCGGACCCAGGAAAGTTAATAGAACTTGGAAAGCGACTTCGTCCTTTGCGCGATGAAGGTGTCTTGATCGTAGGTTCTGGATTTATGACTCACGGCTTGCCATTCCTTCGCGATTGGTCAATTGATGCGAAGGCTCCCGGATGGTCATCAGACTTTGATCAGTGGGCGGCAGATGCCCTTTCTCGTGGCGATGTAGACATGCTCGCGTCCTATAAAGATTTAGCGCCGGCTGTGAATTACGCACATCCAACAGTTGAACACTTCACGCCACTTTTTGTAACCCTGGGCGCGGCAACAGAGACTGATGCAATTCCAGAGACTTTGATTGAAGGTTTCTGGATGGGTCTTTCTAAACGTTCGCTGCTCGTTGCCTAGTTAATGCAGATCTGAATCAGCCGGTCCTTCTGACCATTTAGTAAAACTGACTTTCAAACCTGCACGAGTTGGTGCACAGAACATTGGTCCCGCTTTCCAAGTGCGAGTTGGATCAAGTGGTGCGACGCGAACCAGGCGTAAATCATTGTTTATTCCAGCTCGGACAGTGACCGCATCTCCTGATCTGCTGACGCGAATAGTTACTTCTTTGTTCATCCATTCAGCAACAGGTGCCACAGACCAATCTGAATTTATCAGTGTGACTACTGCTCCTACTTGAGGATAACCATCGCAAAATTCAACGCCTGCCTTAATCCAATTTTCGTTATCGGAAGAAATAAAGATTCCGGCTTGGTCGAACTGTTCTGTGTAATCAAGAATGAATGAAACCTCGACAGCTGAATCATTTGGGAATTCTTTAACAAGAGCATGGCCATCATCATGGATGAATCCGTAGGACGTAGTACGCCACCAATCGCTTTCGGCAGCTGCTTCTACTATGAGAATGGCGCCTTCTTGTGATTGCGAGACAGGTTCACGAGTCCAGCTGCCTTCATTCCATGCAACGTTCTTCATGAGATGAATTAAAGACCCATCAAAGCAAGGGCAGCAATAGCGCTGTCGTAACCCTTATCTTCTTTACTTCCGGGACGGCCTGAACGAGCAATTGCTTGATCAAGGTCGTTGCACATTAAAACGCCGTAACCGATTGGCTTTGACCATTTCAGCTGCGCATCAACAACGCCCTGTGTGACACCTTGGCAGACATAATCGAAGTGCGGTGTTTCGCCTTTAAGGACAAGGCCCACAGCAACAACTGCGTCATAACCCTTTTCAAACATCTTCTGCGCCGCAAGTGGGATCTCAAATGAGCCTGGTACGTAGACTACTTTGATCTTCTTAACTTCTGCAGCTTCAAGTGCGCGAGTTGCACCAGCAATAAGGTCGTTACAGATGTCGAGGTGCCATGAAGAGGAGATAATGGCGATCTTCGCCTTGGGAAACTTCGGTACTTCGATTTCTGGTGCGTGGCCGGCCATTATTTTCCTCCAGATTGCTGTGACGCTGTATGTCCAAGGCGCTCTGCCTTGGTTGCTAGGTACTGCTTATTAAATTCATTGGGTTCGATCGTTATGGATAGCTGCTCACAATCGATTCCGCTATCGGCAACTGCCTTCACCTTTTCAGGATTATTGGTCAATAGCTTGATTGCTGATACGCCAAGATTCTTCAAAATTGAAATTGCTTCAGACCAATCGCGTGAATCAACTGAGTGGCCCAACTGCAAATTTGCATCGACTGTATCGAGGCCATTATTCTGCAAAATGTAAGCCTTGAGCTTTTCAGTCAGCCCAATGCCGCGACCTTCGTGGTCACGGATATAGATGATGTAGCCGCATCCATATTCTTCAATCGCAGCAATTGAAGCATCGAGTTGCTGGCCGCAATCACAGCGCTGGGAATGAACTACATCTCCAGTAAAGCATTCTGAGTGGATGCGGATCATGGGCACTTTATCTTCCGTGCAGAAACGCATAACTACTTGTTCACGGTGCTTTAGTGATGGGTATGTTGCAAGATCCCATTCGGCATCACGCAACTGCACAGGAACCCACTCGAATTCATGGGTTGGAAAAGTTGTAACGCGAGGTACCGGAGCAAGCGATTCTTGATACTTCTTAATCTCTGCAATGGAGATAATCGGAATCTGGTGTTCTGCGGCAAATGCTTGAAGAGTTTCGCCGCGTGCCATCGATCCATCTTCGGCAAC
The DNA here is from genome assembly GCA_965268225.1 of Candidatus Nanopelagicaceae bacterium. Classification (GTDB taxonomy): domain Bacteria; phylum Actinomycetota; class Actinomycetes; order Nanopelagicales; family Nanopelagicaceae; genus Planktophila. The sequence continues at coordinate 443,708 of OZ254166.1, read as the reverse complement.
GATTTCAGAGAGCAACGCTGCTGGATATGAACCGGTTAGCTCTGCAAGAGCGATACCTGCCTCTGTATGTCCCCCGCGAGCTGCCAAGCCATCCTTATGTGCAATGAGTGGATAGATATGGCCTGGACGAATGAAATCTGAGGCACGTGAAGTTGCACAACCGAGAGCGCAAATTGTTCTTGTGCGCTCGACTGCACTGACGCCTGTTGTAATTCCTTCAGCTAAGTCAACTGAAACAGTGAATGCAGTCTTTCGAACATCTTGATTCTGTTCGACCATATAAGGAAGACGTAGTTGATGTGCATGCTCTGAAGTGATTGCTACACACAAGATTCCGGTTGTGTGGCGAACCATAAATGCAGTCTTTTCAGTAGTGGCCTGTTCTGCCAACATGATGAGATCGCCTTCATTTTCGCGATCGTGATCATCGACAACGATGACCATATCTCCTCGTCGAAAGCGATCAAGGGCTTCGTTGAAATTATTCTCCACGAGCAACCCCCTTTGAAATCAAGCGTTCGACGTACTTAGCTAAGATATCGACTTCGATATTGATGAGATCGCCAGCTTTCTTTGAAGACAGGTTGGTTTGTGCAAGAGTTTCAGGGATGAGCCAGACAGTGATGGTGTTGGTTGCATCGTCGATAGCGCCCACAGTCAGTGAGACACCATCGAGAGTGATTGAACCCTGTGCCACCACATATTTTGTGAGGTGCTCTGGGGCCACAACATCAAACTGTGCCCACTTCTCACCTGGCAATAACTTCGCCACTGTTCCGGTGCCATCGACATGGCCCTGCACGATATGGCCACCCATGCGCATATCCATCTGCGCTGCTAGCTCAAGGTTTACCGGTGAGCCGACTTCTAGTTGACCTAGGGAAGTAAGTGACAAGGTCTGCACCATGACATCTGCTGTAAATGAATCAGCTGACAAAGATGTTGCCGTCAAGCAAGTTCCATTGACTGCAATGGAGTCGCCAATTCCTAAGCCCTGCACTGATTCTGGAGCCTTAATTGTGAAGATCGCTGAGCTTTCGCCGCGTTCGATTGATTGCACTGTGCCAAGTTCGGTAATAAGTCCTGTAAACATTTAGCGACCCTTCACTAGATAGTGAGATTTGATATCGCTACCAAACGGTTGGACAGAAATAAGTTCAAGCTCAAGATAATCATCAAGAGTTGAAATTCCTAGGTGGCTAACAAATTCCTTGCCGGCGCCCAACATCTTTGGCGCCTGATAGACAATTAGTTCGTCGATATTTCCTGATGCCATTAAGGCTGAACCCAGTGTGGGGCCTGCTTCAACGAGCACCAGGTTAAAGCCTTCATCGTTCAAGACTTTCATTAGCTCTGGGATTGATTTGCTCTTGACTGTGATTGTGCGAGCCTCGTCATCGAAAACCTTGTTGGTGGCAGGAACTTCTTGTTCACCGCTAATTACGCGAACAGGACGTGCATCGTGTCCGCGTGGAATTAGATGTGGGTTATCAACCAGAGCCGTATTAGTGCCAATCAAGATTGCATCAGATTGCGCACGAAGTTCCTGTACATCTTCACGGGATTCAGGACCTGTGATCCATTGCGATGTTCCATCGCTTGCTGCGACTTTGCTATCTAAAGTTGTAGCAACTTTCCAAATCATCAATGGACGACCAGTGCGCTCTTTATGGAGCCATGCGCGTTGCACAAAGTTAAGTTCTTCAGATTCGCGATGTTCGACAACGATTCCAGCGTCTTTAAGCCGCTGGGCTCCCCCAGCTGCAATCGGATTGGGATCGGCAACTGCGTAAATGACCTTTGCGATTCCAGCATCAATAATTGCTTGAACACATGGTGGAGTTGTTCCGGTATGCGCACATGGTTCGAGTGAAACAACCATCGTTGATCCACGAGCTGCGCTGCCGGCTTTTTTAAGAGCTACAACTTCAGCGTGATCTACCGAGACTTTGCGATTATGGAAACCGTCAGAGATTAGAGACCCATCTGCGCCATAGATTGCGGCAGAGACATTTGGGTTGGGGGTACTCACACCGAGACCTTGAAGGCTCAGTGAGTACAGATGCGCGTAGGCGTCATCGATAAACATGGTGCACCGATTCCGCTGTTATCTCTCATCCGGACTTTAACCGTCGGTCCCAGAGTTTCACTGAGTCAACCGCCCATTGGATATGTGCGGGTCGCGGACTATAACCGCCGGTTCGAAATTACATCGACCCCGATAACAACACCATGAGTCTACTACTCATCCACAGGGGTCGAGAAATCAAATAAAACGCTTGGCTCAAAGACCTATTTTTCGCGCACTTCGCTTCCAGATCTCGTTGGGTCCGTCACTGACTTCCCCCAATTATTCCGCCGCATCCGTGGCGGATGAGAGAAGGGAGGAGTTATGAAGCTAGAAGAAGCGCTCGAAATCGTTTTGTGCACGTGCAGACTCATATTTCTATTTATAGAAATGAAGAATGCCCGCCGCAGGAACGACGGGCACTCGGATACTTCGTAACAGAAGTTGGGCGTCGTCTTGAGTTTACTCAAGTCGGCGTTTCCATTTTGGTGACGTGGCCGGTAGCCGCCTTCGAAATTAATCAAAGACAACTCGCCGGCCACCAGATGCGCGTACTCAGAGGTGCATCTGTTCGCCAAGGGAAAAATAGCATTATGAACCATATTTGATTCTTTAATTTATGAAAGTTTCGATTTAAAAAAGAGAAACCCCTCGACCTGTAACCAAGTCGAGGGATTTCTTAACTCTTAGTGATTAGTACGTGAATGCCTCTAGGTGGTTGTAAGAAGCAGCGAGCAAGAGATCAAGGGCTGCCTTCACATCGACTGGCATTGACTTAGCCAAGAGCTCCTTCAAAGATGCGATATCGACATCTTCAATCTTCACCCCGACCCCGTATGCCTGGATCAGGCCTGCAGAACCTTCAGCAGTAAGAGCGTTGTAAAGAGCCTGAATATCCTTATTTACAAAGACTCCGGCTGCCTTACCAATTGTGGGGTTGGTCTGCTTGTACTTTGTCAGCAGCGCCGCAATGTAATTCATATGTGTCTGCTCTGAGCGAGCAATATTGGAGAACTTTCGTGTTGTTACCTTTGTTGAAAGGTATGTGTACACATCACGAGCCAACTTCTCTTCCTCGATCAAATACTTCAACTGTGCCTTCTGGGTAGTTGTGAGGTAGGTAGGAGTTGCAGCAGAAGCTCCCGGTGCTAGAGCGAGTGTTCCGAAGAGCGCTACTGCGACCGCGGTTGAGATTTTCTTTCTCTGTAACATTTTTACTTCCTCTGAAAGCTTTTTAAGGTTCCTTACTGGAACGTTCTGCCTTCATTAAGAAGACTCCACCTACTTGCTGGAAACTTCTCTGTAGATTGCTGAGAATGACTTGTGCACCCCCTGAATTCGCTTCTTCTGAGTGCTAGCCCTGGAAAGTAAGAAAGCCCGCCGAGTTTAGCCGGCGGGCTTTCTTAACGGGGTTGGTTAATCTTTAGCTGCAACCAGATGTGTTTCCACAACCTTCGCATACGAAGCAAGCACCTGACATACGCATCTTTACACCACATGTCATACAAAGTGGTGCATCAGATTTGATTCCCATTGATTCTAGGAGATCAGATGATGAACCAATCGTTGCTGCGAGTGGAGCAGCTGGTGCTGCTTCAATCTTTACTTCAACTGGCTTACTTGCAACCGCAGGAGCCGCCGCAGCCACAGGTGCTTTTGGGGTATCAGCACTCGCGATTGGTGCATATTCGCCACCGTTATCGAGAGCTGCTGCGCGCTCTGCTGCTGTGTATAGACCCATTGCTGAACGCTGTTCGAATGGAAGGTAATCAAGAGCCAAGCGACGGAAGATGTAATCCATCATTGACTGTGCGATGCGAACATCTGCATCATCTGTCATACCTGCTGGTTCGAAGCGCAAGTTAGTGAACTTCTCTACGAATGTCTCGAGAGGTACTCCGTACTGAAGACCGATCGATACTGCGATTGAGAATGCATCCATGACGCCAGCAAGAGTTGAACCCTGCTTACCGAGCTTCAAGAAGACTTCACCGAGTGCACCATCAGCGTATGCACCAGCGGTCATGTAACCCTCTGCGCCTCCGACTGAGAATGATGTTGTTGTTGCAGGACGTGACTTAGGAAGGCGCTTGCGCACTGGTGTTGCTGTCTCTACTTCTGCAGAGTCAGTTGCGACAGCGCCCTTCTTCTTAGCCTTTCCATCAGAAAGTGGCTGACCGACCTTGCAGTTATCGCGGTAAACAGCGAGAGCCTTAAGACCGAGCTTCCAACCTTCGTAGTAGACCTCTTCAACTTCTTCAACAGTCGCATCTTCAGGAAGATTTACTGTCTTTGAAATTGCGCCTGACAAGAATGGCTGGCAAGCAGCCATCATGCGGACGTGGCCCATAGGAGCGATTGAACGCGCACCGAGTGCACAGTCGAATACGTCGTAGTGCTCTGGCTTGAGGCCAGGTGCATCGATGACGTGACCGTTTGCAGCGATGAATTCAACGATCGCTTCGATGGTCTCTTCTGTGTATCCGAGCTTACGGAGAGCCTGTGGAACTGTCTGGTTAACGATCTGCATAGATCCGCCACCGACGAGCTTCTTGAACTTAACGAGTGAGAAGTCAGGTTCGATACCAGTTGTATCGCAATCCATCATCAAACCAATTGTTCCTGTTGGTGCAAGAACTGAGATCTGCGCGTTGCGCCATCCGTTCTTATCGCCGATTGTGAGGCATGCATCCCACGCCTTATTTGCTTCTGCCCATACATCGATATCGAGTGTGGTCTCCTGCTTTGCAGCAGATGAAGCAGCGGCGTGCTTACGCATAACGCGAGCATGTGCTGTTGCGTTACGTGCGAAGCCGTCGTATGGACCAACAATGCCAGCGAGTTCTGCTGAACGCTTGTAGGTAATACCTGACATAAGAGATGTGATTGCACCAGCAAGAGCGCGTCCACCTTCAGAGTCGTATGCAAGACCTGATGCCATAAGAAGTGCACCGAGGTTTGCATAACCGATTCCGAGCTGACGGTATGCCTGTGTTGTCTCGCCGATTGCCTGTGTTGGGAAGTCAGCGAAGCAGATTGAAATATCCATCGCAGTGATAATCATTTCTGCTGCCTTAGCAAATGTCTTTGAATCGAATGATCCATCAGCCTTGAGGAACTTCATCAAGTTAAGTGAAGCCAAGTTACATGATGAGTTATCGAGTGACATGTACTCAGAGCAAGGGTTAGACGCATTGATGCGACCTGTCTCTGGGTTTGTGTGCCAATCATTGATGGTGTCGTCGTACTGGATTCCTGGATCAGCACATGCCCATGCAGCTTCTGCCATCTTGCGGAAGAGCTGACGTGCATCTGTTGTCTCGATAACTTCGCCAGTTGAGCGAGCCTTAAGACCGAACTCTGTACCAGCTTCGTATGCACGCATGAACTCGTCGCTTACGCGGACTGAGTTATTTGCATTCTGATACTGAACAGAGATGATGTCTTTTCCACCGAGGTCCATATCGAAGCCAGCATCGCGAAGTGCGCGAATCTTCTGCTCTTCAGAGACCTTTGTTTCGATGAATTCTTCGATATCTGGGTGATCAACATCGAGAACAACCATCTTTGCAGCGCGACGGGTTGCGCCACCAGATTTGATTGTTCCTGCAGATGCATCTGCACCACGCATAAATGAAACTGGCCCTGAAGCTGTTCCACCTGACTTAAGAAGTTCCTTTGAAGAACGGATACGTGAAAGGTTAAGGCCGGCACCAGATCCGCCCTTAAAGATCATTCCTTCTTCGCGATACCAGTTAAGAATTGAATCCATAGTGTCATCAACAGACAAGATGAAGCATGCAGATACTTGCTGTGGGGCAGCAGTTCCGACGTTAAACCAAACGGGTGAGTTGAAAGAGAAGATTTGGTGCATGAGCATGTGTGTGAGTTCGTGCTCGAAAATTGTTGCATCCTTATCTGTTGCAAAGTAACCGAAATCTTTTCCGGCCTTTACGTAGGTAAGTACAACGCGATCGATGACCTGCTTGAGAGACCATTCGCGATTTTCGGCACCGACTGCGCCACGGAAGTACTTGGTTGTAACGATCGTTGAAGCGTTCACTGACCAGAAGTCAGGGAATTCAACGCCGCGTTGTTCGAAAACAACTTCGCCTGTCTTCCAATTCTGTTGAACAACATCGCGACGATCCCATGTGACTGTGTCATAAGGATGTACGCCTTCTGTTGTGTAAATGCGTTCGACTGTAAGTGACTTTCCGCCCTTAACCTTCGAAGTTGGTCGATTGATGACCGTATCTGACATGTGTTATTTCCCCGTCTTCTGTTGAACTGTTGATGATGTATCTGGTGTTGTTACTTTTGTTGCGGTTTTTGTTGCGTTTGTAGCATTTGATGGGAGGGCGCGGAGAAGTGCAATCTCACCTTCAAAATCTTCAAGGGAGGCAAAGTTACGGTACACAGACGCGTATCGGAGGTAAGCCACCTCATCGAGTTCGCGGAGTGGCGCAAGAATTGCCAGCCCTACTTCTTGAGCTTCGATTTCAGCTTGGCCTGTTGAGCGAAGGGTTTCTTCTACTCGCTGGGCCAAGAGAACCAAATCATCTTCATCTACTGGGCGACCTTGGCACGCCTTACGAACGCCCACAAGAACTTTCTCGCGGCTAAATGGTTCGGTAGCACCTGATCGCTTGATGATGTTAAGGAGTGCGACCTCCTGGGTTGAAAAGCGCTGGCCGCACTTTGGGCATTCGCGGCGACGGCGGATTTCTGTGCCATCTTGGACCGGACGGGAGTCGACGACTCGGGAATCATCGTGTCTGCAGAACGGGCAAATCATCTCGGCGTGTCTCCCTTCGAATACTCAACTTTTCCCAATATGGGTGTAATGGCGAACTGCGAAAACTACCCTAAAAACACTACTTATGGAAGTTTTTGCGTCTTCGACCCCTACATATAGTGGGAACTGTAAAGCAAATCTTGAGAGTTTGCAGGATGAAAGGCGTGGCGTGAGTTCGTGTCGCGCCTGAAACCCTAGATCAGGCTACTTAAGCGGGATACGCAGCTTCTGCCCTGTTGCTACATCGACTGAGGCCAGTGAGTTGACCGAGATGATCTCAGAGACGAGCGAGCGCACATCGCCGTTGCCTGCAAGGCGATTAGCAAGGGACCAGACGGTATCTCCGGGCGCCACGGTGACGGTAATAAAGGATCCGGCCTTTGCTGGAGCCACATCGGTGCCCGCCCCAGCCTTTGCGCTGACAACTGACCCCAAGACGATAGCGAGAGAGAGAACCACAAAGGTGCGCGCTAGACGACCACGGCGGTTCAAGCGCATCCCGGAAGAGCGAAGCGTCTCCGGATTGAATGAAATGCCAGACGGAACGGCCGAAAGTGCCTGATTTACAATGCTTTGAGAGCCATATGTAGAAAGTGTGTATGTGCTCATGGTTCGTCTCTCCTGCTACTGACTAAACCTTGGGGAAGGTTTTCGAACACTTGTTCGATAGGAAAACCATATACCTGCCCACTGACATCTGCAACATTTTTTCGAACATTTGTTTGAATTTATCCCCAACCTGTGGAAGAATCTGTGCATGGCCAAGAATCCAACCCCCAAGCCTGAGCTGACCACCCGCCAGGTAACGATCCTCGACTTCATCAAGACCTCAACCGAATCCCAGGGCTATGCCCCTTCTATGCGTGAAATCGGTGAGGCAGCAGGGCTCAACTCCCCCGCATCGGTTAAGTACCAGCTCGATATCTTGGAAGAGAAGGGCTTCATCCGTCGCGATGCCGACCGAGGTCGCGCCATGGAGGTCGTACTTCCCGACTCAATGACTGGCGAAGGTGCCCACACAGATAAGACTCGCTTTATCCCACTCGTTGGTTCAATCGCAGCAGGTGTTCCGATCACTGCAGATCAACAAGTTGAAGAAACCTTCCCGCTACCTGAATCTCTCGTTGGCAAGGGCGAACTCTTCATGCTCAAGGTCAAGGGCGAATCCATGATCAACGCAGCAATCTGCGATGGCGATTACGTAGTTATTCGTCAGCAGAAAGATGCCAACAATGGCGACATCGTTGCCGCAATGATCGATGGCGAAGCAACTGTAAAAACATTCTCACGCAAAAGCGGCCACATTTGGTTGCTTCCTGCAAATGATGACTTCGCGCCAATCGATGGCGACGATTGCGAAGTTCTAGGAATCGTTACAGCAGTACTGCGCTCGCTCTAATTATTTTTTCTTGATTAGCATTACTGAGTCATCTCCATCGACTCCATTTTTCTTACATTCACCCAGGTGAATAACGCCCTTATCTTTATTTATGCAGATTGCCTGCTCAATAAAACCATCGACCGTTCCTGATGGTCCCTGAGGGCCTTGAGCGCCTTGTGGTCCTGCTGGACCAATCAGACCTGGAGTTCCCTGAATCCCTGGAAGACCCTGTGGGCCAGCTGGTCCTACTGGTCCACCTGAAGGACCCGTTGCACCTGTTGCACCCTGTGGTCCTTGTGGACCAGTCGCACCTGTTGCACCAGTGTTTCCTTGCGCTCCTTGTGGGCCGCTTTGATTAGCGCTGAGAAGAATAGTTCCATCCTCAAATTTGATACCGCGAGCAATCTTTACATATCCCTGATCGTTGATATTTCCGATCGTAATATCCTGATTGGAAAGTATTGATTCAATACCAGTGGCGGTAAGTCTTAAGTTTCCGATACGCAATGAGTCTGCGCCATCGATAAGTAGTGAGCCATTATCAACTGTAAGTCCAGCTTGAGCGCCGGTTTTGATGTCTTGAATGTAGAGAGTTCCAGGTCCTAGTTGAAGACCTTTCCAACGAAATGATGGCGAACCTAGCGTGTATGTATTGTCGATTGCAGGAATTAAATCTGCACCGAGAGATAACAGATTCATGGGCGCCTGACATTTTCCTTCAGCACCCGTTGCCCCAATTATTCCTTCAGGTCCAACGGATCCTGTCTCTCCTTTATCGCCAGTCTTGCCCGTCGCGCCAGTGTCGCCCTTCAAGCCAGTGTCGCCCTTCAAGCCAGCGTCGCCTGAAATTCCGGTCTCTCCGGTCAAACCAGTATCGCCGGCATATGCGTCTGTAGACACTAGAGGTGGCGCAGGACAGAATCCAAGAACTTTAATAACGCTAGCAACTGCTTTTTGACCCGTCCAGACCTCGACTACATAGGAAGCAGAAATTAAAGTCAGTAACGACAGTAACGCGCTTAACGCAATGGATCGAATTCTGATATTTGCAAAGCGCTGATGAATTTTCACGACTCTCCTCGTTAGATGCAATAAACACAGTAGCCCTTTACATCGGTGGAGAAATACCTTTTCTTGCTAAATACTGGGGGCTAGCACTGATTACTTCTTGCCCTCGATATCGCGGATGACGCGGTGAATTTCGGCAGCTATATCTTTAAGCTCTTTGAGCTCTTGATCTGCAATCTGGCGGGCTTCTTTCGCCAGCTCGAATTCGCCGATGGAAGCCTCGTGGGTCTCGCGAATAATCTGCTCGACTGAGGCCGATGAAACCTGTTGCCCGACCATGATGATTGAGAGCAATACCAACTGTAAGAAGGTCTGGGCCACCCACGCCACGATTACGACTACATCGCCTGTACGAATAGCTGCAGGCAGTGAAATCAAGGCGATCGCTGCGAATATATAGGCACACCACATCGTTGAAACAAAGGCTGTGATCTTCTCTGCCACGCGGCGATTAAAGTTATTGATGCGGTTCATGTTCTAAAGATACAGCTAATTCATCAAGCGATTCAGGCTCCAGGTAATCTCTTCAACCTTTGAAGCTACCTTCTTCGCATCTTCTGAATGCGAGCACTCAATCACAAGGTCAATTGATTCACCCGGCAGCAAGGTGATTCCCTCGGCCGATACCGTAACTCGATCAAGGGCAACTAACTCAGGCAATAAAGAAAGCTCATGGATAAAGCACTTCGCATCGATATGCACCTGCACCTGGTTGCCCACCACTCGCTCTTGAATATCAACGTTATGCGCACACACCTGATTGACCGCAGCATCAAGAATGCGTCTCGCAGAGCGAATATCGCCAAGTTCGGCAACGAGATATCCATCGATTTCTGAAATATTTGCAGTGTCAAAGAGGTCAGATAAATCAAAGTTTGCCTGCGAACGTGGTTCTAGAGATACCTCACGAGAGCTGCTTTCAAGAACCTCGCCGCTCTTGCCAATCAGATGAACTTTCAGCGCATCGCTCCAATTATCACTGGTGTCATTGATAAGAATCAGCTTTCGCATTGGTCCTGAGAAGTGCAATACCTGCGGTCTATACGCCTCACGCATCGCATACCAACTCAATTTACGAGAAGAGGCAGAATCAAGAACAGCCCAGCTAATTGCCGGCCACATATCGTTGTATTGCCACAAGACCGAGCCCGAACAGGTTTCGTATTGGCTTCTAAAGTGCTTCAGACCGACTTCAACTGCCCGTGCCTGCACCAACTGCGCCGCAAAGTACCAAGCTGGTCCTAGCGTGAATTCCTTACTGAATTCGCGCACCAAACCATTTGCCACTTTATCCATTCCGAAGAATGCCTTCTGATGCGTCGCTAAATGACTATCTGCTGAATCCAAATTCGATTTACCAATCGCCTTTGTCAGTGTGCGCCATGAACCGGGTCCGTTATAACCAAACTCCGCAGAGAACGATGGTGAATACTCTTCATAGCGCTGATATCCAGTCTCGTTCCAGACATCCCAGATGTGATTTGTTCCTGATGAAAAATCTTTCACATCTTCTTTAAGCGTTGAAAATGGAGATCCCGGAATGTAAGGGCGTGATCCATCAAAGGCGGCCAGCGCTGCCGGCAAAGTGTCTAGATAGAAGTTAAGCCCCCACGCCTTACCCGCTAATGGTTCTTGCCATCCCCAATACTGAAAACCTTCAATACATTCGTTGCCGCCGCACCACATCACCAAGCTTGCATGCGACCCCAATCGCGTAATTGCTTGGTGTGCTTCATCGGCAACCTCTGCAAACATCGCAGGGGTTTCAGGGTATGCAGCACATGCAAAGAGGAAGTCTTGCCAGACAATGATTCCGAGCTCGTCGCATAAATCATAGAAATCATCTGACTCATAGATTCCGCCGCCCCATACGCGGATGGCATTTACCTCAACTGAATACAGATCCTGAATCTTCTGTGCGTACTGCTCTTTTGTAACTCGATGCGGGAATGGATCATCGGGAATCCAGTTGACCCCCTTTGCCCAGACTCGCTCACCGTTTACGCAGATCGCAAACATCTGACGATCACCAAAGTTGCTCTGATCAAGCGAAACGTGTCTGAAGCCCACCCGCTTAGTTACTTCATCAATCACAATACCTGCTGAGTTAAATAGTGAAACCTCCACTGAATACATGGTCGCTTCACCAAATCCGCGTGGATGCCACAGTTCAAAGCCCTCGCAGGCAATCACTTCATCGCTTCCAAGAGTCGTTTTAAAGCTCTTCTCTTTGCCATGTCCGCTGATACGAACTGATACTGCCGATTCAACTCCACGTCCCACTGTACGAACACGCAGCTGCGGCACACCATCAACTACGTCGGCAACGATTCCAACTTCATCAAGAATTCCTTCATCCCACTTTGTTAACCAGATGGGTTTCCAAATTCCACTCGTAACTGTGATGGGACCCCAATCCCAACCAAAGCTGCATGCCATCTTTCTAAAGTAGTTATATGGCATGTCATATGGGTTGGGATATCTACCCATGTCATCCTGTCGCTTCAACGCTTCAGGTAATGGCGCTTTAAATTCCACTTTCAAATCCATCGCACTAGATGCAACATCTGAAATATCAACAACATATGCGCGATGCATATTCTCACTCCGCAGCTTCACGGCGCCATTTACAGAAACAGTTGCCAAGGTATCGAGACCATCAAACTTCAGCTCGTACTTACCGCCACCACTCTGTGCGGGAATCTGCGCTGAATAAGCCGAGTCTGCATTACGGATCCACTCTTGCTCAGCTTCTGTGCCATCAACTCGGATATCGCCAATAACGCCAGCAGCAATCAGATCTGTATGGATTGAACCTGGAACCGAAGCAGGAAACTTCTTTTGTCCTTGTGGTGTTTCTATATCAAGCGAGAAACCTTGCGAAACTTTCTCGCGCTGTACCTTCATCAGTTACGGCCGAAATCATCCTCAAGGCGCACGATGTCATCTTCGCCAAAGTAAGTACCGGTCTGAACCTCAATAAAAGTCACACCATTTGTTTCAGGTGCTGCCATGCGGTGGGCAACACCGACTGCGATATCTACAGATTCACCCATCTGCAGAGTCGTTGTAACTCCATCAATAGTGACAATCGCTGGCCCCTGGGTAATAAACCAATGCTCTGCGCGCTTTTCATGTGTTTGGTATGAAAGGCGAGCACCAGGCTTGACGGTAATTTCCTTCACCTGAGAAAAGGGATTGCTATGAAGCACTTGGTAAGTGCCCCATGGACGTTCTGAAAATTCCAACACGTCAAACCCCTTCTTTATCTGAGATGAATCCAACCAAACCAGCGCCGACAAGTCCTGAATCTTTGCCGAGTGTTGCCTTCTTTAACGCCACATTTCCGGGGAAATTGAGCGCTTTCATCTCTTTTTCAAAGTGCTTCACCAATATCGGCCAATAGACATCATCTGCCAACATGACTCCCCCGCCCACCACAATGGTGTCGAGATCCATCAGCGCCACCGCATTCAATAGCCCCAGCGCTAAAACCGCTACGCCCTTTTCGATTGCAGCAACTGCAGCCACATTTCCCTTACGTGCAGCCTCTGCAACTACCTCAAATTTTTCTGCGCCAAAATCTTTCGCCATATTGGTTCCACTTGAATACGCCTCGACACATCCGCGTTGACCACATGCACATTGATTTCCGCCCTGCACAACAACGCTATGGCCAATCATTCCCGCATTACCTGTACGCCCCACATGGAATGCGCCGTTTAATACAACGCCACCACCGATACCGGTTGAAACAACGATGCCCATCAAATTTGTTGCGCCCCGGCCCGCGCCCAATATAAATTCGGCATATGCAAGTGCGCTTGCATCCCCAATAATGCGAACAGAAGCAAGACCAGAAACTTCACGGACAAAATCGACAAGTGAGAAATCAACCCAATGCGGAATATTGACCGGATTGATTGTGCCCTTCGCATTATCGATAGGACCTGCGGATCCAATTCCCGCACCCACCACAATCACATCAGGTGTGGCCATTACGCTCGCAATCGCGTCCGCCAAAGAACTATTGAGCTCTTCAATCGAGCCCGCCTTTGAATTCACATCAATGCGCGCAAGCACCTGCCCAGTAAGCGTCACTAAGCCGACCGCCACCTTGGTAGCTCCGACATCAATAGCCAGCGATGCTTCATTCATAGAGTTGAAATACTACTCACCGATGCAATTATCATTGCTCTATGCCTAAAGATCCTTCGCGCGAGGCCCACTTCCCCGCTATCGAAAAGCGCTATGGCGAAAAGATGGCCTACTGGTTCAAAGTCATGAAGGAAATCAAGGACGAGAAGTACCCACAACAGATTGCCCACCTTCGCGAGAACTACGGCTTCTCTCAAGCCCATGCCAACGCGCTCGTTATGTATTCACGTGGCTCTACTTCATCACGTCGCCATGACACCCCAGCTGATTTCTATAAGACAGTTGACCCAAAACAGGCAACCACGATGCGCAAGATCTTTAAAGTAATTCAGACCAAGTATCCAAAGACTGAGTTAGTCATCGCATGGAATCAGCCGATGCTCAAGTTGGGCAATGATTACATCTTCGGCGTATCTGCAGCCAAGAACCACATCTTGATGGCTCCATGGAGCACCGATGTGCTCGCAGCATTTGCTGATCGCCTAGAACACCTAGACCTTAAGAAGAAGACCATCGGTATTCCCAATGACTGGAAAGTTGAAGAGAAGCTAATTCTCGATATGGTCAAAGCACGGATTGCTGAGACGAAGTAACTACTTCTTTATCTGAGCAAAAGCTGCATCGAAGAGCTGGGCAAAGCGCAGAGATTCAGTCAATGGCATCACCCAATCACTTCCGCCTTGCGCCTTGCGCGCGAAGTTATCAGCCATGATTTGATAAGGATCAACTGATCCAAACTCTTCAACTCGAACCTTGCCGCCCACAGTCACTTCAAGCTTGCTATCTGCATGGCGCGAGTTAAAGACGTTATCGCCCAACATCTTCGCGCTCCCCTTTTCGCCATCAACAATTAACCAACTGGTCTCAGGAATATTGCATGATGCCACGGTCTCGCAGACCACATCACCTAACGTGTAATTCACACGAGTTGTTTCGTCGACCCCACCACTGTGTGCTACAGATTGCACAGATAAATCAGAAACTTGTGGGAAGTCCATTAACCACAAAGGTGCCACAGTTGAATATGGCCCCAAGTCATACAAGATTCCCCCACCAATAGTTGGATCAAGGCGAATATTGCCGCCATCTAATCCATCGTATGTAAATGCTGCACGAATTCTTTTAATCGCACCCAATTCACCTGACTGAACAATCTCTTGAATTCTTTGTGTACGTGGATGCCATCTATTCCATGATGCCTCAACAAAGAGAACTCCTGCAGCCTCTGACATAGCAATCGCTTCTTGAACCTCAGCCGCATTCATTCCCAATGGCTTCTCGCACAGAACATGCTTGCCAGCCTTCATCGCCTTGATAGCTACCGGCAAGTGAAAAGCATTCGGCAAAGAGATATAAACACCATCTACTTCAGAATCTGCAAACAATGAGTCGTAATCTGTGTAGATCAAACCCTTAGGCGAGATAGTCATCGCCCTATCTGCATCACGAGAAGCCACAGCATGAATCTCGCCCACATTCGAACGCGAAATCGCCGGATACAACGCCTTCTTGGCAATCATTCCCGCTCCAACAAAGCCCCATTTAAATGTAGTCATGGTTGGAACTTTAGAGTCTAAGTCGAAGTTTGTCAGCCTACTTAACCGTGAAGCTCATATTCGTTGAAGTTGCTGCTCGATCGCTCGAACCATCAAAATTCCAAACAACGGTACAAGTTCCACTTGCCAACGTATTAACGGTCGCAAGTTGGAATATTCCGCCGGTGTTATCAAGCGGAACAACCGACGACACTGTGCAGACCGCGGGAGTCGTTGAAGCTGCTCTCATTGGGTTACCGATACTGAGCAAACCGGAATTCAGACCGTTTGTGAAGAGAAGTGAAGACGCAAAGTAGTAGGTGCTCTTTGCGACATATGTCTTCGATGTCACTGCGCTTCTTGTCGCATTGCGCGCTGAAGAAGGAACTGCATACGGAGTAATCACCATGCCTGCTCGCTTGTAGTTAAAACTAACCTGAACTGGCGCAGCAGCTGCATATCGATCATCACCTGGCTGGGTTGCTCGGACTGTACACACTGACGTTGGTGCATTGACCAATGGGTATGAAGATTGGACTGCAGCCCCATTAGCTAGCGGTTCAATAATCTGACAGATAGTCGGAGTTAATGAAATATATTTGATTGGCAACTTCGAAGTTGAAGTAGCCTGCAACATCCAGCTATAACCGTATTCACGATCAGGAATCGCTGGGAATGTAATTGTCTGAGGCGCATTGGCACCAACAACCGGAGCAGTCAAGCCTGAAATTGTTGAGGTCCAAGTCGCGGTAGATGGCAACTGATCGTCACCGCCTAAGTGATCAATCTTGATACTGCATGTGCCATTTGCCTTCGCACGCGCAGTTCCTCGTGGAGGGTTCACAGTGTCATAGAGCGCAACATCGCCAACGGTACATACGGAAGGAGTCAGAGAAGTCATAACTGGAAGAACAGTGCTTCCACCAATTCTTCCATTTGTAGTTGTCGGCGATACATAAATATAAGTACCAGCTTCGCTCACGGTTGCTGCTGAAGTTCTATAAACAATCTTTGTAGCTTGCTTCATAAAGGTGAGCGTGCGCTCAACAGATAGCGCCGCCGCATACTTATCATTACCAGGTTGAGCTGCGTAGAGCTTACAGACGACGTTATCTGCACCAGTTAATGGGTAATATGGCTGTACTGAATATTTGCCTGAACCGAGATCAAGAATCTGACAGAGATTTGTCGTTCCATTGGAATAAGTAATTGGGAGCCCAGATGAGGCTGTCGCCAATAACGGTGTACCAATATCGTTAAAGAATCGATTAGCCAGTACCGGGAAGGTGATTGACTGCGCCAACTTTGTACCAGGTGTTGGTGTTGGTGTTGGTGTTGGTGTTGGTGTTGGTGTTGGTGTTGGTGTTGGTGTTGGTGTTGGTGTTGGTGTTGGTGTTGGTGTTGGTGTTGGTGTTGGTGTTGGTGTTGGTGTTGGTGTTGGTGTTGGTGTTGGTGTTGGTTCTGGTGTGGGCGGAACGCCAGGAATGGTGAGAAGAGCAACAAAACCTGAATTAAGTTCAGAATCAAAGAAGACGAAATCCACGGAATGACTTAGTTCCGTATCCATGGTCCAAGTTCCGACGTAGTCCGTTTGGCACTCATCAATAAAGTTAGTCATCGAAGGCACAATTAAAAATGCATCACCCGGTGGAAAATTGTAGGAACACCATCCACCGATCTCTGGGATTTGAACCCACATTGTTGCCCCTACTGCCTTTCCCGCATTCCTAACATTGAAGTTAATCCGATCACCAAATTGGATATTTGAAGCATTCGGAGTGGAAGTTCCATCGTGAATTACCTCATAAGAAACCACCTCGGGAGGAAGATCTACATCTAACTCTATAGTTTCTTCTACATATTCCAAGCGACTGTAATCCGAAATGTCATCATCAAGCCAGAGATAAACCGTGACAGTAGAAGTTTCATCACCCAGCATTCCTGGAGTGTATGCAGGAATTGCATAACCATCTGGGTGTGAAACATCGACCGGAGTGTCACAGTCATAATAAAAACCTTCGTATATTAGCTGTTGAAATTGAGGCAGATCTATTAATAAAGAAAGATCATCATCTGCTACGTCAAAGTCCCCACCGATTCCCATGAAGCAAGTCGTATGAATAGTGGTGCCCGAGTCGATATAAGTTACTGGGAATCCGATGCTTACATCTTGGATGCGGCTGTAATCAAAATTATCCGTACCGGTTTTCTTCTTAATCTCGATTGTGGAATTCCACCCAGGAAAATCCCTCGTATAAGTCGAATTTGATCTTTCGGCGCTACTTAAACCTTGAAGTTCGAAATTAGCTGTCAGACCAAAATTTCCTAGGCTGTCGTAGTAGGTGAATGTAAGTAATCTGCTGTGATATTGATGGTAAATGAAGTTAGAGCCGAATTGACTCCGACAATTAGCAATAATCCATTCTTGAGTAGGAATTTCAAAAGTTTGAGGTGAGTTTTCGAAGTAGTCCAAATCAATATCACAGGTATCGTCCTCTTCTGGAATATCTATTGTCATCGTCAGGGTCTCGACCTTTGTGTAATTTGAAACCATGAGAGTTACAGAATCTCCTGCAGAAACTCTTGTGGTGCTGGTATCGGAAGTATCCAGATGTGTAATCGAATGTGCGGATATTTCTGGTGGATTTTCCACTGAATATTGAAAGCTTGCCATTGCACCTTCAATATGACTGTAGTCTCCAACTGGCGAACTCCAGAAATAGAAATTTACTTTGGCTTCATTCTTGCCAAACATACCGGCAGCGTATTGTGGAATTTCGTTCATTGACGGAAGGCCCGAATCGGAAGAAAAGTCACAGTCCTCTGGAAAATTCTCGACACTGACATTCTGAAATCTTGGCAAAGTGAGATTTATTGAATCACCTCCTGGAAATTTATAGAAGTTATCAATTGGCCGGTAACAGACACCGCTAACTTGATGTGAATTTGCATCTCGGAAAGTAAATGGGATCCCGATCGATACATCTTTGATATGGAGATAATTCAAGGTTGATGTGTCATTCTCTACTAGCAAAATCTCTCCCCATTTCAGAGTTGAGGGGAAGAAAGTGAATGCTGAAGGAGCGCTCGAGAAGGTGGGGTCCGGCGCTGACGACGTAGATGAATCTGGCAATGGCGGTAATGATGGTTCTAGAGTCGGCGTTGTTGTTGGAGCTCCTGTCGGCGCAGGTGGATGTAATACAAAGTCCGTCCAGGACGCGTGAGAGTTAAATACCAGACGACCGTTTCCCGATTTATCTTGAAACTTTGAGTCCCCAGTTGCCGCTTCGTCAACAAATAGTGAGAAGGAAAGTCCAGCTCCAGGATTTAAGAAATTCTCTGGTGGTGTGAAATCGCCAGACCATCTAACTGATTGAGCTAATTGAACTCCCGCCAACTGGCCCTTGAAGCCGCGTGTCACCGAATCATTGTTGCTGCCGATGTATAGATCGAGTCCACTGGTGTCAAAACTTGCATCCCCATCCGTGCATGGAAATGGGTTAGATGGGTATTGAAAATTACATCTACTCGTCAAATATGTATATCGATCTCCCAGCAAAGAGCCGTTTAAATACCAAGAGAATTCATTTCCGGATCTTGTGACCGCCAGATGGCTCCACGCGTTTTTGGCGGGAATAGTCGTATTGAAAATATTGATGCCATTAATCCATAGGTAGATTTTCCCATCTTCTTCTTCACTGATTGTGAATTTGTCTGTAAATGATGCTCCATTGCCGAATCCAAGCACCCGTGGAAACTTCACTGTGTCTGTATCCGTGAATTGCCACCACGAAATAGTGAAATCGCCTCCAGCCATATTTATTGTGGTGGCCGTATCTGAGTTATCGACTCGCAGATTGGTTTCAGAGCCTCCGTCAAAGTAGGCGCTCTGTCCAAGGTTGGGTTCGATTCCTGATGAGTGAGAAGCCATTGGGGAAAGGAAAATTAGGAAGAGCGCAGCGAAGCCAACACCTAACCCCCAGGACTTCTTCATTCTTGGAAGGGTAGACAGGGCCACTTGTAATCACGATGGATGGGTAGTGTTTTCCCTACAACGGCAGGTGACATTCTTGGAGATAGAGCGATACTTAAGACATGGAACTCGCCCGGGTGTTGCTCGTCGATGATGACATATTCACGCGAACCACTCTCTCGGCTGCACTTTCCGGACAAGCCATTCGAGTCGTAGATGCAGTCACAAGCGCTCCGCTCGCCCTTAATGTGCTCAAGAAAGATGAGGTCGATGTCGCGATTGTAGATCTTGATTTAGGGCCCGGTCCAAGCGGAATTGATATTTGTCATGCGCTGCGAATGCATAAGCCTGATCTCGGTCTTATCTTGCTCACCAGTTATTTAGATCCACGCATTCATGACCCTTCGAATTCGCAACTTCCCAAAGGGTGTCGATTCATTTCTAAGACCGAGCTCTCGGATATTAAAATTCTCGTTCAAGAAATCCTAATTGCGCGCAACAAGCCTCTTATGCCTGTTCGTCCTCGAAAAACAACTGAAAGCATCTTAACTGACGTCCAGCTCGAAGTATTGAAGTCAGTTGCCGCTGGATTATCTTCGGCTGAAATTGCTTCAAAGCGCGGGGTATCAGTAAAAGCTGTGGAAGCAATTATTTCTAAGACTCACAACGCACTTGGAATAAGTAAATCCAGGTCGCTAAATCAGAGAGTCCAATTAGCGCGTTCATACTTCACCCTCTCAGGCAAGAAGCCACCAGGTGAATAAATTTAACGTCACAAAGCGAGCCTTCGGTTTGTATTCCCCTATTTCAATTCTCGCTTTTCCAGTCACCGTACTTGTGGCAAATCCTGAAGCACATGCATTTACTCTCTTGATATATGGGGTCCTTCTAACGGCTGCCACATTCGCCATTTATCTACCTTTCTCTGCTCTAAGTCGCCACATTCCATCTGGTGCAACAGGTTTGAAGTTTCTCAATCTGATCGCGGCATCGATATTTTCAGGTAGCGGGCGTGGCCTAATCTTCTTTTATCTGGTCCAGAATTTAGAGTTAAAGGAGTCTGGCACGCTTTCCAATCGCGTGCTTGCATCTACATTCACCACTCTAATTTGGCTTATCAGTTCAAATCTGATTATCAATAGCGCATTAGTATTTAGAAACAACTACCAAAAAGCGATGAATCAGTTTCTTCAACGCAATATCAATCAATTCCCTGAACTAGCCTCAAGCAGCCGAGGCGATGATGACCTTGCGGGATTACAGTTAAATTTAGTTGAATCTCTTTCAGGGCTATTGAAAGAAGGATCGACTCAGAATCTTCAAGAGGTAGCCGACTCCCTCACTTTGCAGATTAATCATCAGCTGAGGCCACTGAGCCGGCGTATCTGGTTGCGGAGTCTGGGCGAGTTTCCTGTCATTCGATTTAGGCGGATGGTCAAGGATTCGATTATTAACCTTGACTTCTCTAATCGGACCTTTGTCGCCCTCATGGTTTCTCTAGCACTTCTAAATAATGTCTTTATCCGAAGTTTTACTGAGTCAACTCTTCGAACTTTCTCCTATGTTGTAGTGCTACTAGCCGTGCTTGGAGTTCGCGAAAAACGTTTTGTGCGTTCGCATGCGGTCTTCTTATTTTCTATTGGATTAATTCCAATAGTAGCTAGCGAATTCTTTGTGAACGTTCTTAATTATTCGGGTAGTTGGACGGCGGCCTTTCTAATTACACCCGTGGCTCCGGCTGTAATTATCATTCTCTCCCTTTTTAAACTAACTGCACGAGATCATGATCTCATCGTCGAATTATTAGAAAACTTTGGAGTTGGAGTGATTGCTGAATCTTCCAAGTCGTTCGATATTAGGGATAGACATCTAGCTTCCTACATTCACAATTCACTCCAATCCGAGCTACTGGCACTTGCTAGCCAACTAGAGGATGCAGCAGAGGCGAATAATCCTCAGAAATCAGCCGAGTTGCTTCAGAAAGTTTCTTCAGTGGTTAATCGCTCGTTTGTTGACGATTTCCGGAAATTCTCTGAGTCCCCCCTTGAGCGCTTGGAAGTTGTCAAAGATTCATGGCGCGGTATCTTGGAGATTGAAGTGAATATCTCGCAAGAGCTGCTTCAGAATTCTCTGCGTAATGCCTCCCTTGTCCAAACAATCGAAGAGTTCGCAGCGAATAGTTTTAGACATGGACGAGCGACTCGAGTCTCAATCTCTGGAAGTCAGGGATCCAAAGGTTTGCTTGTTGAATTGAGAAGTAACGGAAGCGAAGGAACATCAGCAACTCGCGGATTAGGGACTGAGTGGCTAGATCAAATCGCCCTAGCTCCATGGAGTATCGAGAGCGGTGACTCGGGATTTCGGTTGACTATCGAAATCTGACCCGTGTCTTTTCTCTGTCTACCGAGCTTTGTCACACTGAACTGCCATAATTTTGGCTATGTTGAAACTTGAGCACTTCTTAGAAAAAGTAATCTTCACTGGTCGTTGGCTTTTGGCTCCGCTTTATTTAGGCCTTCTTTTGACCTTGTTGCCGATTCTCTACCGTTTCTTCCACTCTTTCTGGCACATCATGAGCCACCTCACCACATCCTCAATGAGTGAGATCACTCTTCAAGTTCTCGAACTTCTCGACACGGTTTTATTGGGCAACCTCATCATCATCGTACTTTTTGCGGGCTACGAAAACTTTGTCTCAAAGATCAAAATCGCTGAGGGTGCTGAAGATCGACCACACTGGATGGGACATGTCGATTACAGCGGCTTGAAGATTAAGCTCATTGGTTCACTTGTTGCTATCTCTGTGATTGAACTTCTTAAAGACTTTATGCAAGAAGGAGCCTTCGATGCCAACCGCGAAGGATGGCGCATTGGCATTCATATGACCTTCGTGATTTCAGGAGTGCTCTTTGCACTCATGGACACAATGGCTGATCGCCACAAATCAGAACGTTAAGAGGCGATAGTCTTCGAACGCATCTCTCCGATGCCTTCGATACCTGTAATAACTTCTTGACCTGCAGTTAAGTATTTAGTTGGCTTAAAGCCCATGCCCACACCTTCTGGTGTTCCGGTATTGATAATGTCGCCTGGGAACAACTCCATAAATTGGCTTAAGTACCAGACGATGTGATCGATGCCGTAGATCAAGTCGCTGGTGCGTGAATCCTGGCGCTTCTCTCCATCGACTGTGCAATACAAGCGTGCATCATCTGGCTTAAATTCATCTTCAGTAACAATTACTGGACCCATTGGGTTAAACGTTGGAAATGACTTTCCCTTTACCCATTGGCCAGCGCGTTCAATCTGCCAGTGGCGCTCAGAAACATCTTGGCTAATTGAATAACCAAGGATGTGGCTGCGAGCTTCAGATTCATTCTTTAGATAGAGAGCACGCTTTCCGATAACAATTGCAAGTTCTACTTCGTAATCTGTTGCAGTTGAGCTAGGTGGAATCGCGATTTCATCGTTAGGTCCGATGAGGCAATCCGGAGCCTTCATAAATACAACAGGCTCTGGTGGCGGAGTCATCCCTGATTCTGCTGCGTGACGTGCATAGTTAAGGCCGATACAGATCAGCTTTGTTGGGCGTGCAACTGGGCTTGCAATGCGAAGGCCTGCGATATCAAAAGGTGTCTGTGAAGATAGGTCTGCGCTCTTTACCTTTTCGTAAGCACCTGCCTCGAGTTCGGGGCGGTTCCAATCCTTGATGAGGTGATCTACATAGACTGCTTGAGTCTGGCTGACCATCACTGCTGGACGTTCTGAACCTACTTGACCGAATCTCGCGATTTTCATAGCCACAGATTAGCGCAGCGCTCTTAGTATTCATACATGAAGATTGTTATCGCCCCTGATTCATTTAAGGGAAGTGCATCTTCGCGCGATATTGCTCAGTGGATTGAATCAGGAATTCATTCGGTAATCCCAGATTGTGAAACGGTAAAGATTGCAATCGGAGATGGCGGAGAAGGTTCTCTCGATGCGGTGTTAAGCGCCGGATTTTCCGCTCATGAGGTTGAAGTACTGGGGCCAGTTGGTAATCCCGTCACTGCGCAGATTGCAATCAAGGGTGAGACTGCATTTATCGAGATGGCGCAAGCATCCGGGTTATCTCAACTTCCTGGTGGAGTAAAAGATGCTCTCAACGCTTCATCATTTGGCACTGGTCAACTTATTCTTGCCGCACTCGATAAAGGTGCAACAGAGATCATTCTTGCTATCGGCGGAACAGCGACAACTGATGCAGGTGCTGGAGCACTTCAAGTACTGGGTGCCAAGTTGCTTGATGCATCAGGTAACGAGATTGCACCGGGCGGGGCCGCACTTAACTCTTGCGCTTCAATCGATACTTCAGGTCTTGATTTACGATTGGCGAAGGTTTCATTTACTCTAGCGAGCGATGTCACTAATCCTCTGCTTGGCGATAAAGGCGCAGCTCGAATCTTTTCACCGCAGAAAGGTGCATCTCCTGAACAGGTAGAAGTACTTGAACAATCGCTGTCGCACTTTGCTTCTCTTGTAGGTGGCCAATACGCATCTCTGCCAGGATCTGGCGCAGCCGGTGGCTTTGGTTTCATGGCTTTTGCATTCTTAGGAGCTCAAGCAAGCAGTGGAATTGATTTGATTCTTGATCTCGTTGACTTTGATTCACACTTAGTGGGCGCTGATGTAGTCATCACCGGTGAAGGTCGCTTTGATTCGCAGAGCGTTCAAGGCAAGGCACCTTGGGGAATCTTGAAACGCGCAGAGAGGCTTTCGATTCCTACCTACCTTGTCTGTGGTGATGCGGATACGCATCAAGGCTCACGATACAAAGGCATTTACACACTGACTTCAATTGAAACCAATATTGATAAGTGCATCGCCAGCCCTGCTCCCCTGGTCACTCAACTTGGTGCGCAGATCGCTCAATCACTAAAGAAGTTTTAGCTCCGAAGCTGCAGCAATCAACTCTTCCTTAGCATTGGGATGAGCTGCGTGGGTAATTAAATTGAGCGCTTGCTCTGATTGTGTGCGGCCAAAACATGCAGCCGCACCTTGTTCGGTAACGACGAATGAGTGCTGGAAACTGGTGATGTTTTCAGTTAATCGAGGAACAATTGTTGAAACCTGAGCCTTGGGATGCCAAGAAGGTAGCGCCATAAAGGAGCGGCCACCGCGGCTATGAAGTGAGCCCACAATAAAGTCAGTTGAACCACCAAAGCCTGAGTAAATCTCGCTGCGTACGTGAGAAGCATTGGCTTGGTCGAAGAGATCGATTTGAAGGGCTGCATTGATTGATTGCATCTTCGCTTGCTTAGCAATCGCACTTGGATCATTGGTGCGCTCAGTGCGAAGCATCTGCACACGGCGATTGAGATTCAGCCACTCGTATAACTCTTGTGATCCAAAGATAAAAGAGGCGGTCAGCAAGATATCTGGGTCGAGCACGCCCATCTTGAATAAGTCGAGAACGCCATCCGAAAACATTTCAGTCCAGATGCGAAGTCCCTTGCGGTCTTTCAGCGATGAAAGAACAGAATCAGGAATAGCACCAATTCCAAGTTGAAGCGTTGAATTATCTTCAATGAGCGCGGCAATACGTTGGCCGATTTCAAGAGACTCGGGTGCAAACTTTGTTTCAGGTTTTGTCAGTAGTGGTTCATCTACTTCAACAAGATAATCGATCTCTGACTCATAGATCTGCGCATCCCCATAGGTATATGGCATCTGCTTGTTAGCTTGAGCGATGATCACTCCCCCGTGCGCACGAGCAGTCTCGATTGCAGCGGGCAAGATATTTACTTCGGTGCCCAATGAGACGGTGTCATGGCGACGTTCGGATGTATGGATAAAGACTGCATCTGGGCGTGCGTAATCACGAATAACTACAGGCAATAGCGAGAGTCGAGAAGGAATGTATTCAAGGCGCGGATGGCGTCGCATTCCATGGCCCACGAAAGCGCTTTCGTAGGTAATACCTTCACGATCTGGAATCCCTGGTTGAGCATTGAGCATATGTAAGCGGAACTCTGAGATGTTCTCATCTGCAGCTTTGAGCAGAGTATTCGGTGTCGCGAAGTTACCTGAAGCGATAATCCGTGGGTTTTCGGGAAGGTTTGCGAGAACTGAAGGCAGTTGATCGACGGTAATAACTCGCATGTATTAAACCTACCAAGAGAAAAACCCGCCCACTCTGAAGTGGACGGGTTTCCCTTAGTGCTAGCACTTTAT
The DNA here is from genome assembly GCA_965268225.1 of Candidatus Nanopelagicaceae bacterium. Taxonomy (GTDB): domain Bacteria; phylum Actinomycetota; class Actinomycetes; order Nanopelagicales; family Nanopelagicaceae; genus Planktophila. The sequence continues at coordinate 418,511 of OZ254166.1, read as the reverse complement.
CCGTGGATAGTTGCAACCTCTTTAATTGCCGCTGGCTTATTTGAAGACAAATAAGCGAGTGCGATGAGACCGAGAACCATCCATGCGCCCATTGCATATGCACCATACGTGAGTGGTGATGCAAGTTTGACGATGAAGCTCAATCCTGGCATTCCTGTAATTCCTGCTGCATTGAAGAAGCCAGGGATTAGGAAGAGGAATCCAACGATAGGAACCAAGATGTGAATTACTGGATGACGCTCTTCACGGCCATGCTTTGTGAAGTAACCAATGCATGCGAGGTTTGCGATCATGTAGACAGGTACTACTGCAACAACAAGTCCTGTTGCAATAATGCCAAATGCCATCTGAGGTGTGTACTTAGCGCCGAGGCCGAGCGCAAGAGCTAGTCCGATTACGAGCTGGACGATAACTGCATTGCGTGGAGTCTTGTGCTTTGGATCAATCTCAGCAAGTGCCTTTGGAAATACTCCAGCGCGACCAAATGCGAAAGCTGTACGTGTAAATACATTTGCTCCAGCATTTGCGTTAGCGATAGTTGAGTTGATGATTGCAAAGAGAACCATGATCCAGAAGATTGTTCCGAGACCCTTTGCTAGACCATCCCATGGAGCACCGTTGTTGTAACCAGCAAAGTCCTTGAACTTTTCTGGACCGAAAGCAACTGTTGCTGCATATGTTGTGAATGCATAAAGAGCGCCGATTGAGAGAGTTGCATACATAACTGCCTTAGGGATGTTCTTACGTGGGTTCTCTGTCTCTTCAGCAAGTGGTGCTGCTGCTTCGAATCCTGAGAATGCAAGGAGACAGAAGACAGACCCTGCGATAACGCCTGACCAACCAGTGAATCCTTCGGCATTTGCATAGTGTGGTGAGAAGACAGCGATGTCATTGTTTCCGCCTGCCTTAACTACCAAGAAAATGCCTACGATAAGGAATACGCCGATTTCAATTGCACCGAGAATAACGCCGGTACGTGCTGAAGAGCGAACGCCTTTATAGACAATCCAACCTACAAGAAGAGTTCCCGCAACTGTGAAGATCCACCAATTGTTAGTCGAGAATGACTCTTGTTCTGAATGCCATTCGCCTGCAACTGTGTAACCAAGCTGCAACATCACGAGTGGAACAATAAGAATTTCAACTGCTGCATAAGCCCAGCCGACCAAGAAGCCAACCCATGGACGCAGACCAACTGCGCTATAGGTTGCAACCGATCCCGCGGAAGGAATATGTGCAGCGAGCTGTCCGATACTTGAAGCTGTGAAGAAGATTCCAAAGAATGCGAATACAACTGCAAGTGGAAGTGCTCCGCCTGCAAGTGGTGATCCGAAGGGAATCGACGCTGCGATTGCTGCGCCTGGTGCCATGGAACAGATTGATTGGAATACGACTTCTCGCAATCCAACGGCATTGCGTTCTAGTTGAGCCACAGATTTTCTCCTTGTAGTTCGTAAGTGGGTGAACCCACTTTTTCGACTTACAAAGTTTCCTCCGCAAAATATGTTACCCGCAGGTATTTTTTAAACTATTTACATATTTTTAAAGGGCTTTGGGGCACGAGAAATCTTCGGTACGCGCATCTTCGCCACGGCGAATCCATCTGGGAGGGGGTGACAGTTCTGGGCTATCCCTAGATCCCCTGCAACTGAGAGAAATACAAATGCGTCCTCGATGGTGAATCCCCACTCATCAACAAGAAGTTTTGCAGCTTCATCGCATGCAATCTTGAGTGCATCTTGAATATTGCTTGCAGTTCCGTGGGTAACCCAAGAATCCTTCAACTCGGTAATTGGCCAACCACCAGCGTTGCCCTTAATTAAATCAACTTTGATAATTCCTTTACCGCCGATTTCGACACCGGTACCGGAAATTTCTCCATCACCCATCGATGCGTGCATATCGCCAATAGCCAACATCCCACCTGGTTGGAATACAGGTAGGTGAACAGTCGCACCAATACCGTTGAGGTGATCATCCATATTTCCACCGTGGCGATCTGCAAAGAATGTTCCGATCTCACCAGATGCTGGAGCTACACCAATAACGCCAAACATGGGACGAGTTGGGAATGTAACTCCATTCGATTCCATGGTGATGACGCCATCTTTGACGTTGAAGATTCGAGTTTGTGGTGCCTGAGCCTTATCAATGAGCTGACCCCATTCAGGGATCACCATTCCAGCACCCTTTGCACCAGGCTGAATATCAATCAGCGTGACAGAAAGTGAGTCACCTGGTTCTGCGCCGATAACTTCGATCGGACCTGTCGCGCTGTTAACGCGATTCATATCAAGTGTAAGAAGTGTGTCTTCTTGTGTTTGCACCTGACCTGTAAAGCAGTCCCACGTCTCGATTTCAATGACAGTTCCTGGCTCGACAGAAACAACTGGTTTCATATCCGCTTCGTACTTCCAGATATGTTGGTCTTTTGAAATTTTGACGGTTGGGTTCATGCCAAAAACTTAGCAGGGGTGCGGTAAAAAATCAGCCTTAAAACTAAGAAAAGATTTTGCCCGGGTTAAGAATGCCGTTGGGATCGAGCGCATGTTTGATGGATTTCATGACGGCAACTGATGCCTCGCCGGCTTCTTCAAGTAGGGAATCAATCTTTCCGGCGCCGATGCCATGCTCGCCGGTGCATGTTCCGCCCATCGCGATTATCGCTGATGTGGTCTTATGGGTTAGCTCGCGGATTTGTTCGAGTTCTTCAGGCTTTGTCGGATCGGTGACGATAAAGGTGTGAAAGTTTCCATCGGCAACATGTCCCAAGATTGAATGTGGGAACGGTGAATCCTTTAAGTAGTTCTCGGCGATAGCGACAGCATCTGCCAACTTCGAAAGCGGAACAGCTGCATCGGTGCTGATTGCGCGCTTTCCAGGAAATGCTGCAATGCCTGCCCAATATGCATTGTGTCGAGCCTGCCACAACTTACGGCGTTCACCTTCTTCGGTAGTCCATTCGAAATCAGTACCACCAAAATCGGCGGTGATTTCCTGAACTACCTTGGCATCTTCCTCAACGCCGCGTGGTGATCCATGGAATTCAAAGAGAAGAGTTGGGGCCTCTTGCAGTGAAATACCGTCGTGCGCATTTACATTCTTAATTGATTGCGCATCAAGGAATTCGCAGCGAGCAATCGCAACTCCTGAACGGACGATTGCAATAGCAGCTTGAACGCCATCTGCAAGAGATGGGAAGCGAGAAACCGCAGCGGCCATCTTTTCGGGGATTCCGAATACACGAAGGGTAATTTCAGTAACAACGGCAAGAGTTCCTTCAGAACCAACAATGAGTCGCGCCAAGTCATATCCGGCAGATAGTTTTCGCGTCTCGCGCCCTGCTTGAATGATGGTTCCATCTGCCAAAACTGCGGTGAGCTTCAAGACGTTTTCGCGCATCGACCCATAACGCACGGTGGTTGTGCCAGCAGCACCCGTTGATGTCATTCCCCCGATAGTTGCATCAGCACCTGGATCTACAGAGAAGAAGAGCCCATCATTGGCTAGCTTCTTATTAAGCGCCATACGTTTAACGCCAGCTTGAACTGTGACAGTTAAATCATCAGGTGAAATCTTTACGATCTTTTCCATCTCACTTAAATCCAATGAGATGCCACCAAAGAGCGGCAAGACATGACCTTCAAGAGATGAGCCAGCACCGAATGCAACGACGGGAATTTTCTCTGTGTTGCAATAGGCGAGAACTTTCGAGACTTCTTCAGTGCTATGAACAGTAACTACAGCAGATGGACGAATCGGTGGAAATGCGGATTCATCACGACCGTGTGCATCGAGAACTGATTCGTTCTGAGAGATGCGACCATCTACGAAAGCAGAAATGGCCTTTACTTGCGCGTCAGATAAATCAACGCGTGCCGTAAAAGCCATTTACATCTCGATTCTTATCGATACATGTGTAGCCCCGAAGGGATTCGAACCCTCGTAGCTGACTTGAGAAGCCAGAGTCCTAGGCCGCTAGACGACGGGGCCGTGCCAAAAAATAACTAGGACAAACATATGAAGTTGTAGGTACTGCTTTGTACTGCCCTGAAACTTTACTACGCTGGGGTACCAGGACTCGAACCTAGACTTACTGAACCAGAATCAGCAGGGCTGCCAATTACCCCATACCCCAATATTGCTCAGACACTTTCGATGACTATCTCAAATATCTGGTTTTACTACCTTTAGGCAAGGCAGAAGTTTACCCCACCTAAATGGTCAGAATTACAGTGCCAGAGCCTGCGTAATGCGGGCTAGGCAAGCCTCTTTCCCGAGCAACTCCATAGATTCAAAGAGTGGCGGAGAAATTGTGCTGCCGGTAGTTGCAATACGCAGAGCGGTAAATGCAATGCGTGGCTTCAGTCCGAGCTCTTCAATAAGAGATGCGCGAAGAACGGCCTCGATGGATTCGTGGTTCCATGTTGCAACGCCTTCAAGATCTGCAAGTGAACGCTTCAAAATATCTTTAGCTGCTTCATCTGAAATCTTTGAGACAGCGTCAGCATCGACTGCAAACTTTTCGATGAAGAGGAATTTAAGAAGCTGTGGAGCTTCATCTAGCTTCACGATGCGCTCTTGGATAAGAGGCAGCGCCTTCTTTACAAGGGCTACTTCAGCATCAGTGCCCGTGATAACGCCAGCCTTGATGAGGCACGGCATCGTCCATGTTGCAAACTCTTCGAGGCTGAGAGCGCGGATCTTGTCGCCGTTAATTGCCTCAAGCTTCTTCATATCAAAGCGTGCAGGTGATGAGTGAACCTTCTCGACCGTAAAGAGTTCGGTGAGCTCCTTCATCGAGATATTTTCGCGGTCATCTCCTGGTGACCAACCAAGAAGTGCGAGGTAATTACAGATTGCCTCAGGCAGGTAACCCTGCTCGCGATACCAAGCGATTGAAACTTCGCCGTTGCGCTTTGAAAGCTTGGCATTGTCCTGACCCATCACGAATGGCAGGTGGGCAAAGACTGGGTAATCCTCAATCTTTACGCCCATTGCTTGATAGACGCGTATCTGACGAGGTGTTGATGAGAGCAAATCTTCGCCGCGAAGTACGTGGGTAACGCCCATCAAGATGTCATCGACAGCAACTGCAAGTGTGTAGAGCGGTGAACCATCTGCGCGAACAAGTACAAAGTCAGGAACAAACTTGTGATCGAAAGTTACTTCGCCACGAATCTCATCCTTAAATGTTGTTGTTCCATCAGGCATACGCATGCGGACAACGCCTTCGCGGCCTTGAGCCTTAAATGCTGCGATTTGATCTGCAGTGAGGTCGCGGCAATGACCGTTGTAACCCGGTGCAACATTTGCTTTGCGCTGTTCTTCGCGAACTGCTTCAAGTTCTTCTGGTGAGCAGTAGCAGTAGTACGCATCTTTCTGATCGAGAAACTTCTGTGCCCATTCGGCGTAAATACCAAGACGCTGTGATTGAAGGTACGGACCGTTATCTCCGCCAACTTCTGGACCTTCATCCCATTGCAATCCCAGCCACTTAAGGGTGTCGATTGCAGCGTTGATATATTCGTCGGTAACGCGGGTTGTATCGGTATCTTCGATACGGAAAAGGAATGTTCCACCAGTGTGGCGCGCATAGGCCCAATCAAAGAGCGCAGTGCGGATATTTCCAACGTGCAGGTCACCTGTTGGAGAAGGTGCAAAACGAACTTTTACCTTTTTAGTCATGGACGCGCGCTCACCTTATTGGTTAATTGGCCGAGGCCTTCGATGGATATAGCAATAGTAGATTTTTCAGGCATTGGTCCAATTCCTGCAGGTGTTCCGGTGATGATCACATCTCCTGGAAGTAGCGTCATTACCTGAGTAACGAAGTGGACGATATCTTCGACTTTAAAGATCATGTCTGAAAGCTTCGCATCTTGCTTCACTTCACCATTGAGCGTTGTAGTGATGCGCTGATTGCCTGGTATGAATTCAGTTTCAATCCAAGGTCCGAGTGGGCAGAATGTATCGAATGACTTTGCGCGCATCCACTGGCCGTCGCGCTTCTGTAGCTCGCGGGAAGTCACATCATTTGCCATGGTGTAACCGAAGATCACATCTTTGACGCGCTCTTTTGGAACTTCTTTGCAAACTCGCCCGATAACGATTGCAAGCTCTGCTTCGTAATCAATTGTCGGAGCCATTGCAGGCCAGACGATTGTGTCGCCAGGGCCAATCACAGATGTATTTGGCTTTAAGAAGATGATGGGTTCATCAGGAACTACGCCACCCATTTCAGCTGCGTGGTCTGCATAATTCTTGCCGACTGCAACAATCTTTGAACGTGGGATAACTGGTGCCAATAGGCGGACCTTGGTGAGTTCGACCTTTGCCGCTGTCTTCTGGATACCGTGATATATCGGATCTCCAGAGATGATTGAGATCTGGTTATCTTCTTCGAGGATTCCAAAGAGCGGATCGGTACCTAAACCAGCATCAGGCTGAGGAGAGAATCGAACTACGCGCATTGGTCAATCTTATCTTTAAGGCGTAAATAAGGCTAAAGCGCGCTTTCCTTACCGCTTGAATCAATATGAAAAATAGTGGCGGTTGGTGCAAAGTCCTTGATTGCCTTGGAATTTGCTGGAATAGATCCCGCAGCGACAACGCTCTCGATTCCGGTGATTCCTGATGCAAGTGCCACAGTAAGAACCGCTTCAAAGGCATCAAGATTTAGTGAAGGTGAGACCACATTGATTGCAACGTATGTGCGACCAGTGTTATCGCGAAGTGCTGCCGCTTGTTGTGCACCGCTTCGAGCAAGAGTTGAAGTCGCAAGAGTGACCAGCTTTGTATCTTCTGGATTATTCATGCTCATCAATCTCCTGTTCTGGACGCTCAATGATAACGGAGCTAATACGGCGTCTACGACCGATAGGGCGTTCAGAGGTAATCGACCAACCCTGCAAATCGATAGTGGAACCTGCAATTGGTACGCGGCCAAGCTTTTCAGCCATATATCCACCGATGGTGTCGACATCTTCGAATTCATCACGATCTATTTCGATCTTAAGTTCATCAGCTAAATCTTCAACGTGCATCGTTGCCTTAGCGCGGGCCTTCTTCTCGCTGATCCAAGTAAATGTCTCAACGCCATCATCGTATTCATCGGCAATCTCACCAACGATTTCTTCGATAATGTCCTCAATAGTGATGATTCCTGCTGTGCCGCCATATTCATCGACAACGATGGCAAGGTGAATCTGATCGCGCTGCATCTCTTTCAAGAGTTCAGCAGCTTCCTTATTTTCAGGTACGAATACAGCGGGACGAGTGTGCTGCTCGACCTTTTCAGTTGTTTCAGCCTCGTGGTGATCGAGTGCACGCTTTGCCAAATCCTTTACATAGGCGATTCCGATGATGTTATCGATGCCTTCGCCGACAACGGGGACGCGTGAATATCCAGAGCGAAGTGCCAATGAGAGCGCCTGGCGCAGAGTCTTATCTTTTTCAATCCAGACCATATCGGTGCGCGGAACCATGAGTTCGCGAACCAAGGTATCGCCTAGTTCAAATACATTGTGAATCATCTCGTGCTCATCGGATTCAACGAGGCCGCGGTGGTGGGCATGATCCATCAACTGGCGAAGCTCTACTTCATCAGCGAGAAGTCCCCAAGCAAAACCCTTAAAAGCAAGCTTGATCTTTGTAGCGATATTTTTCTTCAACTATTGATTGGCCGTTTGTAGCGACCACTCCTTCACTATCTTCTCTTGCAACGCGAACATGACTTTCTCTTCGTCAGGATCTGCGTGGTCATAGCCCAAGATATGGAGCAAGCCATGTGTGGCAAGAATATAGATCTCGTGCTCGACGCTGTGGCCAGCATCGTTCGCCTGCTTTGCGGCAATTGCTGGTGCGATGACGATGTCTCCAAGAGTGACAACCTCGCCCTTCTTCTCGGGCATATCCATCGGAAATGAAAGTACATCGGTAGGACCAGGTTCATCCATCCACTTAATGTGAAGCTCTTCCATCTCTTGAACATCGACAAAGGTGAGCGAGATTTCGCACTCAGGATTGAGCTCCATGTAGTCAATACCGTAATTAATGAGTGAGTGCATCTGAGTTTCTGGCACAAGCGCGCCAGAGCGGTTTACTAATTCAACAGTCATTTATGAGTTACGTATCGGGCGCGGAACTGATTTGGTTGCGTCATAAGCGTCATAAGCCTTCACTATGTCACCGATAAGTCGGTGACGAACTACATCTTCTGCAGTGAGTTCCATAAATGAGATGTCATCGACGCCATCAAGGATGTCGCGAATGATTCCGAGGCCTGAACGTTGTCCATTAGGTAGATCGTTCTGAGTAATGTCACCAGTAATAACCATCTTTGAGCCAAAACCTAAACGAGTAAGGAACATCTTCATCTGCTCGGGTGTGGTGTTCTGCGCTTCATCCAAGATGATGAATGCGTCATTGAGTGTGCGACCACGCATAAAGGCAAGAGGGGCAACTTCGATAACGCCTGTCTGCATCAGACGTGGAATAGCTTCAACATCAATCATGTCGTGCAGCGCATCAAAGAGTGGGCGTAGATATGGATCAATCTTTTCATTGAGAGTTCCTGGCAAGAATCCAAGCTTTTCGCCTGCTTCAACAGCAGGGCGAGACAAGATGATGCGATTGACTTTTTTTGTTTGCAAGGCGGCAACTGCCTTAGCCATTGCAAGGTAAGTCTTACCGGTACCAGCTGGTCCGATGCCGAAAGTAATGGTGTTCTCTTCAATTGCATCGACATAGAGCTTCTGGTTTGCAGTCTTTGGACGAATCGTGCGACCGCGGTTAGAGACAATATTGAGCGAAAGAACTTCAGCAGGATGCTGTACAGGTTCTGCTTCAAGCATCGCGATGCTGCGAGTCACTGCATCAACGTTAAGAGTTTGTCCCGAACGGATGACGATCATCATCTCGGTAATCAACTTCTCCATTGCAAGGCAATCGATATGAGGTCCGCGCAGAGTGATTTCATTACCGCGCACAGTTACGTTCACTGATGGGAAAGCTGCCTCAATTGCCAACATATTTGCATCATTGATACCGACGAGTGAAACCATCGGGATGGCAGGTGGGACGGTGATTAAGAGGCGTTCCATATAGCTGAAAATCTATCGGTATTGGGGTGAAATCACCACACGGAGAGGGCGGTGTTGACTGCAGATAGTGCAGCTAGCCCTGCGTGAGCCGAGCGCAGAACCGGACGACCCATCAGGGCAACCTTGGCACCCGCTGCTGCAAAGGTATCAATCTCTTCATCAGTCAGACCGCCTTCCGGTCCGATGATGATTGCAACCTTCTTGCAACCAGGTGCAACTAATTCAGAGACCTTCATCGTTGCTGATTCGTGGAAGACGAGTGCTAAATCTGCTTGAGCAATCTGATCAACGACTGCATTTGTTGCAGCAACTCCAATTACTTCTGGAATTCGGAATCGGCGTGATTGCTTACTTGCTTCGCGCGCCGTGGTCTGTAACTTTTCAATCTTGTCATCAGACTTTCCGATGCTGCGAGATGACTTCCACATCACGATGCGGTCGGCACCGCCTTCAGCGCACATCTCAATTGCTTCTTTGATGCGATCGCCTTTAGGAATCGCTTGAATAACTGTGAAGTGAGTATCGAGCGGATCCTGGAAACCAGTTTCTAAAACCTTCACCTGCATAGATTTCTTGGCAACGGTAAGTACCTGAACCTGTGCCCATGAACCAGCGCCATCAGAGAGATTGAAGATTTCTCCTGTGCCGATGCGCAGTACGCGAATAGCGTGGTTGGCATCTTCGTTATTGAATTCGTAGGTGGCACCAACTGTGGTTGGCAGATCATCAACGAAGAAGAGAGTCAGCATTAGCGGCCGAATGCATCTCGGAATTTAGAGAAGAGTCCTTCTTTATGGCCTTTAATCTTTACATCTCCATCTTTCTCACCACGAGATGAAGCAAACTCCTTGAGCAACTTCTCTTGATCGCGGCTGAGCTTGTTGGGAGTTGCTACATCAACGTGGACAATCAAATCTCCGCGGTGTGTTGTGCGAAGGCGAGTCATGCCCTTGCCCTTAACTGGAATCGTTGTTCCGCTCTGAGTTCCGGCCTTGATATCTACCTTGACCGGACCATCGAGACATTCGACCTGAACTGTTGTGCCAAGAGCTGCTGCTGCAAATGAAACTTCGATTGCCACGTGCAAGTTATCGCCATCGCGCAGTAAGAATTCGTGTTCTGCTTCAACGATTTCAACATAGAGATCGCCAGCAGGTCCTCCGCCTTGTCCAACTTCACCGCGACCTGACATTTGAATGCGGTTGCCAGTTTCTACGCCTGCAGGGACTTTGATGTTGATTGTTTGGCGTGCGCGTACGCGACCGTCGCCTCCACATTCGCGGCAAGGATCTGTAATAACGCTTCCGTAACCAGAGCAGTTGTTACATGGTCGAGATGTCATTACCTGACCAAGGAATGACTTCTGAACAAATTGAGTTTCTCCGCGACCCTTACAGACAGGACACATAGAAGGCGCAGTGTTATTTGCAGTTCCTTGCCCTTCGCACTTTTCGCAGACAACAGCAGATTCCAAAGTAATGTCACGTTCAGTACCGAAACAAGCTTCATTGAGATCTACTTCGATGCGGATGAGTGCATCTTGTCCTTGGCGCATTCGCGGACGCGGTCCACGATTTCCACCGCCTCCGAAGAATGCATCCATGATGTCGCTAAATCCGCCGCCACCAAATCCGCCGCCGAATCCCCCACCGAATCCGCCCTGGCCGCCCATGTCATATTGCTGACGCTTCTGCGGATCAGACAAGGTGTCATATGCAGCTGTAACTTCTTTAAATTTATTCTGAACTTCAGGATCTGGGTTTACATCTGGGTGAAGTTCGCGAGCAATCTTGCGATATGCCTTCTTGATGTCATCTTGCGATGCACCGCGATCAAGTCCCAAGAGGTCGTAGAAATCAGCCATTACTTATTTCCCTCAGTGATAAAGCGACCGACATAGCGAGCAACGGCCGAGACTGCAGCCATTGATCCTGCGTAATCCATACGGGTTGGTCCAAGGATTCCGAGGGATGCATCGGTGCCATAGCCGACTGTGACAAGAGAAGTTGTCTGCAAGCTTGAATCTGGTTGTTCGCTGCCGATTGTGACGTGCACTGTTGAGTGCGCATCACTGAGCAAGCGGAGCAAGACAACTTGTTCTTCAAGTGCTTCAAGGATTGATGAGAGCGTATTTCCGAGATCTTCACCCGAACGAGCAAGGTTTGCTGTTCCTGAAATCGCCATCATCTCGCGACCTTGTGAATCGCCAATCTTTGGATACTTCACAACAGCTACCTGCTTGGTGATATCTGCCAAAAGCTTGGCGCTTCTCTTTACGACATCATCGAGGTCGTGAGCGCCTTCAAGGAAAGTTTCGATGGCGCGACGTTCAGCAGTAGAAAGTGGTTTAACGGCAGAAAGCTTGTCAACGAAGAGGCGATATCCACGATCTGTTGGGATTCGACCGGCACTTGTATGAGGTTGAGTAATCAAACCTTCTTCTTCGAGTACAGCCATCTCGTTGCGGATAGTTGCGGGGCTAATTCCGAGTGCGCGCTTGTCAGCAATCGCCTTTGAGCCAACAGGCTCCTGGGTTTCGACATATTCGTCGACGATTGCTCGAAGAATCTCGAGGCGGCGGTCAGTGGTCATGGTTTAGCAATCTTATCGTGCGAGTGCTAACGAAGCATTTCATGAGTGATGCGGTCGGCAATCAGGCGACCCTTCGGAGTTAGCGCGAGGGCGCTCTCCTTCTCAATGACATGGCCGCTCTTGATGTACTCCATGCTGCGTTCGTATTGAGCAACGGTAAGAGCCGCCTTCTTTACGCCTTCGGGCATACGAATCGCGAGCATGATGTATTCGGATTTCTTCTCTTCATCACTCAAAATTTCAGAGTCTTTAATCGGTGAAATCCCCGCAAAGACCTTCTCCTTATAGGCATTTGGATGCTTCACATTCCAGAAACGCTTCTGATCGATATGTGAGTGTGCACCAGGACCTAAACCCCACCAGTTATTTGATTTCCAGTACGCAATATTGTGGCGACATTGATGTCCTGGTTTTGACCAGTTAGATAGTTCATACCACTTCAAACCTTTTTGTAGGCATTGCTGATCAACGAGCAAGTACATATCTGCCATCAAATCATCATCAGGCATTGTGTATTCACCGCGCTTGATTTGTGCAGCAAGCTTTGTGCCTTCTTCAACAATCAGTGCATATGCGCTGATGTGATCGATGTTGAGCGAGAGCGCTTCTTTTACAGTCGCTGCCCAATCACTTAAGGACTCCCCTGGCGCTCCATAAATAAGATCAACGCTGACAGATTGAAAACCTGCGATGCGCGCCATATCGACAGCCTTGCGAACATTCTCAGGGTTATGTGTGCGATCCAAGACTTTGAGAACTTCAAGGTTCGATGACTGCATTCCGAATGAGATGCGGTTGAAACCAACAGCGAAGAGTTCGTTGAGCTTCTCTTGCGTTACAGAATCAGGGTTTGCTTCAAGGGTAATTTCGCAATCTTCAGTAACACCATTACGCGCCTTGATGGCAGCGATGACGCGACCTAAATCTTTAGGAGGCAATAGCGATGGAGTTCCGCCGCCAAAGAAGATGGTTGGCACGGTATCAAGAGGTGCAGCATCTAACTCTTTAAGAACGGCATCGATGTAATCGCCTGAAACGATTTCAAGAGTTGCGCCATCTTGTAGTTCAGAGGGTGTGTATGTGTTGAAATCACAGTAACCACAGCGTCGTACGCAATATGGAATATGGACGTAGAACGAGAGCATGGCTATTTAGCCTTCGAGCTTGCGGGCTGCTTTAATCTTTTCGATATCTGCATCGGTAGCAAGCGCTGCAACGAAAGCCTCTTGTGGAACTTCAACGCGTCCCACCATCTTCATGCGCTTCTTACCTTCCTTCTGCTTCTCAAGAAGTTTGCGCTTACGAGAGATATCTCCGCCGTAACACTTAGCAAGAACATCTTTACGGATCGCACGAATAGATTCGCGAGCGATGATGCGTGATCCGATAGCGGCCTGAATAGGGACTTCGAACTGCTGGCGAGGGATGAGTTCGCGCAACTTGCCGGTCATCATGACGCCATATGAGTAAGCCTTATCGCGGTGAACGATTGCGCTAAATGCATCGACTGCTTCGCCCTGCAGCAAGATATCGACCTTGACGAGGTTTCCTTCTTCATCGCCCATCTCTTCGTAATCGAGAGATGCATAGCCACGTGTACGAGACTTAAGTTGATCGAAGAAGTCGAAGACGATTTCAGCAAGCGGCAAGGTGTAGCGGATTTCAACGCGATCTTCAGAGATGTAATCCATACCGAGCATTACGCCACGACGCTCTTGGCAGAGCTCCATGATGGTTCCGATAAATTCAGAAGGCGCAAGAATCGTTGATTTAACAATTGGCTCTTTCACGCTGTTGATCTTGCCATCAGGAAATTCAGATGGGTTGGTAACAACGAACTCTTTGCCATCTTCCATAGTGACGCGGTAAACCACGTTTGGAGCAGTTGAAATCAAGTTGAGCTTTGCTTCGCGTTCTAGGCGTTCGCGCACGATTTCCATGTGGAGAAGACCGAGGAAGCCGCAACGGAAACCGAAGCCGAGCGCTGCAGAGCTTTCTGGTTCGTAGACAAGTGCAGCATCGTTGAGCTGTAACTTCTCTAGCGCATCACGAAGTACAGGAAAATCAGCGCCATCGAGTGGGAACAATCCAGAGAAGACCATTGGCTTTGGATCTTTATATCCGCCGAGAGCTTCTTTAGTTGGACGCGCAAAGTTGGTGATGGTGTCGCCTACTCGCGACTGACGAACATCTTTTACACCCGTAATTAAATAACCTACTTCGCCTACGCCAAGACCCTTTGATGGAAGCGGTTCGGGGCTAATAACGCCGACTTCGAGAGCTTCGTGCTTAACGCCAGTTGAGAACATCTGAATCTGTTCGCGTGGATTGATGCGACCATCGACAACGCGCACGTAAGTAACAACGCCGCGATATGCATCGTAGACAGAGTCAAAGATCAACGCACGTGCAGGTGCATCGGCATCTCCGACAGGAGCAGGAATCTGAGCGATGATCTGATCAAGAAGATCAGCAACGCCATCGCCAGTTTTACCTGAAACTTTAAGTACATCTTCAACCTTGCAGCCGATCAAGCCAGCAAGTTCTGCTGCAAACTTTTCTGGTTGTGCGTTAGGAAGATCAATCTTATTAAGAACGGGAATGATGGTGAGGTTGTTCTCCATCGCAAGGTAAAGGTTTGCAAGAGTCTGCGCTTCGATTCCTTGTGCACAGTCAACGAGAAGAACGGCGCCTTCGCATGCAGCAAGGGAACGTGAAACTTCGTAGGTAAAGTCGACGTGGCCAGGTGTATCGATCATGTTGAGGACATATTCCTGTCCATCAATTCCGCTGCGCCAAGGCAGACGTACTGCCTGAGATTTAATGGTGATTCCACGTTCGCGTTCGATATCCATGCGATCGAGATATTGCGCGCGCATATTGCGTGCTTCTACTACCTCAGTAATTTGAAGCATGCGATCGGCAAGAGTTGATTTGCCGTGATCGATATGGGCGATGATGCAGAAATTGCGAATCTGCGCCGGATTTGTTGAAGCTGGTTGTGGCGCCTTGGCAATGGATATTGCAGGCACTTAAGAGACCGTTACCTTTGGATTATCTTTAAAAGGTGGCGATGAATTAACGAACGCCGGCTTTAGCAGCAGCCTTAGCCATTGAAGACTTCTTATTTGCAGCAGCGTTCTTGTGAATAACGCCCTTTGAAACTGCAACATCGAGAGCCTTTGAAGCTGCGCGGAGTTCAGCAGTAGTTGCAGCAGCGTCACCCTTTACGACAGCTTCGCGGAACTTGCGAACAGCAGTCTTGATTGATGATGAGACAGACTTGTTGCGAAGGTATGCCTTCTCGTTTGTCTTAATACGCTTGATCTGCGACTTGATATTTGCCACGTGTATTGCTCCGTCTGTGTGATTTAGCCAAACCTTGTGATTTGTGCAGACGCGTAGGTTATCAGCGCAGGGGGGTCACCCCAAAATCGAGATTGAGCGGGAAATTAGCGCTGGCCGTGGGCAGCGGTGATGGTCTGGAGGGCTTTTTCCAGCGCGAAGATGGGGTCAGAAGAGGCCCCTTTCACATCGGCATCTGCCTTGGCGATTGCTTCGACCGCCGTTGCGATTCCGCGAGGAGTCCAAGATTGAAGCTGACGGCGCGCTTTATCGATCTGCCATGGAGCCATTCCGAGTTGGCCCGCAAGTTCGAATGATTTGGTTCCGCGGTTCGTTCCTGAAACTTTTGCGAGTGAGCGAAGTGACGATGCAATTGCAGATGTAACCATCACAGGATCTGTTCCAGTTTCGAGGGCGCTGCGCAAAGTAATAAGTGCAACGGGCAAATTGCCATCGATTGTTGCATCGGCGACATCAAATCCTGTTGTCTCAATTCGTCCTTGATGGAATTTATCGACCATCGCTTCATCAATTGCACCTGCTGGTGCATCGAGTGCAATCTGTGAGACTGCAGATTGAAGTTCGCGTAAATCAGTTCCGAGTGCGCCGACCATTGCCTTGATGGCACCAGGAGTTGCTTTACGTCCTGCATCTTGAAATAGACCTTTTACGAAATCTTCTTTTTCAGATTCTTTCTTGATTGCATCGCAAGGAATGATTTCAGGTTTGATCTTCTTAATTGCATCAAGCAGAGCCTTGCCTTTGACGCCGCCTTTATGGACGAAGATAACTGTCATGGTGGAATCAGGTTGATCAAGGTAGCGAGTTACTTCTGCCTTGGAATCTTCAGGCAGATCTTGTAAATCTTTAATGATGAGTGCGCGGCGTTCGGAGAAGAGCGACGGAGCAAGGGCTTCAGCGATATCGCCCACCTGAGCATCAGAGGCATCGATGGTGGTGGATTCAGCCTTCTCTTCCTTGAGTTGCGCTTGCAACTTAGCTAGCGCGCGATCGGCGAGTGCACCTTCAGAGCCAAGGAGCAGGTAGAAAGAGTTCATTCTCTGCTCCTTTCAATTCGTTAACTCCAGAAAAATAAGCGCGCCCAGCGCTTACTGCGCTGAATAGATAATCGATGGCGCTCTGCCCGGATAGCAACAGCGCCATCGACTTCAGTACGCAATACCTTAGCGTGTAACTGCGTCAGAGCTTCGATTGTGCTGGGTGCGGGATGTCCGTATGAATTGCCTTCGCCCACGCTGATGACCGCGATCGCGGGTGAGAGTTCGCGCATCAGAGCAATGTCTTGGTAGCGAGAACCGTGATGTGCAACTTTATAGATATCAACTTTTCCGATGCGCGAGAGTAGCTGCGCCTGCACAGGAGGTTCGATATCACCAGCTGCAAAGAGTGTGAAGTCTGGCGATGAAAAGGTTGCGGCGATACTCGAATTATTGGGGTTGCCATCGAAGTCACCTTCCTGCGGCCACTTCACATCGATATCAATGTTGTCGATACGTGCATGAGTTCCTGCATTGATATTTCCAAACCAGGTTGTTCCGACAAGGCGATTCTTCCTTGCGCCCTGCAATCCCCCGACATGATCGGCATGTGCATGGGTAAGAATGAGTAGCGGAATCTCTTTGATTCCAAGTAGATGTAAACATCTATCAATTAATTGCGGATCAGAGCCCACATCAATCACGATTGCTCGATGATTATGAAGATTGATGACCATCGCATCACCTTGTCCGATATCGCAATTGGCTACCTGCCAATCCCCTGCCGGAAATCGCTGTAACCATGAGATGGAGATGATGAGTATTAACAGCGCAGTTGCCGCACGTGCGCGACCAAAATAGATAAGCGCAACGATGAAGGCGGCTGCAATGAATCCATAGAGACCTGTCCTTAATGTAAAGACCGGAAATTGCGCACTCCACCGTGCAACCCACGCAATCCATGCGGCAAATGGTTTGATAAGAAGAATCAAGCCATATGAAATAGGCGGTGCAATCGGTGATATCAGCGCTGCAATAAAACCAACGATGGTGATGGGCGTGACGGCAGGTGCTGCCAATAAATTTGCGAGAACGCTGACTGGGCTGATGTATCCAGATATCGCAACGATGATTGGAGCACAGAAGACCATTGCCGCTATCGGTGGCGCCAACACCTTGGGCTTTATCTTCGGTGCAAGTAAGAGAAGACCTGCTGTTGCAAGAACTGAGAGCGCAAATCCTGGGTCGCGAGCTTGAAATGGATCAGCAATTACAACAGCACCGATTGCAAAGCCAAGTGCCGGCAGTGAATCCCGCCCTTGGCGAGTTCCGTGGGCAAAGAGTAGGACAGCTGCCATTGCAGCAGCGCGCAGAACAGATGGCGATGGACGAACCAGGGCGATAAATGCTGTCAATGAAATAGCGGTTGCAATCAATCGATAGTTAATGCGGCGAAAGAAGAATTGCATTCCCCAGAGGACGAAGCTTGAAACGATGGCGAAGTTGGCACCGCTGACTGCAACCAAGTGAGTAAGTCCCGACCTGCGCATATCGTTCTTAAAATCTGCGCTCTGCTTACTTACATCGCCGATAACCATGCCAGGAATCAGTGCGCCGGCATCTCCTGTCCCCGTTGCGCTTCGTAAACCTAAACGGATCTTTGCCAATGAACGAGCCCAGAGTGATGGTGGAGTTAATACCTCCACCTTTCTACTCACAATAAGAAGGGCCGCTACACGTTTCTCTTTGCTCGCCAGAACTTTTGCGGTGACTCTAATCTTCTGGCCCGGCAGCAAGCCATCGACGCTTCGAGTAGATGCAATGACGCGAACAGGTATGCGGAGTGTGAATCGTTTATCTACTTCAACTGCCTGCCCGATAAAGCTAAAGGATGTGGGTGCAAATGAAGTACCAAGGATCTTCGGCGCTACTCGCGTTGGGTCGGTGGTTACTTGCACAACCACTTCTGTTGAGGAGTTTCGATACTGATGGATGGCACTTGATTGCAGCGCACCAATACGAATCGACATCACTGATGCACCAACAAGTAAGGCAACAATAAGGACGATAGAGCGTTTATGACCTCGTGTTATCAACGCACAAAGGAGCGCAACCGCAGAGATTCTCCACGGTGCGCTCCAACTTTGCAGTAATGCGCCAATCCATACCGCCGCCCCCAGTGCGAGGGCGCGGCTATCGATTACACGCGCAGCTTCTCTTTGAATTGTGCGAATTTGCTCTGTCCGATTCCTGGAACTTTTAAGAGATCTTCAACTGCACTAAATGGTCCATTGATCTTTCGAAATCCCACGATGCGATTGGCGAGAACTGGCCCAATTCCATCCAGTGATTCAAACTCTTTAACCGTCGCCCGATTAATCATGATGGGACCGTTCTTACGGATTGCAGGTCGGGAAGTTCCACCATTTCCACTTAACGCAGCCGGGTACACATAGATCTGTTCGCCATCTTTCAAGATACGGGCTTGATTGATATCGGAAGTATCGGCGCCTTTCTTCAGCCCACCTGCCGCTTTGATTGCCTCGACCACGCGTGCATTCAGGGGAAGCGAATACACACCGGGATTAACAACGGCGCCAGCAACATCGACCATCAAAGTCTGCGTCGAGATAGTTTCAATCTCTAATGGCGCAGGTGCGGCAATAACTTCTTGCGACGAGCCACGCATCACGAAGAGGGCGGTAATGGCAACGACAAGGCCAGCAATAATTGCGAGCCCGCGTTTCTGTAGCGATGAGTAGTGGAGGTCTGTCCACCAATTACTTGCTTGTTCTAGATATTTATTGTCCATCCGCGGATGGTGCTGGAAATTGCGCAGGTGAAAGCGCGAAAAGGTGCGGGCTGTTGATTACAGAACGATATTGACGAGCTTTGGTGCGCGAGCAATAACCTTCTTAGGGGTCGCACCGTTAAGTTCAGCGACAATCGAAGGAAGAGCAAGGGCAGCTGCTTCGAAATCAGCATCTGAAATCGTTGGAGAAACGCTCATGCGCTCTTTAATCTTGCCGTTGATCTGAATAACAGCTTCGACTTCGTCATCAACAAGGAGCGTTGGATCTACTGCAGGCCAACCAGCAGTTGCGATAGCTGGCTTGTGGCCAAGGCGCTCCCACATCTCTTCGGCGGTAAATGGAGCAACAAGTGACAACATGATTGCTGTTGCCTCAGTTGCTTCGCGAACTGCAGGATCTGCAGCTCCACAACCTGAATCAATAGCCTTACGTGTTGCATTCACAAGTTCCATCACGCGAGCTACAGCTACGTTGAAGCGGAATGACTCAACAGCAAAAGCTGCATCGTGAAGCGCTTTATGTGTTGCCTTACGCAATGAAACATCGCCAGTGCTGAAATCAACGCCGGGTGCTGATGTGACATCACCTGAAAGACGCCATGCACGACTTAAGAATTTAACTGAACCTGAAGGGGAAACATCCGACCAATCAACGTCATCTTCAGGTGGACCTGAGAAGACCATCGATAGACGAATCGCATCGACGCCGTGGTTTTCAAGTTCATCTGAAAGGCGAACAAGGTTGCCACGAGATTTCGACATGGCAGAGCCATCCATGACGACCATTCCTTGGTTGAGAAGGCGTGTAAATGGCTCAGTGAAGGAAAGCATCTTCATGTCGTAGAGAACCTTGGTGAAGAAGCGTGAGTACAACAAGTGCAAGATTGCGTGGGTTACGCCGCCGACATATTGATCGACAGGCAACCAGGTATCGACATCTGCGCGGTTAAATGGCTCGGTTGCATTGGTTGATGATGGGTAACGCAAGTAATACCAAGATGAATCGACGAATGTATCCATGGTGTCGGTATCGCGCATCGCAGGACCTGCGCACTTTGGACACTTGGTATTGACCCACTCGGTTGCTGCAGCAAGTGGTGATTGACCCTTTGGCTTGAGATCAAGTCCCTTTGCATCAGGCAAGAGCAATGGAAGTTCAGAATCTGGAACAGCTACTTCGCCACACTTATCGCAGTGAACGATAGGAATAGGTGTACCCCAGTAGCGCTGGCGAGAAACAAGCCAGTCGCGAAGACGATAGTTACGAGCTGATTTTCCAAGTCCATCTGCTTCGAGCTGCTTATTAATCGCAGCGATTGCATCAACTTTAGTTAGGCCATCGAGTGCGCCAGAGTTGATGAGTTTTCCATCTCCAGTTGTGGCAACGCCCGTCTCATTTGGATCTTCTTCGCCAGTTTCAACAACAACGCGAACAGGAAGACCCATCGCCTTTGCAAAGTCGAGGTCGCGCTGATCGTGTGCGGGAACAGCCATGATTGCGCCGGTTCCGTAATCAGCAAGAACGTAATCAGATGCCCAGATAGGAAGCTTCTCGCCATTCACTGGGTTGATTGCAAAGCGCTTGAGATCAACACCCGACTTAGGACGATCTGTTGCAAGGCGATCGATATCTGAAGCTGCCTTAATCTTTTCAAGATAAGAGCTGAATTCAGCTTCAACAGGTGTGCCTGCTGCAAGTTCTGCGGCGAGTGCCGAGTCGGCTGCAACGACCATAAATGTTGCGCCGTACAAAGTATCAGGGCGAGTTGTATAAATTGTTACAGGCTCAGTGCGACCTTCGATAACGAAATTAACGTTGGCGCCTTGTGAGCGACCAATCCAGTTGCGCTGCATGAGCAATACTTTTTCAGGCCACTTGCCTTCGAGTTCAGACATGTCATCAAGTAAGCGATCTGCGTAATCAGTGATCTTGAAGTACCACTGATTGAGCTTCTTCTTTGTGACAGCTGAATCGCAACGTTCGCACAAGCCCGCTACTACCTGTTCGTTAGCCAATACTGTCTGGCAACCTGGACACCAGTTAACAGCAGAATCTTTGCGGTAAGCCAAGCCACGATCATGAAGTTTGGTAAAGAGCCACTGGTTCCATTTGTAGTACTCGGGGTCGCATGTATTGAAGACGCGATCCCAGTCGAATGAACATGCGTAACGACGCATCGAAGCTTTCTGAGTTGCAATGTTTTCGTAGGTCCAGATACGTGGATCTTCATTGCGCTTGATTGCGGCATTTTCTGCAGGCAATCCAAATGCATCCCAACCGATTGGGTGCATAACGTTAAAACCCTTTTGAATCCAATAACGAGCGATTACATCGCCAAGTGCATATGCCTCGGCATGGCCCATATGAAGATCACCTGATGGGTAAGGGAACATATCGAGTACAAACTTCTTTGGGCGCGCATCATCTGCTCGACCAGATTTAAATGGCTCGAGCTTGTCCCAAATCGGCAGCCACTTTTCTTGCACGTATGCAAAGTCGTATGCCGCGTGTTCGCGTTCAGTACTCACGTGGAGATAAGGGGAATCGAACCCCTAACCTCTTCCATGCCATGGAAGCGCGCTACCAATTGCGCCATATCCCCGCTATTAAAAAGCAAACTTTACCGTACTGAGTCAGGTATGACTGCGCCGGATTCTTCGCCATAAACAGGCTCTGGAATAGATCCCGCATTATGTTCTGAAAGGAACCAACCTTTAACAGGACTTTGGCCAAGGATTGACCATGACGCATTTGATAAGCCACCGATACGAGTCCAATGCGAATATGGAAGATTTAAATAATGGCCAAGTAAGCAACGAGCGGTACCGCCATGAGTTGTGACAACAAGAAGTTGATTATCTTTACCAGCAAGTGCATCTTCAATTGCCGCAGCTGCGCGGGCGGCAACTTGGCTACGAGTCTCGCCGATTTCTCCGGCCGGAATGTCATCTCCATCTAGCCAGCGGACAAAGTTATGTAGATCGGTTGCACGGTTTTCTTCGCCGGTCTTACCTTCCCAATTTCCGCCATTCGTTTCGCGGAGACGTTCATCAATACCAATTTCTAACTTAACGATCTCAGCAAGTGCGTGTGCTGTGTTTCGCGCGCGATCGAGATCGCTCGAAATAATCATGGTGGGTTCCATTGGCGCAAGAATCTGCGCTGCATGCTTTACCTGAAACTTACCGACCTCATTGAGAGGAATATCAGAGTGGCCCTGAAAGCGATTGGCGATATTCCAATCAGTCTGTCCGTGGCGCCACAAGAGAATTCGATTAGCCACGTGCAGCTTCCTCTTTAACGATATCAAGCTCAATCTTTGGGCAGTCATTCCATAAGCGATCGAGCATGTAATAGCGGCGAAGTTCAGTGGATTGAATGTGGACTACGAGATCTGAGTAATCAAGGAGGACCCACTCATCTGTTCCTTCACGACGAAGTGGTTTGTCGCCAACGAGGCGCAACTGCTCTTCAACTTCATCAGCAATCGTGTCAATAATCTTTGAGTTTGAAGCTGTGACGATAAGGAAGACCTCACTAAGCACGGTCTGATCTGAGAGATCGAGTGCAACGAGTTCAGTACCGAATTTATCGACAGCAGCACGGGCTGCAATCTGTGTGCGTTCGACGCAGGCTTTACTTGCTGGCATAGAGGTTATTCTCCTTAATAAAGGCCGCAACTGCTGCGGGTACTGCATCAGATTTATGTGCGCGGATATCGGTTGCAGAGACTGCAATCGCATCCAAGCCTGTGTTGTGCTGACCTGGAAATTCTGGGCGATCAATAACTACGAACTCGACCATTTTCTTTAACTCTTCGGCGCGGTGCCATTGATCGATCTTCTCGTAGGCATCGGTGCCAACAATGAGAACGATTGTGTCTCCTTCATAGAACTGAGCCACTGCTTCGACTGTATCCATTGTGTAGCTAGGCCCTTCACGAAGTACCTCAATTGGATTAACTTCTACGCGCTTCTTGATCTCTGCTGGTAATTCGTTTACTGCTAACTGACACATGGTGCGGCGCTGGGCACCTGTTGCATGTGGTTCGTTATCTCGTAAACGTGGCTGACCTGCCGGAAGAACTAAAAGGTGATCGACAATATTTCGAGAGATGAGCTCTTGGATGACGTGAATATGACCATTGTGAATGGGGTCAAAAGTCCCGCCGTAAAGCCCTACGCGCAAAGTGGACTACTTATCGAAGCGAAGAACGATGTAAAGAAGGAATGAGAAGATTCCAAATGCGATGAGCCCGAAGACATATGGCTCGACTGGAAGTTCGCGTGCTACTTCTGAAGCGAGATTAATCATGAGTGAAGATTACTACTTACCCTCGAGAAGTTCTAAAAAGCGCGCTTCATCGATGATTGTGACGCCTAACTCTTGCGCCTTTGCCAGCTTTGATCCTGGGTCAGCGCCAACTAAAACATAATCTGTCTTCTTTGAAACTGATGATGATGGCTTTCCGCCATGAGCTGTGATTGCTTCAGCAATTGAGTCACGAGTAAATCCTTCGAGACCGCCCGTCACAACAAAGGTGAGGCCGGCCAAGGTTTGTGGAAGTTCTTCGCCCTTTGCGTTGACCATTGAAACGCCAGCGTTTGTCCACTGCTTAATGATGTTGCGGTGCCAATCTATTTCAAACCATTCGACAATGGATTGTGCAATGACATCGCCGACACCATCGATATCTGCAAGCTCTGCAACTGATGCCTTCGCAATTGCATCCATGCTTCCAAAGTTTGTTGCAAGCGCCTGTGCGGCAGTTGGACCAACATGGCGAATTGAGAGAGCCACGATTGTGCGCCACAACGGACGAGCCTTCGCTTCTTCAAGTGCTTCAAGTAGCTTCTCGAGATTCTTTCCTTTAGTGCCATCTTTCTTGGTGAAGAAAGATGATTTCATCAGCGCACTTTCAGTGAGTGAGAAGATATCTGCTTCATCGGTAATGATCTTGTCCTGCAACAATGCAACCGCTGCTTCATAACCTAAGACATCGATATCGAGCGCTGCACGAGAGCCGATGTAATAGATACGTTCGCGAAGCTGTGCAGGACAGCTACGGGTATTAGGGCAACGAATATCAACATCGCCTTCAGTGATGGCGCGTAATTCAGATCCACATTCAGGGCAGTGAGTCGGCATCACAAATGCCTTCTCTTTACCTGTGCGCTTATCGAGAACTGGACCAAGGACTTCAGGGATGACATCGCCTGCCTTACGGATGATGACTGTGTCACCAATCAGTACGCCTTTGCGTTCAATCTCTTCTTGATTGTGAAGAGTCGCGTTGGTGACTGTGGATCCAGCAACTTTGACTGGCTCCATAAATGCAAAAGGCGTGACTCGACCAGTGCGCCCAACACTGACCTTGATGTCGAGCAACTTCGTAGTGACTTCTTCGGGTGGGTACTTATAGGCAATCGCCCATTTAGGAGCGCGCGAGGTAAATCCAAGCTTCTTCTGTTCGGCAATTGCATCAACTTTGATAACAACCCCGTCAATTTCATGTTCAACGTCGTGGCGATGAATGTTGTAATTCTCAATGAAATCAAGGACTTCCTTACGGCTCTTGCAGACTTTAAAGCGATTTGATGTCGGAAGGCCTAGCGCCTTGAGTTGCGCATAGGCATCAGATTGCGAATCGAATGAAATTCCTTCACTTGCGCCCACGCCGTGCACCACAACATCGAGTGCGCGAGATGCGGTGATGCGTGGATCCTTTTGACGAAGTGAACCTGCCGCGCAGTTACGTGGGTTTGCAAAGAGTGGCTTACCGGCTTCTTCGAGCTCTTCATTAAGTTGGTTAAATGCTGCAACCGGTAAGAAGACTTCGCCACGAACTTCGATGAGTGATGGAATCTTCTTGCCTGAAAGTGCGTGAGGAAGACCCTTAATTGTCTTTACATTGAGAGTGACATCCTCGCCGGTTACTCCATTGCCGCGAGTCAGAGCGCGGGTGAGTTGTCCGTTCTCGTAGAGCAAATTGATGGCAAGACCATCGACTTTGAGTTCGCAGAGGTATTCAGGGTTTGGTGATTCTTTTTCGACGCGATCAAACCAAGTAGCAAGTTCATCGGAATCGAAGACGTTATCGAGGCTCATCATCTTCTCGATGTGATCATGTTGATCAAAAGTGGTTGCAAATCCCCCACCGACGCCCAGCGATGGTGAATCTGGCTCGAGGAGTTCGGGGTGCTTAGCTTCGAGCGCCTGAAGCTCTTTTAGCAAAGTATCGAAGGCAGCATCTGTAATTGTTGGGTTATCTAGAACGTAATACTTAAATTGGTGATCGCGAATCTCTTGAGTGAGTTCGGTGATGCGATGGCGTGCTGCGTTTGTCATGCTGTCTCGCAGATTGTCGCTGACCCAACGACGCGGTCGCCATCGTAGATAACCATTGCTTGACCTGTTGCAAGACCCAAGAGTGGTTGATCAAGTTCGGCGACAAGTTGATCGTTATCCATGTAATAGGTGCAATCTAGTGCGGCGCCATGTGCGCGAACTTGAACAAAGCCACGCAAGGGTGCTGCACCTACTTCAGGGCCGCAGAAGATAGGGCGTTCTCCACGCATCGAGGTCACAGCAAGATCTTCTCGCGCACCTACGACAACTGTGTTTGAGACGGGTTCAATCTTTAATACAAAACGTGGCGATCCATCGGCGGTGGGAACAGTCAGTCCTAAACCTTTGCGCTGTCCGATTGTGTATGTATATGCGCCCTTATGTTCGCCCAACTTATTTCCATCTTGATCAACGATTGGGCCGACTTCGCTACCCATGCGATCGCGAAGCCATCCTGCGTTATCTCCTGATGGAACGAAGCAGATGTCATGGCTATCCGGCTTCTGTGCAACAGCAAGACCACGAGCCTCTGCCTCTTTTCGGATATCAACTTTTTCAGTATCTCCAAGAGGGAAGATTGCGCCGTTGATCTGTTCGCGGTTAAGAACTGCAAGAACGTATGACTGATCTTTCAATGGATCTACTGCGCGGTGCAGTGTGCGACCAGCTTCGGTTTCACGTGTACGCGCATAGTGACCAGTGACAACGCCATCAAAACCCATCGCCTTTGCACGATCGAGAACTGCAGCAAATTTAATCTTTTCATTGCAACGAAGGCATGGGTTTGGTGTGCGCCCAGCCTTGTATTCGCTCATAAAGTTTTCGACAACACCCTCGTGGAATTCATCGGCCATATCCCAGATATAGAAAGGAATACCGATGACATCAGCGGCGCGACGGGCATCGTGCGAATCTTCGATAGTGCAACATCCGCGTGCACCGCTGCGGTACTTCTGTGGGTTTGAAGATAAAGCTAAGTGCACGCCAATGACTTCATGTCCTGCTTCAACAGCACGCGCTGCAGCAACCGCTGAGTCAACGCCACCGCTCATGGCTGCAATTATTTTCATTTTTTACCCACTGCATTGGCGGCTAGACCGCGTTCTATCACGGTTGGAAGAACAGAGAGTGCGTACTCAACATCTGCTTGAGTATTTGTGCTTCCAAATGAGAAGCGCAGAGAAGATTGTGAAACCACATCGGAAAGCCCCATCGCCATCAATACGTGGCTAGGACGGTGCACGCCGGCAGTACATGCAGCACCTGTCGAGCATGAAACTTTCTCTGAATCCATCAGCAGCAGAAGTGAATCACTCTGTGTGCCAGGGAAGGTGATGTTTGAAATTCCTGGAAGTCGTTCACTCTTCTTCCCATTAATCACTGCATCATGACGAGCGGCCAATACGCCTGCTTCAAATGAATCGCGTAGTGATGCAACTTTCTTCGCGTCGTAGAGCTTTGCTTCAACGGCTGCAGCGAATGCCACGATTGATGGCGCATTGAGAGTGCCGCTTCGAATATCGCGCTCTTGTCCCCCGCCGTGCAGCAGAGCTGGAATTTCGACGGCGCGACGCAAGATAAGTGCACCAATACCGAGTGGCCCGCCAACTTTGTGGCCGCTAATAGTCATCGCAAAGAGACCAAGATCTTTAAAGGAGAGTGGAACTTTTGTGAAACTCTGAACAGCATCGCAGTGGACTGGAATATCACCGGCTGCCTTAACAATTTCTGCAATCGGTTGAATAACGCCGGTTTCATTATTGCTATGCATGACTGAGATCAGAGCAATCTCTGAGCCTCGCTCTGCAATTGTCTTCTTAAGAAATTCAAGATCAATAACGCCATCTGTATTTACGGGAATCTCGATGAGCTCGGCGCCTTCGTGTTCAGCGAGCCAATGTGCAGGATCGAGAACTGCGTGATGTTCGATGCTTGAGACAAGAATGACTTTCTTATCTGAGTGCCAGAAGAGACCCTTAATGGCAGCGTTGTTGGCTTCAGTTCCAGATCCGGTAAAGATAACTTCGCTCGCCAGACATCCAATGGCCTTTGCAATTTTTTCGCGAGCATCTTCGACATCTTTACGAGTCGAACGTCCTTCGGTGTGAAGTGATGAAGGGTTACCGAGTTTGCGCAGAGATGTATTCATCGCATCGATGGCAACGTCGAACATCGGCGTTGTAGCCGCATGGTCGAGGTAGACGCTCATTGGAGCAGTCTA
Organism: Candidatus Nanopelagicaceae bacterium; assembly: GCA_965268225.1. GTDB lineage: Bacteria > Actinomycetota > Actinomycetes > Nanopelagicales > Nanopelagicaceae > Planktophila. The sequence continues at coordinate 391,090 of OZ254166.1, read as the reverse complement.
GTTCGTAGCGGGAAAAGTTACTTTTTAGCGAGAACGCCCTCGGTCGCCTTCGGGAGCACGTTGAAGAGGTCGCCGACTACGCCGAAATCTGCGATATCAAAGATCGGCGCTTCAGGATCCTTATTGACCACAACGATGGTCTTTGAAGTCTGCATTCCTGCGCGGTGTTGGATTGCGCCAGAGATTCCGCATGCGACATAGAGCTGCGGGCTAACAGTCTTTCCTGTTTGGCCAACCTGATGTGAATGTGGATACCAACCTGCATCAGTTGCAGCACGTGATGCGCCAACTGCTGCGCCCAATGAATCTGCAAATGCTTCAACGGGTGCGAAGTTTCCATCAGTTCCACGTCCACCCGAAACAACGATATTTGCTTCGGTAAGTTCTGGACGACCACCCTTTACAGGAGGTTGTGATGAAGAAACTGTTGCCTTCTTTGCATCTGCACTAATCACAGCAGTTGCGTTTTCAATTGCAGGAGTGGATGCAGAGAAATCTGCTTCAACGCTATTGGGGCGAACCGTGATGACAGCTGCTCCGTGTGAAACCTTTGAGTGCACAGTTGTTGATCCGCCGAAGACCAATTGTGTTGCTGAACCATCGGCAGCTACATCGACTGCATCGGTGATAATTCCGGACTCAGTCAGCACTGCAACGCGAGCAGCAACTTCTTTGCCGAATGCGTGGGAGGCGATGAGTACAGCTGCTGGAGACTTCTCTTTTACAAGGTTTGCAAGAGCATCGGCAGATGCTGCAACTCCGTGAGATGCAAAATCATCAGATTCAATAACAAGAACGTTTGCTATTGGGCCCTGATTTACAGTTGCTGCAAGGGAAGCGCCTTTACCTGTTGCGGCAAGTACGACTGCGGTAACAGCACCGATTCGTGCCCCAGCTGTTGCAAGTTCTGCAGTTGTTTTAGTCGCCTTATCGCTTGAAAAATCAGCGAGAATCAATACGTTGCTCATATCAACTTCTTCTCTGCTAGGAAGTTCACGAGCGCTTCTCCGCCGTTTCCTTCATCGGTAACTTTCACACCTGCTGCGCGCGGTGGGCGCGGTGTTGCATCATTGACTTGTGACCACGCGCTCTGCGCAGATACGCCAACTGCTGCTAAATCTTTCTGCTCAATAGTCTTCTTCTTTGCAGCCATGATTCCCTTAAAGGATGGGTAACGTGGCTCGTTAATCTTTTCAACAACGCTAATAACTACAGGAAATGCTGCAGAGATTTCATCGACGCCAGCTTCAGTAACGCGCGTGATAGAAACTTTTCCTGCAGGATCAACAGTGACCTTTGATGCAAAGGTGAGTTGAGCCCAACCAAGGCGAGCGCTAATCATCGCCGGTACAACGCTCATACGAGCATCGGTTGATTCAGTTCCGCAGATAACGAGGTCATAACCACCATCTGCAATTACCTTTGCAAGAACTGCAGAGGTTGCAAGTGCATCCGATCCTGCGAGCGCGCTATCTGTTACCAAGATTGCATCGTTTGCTCCCATGGAAAGCGCTTTGCGTACAGCTTCTGTCGCGCGCTCTGGCCCCATTGAGATAACAGTGACTGTATGAGGACCGCCTTCTTCATTACCGCCATGTGCTTCGGCGATGCGAAGGGCTTCTTCAACGGCATATTCATCGAGGTCATTAAGAACAGCATCAACGTTCTCGCGATCGAGTACTCCATTGACCATCTTCTTCTCTGCCCATGAATCGGGAACTTGCTTTACGCACACTGCTATCTTCATGGCGGGTATGTTACTGACCAGTAGCCTTTTTCACAACGATGTCCCGCCTATTTCAGGCGAGCAAGGCAAGATAACCCCGTGCTTCCAGCAGATCCGCGAACCCTTGGCGCCACCCTTACCGACGGTGGCTGCAACTTCGCTATCTGGACCAATGCAGCAACTGCCGTTGAGCTCTGCCTCTTCAATGAGGTCAATGGCAAGTTAGTTGAGACTCGCTTTGCACTCTCTCACCGCAATGGCCCGATCTGGCATGGCTACCTCGCTGGAGTTCGCGCCGGTCAGCGTTATGGCTATCGCATCTATGGCACCTGGGCGCCAGAACATGGTTCACGCTTTAACGCCGCAAAATTATTGATCGATCCCTATGCCCACAAACTCGATGGAAGAGTTCAGTACGTTCCACAGATTTACGGACATGTGACTGAAGATGGAACAGGTGCTGGCGATACAACAATTCGCGATGATCGCGATAGCGCAGGATTTGTTCCGTACTCCGTTGTTACCGATTACCGCGCTCGCGATCTCAATCGCCCGATTTATTCATGGACTCAAGAGGTTATCTATGAAGCCCATGTCCAAGGGCTTACTGCAAAGAATTATGAAATTCCCGCAGAAGAGCGCGGAACATATAAGGCGCTCGGGCATCCCAGCACCATCGCTCACCTGAAGCATTTAGGTGTGACTGCACTTGAACTGCTACCTATTCATTCCTATGCAACCGAACCTGGAATTTGGGAACGTGGTCGCAAGAATCATTGGGGCTATAACGCAATCGCTTTTTCCGCTCCTCATAGTGAATATGCAGCAACGGATGATCCCGTCACTGAATTGCAATGGGCAATCGATCAATTGCATAACGAAGGAATCGAAGTCTTTCTCGATGTCGTTTACAACCACACTGCCGAAGGTGGAGTTGGCGGACCAACGTTAAGTTTTAAGGGAATTGATAACAACGCTTGGTATCGCCATGACAGCAGTGGTAATTATGTTGACGTCACAGGATGCGGAAATACCGTTGCAGCATCTCGTCCCCACGGCGTTCGCCACATCATCGACTCCTTGCGCTGGTGGGTTGAAGTAGTTGGCGTCGATGGCTTCCGCTTCGATTTAGCAACAGCCCTTTACTCAACAGGAAGCGCCTTTGATTCAGCGTTGATGTCGGCAATTGAATCTGATGCAGTTCTACGTAACTTCAAGATGATTGCAGAACCTTGGGATGTTTCGCGATATTCACTCGGTGACTTTCCGCATCCATGGCGCGAATGGAACGATCGCTATCGCGACTCTGTTCGCCAATTCTGGCTAGGCGATCTCGCTCGTGGGTATGGCGAAGGTGTCGCTGATATCGCCGCAGGTATTAGCGGTTCATCAGATGTCTTCTACTACCGTGGACCTACATCTTCAATTAACTTTGTGACAGCCCATGATGGCTTTACCCTTACCGATTTAACGATGTATTCCAATAAGCGCAACGAAGCGAATCAAGAAGATAACCGCGATGGTTCGAATGAAAACCGTTCGTGGAATATGGGCGTCGAAGGACCAACTGATGATGCCGAACTTCTTGCACTTCGCCATTCACTTAAGAAGTCGATGATGGCAACTCTTCTTCTTTCTGCAGGAGTCCCGATGATCACGATGGGCGATGAAATTTGTCGCACGCAAGCTGGATCGAATAATGCCTATTCAATGCCGCGCGATATGACTCCGTCTATTGCTGATTCATCTGAAACTTTTATGGGCGGTTGGGCAAATCACTGGGAACTTAACGAACTTCAACGCGATATGCGTGACTCAGTCTCTGAGCTAACTCGCATCCGAAAGACTTATCTTGCAGATGTTGCAGCTGAGTTCTTTACTGGCCGCGTAGATCTTGGAACTCAGAGAAAAGATATCGCTTGGTTTAGTTTGGGCGGTCGCGAAATGACAGAAGATCACTGGGCAGATGGTGAGAAGCGAAGCTTGACTGTATTGATTGAAGCAGGACCCGATCGCGGATTACTTCTCTTCTTAAACTCATCACGAGAAGAGACCGCATTTACATTGCCCGATGCAAAGTGGGGATCTAGTTTCCGTCGCATCTTTGATGCTGCATCATTCGTTGAAACACATGAGCCCATCATCAAAACACCATCAGAAAAGGTAAATGTTTCGCCTCACTGCGCTCAAGTCTGGCTAGTTACTCGTTCGTAATCCTTTATATTAAAGACATGCTTGCAATCATCGCTCCAGGGCAAGGTTCACAAACACCCGGAATGCTCAGCCCGTGGCTGGAAGATGCACAGATTCGCACAATGGCTCAAGAAATATCAGATGCCATTGGTTTAGATGTTGTACGCCTCGGAACCACTGCAGATGCAGATGAAATTAAAGACACTGCAAACGCACAACCGCTTATTGTTGCTGCTGGCCTCGTCAGTGCACATGCACTCGGCGCAATTGATTCTTTCTCATTTGTCGCAGGACATTCAGTCGGTGAAATTACTGCTGCAGCGATCGCAGGTGCGCTCAATCCAATCGATGCGATGAAATTAGTTCGTGCACGTGGTGTTGAAATGGCTAAAGCAGCAGGTGCAACCCCATCTGGAATGGCTGCAGTCCTTGGCGGAGACCGCCAAGTAGTTTTAAGCGCAATTGCAGATTTGGGACTTGTTGCAGCAAATGACAATGGCGGCGGACAAATTGTTGCAGCTGGTGACCTTGATGCAATTGCACAGCTTGCACCTGAAGGTGCTCGCGTTCGCCCACTTGCAGTAGCTGGTGCTTTCCATACTTCTTATATGCAATCTGCTGTCGAACCTCTTCGCGCGCTGGCTTCAACAATATCTACAACCAACCCTTCCGTCGGAGTCCTCTCCAACAAAGATGGAGCAGTTGTCACCGATGGCCACGAAGTTCTCGATCGTATCGTCAATCAGATTGCCAATCCTGTGCGATGGGATCTCTGCATGGAGACCCTCGTATCTCTCGGAGTTACAGGTGTCATTGAAGTTGCACCGGCAGGAACTCTTGTCGGACTCATTAAGCGCGCTGCGCCAACTATCGAACAATTCGCTTTGAAGAGCCCAGATGATCTCGATGCAGCTCGTGCATTCGTTGCACACCACGGAGGTAAGTAATGTCTAAGGTAATTGCATCGAAATCCGGAAGTGAAAGTCAGATTCTCTCTGTCGGTTCATACCGTCCCAAGCGCCTTGTCCCTAACTCTGAAATTGTTGATCGCATCGAATCAAGTGATGAATGGATTCAGCAGCGCACCGGTATTGAATCTCGCCGCTTTGCAGATGAGAGCGAAACCGTTCTTGATATGGCTACCTGGGCAGCAGAAGATGCGCTTAAGAAGGCAAAGCTTTCCATTACAGATATCGACACCATCATCGTTGCAACAATTACATTTCCATTTCAGGCACCTTCTGCAGCTACTGCAATCTTGCAGCGCTTAGGACATCCAAAGGCAGCTGCCTTTGATATCAATGCAGCGTGTGCCGGATTCTCGTATGGCGTCTCGATGGCACATGACTTTATAAAGGCTGGAACATCAAAGACTGTATTGGTCATTGGCGCCGAGAAGATTTCAGATTTCACAGATCCTGATGATCGCGCAACTGCCTTCATCTTCGCCGACGGTGCAGGTGCAGTTGTCATTGGCGCATCCGTCGATGCAGGAATCGGCCCGGTCGAATGGGGATCGGATGCGGATTCACGCGATGCGATCCAGATGAATCCTTCATGGATTGAAGTTCGAGATGTCGAAACTCAGCTCACTAAGGCTGGAAGTAAATGGCCAAATATTTCGCAAGAAGGTCAGAAAGTTTTCCGCTGGGCTGTATTTTCAATGAGCAAAGCTGCTCTGAAGGCGCTTGAATCGGCAGGACTTACCGTTAACGATATCGATGCATTTATTCCTCACCAAGCAAATGTTCGAATCATCGAGACAATGGCTAAAGAGATGGATATGCCCGACTCTGTTGTGATTGCTGATGACATTCGTAAGAATGGAAATACATCTGCTGCATCAATTCCTCTTGCAATGGATGCTCTCTTGCAGAAACACCCTGAGCTTCACGGAAAATTGGCGCTCCTCATCGGGTATGGCGCAGGTCTCGTTTATGCGGGACAAGTTGTGAAATTACCGCCTAAACCATAATTTTTTCCGATTTACCCGCCCGTTTACTGGGAAGTAAGCCCTTCCTTCGTAGACAATTACAACCTACAAAACGAAATACCGGTTACAACAGAGAAGGAAACACAATGGCGCTTTCACAAGCAGATGTACTTGCAGGAATCAAAGAGATCGTTGAAGAAGTAGCGGGTATCCCAGCTGCATCAATCGAGCTCGATAAGAACTTCACAGAAGATCTCGAAGTTGACTCACTCAGCATGGTTGAAGTTGTAGTTGCATGCGAAGAGCGCTTTGGCGTAAAGATTCCTGATGAGAAGGTAACTGATCTCGCTACTGTCGGCGATGCTGTTAACTTCATCGTTAACGCTGCTGCGTAATCTAAGAATTCACTTGGAATATTAGGAATATCTAGCGGTATGTCACAACGTCGCGTAGTCGTTACAGGCTTAGGTGCTACAACTCCTCTTGGTGGAGATGTCGATTCGACCTGGAAGGCCTTGCTGGCCGGACAGTCCGGAGTCCGACTCCTTACTGAAGATTGGCGTGAGCTCCTACCTGTGCACTTCGCTGCGCGCGTTGCGACAGAACCGGCAGATCAGATGGAGCGCGTTGAAATGCGTCGCCTTGATCGCTCAGAACAATTTGCACTCGTTGCATCTCGTGAAGCTTGGAAAGATGCAGGCTCACCTGATGACATCGATAAAGAACGTCTTGGCGTCGTAATCGCCTCAGGTATTGGTGGAGTCATCACTCTCCTCGACCAATTTGTAAATCTCAATGAGAAAGGCGCGCGCGGAGTCAGCCCACATACTGTTCCGATGTTGATGCCGAATGGTCCAGCTGCAAATGTTGGCCTCGAACTTCAGGCAAAGGCTGGCGTGCATACACCCGTCAGCGCATGCGCATCTGGTGCTGAAGCAATCGGTTACGCCTTCGAAATGATTAAGAACAATCGCGCCGACATCATCGTTACTGGTGGCGTTGAAGCTGCGATCCATCAACTTCCGATGGCTGGTTTTGCAGCAATGAAAGCCCTTTCGACTCGCAACGATGCACCTGCTCGCGCATCACGCCCATATGATCTTGATCGCGATGGATTTGTACTCGGCGAAGGTGGCGGAATTCTTGTTATTGAAGAGTACGAACATGCAAAGGCACGTGGTGCAAAGATTTACTGTGAAATCGGCGGACAAGGTTTAACCTCTGATGGTTATCACATTGCTGCCCCTGACCCTGAAGGTAGCGGCGTACAGCGCGCAATCAAATTTGCACTTCAAAATTCTGGACTTTCAACTAAGGACATCGTGCACCTGAATGCACATGCAACGTCAACGCCTGCAGGCGATGTTGCTGAAGCGAATGCACTTCGTAAGGCTCTGGGATCAGATGCGGATCACGTTGCAGTTTCTGCAACGAAGTCGATGACAGGCCACTTGCTCGGTGGTGCTGGTGCCATTGAATCTGTCTTCATCGTTAAGGCGCTTCAAGATCGCCTCGCTCCCCCAACAATTAACATTGAAAACTTAGACCCAGCTGTGACTGTAGATGTCGTTCGCGACACACCACGCCAACTTCCAGCGGGAGATATCGCAGCTCTCAATGATTCTTTCGGTTTTGGTGGCCACAACGTAGTACTTGCATTTAAATCGCTCTAACCTAGAGCCATGGCTACACCGATCAACCCACTTGATCCAGAACTCCGTATCGCCAAGTTAGTCGATAACGGTTCATTTGAATTCCTCGTTCCACGTACCGACTGCGGAATGGTCGCAGCAACCGGTCAGGTCAAAGGAAATAAAGTTGTTGTCTTTGCATCGGATCCAACAATTAAAGGTGGCGCACTCGGCATCGAAGGCTCGCAAGTAATTGTTCAGGCTTATCGTGCAGCGATGGGCGCGCAAGTTCCTGTCATTGGTATCTGGCATTCAGGTGGAGCGCGATTAAGCGATGGTGTTGCATCCCTGAATGCATTTGGCGAAGTCTTTCAAGCAATGGTTACGGCAAGCGGTCGCATCCCTCAGTTATCACTCGTTCTAGGACCCACAGCTGGCGGCGGTGCATATGGACCAGCTCTCACAGATGTTGTCGTTCTCGCCCCCGAAGGTCGCATCTTCGTTACAGGTCCTGATGTCGTTAAATCTGTAACTGGTGACATCGTCGATATGGCGCTCCTGGGTGGACCTGAAGCGCATAGCAAGAACTCGGGTGTCGCTCATGTCATCGCTCCCTCTGAAGATGTCGCCTTCAGCGAAATTCAAGATCTTGTCTCTCTCTTCGCCAATCAAGGTTTGATGTCTTCAAATGTAGATGATGTGAAGCTTTCGCACCTAGTTCCTGATTCTGCAAAGCGCATCTATGAAGTTCATCCACTAGTCGATGCAATTCTCGATAAAGATAGTGAGAAATTAGAGCTCCTTGATATGTGGGCCGAGAACATGACAACTGTCATCGGACGCCTTGGTGGACGCACAGTCGGAGTTATTGCAAATAACCCGCAAGTTATTGGTGGAGTTCTTGACTCAGCAGCCGGCGAAAAAGCTGCGCGCTTTGTTCGCACATGTGATGCATTCGGAATTCCACTCGTTGTAATTGCAGATGTCACCGGTTTTCTTCCTGGTATCGGTCAAGAGTGGGAAGGCGCAGTTCGTCGCGGCGCCAAGTTACTTCACGCATTTGCTGAAGCAGTTGTTCCACGCGTCACCGTCATTACTCGCAAGGCATATGGCGGAGCCTTTGTTGCGATGAACTCGAAGTCACTAGGTGCCACTCGTGTATTCGCATGGCCACAAGCTGAAGTATCAGTTATGGGCGCTGTTGCTGCCGTGCGTGTTCTTCACCGTCGTTTACTTGCCGATCTTCCTGTAGATCAACGTGAAGATATGGAGCTTGAGCTCGCTGCAGAGCACGAGAAGGTTTCAGGTGGGGTTGCCCGTGCAATCGAAATCGGCGCAGTCGATGAAATGATTGATCCAGATAAGACACGAAGCGCTATTGCAAAGGTGCTTGCAGAAACAGAATATCGCCGTGGTTCACACGGCAATATTCCGCTTTAAATCTTCTACTTAACTGCGAAGGTAACTGAGACTGTAGATGTGACAGTCTTTTCAATGCTTGATGTGTCATATGCACCAGTATCTTGAGTCATCGTTGAATCCGGTGTTGTTACCTGGAATACGCCTGAACGTACTGATTGCACAGAGCCAACCTTGCCACCAACAGCCTTTGTAATTGCTTCGGCGCGGATCTTCGCATCCTTCATCGCTTCTTCAAGAAGTTGCGGGCGAAGCTTAGGTAATGTTGAAAGGTAGTACTGAGGGCCATAGTTATTTACAGTTACGCCCTGCTGCAAGATGGTGCCGATTCCCTGAGATAACTTAGAGACGAGCTCTACATCTTTTGAGCGAACTACGACATCGCGTGAAGCACGGTAGTTAAGAATCTTGCCTGTGTTATTTCCATTGACCCATTGTTCATTGGCATACGTTGAAACTGAACCCAATGTAAGAGCATCGGCTGGTATTCCGCCATTGGTAAGGTACTTGCTTACTGCTGCTACATCGTTGCCGACCTTAGTGACAGCCTCTGAAACAGTTGGACGAGTGAGTGAGACATTGAGAGTCCATACCACGTTATCTGCAGTTGCTGATGTCTTTGCAGAACCGGTAACTGTAATTCCATTTGCATTTCGAGCTGCAAATCCTGCACCAACTTTTACAAGTCCACCTCCAAGAGCGATCGCAAGAATAAGAGCTATAGCGATATAGAGAATAGAGCGGCGACGTTCTGTTGAAGTCATAGGTGCTTGAGTTGTCATGTTTGTATTCTATCTCTATCTAGATAGCGCGCAGTCTCTGAATTTCCTGGAGATCGACTCCTCTAAAAGGTTCGAGTGCTACCTCCCACTCTTTTCCAAGAGACCTCTCGAGATTCTCACGAAGTTCTAAATCATCAAAGTGTGTAAGCGCTTTTTGAATTACATCTTCACTGATAAGAATCGTTCCGACTTGATCCACGGTTGCGCGATGGATTCCAAGTTCTGGGGTGCAGCGAAATATTTCACCACCGTGGCTTCCGAGCTCGCTGACTTCAAAGCGAAGGAAGTGCCAATTCTTGAGCGCTGTTGCAATCTTTGAGGCTGTACCAAATGGTGCGCGGAATTCGAGCGTGGTGCGTACCGTGCCTGGTGCTAGTGGTTGATCGCGCCAGAAGATGTTCTGAGGTGCACCAAGGAGTGAGTTGAGTCCCCACTCAATATGTTGGCGCAGCGCAGTAGGCGCGGAGTGGATAACAACCAAACCGGCGAGGTTTTTTTCATGCATGTGGTGCTCCTAGCAAGGTTGCGATTTGTGCGACCTTCCCCGATCCACAACGACTACCAATTGCTAGTGAGTGCTCTATTTATACAACTTTCCACTGACTTTGTGAATATGAGCCTTTTTAAGGACTGATTTGAGCGTGATCTGCCAGAACTGGGAATAGGAATACGCGGAGGTAACAGGTACCCTTTTCCTTAGTCGGACGCTTTATCAGTACCCGTTGTTAGATTTACTTCTTTACTCGGTATGGCTGTAGCAAGACGAAGACTGGAGTTTGAGGAATTCTCGAACTCCCAACATATCGAAGGAATAGTAAAAAATATGGCAACAGGTACAGTTAAGTGGTTCAACTCTGAAAAGGGTTTCGGTTTCATTGCAGTTGATGGTGGCGGACAAGATGTATTCGTTCACTACTCAGCAATCCAAGGAAACGGTTACAAGTCCCTTGAAGAGGGTCAGTCAGTTTCATTCGAGGTCGTCCAGGGTCCAAAGGGTCCTCAGGCAGACGCAGTGAACGCTAACTAATTTCACTTACGAATAAGGCCCGCCGAGAAATCGGTGGGCCTTATTTTTTTTAATTAATTTTTAGAACTACTTCTTAGGCAACGGCGGGATCTCGCCAACCTTTGCCTTGAGCGCCGCTACAGCTTTCGCTGGCGATAAGTCCTTTCCGTTCTTCCATGCATCGAGATACTTCCACGGCAAGACTTCTCCGCGACGGACCCACCATGTATCAGCTGGTGTTGGCCATGAAATTCCAAAGTGGAGATGCGGAGCAGTACCGCGCGCGCTACCTGTTGATCCGACCGCACCGAGAAGCTGCCCACCCTTAACTTCTACTCCAGGTTGAATGCTTGTTGGAATCGAACGTAGATGAGAACCGTAATAGCGAACTCCATCAACTCCGATAATGGATACATAGAGTCCACCGCGATCGATTCCGAGGTTTGTCTTTCCGCTCCACAGATCATTGCGGTTCACTTCATCGACTACCCCATCAATGGGTGCGACAAATCGGCATCCAGCTTTAGCCAAGATATCTGTAGCTGCGTAATCGTGATGTGCTCGCGCGTAATTGACTTCGCAATTAGCAACTGGGAAGAAGTAAATAGGTGCTGCCTGCGCACTTGGCAGGCTCGTACATAAGAGCGTGAGGATAAGTAATTTTCTCAACATATTGGCAAGCCTAACGAAGAAGAGATTATTTCTTGAGAGCGGCGCGGTCTAACTTTGCAGTAACAGCCATGTGAGGAACAGTAAGCGCCCAAATTGTCACCAAAGTAAGCCAGAGAAAGTCATCGCTTATATTTTGATGAGAAAAGCCAGCAAGAAGCGCTACGAAAATTAAGGTTCCGGCTAGCGCAGGAAGTCCAGGAATAACGGCATGGGTGAATGCACCTCGCGAGTTTCCGTTTTCATATGCAGCGATTGACCGCGGAAGAAGTGATGTAAGTCGAGCTGTGTGGCGCATTGCATGCCAACATCCAAAGTAGACAGCAAAGGCGACAAGTGGTGGTGCAACTGAGGCAAGTGCGGCTAGAAGTGCAAGATCTAGCAGGTCACGGAACCGCTTCTTTGAAATCAACGCCATCGCTGACAGTGTTGTAACGATTGCTACTGCAATTTGAATTTCAGCGGTATAGCCATGATGCCAATTCACTAATGAGTCATTTACCTTGGTGAGAGCTTCCGTGCTTCGGCTATTGACCAAAGGAATTACTACCGGAAGTAATCCAGCTGCAGGTGCGTATGCCCAGACTGGCAGCGATGTTGAACTCCCCTTAACTCTGTTGAGCTCAGTGATAAATGCGCTATCTCCGATTCCGAAGTGAGTAGCGCTCATTATGACAACTGCAATAAATCCCCAGACGTTCCACTGCAAAATTGCCCAGATTGCAGCAAGAGCAATTGCAACATAGATCGTGATGAAGAGCGCCATTCTGATTGGTTGGGCTTTTGGAAGAGTCACCAGATGATCGAGTGCACCATGCGGGATTCCAATCGCAAGCGCAGTCACTGCCATTACGACCTGCCAATTTAAGGATTCGGCGCCCAGCCACGACGAGAAGAGAATAGAAAGAGCGATGGCGATTGCAACGATGGCGCTTGAAAAGGTGCGCACCATCGAAAATGTCTTTAACTTGGCCATCTCCATAACCGCCACAGTAGCAAGATTCAAGGCCATCTATGCAAAAATGCAGGCATGAAACATTGGTCCTATATGGGGATGCTCATCTTTACCCTCTGCGGATCAGGTTGGCTCGAAATTTTTCTTAAGACCGGAGTCCTGCGACGCATCAAACGAGCAGCTCTCAGCATCTTGCCGATAAGTACTCTCTTCCTTATCTGGGATGCCTATGCAATTTCAAAGGGCCACTGGTTCTTCGATCGCGAACAGATGCTCGGAATCGTTGGACCGCTCAACATTCCTCTCGAGGAATACCTCTTCTTCATTGTTGTGCCGCTTGCTGCAATCTTGACTATTGAAGGCGTCACCACGGTAAAGCCGCATTGGCGCAAAGGAGAGTTCGGCGAATGATTTATTCCGATATCGCAATTGCAGCTTTTGGCGTCGCCGTCATGGTTGATCTCTTCATTTTTAAGAACTCCATGTTGACGCGCGCAGCGTTCTGGACTTCTTATGCAATCATCTTGCCATTTCAATTGCTCACCAATTGGTGGCTGACATCGCGCAATATCGTGATGTACAACCCCGATGCAATTATCGGTGTGCGCATCTGCTCTGCGCCCGTAGAAGACCTGCTCTTCGGCTTCGCGCTCGTATTAAGCGTGATGGGAATGTGGGAGTTCTGGGGCCGCAGAGGAATGCAACGCCACTAAGAAATTAGCTCCGTCGGCGATTAACCATGCGCTGCAGCAACTGCGGCGTACATGATCTTTCCTTCATGCACATTGAGTCCTGCGGCAAGAGCGGCGTCCTCTTCAATCGCCTTCTGCCAACCCTTATTTGCAAGTGCAAGTGAGTACTTGAGCGTTGCATTGGAAAGCGCAGCAGTAGATGTCGCAGGAACCGCGCCAGGCATATTGGCCACGCAGTAATAAAGCGAGTTATGTACCTTAAATGTTGGATCAGCATGAGTCGTTGCATGTGAGCCTTCGAAGCATCCGCCTTGATCGATAGCAACGTCTACGAGAACAGAACCTGGCTTCATCTTTGCAACCATCGCATCGGTGACAAGTTTTGGAGCCGCGGCACCTGGAATAAGTACGCCGCCGATCACGAGGTCTGCTTGAGTGCAGTACTCCTCGATTGCGAAGGCAGAGGAAGCAACAGTCTTTACCTGGCCGTGGAACATTTCATCGATTTCAACAAGTCGCTTGAGGTTGATATCAAGAAGGGTTACATCAGCGCGAAGGCCGATAGCCATTGCAGCAGCAGAAACTCCAACACTTCCGCCACCCAAAATTACGACCTTACCTGGAGCAACTCCAGGGACTCCCCCGAGCAATACTCCGCGTCCACCAGCTGGGCGCTGAAGTGCAGCTGCGCCAACTTGAATCGACATACGTCCTGCTACTTCTGACATCGGTGCAAGGAGTGGAAGGAAGCGATTTACTTCAACGGTCTCATACGCAATAGCTGTAATGCCTGATTTAATAATTGCATCTGTGCATTCGCGTGATGCTGCAAGGTGAAGATATGTGAAGAGGATCTGGCCTTTGCGCATGCGGTGATATTCCTCAGCAACAGGCTCTTTCACCTTAATAATCATCTCGGACTTCGCCCAGACTTCATCGGCGGTATCGAGGATTGTTGCGCCAGCTTTTACATAGTCGGCATCTGTGATTGCTGAGCCAACGCCTGCGTTCTTTTCAACAAAGACAGTGTGGCCGGCGATGACGAGAGAGTGAACTCCTGCCGGTGTAGTTGAGACTCTAAATTCGTTGTTCTTAACTTCTTTTGGGATACCGACAAGCACCATTAACTCCTATAGTCGACGTTGACTGGACTTAACCGATGCTACTCCTAAAGCGCTTTAAAGTGGAATAACAACCCGGTCTCTGGCTTTAAGACAGGTAGTTGTAAACCAATATGGGCAAGTTGATCGCCTGTTAAATTGAGTGCTGGCCACCAACCTGGTGCCCGCTTCTGGGTAAAGTCGACCGCACTTAACACTTCGACAACGCTGACTTGATACATGGTCTCTTTATCAAGTCCATCAAATGTTGTAACGAGTGGGCCAAAATTATCTGCTGACGTTAACTGCATGTAGGTGAAGATTGCCTCTTTCTTATCGAGTGCAACTGTTCCATAAAGTTGAGCATCGCCAATAATTTCATCGCTGCGAACGACTGTGCCCGAGTGAAGAAGATTGCGGTGCTTTTTGTAGAAATTAATATATGCCTTAAGGGTTTCGGTCTCTTCTGGATCTGCTTCATTGATGTTCCACTCGATACCCGCATGGCCAAAGAGTGCATTGAGTGCGCGGAATGAAACAGAATGGGTGCGGTGCATCTGGTGGCCCACAGTTGGACCAACGTGAGTACCGAGGAACTCTGGTGGAATAACAAGACCTGTCCAGCGCTGAATTTGCTGGCGCTCTAACGGATCGTTCTGATCTGAAGTCCAGAAGCGATCTGCATGTTCAATCATTCCAAGATCAATACGACCACCGCCCGAAGAACATGACTCAATCTCAAGTCCTGGGTGGCGTTTTTTGAGTTCATCAAACATGCGATAGATAGCTTCTGTCTGCTTGCGAACAACAGGGCGTCCATCTGAAATCGGATCTGTTAAGTGGCGATTGTGGTCCCACTTGATGTAAGCGATGTTGTACTCAGAGAGCACTGCATCTACTTGGTTAAGTACATGGTTATAGGCGCCCTCTTTTGTAAGGTCTAGAACTTGCTGCCAGCGACCTTCAACAGGGATGCGTCCTGGTTCTTGCAGAATCCAATCCGGATGTGCACGATATAAATCGGAGTCACGGTTAACCATCTCGCCTTCAAACCACAAGCCGAATTCGATTCCCTTGTCGTTGATGTACTTAATAATCGGTGCAAGACCATTAGGCCATGCATCTTTAGAGACGACCCAATCGCCAAGACCAGCGCGGTCGTGACGGCGTGAACCAAACCATCCATCATCTAGAACAACGCGCTCGACTCCGATTTCAGCAGCCTTATCAACCATCTTTCGGATGCCTTCTTCATTGTGATTGAAGTAGACCGCCTCCCACATATTGAGCGTCAATGGACGTGGTCGAACCTTTGTAATGTGGTTGCTGCGCGAACGAATCCATGAATAGTGATTATTGGTAAGGCCATCAAGACCTCGATCGCTAAATGTTGCAACTGCGCGAGGTGCAACATAACTCTCGCCCTTCTTCAAAATAACTTCTCCCGGCAATAAGTATTCGCCTGCTCCAATTGATTTATGTCCATCAATCAAACGCTCGACGTGGTGGATGTTATTTCCAGACCAAGCCATAGCAAGAGACCATGCTTCACCGTGACGGAAACCTGTGTTGTGGTTAAGCGCCACTTGAGTGATTGTGTAATCGTGACCTGATCGTCCTTCAAAACCTTCGCGAGTAATTACGCCGTAATCAATCGAACGACGCTGTGGCTGACGTTCCTTTGTCCAATGGCCATAGAAATCGAGAACTTCATCTGCTTGTTCGGCAAGAGGTAGCCAGTACAAGAATTGCTCTAAGAAATAATCGCCTTGGGCTGTATTGGTGACCTTTGCATCAATGAGCAAAATATCCGAAGGCGTGAGCGTGTAGGTTATTTCAATTTCAATGCCAGCAATTGCATCTGTGAAGACCGCAATCATTGATTGATCTTTTTGAACTGCACTCGTTACTGCGAAGGAATTAGAAGCGTTCACTCCCCCGCGATGACCGCGAAGTGCAGGGTGGCCAATCCAGCCACGCGCATGTTCGCGAAGAATCAGATTGCCTGGTGCAACATCAAGTCCACCATGGAACGCAGGCTTTGTTCGGGCTGCTCGAATTGATTCAGCTGCCGCCTTATCTATTGCACCTAATTTCTTGCCCCAATAGAGAACTTCGAGAGAGTCTCCATCGTGGGCGAAGATTATTGATGAGCGTGATTGGCTGAGGTGAATCATGGGTGAATCCTACCGATAGCTCTAGAGCGAAAGTAGAGCAATGTCCTACTCTTTCTCGATGACTTCTCAGACCAAGATCCTTCTGATTGGCATCGATGGACTGATTCTTCAACGCGCAATAGATTCTGGTAGCGCCTCAACGCTGGCAACTCTGAAATCAGATGCTTACTTCAGTGAGATGACGGTCGATCTACCGACTGTGTCAGGTCCGAGTTGGACGACGTTATTAACTGGTCAAACTCAGGATGTCCATAAAGTCATCGATAACGATTATAAGAATCACAACTTGGCTGCTGCACCCGATTTATTAACGCAAGCATCGATTCTTAATCAAAAACTTTCAACTTATGCCGCTGCTGGATGGCCACCACTCATCGACCCCAGTGATGTTGGACCAGTAATTAGAACAAGGCTTAAAGATCAAGAGTCGGGAAAGCATTCAATTTTCGTCCGCGATGGAGAAACTCATGGTTATGAAACCATTGATGTGGAAGTTGCAGATGATGCAGTCAGGGCAATAAAGGAAATCGGTCCTGATCTAAGCTTTATCTATTTCTGCGGAGCAGATGAAGCTGGGCATTTACATGGAACGGTCGAAGGCCCCTATTTTGATGCAATCAAACGAATAGATGAATTGGTCGCGCAGATGCATCGCGCAATTCTTGAACGACATCGCATTCACGATGAGAAGTGGCTGATTGTTATTACAACGGACCATGGCCATCGCGATGAAGGCGGTCATGGCGGAGATTCCCCGCAAGAACGTGCTTCATTTGTCATTGCACACGGAATCGGAACCGAACATCCTTCATGGCCTGCACGAATCAAGCCTGAAGAGTTAGTCGGGCAGATACTTTCGACGCTATAAGATTGGCGGCGACGAGGCGGTAGCTCAGTTGGTTAGAGCCCCGAACTCATAATTCGGTCGTCGTCGGTTCGAGCCCGACCCGCCTCACTCTGTTAATTAAGCAGTAACGCCCATCAAGTGTTCCATCGCAAGCTGGTCGAGGATTTCATATCCATAACCTCGCTTGCCAGCTGTATCTGCATCGAATGAATCCTTTGCAAGATCCTTCCAAGTTTCACCTGGAGCAAGTGTTGGCTCTGAAAGTCCTGGAATATTTGATTCCTTCATCGCTGCGATGACGCGTGGATCCTTACGGAATGCAGCTGCGCGCTCCTTAAGAACTAAGTACATACGCATATTTGAAGTCGCAGATGCCCAGACACCTGAATCACCATCGGTGCGTACAGGCTTGTAATCGAAGTGCTTTGGCCCTGAATATCCGTAGCGCTCGAGAAGATCGACGAGGAAGAAGGCGCTCTTCACATCGCCATGACCAAAGACGAAGTCCTGGTCGTACTTTGGACCACGCTGACCATTGAGGTCGATGTGGAATAACTTCTTCTGCCACAACGCTTGCGCAATTCCGTGAACGAAGTTGAGGTTAGCCATCTGTTCGTGGCCGACTTCTGGGTTAAGACCAACCATCTCTGGATGATCGAGCATCTCGATAAATCCAAGTGCATGGCCGATAGTTGGAAGGAAGATATCTCCGCGTGGCTCATTTGGCTTTGGTTCAATTGCAAACTTAATGTCATAACCCTTATCGATGACGTACTGACCAAGGATGTTAAAGCCTTCTGCATAACGTTCTAGCGCAACGTAGGCATCCTTTGAACTTTCAGATTCAGCGCCTTCACGTCCACCCCAGCAGACATAGATCTTTGCACCTAAATCAACTGCCAAATCAATATTGCGCATCGCCTTGCGAATAGCGAAGCGGCGAATATCGCGATCGTTACTTGTCAGTGCGCCATCTTTAAAGACTGGATGGCTAAAGAGGTTCGTTGTTGCCATTGGAACTTTCATTCCGGTCTCAGCAAGTGCCTTCTTAAAGCGATCAATATGTCCCTGACGTGTTGAATCATCAGAACCGAATGGGAAGAGATCATCATCGTGGAATGTCACACCATATGCACCACGGGCAGCGAGTTCATTGACTGTGCGCACTGGATCGAGAGCCTCGCGAGTTGGATCTCCGAAGGGATCGCGCGCTTGCCAGCCGACAGTCCAAAGACCGAATGTGAATTTATCTGCAGGTGTTGGTGTGTACGTCATGGCCAAGACTCTACAGAGTTAGAGAAGGTAATAAAAGGTAAAACGGCGACCAGATTTCTCTGGCCGCCGTTTCGTTACTTATTTGTTACGCGTTAGCCGATCTTTGCTACCTGAGCGAGTGACTTCTTGAGAAGTTCACCGTCGATGACTGAGAAGCCAAGAGCTCCGCCGACATCCTTTGAGCACTTAGTGCCGAGGATGTAATTAGCGAATTCTTTAACAGCCTTAGCCTTTGAGGCATCTGGGTACTTAGTATCTGCAAGGAGATAAGAGACGATACCGAGTGGGTATGCGCCCTTCTCTGTTGTTGCATAGTCATATGTGAGGTATCCATTTGCATCCTGTGATGCTGATGCAAGGAATGCTCCAACGCCAGTTGAATCTGGTGCAACAGATGCGCCAGCTGGGTTGATGAGGTTTGCAATCTTCAGCTTATTAGCAGTTGCATAGTTAACTTCTGCGTATGTGATTGAGTAAGGAGTCTTACCTGCGAGCTGTGAGACACCTGTTGAAGATGCAGCACCAACCACGCGACCAAGGTTGCTCATATCGTTGATATTTCCTGGGAATGAATCCTTAAATACTTTGTTCTTAGCCTTTGTCCATACTGATGGAGCTGACTTTGCAAGATAGTTTGTGAAGTTCTCAGTTGTACCTGATGAATCTGAACGGTAGACAACCTTGATTGTCTGGTTTGGCAATGTGTAGATCGAATTCATTGTGCGTGACTTAAGGACTACTGGATTGCCCTTGGCATCCTTTACTGGGTTGCCGTTGCGATCAAGCTTGTATGTAACGCGCTCGTATGAACGGTTGTTATCAGCAACGATTGCTGGGTCGTTCCACTTTGTGATGGTTCCACCGAAGATTCCAGCAACTGTCTTAGCTGAAAGGTTGAGTGGCTTTGATCCTGGCAAGTTATGAAGAAGTGCAATTGGTGCAGCTACGAGTGGGACGTGGATAAGTGATGCACGCTTTGTAGCAGCTGTGTATGCACCATCTGACATCCAGAAGTCACCGATTGACTTATCTGAGTTTGACTGTCCTGTACCTGAAGAAGAAGAAGCGTATGTAAATGTATGTGTTGTGTCCTTAGCGAATCCTGCTTTACAACCTTCGATCAAGAGCGCTGGGAAAGATGCGCCTGAACCTTGTAGGTCAGCAGCCTGTGCTGGTGTAGCTGAAAGGACTAATCCGAATGCGAGTGCAACTGTTGCAATCTTCGCGATTCTCGATGATTTCATTATTTCCCCTTATGAGTAATTGTGTGGAGCGGTTGAAAAGTAGAGCGAGGTAGTAAACGAACTAGGTTTTATAGGCAAAGTTGGAGCAACATGTAGGTGAACAGTTGGTAAACGACTTAGCCGAAGCGACCAGTTACGTAATTTTCAGTGCGCTGATCCTTCGGACGAGAGAAGATCTCACTCGTAGGAGCAACTTCAATCATGTGCCCTGGGCCGCCTTCAGAGAGGAAGAATGCGGTGTAATCAGATACACGCGCTGCTTGCTGCATATTGTGAGTAACGATGACGATTGTCATTGAGTCCGAGAGCTCGCGAATTGTGTCTTCGATGCGAAGAGTTGAACCCGGGTCGAGAGCCGAACATGGCTCATCCATCAACAAAACTTCTGGGCGCACTGCAAGAGAACGAGCGATACAGAGACGTTGCTGCTGTCCACCCGAGAGTGAACCACCATATGCATCGAGGCGATCTTTGACTTCGTTCCAAAGTCCTGCGCGCTCAAGACACTCTTCAAGAAGATCATCCTGATTTTCAACTTTGAGTTGAGCAAGCTTGAGACCAGAGAGAACATTCTCGCCAATGGTCATTGATGGGAATGGATTTGGCTTCTGGAAGACCATGCCGATGCGAAGACGAATCTTGGTGACATCGACTCCTGGTGCGTAGATATCTTTTCCATCAAGGAGAACTTCTCCTGCCATTGCGGCGCCCGGGATAAATTCGTGCATGCGGTTGATGGTGCGAATAAATGTTGACTTGCCGCAACCTGATGGACCGATGAGCGCTGTCACCGAGCCCGCTGCAAAGTCGAGGTTGATGTCAGAGAGGACATGGTTCTTTCCGAACCACGCATGAATTCCGCGAGCCTCAAGACCAGTACCTAGCGCTGATGCTGCAGGTACGCGACCTGCTCCGGCGCTTGCAACATCTGCAAGTGAGCTTGGCTTAACCGTTGTATCCATGGTTATCTCGCTTTCATCTTTCGTGTGGTGAGAAGTCGTGCAAGTGTGAAGAGAATGAGAACTACTAAGAGAAGAACTAGGAGGCCTGCCCACGCACGTGTAATTGCTTCAGGTGAGCCGGCGTTAAATGATTTCCAGATGTAATAAGGAAGTGATCCAAGAGAGCCGCTAAATGGATTTGGATTGACCTTATCTCCGCCACCTGTAAGCAGAAGGATTGGCGCAGTTTCTCCAGCGATACGGGCAACGCCGAGAATCATCGCTGTCACAAGACCACTTCGCGCAGCCGGTAAGACAATCATGGCAACGGTGCGCCATTGAGTGCCCCCGAGCGCGACGCCAGCTTCACGAAGATCATTAGGAATCAAAAGGAGAACTTCTTCGGAAGTACGTGTAATTGTTGGAATCATCAAGATGGTGAGAGCGAGTGCGCCCATAAATCCTGAATAAGACTTTGTGATTGGATAGAGAACTGCAGAGAGAATAAAGAGGCCAGCGACGATTGATGGCACACCGCTCATCGCTTGGACAAGGAATCGAATAGGAGCTGTGAATCGTCCCTTGATTTCAGTGAGATAGAGCGCAGTAAGAATTCCGATAGGAACGCTAAGAACGAGTGAGATTGCAACGAGAGTGAGAGTTCCTGTGATTGCATGGAGCAATCCACCGTTGGATATTGGGTCTGTCGGAGTCGCCATCGACATATCGTGAGTAAAGAGCCCCGGGTGAATTCCAGCAATTCCTTTGCTGACCACAGTGATGATGATTGATGCAATTGGAAGCACGGTAATCACTGCGCCAAGGACTACAACCGTCTTGATGATTGCATCTTTTGCTGCTGCTTTGCCACGAGCTATGTACTGTGAAATAGCAGTAATGAGTGCGAAGAAGATAAAGAAGGAGAAGAAGTAGGCGAGCTTTCCTTTAAGTGGTGTGAGCTCGACAGTTGCCACAGTCAGAATGATTGCTGCAATAAATAGGGTTGCATCTTTGATACGCGCCTGTGGTGTTGCAGCCCAAGGCTTTCCTGGCGCTGGGATATTAGGAGTCGAGTTAGTTGTCATCGCCCCGACTTCCCTGTGTTCTTTACGATGAAGTTTGCAACTGCATTAACGACCAAGGTAAGTAAGAAGAGAACGAGACCTGCAGCCATGAGCGCCTTGATCTCATATGGGCTTGCATCACCGAACTTCAAGATAATCAGTGAGGCGACGTTTCCGCCTGCACCGAGAAGTACATGCCAGTTAACCTGAAAGACGATGTTGAGAACGGTAAATACCGCAACTGTTTCTCCCATTGCACGTCCTAGACCGAGCATGGCGCCGCCGATGACACCGCTTCGTCCATATGGAATGACAACCGCCTTAATCATCGCCCATCGAGTCGCACCGAGTGCATATGCAGCTTGGATGCGATCGAGGGGTGCCTGCGCAAAGATTTCACGAGAAACTGAAGTGATAATCGGAATAATCATGATTGCTAGTACAACGCCTGCAACAAATGGGGATCGAGTAACGATGTAAGGCTTTAATTCAAAGAGTGGAATGAATCCTAAATATTTATGGATGAGTTTTGCCCAATATTCAACGCTTGGCATCAGAACCAAAAATCCCCAGATACCAAAGAGGATTGATGGGAATGCGGCCATCATGTCGATTACTGCAACAAGGAACTTCTTCATCCACTGGGGGCAGTAGAAGTTCAAGAAGATAGATGTGAATACTGAAATCGGTACTGCGATTACGACGGCGACAAGTGAGCAGAGAATTGTGCCGACAAGCATCGCTCCAAGACCAAAGTGGCTATCGGTAACGTTTCCGGCTTCATCTGTCGTGATGCTCCAGTCGGAGTTGGTAATAAATCCAAAACCCTCTTGGCGCAATACTTCAAAGCCTCGGTAGCCCAAAAAGATGGCGATAAGGCCGAGAATTACTAAAGATGAAAGTCCGCCGGTAGTTACGACAGCGCGAAAGACTTTATCTGAACGTCGTGGTTCAGTGGTCAGTTCACGAGGAGCCGGTATGGCTCCAATAGTTTGTGACATTTATTTATGCAAACTTTCCTGTAACGAGGAAGTAGACACGACGCGAGACCGAAACTGCATGGTCTGCATATCGCTCGTAATAACGACCAAGAAGCGTGAGGTCGATTGCGGCTTCAACGCCATGTGTCCATGAGGCATCTACGAGAGTGCTGATGAGTTTGCGGTGCAACTTATCCATCTCGTCATCATCGCGTTCAACTTCAAGAGCCATATCTGTATCGCGTGAAGCGATGACATCTCCGGTCTTACGTGAAATCTTTTGTGCAGCTGCGCCCATCTCTTGAAAGATTTGGTGGAGTTCTGCTGGAACCGCTGCAGCTGGATGGCGAAGTCGCGCAATCTTTGCAACGTGGTGTGACATATCGCCCATGCGCTCAAGATCAGCGCTCATGCGAAGTGCAGTGACAAGTGCACGAAGGTCAGATGCAACAGGTTGCTGACGTGCAATGATGTCGATGATTCGTGCATCGAGTTCATGTTGGAAGGTATCGATGTGATCATCGGTTGCAATAACTTCTTCCGCCAACTTGAGGTCAACGGTAAGGATTGCAGTGGTCGCCTTGGCGATTGATTCAGAGACCATCTCGGTGAGATCAACGAGTGATTGAGAAACGCCATCTAATTCATCTTGGAATACTGAACGTATGAGAGCCATGCGCACGAAGGTAGGTCCGGATGGTGAATGGAGTCCTGCCTGTAAGTGAACGGAAGGTAAACAACCCTCAAGTAGCACTACTCTTTCCCGCATGAGGCTGAGACGCTCAGATTCGACCCCCACACGGGAGTTGCCTGAGGTTTTACTCGAAACTCTCACCCAACTCGACCAGGATGTACTCGTTCTGGCTCCTGGTGAAGTCTCAACCTTTGCAACTGAAGGCATCGAGAAGTTGGGCGTTCTCAAAGATGGGCGTCTTCAAAGTCCCGAACTCATAGCTCTCATTCGCGTTGTTCGTCGTACAGGACAAGCGCAGACGGGAAAGATTGAAATTCCACGCGGACCTATCGGCGAAGGAATGCGCGATCTGACTGTAAAGGTAATTGCACTGACTCAAAGCGATCAGATTCTTGTTCTGATCTCTGACGAAAGTGAAGCCGATCGCGTCCACGAAGTGCGTCGAGATTTTGTAGCAAATATTTCACATGAGTTAAAGACTCCGATTGGCGCACTCTCATTATTAAGCGAAGCTGTTCTATCAGCAAAGAGTGATCCTGAAGCGGTAACAAAATTTGCAACAAGAATGCAGCACGAGGCAAAGCGCCTGACTGACTTAGTTCAAGAAATTATCAATCTCTCTCGCCTACAAGATTCGGATCCGCTTCAAGTTGCTTCAGAGCTCAATATCAATGATTTGGTTCGCGAGGCAGTCGATCAATGCGAGACAACTTCAGAGGCACGAAATATTTGGGTCACAATTACCGAAGGTCCAGATGCGACAGTTTTGGGAGATCGTGAGCAATTGATCATGGCAATTCATAATCTGATTGAGAATGCCATCAACTACTCCCCTGAAAATACAAAGGTTTCTGTGACGACAAATATCGAAGAAGATATTGTCGAAATATCCGTTACCGACCAAGGAATCGGAATTCCTGAAGAAGAACTCGATCGCATCTTTGAGCGCTTTTATCGTGTTGATCCAGCTCGTTCACGTGAAACCGGAGGAACTGGCCTTGGCTTATCTATCGTCAAGCACGTCTCCAATAAGCACGGTGGTGAAGTGAAGGTCTGGAGCTCCCCTAATGTGGGCTCTACCTTTGCACTGCGTCTTCCTATTTATATTCAGGATGGAGCTACCTCCGAATGACTCGAATTCTGATTGTTGAAGATGAATCCTCTTTCTCGGAAGCGCTTTCATTTTTACTTTCCAAAGAGGGCTTTGAAGTATCTATCGCAGAAACCGGCCGCGCAGCGCTAGACCTTTTTAAAGTTCAAACTTTCGACCTCATCTTGCTCGATCTGATGATCCCCGAAGTTTC
Organism: Candidatus Nanopelagicaceae bacterium; assembly: GCA_965268225.1. Classification (GTDB taxonomy): domain Bacteria; phylum Actinomycetota; class Actinomycetes; order Nanopelagicales; family Nanopelagicaceae; genus Planktophila. Next base: position 366,458 of record OZ254166.1, on the reverse strand, counting down.
AGGTATCGAAGTCTGTCGCGCTATCCGAACAACTTCGACTGTTCCCATCATCATGCTTACCGCTAAGGATTCTGAGATAGATAAGGTCGTTGGACTCGAACTTGGCGCGGATGACTATGTCACCAAGCCATATTCTTCGCGCGAACTCGTTGCTCGCATCAAAGCCGTTCTACGACGCGGCTCTGTCGATGAGCAATCTAAAGAAGCAGGCGTGCACGTCGCAGGAAATATTCGTATGGATATTGAGCGCCACTCCGTCACTGTCAATGGATTTGCAGTTTCGCTCCCACTTAAGGAGTTTGAACTCCTTGAATTTCTCATTCGAAATGAAGGTCGCGTACTAACTCGCGGTCAACTCATTGATCGAGTGTGGGGCGATGATTACTACGGAGATACCAAAACTCTCGATGTGCACATTAAGCGTCTGCGCTCAAAGATCGAGGTAGATCCAACAAATCCAGTACTTATTCAAACTATTCGTGGATTAGGTTATAAATTCGAGGCGTAGAATCAATCTATGGCTAAGAAAACTTCCTCCACATTTACAGCTCGCGATGCAGCAAAGTGCATCATCATTCCGAGCGATATCGATCATAAATATTCTCGTGGAGTCTTAGGTCTCATCACAGGTTCTGCACAATTCCCAGGTGCTGCGGTTCTCACTACATCGGCATCCCTTGCAACAGGACTCGGAATGGCTCGCTTTCATAGCTCATCAGGGCTTGCCCATCTTGTTCTGCATGATGCACCTGAAACCGTTGTGCAACCTGGCCCTCTAACTGCGTGGCTTGCAGGTTCTGGAATTCATCATAAGAAATTCAGCGACTTCACTACTTACTTACGTCATCGTTGGTTTGTTCTACTCAAACGTCAGACTGTTCCTACAGTTCTTGATGCAGGCGCACTTCATCTAGCCGGCAAACTTCACCAACCAACGCTGATAACTCCACATGCTGGAGAACTTGCTCGTTTGCTTGCTTCACATGGCCTGAGCGTCAGCTCTGAATCCATCGAAGCAGATCCTGCAACATGGGCTCTGAAAACTGCTCAACTTCTTGATGTCACCGTTCTTCTCAAAGGTTCGCGCACAGTTGTGGCTCAAGGAGATCGGGTGATCTCACTTCCACAGGCAACGCCATGGCTTGCCACGGCAGGGACGGGCGATGTACTTGCAGGAATCATTGGCGCACTTGTTGCAACCAATTACATCGAGATTCTGAATTCACCCCAGCGTCTTGCAAATGTTGCGGCAGCAGGTGCATACATTCACAATCAAGCGGCCCTTCTTGCATCAGCTGGCGCACCTATATCTGCATCACAAATCATTGATCAGATTCCGGCCGTATTACGTAAGCTACTTAAGTAATTTCTAGGGATATCCCATCTCCCGTTTTCGTGAGACTGGGATTTACCCTTATCTATGGTTAAAACTCTGGCGAATCCAGCGCGAGTACTTCTCATCAATGACGATGCCTTCGAACTCGCCACAATGTCTGCATCCTTGCGATTGCACAGTACAAATATCGTCGGTGAAGCTTCAAATATCTTCCTAGCGGAGAACCTCTTCACATCTCTCCAGCCAGAAGTTGTACTGATTGATCTTCAATTCTCTGGAGAAGAAGCCATCGGACTTCTTCAGCGCTTTAGAACACTGAACCCAGACTTAGGTATCGTCATTACTACCTCATGTCCAGACCTTCGTCTCTTTGGCCTTCTCGAAAAGAACATTCCACGAGGTAGCAAAATCATTCTTAAGCGCTCTGTATCTGACCTCTCAATCATTACCTTTGCTCTCGCTGAAAGTTTGGAATCTGCAAGTGATGGATCAGGTATGAAATGGATTAGCGCGCACACGGCAATTCATGAGAATTCATTTATCAGTATTCTGAACGACCTCACAGATATTCAGATTGAAACTCTTCGACTAGTTGCACAGGGCTTAAGCAATGCAGAGATAGCTCGCGTTCGATATGTCTCAGAGAAATCAGTAGAACAGATTGTGGCGCGCATCGCACAACATCTGGCAGTTTCTCCAGATAGAAGTCGTAATCTGCGAGTCATTCTCGCGGGTGAATACTTCAAATGGCTCGGCGCCCCACGCCACTAACAGCTGTGCGGTAAAGTCGCCGCATGTCCAAAGAACTCACTCTCGCAGATTTACGTGTGCGCTGGAATGAAGTTCTGGACCTTGTCGAAAGCCGGGATCGCGTTGTTTGGATTGCATACTTTGATGCTCGTCTAGATTCCTTTGAAAATAATCGTCTCGTGCTCGATTTCAGAGATAGCAATAAGTTGGCTACCGGCCATGATTATCAAGAGGCTCGTTTGCGCCATAGATCGATGCTGCAGAGCGCTATCTACGATGTCTTTGGTATTTCAGTGGTGGTCATCGAAAAGTGAAGAGAATCCTTGCAGTACTTGCTTCTCTTACTTTTCTCACCTTCTCAATTCAATCAATAGCACCCGCATCAGCTACAGACCTCAATCTCGTTGGTCCTGGTGGGCGCATCCATGGAGCCGATATCAGCCGCTGGCAGCACCCGGATGGAAAACTGATCGACTTCGTGAAGATGCATGACGCTGGAGTTTCCTTTGTCATGATCAAGGCATCCGATACCCGCGATGATGCCGACTTACTGGCTGTGAAGTACCTCAAGATGGATCGCACAGGTGCGCAGGATGCCGGCATTTATACAGGTTTTTATCACTACGCAATTCTTCCTGATGTCACTTCACCATCTTCCATCGCACGCGATGCACGAGTTCAGGCCCAGAAAGTTGTCTGGCGAATCGCTTCCCTTGGTGGGTATAACGAGAAGGACCTACCTGTTGCACTTGATCTTGAAAATAACTGTGTGCGCCTCAGTTCTACAAAGGTATGTAAGAAATATGCGACTCGAAGCGCGGCAACTCTCTGGTCAAAGACATTTCTGAAATCCATAAAAGATAAGACTGGTCGCACTCCACTTATCTACTCTTCACCACACTTCCTTGAGAACTCACTTGTGCGCGATAAGGAACTCAGCACCTATCCGCTATGGATTGCACAGTATGCAATTGACCCAGCTAAGGAAGGAGCGCTGCCCAACTTTAAATTAGGCGCAAACGTTAAAGCGGCCGGCTGTTATGTGCACTCGTGGACCACAGCTCAATGTTCTGCCAACTGGACTGTTTGGCAGTACACCTCGTGTGGAATTGCACCTAAATACGGAGTGCCCGGAAATCGTCTCGATCTCAACGTCTTTGGCGGTACGCCTGAGAAATTCCAGAGTCTCTTAACTGGCTCATGGCTTCCTGATCTTGCTGATTTCATGCCTCAAGGTGAGACAACAACGATGACAATCACTTCAGTCTTTGCATCAACAACAAATAAAAATGCGGTGATCTCGGTCGAAGTAAAGCGTCCAGATAGCTCACCTGTCGTTACAGGTGGAGTTAAGTACTACTTCAACTCAAGCAATCAAGTTGTTCCCAAGGTAACTCAAACAGTTGCACGCGAAACAAGTGGATCATGGAAGCTTTCTATCGCGGGATTGCCAGCTGGAACCTGGGTAGGAAATGTTGGTTTTAAAGATGCATCTGGAACTCACGCAGAGATTAAGCAGCCCCTAGTTCTAACAATCGCTCAGGGGCCAACTCCACCACCTGCGCCTACAAAGAAGCCATCATCAAAACCTAAAACTGATGGATGTAAGAACCAGATTAAGAATTAACGAGCTCGACGAGAGCCGCTTCTTCTTGAGCAATTACCTCAAGGAAGGCGCTTACTGATGCATTGCGCTCCTTCGCGCTCCACCCGAGTTCATCGCCAATAATCTTCGCAACTTCCTTTGCCGCATCAGCACCGCTATCTGCTGCTTCAAATGAGATTCGCGTGCGGCGCAGCAGAACATCTTCTACTGAGAGCGCACCCTCATGAGTTGCTGCGTGGAGAATTTCAGCTTTGATGTAAGGCAAGTCTGGAATAAGTCTTTCAGCGAGTGATGAATCGTCAACGATAAGTTCAAGGATTTCTTCAATGAGTGAGCCGTAGCGATCCAGAAGATGGGTAACAGTTGCTTCAGAGATTGAATTCTCTTCTGCGATTTTTGCTACCTGTTGCTTCAGTGCAAAGTAACCATCTGCCCCAATAAGTGGAAGCTTCTCTGTCACAGAGTCATTGACCAAACGGCGAAGATCTAGAACTGCAAGATCGACAGCATCCTTAGCCATCACACGATAGGTGGTGTACTTACCACCAGCCATGCTGACAAAGCCTGGTGCTGGGCGATCAACAGTATGTTCGCGAGAAAGTTTTGTTGTTGCAGAGCCTGTTTTATTTGCAACTAATGGACGAAGGCCCGCGAAAACGCCGAGAATATCTTCGCTCTTAAGTTTTGGTTCGAGAACGCGATTGGCTTGATCCAAGATGTATTGCACATCTTCTTGAGTAGCCAGTGGCTTTGCGCGGTCTCCTTCGTAAGGAGTATCGGTTGTGCCGACAATCCATTTATCTCCCCAAGGAATAAGGAAGAGTACGGAAACTGGAGTCTTTAGAATGATTCCATCTTTAGAGTGGATTGCATCTCCTGGTACAACGATGTGCACGCCTTTAGACATTGCGACTGAATAACCTGCAGTTAGGCCGAATTGCGTATGCAGCTCATCGCTCCAGACACCCGCACACATGATGGTTGCCTTTGCTGAAATCTTGATCTTCTTATTTGAATGAGTATCGAGTGCGACTACTCCTGTGATTTTTTTTCCGTTGCGAAGTAAATCTTCAACGCGTACCCCTGTCGCCATGACCGCTCCGTGACGGGCAGCAGTACGAGCAATCATCATGGTGTGGCGAGCATCGTCTACCTGTGCGTCGAAGTACCGAATTGCGCCGGTGATGATGTCTTGGCGCAGTGACGGTGAGATATTTGCAATCGTCTTACCTGTTAAATGCTTATGTGATGGAAGAGCGCGCTTAAATCCGCGAAGAGCATCGTAGAGAGCAAGACCAGCGCCAACGTAGGTGCGTTCTTTCACCTTTTCGGTGAGTGGGTAGAGAAAGCTGACAGGTTTTACTAAATGAGGACATTGTGTAGAAACCATGAGTTCGCGTTCGTGAAGAGCTTCGCGTACCAATTTAAAATCGTATTGTTCAAGATAACGCAGCCCACCGTGAATCAACTTGCTGGAACGACTTGAAGTTCCGGCAGCATAATCGTGAGCCTCAACAAGAGCGACCTTTAAGCCACGAGAAACCGCATCGAGGGTTGCACCGACTCCATTGACCCCTCCACCGATAATTAATATGTCGAATTCTTCAGTGGTCAGCGATGCGATGGCCTTCTCGCGTTGCTGGGCATTGAGCTGTGAAGTAAACATCGGTGTAGAGAGCTACCAATTCCTTAGTGTGCTTGAGTACTTTCAAGGGTTTGAATAGTCTTAACTATATGGCATACATCGGAAGTTTGGACCAAGGAACTAGCAGCACTCGATTCATGATCTTCGATGGTGATGGAAAAGTTGTCGGCCAACATCAGATGGAGCACCGTCAGATACTTCCTCAAGCCGGATGGGTCGAACATGATGCAGCTGAGATTTGGGATCGCACCAAAGAAGTCATATCAGCAGCCCTCAAACAAGCAGATATCTTGGGTTCAGATTTAGCTGCTATTGGAATTACCAATCAACGCGAAACGACTGTTGCATGGGATGCCACAACTGGACGTCCGCTACATAACGCCATCGTCTGGCAGGACACTCGCACCGCTGATTACCTCGAAGGTTTCGCGCAGAGCGCTAAAGATGCGATTACATATAAAACTGGCCTTGCAATCGCTCCCTACTTCTCTGGAAGCAAGATGCACTGGCTTATCGAGAATTCAGATGCAGTAAAGAGTGCAATCGCGGCCGGCAGCGCTCGATTCGGAACGATTGATTCATGGTTACTCTGGAATCTTTCTGGTGGAACACAAGGCGGGGTGCACCTCACCGATGTCACCAACGCCAGCCGCACCTTGCTCATGAACCTTGAAACTCTGCAATGGGATGACGAGCTCTTGGGTTATTTTGATATTCCTCGCTCGGTTCTTCCAGAGATTAAATCTTCCTCTGAAAAGTATGCGCTGACAGATCCGCATGGACCGCTTGGCTCTGCTGTTCCCATCGCTGGAATCCTTGGCGATCAACATGCTGCGATGGTTGGCCAGGTCTGCTTCGAGCGCGGTGAATCAAAGACAACTTATGGAACCGGAAACTTTGCACTCCTTAATACAGGAAAAGAGATTGTTCGTTCAAAGAATGGGCTCCTTTCAACGGTCTGCTACAAATTTGGCGATCAGCCAGCGATGTACGCACTCGAAGGTTCGGTCGCAGTTACTGGTTCTGCGATTCAATGGTTACGTGATCAACTAGGAATTATTACCAACGCTGCTGAAACTGAAACACTCGCATCATCTGTAACGGATACTGCTGGCGTCTACTTTGTTCCAGCATTCTCGGGGCTCTTTGCACCGTATTGGCGAAGTGATGCACGTGGAGTCATTGTCGGACTCACTCGCGCAGCAACTAAGGCACATCTTGCCCGCGCTGCTCTTGAAGCAATCTGTTATCAAACTCGCGATGTAATGGATGCGATGGTTGCAGATAGTGGAGTTCCAATGAATGAAATGCGCGTCGATGGTGGAATTACTGCCAATGCACTTTGCATGCAGATGCAGGCAGACATCATGGGAATCGATATCACCCGTCCATTGATAACAGAGACGACAGCGCTCGGTGCTGCATATGCAGCTGGCCTCGCTGTTGGATTCTGGAAAGATACCGATGAATTGAAGAAGCAATGGAAACAATCTCGTCGCTGGAACCCAACATCAAGTAGCGAAGATCGCGCAGTTGGATATGCCGGATGGAAGAAAGCGATAGAACGCACCCTTGATTGGGCCTAACCCAAGGTAGAGTACGTTCATCATGGATGAGATAGTCGAACTTTCAGCAGGTGTAGTGCGCACAAGCCGCACTATGAACGACGGTCGCACAATTCGTTATTACGACACTGCAGGTCAAACTCGCACAGTCCCTGATCAGCGCCCGGAAGAAGAACAGCCAGGAATCGGCGAACTCCGCCTCGATCCCCTTGTGAATGAATGGGTCGCCATGGCTGCTCACCGCCAAGGCCGCATCTTCTTGCCACCTAAGGAGCTCTGCCCACTGTGTCCTACAACTGGTGAACTCCTTACCGAAATTCCAGAAAATGATTTTGAAGTAGTTGTCTTTGATAACCGTTCACCTTCACTTCGACCACCAGATGGCGATTTCGCACTCCCTGACATGGTCGGCTCTGATACCGATGAAGGTGTTGCTGCAGGAAAGTGTGAAGTCATCTGCTTCACCGCAGATCACGGTGGCGCTTTTAAATCTCTCTCACCTCAACGTGTGCGCACATTGCTTGAAGCATGGCGCGATCGCACAGCTGAACTTTCGCAGCAACCATTTATCGCCCACATCGCACCCTTTGAAAACCGTGGTGAAGAGATCGGCGTAACTCTCGCCCACCCACATGGTCAGATTTATGCGTACTCCTATCTTCCTCCGCGCGTCACCAAGATGCTCGAGGTTGCTCGTAACCACCACACAAAGACTGGTCGCGTCCTTTTTGATGATGTCCTAGCTCGCGAACTCCGCGACGACGTTCGCATCATTGCTCGCAATGAGCATTGGGTTGCATACACTCCATACGCATCTCGCTATCCATTTGAAATTCACGTTGTTCCACTGCAACCAGTTGCAGATCTGACTGAGTTAGCACCAGCTGTATGTGACTCATTCCCATCCATTGCAATCGAAGTGATGCAGCGCCTTGATGGCGTATTCGGAATTGATATGGCCTATATCGCTGCATGGCATCAAGCACCTGTGCGCGAAGGTCGCGATCTATTGCGACTTCATTGGCAGATAACCAGCGTCCGTCGTGCACCAGGAAAACTTAAGTACCTAGCCGGATCTGAATCTGCAATGGGTGCATTTATTATGGATATGAAGCCTGAGCAATCTGCTCAACAGTTAAAAGATGTAAAGCTCTAAACAATGGCGTCGATTGCACGTTCCTTTGAAGAGCTCTACGGACGGAAACCCGAAGTACTTGCTGAAGCGCCTGGACGTGTCAATCTCATCGGCGAACATATTGATTACAGCGAAGGTTTTGTGCTCCCCTTTGCAATTGCAGATCGCGCATATGCAGCAATAGCTGCTCGCGAAGATGGTCTAGTTCGTGTCGCTTCTCACCAGCGAAAAGAGAAGATTTTTACTATCGATATCAACGATGTAAAGCCCGGCAGTAATGGCGAATGGGAAAAGTATGTTCTTGGTGTTATCTGGACTCTCGGGATTACAACAGGTGTAGATATTCTCGTAGACGGAACAGTTCCATCTGGTGCAGGTCTCTCATCATCTGCAGCGCTTGAGTGCTCAGTGGCTGTTGGTCTCAATGCTCTCTTCTCACTTGGGAAGAGCAAGGAAGATTTAGCCCGCGCTACACAGAAGGCTGAAAATGATTACGTTGGAATGCCGTGCGGCATTATGGATCAATCTGTTTCACTGATGGGAGAAGCAGGTGCTGCCCTTCTTCTTGATTGTCGCGATCTGAGTACCGAATCAATTCCCTTTAACGTTGCAGAAGCAGGTCTTGAACTACTCATTATTGATACTCAAGCACACCATGCCCTCGTAGATGGCGGGTATGCAGAACGTCGCGCTTCATGTGAATCAGTAGCTGCCAAATTATCGATTCCATCTATGCGCCACTTAACACTTGCAACTCTTGAGGCAAACTGCGACAAGCTGACTGAGACCGAATTTATCCGCGCTCGTCACGCAGTTACCGAGATTGCCCGTGTACTCGATGCCGTAACTGCTCTTCGCGCATCAGATTTTCAAACGCTTGGAATGCTCATCAACGAATCTCACATCTCACTTCGTGATGATTACACCGTTTCATGCCCTGAACTCGATGTGGCAGTCGATGCCTCCCTTGCCGCAGGTGCGATGGGCGCTCGAATGGTGGGAGGCGGTTTTGGTGGAAGTGCAATCGCTCTTATCAAGGCTAGTGATGTTCAGAAGACTCGAGATGCTGTAACTGTTGCATTTGAATCACATGGCTTTAAGAAGCCGCGTTTCTTCACATCGCTTCCGAGCGCCGGAGCTAGCGCACAACTTCTTAATTAACTGAAGAATTAATTAGCAAGAGGTTCAATAGAGAGTACTTCGACTCCGCCGATTGAGTTAAGAATTTCTACTAAATCTGATGGATCTGTTCCGGGCACTGCAACGGTAATCTCGTCGAAGCCGGTTCCATCTTCGCTCTTAAGAACTACAAGTCCGCGAATATCGGCGCCTGCTGTACCAATGGCAGATGCAAGCATGCCAAGTGAGCCTGGGCGATCGGGAAGTGATACCTGCAAAGTAAAGAGTGCCATGGCAGAAAGATACCCGTTAACTATGACTTCTAGGTAACGGGTATATTTCTAAAGACGCTTTAGAGCGATGGTGCAGAGCCTAAAGTGACTTTAAATGTCTTGCTTCCGCCCGATGGCAGGTCAACAACGATTGTTACGGCCGTTCCTGGAACATATGAACGGATGCGAACGATCGCGGTATCTGTATCTACGATTTTAAATCCATCGATACTACGAATGATTGAGCCGACAGGTACTCCTGCCTTCTCTGCACCTTCATTAGGACTGAGTCGAGAAATCTTTGCTCCACCACCTGTGTAAGTCGGATCAAAGTAGACGCCTAAGACAGGACGAGTTGATTTGCCGGTTGCGATGATTTCATCGATGACGCGCTTTGCTTCATTGATAGGGATAGAGAATCCAAGTCCGATAGATCCACTTGCTGATCCACTTGAGAGGGTTGCAATTGCGGAATTAACTCCAACGATGCGACCTTGTGAATCAATGAGCGCTCCCCCTGAGTTGCCTGGATTAATCGCAGCATCAGTTTGAATAGCGTTCACATAAGACTGGGCATCAACTGTTCCTGTAGATACAGGGCGATTGAGAGCCGAAATGATTCCGCTTGTTACAGTGCTTGCAAGGCCGAGTGGTGAGCCAATAGCCAGGACCGGATCACCAACGCTTACCTTTGATGAATCTCCGAGTGTGATAGCCGGAAGATTTCCGATCTGTATCTGCAATACAGCGATGTCATAACCCGGATCGCGGCCCACAATCTTTGCTGTGTACTGCTCACCATTGGTGAGCTCTACCTTAATTGTTCCAGTTGAAGCCGCTGCTTCAATCACGTGGTTATTTGTGATGATGTAACTTGAAGTTGAATTGCTCTTATAGATAGAACCAGATCCGGTACCGCCACCGCTTGCAGTTGTCGCTGAAATCGACACAACTGATGGTGTGACAAGGGAAGCAATGCTCTTTGTATTCATTCCATTTCCACCGATTTCAACCAAAGTTCGGCTGGAGGAACATGTTCCGTTGGAAGAAAGGAATAGCGCTTGGGTGCGGTTATCCGCACATGCCTTAAGCGTTCCTGTCGATGGAGTTACTGCGGCAGTCGCAATTGAGCCAGCGAGAGCTGCGCCAGCGATAAATGCTCCGATAACTTTTACATTCTTCATAAGTAAAATCCTGCCCCAACTTCCTGAGAATTTCCTGTTATGTCCTTTGAAATTTATTAAGCCTCGACTACCCAAGCACCTTTAATCGCTACTTTGAGCTTGGCCAATGAAGTTTGAGCAGGTCCGCCCGTTGGGGCGCCATTATTGAGTGGATCGAACTCCGCGCCATGACATGGACATTTCAATCTCTTGCTTGTCTTGTTATATGCAACAGTGCAACCTTGATGGGTGCAGATTGCGGAGTATGCAAATACTCCAGTCTTTGTTCGGAAGAGAACCGCTGGCATTCCTTGCTCTGAGTGAATGAAATTAAAAGTTCCACCGACGGGTAGCTTGGCAACTTTGACTATCTGCTTATCCTTAACCGCAGCGCTTGCGGGAGAAAACTTGCCGGCAGAAATCGTTGTGAGTGCCGAGATTGCAAATGCGCGCAGAAAGCTACGTCGCTGGATGGGGTGGTTTTCGTTCATTGAAAAAGGGTAAGGCAATCTGAAATAAATGGCTCCCTGACTTGGATTCGAACCAAGAACCTGTCGATTAACAGTCGACTGCTCTGCCGTTGAGCTATCAGGGAATGTAACGGGCGCAACTCTACCTCAGGGTTTATCCCCTGCCAAAATGAGTGGGATTGAGCGAAGGGAGATGAACTAGAGCGAGCTAATCGAGAGTTCGTGAAGGCCGCGCTTCTGGGTTTCGAGGGCAACCAATTCACCGAAGGCGGCGTTGTACTGCTCTTCATTTTCTACTGGATTAAGTCGTTGCAAACTTGATTTGAGATCTGCAATCTTTCGGCTCACCAATACTTCGCGAAGTCTGGCAACGATGCTCGATACATATTTTTCAGAGACAGCACCATCTGTGCGCACTGGCTCGACCGAAAGCTCAGTGAAAAGCTGGCGCATACGTTCATCTGTCACATTTTCAAGAAGTACTGGTTCGGTGCCAAATGAATCGATGATGCGACGAAGTTCGCGATAGGCAGGATGAGTAAATGCATCTTCTTCGATGGTCTTCCAATCGGTGACAAGACCAGGCATTTGAAGCTTCGCCTTCAATACTTCTCGCTCGAGCATCAAAGTCGGTTCATTTGGGTTTGGGCGCCATGCTGTATCAGCTGTTGGTGCTTCAACAGGAGCAGAGGTAGTTGTTACTTTCTTAAGGGCGGTATTAACGGCAGCTGTTACGACTTCAGTCTCTGTTCCAAGCCATCCTGCAAGTGATTTGATGTACTCAGGGCGAAGAGATTTATCGCGAATTGCTGCGACAAGTGGCGCTGCTGTGTTGAGGGCATTGACTCGACCTTCAGCAGTTGCGAGGTTATGTTTCTTAAGTTCTGTACGGATTGCGAACTCAAAGAGTGGTACTCGCTTTGCGATGAGATCGCGAAGAGCTAAATCACCTTTATGTTGGCGAAGGTCGCAGGGATCGAGTCCGTCTGGTTCGACGGCTACGAATGTTTGAGTTACAAACTTCTGATCATCACCGAAAGCCTTCATTGCAGCTTTCTGGCCCGCTGCATCACCATCGAAGGTAAAGATAACTTCACCGCGGAATGCATCGGCATCCATCAACAAGCGACGAATAATACGAATGTGGTCATCGCCAAATGCAGTTCCGCAAGTTGCAACTGCAGTCGTGATGCCAGCTAGATGACAGGCCATTACATCGGTATAGCCCTCGACAACAACTACTTGGCGATTCTTGGCAATATCTTTCTTCGCCATATCGAGGCCATAGAGAACTTGCGACTTCTTATAGATAGGTGTTTCAGATGTATTGAGGTACTTCGGACCTTGATCTTCTTCATCACTCGCTAATTTGCGGGCACCGAAGCCGACGATGTCGCCTGAAATATCTTTAATTGGCCACATCACACGATTGCGGAACTTATCGATTGGGCCGCGTTCGCCCATCTTTGAAAGACCAGCTTCTTCGAGTTCATCGATGGTAAATCCAGCTGCGCGAAGATGCTTCGTTAAGCCATCCCAGCCGTTTGGCGCATAACCCACACCGAATGCATCGCAGGCAGCCTTATCGAATCCGCGCTTTGTAAGTAAATCGCGACCGTGGGCTGCATCAGGTGATGTGTTGAGTAGATCTTGAAAGAACTTCGCAGCAGCCAGATTGGCTGCATAGAGACGTGAGCGCTGTGATGTTGGTTGAGTTGGGCCACCTTCTTCGTAGCGAAGTGTGTAGCCAATTTGTGAAGCAAGTCGTTCGATAGTTTCGGTGAAAGATAAGTGATCTGTCTTCATCATGAAATCAATGACATCGCCGCCCACTCCGCAGCCGAAGCAGTGGTAGTAATTCTTAGATGGAGTTACATGAAAAGACGGTGACTTTTCGTCGTGAAAAGGACAGAGACCTTTCTTCTGTCCCCCGCCTGCATTCTTAAGAGCTACACCGGCTGCAGAGACGACTTCATCGATATGTGCATGTTCGCGCACATAAACGATGTCATCTGCCTTAATACGACCGCTCATGTTCCTACCTTAGCGACGCTTTGAAAGGTGTGCATGGAGCGCATATGCGCCAGGGTCAGTCAGGCTGGCAATCTGGTCGACGACTACGCGTAGACGCTCTGAATCCGTGGTCGCGATTTTCCAGTCATCTTCAAAGATAGGGTCGAGTTCATTGGGGGCGGCTTCAAAGAGCATCTCCACCAATTCATGAATTACTACTTGCTGTTTTGCATAGCGCTCTTGCGAAGCTGCAGCATTGATGAGGTAGTGACCTGCAACTGCCTTTAAGAAATCCACTTCAATCTTCTGTTCACGAGGAATTTCAAGGTTTGCACTGTATCGAGTGAGTGGGCCATCGCCATGGACTTTACGAGTTTCTAGCTCTGCTGCAAGAACAAAACGTCCAATGAGTTGTGAAGTGGTGTCCTTCAATCGAGCAAGGGCGCGATGCGTGCGATCGAATGAAGCTGGCCAACATGAAAGGCTCTGTAGGCGGGTAAGGGCTTGAGCGACTTCCTCTTTCGTTGCATCGCTCTTATATCCATCGACCATCTCTGTGTACAAGATATCGAAGTCATTATCGAAGTTACTTACTGATACCTGACCAGCAAAGATTGCATCTTCGAGATCGTGGACTGAATATGCACAGTCATCTGACCAATCCATAATCTGAGCTTCAATACATTTGCGACCAGCAGGCGCACCTTCGCGCACCCAGTTAAAGATTTCTGTGTCATCGTCATAGACGCCAAACTTGCGAGGATTTTCTGCACGCGGCCATGGATATTTTGTTGCCGCATCTAATGAAGCGCGAGTGAGGTTGAGGCCTAAGCTCTTTCCATTTAGATCAACAGTCTTTGCTTCGATACGGGTAAGCAATCGAAATGACTGCGCATTGCCTTCGAAGCCACCACAAGGAGCGGCAACTTCAGCGAGAGCTTCTTCTCCATTATGGCCAAATGGCGGGTGGCCCATATCGTGCGACAGACATGCCGTTTCAAGTAAGTCAGGATCTGCACCAAGTGATTCACCGAGTTCGCGACCAATCTGTGCGCATTCGAGTGAGTGAGATAAACGTGTGCGTTGGAAATCGTTCTCCCATGGAACTGCAACCTGAGTCTTTGCAGCAAGGCGACGAAGTGCGGCAGAGTGAATTACTCGTGCACGGTCGCGCATAAATTCAGTACGACCCGGACGCTTTGCAGGCTCATCGAGGAAGCGCTCTTGATCAGCGGCGCTGTAATTACCCAACGAGTTCATGTACATACCTTACAAGTCCGCTATTAGTTAGATGATCTGAGATATGAACCCCACGACGTCCTAGTGAAATGTAGGCCAAGTACGCACCGGCTTCGCGGACGAGGTAGCGAATGCGAGATTTATCCAGAGTATTGGGGCCAGTCTGTACTGGAGAGCATGTTGCAACGGCGCCTAAATCTTTTGCCATCGTGATTGCGCGCTGGCAGTGATAGGGGTCGGTTGCAATGATGACGTTATAAATCTTCCGTGATCGCATTACATCTACATATGCTTTAGTTTGGCTCAAAGTGTCGCGACCGACAGGGAGTGCAATGACTCTGCTCTTTGAAATACCGTGATGAGTTAGCCAGTATTTACCTGCAGCAGCTTCGGTCGTGCGATCTCCAGGTGCGCCAGCTCCAACAGTAATTACCAGCGGTGCATAACCTTTATCTTTAATTCGCTTAGCTTCGACTAAACGTGCAAGCAAAACATCGCCAGGTGCGCCATTGAGTTGAGCAGCACCAGGTACGACAATGACTTCAGCTGATGTGCGGAAAGTTGGATTCTTTGCGGAGTTCCATGTGACGAAGAGTGCATATGTTGGGATGATGACAACAATGGCGAGGATCAAAGAAATGGCTCGGCGAATTAATTTAAACATTAGCCGCCCGAGAACATATCTTCTGCATCAAGATGAATCATCTCGTCTGGGTCATTGAGCCAACCATCTGGCAAGGTCGGTGGGCGACCGCTGCTTGTGCGTCCTCGTGGCTTTTCGCCAATCTCAACTGGGTATGGCTGATCATCGAGTTGATTAAGCAATGAGCGCAATTCATTGAGAGAAGAAACCATGCCGAATTGGCGACGGAGCTCTGATGGAACGCGGAATCCCTTGAGATACCAAGCCATATGTTTGCGAAGGTCGCGACATCCTCGATCTTCTGATTCAAAGTAGTCAACAATCAATTCACCGTGACGGAACATCACTTCACTCACTTCATGCAAAGTTGGCAGAACTCGATTATTTCCACCAGTGAATGCATCGACAAGATCTGCAAATAACCATGGGCGTCCAAGGCAGCCGCGACCTACAACAACGCCTGCACAGCCTGTTTGGCGCACCATTTCTGCGCCATCAGCACCTGACCAGATATCGCCATTGCCAAGAACTGGAACTCCCGTTGGCTTGAGATGTTCCACTAAATTCTTAATGGCAGACCAGTCGGCTTTGCCTTCATACATTTGTTGCGCAGTACGTGCATGTAGTGCAACCCAAGCCACACCAAGATCGGCTGCTGACTTTGCGGCTTCTAGATATGTGTGGTGATCGGTATCGATACCGATTCGCATCTTTACTGTGACAGGAATTCCATAAGGCTTTGCATTATCAACTGCTGCCTTCACAATTTCGCGGAAGAGATTACGTTTAAAGGGAAGCGCTGCTCCCCCACCTTTGCGAGTTACCTTCGGAACAGGGCAACCAAAATTCATATCGATGTGGTCAGCTAAATTTTCGCGACCAATCATCTTTACAGCTTCACCCATGTGATGTGGATCGACGCTATATAACTGCACTGATCGCGGCCATTCACCTTCTCCGGGTTCAATCATGCGCAGAGTTTCAGGAATGCGTTCTAATAGCGCGCGTGCAGTAACCATCTCAGAGACAAAGAGACCAGCACCTTGTTCGCGACAGAGCATGCGAAATGGAGCATTGGTAATTCCTGCCATTGGTGCAAGCACCACAGGAGGGTCTACTAGATGGACTCCATCTTTGAGCGGGAGTTGTAAGGGATCTAGCAGCCGAGTAGACGTGGCGCTAGCCATGCTTCTACTTGATCAATACCGATGCGCTCTTGCGCCATGGTGTCGCGATCACGAATTGTGACTGCCTGATCTTCAAGTGTTTCGAAGTCGATTGTGATGCAGTACGGAGTACCGATTTCATCTTGGCGACGGTAGCGACGACCAATTGCACCTGAGTCATCGAAATCGATATTCCAGTTCTTGCGCAATTGAGTCGCAAGGTCACGAGCCTTTGGTGAAAGGTCAGCGTTACGTGAAAGTGGAAGTACAGCAGCCTTTACAGGGGCTAGGCGGTGATCGAACTTCATCACTGCGCGCTTTTCCATCTCGCCCTTTGCATTAGGCGCTTCATCTTCTGTGTAGGCATCCATCATGAATGTCAGTGTGCATCGATCTACACCTGCTGCAGGTTCGATGACATAAGGAGTCCAACGTTCATTCTTCTCTTGATCGAAGTATGAAAGATCCTTGCCAGAAGCAGCTGAGTGAGCCTTAAGGTCGAAGTCTGTGCGGTTAGCAATACCTTCAAGCTCGCCCCATTCGGTGCCATTAAATTCAAACTTATATTCAATATCTGCTGTGCGCTTTGAATAGTGCGACAACTTCTCTTTTGGATGATCGTAGATACGAAGACGATCTGGATTAATTCCAAGATCCTTGTACCACGCAAGTCGTGTATCGATCCAATATTGGTGCCACTCTTCATCTGTTCCAGGAACGACGAAGAATTCCATCTCCATCTGCTCGAATTCACGAGTACGGAAGATGAAGTTTCCTGGAGTGATTTCATTACGGAATGACTTACCGATCTGGCCGATACCAAAAGGTGGCTTCTTGCGAGATGTTGTCATTACCTGATCAAAGTTGATAAAGATTCCCTGAGCTGTTTCTGGACGAAGGTATGCAAGACCTGATTCATCTTCGACTGGTCCAAGGAAAGTCTTGAGCAAACCTGAGAACTGCTTTGGTGTTGTGAATTGACCTTTGTTGCCGCATGCAGGGCAGTTCATATCTGCAAGAGAAGCTAGTGGCTTTCCATGCTTTGCTTCATACGCTTCTTCTAGGTGGTCTGCGCGGTAACGCTTATGGCAAGCAGTACATTCGGTAAGCGGATCGCTAAATGTTGCAACGTGTCCTGATGCTTCCCAGACTTCGCGAGCCAAAATTACTGAAGAGTCGATACCAACAACATCTTCGCGACCCATGACCATTGATTTCCACCATTGGCGCTTAACGTTATTTTTAAGTTCTACTCCCAGTGGGCCGTAATCCCAAGAAGCTCGAAGGCCTCCATAAATTTCTGATGAGGGGAATACAAATCCACGACGCTTTGAGAGCGAAACAATGTTTTCTAAACGATCTACGGCCATGTTATTTCTCCATCCGGCTGGCTGTCGGCGAAAGGCAACGGTCGTTGCGATCCTGGCGCTAGTTTATCTCGTAGGCCCCTGGTTCATCAATTGCGCGTGCCAGTAATGGAATAGCTTCTAACTTTGTACGCATTGCACTAAGGGCGCGGCGATATGAGCCAACATTTTCCCAACGAGTGACAAGGGCCCAGAGATTGGTCTCATCGAGATTCTGACCATATTCACCATCGACGAATCCGGCACACGAAGCGAGAGCCTCGTAGGCAGCCTTAATATCTTTCTCGAAGGTCGCGCTTTCAGCTAATTGCACTTCAAAGCGAGCGATAGCAATCATGAGAGAACTCTAATGCGGTTATCCTTGGCGAATGAACATGGCCATTCTCTTCGCCGCAATCACAGTTCTCGCGACGACCTTTGGTGGCTATGTCGCTCTGAAATCATCTGATCGCTTCCACTTAGTGCTCGGCCTTTCGGCTGGTTTATTGCTTGGCCTCGTTGGTTTCGATCTACTTCCTGAAGTCTTTGAGATGAACACAGATGAGGTTGGTGGTATCCGTGCAATCTCTCTTGCAATATTGGTCGGATTCTTATCCCTTCACATTATCGAAGGAATTTTTGGTGGACACGAACCAGCTGAATCTGATTACGGTCACGATCACGAGCACCACAACATCGCAGGTTCACTTGGAGCTCTTGCCATGGGTGGCCATGTATTTCTTGACGGCGTCGGTCTCGGGGTTGCATTTAAGGTCAGTAACTCACTCGGTTACGCAGTCTTCTTAGCCGTTCTTGTTCACGCCTTTAGTGATGGTCTCAATACTGTGTCACTCATGGTGAAGAGCGGCAATTGGACTACATCAAGTTACAGGTTGCTCGGAGTCGATGCAGTTGCACGTATCGGTGGCGCAAGCGTTGGAACATATCTAGCACTCAATGATTCTTTGCTTGCGCTCTACTTGGCACTTTTCTCAGGTTTTGTTATCTACCTTGCAACATCACATATCTTGCCTGAAGCGCACTCACGTCACTCATCACGTTGGACATTCTTTGCAACCGTTTGTGGTGTCTTGATTATGTGGGGCGTCGTCGCCTCACTCGGTCACTAAGCGCTAAGCGCTTCCGAATCTTCTATCTCTCTCTGAATAAATCTCAATCGCTTTCCACAGTAGCTTTGGCGTCATATCTGGCCACAACACATCCATAAAGACGAACTCGGCATACGACGATTGCCATGGCAAGAAGTTGCTGGTGCGCTGTTCGCCAGATGATCGCAAGAACATATCTACATCACGCATCTTTGGTGAGTAAAGGTACTTCTCTAAAGTCTTCTCAGTGATTGCATCAGCCTTCACCTTTCCACGCTTTACATCGCGAGCTAATTCAGCAGCGGCATCAACGATCTCTGCACGTCCGCCGTAATTAACGCACATATTGAGAGTGAGCTTCTTATTCTTTTTGGTGAGCTCTTCTGCTTCTTCAAGCTCTGAAATCACTGATTTCCATAGGCGCTGTGGGCGGCCCAGCCAATTAATTTTTACGCCCATCTCATTGAGACGATCACGACGAGTGCGCAGCATTTCGCGGCTATAACCCATCAAGAACTTCACTTCTTCAGGGCTGCGCTTCCAATTCTCGGTAGAGAATGCATATGCACTGATCTCTTTAACTCCGAATTCGATCGCAGCTTCGACGATATCGAAGAGAACTTTCTCGCCTGCTTGATGTCCCGCTGTACGAGGTAGTCCGCGGTCTTTAGCCCATCGCCCATTTCCATCCATCACGATTGCGATGTGTTGGGGAATCTCAATCTTCTTAGCCATCAGTGTCTAACTAAGCCCTCTCGACCATCGGCAAACTTCGTAGTCCGCGTTCAAGGTGCCATTGTAGATAAGCAGTTACCAAACCACTAGCCTCTCGGCGATGTCTTGGTTCGCTTTTTTCTGCCGTATCCCAATCGCCTTTAAGAAGTGCCTGCATTAATTCAAGGGCTTCGCTTGAAGCTGTTGCTGATGCAGAGGGGCGGCAGTCCATACAGACAGATCCGCCGCCAACTAGAGAGAAGTAACGGTGAGGTCCTGGCTTTTCGCATCGAGAACATGCAGTCATTGAAGGTTCGTATCCACCAATGGAAAGTGAGCGAAGCAAGAACGCATCAAGAATCAGAGATGAGTCATAACGATTTTCGGCGAGTGCTTTCATGCCGCCAACAACGAGGTGAAACTCTTGCGCCGCTGGCTCTTCTTCTTGTTGTGTAAAGCGTTCGGCTGTTTCCAGAATCGCGTGAGCAATTGTCCAGCGCTGGTAATCCTCGGTGAGCGCTTCGCCATAATTCATAATCGCTTCGACTTGTGTGATGGTGTCGAAGGTTTTGCCGGCATGCATCTGGATATCGACATGGCTGCCCGGTTCAAGGCGTGCACCGAATTTCGACATAGTGCGTCGAACGCCTTTTGCTACACCGCGAATACGGCCATGCTCTTTAGTAAGCAAAGTGATGATGCGATCTGCCTCGCCTAACTTCTGTGTGCGCAAAATGATCGCCTCATCGCGATAAAGCTTTGTTTGAGGCGCAGACATACTGCGTACGATAGTTAGCGAATAGCGCGATTGATTGCAGACACGACCGCTTTAAGAGAAGCAGTCGTTGTATTAGGGTCGATTCCGACTCCCCAGAAGACATCTCCTGCAATTGCGCACTCGAGGTAGGCAGCAGCTGATGCATCTCCACCTGAAGAGAGTGCGTGCTCATGGAAATCAAGAACGCGAACATCAACGCCATAGTTCTGCAAGATATGACAGAACGCTGCGATTGGCCCGTTACCTGTTCCCGATAACTCAACCGCTTCTCCGCGATCTGTCATCTTCACAGTGAGTTGAACATCTTCACCCATCACAGAAACTTGTGACATTCCCTTGAGGCGGAATCTTCCCCAAGGTGCTGAATCTGTTGGCAGATATTCATCTTCGAAGATGTTCCACAACTGCTCTGCAGTTACTTCGCCACCTTCGTTATCGGTCTTAGCCTGAACAATCTTCGAGAATTCAATCTGGTGGCGGCGTGGAAGATCGAGATGGTGCTCGTTCTTCATCAAGTATGCGACTCCGCCCTTACCTGATTGTGAATTCACGCGGATAACGGCTTCATATGAGCGACCGATATCTTTTGGATCGATAGGAAGATAAGGAACAGCCCATGTGTGGTCATCGACTGTATTTCCTGCAGCCTTTGCATCGCGCTCGAGATGTTCGAAGCCCTTCTTAATTGCATCCTGGTGTGAACCAGAAAACGCTGTAAAGACTAGGTCTCCACCGTATGGGTGGCGCTCAGGAACACGAAGTTGGTTTCCGTATTCGACAGTACGACGAATCTCATCGATATCGCTGAAATCGATATGAGGATCAATTCCGTGAGAAACCATATTCATGCCAAGAGTGACAAGACATACGTTTCCGGTGCGTTCTCCGTTACCGAATAAAGTTCCTTCGATGCGATCTGCTCCTGCTAAGTAGCCCAGTTCTGCCGCTGCAACACCTGTTCCGCGGTCGTTATGTGGGTGCAAAGAAACAATAACGCTGTCGCGGTTATTGAGGTTGCGGCACATCCACTCGATGGAATCTGCATAAACATTCGGAGTTGCCATTTCAACAGTTGCCGGAAGATTCATGATTGTCTTCCACTGTGGCGTTGGCTTCCAGACATCATTGACCGCGTTACAAACCTCGACAGCGAATTCGAGTTCAGTGCCCGTATATGACTCTGGTGAATATTCAAATGAAACCTTGGTCTCGGGAACTGTTGCCATTAAATCAAGGCAGAGTTGAGCAGCATCGGTTGCAATCTTCTTGATGCCATCTTTATCAAGGCCAAATACAACGCGGCGCTGCAAAGTAGAGGTTGAGTTGTAAAGGTGAACAATCGCCTGCTTTGAACCTTTGATTGCTTCATAGGTACGGCGGATAAGCGGTTCGCGAGCCTGAGTAAGCACCTGGATGATCACATCATCTGGAATCAGGTCTTCATCAATAATCTTGCGAACAAAATCAAAATCTGTCTGAGATGCTGAAGGGAAGCCCACTTCAATCTCTTTGTAACCCATCGCAACGAGTAACTTGAACATCGCTAGCTTGCGAGGGGTATCCATTGGGTCGATAAGTGCTTGATTGCCATCACGAAGGTCGACAGAGCACCACTGAGGCGCCTTCGTCATCTTCTTACTTGGCCAGGTGCGATCTTCAAGTTCTACGGGGATAAAAGGTGAATAACGATGCACCGGCATCTTCGAAGGCGTTTGCTTTGGGAAATTCATTTACTTAGCTCCTCATTAGTTTGGTTTGTCTGCGGTGTTTACCGGCAATACCAAACTCCGCAGCGAGGAGACCGGTTGTTAGGCCTCGCTACGGCGGATAAGGAGGAGTCCGCGGAGCTTCATAAGACGATAAGGATAACCCTGAGGAAAGACTTAGAGCAAGCGACCACAGGGGCTCCCCTATTTCCTTCTACCTGGGCCTAATTGAGCATTCATTCATGAGACCACAAGAGCGAAAAATAATTAAAGCAATCGCAATTTCGGTAATTCTACTTTTTAGCAGTGCCCAAGTTTCTGTGGCTGAGCCACCTCCTTTACCAGAAGATATCTTGAAACTTGGACCCCTTAAGTATTTATTCAACTTCGGCGTGAAGTGCGAAGGCCAATCTGATCTTCCTCACATCTCAAGCCATAAACCAGGAACTGTAAACGTCCAAACTCGAACAACTTGCCCCGGAAAAGGCGTGGAAATTACGAGCCGATTAACCCGCACATATAAAGGAACAAAAACGTCGGTAACTAAGAGTAATCAGGGAACTGGATTGACTACGGTAAATGTCTCAATGAATTGCATCTGGAAAAAAGGCACTAAGAAGATTAGATATGAAATATACTCGGTGCATAGATTATCGGATGGTCAAATCGGATACACTCAAAATTATCGTGAACTTGCGTGTTAGGGGATGGAATGTATTGGCGTACGCTTAAGCACACTCCTGGTGACTTCCGAATTGAAACAACTTTCAATCCGACTATTGGATTCATGAAAATTGCATTGAATTTTCCTGTACTGAAAATTATTCTCTCGGAAATCCTCGTACGTCAAGGAAAAATTTTTCTTCGCCCCTGCAAGGTGGACCCAACCAAACCTGAGCAGTACTGGGTTGAGGGATTCGTGGTAAGAAATAGAAGCCAACGCCAGGATGGAACTTACCTAACGGCTGGCGGCGTTCACCAATTCAATACTCAGGACTAATTACTGAATCAATGTGGAGGCGAAGATCTGCCATGCAAGGGCTGACTTCGCGACCAGTGAAAGCGTGATGTAGGTCTTCTCGCCGCGCAAGTAATCAGACCATTTGCCGACCTTCTTATATTGAAGGTACTGAACTACAGCAAATGTATTGAAGAGGACGAAGAGCGAGATCACGATTCCATAGACAAATGCTGGCGCCTTTGTATCTCCTGGGCCACCGATTGCTAAGACATAGAAAAGAATCGCAAGCCATGGAACAAGTCCTGCGATACATCCAAAGTTAAATGGAAACCATCCACCATTTCCTGGTTGCTCATATTTTTCCTGGAGCCAGCCAAAGAGAATCATTGATGCGTTAACGCCGAAGAGAGAAATGATTGCAACGACATCGGAAACTCCGCAGATTTGAGCAATCAGAACGATCATGACTGATGAGCTAATTGAGTATTCAACCCAGCGGAAGTAATTGCGTTGAGCTGCAAGACCTGCGGCATAACGAGTAAAGAATTTAGGGCTTGCTACAAGGAAGTGGAAGAAGGCAGAGAGACCTAGAAAGATCGCAACAGTAAGGCCGACTGGAGTATCGAGAAGTGTGATTGGTTCTGCAAATGTGCTTCCTGGAGGACCGGACATGTAACGCGCAACAATCGGCAATGAAAAGTCATTTGCGAGGATGAGTACTACAACCATTTGCACAAGATGAAAGAACCCTGCGATGAGGTTATAGCGACGAATACTGGATGCGTTTATCTCTTTAGCCATGAGAAAAGGCTACAAAGAACTCCTCATATTTCCCTGTTAGAGGACGGGTAAATAGCGATCTAATTCGTAGGCGCTGACCTGGCGGCGATAGTCCTGCCACTCAGCGCGCTTATTGCGAAGGAAGTAATCGAAGACATGCTCACCCAAAGTCTCGCGTACGAGGTCGCTCTTCTCCATCACCAAGATAGATTCTTCAAGGTTTGAAGGTAGAAGTTGGTTATCCGTTGACGGCTCGAGAACGTACTTCTTCTCGATTCCTTTAAGGCCAGCTGCAATCATCACTGCATATGCAAGATATGGATTGCATGCTGAATCTGGAGAGCGGAATTCGATACGAGTTGAGTTCTCTTTATTTGGCTTATACATAGGAATACGTACAAGTGCGCCGCGATCATTGTGGCCCCAGTTGATAATTGATGGAGCTTCTCCCCCGCCTTGAAGTCGCTTGTAAGAGTTAACCCACTGATTGGTGACTGCAGTGATTTCGGCGGCGTGCTTCAAGATGCCAGCGATAAATTGACGACCAATGGTTGAAAGGTTGAGCTCTTCCTTATCGTCATAGAAAGCATTCTTTTCGCCTTCAAAGAGCGAGACGTGAGTATGCATTCCAGAGCCAGGGTGCTCGGTAAATGGCTTTGGCATAAAGGATGCGAAGAATCCTTGGTTGAGGGCAACTTCCTTGATGACATGGCGGAAAGTCATGATGTTATCTGCAGTGCTTAACGCATCTGCATAACGAAGATCGATCTCTTGCTGGCCAGGAGCTCCTTCGTGATGGCTAAATTCAACAGAGACGCCCATTGCTTCAAGCAGCGTGATTGCTTGGCGACGGAAGTCATGTCCTACAACTGCTGGTGTGTGATCGAAGTACCCACCCTGATCAACAGGAACAGGTGCAACGCCCTTTTCTGGTTGTGATTTAAAGAGGAAGAATTCAATTTCAGGATGGGTGTAACAGGTGTACCCCATCTTCGCCGCCTTATCTAATGTGCGACGCAAAACATTGCGAGGGTCTGCAGGGGAAGCTTCACCGCTAGGCAAAGTGATATCGCAGAACATACGCGCAGCACCTTGTGCTTCAGCGCGCCACGGCAAGATTGTGAAAGTTGATGGATCTGGCTTTGCCAACATATCGGATTCAAATTCGCGAGCAAATCCCTGAATTGCTGAACCGTCGAAACCGATTCCTTCTTCAAAGGCGCTATCAAGTTCCGCAGGAGCAATGGCAACAGATTTAAGAGTTCCGAGAATGTCTGTAAACCACAGACGTATAAAACGGATATCGCGTTCTTCAATTGTGCGAAGGACGAACTCTTGTTGCTTGCTGATGTTTTCACTTGGGGACATGTGCCCCATCGTGCCAAAGCGAAGTTACGGCAGTGTTACAAAATTAGAGTTCGCGCCACTTGTGCGGCAATATCTTTAGACTTCTCGCCAGCTCGAAGTCATTG
The DNA here is from genome assembly GCA_965268225.1 of Candidatus Nanopelagicaceae bacterium. Lineage (GTDB taxonomy): Bacteria > Actinomycetota > Actinomycetes > Nanopelagicales > Nanopelagicaceae > Planktophila. The sequence goes on along the minus strand of OZ254166.1, from coordinate 341,470 downwards.
GCAAACGGCGATCCTTACCAAAGGCACGCTTAGAGACCTTGGTTCCAGGCGGATACTGGCGGCGCTTGTATTCGGCCTTATCGACCATCGCGATTACTCGCATGACTAACTCTTTTTCAAAGCCAGCTGCAATCAAAGCATCGCGCCCTAGGTCATCATCGACATATGCCTTCAGCACCTGATCGAGAATTTCATATTCAGGAAGGGAATCTGAATCCTTCTGATCTGGACGCAGCTCAGCAGAAGGTTCTTTTGTTATGGAGTTTTCGGGAATCGGTGGAACTTCGCCAGCTTGCCGAGCCACCTGGTTGCGCCAACGAGAAAGCGCCCAGACATCGGTCTTATAAATATCCTTAATCGGCGCATAACCACCGACGGCGTCGCCATACAAAGTTGAATATCCGCAGGCAAGCTCTGACTTATTTCCTGTCGCCAATACCAAATGGCCATGCTGATTAGAAAGGCCCATCAAGGTTGTTCCGCGAACACGTGCCTGCAGATTCTCTTCGGCAAGGCCGGTGAGTTCAACCTGGTCACGGAAGGCATCAACCATCTTCTGAATTTCAATGATACGGAATCCAAGGCCAGTATTTGCAGCCATCGCTTCGGCATCAGAAACTGAATGTTCAGATGAGTACTTACTTGGCATACCCACGCCATGAACGCGATCAGGTCCAAGGGCATCAACGGCTAGAGCGGCAACGAGCGCCGAATCGATTCCGCCAGAGAGTCCAACAAGAACTGATTTAAATCCATTCTTAGTTACGTAATCGCGAAGGCCCACGACGATGGCGTTCCACATCTCTTCTTCATCGCCCAATCGGTGTGCGATTCCAGGAATAGAAGGCTTTGCAATCTCGACTGCATCTTCAGAAATAATCACATCAGGCTTTGATGTGCCAGTTGCAGCTTCGACATCGACGATCATCACGCCATCTTCAAATTGAGGAGCTCGTGCAATGACGGCGCCTTCGGCATTGACAACGATGCTGTCGCCGTCGAAGACCAGATCATCTTGGCCGCCTGTCATATTGACGTAGGCAAGTGGCGCTTTGGCTTCGCGAGCGCGTTTAGTAACAAGGCTTAGGCGGACGTCATCCTTATTGCGTTCATACGGTGAACCGTTGGGAACGATCACAAGTCCCGGAGTACGGGCTGCAAGTTGTGAAGTGATTCCGCCATCGATCCAGAGGTCTTCGCAGATTGCGATTCCCACATCAACGCCATGGATGCGAACAACGAGAGTTGAATCCCCTGCGACGAAATTTCGGAATTCATCGAAGACGCCGTAGTTAGGTAAGTGGCACTTGGCGTAACGCGCCTTTACTTCTCCGCCTGCAATAACAGCGACCATGTTCTGGGGCTTGCCCAGACCATCATCAGAAACGACCTGGTCTAAGTAACCAACGATAGAAACGATGCTCTTATTTAATTGAGAAGCGAGCGCGGAAAGAGCTGACTTGCTCGCTACCTGAAATGAAGGACGTAACGCTAAATCTTCAACGGGATATCCCGTCAGAACCATCTCGGGAAAGATCGCGATATGTGCACCCGCGCCAACTGCCTGATCTACTGATTGCTTAATCAGCGCAGCATTACCCGCAAGGTCACCGACCGTGGGGTTGATTTGAGCTAGCGCCAAACGCAACTTCATAGTTCAAGAGTAACGGGAGTACCATTTGATGGAAGACCCGGGGACCTCGCATGAGGCTTCGAGGCAGGAGATAAAAATGAGTACTTCAACGACCCTTTATGGCGGTGCGTCCCACCGACGCGTGACCATCCTCGACCTGCGCGCTGCCAAAGAGCGCGGTGAAAAATGGGCGATGCTCACCAGCTATGAACAGATGACGGCATCGATCTTCGATGAAGCCGGAATCCCAGTCCTTCTCGTCGGCGATAGCGCTGGCAATAATTTCTTAGGTGAAGAGAACACCATCCCCGTCACTGTCGATGATCTGATTCCCCTGACCCGCGCCGTTGTCCGCGGCTCAAAGCGCGCCCTCGTTATCGCCGACCTTCCCTTCGGTTCTTACGAATCTTCCCCTGAACAAGCACTTGCAACTTCTACTCGTTTCTTTAAAGAGTCAGGTGCCATGGCGGTAAAACTAGAAGGCGCCCACCTTGCAACAGTTGAAAAATTAACATCGGCTGGTATTCCAGTGATGGGCCACTTGGGCCTTACCCCACAGTCACTTCATCAATTGGGTGGCTATCGCGTGCAAGGTCGCACTGATGGAGATGCCATTTTGGAAGCGGCGCTCGCTCTCGAAAAAGCTGGAGCTTTTGCAATCGTTCTTGAGCTCGTCCCGGCAGATTTAGCTGCCCGAATTACTGCAGCCCTATCTATTCCCACCATCGGAATCGGCGCCGGCATTAATTGCGATGCCCAAGTTCTTGTCTGGACAGATATGGCTGGCTTCACCGCCAATCCCCCAAAGTTGGCCAAGGCCTACCGAAATATGCGCGCCGATTTGCTGGCCGCCACCCAAGAATTCGCGGAGGAAGTTCGATCCGGTCAGTTCCCCTCAGAGACCCAAACTTTTCACTAAGAAATCCTTTTCGGACAACTCCGAAAACATGAGAAGAAACTACACAGTTTTCTCCATTGCCCGAAAAGGATGACCTAGGGTGGCGCCGTGGCTAAGTTCGCGATCGACCTCACTCCGCTTAAAAAGTACCCGGATTTCCGAAATCTCTGGACTGCGGGGCTCATTTCGTACTTCGGATCGATGATTACCTATGTCGCGCTGCCATTCCAACTCAAAGAGCTGACCGGTTCTTACCTCGCGGTGGGCGCACTTGGTGTTGTTGAAATTGTTCCGCTGATCATCTTCGGACTTTACGGCGGGGTTCTCGCCGATTCAGTCGATCGCAAGAAGATGGTCTGGGCAACCGAAGCTGGCGCCCTCATTTTGGTCCTTGTCCTTCTCGGAAATTCTTTGATGGGAAGCCCCAAGACTCTGATCATCTATCTAGTCGCTGCCTTCTTTGCAGTAGTCGATGGATTGCAACGCCCTTCTATGGATGCGATGTTGCCGCGCCTTGTCAGCCATGAAGATTTGCCGGCAGCAAGTGCTCTCTTATCTTTGCGTTGGCAGGTCGGTGTGATTGTTGGTCCAACACTGGGCGGAATTATTTTCTCAACGATGTCAGTCAGCGCCGGATTTATCGTCGACATCGCAACATACGTTCTCTCACTACTTTTCCTTGCACGTGTGCGATCTATTCCGCCTTCAAAGGAGGCCGAAAAGCCATCTCTGGCAGCGTTATTTGATGGCGTGAAATACGCATTTAAACGCCAAGATTTATTAGGAACTTACATTATTGATCTTGCCGCAATGACTCTTGCAATGCCGATGGCGCTCTATCCATTCTGGGCCGACCAATTAAATGCACCATGGGCTCTCGGATTCTTTTACGCCGCCATCACGGTCGGCTCCGTCTTCATCACTCTGACTTCTGGCTGGACTCGCACCTACAGATTCCACGGTCGTGCCGTCATTCTCGCCGCCATGGGTTGGGGTCTTGCAATTGCAGCAGCTGGCTTGAGCAACTCATTGATCCTTGTTCTGATCTTCCTGACAATCGCCGGAGCCTTCGACATGGTCAGCGCCCTCTTCCGAGGAAATATTTGGAACCAAACCATCCCCGATAATTTCCGCGGACGTCTTGCAGGAATCGAATTACTTTCCTATTCCGTCGGACCATTGGCGGGACAACTTCGCGCCGCATCGATGGCTGCAGCTACTAGCTTGTCCTTTTCGGTAACTTCCGGAGGGCTGATGTGCGTCGTTGTGGTCGGATTTTTGGCAATTTTCTTGCCGAAAATGTGGAAATACGACGTCGAAACCAACGAATTTGCCGTTCGAGAGCGAGAAATTCGTAAAAATCGGGAAAATTCCTAACTCTCAATCAAATATTTAACTTTTTCGCCAAAAATTCGGCGAAATTTCTAGAATTATCGAGAAAATTTCTTAGCAAAAATGCGTAACAGCACATTAAAAATAAAAAAATAATTAACGACACGCACTGCGAAATTTCTCACTATGTAGTGGCATTTTTTTCTATATTCCGTCACACTTATCCACGAAACAGGTTTGGGTGACGGATCCGAACCCTTCCGATTAGGAGATAAACACATGGCTGCAGCTAAGAAATCTGCTCCAAAGAAGCGCAAGAAGGCAGCTGCTAAGACAGCAGCTCCAAAGCGTCGTAAGAAGGCTGCTGTAAAGGCAGCTGCACCAAAGCGCCGTAAGAAGGCAGCTGCGAAGAAGGCAGCTCCAAAGCGCAAGAAGAAGTCAGCTGCTAAGCCAGCTGCAAAGAAGGCAGCTCCAAAGCGTCGCAAGAAGGCAGCAGCTAAGAAGGCTGCTCCAAAGCGCCGTAAGAAGGCAGCTGCAAAGCCAGCTGCTAAGAAGGCTGCTCCAAAGCGTCGCAAGAAGAAGGCTGCAGCTGCAACAGTTGCTGCTCCAAAGAAGCGTCGCAAGAAGGCTGCAAAGCCAGCTGCTAAGAAGGCTGCAAAGCCAGCAGCAAAGAAGGCAGCTCCAAAGCGCCGTAAGAAGGCTGCTAAGAAGGCTAAGTAATTTAACCTCTTATAAAAAACCCCGCCAGGTAACTGGCGGGGTTTTTTATTGCAGGAAATAAATTCAGAGAATTAATCTTCTAGCGCTTACTCTGCAAGTACTTACTCTTCGAGTGGATTTTCCTTCAATGAATCAGTAACGCGTTCAAAGATTTCAGCAAGAACTCTCTGGTCATCCTTTGTCAGGTGATCTAAGAATCGAGTACGCACGCTATCCACGTGATCTGGGGCAGCAGCCACAATCGCCTTCCAGCCCTTGGCTGTCATCACAGCAAAGTAGCCGCGCTTATCGTCGGGACAGGCTTCGCGCTTTACCCAGCCGGCCTTCTCCATCACCTTAATTCTGTGTGAAAGACGCGACCTTGAGAGCATGGCGACTTCCGCCAATTCGCTCATTCGCATCTTTCGCTCTGGGGCATCGCTGAGTTGGGCCAAAACTTCATAATCTGCCATCGAAAGTTCGTGGTGATCGAGGTCGTAATCCAGCGCCTCAAGTAGGCGGCGGCTAGCGATGATGTAGCGGCGCCAAGCCTTCATTTCGGCAGGGTTTAACCAACGTGGTGTTGTAGCGTTTTGCCCTGCCATGCATAGAAGTGTACGGCAGAAGTAGAATATGTTGAACTTTCAACTACTTTTCACACAACCGAATTGGATGACATGAGCCTCACTTCAGGAATTGATACCGCATCTCTCGACCCATTGGTCCGCCCACAAGATGACCTCTTCCGCCACTACAACGGCAAGTGGGTCCGCGAGTATGAGATGCCAGCAGACCGTTCGAGCGATGGCATCTTCCGCAAGCTTCATGACGAAGCCGAAGAGCAGGTCCGTCAGATCATCGAGACATCGTCCGGAACTGGCGAAGCTCAGAAGATCGGAGATCTCTACAAATCATTTATGGATACCGATGCAATCAAAGCTCGAGGAATTTCTCCGATAGTTGATGACCTTGCATCAATCGATGGCATCACCAATCTTCAAGAATTCATCACAGTCATGGCCCGCCTTGAAATGCGCGGCATCGGCGGAATCTTTGGGGCAGCCATCTATCCCGATGCGATGGATTCCAATACCAATATTCTCTACATCGGCCAGGGTGGACTATCTCTTCCCGACGAGTCTTACTATCGTGAAGAACAGTTCGCATCAATCCGCACCGCATTTATCGACCACGTCACCAAGATGTGCGCGCTTGTTGGTATCGCAAATGGCGCAGATGTAGCCACAAGAATTCTCGCTCTCGAAACTGAGATTGCAACCCATCACTGGGATCAGGTTAAAGACCGAGATGCGACGCTTACTTATAACAAGTACAGCCGCGCAGAGCTTGAAACCCTTGCTCCGCACTTCTTATTCGATACCTGGGCCACAAATGCCAAGTTGCCGGCAAAGGCTTTTGAGTCCTTAATCGTCTGCGAGCCATCATTCTTCGAGTCAGTCTCTGCGATGCTCGGTAACTTCGATGCTAACCGTGATTCATGGGTAGCCTGGCTAAAACTCAACCTCGTCTCTGCGAGCGCTGCATTCTTGACCGACGACATCGTCCAGCAGAACTTCGAGTTCTATGCCAAGACTCTTTCTGGCACTCCTCAGATCCGCGATCGCTGGAAGCGCGGAGTCTCTGTCACTCAAGGCGCACTCGGTGAGGCAATCGGCAAGGTCTACGTCGAGAAGCACTTCCCTGCTCGCGCAAAGGAAGAGATGAAGGTCTTGGTCGATTACCTCCTCGAGGCATATCGCTTAAGCATTCTCGAACTTCCCTGGATGTCTGATGCCACCAAGGAAAAGGCTCTCGAGAAGTTGAAGAAATTCACTCCGAAGATTGGCTACCCAGATAAGTGGCGTGACTATTCAACCCTCGAAATTTCTGCAGATGATTTGATCGGCAACCTCTGGCGAATCGCTGAATTCGATCATGCCTACGCCATCGCAAAGATCGGCGCACCTGTCGATCGCGATGAGTGGCATATGACGCCTCAGACAGTTAATGCCTATTACAACCCATTGGCTAATGAGATCGTCTTCCCGGCGGCAATCTTGCAGCCACCGTTCTTCGACCTCGATGCCGAGATGGCTGCCAACTACGGTGGAATCGGTGCAACCATCGGCCACGAAATCGGCCACGGCTTCGATGATCAAGGATCTAAGTACGACGGCGATGGCAACATGGTCGATTGGTGGACAGATGAAGATCGTGCAAAGTTTGAAGAGCTCACTAGCGTTCTCGTAAAGCAATTCGATGCGCTCTCACCTGAAAGCACGCCCGATATCCACGTTAACGGCGCCTTCACACTGGGTGAGAACATTGGAGACCTCGGTGGCCTTGCAATCGCCTATAAGGCCTATAAATTGGCTCTTAAAGGCGTAGAAAGCCCCGTCATTGATGGATTTACAGGTGATCAGCGCTTCTTCCTCTCCTATGCGCATTCATGGCGCAATAAGAACCGCCCTGAAGAAGTACGCCGCCGTATCGCTATCGATCCGCACTCCCCTGATGAGTTCCGCTGCAACCAGATTGTGCGAAATGTCCAGGAGTTTTACGACGCCTTCGCGGTGACCGAAAAAGACGAACTCTGGCTAGCGCCTAAAGAGCGCGTACGGATTTGGTAAAGGTAGAATCTCGACCATGAAAAAACTTTCTCGCAAGCAGTGGATCATCATCGCCGTAGTCGTCCTTATCGGAGGTTCAATCCTGCGCTCTGTGACCAATGGCGGTTCTGAGCTCCCTGCAGATAAGACAACCCTCGTCCAAGAAGAGGCTCCAACAGCCGTCATCGGATTCGATTCACCACTCGATTTGGGCAATGGCGTATTCGTAACAGTCTCTGCACCTTCACGTTTTTCTCCAACAACATTTATGACCAATGTTGATCAGAAGCCTAAGACTTCTAACTCATTTAACGTCATTATCAAGAATGGCGGAAAGGCCGATCTCGACTTCACAACTGTCTCATTGCAGGCAGGATCGGGTGCAAATGTCTGCTTCGATGTCTTGGGCGACCTCGATATCAACGGTGCACCAACAGAACCACTAAAGGCTGGCTCTGAAGTTAGTTACAAGTATGGCGTTGGTTGCCAGGCAGCAGCAGGAGATCCACTCACACTGACAGTTCGCATCGGCGAATCAAAGGTTCAAGTTGATGGAAAGCTTGCATAAGTAGCTCATTCAATAAGAAAAGCCCCGGCCATTTGGTCGGGGCTTTTCTTATGACTATTTTTAATCCTCTGGGTAGTGGCATGCAATGCGATGGTTTGGCTTATCGCCAATCTGCATCAGCTGCGGAACTTCAGTGCGGCACTTATCTTGCGCCTTCCAACAACGAGTATTAAATACGCACCCCGCTGGTGGATTTACAGGGCTTGGTAGATCACCCTGCAAGATGATGCGTTCGCGCTTACGACCCTTGATTGGATCTGCAACAGGAACGGCTGAGAGAAGCGCCTTTGTATATGGGTGGCGCGGATGGGTAAAGAGATCGACCTTGTCAGCCTCTTCCATAACCTTGCCGAGATACATCACGATGACGCGATCTGAGATGTGCTGAACAACAGATAGATCGTGGGCTACAAAGATGTAGGCCATATTAAATTCATCTTGAAGATCTTCAAGAAGGTTTACTACCTGCGCCTGAATCGAAACATCGAGAGCCGATACAGGTTCGTCAGCGACAATCAGCTTTGGCTTCAAAGCAATTGCACGAGCTACGCCAATACGCTGGCGTTGACCACCAGAGAACTCGTGTGGGTAACGGTTGATGTGTTCAGGGTTAAGACCAACGCGAGCCATGAGGCGCTGTACCTCTGCTTCAACGCCGCCCTCAGGTTTGATTCCTTGAATTTCAAATGCTGCGCCAATGAGCGAACCAACGGTCTGACGCGGGTTAAGAGATGCAAAAGGATCTTGGAAGATCATCTGCATCTGAGAACGAAGTGGCTTCATCTGCTTCGGAGTCAGTTTGGTGATGTCCTGGCCTTCGAAGGTGATCTTTCCGCCGGTTGGCTCGTATAACTTCAAGATTGTGCGACCAGCTGTGGTCTTACCGCAACCAGATTCGCCGACAAGGCCGATTGTCTGACCTGGGTAAATTTCTAGGTCAATGCCATCGACAGCCTTTACAGTTCCTTTGACCTTTGAGAAAGCCCCACCTGTTGTTGTAGCGAAGTGCTTCTGTAGTCCTTCAATTTTGAGAAGAGGCTCAGTCATTAGTTGCCACCAATTTCTTTACGGGCTTTCACGAGTTCTGCCTCGGTTAAGTGGCAGCGCGAGAAGTGATCAGTACTTTTCTCATCAAGAGTTGGAGCGGTAGTTGCGCAGAGATTGCCTGGTACGCGATCTGCAAATGCACAACGGGCGCGGAAAGAACATCCTTGAGGTAAGTGGATGAGCGATGGCGGCTGTCCTGGGATAGCGACCAAACGCTTGGAATCGAGTTCGCCAATCTTTGGAATCGAATTGAGGAGTCCAATCGCATAAGGATGATCAGGGCGGTAGTAAATATCTTCGGCTCCGCCGCTTTCAACAATCTTTCCTGCATACATAACGTTGACGCGATCTGCGACTTCAGCAACCACGCCAAGATCGTGAGTAATCAAGATAAGAGCCATATTGAACTCTTTCTGCATGTCACGGATAAGTTGAAGAATCTGTGATTGCACAGTCACATCGAGCGCCGTTGTTGGTTCGTCAGCGATGAGTAGCGAAGGGTTATTGATAAGGGCCATTGCGATCATCACGCGCTGACGCATACCGCCTGAGAATTGGTGAGGGAATTCATCGACGCGCTTCTTGGCATCTGGAATTCCAACAAGGTCCAACATCTCGATTGCACGCTTCTTGCCCGCAGACTTATCGCCCTCGTTATAGAGAGACCATGCCTCGATGAGCTGATTGCCGATTGAGTAGTAAGGGTGGAGAGCTGACATCGGATCTTGGAAGATCATCGACATCGCCTTTCCGCGAAGCTTACGAACTACTTCTTGGTCGGCTGAAATCACATCAACGGGACCTGATTCGAGATTGAGAAAGGCTTGTCCTGTGATCTTGGTGCGCTTACGATCATGAAGACCCATGACAGCAAGAGATGTCACGGACTTTCCTGATCCGGATTCGCCTACAACAGCAAGTGTTTCACCGCGAGCTACAGTAAATGAGATGTCGTTAGATGCTTGTACCAAGCCATCTTCGGTTGGGAATGCGACGTTGAGGTTCTTAACCTCGAGGAATGGTTTCTGGGTCATGATGCTACTCGCACTCGTGGATCAATATATGCATACAAGATATCCACCAACAAATTTGCGACGACAACAAAGACCGCAGCCAAGATGGTTGTGGCAAGAATGGTAGGTAAGTCGTAATCACGAAGTACTGCGCGGATAGACAGGCGACCAAGGCCAGGCAAGTTGAAGATACCTTCGGTAATGATTGCGCCTCCAAGTAGGCCAGCGAAATCAAGACCAGCTAAAGTCACAATCGGAGCAAGAGCTGCGCGCAATGTGTGCTTGCGCAAAATATCCTTCTCAGTCAAACCCTTTGCGCGAGCCGTGCGGATGTAATCCTCTGATGAAGTCTCGATGACGTTCGAACGAGTAAATCGTGTATAGGTCGCTGCATAGAGAAGCGCCAGAACGATCCACGGAAAGATAAAGGTTCTAAACCAGGCCACAGGATCTTCAAGTGGTGAGACCCAGCGACCCATCTCGATTGGGTTAATAAGATTAAATTTAAGAGCTACAAAGAGCAGAATCAAAATACCCGAGATAAATGTTGGTAGTGAAGTACCGACGAGAACGAAGGCAGTTGCCGCTCGATCTTGCCACTCATTCCTCTTACGGGCCGCCAGAATTCCAAGGCTGACACCGACGGAGAGCCATAGAACAAAGGCGCCGACAGCGAGAGAAAGTGTTACTGGGAAAGCTTCTGCAACAAGAGTTGTCACGCACTCGTGACGGTTATATGAATATCCAAAAGCTGGTGCTGGGCAGTGGAACTTCGCTGCACCTTCACCAAAATCGCGTCCTACGAAGAGTCCCTTAACAAAGCGACCGTACTGCACCTGCACTGGGACATCGAGTCCGAGGCGGTGGCGGTTGGCTTCGATAACTGGCGCAGAACATGCTTTTCCGCATGTGAGCGCTGCTGGATCCATGGGAAGAACGGCAAAGATGCCGAAAACAGACATGCTCACGAGAGTGATGACCAAGAAGGTCGCACTCAATCGACGAGCTAAGTACTTCAACATCGTAATTCTCCTAATTATTTTCTACCTGATTTCGTGAAGTTGCGGGCGGCTCATTTCTGAACCGCCCGCAACTCATACGAATTGCTAATTAACTAAAGTTAAATAAATAACCTTGTAATTAGTTCTTTACGTACATACCACCGAAGCCGAAGTTACCCTGTGGCTCCCAGTAGTAAACGCCGCCAACCTTAGAGCCCCAGACTTCCTGGCCCTTAGAGAAGACAGGACGGATGATCCAGTACTGGTCCATGACGTACTGACCGAGTTCCTGCCATCCCTTTGCCTGCTTAGCGCGGTTTGTTTCAACCTTAGTTGCATCAGACTTCTTCTTGAATGCTGCATATGCTGCATCATTCCAGTTCTGTGACAAGTTAAATCCGCCCTCTTTAGTAAAGAGTTCAGGAATAACTGTTGATGCATTTGCCCAGTCAGCTCCCCAACCAGCAGATGAAATATCATTCTGCTTTTCGGTGTTCTGAACTGTTGAGTAGTACTGACCTGAAGGAATGAAGTTGAACTTCATATTGATTCCTGCTGCCTTAGCGGCATCGCCGATCAATACTGCTGCCTTCTGGTTAGTTGCTGTGTTTGAGATATCCCAGATAATTCCCTTATCTGCAGATGTTGCGCGTGAGTAAGCATCTGGACATGAAGTCTTAGCCTTCTCGAGCAATGAAGCTGCATATGTTGGGTTACCGGTGATCTTCCAGTTTGCATCGTGGATGTTTCCAGTTGTCTTCTTGTAGTCAAGACCAAGAACTGGCTTTACAGGGCTATCGCCTGGGTCGCCGTAGAACTCACGTCCACCTGAAAGGTCGATGAGAGCCTGGGTGTTGATTGAGAAGAAGACAGCCTTACGTACATCGAGGCAATCCATGTGACCCTTTGAAACGTTCATTGCTGCATAGCGAACGTATGGATCGTAGACGTTGAAGCGCTGAGCCTTCTTTGTTGGATCTGCGAAGAATTCGCGAAGGTTAGCTGGCTGTAGAGCATCGAGTGATGCAGTGTTAGGAATCTGATCTTCAAGCATGATCTGATCGCGAACATCTTCAGCTAGACCGAAACGTACAACGATGTTATCTGGGTAAGGAGTACGGACTGTATCTGATGACTTCTTCCACTTTGGGTTGCGCTCGAGTTCGAGCTGATCGCCAATCTTGTATGAAGTGATCTTGTATGGACCGTTTGAGAATGGACGAAGGTCGTACTTGTCGCCTGTGTCCTTTGAAGCCTTAACAGGTGCACCTGCTGGGTAAGTAAGTGCATAGTTGAAGTCTGCGAATGAGCGGTTCAAGTTAAAGGTAATTGTGTTACCTGAACATGAAACAGCCTTATCGAATGCTGCCTGTCCGGTCTTCTTGTATGGACCCTTGTAGACAGATGCTCCATCTTTATCAGTTGGAATATCAAGTGCCTGTACGAGGTACTGAGGACCGTCTGTGATTACATCAGCTGCGAATGGACGTGATACACCGTACTTAACATCTGCACAGGTAACAGCTGAGCCGTCTTCCCATGTGATGCCTGAGCGAAGTGTGAACTTCCATGTCTTAGCAGCGTTTGATGGAACACCAGTGTTTGTTGCAAGGTCTGCAACGAGTGATGAACCTGCTGAACCTGCTACTGGCTTGTATGAAACCAAGTTGCGGTAGAGGTATGAGTTCAAGAACGCAATGTCGCGACCTGTGTAAACACGGGCTGGATCAATGTGATCGAACTGTTCTGCATTTGTAACGAAGTAGAGAGTTCCGCCAGTAACTGGCTTCTCTGCAGCGTTTGCACTTGTGCCAGCAGCAACTGTTACGCCAACAGCAAGTGCAATTGCAGCTGTTGAAGCAAGGATGCGACGGCTAGTTTTCAAACCGGACATATGTCCTCCTTGTAGAAGCGGTTCTGGTTCACGGGTCGTGAACCAGGAGTGAAACTTCATTAAGAGAAACTCGCGAGATATCTCTTCACTGAAGCTTCTTCCCGTATTGCTACGGAAAATTCCATATTGCTATGGAAATCTAGGGTTATCTACCTGCCTTAGGGTCGAGCGCATCGCGAATCGCATCGCCCAGAAGGTTGAGCGCCAAGACGATGGCGATCAGAATTCCACATGGAATAAGAAGGTAGGCAGGGTCATCGCGCCAGTAGCCGACTGCATCTGAGAGCACCAAACCAAATGTTGATGCGGGTGCCTGAACTCCGACTCCGAGGAATGAGAATGTTGCTTCAGCGGCGATATAACCTGGCAATGAGAGCGAGATAAAGACAATCGCAGTAGGCCACAAGTTGGGAAGTAGCTCTTTCACGATGATGCGCCAGCTTGATGCGCCCATCGCTTGAGCTGCCATCACAAAATCACGTTCGCGAAGCGACATGGTCTGTGAACGAATGAGTCGGTAGAAACCGGTCCAACCAAAGAAGACAAGGAAGATTACAAGAACCAAGATACGAGCCGCATTGTCGTGCGCTATTCCAATCGATTCAACGCGCTGCACCAAAGGAAGTGAGAGTGCGATGATCATGAATGTTCCTGGGAATGAGAGCAAGAAATCTGCAAAACGACCAACTGAGGCATCAACTTTGCCCTTGAAGTAACCAGTTGCAATTCCGATCAACATGCCAATAGCAATTGATGCGAAAGTCGAGATAAATGCAACGAGGAATGAAAGTTGTGAGCCATAAAGAAGAAGAGCAAAGACATCGCGACCGACACCTGGTTCAAGACCAAGTGGGTGCGCCCATGACATTCCACCAAATGCGCCCTTTGGCATAGCGAATTCATTGAGAACGCCGTCGTAAATAGTTGTGTTATCAACGCCAAATGCGCGAGTAATCAGAGGAGCAAGAATTGAACAAGCTAGGAAGAAGAGAGTTGCATATCCTGCGATGACGCCAACCTTGTTGCGCTTAAAGCGGGTCCAAGCGATCTGCTTTGGGGTGCGCTGAACAATCTCTTGTGTCTCGTCAGCGTGAGCAACGTCAGCCAATTACTGATCCCCTTTGACCTAGCCTTGAACAGAATTAAGTACGCGGAGTTACCCGCAGGTACTGCAAGGTAGTCGCATTTGTGCGAAAACGAAACCCCAAATGTCCTAAATCACCCTATTTGCCAGTAGTCGTTATCGACTCGTTATAGCCGCATGGGCGGCAGCTCGCTTCATCGCCAAGAAGAGAGGAATTGAAAGGAAACAGCCGATAAACATGACCACAACCCATGCGGTGGCGAGATCTGCTCCGAGCATCAGGCCTGTAATGGCCGGCCCAAGAACTCCAGAAACTGACCACTGCAAACTCATCAGAGCATTGGTGCGACCACGAATATGTTCAGGGGAAAGTTCATTTGCAAGAACTGGAATTGTCGGCGCCTGAACCATTTCACCAAATGCGAAGATGAGCTGGCTCAGACACAGCGCTATTCCCGAAGCCAACATAGGTAAGTACGGTGAGAATCCAACAAAGACCCATGAGAGCGCCCAGATAATTCCAATTGAGATGAGTGCTGTGTATTTCGAATATTTCTCAAGGATGCGCATAACGAGCGGTTGAAATACAACGATTGAAATTGTATTCACCCCAAAGATAATTCCAAGCCACTTCGGAGAAAGTTCTAGGAACTGCGTTGCAAAAACTGGAATGCCCGCCTGAATAGTTCCATATCCAAAAGTAAAGAGAATGATTCCCGCAATTCCTAAAAACATCAGCGGTTTAATCTCTAAGAGGTCGCGATAAGAACCCTGTTGTGGTTCATTTTCTTTAGGAATATATCGGTTGACATGCTCGCCATGAAGCGAGAGCACGATGAGTAAGTAGATCAAGAAAGTTGCTGAATCAACCCAATACATGATTTGAAATGAGATCAAATCGCCCTTTTGAATAATGAGCGAGGAGATGAACCCGCCCATTCCAAGGCCGAGATTGAGCAACATAAAGTTAAATCCAAAAATCTTGGGGCGATCGACTTCAGGAGTGACGCGAGTAAGAATCACACTCTGACTCGGCCAAATTGCCTGACCTGCAATATTGATAAAAGTCAGAGCAACAATTGCATGAAAGTGAGTTTCAACTAGCGAAAGCGAAAAGGCAGCGGCCGAGTTACATATTAGGCCAACAATCATTACCTTCTTTGGCCCTATTCGATCAACAAGAGCTCCCATCGGTGTACTTGCGATGATGCTGACAATCGCGCCATAGGAAAGTAGTAAACCGCCGAAGGTATTGGTGAAGCCACGCATATCGTGCAGGTACACGAGCAAGAGCGACAAGGTCATGCCTCCGCCAATGGCGTTAAGGCACATGCCAATTACTAACTTCCGTGACTGCGGATTAAGCAGGACGGTAAATTCCTTAAAGAGCATTTATTTCAATAGGTCCTGTGCCTGCGCCAGAATTTCAGTACGGTACTTAATTCCTAGTGAGATGTGGCCTTCGCCTGGTTTAAATGAAAGCGTTGCAGTTGGAATATGTTTTTCTAACCAATAAGAGTGAGCATGAGGAACCATGAAATCATCATCGCCCTGCCATAGGAAAACAGGCTTGGTGATTGCTGAAAGATCAAAGCCCCAATTTTTCACAAATACTAAATCGTCATCAATCCATCCATCGAAGCTCACTGCAAGTGCGCTTCTCATGGAAGCAGCCATCTGATCGGCTTCTTCGCCTTCAAGTACTGCTTTATCTGCATCACCTATGAGGCCGCCAAATGCTTCACGGATTTCATCGCCAGTGACAGATTTCATCGGTCCGGCGTTATCTTCCATCCACTTTTCAATGACTGCTTCACCTTTGAGCGCTGCACCAAATTCATCATGATTCTCTGGCCCCATACCTTCAAGGAAGTCGAGATCATCGACGCCATATGCGCCAACGCCAGCAAGTGAAATCGCCCCAACATTGCGCGGGTCAAAAGTACTTGCGATGCAGTGAGGACCTCCGCCAGACCAGCCAATAGCTACAAATTTTGTGATGTTCTTTCCATCTAACAACTGTGCAATATCGTTATTGTTGCTAAGGACGCTGCGCCCAGGGTTGCGATCACTGGTTCCATAACCTGCACGGCTATAAGAAAGCGCGCGAATTCCCGCAGCAGCTGCAGCCTCAAGCCAATCGGCCCACATGCTTACATGGCCAGGTGTTCCGTGATGAAAGATGATTGCGTTTTCAGAGTTGATTCCATTATCGAGAATCTCGAGTTCGCGACCATCTTTGAGTTTAAATTGAGGCATTTGGGCAGTCTATTACTCTGACACAATATGCAACATGGTTTTAGCTGATTCGGATAAGGGCTTCTCGTATGAGATTACCCATGCTTCTGATTCTGGATTAGCCCGCGCCGGAGTTATTACGACTCCCCACGGACAAGTACAGACCCCTGCATTTATTCCTGTTGGTACAAAGGCAAATGTAAAGACAGTTTTGCCTGAGGCGATGGAAGAACTCGGCGCACAAGCTCTCCTTGCTAACGCCTACCACCTCTACTTACAACCAGGCCCAAGCGTTCTTGATGAAGCAGGTGGCCTTGGCGCATTTATGAACTGGGATAAACCGACCTTCACTGATAGCGGTGGCTTTCAAGTTCTCTCACTCGGAGTCGGCTTCAAAAAAGTTCTCGCTATGGATGCGCAGACTTTCCGCTCGGATCAAGTAATCGCAAAGAATAAGGAGCGACTTGCTCACGTAGATGATGAAGGCGTGACCTTTAAGAGCCATCTCGATGGTTCGATACACCGTTTTACCTCTGAAGTTTCGATGCAGATTCAACACCAACTTGGCGCTGACATCATGTTTGCTTTCGACGAATGCACAACACTTCACAACACTCGTCCATATCAAGAGCTGGCCATGGAGCGCACTTACAACTGGGCTATCCGTTGTCTCGATGAACATAAGCGCCTCACGGATTCACGAATCGGGAAGCCATATCAAGCTCTCTTTGGTGTGATTCAAGGCGCTCAATATGAAGATCTACGAAAGAAAGCTGCATCAGATCTCGGTTCTATGAGTTCATCAGGGATTGAATTTGATGGCTTTGGTATCGGTGGCGCGCTCGATAAAGATTCACTCGGCACAATCGTTGGATGGGTTAACTCAACGCTTCCAGAAAATAAACCGAAGCACCTACTTGGTATTGGCGCCCCCGAAGATCTCTTTGTCGGCGTTGAAAATGGCGTTGATACCTTTGACTGCGTTTTGGCTTCGCGCATCGCCCGCACCAGCTCGGTCTACACAATGACCGGTCGTTTCAATGTTTCGAATGCGCCATACGTGCGCGACTTCAATCCGATTGATGATGAATGCGATTGCTATACCTGCAAGAACTACACACGTGCTTATCTCTGCCACTTATTCCGTGGCAAAGAGATGTTGGCAGGAACTTTGGCCACGATTCACAATGAGCGATTTATTGTTCGCTTGGTTGATCAAATGCGCCAAGCGATTATTGATGGTCGTTTCCAAGATATGAAGACAGAATTTATGGGGCGTTACACCCATAAATCAGGACAAGCCCGCGATTAATTATTGATGCAGATCTTTTAATTTATCTGCTTCAGAACCAACGGGCGCCCATCCCCCAGGAATTAACTCCTGAGCTTCAGCTGGTCCCCATGTGCCGCCTTCGTATTGAATTACTGGGTTTGGATTCATTAGAAGATCCTCAAGAATTTGCCATGAGTGCAGCACAGAGTCGATGCGAGTAAAGCGGAAGTGATCGCCCAACATTGCGGCGCGAAGTAAGCGCTCGTACGGTCCTTGGCGATCTCCAAATTCAGCTACGAACTCAACAGAGAGGTCGACTGTTTCAGTAACGAGTTTTGTTCCTGGTTTCTTTGCTTGAAGCGAAATATCTACGCCATCTTTAGCGCCAAGTCGGAAGCGAACTTGATTTGATTCACCTTTGCCGAAGAGTGCGCGAGGTGGCTGCTTAAATTCAACGATTACCTCAAGAACAGTCTCTGGCATCTTCTTGCCGGTACGAAGATAAATAGGTACTCCAGCCCAGCGCCAGTTATCGATAAATAATTTCATCGCAACAAATGTTTCGGTATCTGAATTCTCTGCCACACCGGCTTCGTCGAGGAAACCTTCGAATTGTCCACGGACAACATCTGTCTTATTGATATCGCGAATTGCAGAGAGAACCTTCATCTTCTCGTTCTGCATTGCATCAGAGCCCATATCAATTGGCGGCTCCATTGTGAGCATGGTCAATACCTGCAAGATGTGGTTCTGCAATACATCTCGAGTAGCACCGACGCCGTCATAGAACTTGCCGCGGCCATCGATACCAAAGTTTTCAGCCATAGTGATTTGAATATTTGAAACGTAGTTGCGGTTCCAGACTGGCTCAAAGAGAGTGTTGGCAAAGCGGAATACCAATAGATCCTCAACTGCCTCTTTACCCAGGTAATGATCAATTCGGTAAATCTGTTCTTCAGGAAGCAACTTCTTAAGTTCTGCATCAAGGGATTTAGCGCTTTCAAGGTCGCGGCCGAAAGGCTTTTCTACGACAACACGAGCGCGGCGAGTAATTCCAACCATCGCAAGCGCTTCGGTAATGCGCGCAAAATATTCAGGTGCAATCGCTAAGTAAATAACTGGGAGTTTAAAATCCTTAATAGCTTCAGCGAGTGCCACAAAGGTCTGGGGATCTTCGTAATCGCCGACAATAAGCTGCATCTCATTGAGCAACTTTCCGAGAGCTGCCTCATCTACATCAGGCTTACGAGCGCGAACTGCTTGCTCTACATTCTCTTTAAAGACTTCTTGCGTCCACTTAGAAGATGCAACGCCAAAGATCTGAACATCGAGTTCGCCGAGGTCTTCAAGGTCATAGAGAGCTGGGAAAAGCTTCTTCTTTGCAAGATCTCCGGTCGCACCAAATAGAACTAATGCATCTGCCTTCATTAATTTCCCTTATTTGAAGATGACTGGGGCTTTTCATTATGGCCACCGAACTTGTAGCGCATAGCGCTCAGGACTCGGTTAGCAAATTCATCATTGTTACGTGAAGCAAAACGTGCATAAAGTGAAGCGCTCAAGACGTGAGCAGGGATTCCCGCTTCGATAGCTGCTTGCACAGTCCAGCGACCTTCGCCGCTATCGCTTACTTGAGTTGAATACTCAGTAAGTTCTTCTGACTCAACGAGTGCTTGTGCTGTGAGATCGAGCAACCAAGAAGCCACAACGCTTCCGCGACGCCAGACTTCGGTGATTGCTGGGATATCAAGATCGTATGCCGGTGTCATCTCATCTGCTGCCTCAAAGATTGCAAGACCTTCAGCGAATGCAGCCATCATTCCGTATTCGATTCCATTGTGAATCATCTTGACGAAGTGACCTGAACCGACGGGACCGCAATGCAAATAACCGTATTCAGCTTGCTGTGGTTCGCCGGTGCGACCAGGTGTGCGCCCTGCAGATTCAACACCTGGACAGAGTGCCTTAAAGATTGGATCGAGTGATTTAACGACGGCATCGTCGCCACCAATCATGAGTGAATATCCACGCTCAAGACCATAGACGCCGCCTGATGTTCCGACATCTACAAAGTTAATTCCCTTAGCCTTCAAAAGCTCGGCGTTCTTTAGGTCATTCTTGTAATAGCTGTTTCCGCCATCGATGATGGTGTCGCCGGCTGAAAGATGTTCGGCCATTGCAGCGATCGTTGAATCAGTGACTGAAGCTGGAACCATGATCCAGATAGTGCGAGGTGTTGAAAGTTGTGTGGCTAAGTGAGCCATATCTGTTGAGGCGATTGCGCCTTCGGCAGCGAGAGCAGCGACTGCATCAGGGCTGACGTCATAGACGGCAGATGTGATGTTGTGACGTGCCAGGCGACGGACGATATTTGCGCCCATGCGGCCAAGGCCGACCATTCCGAAATTGGTAGTTGTCATGAATATGCCTATTCGCTGTAGAAAACTCTCAACGTTGAGGCTCGTAGTCTATATGAAGGCGCGATTAACTTTCGAATCGCAACCATTTTCACGCATTTTATTCGGAGAAAAAGGCCTCGGTATCAACGATAAGTCGAGTGTGCGAATGGCCACGAACATAACTAGCAGGTATTGAAAGATCGCCTTCAATAATTTTTGTTACCGCATCAGCTTTGCTTTCACCAGCTGCAACTATCCAGACTTCATGTGCGCTATTAATCAGAGACATTGTGAATGAAACGCGAACTGCGGGTGGCTTCGGAGAATCTGTGATTGCAAATACTTTTCGTCGATCATCAATATCTGCTATTCCCGGAAACAGTGAAGCAACATGTCCGTCCGGCCCAAGTCCCAACACATTGAGGTCGATATCTACATTTTCGAGGGCGAGGTCGTAATCACTCACCGCCTCATCGATGCTCTGAGCAACATCAGAGGCTAGGGCCTCGTGGATAACAATCTTTGAATTGGTGACAGTCTTATGAAATGGAAATGCATTTCGTTCGACGCTATCAGCAGGCACGAAGCGTTCATCGCTCCACCAGATATGTAAGCCAGCAAATCCATCAGGATCAGCATTAAATTCATGCACGAGAGCTTCTGAAATCTGCACACCTAAGGTGCCGCCGGTAAGCACTAAGTGAAATTGGCTCTTTAACTTAAGACCCTTTTCGATGGCTGCCAGAATTTGAACAGTTACCTCTTCAGATAATTCAGCGGCATCTGCATAGAGCGTGAGGTCAAGCTCGTCATCGATATCCCCAACGATTGCATCAAAGTCATCGCTCATTGTTGGCCCGCTTTCATAAATTTATTAACAAATTCAGAAGTACTCATCTCATAGATGTTCTCTGGCCCATCGATCTCATCCATCTGTTGGCCCTTGTAATCGAAACCAAAGTAGTTAATCACGGCGATGGATGGCAGATTGTCTGGGCTCACGGTGTACCTCAGAGTTTTTACCTCAGGAAAGGTGCATACCCAACTCCACATTCCCGTCAGAGCTTCCTTCGCATAGCCCTTACCTTGAAATGCTTCCTCAATGCCAAGGCCAATCTCAATCATTCCCTCAGCATCTGGAACCCCATGAAAACTCGTACTTCCAACAACTTCTCGAGTTTCTTTGAGAACAATAAACCGCACAAACCATTTATTGACTGATGGATCTTCCTTAACTTGCGGAACACGCCAAGCAAGTGGACCACTGTTTTCTATGAGAACTCGATGTGGGTTTGTGAATTTTCCTTCAGCTAGCGCTATCGAATCACGTTTCTCTTCAAACAGCTCGATGATCGCATCTGCAGATAAATGGTGAAGCTCTAGTCGAGGAGTCTCTATGACCGATTCATGCACAACCGAATTATCGCACGAAGCTAGAGAATGAAGTGGGCCTTCGCCTTCTCAACGGCAGTTACGCGGCCGTCTACCTCCATCTTTCGATACAAATTCTTCAAGTGTGTCTTCATGGTGTTGAGAGAAATGTGAAGAGATGCCGCAATTGCACTTATTGGACGATCCGTTGATAGATGTCGGAGAACTTCAAGTTCACGTTTTGTCAGTGAAGATGCGAATTCGGAAGGTCTACTTGCCTCTGACTTGATTCGCTCAGCAACGCTAGAGGCGAGATCTTCCAGATAAACAGTTGGATTTTGGCCGGCAATTTTCATAATGAGGTTTCCCATTTCAGGTGATTGGCGTAGAAACGTTTCTTTGGCGCCCACTGTTGCGCCAATTTCGAGGGCCTTCTTCATCTCTTTCAGCGCTTGGTTCTCTTGGTCGATCACTTCATGTGCATCAGCAAGATGTTTCCAAATTTTCTCTCTTGGGGTTCGAGCGGGAAGATTTTTCACATCCTCGCGAACTGATTTCTTTCCCATTCGTTCGTCATAGGCCAATTGAATTTGCTGGACGAATCGAAGTTTTGGGGCACGCTCCAAAAGTGCGCCTAATCGCTCATTGTCCTTTACCGTGAAGCGAATAAATAGCTCGCTTAAATCGATGATCGAAATGAGATCTTGCGAAAACTCAATTTCATTTGCTCGCTCTCGAGCTTTCTTGATGTTATCTAATGCCTCGGTGACCATGCCTCGAATAATTAAATCCCTTGCAAAGTATCCGTCAGCAAAGAAATGCCATGCCCATTGCTTCCATTGCTCACCAAGGTTTCGTATCTGTGCAAAAAGTTCAAATGCCTCACGAGGACGAGCGAACTCCAAGTGACAACGAGCAATAATGAACATTGAGTCGAGAGGTCCAAAATTTCCTACATACCCCAACTTGGTAAATTGTGAATATGCAATAGAAGCCGCTTCATATGCTCTACGGTAATCGCCAATCTGGAATAGAACCATGGCATTCATCGAAGATAAGAGCAGATGGTTGTTTGAGATTTTGGACTTATTGGCAAGGGACTTTGCTTCTTCGTAGAAAGCTTCAACTTTCTCCGTTTCATCGAGGATGAAACTCTTCATGGCGGCCAAGCGAAGCAATCCAATGTGTTCTTCAATTCCTAGATTGAGTGGCCCATTTTCCGAAGACATTGCAATTTCAAAACTGATATCAAATTCATCAAATCGCCCAAGTGCTACATCTACATACGCTTTTGCGCCATGTGTAATTTGCCTTATGAAACCCTCAAGAACTGTATCTTTGGCATCAAAGTTCATTTGGGCGATCATGCTCATTACCGAGTCATAATCCTGCAGTGCCAAACGCCCTGTTAGCTCGACAGTTGCTCTCTTAAGAAGCCCAATTTCAGAGTTGTCGCCTGCAAATATTGACCAACGAATGAGCTCGTTGCCACGGCCGCTTGCCTGCATTATTCGGGCTGCATCAGGGAATATTTCGCCCAACTTTTCAAAGTCTCCTGCAAGATAGGCGTGTTCGAGAGCGAGATTGGGCTCATTCCGATTCTCATGAAAAGCCAGCAATTCGGCGTGAATGCGCATCTTCTTGTACTTGTCTTTTCGCAATTGTGTAAGCAGTACCTCTCGCATTAAAAGCGAAAATTCAAATGTCTGCGCGGGAGAACCTGTCTGAGAGAAGAAATTTCCATCAAGTGCGATTTGATTGATTACGTCATATGAGTATGAATCTCCAAGAATTACTTCGGCAATCTCATGCGTAAACTCTTGTACTACCGAAAGAGAAGTGATGAGTGATCTAGTTTCGTCATCCAACGATTCAATAACTGAAGTTGCCAGTGCCCTAAGTGGCTCTAACTGGGAAGATATTAACTTCTCAAAGTCGACTGGTTTCTTATTCTTCGCAACTTGATGCATAAGCATAGTGACTGCCGCAGGCCAACCATGCGCACCTTCAAGCGACTTTCGAATCTCACAATCGTCGTAATTAACCTTATGCATTGTGGCAAGGGCTGATACTTCCGATTCAGAGAATGCAAGATCAGTAGCTCCGATTACGGAGAGCGGTCCTCTAGAAGAAAAGGTCGCATAAACTGTTTCAATAGAGTCGCGTCGTATAGTGACAAATTGAATGTTGGGCGGAAACTGCTCTACGAGACGAACGGCGATATCAACATCCCGAGATGTGTGCTCGCGCAGGTTATCAATGATGAAAATATATTCTTTTCCTGTTGCCAGTAATTCATTTCCCCACCGCCGAACAATCTCAACAGGGCGCACCCCAGGCTCAGCTTCGAACCAAGGTGCAAAGTTGGGAATGATGTTTCTTGTTGCTTGTACGAAAAGTGCAGACATATCTGCAATCGAATCGCTCTCGGTAATTGTTAACCAGATAACTCGATCTCGATGTGCGAGCGCCCACTCTGCAACGAGAGATGTTTTTCCATACCCGGCCGGCGCGATTAATACTGTCGTGCTGGGAGATGGATTTTCAATGAGAGGAAAGAGGTGTTTACGGGATAAATAATTTGGCGGAAGTGTTGGAATCAATGTGCGGGAAAGGGTGACTCCTGAGGTCACTTCGAACTCGGAGGTCTTCTCACCCTTCTTCGCTGCCATGGTGTTAGGGTGATGCAGAATTAGGGTTAATGGAAGTGAAAATCACCCTATTAGGGGTGAGATAACGCGGTGATTCTTACGCGTGAATCTGGCTGAAGATCTGGTCAAAGTGCTCTTGAGGCTGAGCTCCAGAGATTCCATACTTCATATCGATGACGTAGAAGGGAACGCCATTTGCGCCGAGAGATGCTGCGAGCGCCTGGTCCTCTTGGATTCGATCGGTGTATTCATCTGATTTCAGAAGTGCCGACGCTGCCGTTCTATCAATCCCAATCTCATCTGTAATTGCCAAGAGGTCTTCATGCGAGAAGACAGGTTTCGATTTTTCAAAATACGCTGAATACAGTGCTTCGAGAAGATCGTCGCCACGGCCAATCGTTTCTGCCCACAGAATTAATCGGTGCGCATCCACCGTATTTCCCGAGAGAGTGTCTTCGAGGTTATAGCAAAGGCCCTCACCATCAGCGATTGAACAGACATTGGCCTGCATCTCGGCGACCTTGGTCTTATCAAGGCGATACTTCTTGGCTAAATGCTCAGCAGTCGGTACTACCTCTGAAATATCTGGTTGGAGCTGAAAAGCTCGGTGACGCACAGTGACTTCACGGCCCGCACCATGGTTGGCAATTGCCTTTTGAAGTCGACGACGGCCGATAAAACACCATGGGCAGACAATGTCTGACCAGACATCGATGATCATAGAATCGAACTTTGAATTACAGAGTTGCGAAGCCTTCTGCAAGAACGCCAAGAGCATCCTTCAGAAGTTCATCGGTGATAACAAGTGGTGGCAAGAAACGAATCACGTTTCCGTAAGTACCAGCGGTAAGAATGAGAACGCCCTTGCTCTGGCAGTACTTGATGACCTTTGCCATCGCTTCTGGATTTGGATCCTTGGTACCGGAATGAACGAGTTCGATTGCAACCATTGCACCACGGCCTCGAACTTCTCCGATGATTGGGTACTTAGCCTTAAGAGCGTTAAGAGAGTCGACGAGGATTGTGCCGATGTGTGCGGCGCGATCAACTAGCTTCTCTTCTTCAATTGTTTCAATAACCGCAAGGGCTGCAGCACAGACGACAGGGTTTCCACCGTATGTTCCACCAAGACCACCTACGTGTGATGAATCCATAATTTCAGCGCGAGCAGTTACTGCTGCAAGTGGCATTCCACCAGCAATTCCCTTTGCAGAGATGATCATGTCTGGCTCCATATTTTCATGCTCAACAGCAAACATCTTGCCGGTGCGAGCAAAGCCTGACTGAACTTCATCAGCGATAAAGACAATCTTGTTCTCTGTTGCAAACTTCTGAAGTCCTGGCATAAATCCAACGGGTGGCACGATAAATCCACCTTCGCCGACTACAGGTTCGATCAAGATTGCTGCAACGTTGTGTGCACCAATCTCCTTCTCAATCTTTGAAATAACTGCAGCGAGTGAATCTTCAGCAATAGTGGCTGGGTTGCCGTTATAACGATATGAGTAAGGCATCGGCATGCGATAAATCTCGTTTGCAAATGGGCCGAATCCATCCTTGTAAGGAATGTTTTTCGCCGTAAGTCCCATAGTGAGGTTTGTACGGCCGTGATACGCATGTTCGAAGACCACAATTGCTGGGCGCTTTGTGTAGTGACGCGCAATCTTGATTGCATTCTCTACCGCTTCTGCTCCTGAATTTTGCAAGATTGACTTCTTTTTAAACTTTCCTGGAGTCAGGCGATTTAGCGCTTCGCAGACTTCGATGTATCCCATGTAAGGAACAGTGGTGAAGTTGGTATGAGTAAAGTTTGCAACAGCTTCTTGAACTGCCTTTACAACGCGGGGCGCTGAGTTTCCAACGTTAACAACGCCGATACCCGAACCCATATCGATGATGCGGTTGCCATCGATATCTTCAATAATTGCATCATGTGCGCGGCTGACAATCACCGGCATCGCAGTTCCTAGTCCCCCAGATACAGCCTCTTTGCGTCGCTGCATCGCTGCAGTTGATAGCGGCCCTGGAATCTCAGTGGCCAAGTGGCGTGATTGTGGGAGGGGGTCCTTTGATGTCATGGAGAAAGTCTAAGCCCATCATTTTCTTCTGCGAGCCGAAGTACTGCTCGGTACAAGTTAGGCTTGCCACATGAGCAATCTCCGAGACAGCGCACCACTTCTTGATGCCTATCTCTCTTACTTCGAGAGCGCTCGAACACCTTTCACGATTCCGGGTCACAAGCAGAAGACCAGCGCTCTCGACGCTGGGCTAGGCGCTGTCGTTGATTCAGATACTCCGCTCTATGGTGGGCTCGATGAAATCAAATTAACCAACCAGACCTTAAAGAAGGCTGAGTCACTCGCGGCAAAGTTATGGGGCGCTGACTATGCGCGCTTCTCAACGGGTGGATCCACTCATGCAAACCAAGCAATTATCTTTGCTCTCGGAAAGCCCGGCGACAAAGTTGCTGTCTCACGCACCGCTCACCGTTCTGTATTGAGCGCACTGGTGCTTGCAGGACTCGAACCAATCTGGATGTCACCTGAAATTGATGATGCAACAGGCGTGCCAATCGGAATCGGTATCTCGGAGTTAAAGCGCGCACTCTACGAAGAACCAATTGCAGTTCTGTTAACTGAACCTGGTTACCTCGGAACAATTTCAGATCTTCCTGTACTTATTGAAGCTGCACATGCAGTGAAAGTTCCAGTGATTCTCGATGCGGCGTGGGGCGGTCACTTTGGATTCCATGCAGATCTTCCACGCCATGCGTTCCAAGTTGGTGCCGATGCACTTATAACCAGCACACATAAGGCGCTTCCTGGTTACAGCGCCTCCGCCCTATTGCTTGCGCGCACTACTTTATTAAGCGCTGAACGCC
This sequence comes from Candidatus Nanopelagicaceae bacterium, assembly GCA_965268225.1. GTDB lineage: Bacteria > Actinomycetota > Actinomycetes > Nanopelagicales > Nanopelagicaceae > Planktophila. Next base: position 314,879 of record OZ254166.1, on the reverse strand, counting down.
TTGAACAGAGCTTTGAAACTACTCATACAACTTCACCTGCTGGTGCACCTCTTGCATCAATCGATGGAGTTCGTGCACTTCTTGAAACTCGAGGCGAAGAACTGATTGGCAAGCTTCTCAACAATATTCATAGATTTAAAGAGATGGTGCAGGCTGAATTCGCTCTACCAATTTTTCTTTATCCGTCAGATTTTCCAGCAGGGCGCTTTGATCCATCGAAGATAGTTCTTCGAGTTCAGCAACTTGGCGCATCAGGTGTAGAAATCGAACAAGACCTGCAAGCCAAGGGAATTCGTGTTGAGATGGCAGACCGCGACACCATCGTCTTCCTTGCAACCATCGCAGATTCTCAAGCTGACTTTGATTTCCTAGCGGATTCACTCATTCCTATTTTGAAGAAGCGCCAAGAACAGCGTCGCGAAAGCGCAACGGCGCTTAGCTGGTCTGTTGTTCCACAACGAGCAACTTCAATGCGCGATGCTTACTTCGCTGAAACTGAGATGGTCTCTGCCGCAAATGCGGTCGGTCGAATCTCTGCCGATTTGATTGCGCCTTATCCACCTGGCGTTGCAGTTGTGGCTCCAGGTGAACTTCTTACCCAACAGATAGTTGAGGGGCTTAGCGCATCCCGTGCTGCAGGAGTTCGGATTGCCTACGCAACAGATTCAACGCTGGCAAGCTATCGAGTAGTTATTCGCTAGTAAAGATTCGAGAGCTCGCTGAAATGATGATTGCAAGAAGGGCAGGAATAAGCATCGCCCAACGTAGTGTGATGAGATCAGCGACAAATCCCATTAGTGGTGGGCCGACAATAAATCCGAAGTAGGAAATTCCTGAGATCATGGCGACTGCTTCAGCTGGTGAAATGCTTCCAGCAAATCTCTTATTGGCCATTGACCCCGCTGCGCTAAAGAGAAGTGGAATGACGGCAGAGAGAGCTGCGCCGTAAAGCAACCAGCCAAAAATAACTCCGCCAGTGCCGCCAATGATGAGACCAGTGGCTAGCCCAATTCCGCCGATGAAGCCACCTACTTTGAGAATGCGATTGGGGCCAAACTTTGTTGCGAGTTGATCGCCAAAGAATCGACCTACAACCATTGTGAATGAGAATGCAATAAACGGGATAGTGCTGACAAAGTGAGAAGCACCGAATGTTTCGCGAGAGAGAACTCCGCCCCAGTCACCTGTTGAACCTTCGCCGACAGATGCTGCCATTCCGAGAAGCCCCATGATGAGAATCAGCGGTGGTCGCTTCTTCTTCTCTTTCTGCTCTTCGGTGTAAATATGTTTATCCGAATCTGCGGATAGCAGAAGCCTTGAACCTATCGCAGTCACAATCGCAATAAGTGCAGATACAACAACGAGGTGAGGAAATACTCCGATTTCAGCTTGAGCAAAGAGTCCACCAAAGATGCTTCCGATAAGGCCGCCGACTGACCAGAAGGCATGGAACCTGCTCATAAATCGATTACCGGATTTCTGCTCCAATGTAACCCCGTGAGTATTCATTGAGACATCTTGCGAGGCCACAGTCATTCCGAAGAAGAAGAGTGCGATTGAGAGAGTGAGCCCAGATGTAGCAAGGCCAACAACTGGCTGAACAATAATGAGCGCAGTGGTTGCAATCTTGAGTGTTTGGGCACTTCCATACTTGGCAGCAAGTTTTCCTACTGGACCAAGGGCAGCTAGAACTCCAACGGACATCATGAGAAGACAGATACCCAGTGCAGAATTTGAAAGTTCGAGCTTGCTCTTCACATCGGGAATTCGAGATACGTAATTGCCTGCACTAAAGCCCAGCGTAAGAAAGGAGAGCGTTACACCAAGGTGCGCGCGCTTGATTTCAATATCAGTACTCATCTGCGTTCTCAGTCTTAGCAAATCGGCTTGCGATAGACCTTATGTGAAACCGCCTGGGCCAGTGGCTTAATCATCATTGAATCCACATTGAAGTGATCTGGCAACATAACAACCCAGCGAATTGCTTCAGCGACATCTTCTGCAACCAAAGGCTTTTCAATTCCTTCGTAAATCTTTGCAGCTGCGTCGGTATTGCCTTTATAACGAATCTTGGCAAACTCTTCTGTCTTAACGATTCCTGGTGCAATCTCTGTGATTCGGATTGGCTCACCATTAAGTTCAAGGCGAAGCGTGTCTACAAGTGATGCTTCGCCAAACTTTGCAGCGGCATAACTTCCACCGTTTTCGTAGGTGCGATGTGCTGCAGTAGATGTAATGAGAACGATGTGGCCTTTGCGATGTTCGCGAAAGAGTGGAGTAATGGCTTTGACCATGCGCACTGCACCGACGACGTTGATATCAAAGGTCTTCTGCCAAATTTCTGGATCTGAATCCATAACTGAATCAGCATCGAATGCTCCGCCGGCGCTATGTACAAGTACAGACACTGGAGCATTTCCCAAATGAGCGACAAGTGCATCAACGCTTTCTTGACTGGTAACATCTAATTCGACCGCTTCAATATTTGGATCACTGGCAGCAAGTGCTTGCAACTTATCTGTTCGTCGCGCAGCAGCAATGACGTGATAACCATTCTTTGCCAACATCTGAGCTGTTGCAGCTCCGATTCCACTACTTGCTCCAGTTATTACTGCATATTCGCGTGATGTCATTGGGAAAGGGTATAGGTGAGGACTAGGATTAAGCCATGAGCAACCAAGTAGAAACAATCGTCTACGTTCAACTCGAAAACCGCGATAAGAAGACAGTTTTCTGGCGTGGATTCCTCGTTTTCCCAGTGATGGTCTTCCTAACCTCATTCACTCAAGGAATGCACTGGGGATGGTCTACAGGGCTAGTCGTTGTTCCTACAGTTCTCGCACTTGTCGTCCGCGGCATTTATCCAAGCTACATCTTGAGTTTTAATCACTCACTTATGGAGCTTCAGACTCGCGTGATTGCTTACGCGCTCCTACTCACAGATGAATACCCATCAATCGAACGCAACCCCAACGTTGCAGTACTTCTTCCAGATGTTGATGGCGGTCGCAAACTCAATCGCGGCCTTCCGCTCATTAAATGGTTCTTATCAATTCCACTCGTAATCGTTGGGCTTATCTATTCACTCGTCGCTCTCATTGCAACATTCTTCGCTTGGATCGTTACTTGGTCATCAGGTACATATCCAAAATGGGCGCTCGATATTGTTCTTGGAACTGTGAAGTTCTGGAATCGTGTCTACGGATACGCAATCATCCTTGTCACCGACGAATACCCATCTTTCGCACTCTAATGTCTAGCTCAGTCCGACCAATAGAACCTGCAGATAAAGAGCGCTGGCTCGTTCTCTGGCAGGGATATCTCGACTTCTATAAAACTTCTGTTCCTGCAGAACAGACAGAGCGCACCTGGACTCGCATCATGGACCCTGATTTCAATATGAAGTGTGCCGTAGTTGAACTCGATGGAAAGGTAGTCGGATTTACGACATACAACCTTCAAAATTCAACATGGTCACCTAACGGGCATTGTTATCTCGAAGATCTCTTCGTTGATCCAGCTGCCCGGGGAACAGGTTCAGGTCGAGCTCTGATTGATTATGTAAAGGCTTACGCTCTCGAGATGAAGTGCTCACGCTTGTATTGGAATACTGATGCAGATAACGAAACTGCGCGAAAGCTTTATGACACCTACGTTCTTGAATCCGGAAAGCGTCAATACCGAGTTCAGCTCTAGTTTCTAGGCTTTTTGAGTCTTTCTTATCATCCGCTGGTAATACATTCCTGGCTTGCGGGTACTTTCTTGCTTCTCGCCCATTTTTTCGAAACCAATTTTTTCGTAGGCCTTTATCGCAACTTCGTTATCCACCCACACGCCAAGGCCCTGAGTTAACCAATTTCGATCGGTTGCACGTTCATCAACGAAATCAAAAAGAGATTTTAAGACTCCTATTCCACGAAATTCAGGTTTAATCCAACATGAGCCGATCCAGCAGGTGGCCCCAAAGTCACCTTTGAGATTTTCGACCGACATAAATCCAACGTCTTCTCCACCAACTCGAGCGATTACTCCAGTGAAGATCCCAAATTTCTCACGCCATTCAGATTCATCGTAAGCACTTTCAGCTTCAAGGTTTCCACCAAAAGCGTGGCCATCGTTTTCAAGCGCAGCTAAACGGATATCGCGCAAGCGCGCCCATTCATCTTCGTGTAACTCTTCGACGTTCATATGTGACTTTGAAACTATGGCTTCTTAAAGAGTTTCTTTGGATTGAGTTTTGCGCCATGGTGACGGACGCGAATTAACATCGCTTCTGCCCACGCAAATTCAAGTGCAAGAACAACAAGGCCCAATATGAGAAGGGGCATTGTGAATGGGCCAGGCAGAACAATCAGCAAGAGCCCAGTCACAATGAGGGTTGAACCGATTACCAGAGCAATCGTTTTGCGCAGCGCAGAAGGAAGCGATCTCCACGCTTGTGCGAATTTACTCTTCATCCTTCTTTTCTCCCGTAACGCGTCCTGCATGAGCCTTTGAAGATGGATCGGATTTAGTTTTGACCAAACTTGCAATTGTGGAGATCAAAAGAATCGCACCAATTACTGAAAGGCTCACTGATGTCGGAATCTTTGGAATCGAATAGAACTGCTCGTGGAGGTAGGTCATGACGAGCTTTCCGCCGATGAAGATCAGGATAAATGAGAGACCAAGAGATAGGTAGACCAAGCGATCAAGTAAGCCCTTGACCAAGAAGTAGAGCGCACGCAATCCAAGCAGGGCAAAGGCATTTGCTGCAAAGACAAGGAAGGTTTCAGATGTCACGCCGAAGGTTGCTGGTATCGAATCAAGTGCAAAGAGAAGATCTGTTGATCCGATAGCAATCATGACAAGAAACATTGGTGTTGCAACGCGCTTACCGTTTTGGCGGATAAACATCTTCGGTCCGTGAAACTCGTCAACCATAGTCAGGCGCTTACGAATAAAGTTTAGAATGACGTTATCTGCCGGTTCAGGATCCTCGTCCCAATGTTTAAAGAGACCTATTCCTGTCCAAATCAAAATGGCTCCGAAGATGACAAATGTAAATGAAAAAGCTGCAAGTGCAGCTGCGCCAACGGAGATAAAGACACCACGAAGTACGAGCGCCAACATAACACCCACAAGGAGCACTCGTTGGTGATAAATACTAGGTACTGCGAATTGAGCCAAAATAATTATGAATACGAATAGATTGTCGACTGAGAGCGACTTTTCAACTAGATAAGCTGCGAAGTATTCGGTACCCATCTCGGATCCGTACCTTTGAAAGATCCACACTCCAAAGGCAATCGCGATTCCTATATAAAAAATTGACCATCCAGCTGCTTCTTTAAATTTAACTTCATGTGGCTTAGAACTGACCGTGAGCAAATCAACAACTATCAATAGGGCGATTAACCCAACGGTGACTGACCAGACTGTGAGTGAAACGTTCATAATTACTCTCCTTGACGCGCGTATGTAGTGACGTGGTCAAGGTCTTCCTAACCGCAAATTAAACTTGCGGCCAGCGCCCCGGGTTTTTACACCGTGATGACGAGGTAGCTGTATCTAGGTACTCCCCTTAATTAGTGGCAATACTAAATGAAGGCTAGTCCCTCAGCAAATTAGACATTCCTGCCCTGCCGATTTTTATCAACCATAGAATTCACGCATGCTGGAGAAGGTAGTTTCGTTGAGCGTTCGCTTCAGAGCTACCGCCCTCATCATTTGGGTTCTTCTCTCACTTCTTGGTGGATTTTCATCAGCTGATCTCAACTCACGACTGACAACATCTATCGACGTGCCCGGAAGTGGCTCTCAGAGGGCTGAAGAAATTCTCAACAAGAATTTCCATGAAAAGAGTGAAGGGCTCATCACCATCATGGATAAATTTGGAACACTTTCCAAGGCTGAAATTGAACTTCGCAAAGATAAGACGGTGGCCGCATTACGTGTTGTTCCGAATTCGCGGGTAGTACAGCAACAAGCCCTAGCGGGAACACTCTTTACCGTTGTTTCCACTAACTCCACACTTACAGAGACCTCAAAATTTATTGAGCCGCTTCGTTCGGAGCTGGCAACACGGGGACTGAATAGAGCTCTGGTCAGCGGCCCGCCCGCAATTTACAACGATGTTAAACCTGTCCTTGCAAGCGATTTACGACGAGGTGAGGTAATTGCACTCTCACTTTCACTTCTCTTACTCATTCTCGCTCTCGGTTTTTCTTGGGCCGTAGCTATTCCGTTGATATTTGCAATAGCAGTTGTCTCTTCAGTGCTGGGTGCTGTAAATATTCTCGCCGATCACTTCACTATGGTTCTATATATTCCGAACATCGTTGAGTTAATCGGATTTGGCTTGAGCGTTGATTTTTCACTGCTTGCCGTCCATCGATATCGAGAAGAGATGAGAATGAATCCTTCTGCGAGCCGGGAAGTACTCATCGCATCGACAATGCGTACTGCAGGCCGAACTATTCTGATTTCTAGTTCAACGGTTGCACTTGCCCTGACAACACTACTTTTCTTCCCTATTCCATTCATTCAATCTCTTGGAGTAGCGGGTGTTCTAGTACCAGTAGCGGCTGCTCTCATTTCACTGACGCTTCTGCCAGCGCTTCTCTATTTGTTCGGGGGCTCGGGACATCGGGAAGGTAAATTCCAAGGCTTGCTTTCGCGAAGCAGTACACAGTCCAAATTTCTTGCAAAACTTTCGACGGTACTTCTCACGAAACCAAAGAGGATCTTTCTCTCAACAGCCATTCTTCTAGCTGCCTTAGCGGCACCTATTTTCACACTTCAAGTAACTCCAAGTTCACTTACAGCCCTTCCATCTAGCCTTGAATCCTCGAAGGCACTTTCTTATCTCACTTCACGAGTTGGGGATGGAATCATTACTCCCATCGCAGTGATTATCGATTTGAAGAATGAAAACCAAGCAGCTCTTGCCTCTAATTCGCAGGCACGAATTGCACTGGCAGCGAGAATTAGCAAGAACCCAGATGTTCTATCTGTGGCGCAAGGTGAGTTGGCTCCTTATGTAGATTCGACGGGGCGTTTCTATCGCATCTTTATCTTCGGAAATGAAGATGTCGGATCGCAGAGCATGCAAAATCTTGTCCAAAAAGTGCGAAGCGAATATCTTCCTCAAGCCAACTTCAATAATGATGTCGTCTTCTATGTGGGTGGCGCTCCGGCTCAAGGCGTTGACTTATTGGAAAAGATTAAGAAGACCGCACCAATAATTTTCACTTTTGCAATTCTGATTATTGGACTCCTGCTCGGCAGGGCATTTAAATCTATATTCATTCCTGTTAAGGCCATTCTTCTTGATCTCATTTCGATCTCAGTCGCGCTCGGTCTACTGGTGATCTTCTTTGCGCACGGTGCAGGTTCTGCACTCTTTGGTACTTATGAGTTACCTCAAATTGAAGTATGGGTTCTGCTCTTCTTAGCGGTCATTCTCTTTGGTATTTCCATGGACTACGAAGTATTTATCGTCTCTCGTATCCGCGAATCATGGATAGCCGGAGCCACAAATGAAACAGCAGTGATCGATGGTTTCGCACGGACCATTCGCGTTGTCACCACTGCTGCTGCAATTTTTATTGCAGCAGTATCAGGATTTATTGGTGGACATTTTGCTGGCCTCCAGGAACTGGGTCTTGGCCTTGTCTTTGCGGTATTAATCGATGCAACTCTCATTAGATTGCTTCTTCTGCCGAGCGCGATGATTCTTCTTGGTAGAGCCAATTGGTGGTTGCCAAATAGAAAGTCCCGCCACCTCGAAAGGTAACGGGACTTCTTCTATAAGGAGGGTACTGCTTTTACTTCACAATTTTGATTGAGAAGTAAATGGTTGGGATTTGATAACCCAGTGCTAATCCTGGAAGGTCAGATTCAGAGGTTAGGATCGGAACCATTCCATAAGGAGTGTTAGCGAATGAAGGCTGTTGTGTATAGAGAAGTGGTCGCATTGAAATAATGTGAGTTCCTACTCCGCCAAGTGCCTTGAGATGTACGACGAGATAGCCATTAGAGTTAAATCCGCAGCCATAGCCAACATAACTGTTGTCATATGCCACAGCCAATGTGTTATCCATCTGAGTCCAACCAACACCCTTTAATGAGAGCGTAAATTCTTCGCCCTCTTTAAATGTGTAAGTCGGTGTTCCTTGTCCTCCGCGAGCAAATGCTTCAGGAGATCCGGATAAATCTGCCTTTGCAACGCCCATCGTGACGACTTTGCCATTCTTATCGGTCAGCGGCTGGATGCTTTCGCGAACGTAGAAGACTTGTTGAGCTTCTACAACATCGCCGCTCTTAACCTGAACTACGTGGAATCCACCTAGGTGATCAGGGACTGTGACTTCCTTATTCACTGTTCCGTCGGTGACATCAACTGTTCCTAGTGGAATCGGGTTATAAACCCAACAAGTTCCGGTTGTGCAGTTAACGCGGTTGCCCACAACTGTTGCCCATACAAGAGTATGAATACCTTTTGTAGGAATTCCAGAGACATTTACAGTGAACTTGCTTCCAACAATTCCGCGATCTGGTGCAAGTGACATCTTTGCGTTCGTCGCAGGATCGAGACCAGCGTTAGAAAGTGTTGTGCGCTGATCCACGGTAGGTGTCATCACAGGTGGGTAAATTACATACGGCTTAAATAGGCCGTTGTCTTTTGTGACTGTGAATGTACCCATCTCGCTATTGGCAAATGGGACTGGTGATTGCATCGCATTGAGATAAGAGAAGCTAATTGCTTCGTTTGTCTGAATGTAGTGCTTACCGACCGTTCCCGTTGCAAGGATGGTTGTCTTTGCAGTTCCACGAGTCCAACGAGCCTGCATAGATCCTGTGTATTTTCCATCGTAATAAACAGCTGATCCAGCTGCGTAGAGAGATGGTCCAAGGCCTGTGTACTCAATTGTGATCGGTGTACCGATTGGTCCACTTGAAGGTGTGATCTTTAATGTACGAGCAATCTGCAAGCCGCCATGTGCAAGAGCGACATCGTTATTGACTGCGTAGATATCGTGAACGCCACCAAAATCTGATGGAACCTTGGTCTTATATACAAATCCGCCCAGAGCATCTGTTGTAATTGTTGCAATCACAACGTTGTACTTTGAGTAGGAAGTACCCATGTAATTCACAGTTGCAGGCTGAATATCTGTAACCCATGTTGCGTCACTTGTAGACCAAGTAAGGGTTACAGGCGTATTTGCAGTGAGTCCTTTACCGGTGATGGTGATAGGTTCGTTAATGACTACCTGTGTTGGAGTAACTTCAAGATTGACCATATTTGCAGGCGTTGTAAATGTCTGCGCTTTTAATCCAGTAAATGGGATGGCAGGAACGCCTACCAATTCCTTGGGTGGTGTGAGCTTTACTGGATTATCTGCAGCCTGCGCAGGAGCGATGAGGCCAAGGGCCATCACCGCTACTGCAGCTGCCGCTATGCCGCGGTACTTCTTCATAATCTCTCCGATCGTTTAGTTGTGAAAGTGCTTATTACTTTGCAGTTGGAGCTGCAAAGAGTGAGAGCTGTGAGTTGGCAGTGAAGTTTGAACTCCAAGTACCAGTAGCTCCCTTGAGTGCAGGTGAGACCTGAACTGTGCGGTAATAAGTAACGCGGTCATATACGGCCTTGCCTGATGAATCAATGACTCGTGTTCCATCTGCATTCTTTTTTGCAGCAAGCTTGGTTGAGAGCACCTTCATGGTGTCTGAATCCTTAGCAACGAGAGTTACCTTGTAATTGATAACTCCGAGAGTGCTGTACAGAGGTGCTGCGCCTGTCTTAAGCACGCCTGTCCAGAATGCGACGCCGCTGTGGTTTCCGTATGCAAGAGCAATCGGATCTTTAATTCCAGCAACTTCTACATATGCCTTTGCAGTATTTGATGAATCCATAACCGCTCCGCCTTGGTCGGCATTATTCGCATATACGCGGAAGACAATTGTTTGACCGAGTAAGAATTCATTCATGACGGCACAGCCATTAAAACGTGGCGCAAGTGCACCGGTTGAACCGGTTGCAAGGATTGTGTCAACATAAATATGAATAGGTGAGATAACGCCCTGTACGGGTACGCCGATAGTCACCTTTAAAGTGTTCGAGGTGGCTTTAGTAAGTGCGGAATCCGTTGGGGTGAATTCACCTGTAAGAACTGCTGGACCTGCAGCTGCAGGAACCCATGCACACTTTGCAGTGAAAGGCGTTGCAGCTGTTGTAGCTACGGCTTCACAACCAGCAATTACTTTGCCATCAAGCATGTACTTCACAACGCCAGCAGAGCTTGCTGTTCCATTGATAGCGATGGGTCCGAGGTTATAGACACCATTTCCACCGCTCAAGATCAACGTTGAATCTGCTGCATATGCAGTTCCCATACCGAGTGAAACCAACCCTGAAATCAGAGCTGTCACCACTAGCTTTCGTGACTTTGTAACTTTCATTTTCTTCTCCTTTTTACTGGGTTAACTACTTGAGTGTTACTGAACCGCTAGCTGTCATAGAGAACGGAGCAGATTCCTTAGACCCTGCAGAAATAGTTTTGATGTTGAAGCTGCCCGCAACTTTGAATGTCCCAGTTGCTCCGGCGTACTTTCCTGTTCCGCTCTTCACCACTGCGTTTCCGCTGAAGGTGATTTTTGTTGGCGCGCTGTCATCTTCGGCGCAACCTTTGGCGCTTGAATCGAATGCAACTTTGAGGGTGTCGGCGCCAGTTCCAAGAGTTGCTGATCCGTCGAAGCTATCGCACTGTGATGCAGGTGCTGCTGCCCCAGATCCGACAAACTCACCAAGATCGGCGACAGTTCCTGTTCCAGTTGCTTTAACTGATGTCACTTGCACATATGTGTCGCCCCATAGCAATGAAACAGTTCCGCTGTAATTTCCATTGATCGCAACGGACTTAGCAGATGTGCCTCCTGCTGCAGGTTTTCCGGCAACTGGCTTCGTTGTGCTCCAGCCAGTTGGGCACTTCGCAGTGGTTACCTTCTTAGATGTGGTCCCTTTATAACAAGTGATCGTCTTCGTTGCTGCATTTGCTGCACCAGATTGTGTAACAAAGAAAAATAGTGAAGTTGCAATTACAACAGCTTTTGCTGTTTTAGATTTTCTGATATTCATCATTACTCTCTCCTTAAGTAATTTCCTTTACTTACGAGAGAATCTTTTCAGTTTGCAAAGTTGATTAGTAAGAATTGTCTAGTGCTAGCACTTGACTGGCAGTCTCTTCTGTCACAGAAATCAAATTTGATATTTCAATTCATCACATTGTGAGACATTGGTCAACATCATGAGTGCTAGCACCCTTGAAATACTTGCGAAATTGGCGCTATCCGTGCCGCGAAAATGCCTCTATTATTCACATCTGAGCCAAGGGGGAAATATGAGCGCAATTGTCAATCACTGGATTAATGGAGCTGAGTACGTCAGCAAGTCAGGACGCACAGCACCTGTCTACGATCCAGCACTCGGTACAGAGACAAAGCGCGTAGCCCTTGCAAACCAAGTTGAGATTGATGCCGCAATCAAGGCAGCAAAGGATGCATTTCCTGCATGGCGAGATGAGTCACTAGCTAAACGCCAACAAATCATCTTCAATTTCCGCGAACTACTTAATTCTCGCAAAGGCGAGCTCGCAGAGATCATCACAAGCGAGCATGGAAAAGTTCTCTCTGATGCACTCGGTGAAATTACTCGCGGACAAGAAGTTGTTGAATTCGCAACAGGTATCCCCCATCTTCTTAAGGGTTTCTACTCTGAAAACGTTTCCACCGGCGTAGATGTTTATTCAACCCGTCAACCACTTGGTGTTGTCGGAATCATTAGTCCTTTTAACTTCCCTGCAATGGTTCCAATGTGGTTCTTCCCAATTGCTATCGCAGCTGGAAATACAGTCGTCATCAAGCCATCTGAAAAAGATCCATCTGCATCTATGTGGGTTGCCAAGCTCTGGAAAGAAGCAGGTCTTCCAGACGGCGTATTTAACGTGCTCAACGGCGATAAGGAATCTGTAGACGGGCTACTTAACAGCCCTGATGTTGAATCGATTTCCTTCGTAGGTTCAACTCCGATTGCACAATATATTTACGAAAGCGCATCACGCACAGGCAAGCGCGTTCAGGCGCTCGGTGGAGCTAAGAACCATATGTTGGTTCTTCCTGATGCCGATCTCGAACTCGTTGCAGACTCTGCAATCAACGCTGGCTTCGGAAGCGCAGGCGAGCGTTGCATGGCTATCTCAGTAGTCGTTGCAGTCGAACCTGTTGCAGATAAGTTGATTCCTAAGATTGTTGAGCGTATGGGCAAACTGCGTACAGGCGATGGCCGACGTGGCTGCGATATGGGTCCTCTTGTTACTCGCGAACACCGCGACAAAGTAGCTTCCTATATCGATATCGCTGAAAAGGATGGCGCAACAGTTGTGGTCGATGGCCGTAACCCACAAGTTGATGGAGATGCCAACGGTTTCTGGCTTGCACCGACTTTGGTCGACAAGGTACCTACAACATCAAAGGTCTATACCGAAGAAATTTTCGGACCGGTACTTTCTATTGTGCGCGTAAATAGTTACGACGAAGGTGTTGCACTAATTAATAGCGGTGCCTTTGGCAACGGAACAGCAATCTTCACCAATGACGGTGGAGCTGCTCGCCGATTCCAAAATGAGATTCAAGTAGGTATGGTCGGAATCAACGTTCCAATTCCAGTACCTGTTGCTTACTACTCATTTGGTGGATGGAAGCAATCACTCTTCGGAGATACCAAGGCGCACGGCGTTGAAGGCGTTCACTTCTTTACACGTGGCAAGGCAATTACTTCTCGTTGGCTTGATCCAAGCCATGGTGGTATCAATCTTGGCTTCCCACAGAATTAATCCGGACAGAATTCATTGATGAGATGACCTCTGCAGGTAAGTGGTATTTCAAGAAGTCTGAGCTAGCTCAGGGTAGTTGGGATATCCATGTCGATCCTCAGAGTCCACCCATCGCAGGTTGGAAATACACAGGTCTTCGTGTTGGAACGATTTCGCAAGACACCATTCTTTCGCTTCCAAGCGACTCCAATGAACGAATCATCTTTGCTCTCGAAGGCGAAGAATTTCTTATTGAATATGAAAACAATGGTCAGAGTTCTAGCCAAGTTCTACGAGGCAGAGAATCTGTCTTCCATGGTCCATCAGATTTCATTTATCTACCAATCAAAACGTCAGCAACCATTACCGGCGTTGGTCGCATCGCAGTAGGCGAAACACCTGCAACCGTTGCAAAGGAAATTAAATTCACCCCTAAAGAGCAGGTATCGATCTCACTCCGTGGCGCAGGTCGCGAAACTCGCCAAGTACACAATCTAGGCATGCCCGAAACGCTCGATGCAGATCGCATGATTGTCTGCGAAGTTATTGTTCCCGCTGGCAACTGGTCTGGTTCTCCTTCTCATAAGCACGATGCTTATGTGGCTGGCAAAGAATCTAACCTTGAAGAGATTTACTACTTTGAAAGCGCTGTCACTCGTGGGGCATCTAAACCTGCAACATCTTCTCCATTCGGTTATTTCCGCGGAACATCTGCAGATTCACGCCCATACGATGTCAATGAAGAGATTCATTCAGGCGATGTTGCACTCGTTCCTTATGGTTGGCACGGACCAGCCGCTGCAGGTCCCGGTTATGACCTCTACTTCTTCAATGTGATGGCAGGTCCTGATCCAGATCGTGCTTGGAATGCCACCGATCATCCGGACCAAGCGTGGATTCGTGACACTTGGCAATCACAGCAAACAGACCCAAGATTGCCCTACGGAGCTTAGGAAGGAATTGATATGGCCACTCGCAGAATGACAGTTAGCCAAGCAATTGTTGAATTCCTTTCACACCAATACACAGTCGATGGCAACCATCGCGAACGAACTATTCAAGGTGTCTTCGGAATTTTCGGCCACGGAAATGTCGCCGGTATTGGTCAAGCACTGAAGCAACTCTCTGTTGAAGATCCTTCGCTCATGCCATATTTCCAAGCACGCAATGAACAAGCAATGGTTCACGAATCAACTGCATTCGCTCGTATAAAGCGTCGTCGTGCCACATTTGCATGCACCGCATCCGTTGGTCCAGGAGCTACAAATATGCTCACAGGAGCTGCGGTTGCAACAACAAATCGCCTGCCAGTCTTACTTCTACCTTCAGATACCTTTGCAAATCGTTCATCTGATCCCGTTCTTCAGCAACTCGAGATGCCACATGATGCAACGCTTTCAGTAAATGATGCATTTAAGCCACTTTCACGTTTCTTTGATCGAGTACAACGACCAGAGCAACTTTTCTCAGCGCTCCTAAGTGCAATGCGCGTACTGACAGATCCATCTGAAACAGGTGCTGTCACTATCGCTCTTCCTGAAGATGTTCAGGCTGAAGTTATAGATGTTCCCGAAGAATTTCTTGCTGATCGCGATTGGCATATCCGTCGCCCACGCGCAGAAGCTGCACTCCTTGCAGATGTCGCTCGAGTTATTGCAAAGGCAAAGAACCCGTTGATCGTTGCTGGTGGCGGAGTTATTTACTCCGATGCACATGACGCTCTTCAAGCTTTCGTAGAACAGACCAAGATTCCTGTCGGTACTTCGCAAGCTGGCGTTGGTTCACTCAATTGGGACCATCCACAACTTCTAGGTTCTGTAGGCGCCACAGGTACAACAGCAGCAAACAGAGCAGCTCAAAGCGCTGATGTTGTTATTGGTATTGGGACTCGCTACAGCGACTTCACGACATCAAGCCGCACTGCTTTCCAGAACCCAAATGTTCGCTTTATCAATATCAATATTGCCTCTTTTGACGCATATAAGCATGGAAGTGCGCTTCCAGTTGTTGCCGATGCACGTGAGACTCTGACAGAGCTGACTCAACTTCTGAGCGGATTCTCAACTTCACCTGAATATCAGAAGAAGTACTCAAGCGATAAAGCTGAATGGGATTCAGTTGTCGACGCAGCATTTGTAGATCAGAAGCTTGCTCTTCCAAGTCAGACAGAAATTATTCATGCCGTGCAGTCTGCATCAGATGCCACAGACACAGTTATATGTGCGGCTGGTTCATTGCCGGGCGATCTCCACAAACTCTGGCGCGTACGTTCGCCTCTGGGGTATCACGTTGAATATGCCTTCTCGTGCATGGGTTATGAGATCGCTGCAGGTCTTGGCGCAGCTCGTGCTGGGGCAACACCAATCGTGATGGTTGGCGATGGTTCCTACTTGATGATGCATACAGAGATCGTTTCTGCCGTTGCTGAAGGACTCAAAGTCATCATTGTTCTTATTCAGAATCACGGCTTTGCATCGATCGGCCACCTCTCAGAAGATATTGGTTCACAACGTTTCGGCACGCAATACCGCTTTAAAGATCAAGCAGGAAATAACTTCGAGAACGGCGAAAAACTTCCGGTAGATCTTGCAGCAAATGCTGCAAGCCTCGGCATCAAGGTCATCGATATCAAGCAGACAGCAAGCGCAATTGCAGATCTCCATGAGGCAGTGAAGACTGCAAAACAATCAGCAACATCAACTCTTATACATATCAATAGCGATCCTTTGCTCTATTCACCAGGCGGAGAAGGTTGGTGGGATGTTCCTATCGCCCCCGTTTCAAGCCTCAAGAGCACACAAGATGCTTATGCTCAGTACAAGATAGAAATTACGCAGCAACGTCCGTTGCTTGGTAACGGCGTAGAAGATAAGAAATAGGAGCACATCCATGACACAGCAAATCCGCGTAGGCACAGCACCTGATTCATGGGGCGTATGGTTTCCAAGCGAACCGCATCAGGTTCCATGGGATCGCTTCCTTGATGAAGTTGTTGAAGCGGGTTACCACTGGATTGAGCTTGGGCCTTATGGATACCTTCCAACGGACCCAAAACAGCTTGAAGACGAACTTGGTAAGCGCAATCTCAAGATGACTGCCGGAACTGTATTTACAGGTTTCCATAAAGAAGATGAGAGCCAGTGGCAACGCGCATGGGATCAGGCCCTTGCTGTTGCAAACCTTGTCTCTAAGTTAGGCGTCGAACACCTTGTTGTAATTCCTGATCTATGGCGCGATGACAAGACCGGCCAAGCACGCGAATCACGCACACTTTCTAATGAACAGTGGAAGCGTCTTGCTGCAGGACATAACAAGCTTGGCAAGGCTCTCCTTGAAGAGTTCGGAATTCATCAGCAATTCCATTCACATGCAGATAGCCATATTGGTACCTATCAAGAAGTTGAGCGCTATCTACAAGAGACTGACCCGCTTTACTCAAATCTCTGCCTCGATACAGGGCATTTTGCATATTACTTAGGCGATAACCTCAAGATGATGAACGCATATCCCGAGCGCATTGGTTATTTGCACCTTAAGCAAGTACATCCAGATATCTTGGCTGAGACTTTGAAGAATGACGTTCCGTTCGGAGATGCAGTAGCCAAGGGCGTTATGACTGAGCCAGGTTTTGAAGGAGTTCCAAAGTTCGCACCAATCATCGAGCGCGCACTTGAGATCAATCCAGAAATCTTCGCAATCATCGAGCAAGATATGTATGGCTGCCCTGTTGATATGCCATTTCCTATTGCACAGCGCACCCGCGAGCACATCCTTGCTGCAACTCGCGCTGCACGAGTGAAGTAATAGAGATGAGCCAATCACCTTTTCTCTATATGAAGGAGAACTCGAAAACGGTTCTCTGGAATGACTCGGCAGATCCGAAAGAGCTCACCGATGCACTTAATTGGGGAATCGTTGGCGCAACCTGTAATCCTGTTATTGCGCTGACTGCAATTAAGGCTGATGCTCCACATTGGGTTGAACGCATTAAGGCTTATGCAAAAGCCAATCCGATTGCTACCGAAGATGAAATCGGCTGGGCGATGGTGAAGGAGCTTTCTGTTAACGCGGCAAAGCTATTCGAAGGTGAATTCGAAAAGTACAACGGGCGCAATGGCCGCTTATCTATTCAGACTGATCCACGCCTTTATCGCAATGCAAAGGCGCTCACAGATCAGGCTGTTGAATTTTCAAAGCTTGCCAAGAACATCATCGTCAAGATTCCAGTAACAAGTGAAGCTATATCGGCATTTGAAGAAGCTACCTACCAAGGTGTCAGCCTCAATGCGACCGTTTCATTCTCAGTTGCACAGACAATCGCCGTTGCAGAAGCGATCGAGCGCGGATTAAAGCGTCGTGAAGCAGAAGGCCTAGATATTTCACAGATGGGTCCTGTCTGCACCATCATGGTGGGTCGCGTCGATGATTGGGTAAAGGTTGGCGCAGAAAAGATGGGCGCCAAAGTGGACCCAGAGATTCTCGAATGGGCAGGCGTTGCAGTCTTTAGACATGCACACAAGATTTATACCGAGCGCGGATACCGCACTCGTTTATTGTCTGCAGCATTCCGCAATCACATGCACTGGTCTGAAATTCTTGGTGGAGATTCAGTCATCTCTCCCCCATATGCATGGCAGGTCAAAATTAACGAAATGGGCATTACCCCGAACCTCAATAGCGTCAATGAACCAATTGAAGCGCGCATCCTTGAACCGCTTCTTGAAAACTTCCCAGAGTTCAGAAAGATGTATGACGTTGATGGGCTCAAGGTTGAAGATTTCACCAATTTCGGTGGAACCCTCCGCACCCTTCGTGGTTTCTTGCAATCTGTAAATGATCTTGAATCTTTTGTTCGCGATGTAACCGTTCCTAACCCAGATAAGTAAGGTGAAGCAATGACCACACTTCCAAAGCCACATGTGTTCTCGGCAGCTGATTCAAAGCCACTTCGCTGGGGAATTTTCGGTGCAGGATGGATTTCTGATGCGATGGTTAAGACCGCCCAACTTAATTCAACTCAACAATTTGTCGCAGTTGCATCTCGCACACCAGGCAAGGCTGAAGCTTTTGCCCAGAAGTGGAGCCTTGATTCATTCCACAACTCTTATGAAGAGCTGGCGGCTCGTGATGATATTGATGCAATTTATATCGGCACGCTGCCCTCTGATCGTTTAGAGGTTGCACTCGTTGCTATCAACGCTGGCAAGCATGTTCTGATCGAAAAGCCCATCACAATGGATTACGCAGAGGCAGAGCAAATTTATGCAGCGGCAAAGGCGAAGAAGGTCCTTGCGATGGAAGCTATGTGGACTCGCTTCTTGCCACAGATGGATATCGCACGCCAGCTTGTTGCAAATGGCGCACTTGGAGATGTTGAACTCGTGGTCTCCAACTTCTGCCAGAACAACCTCGAAGTTACTCGCCTTTTTACGTTAGGCGGCGGAAATCCCATCATCGATATGGGTATCTACCCAGCAGCTCTTTCGCAGCAGTTCCTTGGTAACCCAACTGAGATTCATGCCTTTGGAAAATTACACCCGAACGATATTGATGAAGAGACCCACGCATTTATGCGTTTCGCTAATGGATCACGTTCTAACTTTGTTCTTTCTGCTCGCACAACGCTTCCACACTGGGCTGGAGTTTCTGGCTCAAAGGGTGCAATCACCTTTGGAACGCCTTGGTTTACTCCATCGTCCATTACCTTCCATGAATCCACATTTAATGGAGCGCAGACCACGTGGGTAGATGACCTTGGAATTCCCGAGCATCTAGGACTGATCTATCAGGTACATGCCTTTGCTCAATATGTAGAACAAGAACTTCTTGAGGGACCTCTCTATACCCACCACGATTCACTTTCTAATATCAAGACCGTCCTCGAGATCGGCAATCTCATCGGGACTCGCTACAAGTAACTTCACCAACTACGAATCAAGGAATAGGCTCACGCAATGACTCAGAAAATTAGAATCGCAATTATTGGCGCAGGTCGTATCGGTTATGTCCATGCCGGAAGCGTTAATGACACCCCCGAGCTCGAGCTTGTCTATGTAGTTGATCCCTTTGAAGAGAATGCCAAGAAGGTGACCGCTGCATTCGGTGGCAAGGTTTCAAGCGATCCTTCAGCAGTCATTGCTTCAGGTGAAGTTGATGCCGTAATCATTGGCTCACCGACTGCTACTCATATTCCACTTATCCGTGAATGTATCGCAGCTGGTGTACACGCTCTCTGCGAAAAGCCACTCGACCTTGATATCAAGAATGTCGAAGAGTTCCGCGCACAAGCAAATGCAGCGAAGATCAACATCACTCTTGGATTTAACCGCCGCCAAGATCCTCAATACCTTGCACTTAAAGCAAAGGTCGTCGATGGAACTATCGGAACTATCGAGCAGGTAATCCTTACTAGCCGCGACCCAGGTCCTGCTCCCCAGGCTTACATCGCTGTCTCTGGTGGAATCTTCCGCGATATGACTATTCATGACTTCGATATGGCGCGTAACTTTGTTCCCAATATCGTTGAGGTAACTGCATTTGGTGCAAATAGCTTCTGTGATTACATCAAGGAAGAAGGTGATTTCGACAACGTCAGCGTTGTCATGAAGGGTGCAAATAACGAACTTGTCACCATCGTTAACTCACGCCATGCAGCTTTTGGCTATGACCAGCGCGCAGAAATCTTCGGCGATAAGGGAATGCTTCAAATCAGCAACCTCTCTGACTCAACAGTGAAGTCATTTACTAAGGATGCAACGACTGCGGGAGAACCATTTATGGACTTCTTCCTCGAGCGCTATGCAGATTCATACCGCAACGAGCTCAAGCTCTTTGTTGAAGGTATTAAGACAGGCAAAGTCCTTGGTTCTACCTACGACGATGGTCGCGCGGCGTTGATTCTCGCCGATGCGGCTCACGAGTCAGCTCGCACAGGAAAATCAGTCAAGGTAAATCTCAACTAAGTAGATGGCCGCTTCACTTACCAAAACTCAGCGAAGCGGTCTCTTCTTTGCCTTCCTTGGCATCTTTGCTTTTTCTCTCTCGCTTCCCTTTACCAAGTTAGCGCTCAAGAGTTTTGATCCACTCTTCACTGCCTTTGCTCGTCCGATAATTGCAGCATGCCTAGCCATTCCGCTGATGTTGATTGCAAAGGTTCCGAAGCTTCCACGTGAACTATGGCGGCCAACAGCATTTACAGCTCTTGGTGCGGTATTCGGTTGGCCGATTCTGATTGCACTTGCACTTCAACGGACCACATCTGCACACGTCTCAGTAATTGCCGCAGTGATGCCTCTTGTAACTGCCATCATCGCTGTGATTAAGCATAGAAAGCATCCGGGAACTTCTTTCTGGGTCGCTTCAAGTCTTGGCACGGTTCTGCTCATCGCTTTCTCAATTACTCGAGGCGGCACTTCTGACTCTGATTTATTCACCGATCTCTTAATCATCGGTGCAGTTATTGCATCTTCTTATTGCTATGTAGAAGGTGCTTCATTAACTTCATTTATGCCTGGCTGGCAGGTTATCTCTTGGGTAGTCGTTGTCAGCTTGCCGATTGCGATTCCGGCATCAGCGATTGTTTATGCGCAGACAAACTCATCACATGATTTCCATGGTGATGCACTCTTTGGCTTACTCGCAATCGGATTCTCATCCATGTACTTAGGATTCTTTGCTTGGTATCGCGGTCTTCGTGACTTCGGTGTTGCTCACGGATCTCAGGTGCAACAGCTGCAAGCAATCATGACTTTGGGTTGGTCTGCACTCTTACTCGGTGAGTCAGTAACGTTGACGATGGTTCTTTCGGCCATCGGAATTGTTGCTTGTGTTCTTTGGGCCCTATCTAACGTAAACCGGTCGCGATAGGCGCGTTTTCTAGAATCGCCCACTCTTGATCTGTAAACAAACGTGAGCGAATAAGAAATCTCTTTCCTTCAGGAGATTCGAGTGAGAAACCTCCGCCTCGACCAACAACAACGTCAACGGTTAAATGCGTATGTTTCCAATATTCAAATTGAGAAGCTGACATCCAGAAACCAATTGGCTCCTGGATGTCAGCTACCTTCAACTCTCCCAGCAGTACATCTTGCCCGCCTACGCGGAATTCGCCTGCTGGGTAACACATCGGAGATGATCCATCACAACATCCGCCTGATTGATGAAACATCAATGGGCCATGAACTTTGTAGAGCGTACGCAGAAGGTCTTCTGCTTCACTCGTAAGTTCGACGCGTAATGGAGTCTCCACGATTTAGAGTGTAATCGGCTTAGAAGAATCCGAGCTTGTTTGGGGAATATGAAACAAGCAAGTTCTTTGTCTGCTGATAGTGATCGAGCATCATCTTGTGGTTTTCGCGGCCAATACCTGAAGCCTTGTATCCACCGAATGCTGCTCCTGCTGGGTATGCGTGATAGCAGTTGGTCCAAACGCGACCTGCCTTGATCTCGCGACCTGCACGGTATGCAGTATTCATGTCGCGAGTCCAAACGCCTGCACCAAGACCATAGAGAGTGTCGTTGGCAATCTGCATCGCATTGTCATAACCATCGAACTTAGTTACGGAAACAACAGGTCCGAAGATTTCTTCTTGGAAGATGCGCATTGAGTTATTGCCTTCGAAAATAGTTGGAGTTACGTAGTAACCACCTGATAGTTCGCCACCAAGATCAGCGCGCTCACCACCTGTAATTACCTTTGCTCCTTCTTTCTTACCAATTTCAATGTAGGAAAGAATCTTCTCTAGCTGGTCATTTGAGGCCTGAGCACCGATCATTGTTGAGAGATCAAGTGGGTGACCCTGAACAATTGCCTGAGTGCGCTTTGTGACATCGCCCAAGAATTTGTCGTAGATCTTTGTGTCGATCAAGCCACGTGATGGACATGTACACACTTCACCCTGGTTAAGAGCAAAGAGAGTAAAGCCTTCAAGCGCCTTGTCGTAGAAAGCATCGTTCTCTGCCGCGACATCTGCGAAGAAGATATTTGGGCTCTTTCCGCCGAGTTCGAGAGTTACAGGAATGATGTTCTCTGATGCATATTGCATGATTAAACGACCTGTTGTGGTCTCGCCAGTAAATGCAATCTTCGCAATACGTGGTGATGACGCAAGAGGCTTACCAGCTTCAACGCCGAACCCGTTAACGATATTGACTACACCTGCTGGAAGAAGATCGGCGATGATCTCCATGAGGAACATGATTGATGCTGGAGTCTGCTCTGCTGGCTTCAATACAACGCAGTTACCGGCAGCAAGTGCTGGTGCTAGCTTCCAAACAGCCATCAAGATTGGGAAGTTCCAAGGAATGATCTGACCGACTACGCCGAGTGGCTCGTGGAAGTGATACGCAACGGTGTCATCATCAAGTTCTCCAAGCGAACCTTCTTGTGCACGGATTGCGCCAGCAAAGTAGCGGAAGTGATCGATAGCCAAAGGAATATCAGCATTAATTGTTTCGCGAATTGGCTTTCCGTTATCCCATGTTTCAGCAACTGCGATGGCTTCAAGGTTTGCTTCCATGCGATCTGCAATCTTGTTCAAGATGATTGCGCGAGCGGTAGCTGATGTCTTACCCCAAGCAGGCGCTGCGGCATGCGCTGCATCAAGTGCCTTATCGATATCAGCTGCATTTCCGCGAGCTACTTCGCAAAATACCTTTCCAGTTACAGGTGTTACATTTTCAAAATACTGACCCGACTGCGGCTTTACATATTCACCATTAATCCAGTGGTCATAGCGAGCTTTAAATGTTGCCTTGCTACCTGGTTGTCCCGGTGCAACATAATCAGTCATTCTGTTCTCCTTTTTAATCTGGGCGACGATGCCGCAAGATGAAAACAAAGTACTCCTGCCCTTATAGCGAGAAAAGGGTTACTGGCCAGAAACTTGGGTACTGGTCACGCTTGAGTGCTACCCCTTGCGGGTACCTTTTACCCATGAGCCAGTACGAAAAAGAGGTCCAGGAGCGCTGGGGAGATACCGAGGCCTACTCTCAATCCCAATCTCGGACTTCTAAGTACACCCACGCCGACTTCGCCGCTGCAAAGGTAGATCAGGAAGCAGCAACTGAACTTTTTGTATACGCATTTGGAAATAGCATTTCATTTCGTGCACCCGAAGCTCAAAAAGCTGTTGTCGCTCATCGAGAAGCTATCTCAAAATGGTTCTATGAGTGCTCAGTAGAGATGCAGAAAAACCTTGCACTTATGTATGTGCAGGATCCACGGTTTAAGAAGTACTACGACGGTCGAGTTAACGGCTTAGCGCAATATGTACACGATGCAATCATGGCTCAGTAGCAATTAGACCTGTAACCTTTTCCGCATGACATTTACAGGACTCAATATCGTTGGCGTAATCGTTGCATTCGGATTCTCCTTTGTGAGCGGAGCCATTTGGTTCGGACCCAAAACGTTCTATCCAATCTGGATGAAAGAGCGTGGAATCGCATCTGGTCAACTCAATTCAAATCAGGATAAACCAGTCTTGCTTTTTGGCGGAACAATCCTCGGCATCATTGCTCAAACTCTCACCCTCGCAGTGATTATCAATTCTCTTCAGCAGGCAGGATCAGAAGTAAGTATCTCAACTGGTGCAGGAATCGGCCTGGCTCTCGGTGTCGGCGTTGCAGCTTTTGCATCACTTTCACATCGACTCTTCGGCGGAGAATCTCTCAAAGTTTGGATCATTGAGACAGCAAATGATGCAATCAACCTCACCGTTGCAGGCGCAATCATCGCCTTCTTCAATTAAATGACAATTTCACTGGAGCTTTCGCTCCGTCATTTGGCATGGTCGAACCAAAAATTCTTCGCGCTCTTTACGGATATGCCAGATGAGGTATTTGGTCTCAAGGCTGCAGAAGGAGAATGGCCTGTCGGTCAGATACTTACTCACTTCGCAGGTAGCGGTGAGTGGTATAGCTACTGCCTAAGTGGTGCTCGATGGACTGATCTCAAGCCAATAACCTCGGGCTCTATCGCCCTTGAATACCTTCCAATAATGGCCAAGTTGGATGCTCACTTGCTAGAAAATCTCTCTTTGCCTGATGACAAGCTCGAGATCGAAGGCGAGAATGGAATCATCCACGCAACGCGTTCGCTGATTCTCTCTCAAGCGGTGATGCACTCAGCTGAACATAAAGGTCAGATTGCGGCAATTATGAAGCAACATGGCCACCACATTGATTTAGATGGACTCGATGTCTGGACCTTCGTTAGCCAAACAAAGAATTAGTGAAGCGGGCGAAGTTCCACTTTTCTATTGCATGCCTTTGATGCTTCATACGCTAATTTCTTAGCCGTTTCCGCATCCGCTGCTTCGATAATCCAAAGCCCGCTGTAATTCTCTTTTGTATCGAATAGCGGCTTGCCTGTTTCGACATTTGCACCATTTCGATTATCAATCACTGTAGCTGTTTCAGGAGCATGCAAGCCCCAAGCGAAGATAAATTGGTTGTTAGCCCTCAACGCATCATTGAATGCATCGACTGCGGCCATCTCTTCTTTAGTGCCTGAATTTGATTGATCATCAATTACTGAAATTACGAAACGCATATCCGAATTCTATCCTGCTTCCGATTCGGCAATAGCTTTCAAGCGCACCAAGGTCTTCGCAACAGCGAGCTGGGTCCATGGATAAGCTTTGCGGAAGTTGAGCCATCTCTGAGCAAGTTCTGGAGCAAAGGAGCCATCGAAAGTTTCAGTAACTTGAGTTGAGCCATTTCCTAGATTTACGAGCTCGTAGCGCCATCTCCAACGACCGAAATGTCGCCAAGCAATCAATTCATCCTCTTTGTATTCCACCACTGTATTTCTGATCCAATAAGTGATTCCCAAACGCATTTTCATCCCGAATTTTGATCCGAGGACTAGCACATCTGGACCGCTTACATTTGCAGTGACCGTTGCACTTCCGTCAATATCTTTATGGCGCTTTGGGTTCGCAAGGATTTCAAAAATTTTTGCTGGAGATGCGTCAACGACAATGCGGGCAGATTTAATCTTTGGATTGCCCGTATCTAGAATTTCAGAGCGAACTTTTCCTTCAGCCATGGCTTAAGCCTTTCTCACAATGCTTGATTTCAAATTCATCGGTCCAAAACCATCGACCTTTGCCTCTATATCGTGATCTCCAGGACCATCTACAAGACGAATGCCTCGAACCTTGGTTCCGACTTTCAGAGTATTCGAGCTTCCCTTGACCTTCATATCCTTCACGATTGTTACATCATCACCATCAACAAGGACGTTTCCTGAAGCATCTTTGATGACCCGAACCGTCTCAATTTCAACATCATTCGGGTTCCACTCGTGAGCACATTCGGGACAGACGAGTAACTCGCCCATTTCGTATGAGTATTCAGATTTACATTCAGGACATGGGGGAAGTTGATCGCTCATGTAATGAGTTTAACTGCCCCATCTAATTTTGAGTGAATAAACCCATTTTCGGAACTTCAAGTGCTAGCCCCACTAAACAAGCTCTCTCCGAAGCTATACGGGCGTAGAATTTAAAAAAAGGGGATTTACATGGACATCAAGTCAGCGCAAACAGGGTCATCTCTCGTGGTGAATCTAGAGAATGTTGTTGATAAAAATGCGGTACTGGAGACCATTCAAGGCTGTGCTGACGGGAGTTGTGCATGCTCGACAGATGAATATCAAAAGGTCGAGACCATGCAGATTGTTCCTGGACCTAACTCGATTCAACTCAATATTGAAGTCAAGGCCGGAGAAGTGATTGATCCAAACTGCATCTCAGAATGCCTCGCACCGATTGCTGAATAAGAAAAAACTTTATTAAGACTTAATTTCCTTTAAATTTACGAATCTCTTGAGGCCAGCCGCAAGCGACTCCGATTTTCGAACCCCAGAACTTTGCCTCTTCATCAGAAGCAACATCGATGATGGTCATCCCACCGAGGAATTCTCCATCCGATGTGATTGGGCCGCTAATTACTCCATTTTCATCGGATCCAAATGCTTCTTCGATCTCTTCTACTAAACCACCTGCGAATACCAATACGCCTGCTTCTTTCATTTCTTCGACTACAGCGCGAGAGAGTGGCCCGCGCGGTTCGTACCATTCAGCTGGGTGATCGCCCACCCACTGCTGGTTGAAATAAATAATGTATTTAGCCATTTCCTAAGTCTACTTATGCTTCCCGAAGAATCTTCTCAATTGGGCGTCCTTTAGCTATCTCATCAACGAGCTTGTCCATATAGCGAATCTTCTTCATCAGAGGATCCTCAATCTCTGCAATCTTTACGCCACAAATGGACCCTGTAATCAGTCTGGCATTGGGGTGAATCTTTGCGGCTTGGAAGAAATCCCTAAATGAAGTTTGCTTCTTGAGGTGCTGCTTAAGCGTTCTACTATCAAAACCTGTAAGCCAGCACATGACTTTGATTAGCTCAGCCTCGGTTCGATTTTTGCGTTCAACCTTATTTACATAGTGAACATAAACGTCAGCCACGGGCATTTCATAGAGCTTCTGCTCTCTTGTTGCCAAGGCTAAAGACCGTTCTTCTGTCTGAAAACAGCCACTATTGCATTAGCGTGGCCATGACCCATTTCAAACTTTTCTTTCAGGTGAGCTACTTGTTCCATGTGAGCAAGCTTTGAAACCTTCTTAAGTTCCTTCATCCAATACTCAATTGGCTTCCCGTACTTCTTCTCGATTGATGGGAAATACGATGCTGGTCCCATTACTTTTTTCTCTGCCATGGTGTCATCGTAATTTAGTTACCCTGAAGAATTAAGAAGAGTCGCCCTATAAGCCGGAAAAATTGGAAAGGGCCTCGATTCCTCGAGGCCCTCCCATGCATATCTGCTGCAACTCTTTTGATCATTACCAATAGATCGAGCTAAGACAGTTAAGACTGTGGTGGAGGCGACAGGATTTGAACCCGCTCCGCTTGTTTGGTAAACGAACAGGCTGCCAATTACAACACGCCCCCAACACGGAAGCGAAGTTACGGCTTTG
Organism: Candidatus Nanopelagicaceae bacterium; assembly: GCA_965268225.1. Lineage (GTDB taxonomy): Bacteria > Actinomycetota > Actinomycetes > Nanopelagicales > Nanopelagicaceae > Planktophila. The sequence continues at coordinate 288,039 of OZ254166.1, read as the reverse complement.
CCAAATTACGAAATTTCTGAATGAGGATACTTGTGGATAAAACTATCTTAGAAAGCAAAAGGGACCTGGTGATTAACCAAGTCCCGATTACTACCAAACAAGCGGAGTCAAATTATTGCATAAGTATTTGGTTACTCGCAGTAACCATTATGTGAAGAAGAGTCGCCCTATAAGCCGGGGGATTCTAATTTATTGGTACACCGATGATCATTTGATAATCATCAGCCATGGGATTGAGCGCTGGGTTATAAATCTCAAGGTGTGGAGCAGGACGCATCTCCTTGCCTGAAGCTTCGAGCGCTTCCATATATGCCTTTTGATAGGAAGCAGCAATATTTGTAATTTGTCCTACGTGAGGAACAGCAAGATAAGCGCCCTCAGGTATCTCAACGCTTTCAAAACCCGCAGGGACTTCAGCATCTGAATCAACCAACGCGCCAGCGAAGTAATCCATTGGAGCGTCCATGGACATGCTCGGGATAGATGCACCGTAGAAAGAATCGGCCTTACCCAAATCGGTTCCAGCAGACTTTGCAAAGAATTCTTGCCACGCGGTGGGAATTGCCTTTGGGTCGTACTTCTCTTGGTTGAAAATAGTAAATACAGAGGTGTGAACTCCAACAATTTTTCCATGCTTAATATTGAGGATCTCAGTCATAAGGCGATTCTATGATTACATCCATTAAATGAAAAGAAGAGTCGCCATATAAGCCGGAAGAATTCACTTCAGGCTTAATTCCGAGGTTTCCCATACTTTTTCCCGTAAAAACTTGTAAATACTTTTATGAACTTTTATACGCTAGATCCTGCTGGTGGCGTCGTGGGAAACACTTCGATATCCCAAACTGCGGCTAGCGGAAGTGAGTGGATGGTTTCTAGGACGCCTTGATCGTCTTGGCCGAATGCTTCAAGAAAGACTGTGCGCTTAGGCATCGCAACTTTGATGCTCCCCAACAAACCTTGCACTTCCAATAATTTAGCCTGCACTTGCTCTGCTGGAATTAGTGCACGAATATCTTCTTGAGTGACGCCCTCTTTGAATGTAGCAACGACCATATAACTATTCATTTGAGACCTAATTTCTGAGATTCGTTATTACTTGACATGTCAAGTATATCTGATTTAATACTCGTGTGGCACAAAAGGGAATGAAGGAGCTCGACTCCAAAGCCTGGCGTGCATTCCACAAAATCGGCACCAGTCTGCTTCCTCACCTTGGTCGACAAATAACTAACCATTCGGGAATTTCTGGAACAGAATACGTAGTGCTTGTCGCTCTTTCTGAATTGACTGTCCCAAGCGTGAACCTGAATCGACTTGCACAGGGGCTTGGTTGGGAAATAAGCCGAATGTCTCATCAGATTTCAAGGATGGAAGAGACTGGTTTTGTAAAGAAATCTAGAAATACGGATGATTCTCGCTGCTTCGATGTCTCCATCACAGCTAAGGGAAGAAAAATGGCTGAAGCTGCAATTCCTCTCCAGTCTAAAGAAATTAATCATTGCTTCAGCGAGGTACTAACCCAGGCCCAGATGAAGTCTTTGATCGAAATATCAGAAGCAATCTCCAATCACATGAAAGAACATCACCCCTTAAACAAGAAAGTAGAAAAATAAATGACTATCGCACTCGACATATTCGCAGCTCTTCTCGCATTTGCCGCTATTGGATCTGCAATCTCAAAGCTCAAGAAGGTTCCAGATGTTATGGCAGCGATGGCTAAAGTTGGCGTTAAACCAAATCAGATTCCAGTTCTTGCATTTCTAGAAATTGCTGGCGGACTAGGCATCATTGCAGGTATCTGGAGTAAGCCTCTTGGAGTATTAGCTTCTGCTTGTCTTGTTCTCTACTTCGCAGGTGCTCTTTTCACGCACTTCTCACGCAAGCACAAGGTTGCAGATTTTGGCGCAGCACTTGGAATCTTTATCATCGCCTGCATCACAACAGCCTTGCAGCTCAAGCGGTAAAAGAAGAGTCGCCCTATAAGCCGGATGACTTAAGGCCGCGCTTTAAGACCCAATGCATCAAGAAGTGCGGCTTCTGTTACACCTAATCTCTTGGCTGCCAAAGCGAGATCCGGTGGCATAGTTGTTCCAAAGGCCGCCTTCAAGGCATCTTCAGTAATGCCAAGTTTCTTGGCTGCTGCTGCGGTATCAGGCATCGGCATTCCTCCGCCGCCCATAGCAGGCATCGCTTGAATCTGACTTGCATCTACTTCTCCATGGAAGCAAGCAATTGATGAGCGCGCATCTGCTGTTCCTAGAAGTACGTAATGGTAGATACCTTTTGGAAATTCTGGTGTGGCACTATTTACACCATTGCACTGATCTAAGTTCTTAGCTGTTACTTGCTTTCCCTTATTGTCACGGTCGCCATAAATTGGGAAACCATCGAGTGCAAAACCAATGATGTGAGACGGCTTTGAAACCTCATCTACCTTGGCAGTTACGCAATTAGGTAGGCCGTGATAATGATAAGCACCAATATCGGGGGTTGGATGACCAGCGCATTTATCTACAAATGATGCCGTAATTCCTGCTGAATTTGTGACGGTAAAGTTATTGGCCATCGCCACCGTCTTCCCATCTCCTTCAAAAGGATTGTAAAGAACAGCTCCTGAAATCATGACTCCAATTGAGCCTAAAGAAGTGCTGGTTACTTTGGATGAATACTTTGGTGTAGTTGGGATGGTGAATTTATATGTCTGTGCTTTCGTAGGATCGGCAATGATGTTCGCTGTTGTCGCATCTGGCACAACAACTCCAGCTTTAGGAACTGCGTAGTAGGCATCTCTTGCATGGTTAGGAATACCAGTTGGCTGCATGATGATGGATTTACTGGAGTAAGTGAGCTTCACCGTTGGATTCCATTTTGCGGCTTTAACCGCAGCAGTCGTCGAGACGGCTGTAGAAGTTCCAGCCGCATTTGCCATATAAAACACAGCGCCGTTGAGTAAAGCAACTACTAGAGCGGTAATCCCAACTAAAGACTTTTTCTTCATTTCACATCAAGTTTCGACTTAAGTTCAGCTTCTGTCATTCCAAGATTCTTTGCAGCGGTTGCAAAATCTGGTGGCATCTTATTTCCAAAGGCATCCTTCAACTCAGCCTCAGTAATTCCCAATTTCTTAGCCGCAGCAGCAGTATCTATCGCTGGACCGCCTGGACCACCTTGACCGCCTGGACCTTCATTAGCAGCTAGCGGATCTACAGCAGTCAGGCCCTTCACGCACTTTACGACCAAGTTCTTCTCTGCGGATTGTGCGTAGTAGTGATATCCATCTTTCGCTGTTGTTCGACCATTGCATTCATCAAGTTTGATTGTGCTCTTAGAGCTCAGAGGTGCAAAAACAGCAACGCCATCCATCGCATAACCAATCATTTTTGTCTCTGCATTCGGATTATCGATATGTGATTCATATTCAATACCCTCACACCCGGTATACGCGTGTAAGTGGTATCCGGCAGTCGGGTTGAAGTGCCCACCACAATCATCAAAAGCGGCGATTGTGTATGCACCCAAAATTGCGTCAACAGGGGCAGATGCCGAAATTACTAAACCGTTAATGGTGACTCCCAAATTTCCGCGAGGAGAAGAAGTCTCACTTGCCAGAACTGGTGTTACAGGCACAAGAATTGAAGTTGGTACTGGCTTTGTTGTTTCAGTCCACTCCCAAGTTCCTTCTACACAGTGATATTTATATGCTTCTTGAACATCTGGTCGAGCGGCTCCTTGAAATGCCTCTTTTGTATCTGTGACCTTTACTTTGCCTGAATCTTCGTAGAGTTTCCACTTCACATCTTTATAGATGGTCGATAGATCCATGATGAATTGGCCGTCAACGTTATACATTTTTTCGCCATCAAGCCAGATTCCTGAAACTTCAGCGGTTGAAGAAGTGGATTCCGGGCAAAATGGCCCGATTTTCGCATCAACAGGAGAACCAGTAACTTCAATTCGATAGCAGGTCGTCTCCGTGCCATCTGAAAGGGTGCAGTCCTCGGTTGTGATCGCCTTTGTAAGTGACCCCTCTAGAAAGTTAGCCGCAACAACACCTGGAGCACCAAGTTCGGTTGAAGTCTCATCGGAGCTAAGCAAATTCACTCCTGCAAAGGAAATGGCTGCAGCTGCTACTAGTGCAGTTAAAGCTAGAACGTATTTTTTGCCTATCAGCTTAAACATGAAAACTCATCTCTTCCCTACTTGGATTTTGCAACTAATGTGAAGATGATATTATTTACCTAGGTAACTAATTTAAGCAAGCGCATTTGATATATTCATGTCATGGAATACGCTGAGAAAAGGATGAGAAAGAGACCGCACAAGCCGCCGCCATCTGCCATTCGATTGATGCCAAACTCGCTTGCCTCACTCTTTATTGCTGCAAGTGTCGGCAGGCTGAGTCACCTCTTTCCGCGATGGATGAGTGCCAAAATTGAAATGGTGCACGATGTGACATCCTCGCAAATATTGGCAATTTTTATCATCTCTCAAGAAGAGCAGGTCACCATGGGCCAATTGGCTCAAATGCTTGATCTAACTCCCAGGGCAATTACAGGATTGATGGCTGGATTAGAAAGAAAGAAATTGGTTACTCGCACCAAGGATGAATCTGATGCCCGAATAACTTGGCTATCTTTGAGCGAAACAGGAAGAGGTTTCTTGAAAAATGTTCGGCCTGATGCATCGAAGAAACTATCTGGATTATTTGAAGTTCTTACCAAGAAAGAGCAAATTGAGCTCGTTCGAATTATCGAAAAACTCACAGACCATATGAAAACGCAAATCGACGAATAAGAAAGAAGAGTCGCCCTATAAGCCGGATCCTGTAGTTCTTTCGAACCGATCACCATCCATCTAGATCTGTAATTACTTACAGATTCAAGCAACCTACCCGATAGCTTGCGCGAGCAACGCACTATCTTCTTGGTCTTGCTTCAGGTGGGGTTTACATAGCTACGAATATTGCTACTCGTACTGGTGGTCTCTTACACCGCCGTTTCACCCTTACCAATATTGCTATTGGCGGTTTACTTTCTGTTGCACTTTCCCGTGGATTGCTCCAGGTGGGCGTTACCCACCACCTTGCTCTGTGAAGTCCGGACTTTCCTCGGTGTCTTGCGACAACGCGGTGATCCGGGCGACTCTTCGTTACCTAATGGTACGCGAGATTACTTTCCCTTGTTGCGGGTGGATGTAAGGCTGGTAACTGTAGTAACAATGAGCGTAGTAACAATAACTCCGAGGCTCACTTCAAGTGAAACTTCGGGAACTTGGATTCCGTTTCCATGAAGCGCCTCAAGAATCATTTTGACCCCGATAAAAGCCAAGATAAATGAAAGCCCACGAGATAGATAAATCAGGCGGTTGAGCAAGCCTTCAAGCAAGAAGTAAAGGTGACGCAAGCCCATGAGGGCAAAAATATTTGCGGTTGTGACAATGTACGCACTTTTTGTGAGTCCAAAAATTGCTGGAATAGAATCTAGAGAAAAGACAAAGTCAGCTAATCCAAGTGCAATGAGGGCGATTGTGAAAGTACTCACTCCTCGCCTTTTAAGCCTTGCAATCAATTTCCCTTCTTCGTATTCGACTTCCTCTTTCTCGTTAATCAATTTATATGCGGTGTAAATCAGGAAAAGGCCAAAGATATAAAAAACATTGCTGAAGCTTGAAACAACTGTTGCTCCAAGAGGAATAAGTAGGGCGCGAATTCCTACAGTCAGAAGAATTCCGAGAAGCAAGACGAGCTGTTGCTTCTCTCTTTGAACTTTAAGATTTGCGAGCAAGATGATGAATACAAATATATTATCGACAGAGAGCGCATATTCTGTAAGCCAGCCAGCAAAAAACTGTTTTTGGAGTTCGGCATCAGCCCAGCGAGGGAGAAAGATTCCAAAACCAATAGCCAGAGAAATATTGACCGTTGTCCAGAAACTTGCCTCTCGGAGAGACGTTAATTGATTTCGTCGCAAAATTGCAAAGGTAAGGTCGACGCTAAAAATGAGGGCAAGGAATCCAATCGTGAATAACCATTCTGTGCTCGTAATCATCGTAAATGGCCTCTTTCGTTAAATGATCGCAAGGCGCGAAGACCATCTGATGGCCAGATAGAAATTGAAGATATCGAACACGGTGTTGCATCCATGTGAAACACGGCATCGCTTGGTCCACCAACTGCCAATTTAGCCGCTGTTTTTACGATTCCGTTGTGAGTAACCACAATGATCTTCTTGCCGGGGTATTCAGCGACTAACTTTTCAAGAGCTTCTTCTACTCGGACGGACGCTTCGTCATAAGACTCTCCGCCGCCTGGTGGTGCATAAGAAGATGAGTTAATCCATGCCTGGTAATTATCTGGCTCTTCTTCTCGCACTTCTTCGATGGCTTTTCCGTCCCATGAACCGAATGAAAGTTCATACCAAGCCTCATCAAAGATAATCTCTAGTCCTGTTGCGCGAGAAATTGCTTCGGCTGTCTGGCGCGTGCGATTCAGTGGTGATGCAATAAGGATTTCTGCGCCTAACTTTGCGCACTCTTCTGCCACTAAATCTGCCTGGTCTAAACCCTCTTGCATGAGCTCTGGATCAAGTGAGCCTGTGCCTGAAAACTTACGAGCTGGCGTTAATACAGTTTCGCCGTGGCGAACAAAGTAGATAAATGTAGGGATTTCAGCACTGCGCAAACGATCTGTGAGGAAGTTCTGCTGAATGACTGGTGCTGGCTTATGTGCGCTTCCACCATCAAGTGCTTTATTGGCAAGACGGTCTGCATGTGAATTCTCATCGCGTGGAATCCATGAATATTTAACTAGTGAAGCTGGGTGAGCATCGCGGCATTGCTTAGCTAAATCGCGCATATCTGCATGCTTAATCTGCCAGCGACCAGACATTTGCTCGACTACTAACTTTGAATCCATAGCGACTTCAACAGTTGCTTGAGCATCTAACTTATTAATGTGTGAAAGGCCGGCAAGTAGTCCGCTGTATTCAGCTACGTTATTGGTAGCAACGCCGATTACATCAAAGAGTTCAGCAACAATCTTTCCGCTTTCAGTGACCACAGCTCCATAGCCTGCAGGACCTGGGTTTCCGCGAGATCCGCCATCAGCGGTGAGCTTGAAGTGACGTGCCACTAGTGATCACGCACCAAGATGCAGCGGCACTCTTCGCAGCGAACAACTTCATCTGCACCAAGGCCCGCAATACGCTGAAGTTCGATGGTGTTGAGGGTGAGGTTGCAACCCTTGCACTGATTGCCAGCAAGGGCTGCAGCGCCGATACCGTTATTTGCCTCGCGGATTTTCTCGTAGAGAGCAAGAATTTCTGCGCCAACAGATTGTGTTGTGGCTTTGCGGTCCAATTCAATTCCCTCAAGCTCGGTGTGCACTGCAGCAAGGGCATTCTCTTTACGTATATTGAGATCGGCGATTACTGCTGCTAGTTCATTTTCTTCAGTAGATAAAACAGTGATGCGTTCTTTAATTCCATCTACGCGCATCATGATCTCGAGTTCGACTTCTTCGAGTTCTGCGCGACGTGCACCCAGAGTGCCAAGTTCATGCTGAGTCTGCTCAAGCTCTTTTGGAGTTCCAGTGCCTGAAGCGAGGCGCTTTTCATCGCGCTCGATGCGAGTAGCAATCTGCTCAACATCGCCTTCAGCTCGCGCCAATTCACGTTTCACATCGTTGAGTTCTGTCTCGGCTGCAATACGCAGATCGCGGACATTGTTCTGCTTAATAGTTGTTGATGAGAGTTCAGCGAGCTCGGGCAAGGTTGCTGCCTTGTTGCGCAAGGTGGCTGATTGAAGATCGAACTTCTGGATATCGAGGATAGAACGCTGGTCGCTGACGCTTGCTTTCACGGCGTACTCCTCAAGATATGTGGGCTCGATATGTAATTCTTGAGCCAACCTTACTTGATATCCACCTCACTTGTAATATTCACGCATGGCAAAGGCGATTCCGGGAGCAGTCAAGAAGTTCTATACCACAGCTCCATCGCCACATCGCGAAACAATGTTGGAAATGCGCGATCGCATTCTTGAAATTGTCCCTGCAGCAGAAGAGATTGTTAGTTACGGAATGCCCGCCTTTAGGGTCGATGATGTAATCGTCGCCGGATTGCTTGCGAATAAGAAGCACGTTGGTTACTACCCATTTAGTGGTTCGATTCTTCATTTATTTCCTGATGAACTCGCGAAGTACTCCACCACTAAGAGCGCCATCCATATCCCAATAGATAAGCCACTCGCTAAAGCGCTGATTAAGAAGCTCATTAAGGCCCGTATTAACCAGTAATCAGTCGGGTATCCTCCTCACATGGAACTCACAACATGCCTCTGGTTTAACGGTCGTGCTCGCGAAGCAGCTAATTTCTACACAAGTATCTTCCCTGGCAGCGAAATAGCAGATAACTGGATTGCACCTACTGACACACCTGGAAACAAGCAGGGCGAGGAAGTTGTAGTTAACTTCAAAATTTTCGGTCAGAATTTCATTGGACTCAATGGCGGTCCTCAGTTTCCGCACTCTGAAGCAATTTCATTTCAAATTCCATGCGCCGATCAAGCAGAAGTTGATAAATACTGGGAAATTCTCATCGCTGACGGTGGCCAGGAAAGTCAATGTGGTTGGCTCAAAGATAAATTTGGCATCTCATGGCAGGTAACGCCAACAGAAATGGGCACCTACCTAGGTGGACCCGATGCAGAAGGACGTCAGCGCGCTACACAAGCAATGCTTGAGATGAAGAAGATTGATCTTGGCGCAATGAAGAAAGCTTACGAAGGAAAGTAGTTTCACTCTTTACTTATGGCGACTCTCAAAGCACATTTGGAATCGCCAGATCAATCTGTGCGCCTTAAAGCAGCGCTTGCGGCCGGTACTTTTCCAAAGCCTGAATACATTGATGTCCTGGTTGAGCAATGCGCGAATGAACCTGATTTCTTTGTTCGAGACACACTCACTTGGGCTCTCATGCGAAATGAAGTTCCTAAAGTTGTTGATCGCCTCAAGTCTGAATTGATCTCTGAAAATCCCCAAGCAAAGAGTCAGGCTCTACACACACTTACCAAGATTGCTGACAAGCAGTTCTATCCACTCATCACACTCGAGCATCTCTTTGATTCAAATGACAAAGTCGCAGTAACTGCTTGGCGCGCTGCTTCGGTCTTAGTACCTGAAGACGAGAAATCAGCTTTGACGAGCATTTTGCTCACACAGCTGGGTCGGGGGAATTCTGATGTGCAATTTGATCTGACCAGATTTCTTTGCGCCTTAGGCGATTGCATCGTGGAACCACTAACTGCGGCGGTGAAATCTGCGAAGGACGATGTGGCTCTGCATGCTCAATTTACGCTGATGAGATATCAAGAGATGAAATTAGAGACAGCTAAGAAAAGAACTGTGGGCGGTGAGGGTTTCGTCATTGATTCTTAGACGATCTTCTCGCAACCTACAGGCGATTCCTTCTTGCTCTTGAATCACCTCCCATTTTAGAGGATATGGGAGACAAATCCAATGTGGTTCAAATCTCCTAATTTGCCGCCAATCACATTACTCTTTTGGTATGCGTATCAATGGGCAAATGACAAAACTCTTAGTGTCAGTTCTTTTCATATCCTTGATTCCAATCCCTTCTAACTCAGCACAGAAAGTCATATCTGGGACTACTTGCAAGACGCTAAATCTAAGAATCATTTATTTAAATAAGGCTTACACCTGCATTAAATCTGGTAAAAAACTTGTTTGGAATAAGGGCGTTGTTATGGCTAAACCAACTGCTACGCCAACTTCCGCTCCAACGCCAACTCCAACTTCCGCTCCAACGCCAACGCCAACGCCAACGAGCGACCCAATTATTTTGAGAGTTAATGCGGCGCTCAAAAACGAACTACCTAGTGTTGATTTGTCAAAGATAGATCAGGCAGTTACCGGCCAACTCATAGTTGAAGATGGAATCTCGCAACAGAGTATTCAATTAACAAAGAAACTCATGAAGCAACTTTATGCTGCGCAACCAGTAATGAAACTGGTGAAGAGTCCCGTTGTTATTTTGGGTCATTCAGAAGCATTCGTTAAAAGTGAATTCTCGAAGGTCTGCTCCGACAACATCAGTTGGGTCGGATCCGGGAATTCAACCATGGAAAAATACCGAAACTGGGCATTGGCTGGTTGTCTAAGAACAAACCCTACGCAACTTATTCCAATGCCGAAGGGTGAAGTTGTCGTGGATCATATTGCTCTAGCACTTGGAAGTGATATGGGATACGTAGCGATAGGTCTTGGCGCCAATACAAAGAATCTTCCAGGTTGGTTTGTGCGCGGACTCAAAGGTGTCGTGGGTGAATACATGGCAAGTCAAGGTGAAAGCGAATGGCAAATTTCAGATAATGGTGCAACAAATTGCTTGAATAAGACTCTCGCACAAGTAAGTGATTCGTATGAAAACACAAGCAACTGGTGTCAGACATCTTTAGGGCAGAGCGTTTCGAGATATATGGTCTCTTTAAAGGGACTTAATAAAACCCTCGAATTCATTAATTTGCTTCAAGCGAAGGGAAATTGGGCACAAAGCGATTTCGAAAATTTCTTGGGAATCTCTTTTGCGACTTTTGAGGCTGAGGCACGAGATTACATAACTCGGGAATTTAAATGACTTTCTTGTGGGCGGTGAGGGTTTCGAACCCCCGACATCCTCGGTGTAAACGAGGCGCTCTACCACTGAGCTAACCACCCGGTGCCAGCGTGAGCTGGCGTTCGGACTTGCGAATACTACTTTATATACGCGAAAGAACGAAAATCGTGCGTGAAGTATGCGTGATTAGAGCGCGGCAATCGCAGTCTTGTAATCACCATTGTTACGAGCATCGCCAAGGCCATTTACGACAGTCCAGCGAATGATGCCTTCTTTGTCGATGATGAAAGTTCCGCGCATTGCGCAACCGAGATCTTCATTGAAGATTCCGTATGCCTTTGCAGCTGCGCCATGTGGCCAGAAGTCTGCAAGTACTGGGAACTTGTATCCCTCTTGCTCAGCGAAGATGCGCTGTGTGTGCATTGAGTCGCAAGAGATTGCAAGCACCTGAACGTTGTCATTCTGGAATGCAGCTAGGTCATCACGGATTGCACAGAGTTCGCCAGTGCAAGTTCCAGTGAATGAGAATGGAATAAAGAGAACGACTACGTTCTTGTTGCCCTTAAATGAAGATAGCTGAACTTTATTTCCGTTCTGATCTTTCAATTCGAAATCTGGTGCTGCGTCGCCTATTTGTAGTGTCATGGCGCGAATCTATCGCTTGCCTGCCTTACGTGCCACTAGACGAGTTGCAGTCCAATCTTTAGCAACAGCAATCGTTGATGTCTGGCTCAATCCACATGTAGGTCCTGCATCTTGAATATCACTTGGCTCAACATGGCCATCGCGGCCGACTTTCAGGGTGAGCACCCAAATTGGTCCTGTCTCCGAAAGATATGTACTCGCATCCATCAATTCATCGACGAGATCGCCATCGCCTTCACGGAACCAGAGGAGTACGGCATCGACGACTTCGGTAGTTGTATCTTCATGGAAATCAGTGGCCACAATCTTCTTAATATCGGCGCGTAGAGCATCATCACAATCAGGCCCATAGCCGATCTCGAGGATGAGCTCTCCTTTAGCAAAACCCATGCGCATTGCCACGGGATAAGTCCAACGGATGAGACGGATATTTACAAGGGTTTAACCTGCCTCACAGCCGATTTTTTTGCGCTCATCCCCCTTTGGCGCGAGAATACGGGCATGACCGAATTCGCTGGATCGCCAGATCAGATAATCGACCAATTAGTAGATACAGATCCTTCTGAAACAGCTGAATGGCAGGCGTCCTTTGACGCAGCTCTTACCGCTGCTGGCCCAGTCCGTGCTCGTTACTTGATGTTGTCACTTCTCAAGCGAGCGCACGAGAAGAACATCGGACTCTCTTCACTTCGCACAACTGATTACATCAACACTATTTCTCCAGAGAACGAACCAGCATTCCCAGGAGACGAAGATATTGAACGTCGCATCCGCGCAGCAGTTCGATGGAACGCAGCAATCTTGGTTCACCGTGCACAGCGCCCAGGAATTGGCGTAGGCGGACACATCTCAACTTATGCATCATCTGCGGCTCTCTATGAAGTTGGTTTCAACCACTTCTTCCGCGGACAAGATCACCCAGGTGGCGGAGATCAAATCTTCTTCCAGGGCCATGCATCTCCAGGTATGTACTCACGCGCATTCCTTGAAGGTCGCTTTACCGAAGATCAGCTCGATGGATTCCGCCAGGAACTTTCACATACAGCTGGTGGATTATCTTCATACCCACACCCACGTTTGATGCCGGACTTCTGGCAATTCCCAACAGTGTCTATGGGTATCGGACCACTCAATGCAATTTATCAAGCGCGCTTTAACCGCTACCTCCACAACCGTGGCATCAAGGACACCAGCGATCAGAACGTATGGGCATTCCTTGGCGATGGTGAAATGGATGAAGTCGATACATTGGGTGCAATCGGTCTTGCATCTCGCGAGAAGCTCGACAACCTAACTTTCGTTGTTAACTGTAACTTGCAGCGTCTAGATGGCCCTGTCCGCGGTAACGGCAAGATTATTCAAGAGCTCGAATCAATCTTCGGTGGTGCAGGATGGAATGTCATCAAGGTTGTATGGGGTCGCGGTTGGGATCCACTCCTCGCACAAGACCGTGAAGGCGCACTTGTTAATTTGATGAACACCACTCTCGATGGTGATTACCAGACATTTAAGGCTGAGAGTGGCGCATTTGTTCGCGAACACTTCTTCAATAAAGATCCACGTACTGCTGCAATGGTTTCAAACTGGTCTGATGATCAAATCTGGAACCTCAAGCGCGGTGGCCACGACTATCGCAAGTTGTTTGCTGCATATACAGCTGCAACAGAGAAGAACGGTCGCCCAACAGTTATTTTGGCTAAGACAGTAAAGGGCTGGACACTCGGCTCACACTTCGAAGCTCGTAACTCAACGCACCAGATGAAAAAGATGACTCTTGAAGACATCATCGAATTCCGCGATCGCCTTGAGATTCCATTGCCAGATAGCGCTTTGGATAAGTACACACCTTCTTATTACAAGCTTCCTGCAGATTCTGCAGAGATGAAGTACCTCGAAGAGCGTCGACGCGAACTCGGTGGATCAATTCCAAGCCGTCGCAAGGTTTCTCGCCCACTTACACAGCCAGCTGATGAGGCTTACGAATCAGTGCGTCGTGGTTCAGGACAGCAAGAAGTTGCCACAACGATGGCATTTGTTCGTATGTTGAAGGACCTCATCAAGGATCCAGGACTCGGCAGCCGCCTTGTTCCAATCATTCCTGATGAAGCTCGAACATTCGGTCTCGATTCATTGTTCCCATCACTGAAGATCTACTCACCACATGGTCAGCAGTACATGGCAGTAGACCGCGAATTGATGTTGTCTTATAAGGAATCAACTTCAGGAGTGATCCTTCACGAAGGTATCAACGAAGCTGGATCTGTTGCTTCATTTACCGCTGTCGGTTCTTCATACTCAACACATAACGAACCAATGATTCCGATCTACATCTTCTACTCAATGTTCGGATTCCAGCGCACAGGCGATGCTTTCTGGGCAGCCTCAGACCAGTTGGTCCGAGGATTCGTACTAGGTGCAACTGCAGGCCGCACAACGCTTAACGGCGAAGGTCTACAGCACGAAGATGGCCATTCACACTTACTTGCTGCAACAAACCCTGCAGTTGTTTCATACGACCCAGCATTTGCCTACGAAGTCGGACATATCTTTAAAGATGGTCTGCGTCGCATGTACGGTGAAAACAGCGAGAACATTTATTACTACATGACCGTTTACAACGAGCCATATATGCAACCAGCTGAACCAGATAACTTGGATCTCGAAGGTCTGCTTAAGGGTATTTATCTCTACGCTCCGGGTGAAAAGCAGCGCAAGAAGAATGCGCAGCTCTTGGCATCAGGTGTTGGAGTTAACTGGGCTCTTAAGGCACAGAAGCTTCTCTCTGAAGATTGGGGCGTTTCAGCTTCAGTCTGGTCAGTTACTTCATGGAATGAACTTCGTCGCGATGGTCTAGAAGTAGATAGCCATAACTTGCTCAATCCAAAGAACAAGAAGACTGCTTATGTTCATGACAAGCTCAAGGGAACTGAAGGCCCAGTTATTGCAGTCTCTGACTTCATGCGCGCTGTGCAAGATCAGATCGCTCCTTGGGTACCGAATGCATTCCACTCACTCGGCACTGATGGCTTCGGTCTTTCAGATACTCGCGGCGCACTTCGTCGCCACTTCAAAGTCGATGCAGAATCAATCGTCGTTGCAACTCTTGCAGAGCTAGCCAAGGCAGGAGAAGTGAAGGAATCTGTAGTTCAAGAAGCTATTGATAAGTATCGTATTTTCGATGTACGTTCAGCAGATGCTGGCAACACTGAAGGTTCAGGTTGATCAATAGAATCCCCGTCACCGACATCTCCCCCACAGTATTTTTTGGGGGAGATTTCGTTCCTGTAAAGGCGATCGCCGGTGAAGAGATTCCAGTAAGTGCAACAATATTTCGCGAAGGCCACGATCTTCTAGGTGCCGACGTAGTTCTCTATAACGCACAGGGTAAAGAACTTTCTCGCTCAGTAATGCGCGAAGAATGGCATGGCGGAGACCTTTATAAAGGTTCTGTACGCATTCCAGCTCAAGGTGATTACACCTTCACTATCGACTCATATGACCATCCATTTGCAACGTGGATTCACGATGCAGAAATTAAGATTCCTGCCGATATCGATGCAGAACTCATGTGCACAATCGGGCGCATCATCTTTGAAGAAAAGTTAGCCGAAGATCCTTCTGCAAAATCAATGCTCACTGCAGCTATCAAGATTCTGCGCGATACAACTCTGTCTGCGATGAACCGCTTCTCACAGACTTCCACAGAGGAGATTCGTGGATACTTCACAGCAAACCCACTTCGCCGCCTTGTCACATCAACCGATCACTACCCAATCCGAGCAGATCACGAACGCGCACTTGTCGGTTCTTGGTATGAATTCTTCCCTCGCAGCGAAGGTGCCAAAGTTGGTGCAGATGGAAACGTCATCAGCGGAACCTTTAAGACAGCAGAACTTCGCCTACCTGCAGTTGCTGCCATGGGCTTTGACATCCTCTATCTCCCACCCGTTCATCCCATCGGAACTAAATTTCGTAAAGGTAAGAACAACACTCTGACACCAACTGCCACAGACCCAGGTGTTCCATGGGCAATCGGCAATAAAGAAGGTGGCCACGATGCGATTAACCCAGCACTGGGCACTATGTCTGACTTTGAAAACTTCGTAAAGACTGCAAAGAAGCACGGTCTTGAAGTAGCGATGGACTTTGCGCTTCAAGCTTCACCTGATCACCCATGGGCAACCGAGCATCCTGAATTCTTTACAACTCGTCCTGATGGAACGATTGCATACGCCGAGAATCCTCCAAAGAAGTATCAAGATATTTATCCGATCAACTTCGATAACGATTACAACGCAATCGTTGCTGAATCACTTCGCATCTTGCGTCTTTGGATCTCAAAGGGAATCTCGATCTTCCGCGTAGATAACCCGCATACAAAGCCAGTTCACTTCTGGGCTGAGATTATGAAGACCATTCACGCAGAACACCCTGACGTTATTTTCTTAGCTGAAGCCTTTACTAAGCCTTCGATGATGCATGCGCTGGGCAAGGCGGGCTTTCACCAGTCATATACATACTTCACATGGCGCACCAGCAAGCAAGAGCTGACTGAATATGCCACTGAAGTTTCGCAGCAGACCAGCGCATTCTTTAGACCGAACTTCTGGGTCAATACTCCAGATATCTTGCCTTTCCATCTGCAATCCGGAAATCCAGCAATCTTTGCAATTCGCGCAGCCCTTGCTGCAACACTTACTCCTTCATGGGGAATGTATGCAGGATATGAACTCTATGAACACCGCCGCTTTAAAGAAGGCGGCGAGGAATATATCGACTCTGAAAAGTATGAAATCAAGGTCCGCGACTGGGATGGCGCTACAAAGAAGAAGTTGACCCTTGCACCATTTATCACTCAGTTGAATTCGATTCGTAAGAAGAACGTTGCTCTTCAGCGTCTTCGCAACCTTCGATTCCATGCAACTGAGAATGATTCAATCATTGCGTACTCAAAGCGCGAGGGCGATAACCTCATTCTTGTCGTCATTAACCTCGATCCATCATTTGCTCAAGAGACAACTGTTCATTGGAATATGAGCGACCTTGGATTGCACCACGATAACTTTGAGGTAACGGATTTGATTGATGGGGCCTCGTATAACTGGTCTGCACACACCTATGTTCGCCTTGATCCAACAAGGTTGTCGGGCAAAGTCGTTCACATTGCGCAGGTAAAGCTTTAAGATTACGCATGTCTTTTTTCTCCCGCCTCTTTAAGAGCAGCGCAGCGGGTGAAGAAAATATCTTTCTCCCTCAAGGTTCTTACCTAAACCCATATTCAACTCTGGGCGAACTCGACTTCCATCTCATTTCTGAAGGTCGCCACGAACGTTTGTGGGATGTGCTCGGTGCTCATATCAAGCGCGATGCAGATGGCGCACTAATCGGAACCGCATTCTCGGTGTGGGCTCCTAATGCCCAAGCCGTCAGCCTTGTCGGCGATCACAACTTCTGGGATCGCAATACACATCCCATGGTCCGAGCAGGGTCGACCGGTATCTGGGAAATCTTTATCGCAGATGTTGGGCCAAATACTTGTTACAAGTTTGCAATCTGCACCGTAAACGGCGCTTGGGTTGATCACGCAGATCCAATGGCACGCGCAACTGAACATCCCCCGCGCACTGCATCTGTTGTTACAGAATCGAATTACAGTTGGAAAGATTCACAATGGATGGAAGCTCGCAAGAACTACCAGCCTTGGCGCGCTCCAGTTTCAGTCTACGAAGTCCATGCCGGTTCTTGGCGACCTGGTCTGTCTTATATTCAAATGGCTGAAGAGCTGGTCAGTTATGTTCGCGAACAAGGATTTACCCACGTTGAATTTCTGCCAATAACCGAGCATCCATATTCGCCTTCATGGGGATACCAAGTAACTTCATTCTTCGCGCCGACATCACGTTTTGGTTCACCTGATGAATTCCGATACCTCGTGGATAAACTTCATGAAGCAGAAATTGGAGTCATTCTCGATTGGGTGCCTGCGCACTTCCCTAAAGATGAATGGGCTCTCGCCAAGTTTGATGGCACAGCGCTCTACGAACATGCCGATCCTCGTTTAGGAGAACACCCTGACTGGGGCACTTTGATCTTTAACTTCGGCCGCAATGAAGTCCGTAACTTCCTTGTTGCTAGTGCCCTGTATTGGCTAGAAGAGTTCCATATCGATGGCTTACGAGTAGACGCGGTTGCATCCATGCTCTACCTCGATTATTCGCGCAAGGAAGGCGAATGGTTACCTAATAAGTTCGGTGGCCGCGAAAACCTTGAGGCTGTTCAACTTCTCCAAGAGGCTACATCAACTGCTTATAAGCATCATCAGGGAATCATGATGATTGCCGAAGAATCAACTGCGTGGGGCGGGGTTACTAAAGAGACTTCTGGTGGTGGCCTCGGCTTCGGATTTAAGTGGAATATGGGTTGGATGCACGACACCCTCGAATACCTGCAGCACGAACCAATTCACCGCATGTTCCACCACAATGAAATCACATTCTCAATCCTCTATGCATGGTCTGAAAACTTCATGCTCCCGCTTTCTCATGATGAAGTCGTGCACGGCAAAGGTTCGCTGGTCAATAAATTCCCTGGAGATCGCTGGCAGAAGCTTGCAACGCTTCGCGCGCTTTACGGATTTATGTGGGCACACCCAGGAAAGAAACTTCTCTTCATGGGGCAAGAGTTTGCCCAGAATGATGAGTGGAACCAAGAGGCCGGTCTTCAGTGGTACCTCACAGAATTTGCAGAACATAACGGCGTGCAGAAGGTGCTGGCTGATATCAATAAAAACTATAAAGAACTTCCAGCACTATGGGAGAAAGATATCTTCGCCGACGGATTCCAATGGATTGTTGGAGACGATGGAGCAGGAAACACTCTCGCATTTGTACGCTGGTCAGATAAGGGAATTCCCGTTGTCTGTGTAACTAACTTCTCTCCTGTTCCGCACGAGCAATACTCGCTGCGCCTACCAGTCTCAGGAGTCTGGCGTGAAGTCATCAATACCGATGACCTTAAATATGGCGGCAGCGGCGTAACAAATAACTCATTCGCAGTCGATGTTGATACAAATCTCTACACAACTGTGCGAATTCCACCGCTTGCAACAGTTTGGTTTGAACGAGTTTAAACTTTAGATGTAGATCCTTCTTTGAGTGAACTTGCAAAGAAGACCGTTGCCAACATCATCACTGTTGGAATCATCATCGCTAACGCAATCGAACCTGTGAATTGAATAGTCCAGGCAACAATCCACTTAATTCCAAAGAGAAGTACATTGTTGACGACGCCAAATTGGCCCACAACTACAGCACTTGGAAGCGATGATCGACGATTTGCGGCTGCAAAGAAAGACGGCCCCAGGAAGGAAGAACCAAGGCCTGCAAAGAAGAAGGCAAGAATGAAGAGGCCATAAGACCACCACTTGAGCGTTGCAGGAAGGTGAGTTGCGACGATAATTGAAATTCCGAATCCGGTGCCAGCTAGAAGAGCTGCACGTTTTACCCATAGGTGCAGAGGTGCTTTTGGTAGCAGGCGGTGGATGAGCAGACGACCAAAGATCATCATTGCTGTAAAGACAATATAGGGAGCTGTGCTTAAGCCAGCATCAATATCGAGACGATCTTTGGTGAAGATTGTTCCCCAGTCGCCGATTGCAAATTCCAGATAGACGGCGCATGCCATTCCAAGACTTACAGGCCAATCAACTCTGAACCCTGTGAAGATATCTTTGATTGAGTAATCGTGGTCAGAGTCAGTATTGGATTCAAGAAGAACTGGGCGAAGGCGCAACACGATAGCCATCATTGATACTGCAAGAACTACGCACAGAATGTTGATGTGAGCGATAAGCCCAACTCTTCCAACAAGAACTCCAGAGAGAATTGCTGTGCTGAGTGCACCTGCGCTCCAGTATCCAGCTGTACTCGTAATGAGATTGATTTTGCTTCGCTCTAGGAAGTGGAAGCCCTGGCTATTGAGACATACATGCACAGCTGTGATACCAAAGCCGAAGATCATATTGAAAATTAAGAAGAGGAAACTTGAGTTGAGATGAACAACAATGCCCAAACTTGAGAAGAGAATGAAGATTGAGGCAAGAGTTACCTTAAGCGCTCCAAATCTATGGATGATATGTCCAACTGTAAGTAAGCCAAAGAATGCACCGATAGATCCTGTACTCATTAGCGAACCAAATGCACCATTATTTAGACCAAGGTTTGCCTTTACTTCTGGAAAGCGTGGAACCCAGGCCATGATGCCGAAGCCAAAGAGGAAGAAGACGGTGTGTAGGAGCTTCTTTTCTAGTGAATGGTCGAGATCTTTCGCCATCAAAAGAGGGCATTCGCGAGCTGAGTACGGGCTTTCATGACGCGTGGATCTGCGGGGTCAACGAGTGCAAATAATTCGAGAAGGCGATCTTTAATGCGCTTCTGATCATCGCCGTCGAAGATAACTAAAAGTCGAAGTAGGCGATCAAAAGCTGGTTCGAGATAGCCACTCATCACTTCAATATCTGCACATTGAATCTGCAGCTCAATATCATCGGGGTTCTTGATGGCATCTTCCATTATCTTTGCCGCATCAAGTCCATGGGTGCGAGCAAGCAGTTGCACCTGGGCAAGACCTAACTTTGCATAGTTATCGTTTGGCTTGCGAGCAATCAAGCGCTTATAAGCTGCTTCGGCGGTGACGTAATCTCCTTGATCAAGAGCGGCTAACGCCTCATCTTCTTCAGGTTCTGTCTCTTCGACAGGTTCTTCGCCAATTCCTTGTTGAGCTGCAAGGGTCAGAATTTTATTGATGACTTCGCGTAATTGGGCTTCGGTGAGCGGTTGCTCAAGGAACGGAACTGCTTGTCCCCCGATAAAGACAACGCCGAATGGAATTGTGCGAACTTGGAGTGCTTGAGCAACAGCGGGTTCTACATCTGCGTTGACATGCGCAAGTACCCACTTGCCTTTATCTTCTTCTTCGAGCTTTCCGAAGGTGCGCAAAAGTTCGACAGATTCTGCTGAGCGCGGTGACCAGCAGAGAACAACTACGGGCTTAGTCTCTGAAAGAGGCAAGACTTCTGCCTGCAAATTGAGTGGAGTAACTTCAAGGCCTGGAAGTGGCGATGTTATGTCAGGTGCTGGCTTTCCAAGTTTGCTGAGATCTACAGCTTGTGAAAAATTAGGTGGCAAACTCATGACATCTTCCTCGCTATTGCATCACGCCATCTACGCGTACATCGACTCCAGAGTCGCGACGGTATGGCAAAACCTCAGCTACATATGACTTCGCGGCAAACTCTAGTCCAACATCGTGGCCAGCGCGTTCGCTCAAATACCAGCGATGTTCTAGGGCTTCGTGGAAAAATTGAGCACGTTCAATTCGTCCTTCAAGTTCTGGCGGAATTAAATTTACGGTCGGATGGAAAACTTCATCTAGCCAACGCTTTGCTGAATCATGGATTGGTGGCTTTGGAGATTTTTCACGACCTCTAAATCGATCAAAAGATGCAAGCAAGCGCTTTGCCTGTAACTCTTCAGTTTCAAGGCCCATCAATTCGCGCAATCTATTCTTGTGATATCCAGCTGCAACAAGTTTTGGCTGAAAGACGAGTTTGCCAGCATTCTCGCCCTCTTCCAATGAAACAGATACCTCTTCAACCGCAAAGCCGAGGTCATGCAACTGGCGCATGGCGCGCTCGACCGCATGGCGATCCGTTGGATCAAGAACCTGACGATCTTTAAGAGCAGACCACAAGCGGTGGTAGCGCTTGATGAGCGCAGTACTTGCGCGGATTGGATCCATGCCCGGGTAAAGAACTCCAGAGAGCTGGAGATCTTCAAGCTCTGCCGCCACGTTGAAGTGTGCAATCTCTAAATCGTGTTCTCGTTGACCTGCAGTGAGAGTCTTTTGAAACTCTCCTGTTTCAGCATCGACGAGATATGCCGCATAGCCTTCAGCATCACGACGGAAGAGAGTGTTAGAGAGCGAACAGTCGCCCCACCAGAAGCCGAGTAAGTGAAGACGCACTAAAAGCAGCGCAAGTGCATTAGCCATTAAAGTTACATCTTCTGCAGTAACACTCTTATCGCTGAGAACTACGCGGTACGGAAGTGAGTACGGCAAGAAACGTGTAACGAGTGCGCATGGAAGCTCTTCTCCTTGGCGATCTGTTCGACCTTCAATAACGGCGATAGATTGCACGCTAGGTGAATCAAGCTGTGTAAGTTCGCGCAAAATTTTGTACTCACGATTTGCGAACTCAGAGACGGTCTCTTTGACTGCATAGACTTCAGAATCTGGGTCATCGGTAGAACGCACGAGACGCACGATGTGGCGGGAGATACCTCGCTTTTCAGCGAGCAGTGGGTCTTCTGGCCACTCTTCAAGAGGGACGTTCCAGGGCAGGCCTGTAACAGCCGCGATTTCCTCGCCGAGTCCAGTAATCCGTAACGCCATGGTCTTATTCTCTCGTACCTTTACAATAAAGCATGGCCATTTCAGAGCGCATCAAGAGAAAACCAAAAGAATCACCCGTTATTCCTGATTTTGGTGCAGCTGGTGCTCCTATTGATCGAGGACATCCCTTCTACTTTGGTTTCGTTGCAACTGTGGGCGCGCTCACAGCATTTGTTTTGATGCGTGCACTTGCAAGTGCTTCTCAGGTATTTGTACTCATTCTCGTCGCACTCTTTTTAGCAACAGGTCTTAATCCAGCTGTTGAAGCTATACGTAAGCGCGGACTCTCTCGTACCGGCGCAGTAGCAGTCATCTTCGTTGCGGTAATTGCCTTTGTCTGTCTCTTTGCTGCTCTCCTAGTTCCGCCACTAATTTCACAGGGAACTCATCTCATCGAGATTGCTCCTTCACTTCTTGAAAACCTAAAGAACAATGCAACAATCGCAAATCTCAATGACCATTATGGAGTCATCGATACTCTACAGAAGAGGCTCAGTTCAGTAACTTCGGATGGCACTCTCCTCATCACTGCATTCGGTGGCGTTATCGGTGTTGGCAAGAGCGTTCTCTCTGGAACGTTTACTGCGCTCACAATTATCGTGCTTACCTTGTACTTCATTACCTCTCTTCCTCAGGCAACTGAGCTTGGATTGAAATTAGTTCCTGCATCTCGCAGAACACGTGTGGCAGCACTTACCGATGCAGTAATTGCCCGAGTGGGCGCTTTCGTCGGAAGCCAGATTCTCGTCTCATTCTTTGCGGCGCTATTTATGACTGTGCTTGCTGTGATCTTGGGTCTTCCATCACCTGCAGCGATTGGAATCATTATCTTTATCTGCGGCTTAGTTCCGCTAATTGGCCACTTTATTGGTACTGGTATCTTCACAATAATTGCAATTACACAGTCTGTGACAATTGGTATCGCGGCATTTATTGGTTATGTCGTGTATGTACAAGTTGAAAATTACGTCATTACTCCAAAGATCATGAAGCGCACGCTTAATGTTCCAGGAGCAGTAACAATCATCTCTGCCCTTATTGGAACTTCACTTCTTGGACTAGTTGGCGGACTACTTGCCGTGCCTGTTGCAGCGTCCATCATCTTGATCCTGGAAGAAGTGGTCTTTCCTCGGGCTGAAAAGTCTTAAATCTCAGTTGGCAATGGCAAACGCTGGGGCGCAACAATTCGCGTAATTTCGCTTAAGACACGATGAACTGAAGGTTCTCCAACCCATAAATGCTTTGCGCCATCGACAGGAATCAAATCTACCTGTGGCACAACAGCAAAGCGCACCTTTGCTTGGTCAGGTTTTAAATAATCATCATGTTCTGGAATCAGTGCTGTGATTGGTCTTCCATCTTGAGCCCAGAATTCAAGATCTCCATCGACAATATCTAGAAGCGTTGGGCTTAATAGAATTAACCCCTTCACACGTGGATCACGTGCATGGCTAATAGCGATACTGGTTCCAAATGACCAGCCAACAACCCATACCTCTGTGAGCTTTAGCGTATCGAAGCAATATCGAATCATTGCTTCAACATCGTATTTCTCTGCGCGGCCATTGTCATAGGTGCCAGTACTTGTTCCAGCTTCACTTGTTGTACCGCGGGTGTTGAAGCGAACAACTGTTATGCCTGCCATAGCCGGAAGTCGATTAGCAGCTTTCTTGTAGATATGGCTATCCATCATTCCGCCGCCAGTTGGATTGGGGTGGCAGCAGAGAATTGCAGATGTTGGATTACTGAGGGGCGCACTCACTTCGCCGATGAGAGTCTGCCCATCTTCGGTCACTACGGTAAATGGTGTGCGCAGACCCGGAAGAATTGTGCTGGGGCGGATTGGTTCCGACATAGTTGCAGTCTAGTCTTGGCATATGGCACCTACACAATCAGCGACATTTGATTCACATAACCCCGTGACTAATGAGGTTATCGCTTCTCACGAAATCTATAGCGAAGAAGCGGTAAAGGCTGCAGTCGAAAGAGCACGTGACGCATCACGCGAATGGCGTGAACTAGGTTTCCGAGGTCGTCGCAAAGTATTGCTGAAGTGGAGTTCAGATCTCCTCACCAATATCGATGAGCTTGCTGAATTAGTCTCACTTGAAACAGGAAAGCCAACGAGCGATGCAAAACTTGAAGCATCTCTTGCGGCAGGCCATATTGCGTGGGCTGCTCGTCACGCCGAATCAGTGATGCGCACTTCTCATCGCTCCCCTGGTCTATTGATGGCAAATATGTCTGCCACAGTTGAACGATCTCCAGTCGGCGTAGTCGGAGTAATTGGTCCTTGGAATTACCCTGTATTTACTCCACTCGGTTCAATTGCATATGCATTAGCTGCCGGAAATACAGTTGTCTTTAAGCCAAGTGAATACACCCCAGCTGTAGGTGAATACCTCGCGCAATCTTTTATTGATTCATCAGTCTTGACTGACATCTTCACCTGCATCACTGGATTAGGTGAGACAGGAAAATTCCTCTGCGAAAGTGGCGTCGATAAGTTGGCATTTACTGGCTCTACTCGAACTGCCAAAATTGTTGCCGCTACTTGCGCGGCTTACATGACACCAGTTGTTCTTGAATGTGGCGGAAAAGATCCTGTCATCGTGGCACACGATGCCGATATCAAGCGCGCAGCAGATGCCACCGTCTGGTCAGCGTTCTCTAATGCGGGACAGACATGTATCGGTGCTGAGCGCGTATATGTTGATGAGCGCGTGGCAGATAAGTTCATCGAAAAGGTTCTAGAAATCACGAAAGATATCCACCCGGGCGCTCCTGGCCACGGCAAATATGGGCCAACCACAATGCCTAAGCAGATCCCGATTATTCAATCCCATATCGATGATGCGATTGCACGCGGTGCAAAGGTATTGATGGGTGGCTCAGATTCAGTAAAGGCACCCTTTGTCGAACCTGTGATTTTCTGCGATGTACCTGAAGATTCGATTGCAATGACTGAAGAGACTTTTGGGCCAACGATTGCTATTAACCGTGTCAAAAATATGGCACAAGCAATCGAACTGACCAATGCGAGTCGCTATGGACTGGGCGCATCTATCTGGTCGAAACGACGTGGCAAGCACATTGCTTCTCAACTTCACACTGGAATGGTCGCAATAAACTCAGTCATCTCTTTCGCTGCAGTTGATTCCGTTCCATTCGGGGGCGTGAAAGATAGTGGTTACGGACGTATCCATGGACCAGAGGGAATTCTTGAATTCACCTATCCACGCACAGTTGTGCGCGCAAGATTCCAATTACCTATTGCCTTTACAAGTTTCTCTCGCACCCCAAGCAACGACAAACTCATTGTGAGAGTGACAAAATTGCTAAAAGGTCGCTTAAGTTAGCTTCTAGTACCGAGGTGCATTGCGCGTACGTTCAGTGCGCGGGCCACGGTTATTTCGCTTAGCCCAACAAGCGTTATGCCAATGTCTGCGGTTATCTTCTTCTCCGTCAAGCCACGCAACAGTGTGTGGAGTCGCCATGGGAATTACCTGATCGCAACCAGGACAGCGATACGGTTTATTTGCAGCCGATCCAGTTAACTTTCGAACGATCCATAACCCATTCTCATCTTCTTCGAAACTTTGATTCGATGGATTGATTGGACGATCTTCATCGCCATTTTTAGGCCTACGATTTTTGGGATAATTCTTACGCGGGCTCATGGCTCTATTTTCTCGCACTTTTACCTAGTCAGTGACAAGATAGCCATATGAGCACAGTTATAAGCGTCTCGGGGCTTCGTAAGAGCTACGGGACCAATCACGCTGTCTCTGGCGTAGACCTAGCCATCGAGCAAGGCGAGATCTTCGCTCTCCTTGGCCCCAACGGTGCGGGAAAGACGACCACCGTTGAAATCCTTGAGGGTTTCCGTGACCGAGATTCTGGAGAAGTTCAGGTGCTTGGCTTCGATCCAGCAACAAAGGGACGAGCAGGACAAGCATGGCGCGATCGCATTGGAATCGTTCTGCAATCAACTGCTGATGCTGGTGATCTCACTGTCTATGAATCCGTTTCACATTTTGCAAAGTACTACAAGAGCCCAAAAGATCCCCGTGAAGTAATCGAGTTGGTCGGGCTTACGGAAAAATCTGATGCTTTGGGCCGTACTTTATCTGGTGGTCAACGCCGTCGATTAGATGTTGCACTGGGAATTATTGGCAATCCAGAACTCATCTTCCTTGATGAACCTACAACGGGATTTGATCCTGAAGCGCGCCGCGCATTTTGGCAGCTCATTCTCAAGTTACGTAGCGAAGGTGCAACTATTCTTCTCACTACACACTATCTCGATGAAGCTGAAGCACTTGCTGATCGAGTTGCAGTCATCAATCGCGGAGAAATTATTGAGGTATCTACTCCAGCACTCCTTGGTGGCCGTGCTACTTCTCTTGCAACGGTTTCATGGCGGGATGGTTCAGAGCTGCGTAGCGAAAAGACAGTCAACCCAACTCAACTCGTCAATCAACTTTCAACTCAATTTGGTGGCGAAGTTCCAGAGCTCAATGTGAAGCGAGCATCTTTAGAAGATATCTACCTCGAGATGATTGGAGTCACCCATGAGTAAGCCAACTGCGCTCTCGATTGGTATCCAACGAGGTCGTCTTGAGATCAGACAATTTATGCGTCAACGCGAATCCGTTGTTTTCACCATGCTCTTCCCGCTCATCTTGCTCGCTATCTTTGGATCAGTCTTCTCAAATTCAATTGCCAAGGGCGTCACATTTAGCCAGTACTTTGTCGCCGGCATGATCGCCTCAGGCCTTGTAAATACAGGCTTTCAGCAGTTAGCGATCATGATTCCAGTTGAGCGAGATTTCGGAACTCTTAAGCGTTTGCGTGGCACTCCCATGCCAGCAAGCAGCTACTTCATCGGCAAGGCAATACTTGTAACGCTAAGCATGTTGATTCAAGTGTTTCTACTTCTTGCAGCAGGGGTTGCATTTTTTGGAGTCAATCTTCCAACGGGTGCAGATAAGTGGCTGCTTCTCGCTGCACTCCTTGTTCTCGGAAGCGCATGTTCAACGGTTCTTGGAATTGCATTCTCAAACGTTCCAAAGAGTGGACGTGGCGCATCGGCTGTTGTTTCACCTGTTGTCATAGTTCTTCAATTCTTTAGCGGTGTCTTCTTTATCTTCACCGATCTTCCTCAATGGATGCAGCAAGTGGCAGCGATATTCCCCCTGAAATGGATGACGCAAGGAGCTCGCTCAATCTTCCTTCCAGACTCATTTGCTGCGCGTGAAGTTGCGGGCAATTGGGAAACTGGCCGTACCTTTGCCATTATTACTGCATGGCTCGTAGTCGGAATCATCTGGGCGGTGCGCAGCTTCAAGTGGGAGCGCGATTGAGAAAACTTTCTCTCTTCCTTGCACTCGCTATGGCGGTGTCCGGAAGCGCAGCGACGGCTGCAACCAAGAAACCAACACCGAAGCCCACGACAAAGGTAACTTCTAAGGCAACTACGAAGCCGACTACAAAGGCAACAATTAAACCATCCGTTAAGCCAACGGCAAAAGCGACAGCAAAACCCACCATAAAGAACACTGTCAAGAGCACTGCAAAACCAGTAGCAACATCAACTTCGACTTCAATACCG
The DNA here is from genome assembly GCA_965268225.1 of Candidatus Nanopelagicaceae bacterium. Lineage (GTDB taxonomy): Bacteria > Actinomycetota > Actinomycetes > Nanopelagicales > Nanopelagicaceae > Planktophila. Next base: position 260,694 of record OZ254166.1, on the reverse strand, counting down.
AGCGCCAAACCAACTGTGAAACCAAAGCCGAAGCCAAAACCAAAGCCTCGTAAGAAGATCAGGGTTTCACCATCGCCTAAACCAAAGTGGCCACCAGTTGGTTTTGAATACGAGGCAGGAATCTATGCAAAAGTTCCAACCAGCAAAGAACTCGTCGGAGTTATCTCTGCAAAGGGAAATCTTGCCTCTCAAGTAGCAGCCTGTTCTAAATTCATCTGCGGCGCAGTACAGGTGGCAGCTGAACCAGGCTGTGTCTGGTGGGAAGTAAATTCAAAGGTCTACGCGCAGAATAAAGAACTCATCGGAAACCTTCGCACAATTGCCGGACAGAGCTTGGCTCGCGAGATCAAGACAATCCTTCTCATCTCCCCCGAACCACTTGAATCGCTTGAGTACGTTTCAAGTATCGAGGTTGTCTGTCACCAAGAAGCAAAACCTGAGGGAACTCAGACCGTGACATTTACCAAAGTCGGTAACTAGTGCTTGGCGGAGTCGATAACAAACTCTTCTTTATGAGTCTTGCAGGCTTTCCCGTTGTTGCATTCTTAATCCTGATGCTTAAGTGGACATCAGCTCGCGGTAAATCTGTGGTGCAGCGAACTCCTCAAGCAGGTCTTGACTCTGAATACGGAACTTTGGTCGTGGTTGCGAAACCGACAAATCACATTGAAGGTGAAGTGCTCCGTCAAAAATTATTGGCTGTTGGAATACGAGCAACGCTGACCCAGACAAAGGAAGGGCCGCGTATCTTTGTGTTTCCTCAAGAAGAGAGCGCTGCTCGCGCCCATCTCAATAGTTTCTAATCAGCGATTAGCTCCAGGAACCCAGAGCTGATCTCCAATCTTCTTATTAGCAACGCGTGCAAGTACGAAGAGAAGATCTGAACAACGGTTGAGGTATTTAGCTGTCAGTGGATTAACGCCGCCGCCAAATGCATGGATAGCAGCCCATGTACGACGCTCTGCACGGCGAACAACTGTGCGAGCTACGTGAAGGTGCGCTGCTGCTGGCGTTCCAGAAGGAAGTACAAATGATCGAAGAGCTTCTAGATCTGCGTTGTACTTATCAATCTGCTCTTCAAGGTATGTCACCTGTGACTCAAGGACACGAAGAGGTTCAAAGGCCGGTGAATCTACAACTGGGGTGCAGAGATCTGCTCCGACATCGAACATGTCATTCTGGATGCGAACCAAGAGAGCTCGAACATCATCGGATAACTCATCAGTTGCGAGCACTACTCCGATAGTGGAGTTCGCTTCATCGACTGTTGCATATGCTTCAAGACGAGGGTCATTCTTAGAAGTACGGCTCATATCTCCAAGAGATGTAGTTCCGTCATCGCCTGTCTTTGTGTAAATGCGCGTTAAATTAACCATGTCCGTAGCCTATAAGTAGACTTCGGATATGGCATCTTCGTCGCTCGACCGCTTCCGGGTCTCCGGGGGTTGCCGTCTCGAGGGCGCAGTATCAGTTACAGGCGCTAAGAATTCAGTCCTTAAATTGATGGCAGCATCCCTTTTGGCAGTGGGCACCACAACAATCCGCAATGTTCCAGATATTGCGGATGTCGACATCATGGCCGACCTTCTTACTCGCCTTGGTTGCACCGTTAAACATGAAGGATCAGTTGTCACTATCGATGTTCCTGCTGCTCCCCTGCACCGCGCTGATTACGATCTTGTTCGCAAGATGCGCGCATCCATCAACGTACTTGGACCACTCGTTGCACGCGTTGGTAAAGCTGAAGTCGCACTTCCTGGCGGAGATGCAATCGGTTCGCGCGGACTCGATTTTCACATCAAAGGTCTTGAATCACTCGGTGCCACTGCCCACGTCGAACATGGTTACGTCATCGCCGAAGCACCTAATGGCTTAACAGGAACAGCAATCGAGCTAGATTTCCCATCAGTGGGCGCAACCGAAAACTTGATGACAGCTGCAGTTCTTGCGCAAGGCGTTACAACTATTGATAATGCAGCGCGCGAACCAGATCTCGTCGACCTTGGTGAATTCCTTATTGGAATGGGCGCACAAATCGATGGACTTGGCTCACCACTGATTACCATCACTGGTGTTAAAGAACTCAACCCAACTGATCACACCACTATTACCGACCGCATCATCGCTGGCACATGGGCCTTTGCGGCTGCAATGACCCAAGGCGATATCACCATCCACGGTGGACGCGCCGACCACATGGAAGTCATGCTCGAAAAACTTACCCACGCCGGTGCAATCGTTACATCAACACAAGATGGAATCCGCGTTCAGATGAACCAACGCCCACGCGCTATCGATGTTGCAACACTTCCCTATCCAGGATTTGCTACCGACTTACTTCCATTCATCATCGCCATGAATGCTGTTGCAGATGGCCATTCGATCGTGACTGAAAACGTCTTTGAATCACGCTTTATGTTTGTCAACGAACTCATGCGCCTTGGCGCTCAAATCACCGTAGACGGCCACCACGCCTCTATCGACGGTATTCCACAGCTATCTGGAGCCCCAGTTGAGGCAACTGATATCCGTGCCGGTGCTGGTCTTGTGTTAGCAGCGCTCGTTTCCGACGGAGAAACAACTGTAGATGGCGCATTCCATATTGATCGTGGATATCCGAACTTCGCCGAGCAATTAGTGAGCCTCGGCGCAAAAGTTTCTAGAGAGTAATTAACCGACTGATTCAGTCAGAATTGAAACGCGGTCGTTAGAGACTGATAAGAAGCCTCCGCGAACTTGGAATTCCTGTGTTGTTCCGTCGGTGCCTTTAATGCTGACAGCTCCGTCGACTAGTACGCCAAACAAAGGTGAGTGACCTGGAAGAACTCCGAGATCTCCTTCTGTGGTGCGAGCAGAGACAAAAGTTGCCTCGCCTGACCACACCTGTTGTGTTGGCGATACTAGTGCGACGTTAAGAGCCATTTTTACTTCTTCGCCAATTCAGCTGCATTGCGCTCGACATCGTCGAGGCCACCGCACATGAAGAATGCTTGTTCTGGAATGTGATCGTACTTTCCATCAGCAAGCGCTTCGAATGCTGCGATTGTGTCTGCAAGTGGGACGAATGAACCGTCGATACCAGTAAAGACCTTCGCCACGAATGTGTTCTGTGACAAGAAGCGCTGGATACGACGTGCACGACCTACGAGAACGCGGTCATCTTCTGACAATTCGTCGATACCGAGAATTGCGATGATGTCCTGGAGATCCTTGTAGCGCTGCAAGATCTGCTTAATGCGGTTAGCAACACGGAAGTGGTGCTCGCCGATGTAGCGAGGATCGAGGATACGAGATGATGAATCGAGCGGATCCACAGCTGGGTAGATACCAAGCTCTGAAATCGGACGAGACAACACTGTTGTTGCATCCAAGTGGGCGAATGTTGTGTGTGGAGCTGGGTCAGTGATGTCATCTGCAGGAACATAAATTGCCTGCATAGATGTAATCGAGTGACCACGTGTTGAAGTAATACGCTCCTGAAGCTGACCCATTTCATCAGCAAGTGTTGGCTGGTAGCCCACTGCAGATGGCATACGGCCAAGAAGTGTTGATACTTCAGAACCTGCCTGAGTAAAGCGGAAGATGTTGTCGATGAAGAGGAGAACGTCCTGCTTCTGAACATCGCGGAAGTACTCAGCCATTGTGAGTGCTGACAGAGCAACACGAAGACGCGTTCCAGGTGGTTCATCCATCTGACCGAAGACCAAGGCTGTCTTATTGATAACGCCCGTCTCGGTCATTTCGAGGAACAGGTCGTTACCTTCACGAGTACGCTCACCAACACCGGCGAATACAGATACACCACCGAAGTTTTCAGCTACGCGATAAATCATTTCCTGGATAAGAACAGTCTTACCAACACCTGCACCACCGAAGAGACCGATCTTTCCGCCCTTTACGTAAGGTGTAAGAAGGTCGATAACTTTGATACCTGTTTCGAACATTTCAGTCTTTGACTCGAGCTGATCGAATGCAGGTGCGTTACGGTGAATTGACCAACGCTCCTTGATATCAAGTGATGATGTTGGAACGTCGAGGGATTCTCCGAGAGTGTTGAAGACGTGGCCCTTTGTGACGTCACCGACTGGGACAGAGATAGCTGAACCAGTGTCTGTTACTTCAGCACCGCGCACCATTCCGTCTGTAGGTTGCATCGAGATTGCGCGCACGAGGTTGTCACCAATGTGCTGTGCTACTTCGAGGGTCAAGGTACGAGTAGTGCCACTCATGGTGGTCTCTACGTGAAGCGCGTTGAAGATCGAAGGCATTGAATCTGCGGGGAATTCAATATCCACCACCGGTCCAATAACTCGGGCTACGCGGCCTTTACCTGTTGCTGACATCATTCACTCCCTGCACTAGCTGAGGCCAACGCATCTGCGCCGCCAACAATTTCACTGATTTCCTGGGTAATTTCTGCCTGACGGGCAGCGTTCGCAAGTCGCGTGAGCGACTTGATCAAATCCTCAGCATTGTCAGTTGCTGATTTCATAGCGCGACGACGAGCTGCATGCTCTGAAGCTGCAGATTGCAACATCGCGTTAAAGATACGTGCTTCGATATAACGAGGAAGAAGAGCGTTAAGAACTTCTCCTGCATTTGGTTCGAATTCATACATTGGAAGTAAGCCTGTTGGAACTGGCGCTGATGACTCGACAACTTCGAGAGGGATCATGCGCTTTGCAGTGGCCTCTTGAGTCAACATTGATTTAAATTGAGTGAAGATGATGTGAATTTCATCGACGCCATTTGCTTCAGTTGAATCTGCAAGGAATGCTGACAGAAGTGCATCTGCAATTTCCTTGGCATTTTCATATGTTGGGTTATCTGAGAAACCTGTCCATGTTCCAGCCATCTCGCGGTTGCGGAACTTGTAGTAGTTCACTGCCTTGCGGCCCACGAGGAAGTTAGAGACATCTAAACCACGTTCGCGTAGAAGTGCAGCGAGTTTCTCGCCTTCCTTAATCGCATTAGTTGAGTACGCACCAGCCATACCGCGGTCAGCAGAGATGATCAAAATCGCTGCACGACGTGGGTTCTCGTGTGGTGTAGTCAACGGATGGTTTGTTGAAGAGTATGTAGCGACTGCAGATACTGCACGAGTCAACTCATTTGCATAAGGGGTCGACGCTGAAACACGTTGCTGCGCCTTAACGATACGAGAAGCAGAGATTAACTCCATAGCTTTCGTAATCTTTTTAGTCGCTTTAACGGAACGCATCCGTCGGCGATATATGCGAAGTTGAGCACCCATGAGTTACTTCTTCACCGCCGGTGGGACGTGCTTTGTAATTGCTTCTGCGCCTTCGCCATCGAGAGCCTTTGCAGGCGCCTCGTTAACAGCTGCAGCAACAGATGGCTTGAACTGCTTCTTGAAGTCAGCAACTGCTGTCTCCATCTTTGCAACAGTGTCATCTTCGAGCTGCTTTGTCTCTGAGATTACTGTGAAGATGTCCTTACGTTCGCGAGCAATGAAGTCGAGAAGTTCAGATTCGAAGCGGCGGATATCAGCAACAGCAACATCATCGAGCTTGCCTGTTGTGCCTGCCCAGATTGAAACAACCTGACGTTCTACTGAATATGGTGAGTACTGACCCTGCTTAAGGAGTTCAACCATGCGCGCACCGCGCTCAAGCTGAGCCTTTGATGCAGCATCAAGGTCTGAACCGAAAGCAGCGAATGCTTCGAGTTCGCGGTACTGAGCGAGGTCAAGACGAAGACGTCCTGCAATTTTCTTCATCGCCTTTGTCTGTGCAGAGCTACCAACACGTGAAACAGAGATACCTACGTTAATCGCTGGGCGAACGCCTGCGTTAAAGAGATCTGTTTCAAGGAAGCACTGTCCGTCAGTAATAGAAATTACGTTTGTAGGAATAAACGCTGAAACGTCATTTCCCTTTGTTTCAATGATTGGAAGGCCAGTCATTGAACCGCCGCCCAATTCATCAGAGAGCTTTGCGCAACGCTCGAGAAGACGTGAGTGTAAGTAGAAAACGTCTCCTGGGTACGCTTCGCGGCCTGGTGGGCGACGAAGAAGAAGTGAGACTGAACGATACGCCTCAGCCTGCTTCGAGAGATCATCAAAGACGATAAGAACGTGCTCGCCGTTGTACATCCAGTGCTGACCAATTGCAGAACCTGTGTAAGGAGCGAGGTACTTAAAGCCTGCTGGATCTGATGCAGGAGATGCGACGATTGTTGTGTATTCCATTGCGCCAGCTTCTTCAAGAGCACCCTTAACAGATGCAATTGTTGAACCCTTCTGACCAATAGCGACGTAGATGCACTTAACCTGCTTCTTCTTATCGCCTGATAGCCAGTTCTCGCGCTGGTTAATAATTGTGTCGATAGCAACTGCTGTCTTACCAGTCTGACGGTCACCAATGATCAACTGACGCTGACCGCGACCAATCGCTGTCATCGCATCGATTGCTTTGATACCTGTTGCCATTGGTTCCTTAACAGGTTGACGCTGTACTACTGAAGGAGCCTGAAGTTCTAGAGCACGACGTGCATCTGGGGTGATGTCGCCCTTGCCATCGATTGGTCGACCGAGTGGATCAACAACGCGACCGAGGAATCCGTCGCCGACAGGAACAGAGAGAACTTCACCTGTACGACGTACAGATGTTCCTTCTTCAATGCCTGCGTAATCGCCCAAGATAACAACACCGATTTCGCGCACGTCGAGGTTCAGTGCGAGACCTAGTGTTCCGTTCTCGAACTGAAGAAGTTCGTTTGCCATTGTTGAAGGAAGACCTTCAACGCGAGCGATTCCATCGCCTGCCTGGCTAACTGTTCCGACTTCATCACGAGCCGCTGTGCCTGGATCGTATGACTTAACGAAGTTCGCTAAGGCATCCCGAATTTCATTCGGTTGGATCTTGAGCTCTGCCATGAGTTTCCCCTTTATTTGTTTCCAGCTAGCGCGCGTCCGGCGCTAGCAAGTCGATTTGAAACGCTTCCATCTACGAGTTCATCTGCAAACTTGACCGATACGCCACCAAGAATTGATGGCTCGACCTCGATATTGATGCGGATTGGCTGGCCAACCTGCTTCTCAATCGCTGCTGCAAGACGTGACTTCTGAGCATCTGTAATTTCAGATGCCACGCGAATTACCGCGATTAAACGATTACGGCGATTAGCTAAACCAAAGAGATAGTCAGCAAATGCCGCTTCAATGCTACGTCCACGAAGGCTCGATACAAGAGCAACCGCAAGTCTCACGGTTGATGCAGATGCCTTCTTTGAAAGCACTTCAGAGATAAGCGCTGACTTCGCTTCAGGTGTTCCAGTACCTACGAGAGCCTTGCGCAATTCGAAGTTGTCGACAACGAGCTGAGATGTTTCGAAGAGTTCATCTTCTACGCGATCGAGCTCATTGTTGAGGTTTGCAGCAGATGCTTCAGCTTCAATCGCAAGTTGTTCGAGTACATGGACTAGGTCTCCTGCAGCTGACCAACGAAGAGTTGATACGGCTGTGAGTATTTCTAGCGCTGTAGCAGCGAGTGACTTTGCGAAGAGATCCTTAACGAGAACGCCCTTTGAGGCTGCATCGCGTGATGGATCGGCAAAAGCGCGGCGGATTGAAGTGTTCTTTGAAAGAACATCAGCTGCAAAGAAGAGCTGGGATGAGAGCTCAGATGCGGATGCAGCTGTTGCGCCCTTGATGGCAGCATCGAGCTTGCCGCGTGCAATCACTAATGATTGACGGCTGCTTCCTCCGAGATGGATTCTCATTCTCTTCTTTCTTCTCTAGTGCTTCTTATTTTCTTGGACTTACTTAGACTTTTCGAGATCTTCGATGAAGCGTTCCACGATCCGTGATTGACGGGCCTGGTCATCGAGAGCTTCTCCGACAATCTTTGATGCGAGTTCGACTGCAAGCGCACCGACTTCGTTACGAAGTGAAGTGATCGCCTGCTGACGTTCTGCCTCAATAGATGCGTGAGCTGTCGCAGTAATGCGTGCTGATTCTTCTTGAGCCTTCGTGCGAAGCTCTTCGAGAATAGCTGCGCCTTGAATGCGAGCTTCTTCGCGAAGCTTTGATGCCTCACCTTGTGCTGATGAAAGCTGCTCGTTGTACTGAACTAGTGCGCGCTGTGCTTCTAGCTGCGCCTTCTCAGCACGTTCGATACCGCCTTCGATGGCTTCGGTGCGAGCTGTGAATGCTTTTTCAAACATTGGCACAACTGCCTTGCGAAGCACGAGGAATAGCAGGGTGAAAGCGATAGCACCGACGACTAGTTCTGCTGTGTGCGGAACTAGTGGGCTTGCTGCTTCTTCCCCACTAAGCAAATTAAATGAGCGCATTTTTACCCTAATTAATCTTTATTGATTAGAGAACGAATGCGAGGACGAGACCGAAGAGTGCAAGTGCTTCAGCGAGCGCGAATCCGAGGAACGCGATTGGCTGGAGAACGCTACGTGCTTCTGGCTGACGAGCTACGCCGTTGATGTACGCAGCGAAGATCATTCCTGTTGCAATTGCTGGACCAATTGCTGATAGGCCAAAACCGACCAGGTTGAGTGTGCCTGTCATTTTTTCTTACCTTTCGTTAGGTGTTTCCGTTAGTGCTCGTCGGCAAGGGCGCCGGCGATGTAGAGAGCTGTGAGCAGGGTAAAGATGTACGCCTGTAGGCATTGCACCATAAATTCAAAGAATGTAAGGGCAATACCAAATGCAAATGAGAATGGGCTGAATAGCTTCATGATCAGATGTGAATCATGCATCATGTAGTCACCACCCATAATGAAAACGAGCAACAACAAGTGGCCCGCGAACATATTTGCAAAGAGACGAAGCGAGAGCGTCAGTGGACGCACAATGAAGAAGGTTGCAATTTCAATCGGGGTTAGCAAGATATAGACAGGCTTTGGTACACCTGGCATAAATGCAATCTCCTTGAGGTATTTGAAGAACCCCTGCTTGCGAATACCTACGTAATGGAAGACGAAGAATGTAAAGATTGCCAAGACATATGGGAATGCCACATGTGACATCGCTGGGAATTGCAGCAACGGCACGATTCCGAAGATGTTATTGGTAAGAACAAAGGTAAAGAGTGTGAAGAGATAGGGCACGAAACGCATGAAGTCGTGGCCGATGACATCGCGAGCAAGGTCATTACGCACAAATGCGTAGACACTTTCTCCAGCGAATTGCAGCTTCGAAGGCACTACAGCTGCCTTGCGTGAAGAGAGAATAAAGAAGACTGAAACGACAATTACTGAGAGAAATACGAGAAGAACGGGCTTTGTGAACCAAGAAACTGATTCGAAGATTGGAGGAAGATTGAAGTCGTTTGTACTAGGTGGGACGAATCCATCACCTTCTGCGTGTAAGTTACTTAACGCGCGCACACACACTCCTTGAGAGATAAAAGGGCTTATAGACCATTCGCTGGGGAAGCGGTAAAGCAGGGCAACCTTATGGGGAAAACCTCTCCCTTGTGAAATCGGAAATCAGGGATTTCCCGTGGGGCTGGTCACTCCCCCAGGGGCTTACTTACTCTCGTCCGAACCTCAACCAGACGAGGTAGAGGGCGCCGCCCATGCCTACGAGCAGGCCGATCAGGGTCAAGTAGGTGGTGTTGAAGAAGTGGTCTGCCGCCCAGCCGATGCCGCCCCAGAAGAGCAGGCCTGAAACGAGGTAGCCGAAGATCGACCAAAGGGCGTTCTCTTCGCGGCGGTTAGTTGGGTTGTTGCTCATGGGGCAATGGTAGATGAGTTTTCAGCTTTAGATAACTAGCGATTTCTCCGCCCAGCCAAGAGAAGGTCAGCGCAATAGCGGTAATCCCGAAGGTGGTGCGGTCAATGGATGAGCGCGAGGTGTACTTGGTAAGTGCCCAAAGAAATGCCCCAAGAAGCATGAACTTTGCGAAGTAAGAAAACATTGCAAGCGCCATGGTGCTCATGGGATCAAGGTTGCGAGAAACCTTTGAGACGAAGATGTGCACCAAGAAGTAGATGAGTACGACAGCCTGGGCAAGTAGTGCACCGAAGAATCCTGGGGTGCCCTTCATGAAGATTGAGAATCCGATTGCGATGATGCCAACTATAAAAGTTGGAGTGAGAGCACCACGAAGTAATTGCGCTTCATTACTTGGATTACTTTGGTTGCTTGTCATTTACAACAACTCCACTCTTTGAGTAATACAAGGTAAAGGCGAGCATTGCACCAGCAACTATTGCTGCAATCCATAAAGGTTCAAATGCAGATACGACTACTGGGAAAGCAATTGTTGCCGTCCATAAATACATAATCAGCGTTGTGCGCAAATGTGTGTTGCCAGCGCGAAGGATTCGGTGGTGCATATGTTCTTTATCGGAGCTAAAGGGAGATTGACCGGCACGCAATCGGCGAATAATTGCTGAGAAGAGATCAATCAGAGGAATGGCAAGAACTGCGAAAGGAAGCATCAACGGAAGAAGTGTTGGGCCCAACTTCTCTGCAGAGATTGCATTGGGATCAATCTGTCCCGTCAAGGTAATTGCAGAGGCTGCAAGCAAGAGACCGAGAAACATCGATCCTGAATCGCCCATGAAGATCTTTGCAGGGTGGGCGTTATGGGGCAGAAAGCCAATACAGACACCAATAATTACAGCGGTGATTAGTGATGGTGCGCCTGCGCGGCTAAAGCCATAGATAACAGCTAGCAAGTAAGCGAATGCGAAGAATGCTGCGCCTGATATTGCAACGATTCCTGCTGCTAGCCCATCAAGTCCATCGATGAAATTCACTGCATTAATTGTGACAAGCACGATCAGAACGGTAACAAGTTGACCGATGCTTGGTGGAAGAGTGATGACGCCATTGATGGGCAACCACAGCACTTGAATACCGAAGATCAACAAAATTCCAGCCGCGAGTGCCTGGCCCGCTAGCTTTGTAAGCGCATCCAGTTCAAAGCGATCATCGACTAAACCGATTGCAACGAGAAGAGTTGCTGCAAGGAAAATTCCAAGTGATTCGCGTCCGAAAGATTTTCCTACAAGCGAGAGGTGATTAACCATTGCAAAGGTCAGCGCCATCGCAATCCACATTGCAAGCCCACCCCAACGAGGAGTAGGAGTTGTATGGACATCACGTGTGCGAATCTGTGCAACCGCACCCACCTTGATTGCCCATGAGCGCACAAATGGAGTTACTACATAACAGAGCGCTGCTGCAAGAAGCAGAGTGACAAGGTACTCGCGCATCTATAGGGAGTTTTCTTTACGCCTGGTAGATAGGAAAACGTGCAGTGAGCTCGTGGACCTCAGATTTAATAGCAGCATGTGCAGCAGCATCATCGGTCTTAATTGCACGAGCTATCAGAGATGCAATCGTGCCCATCTCGGCAACGCCCATTCCCTGAGTAGTTGTGGCAGGAGTTCCGACGCGAATACCTGAAGTCACTGAAGGTGCTTCTGGATCGTAAGGAATTGAGTTCTTATTAAGAACAATTCCTGCAGCGCCACAACGTTCGTCAGCAACCTTGCCATTGACGCCAGTTGAACGAATATCAATGAGAGCGAGGTGGGTCTGAGTGCCGCCAGATACTGCGCGCATTCCTTCAGCTTCAAGTGCACCGGCAAGCGCTTGAGCGTTGAAAATTACATCCTTTGCATACTTTTGATAGGCAGGAGTTGCGCACTCAGCAAGTGCAATTGCCTTGCCAGCTACTGCAGACATGATTGGTCCGCCCTGCATACCTGGGAAGACTGCCTTATCGATTGCAGCCGCATGTTCTGCCTTTGACAAGATCATTCCGCCGCGTGGTCCGCGCAAAACTTTATGTGTTGTAAATGAAACAACATCTGCATATGGCACTGGTGACGGAATTGCCTTACCTGCGACAAGACCGATGAAGTGAGCAGCGTCGACCCACATGATTGCGCCGACTTCGTCGCAAATTGCGCGCACCTTCTCGAAATCAATCAATGATGGGTAAGCAGTTGCACCGGTACAAATCATCTTTGGCTTATTGGCAATTGCTAGATCGCGGAGCTCGTCATAATCGATGAGTTCGTTATCTTGGCGAACACCATAAGAGACAATGTTGAACCACTTGCCCGAGAAGTTGACTTTTGAACCGTGTGTGAGGTGACCACCATGTGGGAGTGACATTGCAAGAACGGTGTCACCTGGCTTGGTAAATGCTTGATAGACAGCAACGTTTGCACTTGCACCTGAGTGCGGCTGGACGTTTGCATGCTCTGCGCCGAATAAAGCTTTAGCGCGATCAATTGCAATCGTCTCTGCCTTATCTACCTCTTCACAGCCACCGTAGTAACGCTTACCTGGATAACCCTCGGCGTACTTATTCGAGAGAGTAGAGCCGAGAGCTGCAAGAACAGCGCGAGAAGTGAAGTTCTCTGAAGCGATTAATTGAAGATTGCTCTGTTGACGCTTGAGCTCAGAGAGCAGCACAGCTGCAATATCTGGATCTTGCTTCGAGAGAAGAGTGAAATCTGGGCCATAGAAAGTTTCGGACATGGCCCCAGCCTAATAGTTAGGAAGGGAATTTCTCTTTAGATATAAGAAATGTTCGGTGCGACCTTCGCCATCTCATCAAATGAAATAGCGCCTTCGCGTACGAGGCGCATGTCGACAGCATCAGCCTCAATAATGGTGGTGCGTGGCCCTGCCTTCAGCGCGCCATTATCGAAGACCACTGCAACATCCCAATCTTTAACCTTTGCGCGATCAATCTTGAGCATTGGTTCCTCGCCTGCTGATGAGGCACTTGCAACTGCAAGTGGTCCAGCTTCTTTCAAAAGTGCGCGGACAAATTTAGATTTTGGAACTCGGACGTTAAACCAATCGAGCTCTTTATCATCGCCAAGATCCCAGTTAAGAACTGAACTTGGCTTAAGAGATACAGATAAAAGTCCTGGCCAATATTTCTTACACAGCTCTTGAGTCTCGGGTGATACCGCTCGCGAAATTCCTTTAACGGTATCCAAACTATAAGCAAGAACTTGCGCTGCAACTCCGAGATCATCTCCGCGAAGAACATGCATTGCACGAACCGCAAATGGAGAAAATGCATCTGCTAAATAAACATAGCCGTGCTCGAGAGGAGCCACGATGACATAGCCAGCGCGAATCTCTTTGAGTGCGCGAGCAATGTGTTTCTTCTGATCGCCGAGCTTGAGGTCAATGCGTGGCATTGCTATCTCCTCACTGCTGTCGTAAATCGCGGGCGGCCGGTTAAATCCTGATGCAGAAGAATATCTGTGAAATCTGCGCTAAGTACATCGGCGATAGCTGCCCCTTGCTCTTCATGGTGTTCGATTGCAAGGAATCCACCTTCCTTTAAAAGGCGTCCTGCAGTTGAGATGAAGAGGCGGGGAACCTTCAAGCCATCTACTCCCCCAAAGAGGGCGATTGCAGGCTCGTGATCTGCAACATCGCGCGGAACTTCTTGTGCATCAGGGATATATGGCGGGTTAGCTATAACAACATCGCACTTCACGCCTTCGAGCGCTGTAGCAACATCACTTTCAAGAATGCGCACCTTTTCATCTATGAAAGAGACATTTTCTTTCAACCAATGAATCGCTTCAGTGCTCTTCTCAACTGCGATGACATGGGTCTGTGGCGCTTCAGTTGCAATTGAAAGGGCAAGTGCGCCTGAGCCAGATCCGAGATCAACAACGCTTACCGCCCCATTTAACTTCTCGATGTGGGTAAGCACGGCTTCAACAAGTAGTTCACTTTCAGGACGTGGCACCAAAACTCCGGGCCCAACCTTTAATTCAAGGTGGCGGAAATAAGCAACGCCAGTCAGATATTGCAGCGGTTCATGTGCACATCGACGATCGAGTAATTTCCAGAAAGTCTCTTCAACGATTGTCATATCGCCGATGGCTGCAAGCGCATTTTCAACTGTAAGAGGATTGTGAAGATCCATCCGCGAAAGCCCAAGGGTGTGAGCAAGTAAGTGTTCTGCTTCTACCTCTGCAAAACCTGCATTAGATAGCTGCTCTTTGCCACCTCGCAAGAATTCCTTAAAGGTTAGTTCCATAGCGGTTACTTAATTTGTTGAAGAAAGCTTTGCTGCTCTGTCAGCATCAAGGAGCGCCTGCACAACTTCATCTAGCTCGCCATTAAGGACTGCATCTAAGTTATTTGCCTTGTAATTTACGCGGTGATCACTAAGGCGATTTTCAGGATAGTTATATGTACGGATGCGCTCAGAACGATCGACTGTACGAACCTGGCTCTTACGCTCGGCCATTGCAGCAGCTTCAGCTTTTTCTTGCGCATCCATGAGAAGACGGGCGCGAAGAATACGAAGCGCTGATTCTTTATTTTGAAGCTGTGATTTTTCGTTCTGACATGAGACAACAATTCCGGTTGGAACGTGAGTCAAACGAACAGCAGAGTCAGTGGTATTTACAGACTGTCCACCAGGGCCTGATGAGCGATACACATCTACGCGAACATCGTTCATATTCAATTCAACATCTACTTCTTCAGCTTCAGGAAGAATGAGTACGCCTGCCGCAGAAGTATGAATTCGTCCTTGGCTCTCTGTCTCTGGAACGCGCTGCACACGGTGAACTCCGCCCTCAAATTTAAGACGTGCATACGGTGTTGTTCCAGGTTCTGGAGTTCCCTTTGATTTAACCGCCATAGAAATATCTTTATAGCCACCGAGTTCCGACTCGGTCATATCGATGATTTCAATCTTCCAGCCACGCTTTTCTGCATAGCGCTGATACATACGCACCAAGTCGCCAGCAAAGAGCGCTGACTCATCGCCACCGGCTCCGGCCTTCACTTCAATAATGACATCGCGATCATCGTTAGGATCGCGTGGGAGTAAGAGCTCCTCTAATTTTGCTGCAGCTGCTTCAACAGCGACTTCCATTGCAGGAATTTCAGATGCAAATGAAGCATCTTCAGCGGCCATCTCTTTCGCAGCTTCAAGGTCATCAGCAGCTGACTTCCAAGCATTGAACCCTGCAACTACTGGACCGAGCTGCGCATAACGTCGACCGAGTTTGCGGGCGTTGCCTTGATCTTCATGAATAGAAGGGTCGGCCATCTTTGCTTCGAGCTCTTGATACTCGCGCACCATTTCATGTGCGGATGCAAAACGATCGTTAGCCATATGACTTCATCCCTTCTCGATAGAAACTCTGGAGAAATAAAAAGACCGCCCCGCAACCACTAATGGGTTGCGATGCGGTCTCTTTAGAAAGCTACTTATTCTTACCGAAACGCTCTTCGAACTTCGCGACGCGTCCACCTGTATCGAGGATGCGCTGCTTGCCTGTGTAGAACGGGTGACAGACTGAACAAACTTCAACATAGATTGATCCGCTTGCAACTGTTGAGCGGGTAACAAACTTTTCACCGCAACCACAAGTTACTTGAGTCTCTTTGTACTCTGGGTGGATATCTTTCTTCATATTCATATTCCTTTTCTTGAGTCTGGGTCCAGCTCGCTGGTGAACCAGGTCATCGCCATAAGGTGTGGCAATAGGCGCTAAGTCTCTCGTAAAAGCAGAAAACCGCAAAATCCACGCTGGATTCTGCGGCTGACTGCTACCCGTCGGGGAAAGTCTTACTTGGCTGCCAAAACTGGTCGAACAGGCTTTGTGCCAAGGGCTGCAAATGCAGCATCACGGGTCGACTTCGCTGTTGCTACTGCCGATTGAAATGCAGTTCGTGCAGCAGCTTTCGCTTCAGGAGTTGTTGCAGCTTTGATAGCAGCTTCCTTTGCACTCTTTGCAGTTGCGATCGCTGACTTAAAAGAATTTGCAGCTGCTTCATGTCCCGCTTTGTATGTCGTGATTGCGGACTTGAATGCAACGATCTCTGGGCTTGGAGTATGTGTCTTCGCTGTCGGTGCTGTTGTTGGAGCTGTCGTTTCTGCCGCAATCGCTGTTCCGGTGCTTGCGATCAAGCCTGCTGCCACGAGTAGGGCTACATTCTTTGGTGAAATAAACTTCATGATCTTCTCCCTTGTTGGTTACTGCCTATGGAGTCAAATATGCGGGTCATCTTTGTGCTTTCTCTGTGGTCGACTATCGAGGATGCTGTGAAAGTGCTTAAATTCGGAGATGTCACAAGCGCACCACCCCACGAAGAACGCCCTCATTGAGGCCACCCGCGAGCTATTGGAAACGCATGCTCGAAAAGATATTTCCAGTGATCAGATTCTGACTAAATCGGGTATCTCAAAAGGTTCTCTCTATCACCACTTCGAAGATCTGGAAGAGTTACTCGAAGCAGCAATGCTTCTTCGGTATACAGAATGGGTAGATGCAAGTATCGAGGCAATCACACAAGTGCTACGGGCAGTGAAGAGTCCGGACGATGTGTACAACCGATTGGTTCTCATTACAGAACAAACACAAGATCCCAAGAGAAGGTCCGATCGAATTTATCGCGCAGAAGTAATTGGTGCTGCCGCATCAAGCGCAAGACTTGCAAAGAAACTCGGGGTTGAACAGCAACGGCTGACTGACGCGCTTGCTGACCTAGTTCGAGAGACACAAGAAAAAGGTTTCTTTCATAAGGAAATCGATCCCCGTGTGCTCGCCGTATTTATTCAGGCTTATACATTTGGAAAAGTGGTCGATGATTTCAGCGATAGCCCAATAAATCCCGAGAATTGGAATGCACTTATCAACGACTTCCTCAAAAAGACTCTTCTTAAGTACGAGTAACTAGATCAGATGCTCTAACCACCGAACACTCTCATTACTTAGAGTCGTCAGGCCCAGCAGTTGTCTTCTGAATCTGCATCAAGAATTCGACGTTGGACTTAGTGCCCTTCATCTTCTCGAGCAAGAGTTCGAGCGCAGCCTGTGGTTCGAGAGCGTGCAGAACGCGACGAAGCTTCCAGACGATGTTGAGTTCTTCAGTTCCCATAAGGATTTCTTCCTTACGTGTACCTGATGCAACAACGTTGACCGCAGGGAAGATGCGCTTATCAGCCATCTTGCGATCGAGGATGAGCTCCATATTTCCTGTGCCCTTGAACTCTTCGAAGATAACTTCGTCCATACGAGATCCGGTATCGACAAGAGCTGTTGCAAGAATGGTGAGTGATCCGCCATCTTCGATATTACGAGCCGCACCGAAGAACTTCTTTGGTGGATAGAGAGCCGCTGAATCAACTCCACCAGAGAGGATGCGGCCTGATGCTGGTGCTGCGATGTTGTATGCGCGGCCCAAACGAGTGATTGAGTCGAGAAGAACAACTACATCGTGGCCCATTTCAACGAGGCGCTTTGCACGTTCGATGGCAAGCTCTGCAATTGTTGTGTGGTCATCAGCAGGACGGTCGAAGGTAGAAGCAATAACTTCACCCTTAACGCTGCGCTGCATATCTGTAACTTCTTCGGGACGTTCATCAACGAGAACAACCATCAAGTGACATTCAGGATTGTTTGTTGTGATTGCGTTTGCAATTGATTGCAAGACCATGGTCTTACCGGCCTTTGGAGGCGAAACGATAAGTCCGCGCTGGCCCTTACCAATTGGTGCAATCAAGTCGATAACGCGCGTTGTAAGAATGTTTGGCTCAGTCTCAAGGCGAAGACGCTCTTGAGGATAGAGAGGGACTAGTTTTCCAAATTCAACACGGCCACGTGCTTCTTCATATGGCAATCCGTTGATTGTTTCGAGAGTAATGAGTGGGTTGTACTTCTGACGGGTTTCGCCTTCGCGTAGCTGGCGAACCTGACCGGTGACAACATCTCCCTTACGAAGACCGTACTTACGTACCTGTCCTTGTGAAACGTAGACATCGTTCGGACCCGGAAGGTATCCACCTGTACGAATAAATGAGTAGTTATCCATGATGTCGACGAGACCACCGACTGGCACTAGGACATCATCTTCGCCGATTACTGGCTCGCGCTCTTCGCGGTTGCCACGGTCGCGGTTGCGATCGCGCCCACGATTGCGATCGCGACGGTTACGGCTACCTCGGTCTTCGCGATCGTTTCCACGGTCGCTATTCGATGGAGCGTTATCTGATGAATCTTCATCATCGCCTTCATCATCTGCTGAGTTATCTGAATTCTTTGCGTTGTTATCGCGGTTGTTCTTCTTCGCATTACGGGCTTCGCGGCGAGCTTCGCGCTCTGCCTTTGCTGCTTCGCGGTTAGCTGCCTGGAGATCTGCAATTGCTGTAACGAGATCATCCTTCTTGAGCTTCGCTGCACCCTCGATACCGAGCTGTGACGCAACTTCCTTTAACTTAGGAAGGGTCATGCTTGAAAGTTCTGGGCTGCTAGAACGAACTGGTTCTGTTGTTGTCATGTATTTCTTTTCACTTTGGGGCTAAACGTAGGAATTAAGCCCTGGGTTTATTTATCTGGGTTTTACTTTTTGATTTTTACTACTGTGATTATCAATTCTAAATTTTCACCCTTAACTTACTGGGTTCGAACTGATGGCGAAACTATAGCAGGGTGGCTCCGCGGCTAGCAATTTCGAGAGATTTACCCTCAAATTTCGCTCCGCCGGCACGTGAAAGTTGGATGCTCTCTTCTTCGCCTTCATTGTGGAGTGCAAGAACTGTTGGGCCTGCTCCTGAGATAAATGCAGCGACTCCCGCTGCGCGAAGCTTTGTCATCAGCGCAAATGAAGCAGGCATCGCTTCTTCGCGATATCTCTGGTGCAAGAAATCTTCAGTCGCAGTGAAAAGCAGATCAGGGCGAATTGTTAGAGCTTGAGTTAAGAGCGCGGCATTTGATGAATTTCGAAGCGCATCTGCGAATGGAATTGTTTCAGGCAACATTGTGCGCGCCCTCTTTGTGGCCAGTGGAGTCGAAGGAATGAAGGCCATTACCTTGATGCGCGGGTCTACAGGTAGATGAACTGCATGTGCTACTGCCTTACCTTGAACTACATCTTGCCAAGCAAGAGTTGCTCCGCCGTAAAGAGCTGCAGCAACGTTATCGGGATGGCCTTCCATTTCATTAGCAAGGCTAAGAAGTGCTTCATCACTCATCTTGTCTGTGCCAGTAAGAACCAATGAACGAGCGAGTACGAGCCCACCGATAATTGCTGATGCAGATGAACCAAGGCCGCGACCATGTGGAATTACATTGAGCGCACGGACCGCAACGCCCTTTGGCTTTCCACCTAAGTAATCAAAACCTTTATACATAGCTTTAACGAGCAAGTTCTTATCTGTGCGCGGAACTTCATCGGCACCTTCGCCAGTGACATCGATATCGAGGCCGCCCTCATCAAGAATTTGTGCGACGTATCGGTCATACATTCCAAAAGCTAAACCGAAAGAATCAAAGCCAGGTCCTAAGTTGGCAGAGGTTGCAGGAACCTGTACCTGAATCGGATTGGCTTTAAATGTTGGCTTGGCCATGGGGTAATTCTTTCCTTAGTTCTTTACTAAGCCAAGAGCTTGAGCAGCGGCATCTGCGTTGACAGGAACGACGACAGGATCGGCTGCGCCTTCAAGAGCCCACGGAATATCTTTAAGGCCATTACCTGTGCATGTAATAACGATTGTCTTATCTTTTGGAAGCTTTCCAGCGTTCTTGTATTTGATGAGTCCGGCAAGGCCAGCAGCTGAAGATGGTTCGCAGAAGATTCCTTCTTTTGATGCGAGCAAGTGATACGCAGCAAGAATTTCTGCATCAGTAACTGAATCAATCAATCCACCCGATTCATCGCGAGCAGCGATTGCCTGATCCCATGAAGCTGGGTTTCCAATGCGGATTGCAGTTGCGATTGTTTCGGGCTTAGCAACTGGCTTACCTGTAACGAGTGGCGCTGCTCCCGCTGCTTGGAATCCCCACATCTGTGGCAACTTCTTAGAAATCCTATCGTTGCGATATTCGTTGTAGCCCTTCCAATAAGCAGTGATATTTCCTGCATTGCCGACCGGAAGTGTGTGAATATCTGGTGCATCTCCAAGCATGTCTACAACTTCAAAGGCCGCTGTCTTCTGACCTTCGATGCGATATGGGTTTACAGAGTTAACAAGTGAAACCGGATAATGCTCAGAGAGATCACGAGCAAGGACTAAGCAATCATCAAAGTTTCCATCAACTTGAAGAAGTTTTGCGCCATGTACAACTGCTTGCGCCAACTTACCCATTGCAATCTTGCCTTCGGGAATTAGTACGGCTGGAATCATTCCCGCTTTGACGGCATAGGCAGCAGCAGCAGCAGATGTATTTCCAGTAGATGCGCAGATAACCGCCTTCGCGCCATCTTCGGCAGCCTTTGAGATTGCCATAGTCATTCCGCGATCTTTAAATGAACCAGTTGGGTTAATTCCTTCAAACTTTACCCAGACATTGTTGCCTAGCATTTCTGAGAGAACGCATGCGTAGATGAGTGGAGTTCCACCTTCGCGCAAAGTAACGACAGGAGTCTTTGAAGAGACAGGTAGGCGATCGCGATATTCCTCGATTACACCGCGCCACTGATGTGCGCCTGACTTCTTAGTAAAGATTCCCATTACGAGATTGCTCCTTCTACGCGGATGACGCTTGAAATCTTTGTCACCATAGACATCTTCTTGAGCGCCTCAACAGTTGCTTTGAGTTCGCCTTCAGTTGCGCGGTGGGTAACGATGATGAGTTCAGCATCTTCGTTACGTCCGTTCTGATCAACAGTCTGAATTGAGACACCTTGATCAGCAAATACCTTGGCTATCGCTGCCAAAACACCTGATTTATCTTCTACTTCAAGGCGAATAAGGAACTTAGTCTTTGTTGTTTCAATCGGTGCAATATCGCGATCTGCATAATCTGTTTCGCGCTGGCCAATTGAATTAAGTGCAATATGGCGAGAAACTGCAACTACATCGCCCAAAATTGCAGAAGCAGTGGGCTGTCCGCCTGCACCGCGGCCGTAGAACATAAGTGGGCCAGCAGATTCAGCTTCCACGAATACAGCGTTAAATGCATCGCGCACTGAGGCAAGTGGGTGGCTCTTATCAATCATGACTGGGTGCACGCGCACTGAGATTTCATCAGCAGGTGTCAGTTCAGCAATTGCCAACAACTTAATGACGTGATCCATTGATTTAGCAATAGAAACATCTTCAAGAGTGATCTTCGAAATTCCTTCGCGATAAACGTCGTCGACCGTTACGCGAGTGTGGAAGGCGAGGCCAGAGAGAATTGCAGCTTTTGCTGCCGCGTCGAATCCTTCGACATCAGCTGTTGGGTCAGCTTCTGCATAACCAAGTGCTTGCGCCTCTTTTAGTACATCTTCAAATTCGCGATTATCTTCGTGCATCTTTGTAAGGATGTAATTTGTTGTTCCGTTGACGATACCCATCAAGCGAGTAACGAAGTCACCGGCAAGTGAATCGCGAAGCGGACGAATAATTGGAATCGCACCCGCAACGGATGCTTCGTAATAAATATCTTCACCCTTTGCGTAGGCGGCAGTGAAGAGATCTGCGCCGTGGCTAGCAAGGAGTGCCTTATTAGCTGTAACAATTGATTTGCGATTATTAATTGCAGTCATCGTTAATTCACGAGCGGGTTCGATTCCACCCATCACTTCAACAATCAAATCGATATCGGGATCATTCACAATCGAAAATGGATCAGTTGTGAATAGCGCAGGGTCTAGACCTGGGTAATCCTTAATTGTGCGAACTGCGATGCGAGTAAGTTCAATCTTCACTCCAGCGCGAGTAGAGAGCTCAGCAGTATCTTCGAGCAGCAGGCGGGCTACTTGGCTTCCGACGACGCCGCAGCCGAGCATGCCAACGCGAACTGGTTTATCTGCGGGGCTCATATATCTATTCTTTCACATCAAGTGAGAGCAGGTCTGCCTCATTTTCTCGGCGGACAATTACGCGGGCTTTTCCATCTTTTACTGCAACAACAGGTGGTCGTGGCACATGGTTGTAATTGCTCGCCATGCTTCGGCCATATGCACCTGTAGCTGGAGTAGCAACGAGATCTCCTGGAGTGATATCTGATGGAAGCTGAATTTCATTAATAATGATGTCGCCTGTCTCGCAATGCTTTCCAACTAAACGAGTGAGAGCGTGTGGGGCAGTTGATGCACGTTGTGCAATTACAGCTGTGTATTCAGCATCGTAAAGAGCAGTACGCGCGTTATCGCTCATACCGCCATCGACTGAAACATATTTGCGAACCTTGCCACCTTCGATGACAACATCTTTCACAGTTCCTACTTCATACAAAGTAAACATGGTTGGTCCAACGATATTGCGGCCTGGTTCGAGTGAAACTATTGGCATTGCAAGGTTGTAGGTCGAGCATGCCTTCTTAACTGCTGCATGAATTTGTGGGAGGACATCAGTTGGTTCAACGGTAACGTCGCCTTCGACATAAGAGATTCCAAAACCTCCACCGAGATCGAGGTCGGGAAGTTCACCACCATAAACATCACGGTACTTAGCCATAAATCCCATCAAGCGATCTGTTGCAATCTCGTGTGCCTCTGAACCAAAGATCTGTGAACCAATGTGGCAGTGCACTCCGCGTAGCTCGAGTTCGGGATGTGTGGCAACTGCTTCGACCGCTGTCCAGGCAGCACCTGATGCAATCGAGAAACCAAACTTCACATCTTCATGAGCTGTAGAAATCTTCTCGTGTGTGTGCGCTTCAATTCCAGGTGTAAGTCGGAGCATTACCGCTTGGCGAACACCGTGCTTCTTAGCAGCCGCGGCAACGCGCCCAATTTCAAAGAGTGAATCCATCACGATTGTCTTAACGCCGACAGAGACAGCGCGATCAATTTCAGCGATTGATTTATTGTTTCCGTGCACTTCAATCTTCTGTGGGTTGATTCCACCAGCGAGAGCTGCTGCGAGTTCTCCCCCGGTGCAGACATCAATACCAATTCCAATATCGGCAATCCATTGCGCTACGGCGGTGCAGATAAAGGACTTTGCCGCGTAGTAAATAGTTCCGGCATGTGGGCCAAACTCAGATTGCAATCCGTTCTGCCAAGCAAGAGCACGTGAACGATATGCATCTTCATCTAGGAAAAAGGTTGGGGTTCCAAATTCTTTCGCTAATTGCGCAACGGGAATTCCAGCAAGGCTCAGAGTTCCGCCATCTAGGGATGCATTCTTCGACCACATATTTGTTGAAGAGTTCTTTGACATCGTTACATCCTCTCCGGTGCAGAGACGCCAAGGAGATCAAGGCCATTGGCAATGACCTGCATTGTCGCTGCGCATAGTGCAGCACGTGCCGAGTGAATTGGCGCAATCGGTTCTTCCCCCATTGGAAGCACTCGGCAATCTGCATAGAAGCCGTGATAAACACCAGCGAGTTCTTCGAGGTATCGCGCAATGCGATGAGGTTCGCGGAATTCTGCCGCGCTTGCAACAATGTTTGGATACTCGGCAAGTGCACCAAGTAATTCGTTCTCGCGGTCATGTGAAAGTTGCGATGGGTCAAATGATGCGAGGTCAGATTTGATCCCAAGTTCTGCAGTGTTACGTAAAACTGCTGCGATACGCGCATGCGCATATTGCACGTAATAGACAGGATTCTCATTTGTATTGCGACGCAAGATGTCGATATCCATCACCATCGGAGTATTAACCGGGTAGCGGATCAAGGTGTAGCGCGCAGCATCTACGCCAACTTTCTCAACAAGCTCTTCAAGAGTAATGATTGTGCCGGCACGCTTAGAAAGTTTAAGTTCTTCGCCGCCTTCCATAATCTTTACAAGCTGGCCGATTAAGACGTGGATGTTGTATTCAGGATCATCTCCAGCGCATGCCGCAGTTGCTTTGAGTCGATGGATATAACCATGGTGATCTGCGCCCAACATATAGATGCAGATATCAAAGCCACGTTCGCGCTTATTGATGTAATAAGCAGTATCCGAAGCGAAGTATGTAAGGTCGCCATCTTCCTTAAGAATTACGCGATCTTTATCATCACCAAAATCTGTTGTGCGCAACCAGACGGCGCCATCTTGTTCGAAGACATGGCCTTGCGCGCGAAGTTTGTCGAGTGCATGTTCGACTGCACCTGAATCGTGAAGCGAGCGCTCGGAGAACCAGACATCAAAGTTTGTGTGGAAAGTTTCGAGAACGCGTTGCTGTTGTGCCAGTTGAACTTTGTAGGCAGCTTCACGGAATTCTTCGCTTGTCGAAATTGCAGGATTTGCCGCAACAACTTCCTTTGCAAGATCGGCAATATAATTACCTTGGTAGCCATCTTCGGGAATTGGCTTACCTTGTGCAGATGCCTGAACGGATTGTCCAAAGAGATCCATCTGTCGACCACGGTCATTGATATAGAACTCGCGAGTTACCTGCGCTCCAGCTGCGCTAAGCACGCGACCGAGTGAATCTCCTACGGCTGCCCAACGAGTATGACCCAAGTGCAAGGGACCTGTTGGGTTGGCACTAATAAATTCGAGGTTGATCTTAACGCCAGCGAGCGCGAGACCACGTCCGTATTCATATTTATTAGTAAGAATGGTGCGAACGAGTTCGGCCTGGCTAGCGCGGTCCAAAGTGATGTTGATAAAACCGGGGCCAGCGATATCAACTTTGGTAACCCCGGCAATTGATGCAATTGCGCCTTGAAGAATGGTGGCTATGTCGCGGGGATTCTTTCCGGCAGCCTTCGCCAACTGGAGAGCAATAGAAGTGGCGTAATCCCCATGGTCGCGATTCTTGGGGCGCTCAAGGGTGATGCTTTCGGGAGCGCTTCCTTCGATCAGCCCCTGTGAAAAGGCAGCGGCAACGGCAGCCTGAATATCGGCTGCGAGCTGGTCTGCAAGGCTGGGCATTGGGCAAGGTTACCCGCTCACGCACGCGTGAGGACGCCCTAATGGCGCCCAAGCGTTATCAAATCGTTAGCGCATAAGCCTCGCTTTCGCATATGCCTCGCTAATACCTTTACCTCACCCGTCGGGACCATAAACAGGAATGAAAAATCTTCTTTCTGGGTATTCGACTTTTTCGAAAGGTCACTACATATGACAAAGCGTCGTAACGCAGTAGCAGCGGTCATTGCATCAGCTGCTCTCGCACTTACTGGCTTCGTTTCAGCATCATCAGCAACAGCTGCTGGCGCACAGGTTGGCGTAATCCTTCCTGATGCTGCTTCATCAGCTCGCTGGGAAACAGCTGACCGTCCATTCCTTGCTGCTGCATTTAAGAAGGCTGGCGTAACAGCTGACATTCAGAATGCAAATGGCGACAAGGCAAAGTTCGCAACAATCGCAGATCAGATGCTTGCTAAGGGCGTCAAGGTCTTGATCATGGCTGGACTTGATTCACCATCAACAGCTGCTATTCAGGCAAAGGCTGCTAAGGCTGGCGTTAAGACAATCGACTACGATCGTCTAACACTTGCTGGTTCAGCTTCTTACTACGTTTCATTCGACAACGTTGCAGTTGGAAAGCTTCAAGGACAGGGCATCAAGTCATGTCTCGATAAGGCTGGTAAGAAGACAGCTTCAATCGTTTACTTGAACGGTTCACCAACAGATAACAACGCAACACTCTTCAAGCAGGGTTATGACTCTGTACTTCGCCCATCAATCAAGTCAGGTGCTTACACACTTGTTGATGATCAGTCAGTTCCAGATTGGGACAACGCTAAGGGTGGAGTTATCTTCGAGCAGCAGCTCACAAAGGCAGGCGGAAAGCTTGATGCAGTTGTATCAGCTAACGAAGGTCTTGGACTTGCAGCAGTAGCAGTTCTTAAGAAGAACGGTCTTAACGGCAAGGTATGCGTTTCAGGTCAGGATGCAACAGCAGACGGACTTGCAGCGATCCTTACAGGTGACCTTTCAAACACTGTTTACAAGGCTGTAAAGCAGGAAGCAAACGGAGCTGCTGATCTTGCAATCGCATTGATCAAGGGCAAGAAGGTTGCTAACGCAACAGGAAAGACAAACGATGGAAAGCGTGATGTTCCATCAGTTCTTCTTGTTCCAGTTGGAATCACAAAGGCTAACGTCAAGGTTGTCATCGCTGATGGCTTCCAGACACGTGCAGCTGTTTGTAAGATTGCAACAGAAGCTGTTTGTAAGGCTAACAAGATCTAATTTATTAGATCTCTAAGCTAGCAATAGCTAATGCTTAAGAATCCGGTCCGGGGGTTACCTCGGACCGGATTCGCATTAGTAAGTTAAAAAATTTCATTAATCCGTTTATCGAGAGGCGCTCATGAGCACACCGTTGCTTTCGCTCAAAGGAATCAATAAATCCTTTGGACCAGTCCATGTATTAAAAGATGTTAACTTCGATATCTATCCAGGACAGGTCACTGCACTTGTCGGCGATAACGGTGCAGGTAAGTCAACTCTCATCAAATGTATTGCCGGTATCTACACACCAGAGAGCGGCGAATTCCTCTTCGAAGGAAATAACGTCACTATCGATGGACCACGAGCTGCCACTGCGCTCGGCATCGAAATTGTGTATCAAGATCTTGCCCTCTGCGACAACCTGGATATTGTTCACAACATGTTCCTTGGTCGCGAAGAGAAGAAGGGCATCACCCTCAACGAAACTTCAATGGAGTCACTTGCTCGCAAGACCCTCGATGGTCTCAATGTGCGAACAGTAAAATCTATTCGTCAAACTGTTGCATCCCTTTCAGGCGGACAGCGTCAAACTGTTGCAATCGCGCGTGCAGTTCTATGGAACTCAAAGGTTGTCGTTCTTGATGAACCAACAGCTGCTCTCGGCGTTGCACAGACAGAGCAAGTGCTTAACTTGGTTCGTCGCCTTGCAGATAAGGGGCTTGCAGTCGTTCTGATCAGCCACAACCTCAACGACATCTTCCAGGTCGCAGATAACATCGCTGCTCTTTATCTCGGAAATATGGCGGCGCAGGTAAAGAAGACTGACGTCACTACTAACCAAGTCATCGAACTTATTACAACAGGTAAATCTGAAGGAGTGACAAAGTAATGAGTACTCAAACAACTTTAGAGAAAGAGACTCTCAAGGGAGCAGCCTCTAACTACCTCTCACGTATCAAAGCCGGTGATATCGGCTCACTTCCAGCAGTTCTCGGACTCATTTCGCTTGTGGCTGTATTCGGTGCAATGTCAGAGTTCTTCCTTACCAACCGCAACTTCGCAAACCTTTTAACTCAGGCAGCGCCAGTGATGGTGATTGCTATGGGTCTGGTCTTCGTCTTGCTTCTCGGCGAAATCGATCTCGCAGCAGGCTATGCATCTGGTGTGTGTGGAGCAGTCCTTGTACTGCTCGTCACTAACCATGGTTGGAGTTGGTACACAGCTCTTGCTGCCAGCATCGCAGTAGGTGCGGGGCTCGGTTTACTCATCGGAACACTTGTTTCTCGTATCGGTATTCCTTCATTCGTAGTAACTCTTGCGGCATTCCTTGCGTTCCAGGGCATCTTGCTCTTACTTGCAGGTGAAGGCGGAACAATTCCGATCGCCGATAAAACTATCTTGGCAGTTGAGAACAGCAACCTCACACCAATGCAGGGATGGATTCTCTGGGCGGTCGCTTCTACTCTCTATGTTGTTGGCGGGCTCAACCGCATCAACTCACGCCGTAAGGCAGGGTTAGTTGTAGAACTCACTCAGTTATGGGCGATGAAGACAATCGCACTTCTTGTCATTACAGGAGCTGCTGTCTTCCAGCTCAATCAAGAGCGTGGACTTTCGGCAACAAATAGCACTAAGGGTGTTCCAATTGTTGCGCCGCTAATTCTGCTTATTCTTATTGCAGGAACATTCTTGCTCTCAAAGACAGCATTCGGTCGCCATATCTATGCAGTAGGTGGCAATGCAGAAGCTGCCCGACGTGCAGGTATCAATGTTAAGCGCGTTCGCACAATTGCATTCGTCCTCTGTTCATCACTCGCAGCAGTTGCGGGAATGCTCTTCGCATCACGTATGAACTCAATCTCTCCTTCAACAGGTGGATCTTCAACACTTCTCTATGCAGTTGGTGCTGCAGTGATTGGTGGAGTTTCACTCTTCGGCGGCAAGGGACGTATGCGCGATGCCATCCTTGGTGGTCTCGTTGTTGCAGTTATCGATAACGGAATGGGCCTTCTCGGATACGGTGCAGGAATTCAATTCCTCGTGACCGGTGCAGTTCTCTTGGTTTCCGCTGGCGTCGATGCAGTTTCTCGACGAGGAGCACTCACCAACTAGTTCACGGGCATAGTTCATACGCACGGATTTGTTGCATCAGCGAAAGGCGCGTAGCCTTCAGCTCATGCAACTCCAGCGGGAGTGGTGAAATGGCAGACACGCAAGTCTTAGGAACTTGTGCTTCGGCGTGCGGGTTCAAGTCCCGCCTCCCGCACCAACGTTTTACGAATGAAAATATCTATGGCTAAACAATCTCCAGCAAAAGCTAAGAAGCTCCGTGGCGAAGCTATGCGCGCAGCAGCTGAACGTAAAGCAGCAAAGGCTGCTTCTCAATGTGAAGTAACTCGAGGCGAAGTAGATCTCGATGCCTATGCCGAAGTTGATGGTCCTTGGCGTGAACTTGGATTGGCCGCTCCTGCCCGTAGAGCCCTCATTGATGATGGGTATTACAAGCTCAGCGACCTACGTAAAACCTCTCTCGATGCCATCAAAGATTTACATGGCATGGGACCCAACGCAATTCGCATACTTACAACTGCGATGAAGAAGGCCGATCTCTCCTTCCGAAAGTAATACTTTCGGTTCAATAGCAAGAGATAGGGATGATGCGAATCATTTGCAAAGAAGATTGAACTGCAATTTTTATTTTGAAATTCTTCTGTATAAAATTTGGGACGTTCACGAGTTCTACGTATTAGCCCCGGCTTAGTAGACGGCAACCCTCCACCGCGGTGGGGTGCTCCGGGTGACGAACAGGTCAGGTAACTGGCAAGCGCGAAATTCACTGATGAATACATCGCACTCGCTCATTCCTGACACCTACTGCGATGGAGAGAAACATGTCTAACAATTGGTCTTTTGAGACTCTGCAGATCCATGCTGGACAAACTGCAGATCCAACAACAGGTGCTCGTGCACTTCCGCTGTATCAAACAACAGCTTACGAATTCCGCGATACAACACACGCGGCAAATCTCTTTGGTCTTGCTGAACTCGGCAATATCTACACACGCATCATGAACCCAACTCAAGATGCTGTAGAACAGCGCCTTGCTGCACTTGAAGGCGGAGTTGCTGCACTTCTTCTTGCTTCTGGTTCTGCAGCCACAACATTTGCGATTCTCAACGTTGCAGAGGCCGGCGACCATATTGTTTCAAGCCCTAGCCTCTACGGCGGAACATACAACTTGTTCCATTACACACTTCCAAAGTTTGGTGTAGAAGTTACTTTTGTTGATGACCCAAGTGATCCAGAATCCTGGAAGCGCGCTGTAAAGCCAAATACAAAGGCTTTCTTTGGTGAAACGATTGCTAACCCAAAGAATGAAATCCTAGATATCAAGGCTGTTGCAGATGTTGCCCACTCAGTCGGAGTTCCACTCATCGTTGATAACACCGTCGCTACTCCATACCTCATCAAGCCAATCGAGTTCGGTGCAGATGTGGTTGTTCACTCAGCGACAAAGTTCCTTTCAGGCCACGGTAATGCCGTTGTAGGCGCAATCATTGATGCAGGTAAATTTGATTACGCACAACACCAAGATCGATTCCCTGGATTTAATAAGCCAGACCCTAGCTATCACGGCTTGGTCTTCTCACAAGCCCTTGGCGTCGGTTCTGCCTTCGGTGCAAACCTTTCTTACATCTTCAAGATTCGCTTGCAGCTTCTACGTGACGTTGGAGCAGCTGTTTCTCCATTTAACGCATGGCTACTGGCTCAAGGACTTGAGACTCTCTCACTTCGTATTGAGCGCCATATTGAAAATGCAAAGTCTGTTGCAACCTGGCTCGAAGCTCATCCTGATGTTGAAAAGGTCAACTACGCAGCCCTTAAGTCATCTCCATGGAACGCACTCGCTACCAAGTACGCGCCTAAGGGCCCTGGTGCAGTTCTCTCATTCGAACTTAAGGGTGGAGTTGAGGCTGGCAAGAAGTTTGTCGAATCACTCGAACTCTTTAGCCATGTAGCAAATATTGGTGATGTTCGATCACTGGTTATTCACCCAGCTACAACAACTCACTCTCAACTCTCTCCTGAAGAGCAGTTAGAGGCCGGAGTTACTCCTGGTCTCGTTCGCTTGAGTCTTGGCCTTGAAAATATCGATGACATCAAGGCCGACCTCGAAGCAGGATTTAAGGCTGCACGAGGTTAATTTCAGTAGGAGTTAATTAATAAAGCTGTAAGCCACAAGAAGGCCGCCACAAGTAATCACAATTGCTGTGGCGGCTTTTGTGTGTAACCACTTCTTACCCGCTTCAATAAAGGTAATTCCAAGAAGAAGTGCCCCAGGAATTACGAGAGTCATGCTCTTCACAAGATTGTCATCTTGCCCTGTTTGGTATCGAAGATTGATCAGGCCTACCGCGAGTAGAAGGTAGCCACCCATACGAAAGTTATTGATCCGCTGCATATTCATAAGATGAGGATAAAGCAGAAGGGCGCCGGTTTTCCGACGCCCTTCCGTTAATTACTTATTAACTATAGAAGTTAATTAGTGATCTGCAGCCATACCTTCTGCGTGTGACTTCATGCGTGCGATCTTCAAAATTGTAAGACCGAATACGCACTTCGCGAGAATGTCTGCAATGGTGTAACCAACCTGTACACCTACGAATGATGACGCTGTTGGGTCGCCGTTCATTCCGAGGATGTATGAAACTGGGTATACACCCCATGTAGCGATGAGAAGAAGACGTAGACGTCCGATTGTCTCTGCTACACCAGCTGGCTGGCGCTCCAATGACTTTCCAAGTTCTACGAAGAGAACGTAAAGGATGTAAAGGAATGGGATTGTTGAAAGAACACCGTAAAGGATTGCTGTGTTCTTATCTGTTGAAATTTCGCCTGGGTAACCAAGTGCGATCATCGCTGCTGATGCTGGAACAAGTCGCATGATGAGTGACTTTGAAACTTCCTTTGCAAGAGCGAGAACAGCAATTACTTCAACGAGAAGTAGTGGCACAGTAAGAAGCCAGTCAACGTAGCGGTATGCCTCATTGAATGCGCCCTGGTCGCCTGAAACGTTTACTGTCATACCTTCTGATGCTTCACCGAATGAGTTGAAGATACGGAAGTAGTGGTAGCCAGCAATGAAAGTAACCATTGATGACATTACGAGAGCATTGCGGTACTTAGGTAGAACTCGTGACTGTGATACGAGGGTGTACACAGTGCATGCGAGCATTGAGATCAAACCAAGTGAAAAAATGTTATAAACAAGATTCCATTGGTTGCTATTGAGTGTTACTG
Source organism: Candidatus Nanopelagicaceae bacterium (assembly GCA_965268225.1). Taxonomy (GTDB): domain Bacteria; phylum Actinomycetota; class Actinomycetes; order Nanopelagicales; family Nanopelagicaceae; genus Planktophila. Next base: position 229,405 of record OZ254166.1, on the reverse strand, counting down.
ACATGTAGTAAGCCTCCGTGAGTGCTATATCAGTGCGAATCATTCGATTCGTAAGTTCGGTTACCCATGAAGTCCTCGAGGAGCCTCATTGATCGCCGACAAGTGAAAGTGTGCGCTTGTTGCGAACGATTTGCACCCTGAATTGTGAAGTTTCTGTGACTTTATTTAGAGGATTGAGCGTGAGTCGAAGAAAAATCGGACTTTTCACCCTGGCAGGTAGCCTTGCCCGGTGCTCAGCCAACTCAAGGACCTCAGAGGCTATAAAGGCTTTTCGAGCTTAGCGATCTCTCGATTCATCTCAAATGTCGGCAACGGCGTCTCTCCCATCGCGCTGGCATATGGAGTTCTCAGCCTTCCGGGTGCAACAGGGAAAGATTTATCTATTGTGATGGCAGCGCGATTCGTGCCCTTGCTCGCCTTCATGCTCTTTGGCGGAGTGATCGCCGATCGATTCCAAAGAAACCGTCTAGTTGGCGGTAGCGACATGCTCGGAAGTTTTCTTGCAGCAATCAGTGCAATCTCGCTCATTGCAGGTTTTTCTAGTACCTGGTTACTTGCACTTATGGGTGGCCTCTTTGGAATTCTCAATGCAATTTGGTGGCCTGCAATGTCTGGTGTTTTGCCAGAAATATTGCCGAAAGAGAAGTTGCAGGAAGGCAATGCAGTTATCGGCCTCTTAACAAACTTCGGATACATCGTCGGAACTCTTGGTGGCGGCATTCTCGTCTCAAGTGTTGGGGCGGGCTGGGGCTTGTTGGTAGATGCAATCAGTTTCTTCATTGCCGGAGCGATTGTTTGGAACCTACCGATTCTCGGAAAGATCAAAGATAAAAGCCCAGGAATTATTCATGATCTAGTCGTAGGCTGGAAAGAATTCATCTCTCGCTCTTGGGTTATTGCGATGGTCCTTACATTCGCACTTATCAACATGGCATTCGAATCCATGCTCTCGGTATTAGGTCCCTTAAATTTCAATGATCCAACAACAGGACCAAAGCAATGGTCATATAACTTGGCTGGGCTATCTGTTGGAATGCTTCTCGGAGGAATCTGGGTTCTGAAGATAAAGATTGGTCGTCCGCTCTATCTTGCAATGGTTTTGATTGCACTCTCTGCGGTTTGGGATTACGCCCTTGCATTTGATTTACCGATGGCATTCTCAGTACTTGCAGCTGTGTTTTCTGGGATAAGCCTTGAAATCTTTATGGTCACCTGGAACACCTCGCTGCAAAGCCATGTTCCTGAAGAGTCATATTCGCGGGTCAGTTCTTATGACACCTTGGGGTCATTCGGTATCGCTCCCTTAGGAATCGTTATCGCTGGGCCACTTGCCATGCATTTTGGGGTTAATACAATCCTTTTCATCACAGGCACAACGACGCTCATTGCATCTATTGCCTCATTGCTCGTGCCCTCAGTGCGAAATCTCAGAAACGATTAGGCTTCATATATGAATACGGAGCCAACACCTATTGAGCCAAACCAGTTGCCTCCAAAATTGCGTGGTTGGTTTCATTTAGGCGCAACGCCGCTCGTCATCATTGCTTCTCTCGTACTTTTTATATTGAGTGGTGAATCATTTAAATTAGCTGTAGCGCTCTATTCAATAACGGCAATCATGCTCTTCAGTGTTTCCGCGATTTACCATCGCGTTCCATGGATCCCCCGTAAGAAGAAAATCTGGCGACGCTGGGATCACGCCAATATCAACTTATTGATTGCCGGGTCTTACACACCCTTTGCTGTTGCTCTCCTTGATGACCATGATCGCAATGTTCTCCTTGCAATTGTCTGGACTGGCGCACTTCTTGGTGTTGCACTTCGCGTCTTCTGGGTTGGTGCGCCACGTTTTCTCTATGTCGCAAATTATTTACTTCTCGGATGGGTCGCCATCATTTACACCCCTCAGCTTTATAAAGAGGGTGGGCTATGGGTGATTCTGCCGATCATCATCGGAGGCTTGCTCTACTCAATCGGCGCAATCTTTTATGCGCTCAAGCGTCCAGGCCGTAACGCAAAGTACTTTGGGTTCCACGAGCTCTTCCACATATTTGTGCTGGCAGCGTGGATTTCCCAGTATCTAGCAGTCTCTTTCGCCATTTACCGAAAGTAGATTCATGCTCTAATCTTGGGCTCTCGTTATTAATCCCTGAGCACTTGATTGAGAGTTTCACCATGGCAGAGAAGAACTTCCGCAGCTGGGTAGGTTTCCGCGACGAATCAGATCGCACACCTGTTGCAAATCCTGTCGATCGCATCCGCGAACTCGAGTCTCAACTAGCTGAACTCAAGTCACGACGTGACATCACCGGCCTTAGCCGCGAAGAGTTTGAAATCCTCGCCACCGAAACTGCGATGTCGATGATCAAATCTGCACAAGCGCGTGAAGCAAAGGCGAATGCGGCTGCAGAACGCTTAATCAATGACACAACTCGCGATGCCAAGGATGTTCTTGAAGGTGCCGAGAATAAGGCTCGCAGCATTTTGGCTGGGGCAGAGACCCGAGGCCGTAAATATATTTCTACCGCTGAAGCCGAGGCAGCTGAGCTTGTCCGCAATGCAAGCCGCGAGGCATCTGCTATAGCCAATGCGAAGATTGCTGAAGCCGACACTGTTGTAGACGGAAAGCGCCGTGAGGCAGTTGCGCTCACAACAGCTGCTCGCCGCGAAGCTGAACGAGTTATCTCTGAAGCTGCAGAGAACGTTGTCGAATACCGCGCTTGGCTCGCCGACATCATCGCCGAATCTGAGCGTCTCTATCGTTCACAGGCATCTGCTCTCTCAGCTGCCGAAGCTGCGATTGCCGCTTCACGCGAGAAGCTTGATTCAGCTTTTGCTCGACTTAGCAAGATGCAGGCGGTAGTCAATGACTCTCTCAACGAAGATGGAACCGTTAAGAAGTCTGCACCAATTCGTGTTGAGAGTAAGCGCACCCGTGCAGCTATTGCAGCGCCGAAGACTTCCAAAGCACCTGCAAAGAAGGCACCTGCAAAGAAAACTTCCGTTAAGAAGAAACCAGCAAAGCGTAAGTAATTCTTATGGCTGCCAATCGCGGTATCCAATACATCCCCGCAATTGACGGACTTCGCGCTGTCGCAGTTATTGCGGTGATGTTCTATCACCTCGGATTTTCTTGGATACCTGGTGGCTTTCTCGGTGTTGATCTCTTCTTCGTAATTTCTGGATATGTAATTACACGCCTGCTTCTCGATTCCATCGCACAAAGTGGCGGCCTTGATCTGCGTGGCTTCTACATTGCACGTGCACGACGCCTACTTCCTGCGCTGATCTTCATGCTTGTCTCCACCACAATTGCTATCGGAATCTTGGCGCCAGACACCATTAAGCGACTTCTTACCGATACTCCGTTCTCTCTCACCGGCACCATGAATTGGTGGCTCGTTGCACACCACCAGGATTACTTTGAAAGTATTGGTCGGCCACCACTTCTGCAGCACACCTGGTCGCTTGCAGTAGAAGCTCAGTTCTATCTCGTATGGCCTCTTATTCTCTACTTTATTCTCAAGCAATTTGGAAAGAAACATATTCCACTTGCTTCACTCGCTATTGCGGCAGCTTCAGGAATCACGCTTCTCATAGTCTCACTCTCACTTGATGCATCGAATGCATCAAAGGTAAGTCACGTATACTTTGGTACCGATACTCATAGCATTGGTCTATTTCTAGGCGCTGCTTTGGCTGTCAGCTGGATCCCTCAGAACTTCACTAAGACCGTTTCAAAGAAGGCGCAAGACTTTATTGATGGTGTGGGATTTATTGGATTTATCGGAATCCTTGCCGCTTTCCTCTTTATCGATGAGACTCAACCGACTCTCTATAAAATTGCATTCCCACTTGCAGGAGTATGCGGCGCAGCAATTGTGATGTCAGTAGTTCACCCTGCTTCACGATTTGCTCCTGTTCTGCAGAATCCAGTCTTTCTCTGGATTGGCGAACGTTCATATGCGATCTACCTGTGGCACTGGGTAATCTTCCAAGTAACGCGTCCGAGCGTTGATCTTGCAGGAAAAGAGTGGGCACTCTATGCACTCCGCATTCTTATCGTCTTGGCGCTCAGTGATATCTCACTTCGCTATGTCGAACTACCAATTCGCCGTGGAGTAATCCAATACTGGTTTAAAGGTTTGAAGTACCGCACCAAGAGAGAACGAACCCAACAAACTCGCGCGCTCTCTATCGTTACCGTCCTCGTATTACTTATTGCTGTTGTTGTGAGCGTGCGCGCGATTGGTATCGCAAGTGAGGAACGAAGGAAACTCGAAGATTCACTCAGCACAAAACCTTCTGCAATTACTGAAGTAGTCACTAACGGTTTATGGGTAACGGGTGATTCTGTAATCCTTGGCATACGTTCAAAGCTCGGTGAAAGTAGACCGATTTCCATCATGAATGCACGGATTGGAAGGCAAGCCCCCGAGCTGCTTTCAGTGATCCTGCAGGACAAGATAGCTGCGGGCGATGTTCCGGTCATCTTCAACTTGGGCAATAACAACGCTTTAACCCGCGAGCAGACAGAAGCAATTTTCCAGGCAGTTAAGGATCAGCCTCGTGTCATCGTAGTAAATACAGCTGTTCCTCGCCCCTGGCGCGAAAGCAATAACTCACTTATCTCTGAAGTTGCCTCTCAGTATGGCAATGTCACCGTCGTTAATTGGAATTCAATCTCTGACGGACACCCTGAATACTTCGCACCTGATGGAGTACATCTTGTTCCAGCCGGGGTTGATATCTATGTTTCAGAAATCCTGAAGGCTTTAAACTCTTAACATCCACAAAATGTAGGCAAGAAAAAACCCCGCCCACTTGTGTGGACGGGGTTTTTCTCAATCTTTATTCGAACTGACCTGCAAATCCGAATGCCTTTGCAACTCCAAGTGAACCATCTGCATAGACAGCAGATACTCGGAAAGAAGTTGATCCATCTGCAGAAGTCTTAGCGAATTCTGCAGAAAGTGTTGTCGCTGAAACTTCAGAGACAACGTTCCATGCGCCTAGATTTGAGCGAGTCTCGACCTTGTAGCCCTTTACATCTCCGGCTGGCGCCTTCCATGTAATGACCATGACAGCCTTTGAGCTATCTTTCCAATTTCCGATAAAGCGTGAAGGTGCTTCGCCTGTTGTTGCAGCAGCATCAGTTGCAGCTGGTGTCTCTTCAGTAACAGCTGGTTCAGATGCCATTGGCTCTGCAGAAGCTTCGATTGAAGGCTCTACTGCTGGTGCCGCATCATCATTATCTTTGCTTGAGTTAGAGATAACAATTGCAGCAAGAAGAACTACGCCAACGAGAACTGCAAGAAGAGTCTTGCTCGATGAACCTTGACGTGGTGCAGCTGATGGAGCTGCAGCCTTTGCTGCTGCCTTTGGGGCAACAGGAGTTGTAGAAACGTTAACGCGGGCAGAACCAGTAAGTGGAACTGGTGGCACTACAACCTTTGAAGCAGCAGACTTCTTGACGGCAGACTTCTTAACGGCCTTCTTGGGCGCAGCCTTCTTTGTAGTTGTCTTCTTCTTCGCTACAGCTTTCTTAGCGACTGCCTTCTTGGCAACAGTCTTCTTGACCGCCTTCTTCGCAGTCTTCTTAGCCACTGACTTCTTAGCAGTTGTCTTCTTTGCAGGAGACTTCTTAACAGCCTTCTTCGCTGTTGCCTTCTTGGCGACCTTCTTTGGTGCAGCCTTCTTGGCTGCTGACTTCTTCTTTACTGCCACGGTAGATCTCCTTGGGTTATGAATTTGGGTTCTGAAATCGGGTTATGAAACGGTGGAATATAGGTAAAAGTTTAACCTAGGGAATTAAGCAAAGTGATCACATGCGGTGCTATTGCACGGAGTGATTTTCCGCGGTGGCTGATTGCATCCTTCTCTTCTGCGCTCATTTGTGCGCTTGAGAGCTGCAAACCATCGGGGCGGAAGATTGGGTCATATCCAAAACCTTGTTCTCCGATTGGAGCTCGCAGAATCCACCCATCGAAATGCGCTTCTTCGCAATGGCTTCGTCCGTCAGGAAGATAGAGCGCAGCAACGCAGGTGAAGTGCGCACTTCGCTTTTCATCGGGAACATCGGCAAGTTGCTGCAAAACTTTTTCCGTATTGGCTGCATCGTTGCCATGATCGCCGGCCCATCGTGCAGAGTAAATTCCCGGATCGCCGTTGAGCGCATCAACACAGAGGCCACTGTCATCTGCAATTGCAGGGATTCCGGTGGCAAGTGACATCTCGCGCGCCTTCTTAAGTGCATTCTCTTGAAATGTTGAACCATCTTCGACGACATCATGCAGATCCGGGAATTGATCAAGTCCGACGAGATCAATTTCCCCTGGAGCAATCACTTCGAGGATACGACGAAACTCTTCAATCTTGCCCTTATTACGCGTTGCTAAGAGAAGCTTGTGAGACATTTACTTCGCGAGTGCTTGCTTCTGCAAGTCAGTCAGGGTTGCAGATCCTGCAACTGCCAAGTTAAGAAGTGAGTCAAGGAGTGCTCGATCAAATGGTGCGCCTTCAGCAGTTCCTTGAACTTCAATAAAGCGACCATCTCCTGAGCAGACAACATTCATATCTGTTTCTGCACGAACATCTTCTTCGTAGCAGAGATCGAGCATTGGCACACCATCAATGATTCCAACGCTTACTGCTGCAACTGAATCTGCAAGTGGCTTAGCTCCGGCTTTGATATGCCCTTGCTTCTGCGCCCATGTAATTGCATCGGCGAGAGCAACATATGCACCAGTAATCGCTGCAGTACGAGTTCCACCATCTGCCTGGAGAACATCGCAATCGATAACGATTGTATTTTCGCCGAGCTCTTTCATATCAACGATTCCGCGGAGTGAGCGACCGATAAGGCGAGAAATTTCTTGAGTACGTCCGCCAAGCTTTCCCTTAACGCTTTCACGGTCTGAACGTGTGTGCGTTGCGCGCGGAAGCATTGAATACTCTGATGTCACCCAACCATTTCCAGAATCCTTAAGCCAGCGTGGAACACCTGGAGTAAATGATGCAACGCAGAGAACTCGAGTCTTTCCAAATTCAACGAGAACAGAACCTTCGGCATGATCAAGCCATCCGCGAGTGATTTTGATATCGCGGAGTTGATCTACTGCGCGTCCGTCATTGCGTGCCATCTCGTGCCCCGTTTTCTTTAGGTTTTCTTTAGGTTTTCTTCGATTAGAGAACTTGGTGTTGAACTGAGCCCACTTCAGGGCCCAAGAATCGTCGTGCCAATACTTCAAAAGCTTTTGCATCCCCTGTTGCGAGAAACTTATGTGTTGCTGCTGTATCTGATGTTTCACGAAGAAGAGTGTTCTCAACGAGGACGCGATATAGGTCTTTTGCAGTCTCTTCTGCACTCGATACTAGAGAGACGCCATTGCCCATGACGTAGGAGATAACACCGGTAAGCAGTGGGTAGTGAGTACAGCCTAAGACGAGGGTATCTACTTCAGCATCAATCATTGGCTGCAAATATTCTCGTGCGACTTTGGTGATTGCCTCACCTGACGTTTCTCCACGCTCTACATACTCAACAAAGAGTGGACAAGCAACGGAAGAGATTGAAAGCTGCGGGGCGGCTGCAAAAGCATCAAGGTAGGCCTTTGAATCAATGGTGGCTCGAGTACCAATAACTCCAACTTTTCCCGTTCGCGTTGCAGCAACTGCACGACGAACAGCAGGCTGAATTACTTCAATAACAGGGACTGAATATCGCTCACGTGCATCGCGCAACATCGCAGCACTTGCGGTGTTGCAGGCAATAACGAGCGCCTTCACTCCTTGATCGACGAGGAAGTCGAGGGTTTCAAGTGCAAAGTCACGAACTTCAGCTAAAGGTCGAGGGCCGTATGGTCCACGCGCAGTATCACCGATGTAGAGCGTAGATTCATTGGGAAGTTGATCAAGAATTGCGCGAGCTACGGTGAGTCCACCAACGCCAGAATCGAAGATACCGATTGGCGCGTTACTCATGGAGGTAAGTCTAACCGCGAGAAGGCTTTAAGCCCAAAGAGTGCCGTCGAGCCCTTCAGTTGCTTCATCTATTTCTGAGCCGTAAACGCCTGTAGATAAGTATTTCCAGCCTGCATCGCAGACGATAAATGCAATATCTGCATCGCGGCCATCGCGAATGGCTTCATTTCCCATTGCGATTGCTGCATGGAGAATTGCACCTGTTGAGATTCCAGCGAAGATTCCTTCAACCTCAAGAAGTTCGCGAACTCGCTTCACAGAATCTTCTGCACCGACTGAAAAACGTCGAGTCAATACTGTTGCATCGTAAAGCTCGGGGACAAAGCCCTCATCGATATTACGTAGTCCATACACGAGTTCGCCGTAACGTGGTTCTGCAGCGATGATCTGCACATCAGGTTTCTGCTCACGTAAGTAGCGGCCTGCACCCATCAGAGTTCCTGTTGTTCCAAGTCCTGCAACAAAGTGTGTAATCGTTGGAAGGTCTTTAAAGATTTCAGGGCCCGTGCCTGTGTAGTGCGCTGCGGTATTTGCTGGGTTTCCATATTGATAGAGAAATACATAGTCAGGATTCTTTGCAGCAATCTCTTTTGCTACGCGCACTGCTTCATTAGACCCACCTGCGGCTGGAGAAGAGATGATCTCGGCTCCCCACATTTCAAGGAGTTGGCGGCGTTCAGGGCTGGTGTTCTCAGGCATGACACAAATGAGTTTGTACCCGCGAACTTTTGCAGCCATGGCAAGAGAGATACCTGTATTGCCACTAGTAGGTTCAAGAATTGTTGAACCCGGCTTTAAGAGTCCGTCGCGTTCTGCAGCTTGAATCATTGAAATCGCAGTGCGATCTTTAATTGAACCAGTTGGGTTGCGATCTTCCATCTTCGCCCACAATCGAACATTGGGAGCCGGAGATAAACGAGGAAGGCCAATAAGTGGTGTGTTACCTACTGATGCTTCAAGAGAGTCGTAACGTGCCAAGGTTAGCCACCAGCGACAGCAGGCAAGATGGTGATTGAATCCCCATCTTTAATCTGCGCATCGAGTCCGCCAAGGAATCGCACATCTTCATCATTGACATAGACGTTGATGAATCGGCGGAGTGCACCGTTTTCAAGGAGGCGTTCGCCAAGTCCTGCATAGTTTGCATCGAGATTGGTAATGACTGCAGAAAGGGTCGCGCCTTCAGCTTCAACTGACTTCTGATCCTTTGTATATGGGCGCAGAATTGTTGGGATACGAACTTCGATTGACATGCCTGAATTATGTCGAAAAAAGGCCGCGAACTCTAATCCAAAAATTGGCTAGAGAGATTAGCCAACAATTGTGACGGGCTCTTCGGACACTACGCCGTCGATGATGCGATATGAACGGAACTCAGTTGCAGGTGCAATCTCTTTGCGTGTAGAGACCAAGACGTAATGCGCACCAGGCTCACCTGCATAGGCGATATCTGTGCGTGATGGATATGCCTCAGTCTCGGTATGAGAGTGATAGATCACGACAATCTCTTCATCGTTATCGTCTGCTTCGCGATAGAGCGCCAATAAATCTTTTGGATCAAATTCATAAAATGTCGGTGAGTGTGCGGCGTTGAGCATCGGCTTGTGGCGAAGCGCTTTTCCAGAGCCAGCTGGTCCGAGAATTACCCCGCAACATTCGTCTGGATATTCAGCGCGAGATTGTTCGAGAATCGCATCAACAAATTCGCGTGAAATCTCGAGTGACATAGCGCAATCTTACACAAGAAAAACTATTTGGAATTCCTTATGAATTTCCGAGTTGTGCTTCTTCATCTTCATCAGCATCATCAATCAGTGCCGAAAGTAGAGTCTCTTGTAGCCAACCGAGCCATGTATAGACTGCATAAACACCACGAAGCGGATCATCTGGCGCTAAGAGTTCTAGCTCTTCATGCGAATTGTTCTCAACTTTCAATCGCACACCGAGAGCTAAGCGAATATCGTTAATGGCGCCTAACCATGCATTTGCATTGTCATGATCTAAATCAACGCTTCCGTCATCAGATGATTTGAGGTGGATACGCATAGAGATTGCATGTGCTTGTTTCTTCTGGCGAAGAGTCGCTTCTGTATAACGACGAAATTCTGATGCATCTACCTGGTCTGCATAAGCGTTAGGTAATAAGCGGTGGAGCACTTCATCTTCTGGCGGTGAGTCATGAGAGGTGATTCCGACCATCGCTGCAAGCGGATCATCATGCCCGTGGTCTTGGCGTTCTGCGAGAAGTTCAATGATTTGTTCGCAGAGGTTGAGCAGTACTTCCTTCTCGCTATCGGCGAATGTGGCAACATATGAATGATCGCCGTGACGCTTAAAGCCTTCAGTTGCGGTCATAGCTGGTCGCCACGTTGGAGAGTTGCCCACAAACCGTATTCATGAAGTCTGGCGACATCATGTTCCATCTCTTCACGGCTTCCTGTCGAGACGATTGCTTTGCCATCGTTATGGACTTGCAACATCAGCTCAGTGGCTTTCGCCTTTGAATATCCAAAGAGCTCCATAAATACATAGACAACATACGTCTGCAGATTTACTGGGTCATCCCAGACGATAGTGACCCAAGGAGTATCGCCAGAAAAGATTGCACGAATCTCTTCTTCGATCTTATCTGCAGTCTCTACCATCACCGGATAATGATATTAAAGGTAGGGCTGTTAACAACGCTCCAGAGAGCATCGGATGCGACTGTTACGCGGAAGGTAGAAACTCCCCGCTGCTGTCCTGCCAGAGTTATTGAGAAGTTTCCTTGCGCATCGGTGAGAGCGGCCTGATCTACTGGTTTCCACTCTTTTCCAAGAAGTTTTTCAAGCTGCACAGAAGCACCGGCAATACGAGGGCGAATATTTCCTGAAATGATTGAAGAAGAAGTTGATTTCATGGTTCCAGGAGCGCTGATCACCAGAAGACGATTTACAGTTACTGGGAATTCAGGGCTTTGACCTTCGGTACGTTCCCACGTTGCATCAGAGAAGACGCGTACCGCAGTTGACTTACCTACCAGCACAGCCTTCTCAATCTTTCCATCGATGCCAGTCGTCACTGTTGCAAGTATGCGCCAATTGCTATCCCCAGTCGATTTTCCTTCGATGCGTACGGGGACGCCAGCAACAGGGGATTTATCTTTAATAGTAAATGTTGCAGATACGGTTATTGGATTTCCATAGTCAACGAGCGACTTATCTAGTGATGCTGTGACGTTCACTTGATCTGGTGCAATTGATTTAGCAACTTGTCGAATCGATTCCATTGCAAGTGGCTCTTCCATTCCGAAAGTCCATGCAGTAATTCCACCAATTCGGTATTTAGTCACAAGTGCTGCACGAAGTGCCCATCCACGGGCATCTTGATACCACGCTGTGCGCGAAGCGGTACATGAAGTAGATAGACCAGTTGCTGTCGTTCCGTTATAGACCTTCTGATACGAGAATGTCATCTCGCCGAATTTCTCATCGTAGGTCGGCACTGCGCCATATGTTGCAGCAAGCGATTGCGCATCACGCATCACAAATGTTGCAGCCTTTGCGCCAGCTTTAATTGTATTCACGACGTTGGCAGGGCAGATGCCTGATACGGCAGTAACCCAATCTCGCCCGTACCCAGGAACGCCAACAAATACTTTCGATGCGGGCATGATGGAAACCGCATATTGCACAGTGCGCTCTGCCCACGTAATCGGACCAAGTGGCCCTACCTTTGCCACCGAGTAGTCGTACGTCATGATGCGCAACTTGTCGATTGATGAAGCAATCGATGCCCATGCGTAGACGTAGTAACCCTTCTGCTTATCGTTTGGATTTAAGACGTAAGGAGTGGATACAGAAAGAAGCTTCTTCTCAGCGCGAAGTGCGACGCTCAATTCTTTGACGAAAGCTACCCACGAAGGCGCGGTGCTTGTCCATGTGCCATTTCCATCTACAAAAGCGAAGCCCTCAAAATCAAGGTCAATTCCATCGTAATTATTGGCACGAACTTGATTCATCACAGCGTTGACGACTTGGGTGCGTGATGTTGGATTCTTCAATAACCCGGCGAGAACTAATTTATCTGTGCCATCGGTAATGGTGGGAATAATAGATAGACCTGCATTGCGCATCGCTGTGAGCGGTTCAGAGATTGGAACGCTTGGGTTTGCTGGTGCATAGAGATCGGCTACATATGCTTCCTTTGTTTTCCCATTAAATTTCAAGGTGTACCAGAACGGCATGACCTCTTTAATGAGGTCGATATTGTTCAGAACATCAGGAAGCGCAGTCTTCATCGAGTAATAAGGAACCCACCCGGTCATGATCTTGCGTGGTGCGTTATCTGCACTGCTTCCGGGTGCAGATAGAACTGGCAAAAAGATCGCAGCAATAGCGACAGCGCTAATGATCTTTCTATGGACTCTAGCCATTGCGACGAAGCCTTGATGAGATGAATTTTCCGTATTCGCGGTCTGCTGCCCACAGATGAGTTGCGATACAGATAAGTGAGAGCACCTTGAAGATAAATGGAAGGTCGTTGAAGATAAATATCAGACTCAAGAAGATTCCAGTGAGGGCTGCGATTCCCATCGCAAGGCGGCGAAAAATTAAGAAGGGGCTACCGCCGTTAACTGCGCGCACTCGTGGAAGTGTGAGTAGAAGAGCAAAGGGTCCTGAGAAGAGGATATTTGCGATCATAAGAGAGACGACGAAAGCCAGAGACTCCATGTCGCTCCTCTCAAAACTAGTAAATGGCAGCCACTAGCTATCTAGTGGTTTCCAGGTTGAATCAGTCGTTGCAAAGAGTGCCATATCTATCTGCCGACCATCATCACGTGTGACCTTGTTGCGCAATATTCCTTCCTTTTGGAAGCCCGCACTTGTGAGAAGTTTCTGTGAAGCGGCGTTTTCTACATCTGCCAAGCCATCAATGCGTCTAAAGCCGAGTGATCTCAATCCATAATCAGTAATCATCTTTGCTGCGATGGTTCCGACGCCTTTACCGCGCATCGACTTTTCCATCCAATAGCCAATCTCTGCAGTGTGATTCTTGATGTTGATTGTGTGAAGTGAAATCACTCCAGCGAATTGCATATCGCTACCGTTGCCATAATCAATGATGAAACGAAGTTCACGGCGTTCGGAGAAGCTAAAGGGATCAGAGCGAACAAAATCAATCGCGTGATCAAGAGTGTAGTTAGCTGGAACTGTGGTGAATGCGGGGATTAACGGATCCTGACAAGCGTTAAAGATGGAATCGATATCTTTTTCGGCGCTGGGGCGAAGTGTGACGAGCCCGTATTGCAGAGTTGGGATCTCGGCAGGCCACCAAATCATGTGTGGTTAGCCGACGAGTTCGGAATCGTGCTGACGTGATTGATCGTGTGTACAGCTGAGGTTGGAAGGCAGCGATGCGCATGAATCGCAGAGAAGGATGAGTTGGTGACATGAAGCTGTATTGCAATTGCGGAAATCTTTCGTAGGCGCGCTGCACTTATCGCATTCACCGATGACCTTTGCTTTATCGCTGAAATCCATCGCCATACGGTCATCGAAGATGTAGAGCGAACCTTCCCAATTTGCTTCATCACCAAATCGTTCGCCGTACTTAACGATGCCACCATCAATTTGGTACACCTCGTTAAATCCGCGTTTCTTCATTACTGCAGATAAAATCTCACAACGAATACCACCGGTGCAATAAGTGACGACTGGCTTATCTTTTATGTGGTCGTACTTGCCACTTTCGATTTCGCGAATGAAATCACGTGATGTATCTACATCAGGAACTATCGCGTTCTTAAACTTTCCGATCTTTGCTTCGTATGCGTTGCGGCCATCGAAGAAGACAACTTCGTCGCCGCGCTCTTTTACGAGCTCTTCTACCTGCTCTGGGCGAAGGTGTACGCCACCGCCGACTACGCCATTTTCGTCGACTTCAATTTCATTGGGGCTTCCGAATGCGACGAGTTCATCTTTGACGACGACGCGAAGGCGAGGAAATTCGTTGCCGGTTCCATCTGACCATTTAAAGACAGTTTTCTTAAGGCCTTCGTAGCGGCGAGTTTCGCGCACATACTTCTTTACATCGGCCATCTCTCCGCCGACAGTTCCATTGATTCCATGCTTCGAAATCAGGATGCGACCTTTGAGGTTGAGAGATTGGCACAAGTATTTCTGCCAGAGCAGCACGGCTTCAGGATCGGCGATTGGCGTAAATTTGTAATACAGAATCACCTTATTGAGCTTAGGAGCGTGCTTGTTCACATTTCTATTCTATCGCCGCTACGGGCTGTAATAAACCCGCACTTTTGCGCACGCTAAGCCACCCACACGAAAATACTTTTCCCCAGACTTACATAGCCATGCGGAAAGCAAATTCACATTGTCGGTGCGCTCCTCAAATATCGCCTCTATGACGACAGCGCGCCTCATCGAGGTAACCGAGCTCTCTGACCTTGTATCAGAGCTTCTCCGTGCAATTCCCGGTGCTGCAACTATGGCCCGCCTCTCCGAAATCGATCCCTACCTGCTCAGCGCAGTCGATCGCATTAACTTCCTCACCGCTCTCGACCGTCAAGATGGCTGGCTCTATGCACTACGTCAACGTGCGATTGCAGCCGTTGCAGGCCTGCAACCAAGTGAAGGAGACGGGCCACATTTTGGAGTTGATGAAGCAGAGCGCGAAGATATCTCGACCGCCCTTCGATTGGCACCGGCAACTGCGCAGTCACGAATTGATATTGCACGCACATTAGTAAACAACTTGCCTAACACCTGTTCAGCGCTTGCTACCGGAGAAATTTCATCAGCGCATGCAACGGTTATAGCTCGCGAAACAGCTACAGCGATTCGTAACGGCGCACCGGATTCAGTCATCTTCGAGATCGAACAACGCGCAATTACCTATGCAGAGTTGCACACTCCGGGTCAGCTGGCGGCCCGCGTTAGAACTGACATTGCAAAATTTACTCCCGAAGAATTTGAAGAAATTGCCTCTAGGGCGACTTCGCTTCGACGGGTCAGTTGCTATAACGAAGCAGACGGAATGTCTACTGTCGTTGCGATCCTTCCGGCAGCTGATGCTCAGATAGTCATGAACTCAATTGAAGCCTTCATCTTGCGACAAGAACAGATTGGCCATTCACAAAGTGCTAACGAATTGAAATCAGCAAAGTCGAATAGCGTCGATGGCGGAGTAAGTCGCACAATCGATCAGAGGCGCGCAGATGCACTCTCAGCAATCTGTTCAAACTTCCTCTCCGAGATCTCTGAAACTGTTGCACCTCAGCGCCGTCCCCTGACCGTAAATGTCACTATTGATCTTCCGACGCTGCTCGGCCTTGCAGAAAATCCTGGGCAACTTGCAGGCTACGGACCTATCCCTGCAGCTGTTGCACGTGAACTCGCGTCGGATGCAAAGTGGAAGAGATTTATCACCGAGCCACAAACCGGAAATCTTCTCGATTTTGGTCGCGAAAGTTATGAGCCGCCGCAGAACCTTAAAGACTTTCTCATCGCTCGAGATCGAACTTGCCGTTTTCCAGGTTGTCGAAGATCGGCGCTACTTTCTGATCTTGATCACGCCGAAAGTTGGGAATCTGGAGGTTCAACTTCTCCCGACAATATTGGTGCACTCTGTCGAAGACATCACCGACTCAAAACTCACGATGGCTGGAAGATTCAAAGCTTTAGTGATGGCTCTTGCACCTGGACATCTCCACTCGGGAAAGAGTTCTTCACGCCTGCACGCTCAATGAATGAGCCCACTTAGCCAAGGGGCAAACTCGCAGTGCGCTAGCACTTCAGGTTGCAACTAGTTGAAAGTTCAACTACATTTGAGGCAAGTCAAAGGAGCCACCGTGCCAGCAGTAACCGTCAGTGACATCACCATCCTTCCGCGCATCAGCGATACAACAGGTCTTCGTGCGCGTCGCGTAAAGAGCATTACAACTGCTCCGCAAGGATTTGAAGGAGAAGGTTTCCCAGTTCGTCGTGCATTTGCAGGTGTTGATTTAGCTGAGCTCGATCCATTCATTCACTTGGATCAAATGGGTGAAGTCGAATACGCGCCGGGTGAACCAAAGGGAACTCCATGGCACCCACACCGCGGTTTTGAAACCGTTACATACATTATTGATGGCATCTTCGATCATAAAGATTCAAATGGTGGCGGCGGAACAATTACTGATGGAGATACACAGTGGATGACTGCTGGTGGCGGAATTCTTCACATCGAAACTCCCCCAGAGCGTCTCGTGATGTCAGGTGGTTTGTTCCACGGATTCCAACTCTGGGTAAATCTTCCTGCAGCCAAGAAGTGGTCACCACCCGCATACCAAGATGTTCGTGCAAGCGATGTTGCACTTCTTTCTACAACTGATGGCGGGGCACTTGTTCGCATCATTGCTGGCGAACTTGATGGACATGTCGGTCCAGGCACAACACAGACACCAATTACTTTGATTCACTCAACTGTGGCGCCTGGTGCAGAACTTCGCCTTCCATGGCGCAAGGATTACAACGCTCTCGTGTACACAATGGCAGGACATGGCTTTGTTGGCGATGAGCAGCGCCCGGTATCAATGGGGCAACTCACTGTCTTCGGCGATGGCGACACCATCGTTGTTCGTGCTGCTAATCAGCAAGAGTCACGCTCTCCAAACCTCGAGCTCTTTATTCTCGGTGGCCAACCAATCAAAGAACCTGTTGCTTGGATGGGGCCATTTGTCATGAATACAAAGCGCGAGGTACTTCAGGCAT
Organism: Candidatus Nanopelagicaceae bacterium; assembly: GCA_965268225.1. Lineage (GTDB taxonomy): Bacteria > Actinomycetota > Actinomycetes > Nanopelagicales > Nanopelagicaceae > Planktophila. The sequence continues at coordinate 212,675 of OZ254166.1, read as the reverse complement.
TTGAAGATTTCCAGAAGGGTCTCTTGGGTTCAATCCCTGCGATCTACAAGGAAGATGCCAAAAAGCCCCTCAACCGCACAGATAAGTTATCTGGCGATGTAAAGGCCGCAGACATTCTCGACGTGCATAACGCTCCGACTGACCTACAAGAGGGATAATTTCTCGCATGGCACTCAGACTGCAATGCATCACCGTTGACGCGCATGATCCATTGGCACTTGCTCAATTTTGGGCAGAAGCGCTCGGTTGGACTGTTGGCGAAGATGGAGATGACATTGGTTGGTGGATTGAACGCGAATTAGGCGATCCAAAGAACACGGGTTTTCCTGACATTCTCTTTCTTAAAGTTCCGGATTCAAAAGCTGTAAAGAATAGATTGCATTTAGATCTGCGACCTGATGATCAAGCCGCAGAAGTTGCTCGCCTCGAAAAGCTAGGCGCGAAGAAGATTGATATCGGGCAGTCAGCAGATCCAGACACAACGTGGGTTGTTATGGCAGATCCAGAAGGAAATGAGTTCTGCGTCTTACGTGAAAGACAGTCTTAAAGCGCCTTAAGCGCTGAGACAACCTTTGTAAGAGATGCCTTTGCATCACCAAAGAGCAACATCGTCTTTGGATCATAGAGAAGTTCATTCTCGATACCAGCAAAACCTGGGCGCATTGAGCGCTTCAAGAAGATGATGTTGGCTGCGTGATTGACTTCAAGAATTGGCATTCCATAGATAGGACATCCTGGAGTTGTCTGCGCTGCAGGGTTCACAACGTCATTGGCACCGATAACGATTGCAACATCTGTCTGACCGAATGTTGGATTTACTTCATCCATTTCAGCTAGTTGGTCATAAGGAACGTTTGCTTCAGCAAGAAGAACGTTCATATGTCCTGGCATGCGACCTGCAACTGGGTGAATTCCATATGCAACATCGATGCCCTTAGAGATCATCAAATCAGCGAGTTCGCGCACTGTGTGCTGTGCCTGTGCAACAGCAAGACCAAAGCCAGGAACAATTACAACGCGACGTGCATAGTTAAGGAGAATTGCAACGTCATCAGCAGAACCCGAACGCACTGGGCGTTCTTCTGCTGATCCTGATGCTTCTTGTGGCTTTGCAGTAAATGCGCCGAAGAGAGTTCCGAATAGTGAACGGCCCATTGCCTCTGCCATAAGGCGAGTCAAAATTGTTCCTGATGCGCCAACGAGTGTTCCAGCAATGATGAGAAGTGTTGATGAGAGTACATAACCGCTCGCTGCAACAGTAAGACCAGTAAATGCGTTGAGAAGTGAGATAACGATAGGCACATCTGCGCCACCAACTGGAAGTACGAAGAGGACACCGAAGAGAAGTGAGAGTGCTGCGAGTACAAGAAGTGGAGTAGTACCAAGGGCAGCAACAACCCAGACAGAAGTGCCGAGTACTGCTGCAAGTGTTCCTGCGATAACGAAACGTCCACCAGGGAATACCACAGGACGTGTTGTCATCAACTCTTGAAGCTTCATAAATGTGATGATGGAACCGCTGAATGAAACGCAACCAACAACGACTGTAAAGACAGTGAAGATAACTTCTGCAGTTGTGGCTTCTGCGCCCAAATTGAGGTACTCAACGATTGCAACGAGCGCAGCAGCGCCGCCACCAACACCATTAAAGAGTGCAACGAGTTGTGGCATCTGGGTCATTTCAACCTTGCGAGCAGCAGGTACGCCTACGACAAGACCGATAAGAATTGCGCCGATGATCCACCAGAAGTTATTGAGTGGAAGTGAGTGACCTACATCTTGGCCGTGAGTAGGAGTGACGTAGAGAAATACTGAAAGTGTTGCAACAGTTGCACCAAATGCACCAATGAGGTTTCCGCGGCGAGCTGTCTTTGGGTGTGAAAGGCCTTTGAGAGCCAAGATAAATGCGACGCCGGCGCCGAGACCGATGAGGCTATAGAGAGTGCTATTCATTATTCGCCTCGCTTCTCTTGTGAAAGCGATTGATCTACAGGTTTCTTCGGTTTAAACATTTCGAGCATGCGGTCGGTAACGACAAAACCGCCGACCATATTGATGGTCGCAAGGACAATCGCGGCAAGAGATAAGCAAAGTTCAAGATTTGATTCGCTGTGATCGGCAACGATGATGGCGCCGACAAGAATGACGCCGTGGATAGCGTTAGCGCCTGACATCAGCGGTGTGTGAAGAGTTGAAGAAACTTTCGAGACAACTTCAAATCCCACAAAAACTGCGAGAGTAAAGATGGAAATGATTGCGATTGCATCCATTAGTTTGCACCGCCCTTCTCGCTCGCTCCTGGCGTGTGCTTGGCACCGCCATGAGTTGTCGCTGACTTATCGATGATTTCATCAGTGAAATCAATATTGAGAGCAACTGGTGCTCCATCTTTACTTGGTGTGGTCATCAGCGTTAGAAGGTTGACGACGTTACGCGAATACAAGCTTGAAGCATGGAATGGAAGCTGACTTGGAACATCTTTCCCGCCCCAGATCTGAACTCCCTTTGCAGTAACAACAATCTCTCCGGGCTTTGATCCTTCCACGTTTCCGCCAGTTTCTGCAGCTAAGTCAACGATGATTGTTCCGGCTTCCATTGCATCAACCATCTGCGCTGTCATTAAGCGAGGCGCCGTGCGCCCTGGAACTGCAGCCGTTGTAATAACTACATGCGACTTTGCAATGTATGGAGTCAAAAGTTCACGTTGCTTTGCTGCGCGTTCTTCTGTCATCTCGCGCGCATATCCGCCAGCACCTTCAAGCGCTTCGAGTTCAAGGTTAATAAATGTTGCACCCATTGACTTCACTTCATCGGCAGATGAAGGACGAACGTCATAAGCACTTACAACTCCGCCAAGTCGGCGAGCTGTTGCGATTGCTTGAAGTCCTGCAACGCCCGCGCCGAGAACAAGTACCTGAGCCGGTGTAACTGTTCCTGCTGCTGTCATAAGCATTGGGAAGAAGCGTGGTGAAAGCTCAGCGCCAACGAGCGCTGCGCGATAACCAGCACAGAGCGCTTGCGATGTCAGAGCATCCATTGACTGTGCACGTGAAATACGTGGGACAAGTTCAAGTGAGAAAGCGCTTACTCCTGCACTTACTGCTGCATCGATTGAATCCACTGCAGTAACTGGAGAAAGGAAAGAGATTGTGACGGCGCCTTTCTTGAGGCTACCCATCTGTGCTGGTGTCAGTGAGGTAACGGAGAGAACCACATCAGCATCACTAATGACGTTGCCACTCTTTACTGTGGCACCTGCTGCTGTATAGAGATCATCGGTTGCCTGCGAGTGAACGCCTGCTCCGGATTCAATGACGACTTCATAGCCAAGTCGAGTTAACTTATTGATGACATCTGGCACGAGCGCTACGCGCTTCTCACCATCTCTAATTTCTCTGGGAACAGCAACTCTCATGGCAATAAAGGTAGTCCCAAGTTGCCGAGAGGGCTATGTGAATCACTTATTAATTGGCTGAGTTGAAGTGAATTTATTGAGTGGCACTACTCAATTCAACGCTTACTCAAGAATTTATCTTGGCGTCGAGTTAATTTCCCTTTAACTCACCACGAGTGAGGTGATAGAGCAACGCTTGAATAGTTGTTCGGCGGTGATAAGCCTCGCGCCAGATAACAGACTTTGGTCCATCGATCACTGAAGCTTCAACTTCTTCACCACGGTGAGCAGGAAGGCAGTGCATAAAGATTGAATCTTTCTCTGTAAGTGACATCAAATTTTCAGTCACTGCATACGGCGCAAGCGCCTTCATCTTCTCTGCACGCTCTGCTTCTGGGTCCCCCATAGACATCCACACATCTGTGTAGAGAACTGATGCGCCCTTTGCTGCAGCTTCCGCATCTGTTGTTACTTCAATAGTCGCACCGCTCTTTGCTGCAATCTCTTTCGCCTTTGCGACAACTGCGGCATCTGGTGCCCACTTGCCATCAGGAGTTGCTGCAACAACATGCGCTCCCATGATTGCGCCCATGATCAACCAAGCGTGGGTCATATTGTTGCCATCGCCGAGATAAACAAATTTGCGACCCTTGATGTCGCTACCAAAGTTCTCGCGAATAGTTACCCAATCAGCGAGTAGCTGTGTTGGGTGATCATCATCGGTAAGACCATTGATAACTGGAATAGAAGATTCAGCGCCGAGTTCATCGACATCAGATTGCTTAAAGGTACGAATAATCAGTGCATCGCAGAAACCGCTGATGATCTTTGCTGTATCGGCGATAGTTTCACCGCGACCGAGCTGTAGGTCATCGCCGCGGATAAAGATTGGTGTTCCGCCAAGGTGAGCCACTGCAGTTTCTGAGGCGAGGCGAGTACGTGTTGAAGGCTTGGTCATATAAATCGCGACTGTCTTATTGCTCAACGCTGTATTAGAGCGGAGCGGGTTCTTCGCAAAGTCAGCAGCTGTGTCGAGAAGTAAATCGACATCTGCGCGGGAAAGGTGCTCTGTGCGGAGTAAGTCTTTCATTGGGAGATTCTACCGTCAGCACAGAAGGTGACGGGACGCTATTTCACCTTACATAATTGCTCCATGGGCATCTTCGATCGCGGTCTTCCAACGCTTGATTCACCAGTAGCTGGTGCAGATACCGACACTCTTACCCGCCCCGTAGAACAAGAAGATGATGGCGGCCATGATCGATTCGCTCATTACATTAAGAAGGAAAAGATTGTTGAATCCGCAGTAACAGGAAAATCAGTCCGCGCACTCTGTGGAAAAAAATGGGTTCCTTCTCGCGATCCGCAGAAGTATCCCATCTGCCCGATCTGCAAAGAGATTTATGACGGTCTGCGCGAAGCTCCGAAAGATGGAGACAGCGCAGAGTAAATAAAGCTGGTGGAGGTGCCGGGAATCGAACCCGGGTCCTTCAGAATTAAAACAGGGCTTCTACGGGCGTAGTGTGTTTATCGTTTTCTCAGTCCTGAATCTCTTACACACAAGTATTCAACGAACTCATTTGCGAAACTGTTCTCTCGAGATATTCGCAACGCTATCTCGATGAAGAGCTCTCTAGCGACGCCAGGTTCCGGGACGAGAGCGCGCCCGGGCTGACGGATTCGGTACTAGCTTATGCAGCTAGAGCGAAATCACTGCGACTGTTGTCTGCAGTTATTTGTGCACAGGTTTCATGGTTTACGAGATCATCCCGGCTTCCTCGGCCCGCTTCCCCTGCCTCAACAACTAAAGTCGAGACCGTTCACCCCCAAGTTTTTTTAAATTTTGGGTGTTTGAAGCGTTTACTTCATCACTATTTAATTTTTAGACAACTCACCCATCTCAATTTCATCAATTGATGTGAAGTGGATTGGTTTCTTAGAAGGTATGGAGTGAGCATTCTTGTCTACTAACTCGATCTATCTAAGCGATGTCCTTAGTATAGAGAACGCCACGGACAAGTGAGAAATTCCCTGAACTCTTAGCCACTTATGCAGGGAGATTAAGCCTGAAACTCACTCTTGAGAATGGCGTACTCCCACATATCGCACCATTCGCCTTTGAAGAATTCTGATTCCCTAAAAGTGCCTTCGAGTCGCATCCCTAGTTTTTCAGCAAGCTTTGCAGACTCTGGATTACGCGTATCAATCTTCGCCACAAGGCGGTGAATTGTGAAGTTTTTAAATGCGTATTCGAGAAGCGCCTTACTCGCTTCATATGCGAAGCCTTGTCTCTGAAAATCTTGATGTGTTACATATCCGAATTCAGAGTACTGATCTTCTTTTCGTTCGATACTGAGATTGGATTGACCGATTACTTTTCCCTTATTGGCGCCATCTTTAAGCTCCCAAGCCAGAAGCAAGAAGTCACCATTCTCGACAATGAGATCCTTGTGAAGCGGCGCGTACTTCTCTAGCGCTTCGCGCACTTGTTCGCGTGTTCGTTCTGGCCAAGGGATATATCGAACGATATCCGGGTGAGATTGATATTCCAGCAGATCATCCTCATCAGTAAGTTGAAGAGGGCGAAGAATGAGTCGTTCCGTTTCGATGCGAAGAGTCACTCGTAAATCCAATGGTAGAAAAGGTTAAAAGGAATCTTTACCTGATTGGCGACGCGATAGTTCGCGGTTTACTTCGCGGGTTGCTTGCTGTTCCATCAATGTAGAGCGCTTATCGTGAGCTTTCTTACCCTTGGCAACGGCAACTTCAATCTTTGCTTTTCCATCTTTGAAGTAGAGCTGCAAAGGAACAAGAGTGATCCCAGAATCTTTTGTACGCGCAGCAATCTTGCGAAGTTCGAGTTTATGAACCAATAACTTTCGTTTACGTCGCGGTGTGTGGTTGGTCCACGTTCCTTCGGTGTATTCAGGAATGTGAACGCCATGTAGCCAGAGTTCTCCATTTTCGACCATGGCAAAGCCATCGATCAGAGATGCACGGCCTGCGCGAAGTGATTTCACTTCAGTTCCCATTAAAACGATGCCACATTCATAGACATCATCAATGGAGAAATCGTGACGAGCTTTCTTATTCTGAGCGATGAGCTTCTTACCTAGTTCTTTAACCATGAGCTCACCTCCCAGCAAGTATTACTTTGAAGGGCTAATTAAACCTTCAAATAACGGCGAAGGGTAATGAGAGATGCAACCGTTGAAACAACGAGGCCTGTAAGGAGCAACCACGCTGATGCGGCAGCAACTTCGCCCCAGCCAAAGAACTTAGTGAAGGTAAGTAGCGGAGCAACCTTGTCTTGAACGACCCATTTCAGCGCTGAAAGAAGTCCAGTTGCAAGTCCCCAACCGATGATTGCAGAGAAGACGCCTTCGAGAAGGAATGGAAGTTGGATTGACCAGGATGATGCGCCAACAAGTTTCATAACGCCGGTTTCGCGGCGACGGTTAAATGCTGCAATACGAAGTGTGTTGCTAATGAGCAGCGCCGCTGTGAGCACTGAGAGCAGACCAACGATGAGTGCACCATTACGAAGAACTGCAAGTAGTTTGAAGAACTTCTCAAGGATGGTGCGCTGATCTTGAACGATATCTACGCCAGGACGACCGCTAAATGCGCTTACAACAACATCAAATTGTGTAGGGTCTTTGAGCTTAACTCGGAATGACTCTGGAAGCTGATCTGCAGTTACGTTCTGTGCAATTGCTGATTCCTTAAATCGCTCTTGGAATCGCTTAAATGCTTCTGCCTGAGATTCATAGAAGACGCTTTCAACAACCGGAAGTGCTTCAAGATCTGCCTTAATTGAAGTGCGCTGTTCGGGTGAAACTACACCTGCGCCACATGATGGTGACTCTGATAGAGATCCGCAGAGAAATACAGAAACTTCAATCTTGTCATACCAATAATCCTTCATCGCACTTACCTGTGAATTGGAGAGCAGACCGATTCCAAGGAGAGATAGCGAGATAGCAACAGTGACGATGACAGCAAATGTCATTGTGAGGTTTCGACGAAGTCCAATACGGACTTCGCTCATTAAGAATCCTGCGCGCATATCTCTGCTCCCTATATCTCTTTAAAATTAACCGGTATATCCGTAAACACCACGAACCTGGTCGCGAATCACGTGGCCGCCATCGAGTTCGATAACGCGCTTACGCATCTGATCCACAATTCCTGAATCGTGTGTTGCCATTAACACTGTTGTGCCCTCGCGGTTGATGCGATCGAGCAACTTCATAATTCCAACAGAGAGCGCTGGATCCAAGTTTCCTGTTGGTTCGTCAGCGATGATGATTGATGGGCGAGTGACATACGCACGAGCAATAGCTACGCGCTGCTGTTCACCACCTGAAATCTCCGAAGGCAAACGATCGCCCTTATCTTCAAGACCAACGAGTTCGAGCATCTCTGGAACTTCGCGGTTGATCTCTTTCTGCGAATATCCAAGGACGTGCAGTGAGAATGCAATGTTCTCTGAAATTGTCTTATTTGGAAGCAGACGGAAATCCTGGAAGACAGTTCCTACCTGGCGGCGAAGCTCTGGAACTTTATGATTTGCAAGAGTTCCGAGATCTTTACCTGCGACGTGGATAACGCCAGAAGTTGGGCGCTCTTCACGCAAGATCAAACGCAAGAATGTTGACTTACCTGAACCTGACATACCAACCAAGAAGACGAATTCGCCCTTGGTAATTTCAAGGCTCACGCTATCGAGGGCAGGGCGTTCCTGACCTGAGTAAATCTTCGTTACGTTTTCAAACTTAATCAATTGCTGCTCCTTGTTTTCACGCACTAGGTGCGAAATTCGTGCAGGGGTGCACGTCTGAGACCTGCCCATAGTTTATGGAGCGCAAGCGGGATTTCTCGGTTGATTCGCCCTTTTAAAGGAAATTCACAGACGAAAGAAGAATCACAACAGGCGTGAAATAGCAGATATCGAAGAAAATTTACTAAGAAGAACTACGGCGCCAGCGAATTCCCGCTTCGATGAAATCATCGATCTCGCCGTTGAGTACTGCAGATGTATTGCCTGTTTCATGGTTATTTCGAAGGTCCTTCACCATTTGATAAGGCGCCAATACATAGGAGCGCATCTGATTTCCCCATGATCCTGAGTTATCACCCTTGAGTGCATTGATCTTTGCCTGCTCTTCTTGGCGGCGACGTTCCAAAAGCTTTGATTGCAGTACAGCCATCGCTGTTGCCTTGTTTTGAATCTGCGAACGCTCGTTCTGACATGAGACAACGATTCCAGTTGGAATATGAGTTAAGCGAACTGCAGAGTCAGTTGTATTGACGCCTTGTCCCCCAGGACCAGATGAGCGATAGACATCGACGCGAATTTCTTTCTCATCCAATTCAATGTGATCACTCTGTTCAACAACAGGGACTACTTCAACGCCAGCAAAAGATGTGTGGCGACGAGATTGTGAATCAAAGGGAGAGATACGTACCAAGCGGTGAGTGCCTTGTTCTACCGAGAGCGTTCCATATGCATAAGGAGCGCTGACACGGAATGTTGTCGATTTGATTCCTGCTTCTTCAGCATAAGAAGTTTCAAGTACATCGACTTTAAATTCATGGCGTTCGCAGTATCGCAAGTACATGCGCATCAACATTTCTGCCCAGTCGGCGGCTTCAACTCCGCCAGCTTCAGAACGAATAGTGATCAAAGCATCGCGGTCGTCATATTCGCCATTCAAAAGTGTGGTTACTTCTAACTCACTGATCGCCTTCACAGTTGCATCGAGTTCACTCTCCGCATCAACCAGCGCCGATCCATCGGGCTCACCGGCTGCTAATTCAAAGAGAACCGGCAAATCATCAACTCGACGACGCAACCCCTTGAGGCGCGCAATAGTTGACTGAACTCGTGACAACTTACTTGTGACAGCTTGAGCCTTCTCAGGGTCATCCCAAAGATTCGGGACTCCAGCTGCTGCCTCTAGTTCAACAGCTTCTGCTTCAAGCTTTGGAAGATCTAAAACCTTTTCAATTGAAGTAAGGGTCGCGCCAATCTCATTGATTTCGAGATTGTATTCGCGAGCCATAGGTGAAGGATAGCGAGTACCTAGCCGATATTAATTCCATAGTAATTGGTGCTTACTTTTCGCTCATCAAAGGTACCGATTTGAGAGGAGATTTCTACTTCACTGATATTTATGAACGGAAGCACAAAAGGCAGAGTGGCAGTAGCTGAAGTCTCAATCGAAATTTGATACCCATCGCACGTTAACGCTTCGACACTGATTGCCCCGAGATGGCGGCCAAACAGGCTTGCCCTGTCGCGACTGAATTCATTGATTGCATCACGCGCATCAGTTGCACCCTTAGAGCAGTCGATGGGAATGCCCGGATCTCTCTCTCGCTCATCTGTGAGATTGATAAGGAACTGGGCCGCGTTGTATTTTCCACGGTAATAAGCATCTTCATCTAGATTTCTTACGCCTCGCTGTGCGGCTGCTTCGGTGGCTTGCGTCAGTGAGCGTTTTGCAAAATAGATTGAAGAGATATCAGTCAGGATTACGAGAGTAATCACAATTGTCATAAATAAGCTGAGAATTATTACAGAGAGAGAACCTTTTTCTTCTGTAATAAATCGGCGAAGATTCATGCCCATGGAGAAACATATTCAATAGCGGAGGCACTTATGTTTCTATTTCCTTTTTGGAGATAAGTCAATGTGATGCGAATGCTCGAGTTAGGTGAAATACAAGGTCGAACGCTGCATGCGATATGCATCTCTAGTTCTCCATTCTTCACCGCATCTCCATAACCCAAAATTTCTCCTCCACTCGTGACAATTTCTTGAGCAATCTCAAAGGCAATCTCATCGTCTGAACTCGTTACAAACCCACGAGCTGCCTCTCTAGCTAGCGTACGAAGTGAATCCTGCCCATCACTTATGGATGCGAAACTATTCATGAAGATGAATAGTGGAATGAATAAGGGAATAGCAAGTGCTACAAACTCAACTGAAGCGCTGCCTCGCTCATCGCCGATGATGTCTTTGATTAATCGTGAAGCTTTAATAATCACCGCTGGTTCTCAACAATTGCTATCCCGCTTACATCTGTGGTCATATCTGATCTCGTCAATTGCGAAATCCCGGGCACAAGCACAGGTAACGCCTTCTTGCGATGACTTATTACAAGGTCAAGGTTTTGATTGGGATCTGGTGAGTAGATATGAAGGTAGGTATCTGTATCTTTAAATTCTCCGCTGATTGCACGGCTTGATGCTTCATCTTGCGCCGAAAGCTTCTCCATATTTCTTCCATGAATTGCAATAGAGAGTTGGGCTGCGATGAGAAAAAGCGTTAATAGTGGAATCAGGACGAGGGAACTTTCAACACTGCCCCTCTCTTCAGAGATAATTCTCCGCAGAATTCTTACCTGCATCTAATGGATGCCGTTCATTGCATCGAGAGAATTCTTCAAAATCGCAGTTAACCGCGGTGCCGCAATTGTCCAGAGAGCGGTTACAAGACCAGTTGTCATCAGAACGACTAGCACCCAACCAGGGACATCACCGCGATCATCACTCAACGCTTTATAGAAGCGACTTCTCTTAAAATCAGAAATCCACATTGAGATGTATGTTGTGGCTTCAGTTATCTTTTTTGTGACTGCTTCATTCATGGTTTCCTCTTTCTAGTGATTTCTTTTCTTATTTGAGAAATACGTCGTTTACAGATGGCTCTTTTTGGGCTCTCACCTGGCTACCCTTGAGCAAAGAGATTCAGATTTGCGAGAGATGGCCAGAGTGCAAAGAGAATTGAGATTGGGAGAATTAGAAAAACAACAGGAATCATCATCGAAAGTTCTGCCTTCGAAGCTGCAGAGAGAACTCGATTTCTTTGATAGTCACGTGCCTCTTGAGCATGGCTATGTAAGACATCGATTAGAGGTGCACCTCGTGTGACCGCAATGACAACCGAGTCAATAAATCGGCGCACTGCAACTGAATTCACTCTCCGGCCCATCCCATCAAGAGCGGCCGCAAATGGTGCGCCTTCAGTCACTGAACGAATAACCTTCGAAAATTCCTTCGCGAGAGCGCCTTGTCCCCGAGAGGAGATTCGTTGCATTGAAGTAAGTGGCGATTCCCCTGCCGACAGTGACAACGTGAGTGCTTCAACAATCGCCGGGAAATCAGATTCGATGGAATCACGATGGTTCTTGAGTTCACGGGTTAGTGCTTTCTCGGTGAAATAGAGAATTCCTCCGATTGAGAGCGCTGAAAGTGTGAATAGCGTTGAAAAGGAAGTCGCTAAGAAGATTGTCGCGATAATCTCAAAACTAAGTGTTATAAAGATCAGAATCAGTTGCCGATAGCGATAATTTTCATAACTTCTCTCTTCTAGATATCCAAGTTCGAGCAATTTGCCGCGCACACCGCTTCGATCGCCGATCCTTCGAATGGAGCGGAGACTTAATTTCTCCCATTCAATGTCGTCTGCAATGAGAAGAAAGACTGGAACCAGAATCAGCGCAGTGAGAACTAGTGAATTTCTCATGCGTTAGCAGCTTCCACGCTCTTGGAGAAAACTCTTGTTGGCGTTGGAATGCGACTCAGTGAGTTCATCCATAGATAGGCAAGAGCTGTGAGGCCTAGTCCTGTGCAGAGAATTAATACTCCCGTAGGGGTTGAAAATGCTTCTGAAGTCGCTGGTTGCGTTGATAGAAGTAACAACAGGATCCAGGGAGCGGCGGCAGAAAGATGTGCGGAATTCTTAATCCAACTCTGCTTCACTTCGATTTCGCGACGTAAAGCTAAATCTTCACGAATGAACTTCCCCAGAAGTCGAAGAATCGTTAATAACTCAGTTCCACCCAGCTCTCGTGCAATCAAAAGTGCCTCGATGATTTGATCAACACTTGGATGGGCCAGTGATTCTTTTACATCAACTAGAGCTCGATTGAAATCTCCGTGGGCGTAAATCTTCTCTGTAAATCCCTGAAACTCAGATTTGAAGATATCTGGACCTCGTTGGGCAAGTCCTGCAAGTGACTCATTGAGAGAAAGTCCGGATTGCACGCCGGAGATAAGAATGTCTATCAATTCGGGACAGGCTCCTTGGATTTCCGAATGCCTCTTTGTCTCGCCTCGCTTTTGCGCAATGAAGATAAAGATTGCAACAAAAAGCGAGAAGGAGATTGAGATGAGCGGAGAATGCGAAAAGAGAAAAGCAACGAAGCATGATGCGGTAACTATGGCTAGCGTGGAAATCGCTCGACCTTTATGTGTTGGAGTAATTCTCATCTTTAAACTCCCAAACCACGTTCGTAAGAGTTTCCATTCCAGTGCCAGATCGACTCAATCTCAGCACGGTCATTTTCGTAACGACCCGTAACTCTTGCTACTTCAACAATTCGTCTTGCCCCATCGGTCCCAAGAGAGACTTGAACTACGAGATCGATAGCAGATGCAACTGTTGGGGCAATGAATTTATGTGAAATGTTCTCTCCTGCAAGAAGGGGCAAGGTTTGTAATTTAGTAATCGCATCACGTGCTGAATTTGCGTGAAGAGTTCCCATTCCAGGAAGTCCCGAATTAAGGGCGAGAAGAAGATCTAAAGCCTCTGCCTGTCGAACTTCTCCAACAATTATTCGTGATGGACGCATGCGAAGGGCTTCCTTAATTAATTGTCGAAGTGTTATCTCGCCATCGCCTTGAAGGTTGGGGCCACGAGTCTGCATTTGAATTAAATCAGGCACTCGAGGTTGTAACTCAAAAACCTCCTCAATCGTGATCACTCGCTGAGTAAGTGGGGTTTCGGAAATTAGCGCATTTAATAAAGTGGTTTTCCCAGCCTGAGTTCCACCGCTAACAAGAATGTTCTCTCCTTTCTTGATTGCAAGTGAGAGCACTTCGGCGATCTCGCGAGTCATGACGCCCATAGCGGCCAGCTCCGTTAGAGATTTCTGCCGCATTAAATGTTTACGAATATTGACCGCCCAGTGCTCTGCGGTAATTTCAGGAATGGCAACGTGAAGTCTGCTTCCATCAGGAAGTCGTGCATCAACAAAAGGTTGGGATAGGTCAAGGCGCCTTCCGCTCCAGATGAGAGCACGTTCCACAAGTTGTTTCACTGCATCTGTCGTGAGTACTAAATTTATTAACTGGCTCTTGCCTGCACGTGCAACAAAAATCCTCTGCGGAGAGTTAATCCAAATCTCTTCTACTGTGGGATCAGCGATGAGGTCAGCGATGGGGCCAAAGACAACATCGGGATCCATTGCTTCCATGGCGCAGAAGGTAGAACCCCGCTGACATCTACAAAGTCAGAGTTCATCGCCTTGTGGATTGCTTTGGATTTCAGTGACTATTTGTAACTCCTTTTAACTCTTCGTTATCGAGGCGGTTGAGTATTTCTAGTGAACTCTCACCCAGATTGGCGGCGATGAAGGAAGACTTACAGATGAAGTCGTCACTATTCCACTGCTCTAATACGCGTTGTGTTAGGGATTGAGCTACTTCCTTGTCGGCTCGCAAAATGAGCGTGAATTCAAATCTGCCAAGCCGCGCACATAAATCTTCGGCCCTGCAACTAGCTTTCAAGAGTTCTGCAAATGAAAGAATCGCAACTTCATAATGCGACTCTTCTACAGGAAAGTGAATTTCAGGAAATATCTGAAAACGAATAAGCGTCAGTCTCGACTTATTTCTCTCTGCTGTTGCTAGATCTCGCCTCAAGTTCTCGTAGAAATATGGTGGGGCCGCTAGGTGAGTAAGCGAATCCCGTAATCCATCATGTGAAAATGTCACGACAGTAAGAACCTTCCAATGACCACTGATAAAGTCAGTTCCATGGCTAAAGATTCTGCACGCAAAGATTCCATGGGTAGAGATGCTTCCAACACATCATCACTTCGTTCTACGGTGGCAACCCTTCTTTACATCGAAGCTGCCATCGTGCTCGCCCTAGGTCTTTGGCTGATTTTTTTTAGCTTCACTCATGAGAATGAAGAGGTTGCTCCTTTACTCGGAGAGATTTCTTTTGCCGCACTTGGGGCGTTGGGGCTTTTTCTTGCGGGGCGTGGATATGCGCGAGGTAAGAATTACGGCAGATCTCCAGCGATTTTGGCTAACTTAATTGCGGTAGGCGTTGCTTACTATCAGATTCAAGGAGCCTTTTACATTGGCGCTGTAATTATCTTGGCGCTTGCCTTGCCTACTTTGTACATCGCATTCAGTATTGCAAAGAGAGAAAATAGCTAAAACTACTTCTATAGTTACCGCTCTTTACCGCATTGCAGTAGTGCTGATCTTTACCAAGGAACTACTTGCTGATCTTCCCAAAGTACACCCGTTAATTTCTCTTTATCCGTTGCGCCTTGAGAATTAAATTCTCTTGTTGCTAACCAGATTGCAGTAGCTGCACCTTCTTCGGCTGAACGCGGTGCATCGGGGCCACCCATGTCGGTGCGTGAATGGTTGGGACATGTTGCATCGACGAGGAATCCGCGAGCGCCGAGACCAGTTTCATGTGCAAGGTTTCGAACGAGTGCGTTAACGCCAGCTTTAGAAATTCGGTAAGGAGCAAGTCCTCCTGCATTTCCTGGTCCCGACATTCGACCAAGACATGCAGAGAAGATAATGACGCGACCGTTACGGGCTTCTGCCATTGCAGGAGCAATTCCATTAACGAGTTGGAAGACTGAGTCGAGATTAATCGCCATGACTCGTCGCCATTCGGCATCGTTGGTCTTAAGAGTCTTCGACATCTTCTCGCTCATGACGCCATGGGCGAGCACGAGAACTGTCGGAGTGGAAAGTGTTTGATTGAGTGAATCGATGAGTTCGCGAACAAGGTGAGGTTGTTCGAGGTCGCAGGCAAAGGTGGAGATGCGAGAAGTGGCAGTTCCGTTCTGGTGCGTATCCGCATCACGCAATTGCTGGGCTGCTGCCTCTAGGCGCTGTTCATCCTTAGCGATAAGAGCGATATCGAAACCTTGGAGACTGAGAGCCTTTGCGACTTCGAAGCCTAGGCCTCGACTTCCACCTGTGATGATGGCGAGTGGGCGGGCGTTTTCAGAACTCATGAGTGAACTCTCTCAAGGATTGGGATACCTCGCCTTTCGAAGGAGGAGGCGGGCAGATGCCTTCAAAAATGTGCGCAATCTCGCGGTATTGAGCCCGCCTTTGCCATTTTTTCAGCACCCTCACAGCCGATAGTCTTAGCCTGCAACCGCACACAATATGTACGTAATAAGTAAGTATGTGAGAACGCAAAGGAGCGCTCAGTGTCGCAATCAGGTCAGGACTTCGGCGCAAACGATTGGCTCGTTGGAGAGATGTACGAGCGCTATCAAGCAGATCCAAGTTCCGTACCAGCTGAGTGGGTTACCTACTTCCAGAACAATCCTCAAGCAGGTGCTGCAGTTGCAAATGCACCTAAGGGTGGAACACCACCAACTCCAAAGCCTGTAACTCCACCAAATATTTCAATGCCGGGCACAACTCCTGCGGCACCTGCACCAGTTGCTGCTGCTCCTGTCCGAACTGAAAACAAAATTCCGGTGGCAGGGGTTCCAGCTCAACCAGTGACTTCGCAAGTAAGTTCTGTAGCGCAAACAACTCCGGCTGCACCAGTGCAATCACAACAAGTTGTTCGCACTCTCGATGCAACTCCGGCAACTCCGGCTCAGCCAGTTGCAAAACCAATTCCAACTTTGGCTACACCTGGCGCTTCAACTCTTGAACCAATCCGCGGAGTATCTGCTCGCGTTGTTCAGAGCATGGAAGCATCTTTGACAGTTCCAACTGCAACATCAGTTCGCGCAATTCCTGCGAAGTTGATGATTGATAATCGCATTGTTATTAATAACCACCTCAAGCGCACACGTGGTGGAAAAGTTTCATTTACTCACATCATCGCTTACGCAATGATCAAGGCGCTTCGTGCAATGCCAGAGATGAATGCTTTCTACGGCGAACTCGATGGAAAGCCTGCGCTCGGTAAGCCAGAACATATCAACTTGGGTATTGCGATTGACTTGGCAAAGCCAGATGGAACTCGTCAACTTCTAGTTCCATCTATTAAGGGTTGCGAAGGACTTGATTTCGGTCAGTTCTGGGTTGCCTACGAAGAGATTGTGAAGAAGGCTCGCGGCGGCACACTGACTGTTGAAGATTATGCAGGCACAACTGTCTCGCTTACAAACCCAGGAACAATCGGAACTGTTCACTCAGTGCCACGTCTTGTTCAGGGACAAGGCTTGATCATCGGCGTTGGTGCGATGGATTACCCAGCAGAATTCCAGGGAGCTAGTGAAGCAACGCTAGCCCGCATGGCTATTAGCAAGGTCATCACTCTTACAAGCACATACGATCACCGCGTTATTCAAGGTGCGCAGTCAGGTGATTTCTTAAAGCGCATTAACGAATTCCTACTTGGTGCAGATCACTTCTACGACGAAATCTTTACAGCGCTCCGTATTCCATACGAGCCAATTCGTTGGGCATCAGACTTTGCATTTACTAAAGATGATGAGATCGATAAGACAGCTCGCGTTCAGCAACTTATCCAGGCATATCGCACATGGGGCCACCTCATGGCTGATATTGATCCGTTGGTTTACGTGCAGCGCACACATCCAGATCTTGATGTTGTCACTCACGGACTTACCTTGTGGGATCTCGATCGTGAATTCGCAACGGGTGGATTCGGTGGAAAAGCATTCCTTCCACTTCGTAAAATTCTTGGAATCCTTCGCGATTCATACTGCCGTTCAATTGGCGTTGAGTACATGCATATCTCAAATCCAGAAGAGCGTCAGTGGATGCAGCAACATATTGAAGTTGGTCTGCCATCAATCGAACGCGAAGAACAGCTCCGTATCTTGCGCAAGCTCAACAGTGCAGAAGCTTTTGAATCTTTCTTGCAGACAAAGTTCGTGGGCCAGAAGCGCTTCTCACTTGAAGGTGGCGAATCTGTCATTCCATTGACCGATGCAATTGTTTCTGCAGCTGCAGAGCGCGGACTCGATGAAGTCTGTATCGGTATGCCACACCGTGGTCGCCTTAATATGCTTGCAAATATTGCAGGTAAGTCTGTGGGACAGATCTTCCAAGAGTTCCAGGGACATTACGCAGAGAATGAAGTTCACGGTTCAGGAGATGTGAAGTACCACTTGGGTACAGAAGGTGTTTTCACCGCTCAATCAGGTGCGACAACAAAGATTTATCTCGCAGCAAACCCATCACACCTTGAAGCGGTAAACCCTGTTCTTGAAGGAATCGTTCGCGCAAAGCAGGATCGTCTCAATACAAAGGGTGCGTACTCAGTACTACCAATTCTTCTCCACGGAGATGCTTCTTTCGCAGGCCAAGGCGTTAACGCTGAAACCTTGCAGTTGGCTGGTTTGCCGGGCTATCGCACAGGTGGAACTATCCATATTGTTGTTAACAACCAAGTTGGATTTACAACGTCACCAAGTTCTTCACGTACATCTCGTTACTCAACAGATGTTGCGAAGTTGGTTGAAGCTCCCGTCTTCCATGTCAACGGTGATGACCCTGAGGCATGTGTTCGCGTTGCCCACCTCGCCTTCGAATATCGCCAAGCATTTAATAAAGATGTAGTCATCGACATGGTTTGCTACCGACGTCGCGGGCACAACGAAGGCGATGAGCCAAGCTTCACTCAGCCACTTATGTACAAGCTCATTGATGCAAAGCGCACAACACGTACTTTGTATACCGAAGCCCTCGTTGGTCGCGGAGATATCACGCCTGTTGAGGCCGAAGAAATCGCTCGCGATTACCAGACTCAGCTTGAAGAGGTCTTTGCATCAGTTGCCAACTACCAAGAAGAGCACGATCCAAACTTCGTAGCTCCAATTGTTCCTAATGCAGAAGATGTTCCAACATTTATCTCAGAAGAACTCATCCGCGAAATTGCAGCAACGCAGGTTGCAATCCCTGAAGGATTTAACGTTCATCCAAAGCTTCTGCCACAGCTGCAAAAGCGTGCTGAGTCAATCAACGATGGCACTATCGACTGGTCAACCGGTGAGATGCTCGCATTCGGTTCACTTCTTAAGGAAGGTCGACCAATTCGCTTGGCAGGACAAGATTCGCGTCGCGGAACATTCTCTAACCGCCATGCAGTAATCATCGATAAAGAGAACGGCAGCGAGTGGACACCGCTTCGTTCGCTCATCTCTGATGCAAATCAATTCTTCGTCATCGACTCATTGCTCAGCGAATATGCAGCGATGGGCTTTGAATATGGATACTCAGTTGTCCGCGATGAAGCGCTGGTACTTTGGGAAGGTCAGTTCGGTGACTTCGCAAACGGTGCGCAGACAATCATCGATGAATTCGTCTCATCAGCACTTCAAAAGTGGGGCGAGCGTTCATCTGTAGTGCTCTTACTTCCACATGGTTATGAAGGCCAAGGGCCAGATCACTCATCTGCTCGTATTGAGCGCTTCTTAGCTCTCTGCGCTGAGAAGAATATGACTGTTGCACAGCCATCAACTCCAGCTTCCTACTTCCACTTGTTGCGCTTCCACGCAGCAAATCCAAAGCGACGTCCAATGGTTGTATTCACACCGAAGTCGATGTTGCGCCTTAAGGCTGCAGCATCATCTATCAGCGACTTCACTTCGGGAACTTTCCTTCCTGTTATCGGTGACTCAACAGTGAATAACGCATCTCGCTTGATCTTCTGTTCAGGAAAGATTTATCACGACCTCATTGCAGAACGTAATCGCCTCAATGACAGCAGCACTGCAATCGTTCGCGTTGAGCGTCTCTATCCACTTCCAGTGGCACAGATGGAAGTTGAAGCGAAGAAACATCCAAACGCCAACTTGCTTTGGGTACAAGATGAACCTGCAAACCAAGGCGCATGGCCACACGTTGCACTCAGCACAACTGAGGCAATCGGTGGAACATCTGTCGATGGTCGCGTACTTCGTCGCATTTCTCGTCGCGCATCTGCTTCTCCTGCAACTGGTAACCACCACTTGCACGAAGATGAGGCAAAGGCGTTAATGGTCGAGGCCTTTACTCGATGAGCACTCCAGTGCAAGAGCTAGGTTTATCTGGACAAGAGTTCGTCATGTTCAGCACCGACTGGTGTGGATATTGCAAGCGCCTTAAGAGCCAGCTCAATGAAAACGGAATCACATTCCGAGAAATTAATGTTGAGCAAGAGATGAGCTATGCATCTTTCGTTGAAGAGGTAAATGGCGGAAATCGCGTTGTTCCAACGCTTTTATTCTCTGATGGCGTTGCACTTACCAATCCATCAGTGATTGCAGTGAAAGAGAAGCTCGCTAGCCTCTAACACCGCACTGAAGATCTGCGCGGATTACTTCTCTTCTCGCTTCATTCGACTAGCTCTTTTCATCCTAAACTGAATCTTTGCTCGCACCGAAGTCACTGGTAACCAGCCCCAGGTGCGTGAATCAGTTCCTGCGGAGTTATCGCTCAAGAGATAAAGAGTTGGGGTCTCGTCCTTGGCTGAGCTAATTTCTGAGATTCGCTTTACATAGAAGATTCCAGGCTGTTCATCGCGTTCTATCACGACAACATCACCGACTTTGATGCGGTTAAGGCCAGTGACTTTGTATTTAGACCAGCGCCCCATCAACCAATCGCCGGCGCTATAGGTCGGCTCCATCGAATCGCCTTCGATAATCATCGATGCATGCTTTGCCATGGCGAGATTCTAAGGGTTCGAGTACCCTCGTGCTTATGAGAAATATTCTTACACCGAAAATTACCGTCCACGCACACTGCGATCTTCCTTGCGGCGTCTACGATCCCGCTCAAGCAAAGATCGAAGCACTCTCAGTGAAAGCTTGCATGGAAAAGTATGCAGCTAACCCAGATGCAGATTTCCGTTCACGCTCTGTTGCAATTAAGGAAGAGCGTTCACATCAGGTTAAGGAGCACCTCTGGGTTCTCTGGACTGATTACTTCAAGGCTCCACATTTCGAGAAGTACCCACAATTGCACTCACTCTTCAATGAAGCGACAAAGCTTGCAGGAGCTGCTGGAACAAAGGGAACTCAAGATGTTGCAGTTGCAGATTCATTGATCGCAAAGATCGATGAGATTGCAGCAATCTTCTGGGAGACCAAGAAGGCTTAATTGCTAAAAGCAATCTAAGCCCGAGTAAAAGGCTTAATTGCTAAATGAAATTATTGAATTAAAGACTGAGCGGCTGTACGAGCGAGGAAAGATAATCGCTCGACAGTCGCTCTTCTTATCTCTGCTTGAGCAAGATGGCGTTCGCCGTCATAGACCTCGCACTCGAAGGTGAGCTCGCGCCCTTCAATATTGATAACGCGTGCATTGGCGCGGATTTCGACGCCAGCCGTTGCAGAGCCGACAATTTCAAGAGATGAATGGGTAAGGAATGTCGTCTCGCCAGATTCAAGATATTCGGAGAGCGCTGCAACACATGCACTCTCCATCAGCGAAAGATAGATAGATGGTGCAACAACGGGAAGATCGGAGATTCCCATCGTCACGCAGGTGTCGCCGGGGCGAACAGAGAGCACGGAGAATCCAACTGCTCCTAATACTTCTTCTGCGGGCCTCATACTTAAAAGGCTAGTCCTCGTCGTCGATAAAGTGCTGGATATGTGTCTGTTCGATCTGAATTTCTCGATGCTCCACATTTCCAAATTCATCAATCTCAATTGAAATCTCAGTCATGCTGAATTGAGTCACAACCTCGGTCGCTCCTGCACCCGCCATCTGTGCGCGGAGTTGGCGGTGGATGCTCTGATGGAGATCTTCAGGTGCCTGCTCATCGCATGTGCGCTTGAGGACATTCTGCAACATCTGCTGCATCAAACGTTCATGCTCGAGTTCAGCAGAACATGGAGCACAGGTAACGAGGTGAGATTGGATGGCGGCAGCTTGAGGAATCTCTTGCAATTCGCCTTCAATGATAAATACGACTGATGCTAAAACATCACCGCATTGAATCTCGATATAGCTCATTCTGCGCCTCCCTTCTTCTTTGATTTGGAAGAGCTGGGCGCTGGAGAATCGATTGAGTAACCGAGTTCCTTTGCATAAGAGGCAAGTTTTTCGCGAAGCTGTTTACGTCCACGGTGGAGACGTGACATGACAGTTCCTGCTGGTGCGCCGACAATTTCGGCAATCTCTTTGTAAGAGAAGCCTTCAACGTCCGCGAGATATACAACGATGCGGAACTCTTCGGGAATTTCGTGGAGAGCGCGTTTGATATCGCTATCGGGAAGGTTTTCTAGCGCTTCTTGTTCAGCTGATTTTCCTTGATCACTTGTATGTGATTGCGCTTCTGCTACTTGCCAATCTTCGAGTTCGTTATTGGCAATCTGGGGTTGGCGCTGACCTTTGCGATAGGTATTGATAAATGTTGTTGTCAGTACTCGATATAGCCATGCACGCAGGTTGGTTCCTTCTTCAAATTGATGGAAGGAGGCAAAAGCCTTTAAGTAAGTATCTTGTACGAGATCGCGCGCATCTTCAGGATTCTTTGTATAGCGAAGCGCTGCTGCATATAACTGATTTGTGAACACAAGAGCATCGCGCTCGAACCGAATGGTGCGGTCGGCAGCGCTCTCAAGTACTAAATCTTTCGATGACATTACGCCTAGGCTATATCAAAAGAGAGTCTCTGGCGCTCCCAGCTCAATGGGAATAATTAATTCTGGTCCGTTGTTTGCTACTACGTTGACTCTGGAAGCAATGGGCTGGGCAATCAGCCCTGCATCTGGTTCGGGCACGTTCATCATATTTATGAGGCGGTTAATGTCGCGCGATTGAGGATCGAGCCAATCGTTCCAGCGTTCAATCGGCATAAAGACCGGCATGCGACTGTGAATCGTGGCAAGTTCTCCAACTGCTTCGCGAGTGATGATTGCAGCGCTCTGAATTACCTGCCCCTTCTCGCTCTGCCATGAACTCCAAATTCCTGCGATGGAAAGTTGTTCTCCATCTTCATTAGAGATGTAGAAGGGTTGTTTCGGTGAATACTTACCAAGCGATGTTGCCCACTCGTAATAACCAGTTGCAGGAATTAGACAACGAGAAGTTCTAAATGCATGTCGAAATGTTGGTTTCTCATGAATGGATTCGCTACGTGCATTAATTGCATGCGATTGAGATGCACGTGCATCAGCAAATGATTTCTGCCATGGAGCGATAATCCCCCAAGATGCAGAGTCAAGAATTCGAGAATCTGATTCGTTGCGGATGATGTAAATATCGTTAGTGGGAGCGATATTCCAATTGAGCGGCAGAGATTGATCGAGAGTCGAACCCGCTAATTCAAAGCGTTCTACTATCTCTTCAGCGCCAAGAGTCTGGGCATATCTACCGCACATATTACGAATCTTAGGCGCTGTTCGAGCCGTTAGACTTAATGCATGACAGCACACGAACTCTGGCCCGCGCCCTTTCGCGGACGAAAGCCAGTTTCGTCGACCGTCACAATTCCTGGATCAAAGTCGGTGACAAACCGAGCTCTTATCCTTGCTGCGCAAGCTGATTCACCATCCATACTTCGTCGCCCACTGATCTCGCGCGACTCTGAATTAATGTCCGCGGGTCTTCAAGCGATGGGCGTTGCAATAACAGGCAATGACGATGCATGGACAGTAACTCCGGCGCCACTTCGTGGGCCTGCAAAGATCGATGTCGGAAATGCTGGAACGGTAATGCGCTTTCTTCCACCTCTTGCGGCCCTCGCACACGGTGATATCTCATTCGATGGAGATCCTCGTTCTTACGAACGCCCACTAGGTCCTGTCATTAAAGCGCTTGAAGAACTTGGTATTGAAATTGAACATGAAGGTCGTTACTCACTGCCGATGGTCATCAAAGCAAAGGGTTCTATCCCTGGTGGGCAACTCACTATCGATGCAAGCGCATCAAGCCAATTCTTATCTGCACTTCTCCTTGTTGCCCCCAGCATGACCAATGGAATTACCGCACAACATCGCGGTGGTTCACTTCCATCAATGCCACATATCGATATGACTGTGCAGATGCTCCGCGATTTCGGTGCCACTGTTCATGTTGATAAGGGCGCTGAAAGCTGGAGAGTTGAGCCAGGCACACTTCGAGGACAAGATCTCGTGATTGAACCAGATCTTTCCAATGCATCACCATTCTTATCTATCGCAATGGTCTGCGGCGGAAGTATTACCATCGCGGATTGGCCAAAGAGCACTACTCAACCAGGTGATCAACTGCGTGAAATCTTCACTCAGATGGGCGCGCGCGTTGAATTTACTGCAGATGGTTTAACTCTTACTGGGGGCGATGCAATTCACGGAATTGATATCGATCTTCACGATGTCGGCGAACTCACTCCCTCTATTGCAGCTCTCGCAGCTCTCGCAGATTCACCATCGCACTTGCGCGGAATCGGTCACTTGCGTCTCCATGAAACAGATCGCTTAGCTGCCCTAACCCGCGAAATTAACTCACTTGGTGGCAGCGTGGTTGAAGAAGAGACAGCTCTTCACATCACTCCGGCTCCTCTGCACGGTGGAACATTCCACACCTATGAAGATCACCGCCTTGCTACAGCAGGAGCTGTCATCGGATTAGTTGTGCCTGACGTTCTTGTTGAAAACGTTGCTACAACGCGTAAGACCCTGACTGATTTCCCAGGGCTCTGGAATAGTTTGGTTCTATGAGTCCACGCGAATACGATGAATCGGATGCACGTATCCGTCCTTCTCGCACAACGCGTAGACGAACCAAAGATCGACCTTCTCACTCTGACTCCATCACAGCTTTTGTTACAACTGTAGATCGCGGGCGCACAACGTGCGTGACAGATGATGGAGTAGTTATCACTGCCATGAAGGCGCGCGAACTCGGACCCAAATCAGTTGTAGTCGGAGATCTTGTTGAAGTCGTTGGAGATGTATCAGGAACTGAAGGAACGCTTGCACGCATAGTTACTGTCAATGAGCGTACAAACTCGCTAAGTCGCACCGTCGATGATGCAGCCCGAGTTGAACGCACCATCGTTGCAAATATTGATCAACTTCTTATCGTTGTTGCATCAGCAAACCCAGAACCCCGTCGAGGTCTGATTGATCGCTTTCTCGTCAGTGCATTCCATGAATCTATTAAGCCCATCATTGTGGTGACTAAGGTAGATGTCTCCTCCGTGCCAGATTTCATCAAAGAGTATGCAGCGCTGGGCGTCGACATCATCACTACTTCTTCAAAGAGTGAAGCGCGCGCAAAAGATGTTGCAGGAATTCTCGAAATCCTTGATGACAAAATTTCAGTACTTGTTGGCCACTCAGGCGTTGGTAAATCAACTCTTATCAATGATCTTGTCCCTGAAGCAGATCGCATGACTGGAGATGTCAACGATGTAACCGGGCGCGGTCGCCACACCTCCTCAAGTGCGATTGCACTTCCGCTGGTGAATGGTGGCTGGATTATCGATACCCCTGGAATCCGCGCATTTGGCCTTGCTCACCTCAATAAAGAGCGCATCATCGAATCATTTCCCGACATTTATCAGGTCACTCAAACATGTATGCCGAACTGTTCACATCACGAACCATCCTGCGCTCTCAATCCGTGGATTGACTCAGATGCCACACTCCACGATGAACGTCTCATTAGAGTCACAAGTTTGCGCTCACTCTTAGAAGTGAAGCCCCTCACCGACGAGTAATTGCTCAAGAGCGTTAGACTCGCACTATGAGCACGCGACGCGGAGAAGACCTCGCACTCGCCCACCGTTTAGCTGATGCGGCAGATGCAATAACTCTCTCGCGGTATCAAGCCCTCGATCTCGCTGTCACAACAAAGCCAGATAACACACCTGTTACCGATGCTGATAAATCTGCAGAAGATGCGATTCGCGCACTACTTCATGCACACCGTCCCGATGATGGAATCGTCGGAGAAGAGTTCGGGACTGAAGGAACAGAGAAGAACCGCTACTGGGTTATTGATCCGATTGATGGCACAAAGAACTTCTTGCGCGGAGTTCCAACGTGGGCAACTCTCATTGGCTTGATGGAGCGAGATGCAAACGGCGTTGAGAAAGTTGTCGTCGGTGTTGTGAGCGCCCCAGCACTCTTCCGTCGTTGGTATGCCTTTGAAGGCGGCGGAGCATTTGTTATTGTCAATAAAGAAGTTCCCAAGAAGATTAGCGTCTCTGCAGTTTCATCGATTGAAGATGCATCTATCTCGCACTCTGATTTCATTGGCTGGGGTAATCGCCTCGAACTATTTAATAATTTAATGAAGAGCGCATGGCGTACGCGTGCACATGGTGACTTCTGGTCACATATGTTGGTTGCAGAGGGTGCTGTAGAAATTGCTGCCGAACCAACGCTGGCCCTCTGGGATATGGCAGCCCTCGACATCATTGTTCGCGAAGCAGGTGGCAGATTTACCAATCTTGATGGTCTTGATGGCTCCCTTGGTGGAAATGGTCTCTCAACGAATGCAGCGCTCCACGATTATGTGGTGAAGGCGCTCAAGGTTTCGGGATAAACATGGGTGAGAATTAAATGGAAGATATCCAGATCGACCTCATGAAGCATAAGAGCTCTGCAGCTTCAGAAGAAAAGTATTTACCTTCAGATTCAGCTCCACTTCTTGCGCAAACATTTGCAGTAACAGGAATGACTTGTTCTGCATGCGTAAATAGTATTGAACGAGCACTTAATGAGATGGATGGCGTATCTGCCTCTGTTAACTTCGCATCAGAAACAGTTCACATACTTGCTCCGGCCAATCTTCCTGCAGAGCTAGTGATTAAGAAGATTAAGAGCGCCGGCTATGGGGCAACGCTTCTGAGTGAGAATTCAGATCCCGCGCTTCATCGAAAAGGTGCCGCGCGTGCGTTGATTTTTGCCGTTATCTTGGCTCTTCCTTCGATTGCAATCTCGATGGTGATGAGTTGGCACAGACCAATTAATGGATGGTTGAATGACCTCTTTAATAGCTATTCGATTCCACTTCCGCCTCATGCGCACCATCTCTTTGCTTCATGGCTCGTCCTAGCCATCACTGCGCCACTGATTTTTATCGTGGCATTCCCTATTCATAGAGCGGCAATCAGAAATATCTTCCATCCAACAATGGATACCTTGATCTCCCTTGGTTCATTGAGCGCATATATCTGGTCGGTATATGCAACATATACAGCCCAAGGTGATGTCTACACCGAAGTTGCTGCTGGCGTTCTCCTCTTTGTCATTCTTGGTCGCTTCCTCGAATCACGTGCAAAGCGAAGTGCAGGAAGTGCGCTATCAACACTTCTGGCACTCGGTGAGAAAGAGGTAGCTGTTCTACGCAATGGCACTGAAGTTCTTATTCCGATTTCACATCTCGTTATAGGCGACGAATTTGTCGTAAAGCCTGGCTCTCGCATTGCAACAGATGGCCTCGTTATTTCAGGACATAGCACCGTTGATAACTCGCTCATTACTGGTGAGTCTAAACCGATTGAGATTTCTCCAGGAATGACAGTGATTGGATCAGCTCTCAATAACAATGGCCGCATCATTGTGCGCGCTACCCGTATCGGAAGCGACACTGAACTTGCACGCATCACTGCAATGGTTGTTACGGCGCAAGGAGCAAAAGCGCCTATCCAAGCTCTCGCAGATAAGATCGCAGCAATATTCGTTCCTGTTGTAACTGTTCTGGCTATTGGAACATTTGAAGGCTGGTACTACTTCGGCGATAAGTCGCTGACCTACTCAATCTCAACTGCAATCACCGTACTTGTCATCGCCTGCCCCTGCGCTCTCGGATTGGCAACACCTGTTGCACTCCTTGTCGCATCAGGTCGAGGCGCCCTTCGCGGCATTGTTATCCGCCACCCACGGGTACTTGAAGCTTCACATTCAATCGACACTGTAGTTCTCGATAAGACCGGGACGCTGACAGATGGTGCAATGAAGGTGCAGAAGGTTGCGATTCCAGTTTCGGCGCAGAAAGTTCTAGGCGCTACTTTTTCTAGTCTCCTCAATGAGAAGAACGTGCTCTCATCTGCACTCGCTCTTGAAAGTCAGAGTAACCACCCGGTTTCACATGCGATCTCTTCTTACTGCATTGCACAGAGCGCGCAGCAACTTCCCGTTACTGAATTTACACAGACTCCTGGAGTCGGAGTAGCCGGCCGTGTTCGCATTGGAGATAAGTCCCCCGTAGTCATCATCGGATCTCCGGACTCTGTGGCCCATAGCTGCGTTCCATTCGATTCAGAAATTCAGAGCGCAATCCGTGAAGCACAATCGCACTCATATGCCGTCTCAGTCCTTGCTTGGGATGGCGTCGCAATTGCTGTCTTTGCAGCAGGAGATGTCATCAAATCAGATGCTGCTGCAACTATCTCAGCGTTGCAAGGTCAGAAAATTGATACCTGGTTATTGACGGGCGATAACGCAGAAGCGGCAAAGAAGGTTGGAGCGCTCGTCGGCATAGCTGAGAATCGAATTCTTTCGTCAGCTTCGCCTGAAGATAAGTTGGCAAAGATTGCATCCCTTCAGAGCGAAGGTAAACGTGTTCTTATGATTGGCGATGGCGTCAATGATGCTGCAGCTCTTGCTCAAGCAGATCTCAGCATGGCGATGGGAACTGGAACAGATACTGCGATAGCGACTGCAGATATCACCATTATGCGCTCTGAGTTGATGAGCGTTCTTGATGCTCTTGCACTCTCTAAGCGCACACTGCGTACCATCAAGGTAAATCTAGGGTGGGCCTTTGCCTATAACGCGGTTGGAATTCCAATCGCAGCAATGGGTTTAATGTCGCCAATGTATGCCGCCGCCACAATGGCGCTCAGCAGTCTCTTCGTGGTGACTAATTCACTCCGAATTAAGTAAGAAGCGAGTTATAGCGCCTCTTGAGGCTCACTCTTCATAGTACGCCAGATAGAAATTGCGCCAACGTAAATGGGAAAGATGCTCATCACAATCTCGGAGAGAAGTTGATGGTGAATTCCCGTCTCATTGGAGTAGCTCCACGATAGATAAAAAAGGTTTGCGATATAGAGGACACCAAACGGCAAGGTGATAAATCTAAAAGCCTTTACGCGCACAATATGTGGGAATTTGATCATGGTTAATTGCGAGAAGCAGAGAATCAGAGTCACAATTGCGACGGTATTCTGTGAAAGATCAAGAACTAGATAGGTCGGTATGGCAAGGTTCCATACGGCAGGAAATCCATTGAACCAATGATCCTCGGTCTCAATATCTGTTCGAGCAAACCAGAGAGCCGACATTAAAAGAATCAGACCAGCAATAAGTGTCTGAAACTCGGGAGGAAGTATCTGCAAGCGAACCAAAAGTGCGACAGGTACAACTACGCAGGTTAGGTAGTCAACGATGAGATCGAGAACGTAGCCATCAACACGTGGCGCATGAATCACGACATCAATCTTTCGTGCGATGGGGCCATCTAATCCATCAAGGACTTGGCAGATAACTAACCAGATGAGGGCGCCACGAATATTGTTATCAATCACCGCCTGAAGGGCGAGCAGTCCTGCAACTGCCCCACTTGCGGTCATGACATGGAGCGCGTATCCGGCTCTCTTACTTATCTTTTCGGAAGTAACCACACTTTAGAATATCTTGAAAAGAGTTCTGCACATACCATTGGCATGTGCGACCACGCGATCTTTTCCATTACTTAGAAGATGCTGAGTCGCGCCGCAAAGGAGTAAGAGTTTGGATTCTCTTGGTCTTGGCTTGGTCGCTCACTAGATCACTAGTCGTAGCAAAAGTCTTTGATGCATATGGGTTGAATCCCAGAATTTACTTTGCAATCGACTTTCTCTCATCGATTCCCTATGCCTATGCCTCTGCGCAATCACTTCTTTCATATATAGATAAGAAGCCCAATAAATCCCTTGCTTGGGGATTACTCACGATTGCGATGTTCTATCTTCCAGATTTATACATCGTGATTGCAGCTAAACATGTTCCGCCAACAACGTATCTAGGCTTTGTACTTGTCTTGGCTATATTTTCTGGGCTTGCATATTCGCAGTGGAAAGAGAAAAGGCGCTGATATCAGCGCCTTTTCTTACTTTTACTACATTGGTAGCGGGGGCAGGATTTGAACCTACGACCTCTGGGTTATGAGCCCAGCGAGCTACCGAGCTGCTCCACCCCGCGTCGGAAGTGCAATTGTAGAGCGGGTCAGCTACTTCTACCAAATCGTTGAAGCGAACTATGCAAATACCTGCGTAATTACTTACGTGACTGTGCAGATAGCGCTGCAGCAATCGCTGCTTTAAGTCGATCTTGTGCTCGACCATATGCAGCGAAATCACCCTTTGCGAGTGCTGCTTGTCCATCTGCAATTGCTTGCTTTGCACTTTGAAGTGCGCTTGCAACATCTGCAGAACTATTTGAAGTCGTTGGAGTTGCAGCAGATGAATTAGTTCCAGAGTTTCCACCGAATACTTGATCAAGTGCGCCCTTCAGAGAGCTATCAAATCCGATGACATCACCGAATGAGACGAGGACTTTCTGTAGAAGTGGATATGCAGATGAGTTACCTGTTGCGCGAACGTAGACAGGTTGTACATAGAGCAGACCATTTCCGACAGGAAGTGTCAACAAGTTACCGAGGACAACATCAGATCCACCTTGGCGCAAGAGCGAGAGCGCATTTGCAACTTCTGGCTTCGCTTCAAAGTTCGATGCAACCTGTGAAGGACCTGCAATGTTTGTGCTTCGTGGAAGTTGAAGCACCGTTATCTTTCCGTAATCAGGACCCGCAGTTGAATTGACTGATGCAAATGCAGAAAGGTTTTCACGTCCACCGCGTGGTACGAATGGAGTAGTAAGTGAGAACGTTGGCTTTGCAGCCCCTGGCATTTGTAGAGTCATGTAATACGGAGGTTGCGCACCAGCGTTAGCTCCGAATGTAGAAGGGTCGCGTGGTACGCGCCAGAAATCTTGTCCGCCGTAGAACGCTGCTGCGCTCTTGACGTGATACGAGCTCAAGATGTCGCGCTGAACGCGGAACATATCTTCAGGGAATCTGATGTGCTCGAGAAGTCCCTTAGAGATGGCACTCTTGGCCTTAACAGTATTTGGGAATGCTTTCATCCATGTCTTCAAGACAGGATCCTTGGTATCCCACTGATACAAAGTGACTGTTCCATCGTATGCATCGACAGTAGCTTTGACTGAGTTTCGAATGTAATTAACTGCCTTATTTGACTGCGCAGTAATCGATGCAGAGTTTGTTGTCAGAGCATCTTCAGTCGCTGTGGCAAGTGAAGTTGACTTGGAATATGGGTAGCCAGAACTTGTTGTGTAGCCATCGATAATCCATGTGATCTTTCCATCGACAACGGCTGGATATGGATCGCCATCGAGTGTGAGCCATGGGGCAACCTTTGCAACGCGCTCACGTGGCGAACGATTGTAGAGAATCTTCGAATCAGAGTTGATGAGGTTCGAGAGCAAGATGCGCTGTTCGCCATACTTAATTGCGAAGAGCAACTTATTGAGGGTGCTTCCGACTGGAACGCCACCTTTACCTGTGTAGGTGTAATTCTTCTGGCCGTTAGCTGAAGTGTCATCTGGGTAATCGAATTCAACAGGTTCGTTGCTCTTCTTTCCACCGATGATTGAGTAATCAGGAACATTTTCGCCAAAGTAGACACGGGGTTCAAATTTTCCAAGACCCTGAGTAGGTGGAAGGTCTCCGACGAGGAAGTTTGGCTTTCCATCAGCATCAACTGTATTTCCGTAGGCTGCAACAAATCCAAAACCGTGTGTGTAAACAAGGTGATCGTTGATCCAGTTACGGCTTGGGTTTCCATCGATATTAAGTTCACGGATTGCAACAACGGCATCGCGAGAAACGCCATTTACTGTGTAGCGATCGATATCGAGTGATTCAGGGAATGTGTAATACGGCTTAATCTGCTGGAGCTGGCGGAATGTTGCTGAGAGAACATTGGGATCCATCAAACGAATATTTGCAATTGTCGCTGCATCTTTGGCGAGCTGTCCTGCACTCGTTGAAAGAGTTGCGTTGTAATCCTGCATTTCTACGCTATTGAGGTCGTAGGCAGCGCGTGTGGCATCGATATTGCGCTGAATAAATGGCGCTTCCTTCGATGATTCAGAGGGCTTTACCTGGAACTGCTGAATCGCCCCTGGGTAGATACCTGCAATAAGTACAGAAGAGACTACGAGAAGCGCAGTTCCGGCAGCAGGAAGTAGCCATGAACGGCGGACGATATTTGCAAAGAAGAGAAGGGCGCAGACAACTGCAATTGCAGAGAGGATCGCCTTAGCTGGAAGAGTTGCATTGACATCCGTATAGGTAAGACCAGTGATTAGCTTGCTCTCTTTGAGAGCCAGTGAGTAACGGTCGAACCAGTAAGCAACAGCCTTAAGAAGAACAATGAGGCCAAGGAGTACCGAAATCTGGACGCGAGCAGCAACTGTTGTGCGATCTGTCTGCACTGTTGTGCGGATTCCGCCATACATATAGTGAATGAAGGCAGATGCAAGAGTTGCAAGAACGAGAGTTGAGATTGCCCAGCCAATGATTGCTTGCCACATCGGTAGACGGAATGCGAAGAATGAGATGTCGAGATTAAATTGTGGATCTTTGACTCCGAAGTCGGTGGAGTTCTTAAAGAGCATCCATTCGCGCCAAAAGACCATTCCGGAAGTTCCTGCAAAGTAGGTCAAGACAAGAACAATTCCAAGAAATACCCAGCGACGGATTGGTTCAACCTGGGCACGTAGGCGCTCGAGGCCACTGACTTCAATGCTTGTTGGAACATAGAGCGGGCGACGCTTATAAGCGAGATAGATATTGAGAGAGATAGTGAGTGAAGTCAGTATTCCAACAATAAGGAAGAGTTGGATCTTTGTGAGAAGAACAGTCGACCAGACAGATGTCGCATCGACTGATTTAAACCAGAGCCAATCGACGTAGTAACCGCTGAAGTAAGTAACGAGCGCACCAAGTGCGACCAAAATTGCTGCGGTTATTACAAGTGGGCTGCGATTTCTATTCATGCTCCTAGATTAGTGCAACCGCTGACGCCCCGAAAATTGGAATTCGGCGCCTTTTTTAGGTAATTCAGCGCCTCTTCAAGCGTGGAAATCGCCACAACAGAGATTCCGGAAACAGTTGTTGCAATTTCATCGCAATTATCGCGAGATGCAAAGAGAACGGTTGCACCAGCCTTCTTTGCAGCGATGATCTTCTCGGATATACCACCGATCGGTCCGACTTTGCCATCGGCGGCAATTGTTCCGGATCCTGCAATCTTTCTTCCTTGCAAAATATCTTGGGGAGTAAGTAGGTCGATGAGACCGATAGTAAAAATCAAACCTCCACTAGGCCCGCCGACATTTGGAAGAGAAACTTTGAGCGAACTATCGGAAAGTTGTGAAGTATCTATCGCTGGGTAATTCTTTGCCAGATATTTCTTTGTTGCTGTCATCGCATCGCTCTGAGAAACCTTCATCTCTTTGAGCGCCTTCTTCTCTTCTTTTACTGAAGATGTATTTCGTTTATACATGACCGAACGTGGGAAGAGAACGCACTCAGCACGAACCCAGCAACCCAGAGCTTCAGCGCCAAGAATCTTTGCATCGGCTGTAGAAACCCAGATAGAGAGAAGATAGATCTGCCCGTGAGGCGTGTAGGTCTTGGCATCTGCGCCATTTACCTTGAGAACTTTTGGAAAGAGCGGAGTTCCTTCTCCTGGTTGAATAACGACGAAGTTAACTGGAGTTATCAGTGGAACTATGAAGAGCAGGGCAAAGAAGAGTGTAAGTAAACGTGGAGTCTTGGAGAATCGAAGAGCCATGAACTGCGACTACCTACTGCGAGGTATCTCTAGTTTCATCAGGCGAGCTGGCTTGAGGCGAGCCGCCTTCTGGTGATCTAGCTTCAGGGGATAAAGCTTCAGGAGAAACTTGTGGCGTTTCGCGGAATGAATCTTGGAATCGCTGGAATTGATTTACCGAGCGCGAAGTCTCTGATTCAAATTTCGACTTATATTTCGAGACCCAGATGACATATCCGATTGCTCCGAAGAGACCAGCTGCTGGAACTACCCACCAAATAAGCGCGGCAAAGGCGCTGGATCCGGCAAGGAGTTCAACTCCAGCCAGTGTGCGAATGTGGGACATGTAAAAATCCTAGTGCTTTCGGGAAGAAAGTGCCCACTTCGATGGTTGGACCATTTAGGTAGAGATAAGTTGAAAGAGCAAGTGGATAGAATGAAACTCTTCACCGGACGGAGTATGTGATGTCACCTTTTGGATTCACGCCTGATGACGGCAGTGAAGAAAATGGTAAGCCCGACGATTCGAATGAGTCAGAACTCAATGCGATGATGCGTCAGATGCAAGAGCAGATTCAGAAACAATTTGAAGAACTCGGCATCAACGTTGATGCAATGAACCCAGCAGGTTTCATCAATCCATTTGCAGCATTCACACAAGGTTCACAAGAAGCGCTCCCACCAGCTGTGGTTCGCGATACCGCCAAGAAATTTGTTCAGGCACAAGGATCGCAACCCATCGGAACTAAAGATGTCACCGTGGTTGATAACGCTTTTGAAATTGCAGATCTCTGGCTCAATGAAGCAACAGTTTTTCCGGCTACAACAGGCAATACTTCACAACGAGCTGTCAGTCGACTTGATTGGGTGGATGAGACTCTCAAGGGGTGGCAGGCAACGATGGAGCCTCTTGCGACCGGGCTCTCATCGGCTATCTCCTCACTTCTCGATGATGCTATGGCTCAGCAATCCCAAGATGTTGATGCGGGTGAAGGGATGGCAGCGCCTATGGGCGCAATTGCCGGCTTGCTCCGTACATTTATCGGCTCACTGATTGCTACCCAGTTGGGTCAGGCAATTGGCGGAATTTCAGCGACCGCAACCGGTGCCCACGATGTAGCGCTTCCGCTACTTGATCCTGCTCGCCCACTGCTTATCCCTGAAAATATTGAGAAGTGGAGCGAAGATCTCGAAATTCCTAAGACAGAGATCTATCTGTTCCATGCTCTGCGCGAAGCATCAATTGCACGACTCTTCGAATCTAATCCATGGCTGGTTTCCTATATCCGTAGCGCCATCGTTGAATATGGACGCGGAATTCATATCGATATGGAAGCGATTCAACGTCAAGCAGAAGATGCGATGCAGAACTTTGATCCATCGCAGATGAACCCTGAATCTGGTGAAAATTCATTCACCATTGCACTCAATAATGGAATTTTCACTCCTGAAGAAACTCCATCACAACGTGCAGCGCTTTCAAAACTTGAAACGGCGCTTGCGCTAGTCGATGGTTGGGCAGATGAAGTCACAACACTTGCAGCTGGCGATCGACTTCCTGCACTTTCACAACTTCGCGAGATGTATCGACGCCAACGTGCAACAAATGCACCATCACAACAACTCTTTAAGACTCTTCTCGGACTTGAAGTAACTCCAAAGTTGGCACGTGAGGCGAGTGCTTTCTGGCAGAAGGTTCGTGAATCGAAAGATGTCGCAGCCCGTGATCAAATTTGGAGTGGAATTCTTCCGAGCGCCGATGAATTACTGGATCCGCAAGGCTTCTTAACATCGAGTCAGATTCCTGATGATCTCAGCGGTCTGCTCTAACGCACGCTTCCTGTCGAACTCAGGGCGATAAAGAAAAGCGAAGTCCCCGGGCGCACATTTTGATATCAGCCTTCCCCTTGCTGATATCAAACGGTTATCCGAGGACTTCGTATGCGCAAAGTACGGCGAATTTTCAGCAGAATCAAATGAAAATGGCGAAGACACAAGAAAAATTTTCTGTCAAAAAATCTCGATAGACATCAATTAATTCTCATTTCTAATACATTTCCACCGTGACATCCTCAATGACTACTGGAGACTTTTCTGGAGAGTTCGAAGAAGTCACACTTCCTGGGGTCGACGAGGGTGAGATCCTTGTAATTCGCTCGACGCGTCGCAAGAAGAGCATCTCCGCCTATCGCCAAGGTGGTCGCATCGTCATCTCG
Organism: Candidatus Nanopelagicaceae bacterium; assembly: GCA_965268225.1. Lineage (GTDB taxonomy): Bacteria > Actinomycetota > Actinomycetes > Nanopelagicales > Nanopelagicaceae > Planktophila. Next base: position 177,247 of record OZ254166.1, on the reverse strand, counting down.
ATCCCAGCTCGCCTCAGTAAGGCTGATGAGCGAGCGATAGTCCCCGAGATGATCGCCAAGATTCGTAGCCAGGAGGAGTCGAAAACCCCTGGTGAGGCTGACCTCATCGCCCGAATCGACCAGCTGCTCACAGAGTTAGCCCCAGAAATCACGGAACGCCCCGTATCGGTGGCCTGGAGAGCGATGAGAGAGCGTTGGGGCTCCTGCACCAGCGTCGACCGCTCAATCCGTATCTCTGACCGCCTCAAGATGGCGCCTGCCTACGCTCTGGATTACGTCCTCTTTCACGAGGCTATCCACCTCCAATACTTCGACCACGGGGCCGAATTCACCGAAGTCCTCGGCCGATTCGAGGATTCAGAGCTCGCCAGCGCCTACCTTGATGGATATGAGGCAGCGGAAAGATCGCTGCTGGCGCCGACTGAGTTGAAAAAGATCTAGGGAAATCCTGCCCATCTGGGCTCCGAACCAGGGCTAAATCTCCACGCACAATTCCCGCGTGGAATCGGTATTTTGAGCGTGAGCGGGAGTATCGTTCCAGCCAGTACACATGAGCGCCAAGCACATGGGTCGAACGGAGGCAAAAATGACAGAGGTAGAGACATACAAGGGTGACGCTTACTGCGTTAAGTGCAAAGAGAAGCGTGATTTCGAGGGAACTGTAAAGATCTCAGACTCTGGTCGTCGCATGGCACAGGGCATCTGCCCAGTGTGTGGCACCAAGGTAAATCGCATTCTCGGCAAGAAGCCAGAATAAGTTTTACGTCACTATACGTAGTGATAACCCTCGCCCTGATGGGCGGGGGTTATTTCTTTTTCCACAGAATCTAAGGGCGCTCGCAGCGGCCTACGCGCATCATCTCCAGAATTCGCAGCTATGAGAACCTTAAAGCGCGGTACATCACTCTTCGAAACGAAAACTCCCGGCGAATATTTCCTCGGAACATCTACGCGAGCAATTCGCATCTACACCTCTGAACAGAAGGTCATCGCCGAGCATCTCGCACGTGGGCTGAGCGAAGATGCGCTCGCCCAGCTTGTGGGAGTTTCTCCCATTGCAGTTCACAATCTGATTACCGAACTCGCCCACCAATCTCTGCTCGATTCATCGCAAGGAAATATCACCTTGAGCAATCGATTTATCTCAAAGCTCGATGGGCGCGCAACAAAGAACAGCAAGCCCGAACGCGATGGGGCTTTCCTTCAACTTCACAATCGAATCGCACCAGAGCTCGAACAGAGCACATGGATCAACGGCGTAACCGATGGAGGCGTTGCGGTACTGAGCCAGCGTCAGAACTTTCTCATCGAAATATCCGGTGCCAATCGCGTTGCCACTCTTCTCTATTCACTCTTACTCACAAGTGGATTCACGCAAGTCCGATTCACTCCAACGGCGCGAGGTCGTAAGACAACGATCAGTGATCTTGATATCGGAGTTGATGGAATTAAGGCAGCTGATTACGGATTTGCATTTGCAAAGAACCGTGAAGAACTCCGTCGGGATTACTCGCTCTTTCCACTAGATAAGAGCGCCAACTACTTAGATGAAGCTTCAACGCCAGATCTTGCAATTCATTGTGGAGATATTGACCATGAAAAATTGGCGCTATGGATGAGCTACAGCCAACCATTTCTACATATTCCCCATCCATCCGGTGGGCAAGCAGAGATTGGTCCGATGGTTATTCCAGGTACAACGCCATGTATTCGATGTGCAGAACTTGCAGAGCGCGATCAAAGTGGTGTGGTTTCAAAGCGAGCACTTCGTTCAGATGAGGTCCACGAATATCCGCAGATTGCAGCTCACGCCGTTGCTGCGATAGCGGCGGCTCAAGTTCTCTCTTATTGCGATGCAATGACACTTTCAGACGGGGAAGCGCTGAAGGGCTCCGCAGGTTCATGGAGTATTGGCTTTGGAAAGATCACTCTTCTTAATTATCAAACTCTCGCTCAACCGCAGGTGGTGGCGATTGCTCGCCATCCACTCTGCGGATGCGCTTTCTAACTTCTGTTACAACTCCCTAGATTTCTTCCTGAATCATGCGAGCAGCTGCAATCACCTGACGTGGAGGGCGACCTGCGCGACGCTTACGTTCGATGATGACGCCATCTTCAATCAATTGGCCGCCCCATACGCCACATGGCTCTTGGCGTGAAAGCGCGCCATCGAGACACTTGTTACGTGAAGGACATGTGCCGCACAGCGCCTTCGCCTCTGCAATTCCCTGGTCTGTCTCGGAGTAGAAGAGCTCAGGGTCTGCAGAATGGCATGGGAGCGTAAAGGCCTTGGCGTTGTCATAAGTGAAGGTCACATCCTTCAAGCCAATCTTTTCGCCGCTATCTGCCCAGCCTGGTACCTGTAGTTCGCTGAAGAGAACTGTCATAGCTCTCACCTCTTCTCTCTATTTCTAGATCTCTCGATCTATCTCGTTTCTCTCTTATCTGATCTTTTTCTCTTTATTGACGTGCGTTGGTGGAAATAAAAAAGGACCTACAAATCCTTTGTGGATTTGAGGCCCTTGTGGGTTCTGTTCGAATTACTCGACTAGAGCTCCTGTGGCCTCAACCACTGCATAAAAGTTGGCGTAAAACGCTGACTTTGTTGCTGTGGGCCAAGCTGCGCGCTTATGAGTGCGCTTAGCTGTGGCTGTTGAGGTTGTATGAGCAGCAGAAGGAACAGACGCACGAGCGCCTGCTGTTGTTGAAGTGAATACTGAATTCATCTCAACTCCTTCGTCTTGTCGATCACTACCTTTGTAGCGAAGGCATAAGGGTACGGGAGGCCTATAAGTTCTGGCAACCTCATTAAATCCGCTCAGGAACCAGCGAGTAACCCAGATTCACGCAGGAACGGGCTTGGGCTCTTGCGATACGAGATATGTAAATCAGCCTTGGCGCGGGTGATTCCCACATAGAAAAGGCGGCGTTCTTCATCGATTGCGGCATCTGAGACAGGAAGCTGACCTTCGGATGCACCGATGAGGAATACGCGTTCCCACTCAAGACCCTTCGCTGCATGCAGAGTCGCCAGGGTGACAACGGGCATTGTCGGTGGATTGTTCTGCTGCACGCGATCTTCCACTTCACGTAAGTAACCGCGAAGAGTCTTCGGTGAGAAATTCTCATCGCTATCGAGTTCGCGGGCTAGATGCAGAAGCGCTGCAATTCCATCGATTGCTTCATCAGTGAGATACGGCTGCGCAAGTGTGCGAAGTTCATCAATCCAACCTTGCCCTTCTGCAGGTATGACAGATGCTTTACGCACTTCACTTAAGAAATCGCGAACTTCTTTGCGATCAAAGAATCGTTCGGTGCTTCGCACTTGGTAAGGCAAATTAACCTTCACCATTGCACGTTCGACGCTCTTTAACTGAGAATTGGTGCGAGCCAAGATTGCGACTTCATGTGGTGGAGTTCCTGAATTCAGTAAAGCCGTAATTTCAGCAAGCACTCCTGTCACCTCGGCAGCTTCATCGGAGTAGCCAACGACGCTAGGCGCACTGCCGTGATCATTCTGAGCGACAAGTTCTTGTCCCATCGATCCGTGACGCAAGAGCGCATTTGCAGCAAATGTAATTTCAGGAGTTGATCGATATCCGGTGCTGAGGCGAATGACTTCAGCATCAGGGAAGCGCTGGGTGAAGGTATTAAGAAAGACCGGAGTAGCGCCAGCAAATGAGTAAATGGTTTGCGCGGGATCGCCAACAACGCAGATATCGTTTCGTTTTCCGAGCCATGCATTTATAAGGCGTTGTTGAACGGGCGAAACGTCCTGATATTCATCAATGGTGAAGTAACGGTACTGATCTTGTACTCGTTCGCGGACTTCGCGCTCTTCTTCAAGCATCGCGGCGCAGAGCAAGAGAACATCTTCAAAATCAATTGCAAGTTCCTGCTTCTTCACAGATTCGTACGCTGTGTAAATCTGCACCATCTGCTCGGGCAGCACGCGCGGTTTCTGCATGCGGTTTGAAATTTCATCAACATAATCACTTGGAGCGACTTGTGAAACTTTTGCCCATTCGATTTCAGATGCGATATCTCGCATGAGTTCTCGGTTTGTTGCGCGGATTGAATCGCTTAAGCCAGCTCGATTAATCGCTTCGGTGAGAAAACCCGTCTTTGTAGTCATCAAATCTGGTGTGCGACCGCCAAATACAGATGGCCAGAAGTAGAGCAGTTGCTTAAGCGCTGCCGAGTGAATGGTGCGGGCTGCAACGGTGGGAACGCCTAATGAACGAAGGCGAGCACGCATTTCACCTGCAGCTTTTGCAGTAAAGGTCAGTGCCAATACTTTCTGCGGATCCATCGTTCCGATAGCTGCGGCATATGCGATGCGATGTGTAATTGCGCGAGTTTTACCGGTGCCCGCTCCTGCAATGACGCAGACGGGTCCTCGAGTTGCTAGCGCAACAGCGCGCTGATCAGGATCGAGTGCTGCGAGGATCTCGTCTTCTATAGCCATGTGATGACTCCATCTAAATGGCGCAAAGTTATAGCCACGTTATGCCGCCATAAAAGTGGCTCGAAGGAATAGCCATGGAGTTATCTCCACGTTTCGCCGCCCTGTGCGGTTTCGCCAAGCCATCCCTCAATCATCTTGCGTGCAACCGAGATTGTTGGCGGAAGAAGCAGTGAACCATCGGCTGCAGCAGCTTTTAGTTCTGCGCGGCTAAACCATTTCACTTCAGTGATTTCTTCACCATCTCCCTTTGCGACTTCAGGGTTATCGGTAAAAGCCTCAAAGGCGATCATGATGCTGGCAGGAAATGGCCAAGGTTGTGAGCCGAGATATTTAATTTCGCTGACAGCGACGCCTGACTCTTCAAAGACTTCACGAGAAACACATTGTTCAAATGTTTCACCTGGCTCGAGAAAACCGGCAAAGGTGGAGAAGCGACCTTCAGGCCAGACAGGTTGGTGTCCAAGCAAAATGCGATCTTCGCGATCTTTAATCAGAACAATTACTGCAGAATCCGTGCGCGGATGATGTTGGCTCTGATCTGCATCGCAGAAGCGAGCCGCTCCCCCGAGATCTACACGTGTTGCTCCGCCACAGCGAGGACAACGTGGATGTGCGCGATGCCAGTTGCTAAGTGCAGTTGCGTGGAGAGAGAGTTCAAATTCAATTGGTGAAAGTTGTGCGCCAACTTCGCGAAGAGTTGTAAATCCATCGCTCTTGGTTTCATCTGAAACATCACCTATCCACTGCGTATCCCACGCAAAGAAAGGTGAGCGAGTATTGAGGTCGAGCCCTAAGAAGTAGCGAGAACCTTCAGTGAATTTTCCTGCAGCTATGAGCTCAGAAATCTGTGCAGCGCTTAAGAAAGAGAGTTTTTCATCTCTTGCTGTAATACGACCTTCGGCGATATGAAGAATCTTCGCTTGCTGCCACAAAGTATCGAGAGTGCCTTGGTTGGTGCGCAATTCTCCGGCGCGATCTATATGGGAAGGGTGCTGATGAATCGCGCTCACAGGTGCAGGTTACTAGTCTGTGGGGGTGCGCCTCACCTCGTGGAATCTCCTGCATGGAATGGCTATTCCCCCGCAGCCAGTCATAGATAGAGAGGCACTCAATAGGGCTGTTATCTCCCTCGACTCTGACGTCTTCGCATTTCAGGAAGTTGATCACTTCTTACCGCGTTCACAATCGCGCCCTCAGATGAGAGATATCGCCGAAGGCATTGGGGCTCGTGATTGGGCGATGGCGCCAAGTGTTATTGGAACTCCGGGTGAATCGTGGAGAAAGTTAAATTCATCCGAGCCAGAAATTATTTCTTCTGCATCAACACATTCGGAGTTAATGCATGAGTCTTATGGAATCGGAATAGTTTCAAAGATTCCAGTAATGAGTTGGCATCGCCTCAACTTAGGAAACTCTCCACTTGGATTACCGCTGATTGTTCCCGGTGATGAAAGTGGAAAAGGGCGACCACGATTTATCTATGTAAAAGATGAGCCTCGACTTGCTCTAGCTGCAGTACTCGACAATGGATACACAATAGTAAATACCCATCTCTCTTTTGTTCCAGGATTTAACTTGGCGCAATTACGACGCGTGAAGAAATGGGCTATTGAGATTGCAGAATCGACTGCCACTCGTGCGATTGTTCTTGGCGATCTCAATCTGCCGAAGAACTTGCCGGTCGCGGCTTCAAGATTTGCAAAGTCACCCTGGAAATCGCTGGTTACACAAAATACCTACCCAAGTTGGGGCGGGAAGATTCAATTCGATTACATCCTCACCCCTGACCTCGCATTCGGTGAATATTCGGTGAGAAATTTTGCGCCTACGGGCGTGAGCGACCACCTTCCTATCGGAGTCGAGATCTTCCAATAAAGGATTTAAAAAGTGCGCTTTGCCATGGATTCATTAACCTTGGCTCATGACTAAAGAATCAACTCCTTCATACTCAACCAATGGCGCTGCAGGTCAGACTTCTGCAGCGCAGTGCCCATACACAGGTAGCAAGCTCAATAAGGAAGGCACCTACAACACTGATTGGTGGCCAAACCAACTCGACCTCGGCGTGCTGCGTCAACACTCACCAGCATCTGATCCGATGGGTGAGGACTTTGATTACACAGAAGAATTTTCAAAACTCAATATCAAAGCGGTAAAGAAAGATATTGAAGAGTTGATGACGACATCACAAGAGTGGTGGCCAGCAGATTACGGACATTACGGTCCATTCTTTATTCGCATGGCATGGCACAGTGCAGGTACATATCGCACACACGATGGTCGCGGTGGCGCGGGTGCAGGTATGCAACGTTTTGCACCACTTAATAGCTGGCCGGATAACGTTAACCTCGATAAAGCGCGCAGACTTCTTTGGCCAATCAAGCAGAAATATGGAAAGCGTTTGTCGTGGGCAGATCTCATGATCCTTACAGGAAACTGCGCACTTGAATCAATGGGTCTTAAGACTTTTGGTTTTGGTGGCGGTCGCGCAGATGTATGGGAACCAGATGAGACTTACTGGGGTAAAGAGCAAGAGTGGCTCACCAATGAGCGTTACAGTGGAGATCGTAAATTAGAAGATCCACTTGCAGCAGTTCAGATGGGCCTGATTTACGTAAACCCTGAAGGTCCAGATGGAAAGCCAGATGTACTCGCATCTGCACGCGACATTCGCGAAACATTTGCGCGCATGGCGATGAATGATGAAGAGACTGTTGCACTTATTGCAGGTGGGCACACATTCGGTAAGGCACACGGTGCTGCTGATCCTGGAAAGTATGTAGGAGCAGAACCAGAAGCTGCGCCACTCGAAGAGATGGGTCTTGGGTGGAAGAACACCAACGGCGCTGGAAATGGCGCAGAGACAATCTCAAGTGGGCTTGAGGGTGCATGGACACCAACTCCTACGAAGTGGGATAACGATTACTTCAAGATGCTCTTTAAATACGAGTGGAAGCAGACAAAGTCACCAGCAGGAGCCACACAGTGGATTCCAACTGATGAATCTGCTGCAAAGGCAGTCCCTGATGCGCACATCAAGGGCAAGACACATGCGCCCGTCATGTTCACAACAGATCTTGCTCTTCGCATGGATCCTGCATACGAGAAGATTTCTCGTCGCTTTGCGCAAGATTTAGATGCCTTCGCCGATGCATTTGCTCGAGCATGGTTCAAGTTAACTCACCGCGATATGGGACCTGTTGCTCGTTACCTCGGACCGCTTGTTCCAAAGGAAGTTCTTATTTGGCAAGATCCAGTTCCTGCTCGCCCAAAGAAGGTAATTGGTAAAGCTGAGATTGATCTTCTCAAGAAGCGCATCGAGAAGAGCGAACTAACGATTGCTCAGATGGTGACAACTGCATGGGCATCTGCTTCAACATTCCGCGGAAGCGATAAGCGCGGTGGTGCTAATGGAGCACGTATCCGCCTCGAGCCACAGCGCAGTTGGGAAGCAAATAACCCGAAGGAACTCAAGAAGGTTATTGCTATTCTCGAAAAGATTCAGACTAACTTCAATAAGAAATCAGATAAGAAGGTCTCACTTGCAGATCTCATTGTCTTGGCAGGTTGCGTCGGTATCGAACTTGCAGCAAAGAACAATGACATCAAGGTAAAGGTTCCATTTACTCCAGGTCGCACAGATGCAACTCAGGAACAGACTGATGTTGCATCATTTGCTTACCTAGAACCAGTGGCTGATGGTTTCCGTAATTACCAGAGCAAGCTAGATAAGCGTCCTGCTGAAGTTCCATTGCTAGATAAGGCAGCGCTGCTCACACTTACTCCACCAGAGATGGTTGTCCTTCTCGGTGGTTTGCGCGTTCTTGGTGCAAATTACGATGGATCAAAGACTGGTGTCTTGACCCATAAGAAGGATGTCCTCAGCACAGACTTCTTTATCAATATCTTGGATATCAAGTATCAGTGGGCGCCAAAGGGATCGGATACAACCCTCTTTGATGCACACGATCGCATGACCGGAAAAGTAAAGTGGAGCGCCACCCGCGCTGACTTGGTCATTGGATCAAACTCAGAGCTGCGTGCACTTGCTGAGGTCTATGCAAGCAACGATGCAGAGAAGAAGTTTGTTGAAGACTTTGTTGCTGCATGGAACAAGGTGATGAACCTCGATCGCTTTGATATCAGCGCCAAGAAGAAAAAGTAGTACTACTTCACACTCAACAGATCGATGAGTTGAGCCTCAGTTAAGAGGTTTGCTCGTCGATCTGTTGTATTTGTGGGCACATAATGGAATGCAGCTGTTACCTGCTCGACAGGAACTCCTTGCAACTTTGCCCACGCTAAACGATAGACAGCAAGCTGTACCGCAGAAGACTCTCCTAAGACCTTGGAGCCAGTCTTCCAGTCAACAACTTCGAAACCTGTTTCGGTCTTGTAGACAGCATCGATGCGGCCACGAACCAATACTCCGGCAATCACAGTTTCAAATGGAACTTCAACTGCATGTGGTTGAAGTGAAGCCCAACTTGATGTCAGCCACTTCGCTTTCAGATCTTCGAGTTTCTGATCTTCTTCAAATGGCGTCAGTAGATCAAAATCTTCATCATCAAAGAGCGTCTTGGCATTGAAGTGGTTTTCAATCCATAAGTGGAAAGCAGTTCCGCGATGTGAATATTCATCCATTGCCCTTGGCATTGGGCGGCGGATAGTGCGTGCCAGTTCTGCTGGATCTTGATGTAAAGCAATCAACGTTGAAGTTGATAAACGTGGAGGCAGTACAACATCGAGAGCGCCTGCTTTGTATTCGTTAAATTCGGCGATAATTGCCTGTGCATCTTCGACTAAACCACGCATCTCATCACTTGGTGACGCGGCAAGATCGAGCGGAGCTGAAGATTCAACGAGCGCCACAGTTCGATTGAAATCAGCGCGACGATCACCGAGTGGATCCCGTGGCCATTGCGCTGTAATCTCAATATCTTTTGCAGGATTTCGGTCTGTGCTTGCGGGAGCCTCGGGCGCTGAAAGCACTGTGCCTACTGCACTTGCGACTTCAACGACCTTTTCATACAAGACCGATGGAGCTACCGGCTTTGTGCCATCACGCCAGAATGATGTGGAGCAGAAGAGATGGGTACGTGCGCGAGTCATGGCTACATAGCCAAGGCGTATCTCTTCACGCATTTTGAAATCAACACACTGCTGAGCAAATGCATCTATCGCTTTCTTGGCCGCTGCATTTGTTGTTGCAGCGTTCCACGAAAATACCGGCAAGATATCGGCATCCCCACGCAGCGCAAAAGGAATATGACGCTCGTTGGTGATCCAGTTATCGGGATCAGATGAATTTCCTCCAGGGAATGTTCCTTCAGCAAGCCCGGGAACTGCCACAACATCCCATTCGGCGCCCTTTGCCATATGGATGGTGAGAATCTGAACAACGCTGGCATCAACATCAGGTGCGCCCGCTTTAAGTCCGCCTTCTTCTTCACTTGCAACATCGAGCCACTGCAAGAAGGCAGAGAGTGTTCCGCCACTCCGTGCAAACTTTGCCGCCTCATCCATAAAACGATCGAGGTGGCGACGGCCATGGGTTCCGCCATCGCGCAACATCACTTCGGTTTCAAGGTTGAGGTAGCGCTCTATATCAACAATCAGATCTGTGATCGGTGCGGATGCGCGCGAACGCAAACGTCGAAGATCAGAGGCGAAGGTAGCCAGGCGCTCATAACCAGCGCTACTGAACTTCGATTTGTCGCAACGTTCAATCTCATCAAGGGCATCAATGACGCTGCCGATAAATTGATCATCTGCTTCGGCAGACTGAGGATTTCCTGCAACGATATTTTTTACGATGCTGCGGCTATCGGATGCCAGTGATTCAGAACGTGATCGAGCAAAGCGACCAAGAGCTGCAATATCTCGTGGGCCCAAGTTGATACGTGGGCCAGTTAGATGGCGCATCAGTGATGCGCCTGCATCAGGATTGTTGATGACCTTAAGCATCGCAACTAAATCTGCGACCTCAGGAACGTGTACAAGTCCGCCTAAACCAAGCACTTCAGAGGGTATTCCAGCCTCTGCCAACGCTTCTTGAATCAACGCTATCTGCGCGCGCTTACGAACAAGGACAGCAAAAGTCTTTGGGACTTTCGTTGCCGGCTTTGTGCGCTCTGGGTTCTTCCAGAGTGGTGCAAAGTATTCAGCGATCGCCGTGCCTTCAGCTTCGAGGTTTTCAAATGCACCGCAGGAGAGATTTCCTTTTCCGGCACCTTTGCGTGGCTTAAGAGCAGCCACAGTGATGCCTTCATCTTTGCGAACATCTGCTGAGATTTCATTTGCAAGAGCAAGGATTGATTCATCGTTCCGATAAGTAGTCAGAAGTTCATAGACATCTTTACCGGTTGAACCGGCGGCTTTAGGAAAGTTTGCGTTAAATGCGCTGATAGTTCCAGATGATGCACCGCGCCATGTGTAGATAGATTGGCAAGGGTCTCCCACGGCTGTGACCGGATGGCCACCGCCGAAGAGAGCTGAAAGCAAACGAACTTGTGATTGCGAGGTATCTTGATACTCATCGAGAAGAACAATCGGATACTTTGCTCGCTCTAGAACGCCGACATCTGAGAAGTTGACTGCAATATCTGCAGCGAGTGCGATTTGATCATCGAAGGAGAGTTCGCCTGATTGCCGACGAGCTTCAAGAAAAGCCTCCATCATTGGCAACATTGCGATCCGCTGATTGAGAACCTTTGCAACCTTACGAGTCTCATCATTTGTCTGACCAGTCATTGCAATAACTTCTTGCAGTAACTTTTCATCGGCCTCGCGAATTTGATCGACTGTGACGCGATGTTCGAGAACCATGGAGGTAAGACCTAAGAGATCTTTGACAACGGTGCTTGCAGCATCAGATGTTGCAAATATTCCATCATCCCATTCGCGCACTAATTTATTGGCGCTCATCCAGAGCGCTGCGTCACCAAGTGGCTGAACATCGGCATCGATGCCGTAGCGGATTGCATGTTCGCTTAAGAGGCGTCCTGCATAAGAGTGATAGGTAGTCACCGCTGTATCCAGACTGCTGAAAGTACGCGGAATACCCTGCTTATCTTGCGCCTGCTGGAACTGGCGAAGTCGCTTACGAATACGGGTATTGAGTTCGCCTGCTGCCTTTCGGGTAAAGGTGAGTCCGAGAATCTGATCGGGGCGCGCAAACTCGTTGGCAACTAAGTACACCACTCGAGCTGCCATCGTTTCGGTCTTTCCGGAACCAGCACCTGCGATGACAACTGCAGGTTCGAGCGGATTGTCATGAATAGAAATGATGGGACGTTGTTCATCTGAAGGTAGATGGAAAGTTGGGTCAATCGAGATGATCATCTCGGCGACTTTGTCAGGTGAGTATTTCTCAATCACTGATGCACCGCCTTACCTTCGAGGTAGAGCGGACATGACGGCTTTACCTTGCACTGCTTACACATATCGTTCTTGCGGGCGGTAAAAGTTGCGCCACCCATACCGACGGCAATCTCTTCAAGTATCGCAGTTGTTGCTTCGACATCAACGAGAGCATCTTGCTCGCGAGTGCTGTAGCTCTTATTCTTGCTAGCCAAGTAGACAAGCTGAGCACCCGATACCTTGGTTGATTTTAAATTCTCTTTAAAACCATCGAGAACTACGCCTAGCTGGTAGCAAGCAAGTTGCAAGTTTGTCTTTGCATCATCGCCAGAAATCTCTTTCTTGCCTGTCTTAAAGTCGATGATGAAATGTTTTCCATCGCTATCAACTTCGATGCGGTCGACATTGCCACGAATCAGCGCACGACCAACAGTTATCTCAAAGCTCTTTTCAACTCCTGCAACGGTGCGGTTATTATCGGATAGCGATTTCTGGTGGAATAGAGAGAAGCGCTCAAGCATCTTCTTGGCGCGAGCAAGGGCAGCATGACTGATCCAACCTTGGCTATCGTCGATAAGTGGCCATGAATCAATCAGTTTGGTCTGTAGCGCTTCATCAGTGATTCCAGGTTCTTCGACTTTGATGCGAGCGAATTCGTGGATGACAGATCCGAGTAGCTGCGCAGTTGAATCACCATCGGTGCCGCCACTCTTCTCGAGGAACCATTTGAGCCCACATTCAGTGAAGTTTTCAGCACCAGATGGAGAGACTGGAACGAGAGCGTCCTCATCGATGACAGGTAGCTCGCTAGTGATTGGCGCTGTTCCGAGCCATTGTGATGGCTGCGCAAGGTGGATCCCATTGGCACTTAGCGTTTTAAGAAGAGAGGCAGCAGATGGGTTGCCGGTCAGATTTACTTCACGGCGCAAAGTGGCAACAAGTGCGGATGCAGTCAGAGGTCGTGGAACTTCTACCTCGGATGCTGAAGTGCCAAGTGATTCAGCGAGATCTTCAAAGAAGATAGATGGTGTTTCGTCTTCGCGAGAGATTGCAGTGACCAGAAGAGATTGGCGTGCACGAGTAGTTGCAACATGGAAGAGGCGCGCTTCATCTTCGGCTAGCGATGAGGCTGCAATCATGTCGAGAGTTACTTGAGCAAGGTCATCACCGTGGCGAACTCTTTCAACTAAACGTTCGGCGCCCAACAGAGAGCTTCGTTGCTTGAGATTTGGCCACGCGCCTTCTTGCACACCAGCAACTGCGACATACTGCCATTGACGACCCTTTGCAGAGTGCACTGTAAGTATTTCAACGACATCGGGCCGAACTCCGCGAGCGGTGATGAGGTCGGTAACAATTGTTTCATTCTGAATTTCAGTGAGGAATAGATCTGGTTTAGCGCCCGGAAAACGTTCGATGTGGCGTGCTGCGGAGTCAAAGAGTTGAATCATCGCATCGAGATCTCGGTCAGCTGCAGCTCCACGTGAACCTCCACGAAGCGCTGCTGCGCGCCAAGATTCGGCAACTTTTTCATTGTCGCTATTGGTGGCGTTATTCCAGATTGCCCACAAGAGATCGTGAATTGTTGCGTTCTTCTTTGCAATAGATTTCTTAGCAAGCGAGAGAAGGTTATGGATGCGCAATAGTTCTGCTGAATCTTCAATTGCTACTTCACCAGTTGTAATTGCATCGAGAATCAACTGTGTACCTGAGCGCTTATCGCTTGCTTCATCGCGGGCGGCAAGCAGCGCTGCACGTGTGCGGCGAAGAGAGACAGATGTCGCTCCCCCGAATTCAGATGTCAGTAACTTTTCGGCCGTATCGAGATTCAGTGGCTGGGCCCCTGTCGCAACCCGTGCAAGTAGTAAGAAGGGCGCAATTGCAGCGTTATTTGCTAGCGCTTCGACATCCCCGGCCGTAGGAATAGAGACCTGCCAGAAGGCGCGACGAATAGCCGAAGCTGTCTGCCCATGTGATCGAACAATGACAGCCATCTGTGAATATGGGATGCCTTCCATCAAATGAGCACGTTTAAATTGATATGCGATGTACTGCGCTTCTTCAGACTCTGACGACAAACGAGCTGTCTGCGCTACAGATATTCCGCGGTAATTGGTTGTGAGTTCAATGACCTTTGCGCCTTGTGAAATATAGGAATCAAGTACTGCACCGATTCCTTCGGGGTCGGCACCACGGAATCGACCTACTGCACTTGCAGCATCTGCAACGATTACAAGATCAGTACCTGCAAGCAGGGAAAGCAAGGTGCGCTGCGCGGGGTCGCTCTCTTGAAATTCATCGACGATGATGGTGGTAAATCGTGCGCGAAGTTCAGCGAGCAATTCAGGATTTGTTCGCAAGTAATTAATTGCAGAGTTGATAATTTCAGATGGATCGATTCGAACCTTGGCATCTCCGGCCAGAACTTCTTGCAGCGTCATTGCACCTAAGTAACGATTCCAGAAATCAGCAGCTCCTGGCCAATACTTTTCACCCAGTTGTTGTCCGCGTTCTGCCAGAGCAGCAGGTGTAATACCGCGTTCATTGGCGCGCATAATCAAATCGCGAAGTTCGCGGACAAAACCTTGAGTCTGTAATGGTTCGCCAAGTGATTCAGGTGTCTTCTTTAAATCATCGTGCCATTGCTTGTAGCCATCTTGAATATCACCATCGAGAAGTTGAGAGATAAAAGTTTCTTGCTCAGCACCCGATAAGAGAACAATCTCGCGATAGTTATCACCGGTGCGCATCTTGAGAATGGAATAAGCAAGTGAGTGAAAAGTACGAGCCAGTGGTTCGAACGCCGTTTTTTCAGATCGAGTAACAATCGCATCACGCATTTCAGATGCTCGTTCGCGGCCATATGTGAGTAAGAGAATTGAATCTGGAGATTGCCCTGCAGCAATACGTGCAAGGGCAGCTTCGATAAGAACTGTGGTTTTACCTGTGCCCGTCGCACCTTTAAGGATGAGCGGCGACCCACGATGCCCCACCGCTTGCAGCTGCTGGTCACTGAGCGTGATTGCAGATGCATCGGATTCACCACGTACAAGACGTAATGGCGTTGCTGACTGCTTACTCACGGTTCGTATTCAACCGTAAGGGGGTGACAAACAGGAGGATGCGAGGGTTGAAATGAAGAAGGGGCATCGCTGCGGGAGTTTAAGGAGCAACTCCCAAGCTAGCCCCTCTTCACCAGAGAGAAAATAACTAGAGACGATCTAGTTTTGGTTGTTCTTCTTTGCGCGTGATGTTGCTCGGGCACGCTCTGCGCCATCGAGAGTCACCTTGCGGATACGAACGACAGCTGGAGTTACTTCTACGCATTCGTCTTCGCGACAGAATTCGAGAGCACCTTCCATATTGAGCTTCTTCGGTGGAATCAACTTTTCAGAATCATCGGTACCTGAAGCGCGCATATTGGTGAGCTTCTTTTCGCGAACACAGTTGACATCCATATCGTCAGAACGTGAGTTCTCACCGATAACCATGCCTTCATAAACTTCATCGCCGGGTTCAACGAAGATTGAACCGCGCTCTTGAATACCTGCGAGTGCATATGAAGTCACAGCGCCGATACGGTCTGAGACAAGTGAACCTGTTGCGCGTGTACGAAGTTCACCGAACCATGGTTCGTATGAATCGAATACGTGGTGCAACAAACCTGTTCCGCGAGTTTCGGTAAGGAACTCAGTACGGAAACCAATAAGTCCGCGTGATGGAACCTTGTAATCAAGACGGATCCAACCGGTTCCGTGGTTAACCATCTGTTCCATACGGCCCTTGCGAAGCGCCATCAACTGAGTAAGAACACCCAAATATTCTTCAGGTGCATCAATTGAAAGTCGTTCCATTGGTTCGTGAAGTTTTCCATCGACCATCTTGGTAACTACCTGTGGCTTGCCGACTGTGAGTTCGAAGCTTTCGCGCTTCATGATTTCAACAAGAACAGCGAGCTGAAGTTCGCCACGTCCCTGAACTTCCCATGTATCTGGGCGTTCGGTGTTGAGAACACGAAGTGAAACGTTACCGATGAGCTCTTTATCGAGACGATCCTTAACTTGGCGCGCAGTAAGCATCTTGCCGCTCTTGCCCGCTAGAGGAGATGTATTGATACCGATTGTCATCGAAATTGATGGTTCATCCACTGTAATAAGTGGAAGCGCATGTGAGTTTTCGAGATCAGCAAGGGTTTCACCAAGCGTGATTGTCTCGATACCAGCGACAGCAATGATGTCGCCAGGGCCTGCTTCTAGCGCAGGTACGCGCTCGAGAGCTTCAGTCATCAAGAGCTCTGAAACCTTTACGCGTTCTGTAGTTCCATCAGTCTTAATCCAAGAAACTGTCTGGCCCTTCTTGATGACACCTTCGTGAACGCGGCAGAGGGCCAAACGTCCGAGGAATGGTGAGGAGTCAAGGTTTGTAACGTGTGCCTGAAGTGGCGCACCTTCATGATAAACCGGTGCTGGAATTGCGGAGAAGATTGTGTCGAACAGAACGTCGAGGTTCTCTTCTTCTGGCATTCCACCATCTGCTGGGCGAGTAAGTGATGCACGACCAGCTTTAGCTGATGCATACACAACTGGGAATTCAATCTGCTCTTCATTTGCATCTAGGTCGAGGAAGAGTGCATATGCCTCATCGACAACTTCTGCGATACGTGAGTCAGGACGGTCGACCTTATTGATCAACAAGATAACTGGAAGATTCTTCTGTAGCGCTTTACGCAATACGAAACGAGTCTGTGGAAGCGGACCTTCAGATGCATCGACGAGAAGAATTACGCCATCAACCATTTCAAGTCCACGTTCAACTTCGCCACCGAAGTCTGCGTGGCCCGGTGTATCAATGATGTTGATGATGGTGTCACCACGGCGAACCGCAGTGTTCTTCGCAAGAATCGTAATTCCCTTTTCGCGTTCAAGATCCATTGAATCCATCATGCGGTCTTGGCCTTCTTCTTGCTTCTTATGTGCAGCAAAAGCTCCGGATTGCCACAACATCGCATCAACGAGCGTTGTCTTTCCGTGGTCAACGTGAGCGATGATCGCTACGTTGCGAAGGTTGTCGCGGGTCTTCTTTGGAAGATCCTTAAGGTGAGCCTGGTTTAGGCGTGCTCGGGCTGTGTTTTGTGTCGGTGTATTAGACATTGAATCTGAACTCCACTACGTCTCCGTCTTGCATGATGTATTCCTTGCCTTCCATACGCACTTTGCCCTTAGCTTTCGCCTCGACCATAGAGCCCGCTTCTACCAAGTCGGCAAAAGAAACGATTTCAGCTTTAATGAAACCCTTTTGGAAATCTGTGTGAATGACGCCCGCTGCCATTGGTGCGGTATCGCCTTTATGAATAGTCCAAGCTCGTGCTTCCTTTGGACCAGCTGTTAAATAGGTTTGAAGACCGAGAGTGTCGAAACCAACGCGAGCAAGCGTTGCAAGACCTGGTTCTGTTAAACCAATTGCCTGCAGAAGTTCGAGAGCATCTTCATCTGAAAGCTCAGCAAGTTCTGCTTCAGTCTTTGCATCTAAGAAGATTGCTTCTGCAGGAGCAACTAGTGCAGAAAGTTTCTTGCGAAGTTCTTGGTCTGCAAGCTCTGAAGCATCGACGTTAAAGACATAAAGGAATGGCTTTGCAGTGAGTAAATGAAGTTCGTGAAGAAGTTCGCGATCAATCTTGGATTGTGACAACGGCTTGCCTGATTGCAACCATTCGTTGGCAGCCTTTACTGCTTCAAGAATTGGCGCCTTCTCTTTGGCAACGCGCGCCTCTTTTTCAAGACGTGGGATTGCCTTCTCAATTGTCTGTAAATCTGCGAGCGCGAGTTCCATATTGATTGTTTCCATGTCACTCGATGGATCGATACGACCATCAACGTGAACAACATCGCCATCGGTGAAGACGCGGATGACCTGACAGATTGCATCGGTCTCGCGGATATTGGCGAGGAACTTATTGCCAAGGCCAGCGCCTTCAGATGCACCTTTCACGATGCCTGCGATATCAACGAATGAGAGCGCGGCTGGAAGAAGCTTTTCAGAACCGAAGATTGTGGCGAGCTTGGCTAGACGCTCATCCGGAACGCCCACGACGCCGACATTGGGCTCGATGGTGGCGAAGGGATAGTTGGCGGCCAAGACATTGTTCTTGGTCAGAGCATTAAAAAGGGTCGACTTTCCGACATTCGGAAGACCGACGATTCCAATAGAGAGGCTCATAAGTAGGACAGCCTACGCGGGATTGTCAGTGCCTCCTGCCACGATTGCCCCATGTCAAGCGCACTCGTGACCTTAATAACTCTGATTATCGGCCTCTTTCTTGGGTTAGGCCTCGGTATCTGGATTTCTCGGATTAAAAATACTGCAGGCTCTTCCGATTCATTGGCGCAAGAACTCAACGATGTGAAGGTTCTCCTTAAGGCATCCGACGAACGTCTAAAGGCAGCCGAAGAAAAGTCGCAAGCAGATACAAAGATTGCAACGCAGATGGAAGAGATGAAGGCAACTGTCGAACGTATGCGCACGCAATCTCAAGAAGCTGCCGAAAAAAGAATTGCATCCGAAACACAATTGGTCAGCACCATCGACGAAATGCGCAAAGCATCGACCACATTCTTTGATGAGACTAAAAAGATCGCTGGTGCACTCGCAAGTTCTCAGACTCGTGGAAAATTCGGCGAGGCGCAGTTACAACTTCTCCTTGAACAAGCAGGTCTTCGCGAAGGCCACGAATACGATGCCCAACGTTCAACTACAGATTCTGATTCATCAGGAATCCCAGATATCACAGTACGTATGCCTGGTGGTTCAAAGTTATTTATCGACTCCAAGTTTCCCTTTGATCGCTTCCTCGAAGCATTCGGCACTGAAGATCAGGCAGAGCGAGATGAACTCCTTGCGGCTCATACCAAAGATTTGCTCAAGCATGTTGATGCGCTCTCAAAGCGCGGCTATCACAAATCACAAGGCTCTCCAGATTTCGTAGTTCTCTTCCTTCCATTTGAAACCCTTCTGGCAGAGGCGCTTCGTATCGATCCCACACTTCTCGAGAAGGCATTTAAGGTCGGCGTCACACTTGCTACACCGACAACAACGATGGCTCTGCTTCGCACGGTCGGACATATCTTCACTCGTAACCAATTAGCCGAGAACGCCGATGACATCACCAAGGTCGCAGCTACATTTCTCAAGAACATCACCCTTCTGCACAGCAAGATCGTTGCTGTCGGCAAGGCAATTAACTCGACCTCTAAGGCTTATGAAGATTTGGTACCAACGGCCGAAAAGACCGTTCTCTCTCCCGCTCGCCGAATCCATAAGCTCGGAGTTACAGGTGATAAAGAGAAGCTCGCAATCGAATATCCTGATGCACCTGCAGATGTTCGAGCTCTCAATAATCCAGATCTCGAAGGTGACGATTTCATTGATGTTGAAGTAGTAGAGGAGTAAGAGATGGCAACAGCGGTAAAGAAACCAGCGCTCTCAGGTCCTGGCCTTAAGAAGCAAGGTGTTGTCGTGCTGCAATCCTTCTTTATCTTCATCTTCGTCTGGCTTGAAATGTGGATCCGCGGCGGCGCAGGAATCCTTTCGGGCCTCATCATCGCTCTCGTTACCTATGGCGGCGTTGCATACGGTCGTACGGGAACTCGCTATGTTTCAGCCGTTACCCCACCACTTGCATATGCAGCGACAACTTTTATCTACACAATCGTCAGCGACGGTCTTCGCCCATCCCGTGTTGGTATCGATTTCATCGCATCTCTTGCCAGCGTTGCACCGTTCTTGCTTATCAGTGCGCTCTATGGCTGGTTTATGTTCCTCAACGAAAAAGCGAAGAACCGTCCTTCAAGGCGTCTCGAAGCTACTGCTTAGCGTTCTTTAAATCTGCGCGGAGCTCTTTAGGAAGAGCGAAGAGAAGCGTTTCTTCGGTAGCGCGCACTTCTTTGACATCGTGATAGCCATGTAGATCGAGGTGCTTGAGTAAATCATCGACCAAAATTTCAGGAACTGATGCTCCACTTGTCACGCCGATAGTCTCGGCATTGATGAGCCACTCTTCTTTTACTTCAGCTGCATAGTCAACGAGATAGGCAGCTTTAGCTCCGTATTCGAGCGCCACCTCAACGAGGCGGACTGAGTTAGAAGAGTTAGTTGATCCCACAACGATCACTAGATCGGCTTGAGGTGCAATCGCCTTGATAGCTTCTTGGCGGTTCTGTGTTGCGTAACAGATGTCATCTGATGGAGGGTTTGCAATCTCTGGGAAACGATCCTTAAGAATCGCAACAGATTGCATAGTCTCATCGACTGAAAGAGTTGTCTGAGTAAGCCAGACCAACTTCTTTCCTGGTGTTGGCTGAATTGTGCGCGCTTCATCTAAGCCATCAACAATGCGAACTTTTCCAGGAGCTTCTCCTGCTGTTCCTTCAACTTCTTCGTGGCCATTGTGGCCAATAAGCAAAATTTCAGTTTCATCATCTGCAAAGCGCTTAACCTCGTTATGGACCTTGGTTACAAGTGGGCAGGTTGCATCAATTGTCTTGAGATTACGAGCAGCAGCTGCTTCGTGAACTGCAGGCGAAACTCCGTGAGCTGAAAAGACTACGGTTGCACCTTCAGGTACTTCATCTGTTTCATTAACAAAGATGACGCCGCGTTGTTCGAGAGTTGAGACCACATGCTTGTTATGGACAATCTCTTTACGGACATAGACCGGGGCTCCGTAGAGTTCGAGCGATTTTTCGACTGCCACAACTGCCCGGTCGACGCCTGCGCAATATCCACGTGGCGCGGCTAGAAGAACTCTCTTGCTCATGTCGTGCAGTCTATTAGGCTCTCGCTATGTTCGAAACTTCAAGTGAATCCCCTGCGCCGGTGCGCGTGGTCTCTGAAGCTATCAAGGAGTACATCGATCGTTTAGGGCCCATCTGGATTGAGGGCGAGATTTCTGAACTCAACGAACGCAGCGGCGGAATGGCCTTTATGCGCCTTCGCGATACCAGCGCCGATATGAGCATTTCGGTGATGTGTTACAAATCAGTATTGGCAAGCGTTCAGCCGTTGCCTGCAAATGCTCGTGTAGTTATTCATGCAAAGCCATCGTGGTTTACCAAAAATGGTTCGCTCACTATGTCTGCCAAAGAAATCCGCCAAGTCGGCGTTGGTGAACTACTTGCCCGTCTTGAGGCGTTGAAAGAGAAGTTAGCTGCTGAGGGTTTATTTAGCGGTGATCGAAAGATTGCCTTGCCTCGCCTGCCCCGCACTGTCGGATTAATCTGCGGTCGCAATACCGATGCAGAGAAAGATGTTGTCGAAAATGCGCGACGTCGTTGGCCATCGGTGCAATTCGAAATCCGCGAAGTTGCAGTGCAAGGAGCAGCTGCCGTTGTTGAAGTCTCTGCAGCGCTTGCCGAATTAGAAGCCAATCCGGAAGTTGATGTCATCATCATTACTCGTGGTGGAGGTTCATTCGAAGACTTGCTTCCATTTAGCGATGAATCACTAGTGCGCCTTGCAGCATCGTGTACAACCCCGATTGTCAGCGCTATTGGCCACGAGAAAGATTCACCGCTTCTGGACTTTGTCGCCGATTACCGAGCATCAACCCCAACCGATGCTGCAAAGCGCGTCGTCCCTGATATTGCCCAAGAGATCAGTGATATCGAAAAGATTCGCGATCGTATGTATCGCCGCTTACTTTCAACGATTGATTACGAGCTCAATCAGATAGCTCAATTACGTAATCGCCCAGTAATGAAAGATCCAAGCGTTATGGTCACTAAACGCAGTGATGAGATCAAAGCCTGGCGCGATCGCTCACATCGAAGCTTTGCCTCGATTCTTGAGATTGAGAAGAAAGAACTCAAAGGCGTTCAAGCCCACCTTCGTTCTCTCTCTCCTCAGTCGACGATGGATCGCGGTTATGCCGTTGTTCAGTTAGAAGATGGCTCCATTGTTCGCGATGCCTCAAAGGCAAAGGCAGGTACTCGTTTACGTATTCGAGTGGCTAAGGGCGAGACCAGCGCCACAGTCAACCAATAAAGTAGAAGGAGTAGATTGAGCACATGGCCACTAAAGATTCCAAACCCAGCTACGAGGAAGCACGCGATGAGCTCGCTGAAATTGTTGAATCTCTCGAAGATGGCAGTGCGACACTGGAGGAATCTCTCAAGCTCTGGGAACGTGGCGAAGAGTTAGCGAAAATCTGCCAGGAGTGGCTCGATGGCGCAAAGAAGCTGATTGATGAGACTAAAAAGAAACCAGTTGACGCTGCAAAGAAGCCGGCTAAGGATTCTGAGGCTGGTGAGGAAAAATAATGTCACCAGAATTTACATACTCAGATCTTCTGCCCGTTGGTGCAGATACAACGAAGTACCGTCTCGTATCTAAAGAAGGCGTCAGCGTTGTCAAGCTAGGCGATAAAGAATTTCTGCAGGTAGAACCATCGGCGCTCACGCTTCTGACTGAAACTGCTATTCACGATATTTCAC
The DNA here is from genome assembly GCA_965268225.1 of Candidatus Nanopelagicaceae bacterium. Lineage (GTDB taxonomy): Bacteria > Actinomycetota > Actinomycetes > Nanopelagicales > Nanopelagicaceae > Planktophila. The sequence goes on along the minus strand of OZ254166.1, from coordinate 154,930 downwards.
ATTACCTGCGCACAGAACACCTCGAACAGCTGGCAAAAATTTTGAAAGACCCAGAAGCTTCAGCAAATGATCGATTCGTTGCACTCGACCTTCTTAAGAATGCCAATATCGCAGCAGGTGGAATTCTGCCGATGTGCCAAGACACCGGTACTGCGCTAATCATGGGTAAGAAGGGTCAGTATGTGCTGACTACTTCAAAGGATGAGATTGCACTTTCACAAGGCGTTTATGACGCGTATACAAAGCTCAACCTTCGTTATTCGCAGATGGCTCCTGTAACAACCTGGGAAGAGAAGAACACCGGCAATAACTTGCCTGCTCAGATTGAAATCTATGCAGATAGCGATCACCAAGATGAGTACAACTTCATGTTTATCGCCAAGGGTGGCGGCAGCGCCAACAAATCATTCTTATATCAAGAGACAAAGGCTGTTCTTAACCCAACAGCATTTATGAATTGGCTCGATGCCAAGCTTCGTTCTATCGGAACGGCAGCTTGCCCTCCGTACCACCTGGCAATTGTTATCGGCGGAACAAGTGCTGAGCACACAGTAAAGACTGCAAAGCTTGCAAGCACCCACTACCTAGATAATTTGCCTACAACAGGAGATGCAGCAACTGGCCACGGTTTCCGCGACCTAGCCTTAGAAGAAGAAGTATTTAAGTTAACGCAGAAGCTAGGCATCGGCGCTCAGTTCGGTGGGAAGTACTTCTGCCACGATGTTCGCGTTGTTCGCTTGCCGCGCCATGGCGCATCGCTGCCGATCGCAATTGCAGTTTCATGTTCAGCAGATCGCCAAGCAAAGGCGAAGATCACCAAAGATGGAATCTTCCTTGAACAGCTTGAGACCGAGCCAGCGCACTTCTTACCTGAAACTACCGATGAGCATTTAAATGACAACGTGGTTTCTATCGACCTCAACCAGCCTATGGATGCGGTCCGCGCAGAGCTTTCAAAGCACCCTGTAAAGACCCGTGTTTCACTGACCGGAACGATTGTGGTTGCGCGCGATATTGCGCACGCGAAGATAAAAGAGATGCTGGATGCAGGCAAGCCGCTTCCCGATTACATCAAGAATTACGCTGTTTATTATGCAGGCCCAGCAAAGACTCCAACTGGTTTTGCTTCCGGTTCATTTGGACCAACAACTGCAGGTCGCATGGATTCATATGTCGATCAATTCCAGGCAGCTGGCGGATCTTTTGTCATGCTGGCAAAGGGCAATCGCTCAAAGGCTGTTACTGATGCATGTGAAAAGCACGGCGGTTTCTATCTCGGATCAATCGGTGGACCGGCTGCTCGTCTTGCTCAAGATTGCATTAAGAAGGTAGAAGTTCTCGACTTCGAAGAGCTTGGAATGGAAGCTGTCTGGAAGATTGATGTTGTCGACTTCCCAGCATTTATCGTTGTCGACGATAAGGGAAATGATTTCTTTGAAGAGACGATGCGCCCGATGAGCATTGGCCTGAAGCCAGAGAATTAACCAGATCTAAAAAAGTATTATTAGTAATAACGGTGGCTACGCCACTTTGACCAGGCATCGCATGGAGTGTCATAGCGAATATCAATGTAACGAAGTCCCCAACGAATCTGAGTTACAGGGTTGGTACGCCAGTCACTTGAGATGACTTCCATCTTGACTGCAGGAAGTGCCTGAGCAATTCCATGGGCACCTGAACGGTAGTTATGGGCCTTGTAGTTCCAGTGGCTCTCTTTAGTCCAGAGGCGATTGAGGCATGAATACTGATCATCGCCCCATTGGTACTCGGTATCCATAATCGCCTTTGCGACCTTCTTCGCGCCCATCATTTCGCGGGCAACTTCAACCTGCTGGCTGATGTCGGCGACGAGGGCCATCTCAGCCATCTGTGAAGCAAGAGATGCCGATGCCGGGTTGGTGGCAACGGTGAGGTTCTTAGAATTCGAAAGGGTCATTCGAGTAGTCATTGGGAAGTCGAGACCGTAGGCGCTCTGCTGAGCCGTTGCGATGAAGACCATCGATCCAACGGTTGCCCAGACGGCGACCTTGCCGGCCCGAGAAATGCGCAGGTCGGAGAGAGCGGTGAAGAACTCGCGGATATCGCGCTTCATCGTTTTCTCCTTCCTTCTCTAGCTATCTCGTGTCCCATGGCCTATCGACCTCAGAATTGAGGTTGGAGCCTTGGGGGAATGGGTAAAGGCTGGCAAGGGATGGGGTGAGTCGCAAATTTTGTCGTGCGTGAGTCGCAAATTCTCAGGAAAGGCGAACCTTGTGGATAGGTAAAAGCGCAGGTCAGTTAGGGCAAAGTCCTAAATGTCCGATTTGTTACTGTGAGATATAAAGAGGGGGTAAATCAGGGAATAGGCGGGCTACGCCTGAGGCCCCTCAAGCATCTCGGTAACGAGCGCTGCGATCGGCGAGCGCTCTGAGCGGGTCAGAGTCACATGGGCGAAGAGCGGATGGCCCTTGAGCGTCTCGACCACGGCGACGACGCCATCGTGGCGGCCGACTCGCAAGTTATCGCGCTGGGCAACATCGTGTGTCAAGACAACTCGAGAGCCCTGGCCGATTCGAGACAGGACGGTGAGCAGAACTCCGCGTTCGAGAGACTGGGCCTCATCGACAATCACGAAAGCTTCGTGAAGAGAGCGGCCGCGGATATGGGTAAGTGGAAGAACTTCGATTAAACCGCGATCGATAATTTCATCGATAACCGCTTGGCTGACCAGAGCCCCCAAAGTATCGAAGACCGCTTGTGCCCACGGCGACATCTTCTCGCCCTCACTACCGGGCAGGTATCCAAGCTCTTGTCCCCCGACGGGATAGAGCGGACGGAAGATGACGACCTTCTTATGGAGGCGCTTCTCCATTACAGCTTCAAGACCTGCGCAAAGCGCGAGCGCTGACTTGCCAGTGCCGGCGCGACCGCCCATCGAAACGATTCCGATGCTGTCATCGAGCAATAGATCGAGAGCGATGCGCTGTTCAGCAGAACGGCCGTGAAGACCAAAAGCTTGGCGGTCACCTCGGACAAGTTGAAGCTGCTTATCGGCAGTTACCCGAGCAAGGGCGCTCCCCTTTTCAGAGTGGAGAACGATGCCAGTGTGGACTGGGAATTGATGAGCGGATTCATGATCGGCGCGATCTGAGGCGTAGAGCTCATCGATCACATTGTGGCCGACCGAAATTTCTTCGATTCCGGTCCAGCCGCTATTGGAAACTAACTCTGCGAGATATTCCTGTGCTTCGACTCCGACGGAGGATGCCTTGACGCGAAGCGGAAGATCTTTGGTGACGAGAACGACCTGCTTTCCATCAGACATGAGGTTTTTGGCGATCGCAAGGATGCGTGAATCGTTTGTGCCATCACGTAAGAATCCATGAGGCAGAGTGCTTAAATCAGTGTGGTTGAGCTCTACCGAAAGCGTTCCGCCTTCAGGAGTAACAGTGAGTGGTGCATCAAGGCGGCCATGTTCGATTCGCAGATCATCTAGGGCGCGTAGCGCTGCTCGGGCGAAGTATCCGAGTTCAGGATGGTCGCGCTTTGTCTCGAGTTCGCCAATGACGGCGATTGGAATAATGACTTCATGCTCTTCAAATCGAGAGATCGCACCGGGGTCTGCCAGAAGCACAGAGGTGTCTAAGACATAGGTTTTACGGGCGGAATTGCTCTTTGCACTTGATGCCGACTTTGAAGTAGCCAAGGCTTAACCATTCTCTTTAGTTTTTAACTAACCGCACTTGATTCGGATATCCAATTTCAGGGCGGTGGGGAAGAGATGGAGATTGCTTCTGACTCGTAAAAGATAGAACTAGTGAAACGGACTTTTGGTGCGACACGCCATTAGTAAGAAAGACGTCATCAAGAGTTAACTTAAGGCTGAACTAGCTGTACTTCTTCACCATTCGTCGTTCAGCGATGAAGGAAGCAACGGGCAGGGTTCCGGCCAAAATAAGACCCAGAATCGAAACAAGTGACATCTTCTTCTGAACGCCGATTTGAAGGGCAGTCAGGATGTAGACGATGTAGAGGTATCCATGCGCAATCGGGATGGCAATCAGCCAGCCATTGTTATCGAGGGCATCAAAGAGGTACTTAGCTGGCATATATCCCAAGATCAGAAGCAAGAGATTTACTCCGCAGAGAATTGCCATGACGCGAAAGCGCAGTAGCGCTGAATTACCTGTCTTTGCCATGAATACAGCCTAATCCTTGCGACGATAAAAAGGCGCCCACAGAACCACAATCGCCATAAACCACCAGATAACAACGTAGGAAATATGTTGCCAGTAGAAGCCGGGAACACCTGAAGTGAGTTCGGGTGCTGAGATGCGATTGCGGTCTACTGAACCACTTCGACTCTCTTCAGTAGTGGCCAAAATGAATCCATCAAAGAGTTGAGCATCAGTGCTGCTTACCAAGATGCTGCTATCGAGGCGCGAAAGTTGCTGGGCGGTATTTGCTGCACGATCATCATTCTGGTGAGGCATCAACGTGCCAGTGACTTCAACTTCTGTTGCCATGACAATTTCAGGACTTTTAAGTCGTTCCCTCCAGAGACCTCGAACAACCAGGATTGCAGTATCTACATCGTTTTGAAGTAGACCTACCTCCCAATCTTCAATCGCACCGCTGCCATCTTTCTGATTGGGCGCCATAAAGGTTGCGATGTAATGGCCGGATGTTGTGACGAGCTTTCCAATACTTTCAGGAGGCACGATCCCTGTTGCGCGCGTTTTTTCAAGAAGCGGATAAACCTGAGTATCGACTGGCAAATCGGAGTAGCCCTGCATCTCTTGCGCACGTTGTAACTGCCACACACCTAGACCGACAAATGTTGAGGCGATAAAAATGACAAGGAGTGCAGAAAGAAATTTCTTAATTGTCGTCTTCATTCTCCTGGACGACTTCTGCGTTCTTCTGCATACGTGTGTAGCGCTTATAGAAACTGCGCAGCAACAAAGTGACAGAGGTGAAGAGAACAATCATTGTGAGCGAGCCAGCTGCGCCTACTTCGTAATCTTTAGCCAGTAACTCTTTCATCATGAGAGGATTCTCCCATGTCCTCCAGCAAGAGCCAATTCGATTTCAATGATCGTTATGGCGTTAAGCCTGCTCGTGCATGGATTAAGTACGCGGCTGTCTTTGCAATCGTTGGAGGTAGCTGGTTGCTCTGGGCCGGGCTCCACCACTCAAACCCAGAACTTCGAACCGAGTTGATTTCATTTGTTACAGAAGATCCTCGCAAGCCAGAGATTCGTTATTCAATACAACGTAAATCAGGAAGCGATGTAGTCGTCTGCACTCTGACCGCGCGCGACTTCGAGAAGAATGTTGTTGGACAGATCGAAGAGACGATTCCTGCGGGTGATACCTATCTTGAGCGCATTACCGCCATTCCTACGCGTGCTGATGCGGTCAATGCGCGTATCGAAAGCTGTCGAGTTCTCCCCTAATTTCCCCCGCTAGGATTGCCCACTATGAGTTCACAACAGACATGGCTTACCCAAGAAGCAGCTGATCGTTTAGCTGCCGAACTCGCCACCCTCGAAGGCGAAGGTCGCAAAGAGATCACAGCAAAGATTGAAGCAGCTCGCGCAGAAGGTGACCTCAAAGAGAACGGTGGCTATCACGCTGCACGTGACGAGCAAGGAAAGATGGAAGCTCGCATCCGCCAGCTCAAGCAGATGCTCGAGAATGCTCATATTGGAACTCCACCAGCAAGCGCCGATGGAAAAGTTGGTGCCGGAATGGTTGTCACCGCAGTGATTGCAGGAGATGAGATGAAGTTCTTGCTTGGCTCTCGCGAAATCGCATCGGGCGATATCGATGTGTACTCTGAAAAATCTCCACTTGGTTCAGCAGTCCTCGGGGCAGAAATCGGTGCAACCGTTTCATACACCGCACCCAATGGGCGCGAAATTAAGGTTGAGATTAAAGCAGCTGAGTTCTTCGCTTAATCTGCGTAGTTACGGTATTTACGTAAGCTCAGCGGAATAAAGATCAACATAATCACGACCATATAGATAAGTGATGTGGTAAGCGGGTGCTCGCTTGGGAAAGAACCCGCAGTCGCCCCAAATTGATTTTCGAGTCCAAAGAGCTCACGGCATGCCGCAACCATTGTTGAAACAGGGTTCCACTCTGCGAAGTACTGCAGCGCTCGTGGCATTCCTGTTGTTGGTGCGAATGCGTTAGATAAGAATGTAAGCGGGAAAGTCACGATAAAGCTGACATTCTGAACTACGCGAGCATCAGATGCTGAAAGTCCTACAAGGACGCCTACCCATGAGAGGGCGTAACCAAAGAGAAGCAAGAATAGGAATCCGAGCACAACGTTGCCAAGGCCAGCAGATGGGCGCCATCCAACAACGTAACCTGCAATACCCATCACTGCGAGAACAACAATATTGAGAAGTGAATCTCCAAGTGTGCGACCAATGACAAGTGCAGATTGAGAAATAGGAAGAGATCTAAATCGATCGATCAAACCTTTCTTCATATCCTCTGCCAAGCCAGAAGCGGTGCCAGCCAATGTAAATGCCACAGTTTGAACGAAGATTCCAGGCATGAGTAGCTGCACATATCCGCCAGGTTGGCCGGTGTTAATAGAGCCGCCAAATACATAACGGAAGAGAAGAACAAACATCACTGGCTGAATTGTCGAGAAGATAAGTACTTCAGGAACACGTGTCAGCAATAGAAGCTGCCTGCGGGTAATGATTGCGACATCGTTTATGGCGCTCATTTTCTTCCTCTCTTCTTCTCTTCCACTTCGACTTTCTTCTCTTCGGCTGCATGGCCTGTAAGAGAGAGGAATACATCATCTAGTGATGGGCGCTTGAGGCCCACATCGAGTGCGTGAATTCCAGCGCTATCGAGCGCTTTAAGAACTTCAAAGAGCGCCGCAGATCCTGTTGAGACTGGCGCAGAGATGAGGCGTAGGCCTTCATCGAGCGCTGGCTTCTGTCCGCTCACTGCAGCAACGATTTCGATTGTCTTAGCGACATGAGTTTGTTCAACAACAACTTCAAGACGTTCGCCACCAACCTGCTTCTTAAGGGCATCCGAAGTTCCGCGAGCAATTACTTTGCCTGTATCAATGACAGCGATTTCATCTGCAAGCTGATCTGCTTCTTCAAGATATTGGGTAGTCAGGAGGAGTGTTACTCCACCTTTAACGAGTTCTTGGATAACTCCCCACATCTCTTGGCGACCGCGTGGATCAAGCCCAGTAGTAGGTTCATCTAGGAAGAGAACTTTTGGTTTCACAATGAGTGACGCTGCTAAATCAAGACGGCGACGCATTCCACCGGAGTAAGTTTTAATAGGGCGCTTTGCTGCTTCTGTGAGTGAGAAGCGCTCAAGGAGTTCATTTGCACGAAGAACTGATTGTTTCTTACCCAGGTGATACAACTCACCGAACATCACCAAGTTGTCATAACCAGTGAGAATTTCATCAACTGCTGCATATTGACCAGATAAACCGATGACTTCGCGAACTTTCTCAGGGTTCTTAATCACATCGATACCTGCAACCTGAGCATTGCCTGAATCAGGGCGCATCAATGTCGACAAGATACGAACTGTCGTTGTCTTGCCTGCACCGTTAGGTCCAAGCACGCTGAGAACTGTTCCCTCTTCTACATCAAGGCTAAGGTCATCGAGTGCGCGCACTCGACCTTTGTCATAAGTCTTTACTAGGTTTTCGGCGATAACTGATTTCACGCAGTAAACTTACCGCCTATGACAAAAAATGCGCCTACAAAGGAACACTCACACCGCGAGATTATGATCATTCTCAGCGGTCTCATGACCGGCATGCTGCTTGCAGCGCTGGACCAAACAATTGTCTCAACCGCTCTCAAGAGCATTGTTGAAGACTTCAACGGTCTCGACCACTACACATGGGTCGTTACTGCTTACCTATTAACTTCAACTGCATCTACTCCTTTGTACGGGAAGATTTCTGACCTATACGGTCGACGCATTGTCTTCCAGTTTGCAATCGTGACATTCCTTATTGGTTCACTTGCAGCTGGCGCTTCGCAAAATATGGAACAGCTCATCGCAACCCGCGCCGTGCAAGGTCTTGGTGCAGGCGGTTTAATGGCACTTACCTTCGTGATCATCGGTGACATCGTTCCTCCTCGCGAGCGCGGCCGTTACCAGGGTTACTTCGGCGCTGTATGGGGCCTCTCATCAGTTGCTGGACCGCTACTTGGTGGCTTCTTCTCAGATCGCTCAACCATCTTGGGAATTACAGGATGGCGCTGGATTTTCTACATCAATATTCCATTTGCAATCGCAGCTCTTGTTATTACTTCAGCAGTTCTGCACATTCCTAAGGTAAAGCGCGAACATAAGATCGATTACCTCGGCGCAATCCTGCTTGTTGCTGCTGTTACAACGACACTTCTTGCGGTCTCAATCTATGGCCCACAAGATGGTTGGTCAGACTCACATACACTCACTTCACTTGCAACAGGTTTAGCTCTCACAGTTCTATTCCTAAAGTGGGAGTCAAAGGCTGTAGAACCAATTATTCCTCTTACTCTCTTTAAGAACCACACTTTCTCTTTGACATCAATCCTTGGTGCAATCATCGGTGCAGGTATGTTCGGAGCAATTGTTATGTTGCCTCTCTACATGCAGGTTGTAAAGGGTTACTCAGCTACTGAAGCAGGCTTGAAGTTGATTCCACTAATGCTCGGAATTGTTTCAACCTCTATCTTTAGCGGTAAGGCAATTACAAAGCACGGTCACTACAAGCGGTATCCAATTATTGGTACAGCAATCATGACCGCTGGAATCTTGGCGATGGTTCGCCTCAATATCGATACTCCTTATTGGGAGATTTCTATCTACGCGATCATGGTGGGCGCTGGTCTCGGTCTCTCAATGCAAACCATCGTTATCGCTCTTCAGAACTCAGTAGATTTCAAGGATATGGGCGTAGCAACTAGCTCAAATACGTTCTTCCGCTCTTTAGGTTCTGTATTCGGAACTGCAATCTTCGGAACAATCCTTACCAACCGACTTGGTCACTACCTCATGACTGGAGGCTTTGATCCAGCACAAGCAGAGCTTGTTCAGAGCAACACTGCAGCGATTGGCGCACTACCTCCAGAAGGTCGCGCAACGGCGCTTAACGCTTTCGTTGATTCGTTCCACGTTGTATTCCTAGTTGCAGCACCGGTTGTTGCAGTTGGATTCATTGTGGCTCTCTTCCTTCGCGAGACCCCACTTCGCACAAATGCTGACTATGCAACTGCACGTAATGAGGCAGCTGGCGAGGCGCTCGGTTAAGCCGAGCCAAGTTATCTACCTGTGAAAAACAAGTTCACCAACCCCTTTGCGGAATTTCCGCGAGAGGTTGGTGTTCTTGTTTTCGCATCTTTCTTCGTGGCAGTTGGTTTTGGAATCATCTCCCCGACCCTGCCCCTCTTCGCTCGTTCCTTTGGAGTTAATAATGCGCAAGTTGGTGCGATTCTCTCTGCTTTTGCATTCGCACGTTTCGCAACTGGTTTAATCTCTGGAAAGCTTGTCGATCACTTCGGCGAACGTCTTGTTTACTCATTCGGTATTGGTTTTGTATCAATGACATCTTTCGCAGCTGGAATGGCTCAAAATTATGGCCAGCTGCTTATCTTCCGCGCTGTTGGTGGTTTCGGTTCTTCCATGTTCTCCGTCGCAGCTGGTTCTATTCTTCTTCGCGCAGTCGATGATGATCATCGCGCACGTGCTCAATCTCTTTATAACGGTTCATTCCTCGTCGGAATGATGGCTGGCCCTGTAGTCGGTGGCGCACTCTCTGGTTTCTCTCTTCGCGCACCACTCATCATTTACGGTTTTCTTCTTATCGCTGCAAGCACGTCTGGTGCTGTCCTCCTCCGCAACTCGGTGCTGGCAGCAAAGCCAACGGCTAATCAAGAACGCGAAACCATCACAATTAAGTCTGCACTTGCTCTGAGTCCTTACCGCAGCGCATTGGTAATTTCGTTCATTACCTCTTGGGTTCTCTTCGGTATGAGCCGTTCAATCTTGCCGCTCTTTATGGTTGAAGAGATCAAAGTGACTCCAAGTTTTATGGGCCTTGGTTTCACAATCACCACGATCATCAATGGAGTTTTCCTTCTTCGCGCAGGAAAGTTATCTGATCTCAAAGGCCGCCGCTATTCGGCTGTAATTGGCACCTCATTTGTAACCCTTTTCATATTCGCTCTTGCCTTCACAACAAAGCCATGGCACTTCATCGCTGCAAGTGTCATTGTTGGCTTTGGTGGCGCCTTCTTATCTACAACGCCTTCATCAATCGTTGGCGATGTTCTCGAAGGTAAGGGTGGCCAAGTAATCGGCCTCTTCCAGATGTCAGGTGATGCCGGCGCAATGGTGGCGCCAATTATTCTCGGCTTTATTGCAGACCACTACGGCTTTAGACCAGCCTTCTTAACTACTGCGGTACTAATGTCATTTGCAGTTCTTGTAGCAACAAAATTGCCCGAGACGCGGGCTTCGCATCTCGGGCAATCTCACTAATTACTTATTAGTCGTTGCTACGAAGGATTGAGATGAGTCTCAATACCTCCATGTACAACCACACAAGAGTCACCATGAGGCCGAATGCACAGCGCCATGATTCTTCTTGTGGAACGCGAGCTGCGACTGCCTTTTCGATCTGATCAAGGTCCATCACGATAAACATGGATGCAAGAACAACACCGCCTACCGCGATGAGAGTTCCAAGACCACCTTGTGGGAAACCGATGAAGAGAGTTGCGATTCCGAATACGAAGTATCCGATGAGTGAACCCATCAATACGCGAGTGAACTTAGGTGTGACGCGGATCCTTCCACTTCGATAAGCGATGAGAACTCCACCGAATGCACAACCTGTTGCAACAACTGCTTGACCGACGATTCCTGGGTATGAAGCTTCGAAGATTGCGCTAATTGTTCCGAGAGCAAGTCCCTGGAACGCAGCATAAGCAACGATCAGTGCAGGACGAATCTTCTTTGAAAATGAGTTGACCATTGCGAGTACAAATCCGCCAAGGAAACCTACGAGTGCAAGGCCAGGGCTATTTGCACGCCATGCAAATGTTCCGACTGCAACGAGGACTGCAAAGAGTCCAGCTGTCTTGATGACGACATCGTCAATCGACATTGGTGCAGAAGTTGGGCGGCTCTCAAGAGTGTTGAGATCAGGCGTTGTGGTCGTGCCTTCTTTGATACGAGCGAAACCGCGGCCGGTAAGGACTGGGTTAGAACTGCGCATTAATTTCTCCTTATATATGTGCGAAAGAAAGGCTCCTCCGTACAGTTCATAACGTACGGCAAGGGGAGAAAATTTCCATATTTGGGCAAGCGTAAAGTTTTAGAAAATGTTGTGAAATGTGCCCCCAGTCGGACTCGAACCGACACTGGAAGGATTTTAAGTCCTCTGTCTCTGCCATTGGACTATGGGGGCCAATAGAGGCGAAAGTCTACTAGGTGAAAAGTTAGAGAATTCCCGCGAACTTGGCTGCTTTTTTCAGTACTGAATCCAGCATTGGTTTGGTGAGTTTGCCTGTAAATGTGTTCTGCTGGCTTGGGTGGTAACTACCAACAATTAAATAGTTAACGCCATCGTGTGAATACTTAATTGTTGATCCGTGACCAAACTTTCCTGCAGGGATTTGATGGCCTTGGGCCTTCAGGGATTTGATAAGTACCTGCCAACCAAAACTTCCAAGTGCAACAAATGAACGCACTGTGGGAGCAATCAGCTGTAACTCGTTTTCAAAGAATGGGGCACATTTATCGCGCTCTTCGGTTGTGGGTTTGTTCTCTGGCGGTGCACAGCGAACTGCCATTGAGATGCGAGTATCTCGTAACTCTTGTCCATCATCGCGAGAAGTTGATGTTGAAATCTTTGCAATACCGATTCTATGCAGTGATCCATAAAGCCAATCTCCTGATGAGTCACCAGTAAAAATTCTTCCAGTTCTATTGGCTCCGTGCGCTCCCGGTGCAAGACCAACGATAAGCATCTTTGGTTTAGATGAACCGAATCCTGGAACGGGCTTACCCCAGTACTTCTCGCTCTCATATGCCTTACGTTTTGTCACTGCTACTTCTTCTCGCCACTCGACTAATCGTGGACATTGGTGGCACTTAACAATCGCCTTATCGAGAAGTTCAATCGACTTATACAAGCGACCAAGCCATTCCATCGAGGATGTCAGACTCGGATGCAACGAATTCTGTGGCTCCTGTGGCCAACATAATGCGGGAGAGAACAAGCGAACCTGCTCCGATTACATCAACGCGACCAGGATGCATATAGCCAAGGGCTTCGCGGTCTTCACGCTTCATCGCAAGAAACTTCTTTGAGATTGCATGAACTTTGTCTGCAGAGATTCGTGAAAGGTGAATGGCATAACGGTCATATGCAGGTAGGTCCAAAGCCGCGGCTGCCACTGTTGTGGCGGTACCAGCTACTGCAATGAGGGTCTTTGCTTGAGTGATGGGAACGATTTTGCCTGCCTGCTTTATTGCTTCATCAATATCTTCAATAGCTGCAGCGATTTGGCCAGGGTCAGCAGCTCCACCGGTGAAGTGGCGTTCAGACATACGAACACAACCGATATTCATACTCTTTGCGAACTCAACGTGGTCGGTTCCGAACACGAATTCAGTAGAGCCTCCACCGATATCGATAACGAGGAATGGTCCGTCTGCTTTATCAAAATCCTTTGTAGCACCCTGGAATGAGAGCGCTGCTTCTACTTCGCCTGGAATGACTTCAGGTTCGATACCAAGACGTTCTTTCACTCCATTGATGAAGAGATCGCGGTTAGTTGCATCGCGAGTAGCACTCGTTGCACAGAATCGAATCTTTTCGACTCCGCGCTTTGCGATTTCGAAAGCGTACTTATCTACAGCAGCAAGTGTGCGCGCGATGGCATCAGGGTGAAATTGGCCGGTCTTATCGACGCCTTGTCCTAGACGGACAACTTCCATCTCACGAACAATTTCGCGAAAGTTGGTGCCATCGACATCTGCAATCAGAAGACGGATTGAGTTGGTGCCGCAATCAATGGCTGCTACTCGCATGTGTCTACTCGCATTGCAGGTGCTTCCACCATTGCGGAAGTTCGGCGAGTGCTTCATCGCCAAGTGGATTGACTCCAAGACCAGCAGAGAGTGAATGTGCGATCAATGAATGCAGGCACTTCACGCGGTTAGGCATTCCACCAGCAGAAATGTTTTCGACTTCAGGAACTTCAATCTTCAGTGCAGACCGAGCTGCAATGTAATCATCGTGTGCTGCTGCGTAAGCACCGGCGAGTTCAGCATCAGTTTCTAGTCGCTTAGTCATCTCTTCCATCATCCCGGTTGTTTCAAGGGTAGAGATGGCTGCAGTTAAACGTGGGCAGGTTGCGTAATAGAAGGTTGGGAATGGTTCGCCATTGGAAAGGCGTGGTGGTGTTTCAACAACGGCAGGCTTTCCGCAGGGACAGCGATAGGAAATTGCGTGGACATCGCGAGGTGTGCGACCCAATTGGTTTTCGATAACTTTGAGATCTTCTTCGGTGGCTTTACGCGAATCCGAAGAGCTTGGCGTCTCGGATTTGAAGAACTTGTCGAGACTCATGCTTTCCCTGCTTCTGTGATGGATGCGATCATGCGGGTGTACCAAGGTTGTCCTTCAGGAAGATTAGTTACAACATCTGTCTGTGCAGCTTCATCTGAATTTGATCCATCAGTACCGGTAACGATGTATTGACGTTCGCCTGGCATCACAAAGTGAAGGCGTTCACGTGCTTGCGATTTGATGTAATCAGGATCTTGCCAGAGCGTTAACTCCTTGCGAGCCGCATCAAGTGCTGCGTGATCACTCTTGAGTTGAGATTGGAGAGCGCTGATCTGTGCGCGTTGTACAAAGTAACTCTTAATTGGTGGCGCTAAGAAGAGAGCCAACATAAAGAAGATTGCAGCAACTGCAAATGTACGCCCAGATCCTTGGTTGCGGTTGAAGTTCAAGTTACGCGAACGGTAACTCTTTCTTCTTCTGCTTCCTGAGGATCTGCGCGCCATAAGAATTTATCCCTTGAAGCGTGGGAATGCCTGGCGGCCTGCATAGACAGCGCCGTCAGAGAGTTCTTCTTCGATGCGAAGAAGCTGGTTGTACTTAGCTACACGCTCTGTACGTGATGGTGCACCAGTCTTGATCTGACCGCAGTTAGTTGCAACAGCCAAGTCAGCGATTGTGGTGTCTTCTGTTTCACCTGAACGGTGAGACATCATGCTGCGGTAGTTAGCGCGGTGTGCAAGATCAACGGCATCAAGAGTTTCAGTCAAAGTACCGATCTGGTTTACCTTTACGAGAAGAGCGTTTGCTGTATCTGTCTCGATTCCCTTTGCAAGACGCACTGGGTTTGTTACGAAGAGGTCATCTCCAACAATCTGAATCTTTGAGCCAAGAGATGAGGTCATTGACTTCCAACCTGCCCAATCTTCTTCATTGAGTGGATCTTCGATTGAAACGATTGGGTAAGCGCTGACGAGTTCTGCGTAGTACGCGATCATCTCATCAGATGTGCGAAGTGAACCTTCGAACTTGTACTTACCGTTGTCATGGAATTCTGTAGCAGCAACATCCATCGCAAGTGCAATCTCTGAACCTGGCTTAAAGCCTGCCGCTGTGATTGCTTCGATAATCAAATCAAGTGCTGCACGGTTGCTATCGAGGTTTGGAGCGAATCCACCTTCGTCGCCGACAGATGTTGCAAGTCCGCGCTTCTTAAGAACAGCCTTAAGTGCGTGGTAGATCTCAGCGCCCCAGCGAAGTGATTCGCGGAATGTTTCTGCACCGATTGGAGCGATCATAAATTCCTGGATATCAACGTTTGTATCAGCGTGCGCGCCACCGTTGAGAATGTTCATCATTGGAACTGGAAGAACGTGAGCGTTTGGTCCACCTACATAACGGAACAATGAGAGATCAGATGAATCTGCTGATGCCTTTGCAACTGCAAGTGAGACACCGAGAATTGCATTTGCACCAAGACGTGACTTATTTGGTGTTCCATCAAGTGCGATCATCTCTGAATCGATGAGGCGCTGATCTTGTGAGTCATATCCTTCAATAGCTGGAGCAATCTCATCGTTAACGAAAGCGATTGCCTTCTGAACGCCCTTGCCGAGGTAACGACCCTTATCGCCATCGCGAAGTTCTGAAGCTTCGAAAGCACCTGTAGATGCACCGCTTGGGACCGCTGCGCGTGCCTGTGTTCCATCTTCGAGCTGTACTTCTACTTCAACAGTTGGATTTCCGCGCGAATCAAGAATTTCACGAGCGTAGATTGCATCGATAATTGCCATGAGGTGTCTCCCAAGAATGTGTGGATTAGAGATTTTTAAGATCAGCGCTCAACTCTGAACGGCAGGAGGCAATACTACCGTGAAGCTAAGCCTGCTTTTCAGAGGCCTGAATCTGGCGAATCATCTCTCGAGCCTGCGCACGTAAGGCATTTTCAGGGTCAATATCGTTTTCATGGGCCCACGCAATTACAGATGCAAGGGCCTCACCCACCGACTTTTCAGTCGCCGTTTCAGTGGAGTAGGAATTCAGATCCAGATTAACGTTGTACTTCTCTGCACGATAAAGAATCTTTGCCACGAGTGGGAGAGCAGGTTGTGACATCGCGATTCCATCAATTGCAGAGGTTCGACCTTTTTCGCGAGCTTTAATCGCTTCCCAGTTCTCGATGATTTCATCTGTGCCACTGACTTCAAGATTTTCAAAGACATGTGGGTGGCGGCTAATTAACTTATCTGCGATTGCCCCTGCAACATCTTCAATAGAGAAGGGATCTGTCGGATGATCTTGCGCAATGCGAGAGTGGAAATAGACCTGCAACAGAACATCACCGAGTTCTTCGCGCATTCCAGCACGATCATCAGTCTCGATTGCATCGATAAATTCGTAGGACTCTTCAAGTAGATATTTGATGAGCGATTCGTGGGTCTGTTCTGCATCCCATGGACAGCCACCTGGTGAGCGGAGGCGATCCATGACTTCAACAAGGCGCTGAAGTTGTGAGTCAGACATGAAAGAAGTGAGTTAGTTGCCTGAAGGAACTACTGCAGAACCTGCAGAATCTGTAGCGACGATATCGCCGGTGTCCTGATCCCACGTACCGTAACGAGGATTGACCTTTACCTTCAACTCAGCAGCTTTTGCATTAACTAACTGGGTCACGCGTGATGAAACTTCATCAGCTGGTACACCCGATGCAGCTAGCGCTTCCTGAATCTTATTTGAAGTGATAATTGCACGGACATAACGATCAAAATTTGATGGTGCGATCTGAGCAGCAACCAGGTTTGTTGCAAGGGCTTCAGCGCCACCGCTCTGCGCGATGAGATCTGACTTTGTTTTGGCTAACTCAGTTGAAGAGATGGTGAGTTTCAATTCCTTAGCAATCTCATCAAAGAGAGTTGTGACGATTGTGAAACGAAGCTGGCTGCGATTAAGCGCGTTACCGCTCTGAATCTGCATCTGTGAAGAATCAATCTTTGCGCGCTCAGCGAGAACCTCATCGACAGTTGCCTGAGCAGATGCCTGCGAGATGGTGATGTCGCCAATCGTTGCTGCGCTATCTACTTTGCCGCATCCTGTAAGTGCCAAAACTGAGATAACACCCAAGAGTGCAAGGATCTTCTTCACGTAGTGCTCGCTTTCGTTAAATCACTGAGGGACTTTGCCGCCCACTCCAGGAGAGAAGTATCCCCTAAAAGTTGAGAACCTTGTGCAGTCGGCGTCCACGCGGCTGCGCGAGGAATTGTGATCATCACAGTATTTGTCGCCGTTTTATAGAGCGATCCAGGGAAGAGTCGGTTGAGGCGTAACTGTTTCGATTCCGGCAGCGCCAGCGGTGAAATTCTCAAGAATTTACCAGCAGCAACAACTTCGCTGATTCCAAGAGATTTCGCAAATGCACGAAGTTGGGCAACCTGTAAAAGAGATTGCGCTTCAGTTGGTAGTTCGCCAAATCGATCAATAAGTTCTTCGCGAATAGATTCAACATCTTCATTATTTCGCACATCAGCTAAGCGACGATAAAGGTCAAGGCGAAGACGTTCTCCCGGAACATACTCTTCTGATAGATGTGCATTGACTGGCAATTCAACTTTGCATTCGTGGTTCTTCTCTTCCGTTTCGATGATGCCGGTCTTGTAATCATTGACTGCTTCACCGACCATGCGCATATAGAGATCGAATCCAACATCTGCAATATGGCCTGATTGTTCTCCGCCTAGCAAGTTTCCGGCGCCGCGGATTTCAAGATCTTTCAGCGCAACGCGCATTCCTGAACCCAAATCCGTATTGGTGGCAATCGTCTTGAGGCGATCGAGCGCAATCTCTGTGAGCGGTTGATCTTGCGGATAAAGGAAATATGCATAAGCACGTTCGCGTCCGCGACCTACTCGCCCACGTAACTGATGGAGCTGAGAAAGGCCGAAGTTATCGGCACGTTCAACAATCAAGGTATTTGCATTAGCGATATCAAGGCCACTCTCAACAATGGTTGTACACACAAGAACGTCGAAGTCGCGGTTCCAGAAAGCGAGGATTACATCTTCTAACTGACCTTCAGACATCTGACCATGAGCGATACGGATGCGGGCTTCAGGTACCAGCTCTTGAATCTTAGAAGCTGCGCGGTCAATAGATTCAACACGATTGTGGATGTAGAAGATCTGTCCGTCGCGCAGAAGTTCGCGGTGAATCGCTGCCTTAATCTGCGCATCTTCAGCAGGACCGACATAGGTAAGAATTGGGTGGCGCTCTTCAGGTGGTGTCGTAATCGTCGACATCTCGCGAATACCGGTGACGGCCATTTCAAGTGTGCGCGGAATAGGCGTTGCAGACATCGCCAGAACGTCGACCGTTGTGCGCATCTTCTTCAAGGATTCCTTCTGCTCAACGCCAAAGCGCTGTTCTTCATCGACAATAACAAGACCCAGATCCTTAAATTGCACATCCTGAGAAAGGATTCGGTGGGTGCCGACAACTACATCGACAGCGCCAGACGCGAGTTCAGCAAGAATCTCTTTGCTCTCCTTCGCGGTGTTAAATCTTGAGAGACCGGCAACCTTGATTGGAAAGCCTGCGTAACGCTCTGCAAAAGTCTTTGAATGTTGCTGAACTAAGAGCGTTGTCGGAACAAGTACTGCTACCTGTTTTCCATCTTGCACCGCTTTAAATGCTGCGCGGATTGCAATCTCAGTCTTTCCATATCCCACATCTCCACAGATGATGCGATCCATTGGGTATGGACGCTCCATGTCGCGTTTTACATCCTCGATAGTTGATAACTGATCGGGGGTTTCAATGTATGAAAATGCATCTTCGAGCTCGCGCTGCCATGGCGTGTCAGATGAAAATGCATAACCTGGCGCACTTGTTCGAGCAGCGTATAAACGAATCAGTTCGCCAGCAATCTGTCGAACAGCCTTACGTGCACGGCCCTTAGCTTTCTGCCATTCACCACTTCCGATGCGATGCACAGTAGGCGTTTCGCCACCGACATATTTACTTACCTGTTCCAAAGTATCTGTCGGGACAAAGATACGATCGCTAGGTTGCCCACGTTTAGCGGGTGCGTATTCGATGACTAAATATTCGCGGGTTACTCCCCCAACTGTTCGCTGAATCAATTCAACGTAACGACCGATTCCATGTTGCTCATGGACAACGAAGTCGCCTGCGCGAAGTTCGAGCGGATCAATAGCCTGCTTGCGCTTTGAAGGCATGCGCACGCCATCTTTACTGCTCGTCTTGCTGCCCGATAAATCGCGCTCGGTGACGAAGAGAATCTCTGCGTGATCGCTCTTAAAACCATAACCGAGCGAGGATTGCGTAACGTGAATTGAGCCCTTCGTTGGCTGGGCGCTGAGGGTCTGCACCATCTGCACAGGTAAATCTGCATCGCGGAAAATGCCTGCATAGCGCTCAGCCATTCCGTGACCGGTGGTCGAAAAGATGACAGCTTGATGTGCTTCTAAACCAGTGCGCAGAAGCTCGCACAGAGCTTCGACATTGCCACGCATCGGATCGATGGCAGAGATATCAAGAAAATGTGCGTCCGCATCAAGGTCGCTACCGAATGCGTTAAGCGCACGGGTTGGTAGGGAAAGACGTGCAATCACTTCTTGTAACTCTTTCCAATCGAAGTAGGTAATGTTCTTTACCGGAAGTGGCGCTGAGCCACCAATAGCGGCATTGGACCACGATGCTTCGAGGAATTCTTGATTAGTTTCAATGAGGTCCGCGGATCGGGAACGAATTCGTTCGTCATCAATAAAAAGAACTTGCGTGCCTTTAGGCATCCGATCAAGAATGGTTTCGAAGTCATCGGTCAGCAATGGAATGAGAGACTCCATTCCGTCAACGATGGTGCCTTGCGCTAACTTATCGAGAATTTCGAGAGCGCTTGGATATTGAGTTTTTATCTTCTCGGCTCGTTCACGAATCTGTTCAGTCAACAATAATTCACGACACGGCAAGATTGCTAGTTTTCCAACAACTGCTTCACTGGTGCGTTGATCCGCAACTTCAAAGAAGCGCATCTCTTCAATTTCATCACCTAAGAAATCAATTCGCACAGGGTGCATTGCTAGTGGCAAGAAAACATCGACAATTCCGCCGCGAACTGCAAACTCTCCGCGCTTTTCAACAAGGTCGGTGCGCGTAAAGGCGAGCTCTGTTAAATGTGTAATGAGTTCGGTCAGACCAATCTCTTGGCCAATTTCTAAAGTCCACAACGGACTCTTAGCAAGGGAAGCGATAAAGCGGTGGATGACCGCACGCACAGGCGCAACAACGATTGGGTTGGTTGGGTTTTCTGTCAGTGAATAGAGAGTCGAAAGTCTGCGAGCGACTGTGTCACTGCGCGGGCTTAATCGTTCATGAGGAAGCGTCTCCCAAGCAGGAAACTCAAAGACAGTTGGATGAAGGCTCTTGAGATATTCAGATAGATCTTCACTGCCACGGCTTGAGCTGGTCACTACGAGAAGTGGCTTCTTTTGTGCTGATAAAGCAATAAGGAATGGGTAGGCCGATGCTGGAGCAATGATCTTTGAGGAATCGTTAAGCGCAGAAGAGACTTCGGTATCACTATGTAATACCGAGAGAATTCCTCTCATCGCGCACCCCTTCCTAAAGTCATCGAATAAACGGCTTAAAGCCCCACTTCAAAAAGAAGGGGGGCGAACAATTACAGTCTATCGGCCCCTGTCTATCTGTGATAATTCTCCAGTGATGGAGAGCCCACAAACCAAGAACCTCGTTGCATCAGACGATGCAACGCTGCGCAGCGATGTGCGTCGCCTTGGTGATCTCCTCGGACAATCTCTCGTAAGACAAGAGGGACAACAACTTCTCGACCTCGTCGAAAGCGTTCGTAAAGGTGTGCGCGAAGGCGGCGGCGTTGAGATCCTTGAAAAACTCTCAGTCGATGAATCAGTTCAACTTGTACGTGCCTTTAGTACCTACTTCCATTTAGCCAACGTTGCTGAGCAGGTACACCGTTCTCGCGTTCTTGCAGAAGTTCGTGCGCAGGGTGGTTCATGGATTACTCGCGCAATCGACAAGATTGAAGATGCAATCAAGAACCCGGTTCCTGGCCACGAAATTTCACACGCTGAACTTGAGAAGTGGATTAACGATCTCGATATTCGTCCGGTCTTTACTGCGCATCCAACAGAAGCTGCTCGGCGTTCTATCTTGAGCAAGCTTGGTGAAATTGCATCTCTGCTCGACACAGCTAAGACAGTCACACAAGATGAACGTCTTGCTGAAACCGTGGACTTGTTGTGGCAGACCGATGAACTCCGACTTGATCGACCAGAACCGCTTGATGAAGCGATGAATGCCCTTTACTACCTCGATGACTTGGCAACTAATACAGTTCCTGAAGTTCTTAACGACTTTGCTCGCGAACTCAAGCGCCTAGATATCAGTCTTCCAGTTACTGCACGCCCACTGACTTTCGGAACATGGATTGGTGGAGACCGCGACGGCAATCCAAATATCACTCCTGAAATTACCGAGCAGGCAGTCGTGCTCCAGGTGGGCCATGCAATTCGCACAACGATTGCTGCGATGAACCGTCTGCGCCAGATGCTCTCGGTATCAACGCGTATTGCAGGTGCTACCCCAGAACTCAGCGCATCTGTTGAAGAAGATTTAAAGCACATTCCTGAATTCGAGCAGCGCTTCCTACGCCTTAATGTGCAAGAGCCGTACCGACTTAAGGCAACTGCCATCGTGCATCGCCTTGCCTTTACTCGCGAACGCCATGCTGCTCACGGACCACATGTTCCTGGCCGCGATTACAAGAACACCGCTGAACTTCTTGCGGATCTAACTTTGATGCGCGATTCACTCTTTGCTCATCGCGGTGAACTATTGGCTACAGGCTTGCTTGAGCGCACAATCCGCACTGTTGCTGCCTTTGGCCTTACTCATGCAACTCTCGATATCCGCGAGCATTCGGATGCGCACCACAACGCAATCAAACAGATGATTTCTGGCGATTACATTGAACTATCGCATGCAGATAAATTCCCAATTCTTATAAAGCAATTAGAATCTTCCGAAAAGTTAGATGCATCGAAGCTAGACGCTGCGGCAACAAAGACTCTCAATACTTTCGTTGCTATAGAAGATTTGATTGAACGTTTCGGCCCAGAAGTTATCGAGACATATATCGTCTCAATGACAAAGGGTGCAGACGATCTGATTGCCGCCACTGTTCTTGGTAAGCAAGCTGGTCTTGTTGACATAGATAAGAAGATTGCAAAGATTGGTTTTGCTCCACTTCTTGAGACTGTTGCAGAGCTTCGTGCAGCCGGTGAGATTCTCGAAAAACTTCTCTCAGATCCCACTTATCGCAAGCTCGTTGAACTTCGCGACAATGTGCAAGAAGTAATGCTCGGATATTCAGATTCAAATAAGGATGCAGGTATCGCAACATCGCAGTGGGAAATCCATCGTGCTCAACGCACACTTCGCGATGTCGCGATGAAGTACGGCGTCAAACTTCGTTTATTCCATGGTCGCGGTGGCTCAGTTGGTCGCGGTGGCGGGCCTACATATGAAGCGCTCGTTGCACTTCCATGGGGATCAGTCGACGGTCAGATCAAGATGACTGAACAAGGAGAAGTTATCTCCGATAAATACGCACTTCCAGCTCTTGCTCGCGAGAATGTCGAACTCACACTTGCTGCATCCCTCGAAGCAACTGTTCTTAACCGCGGACCACGACAAAGTCCAGAAGATCTACAAAAGTGGAATGACTGCATGAACTTAGTTAGCGACAACTCTTTCGCTCGCTATCGCTCATTGATTGATCACCCAGATCTTCCAGCCTATTTCTATGCATCAACCCCAGTAGAGCAGCTTGGAAATCTCTTCCTCGGTTCACGACCATCACGCCGTCCTGATGCTGCTGGTGGCCTTGATTCACTTCGCGCAATTCCTTGGGTATTTGGTTGGACTCAATCACGTCAGATTGTTCCGGGCTGGTTCGGTGTCGGCTCTGGGCTCAAGGCAGCTCGCGAAGCAGGAAAGACTGATGTCCTCAAAAAGATGCTCAACGAGTGGCACTTCTTCTCCACATTTATCAGCAACGTTGAGATGACACTTGCAAAGACAGATCTTGAGACAGCAAAGCGTTACGTCGACACTCTTGTTCCTGCAGAGCTACACCACTTCCTTGACACCATTAAGGCTGAATTTGATTTAACAGTTGCCGAGATCCTTACCCTTACAGGTAAGTCGTCACTTCTTGGAGACCAAGCAGTGTTGGCTCGCACTTTGCAGGTGCGTGATACCTACCTTGCGCCCCTTCAGTTGCTTCAGGTAAATCTCTTACACCGCGTGCGCACAGAAGGCGAAGCAGATCCAACGCTTATTCGCGCATTGCTATTAACAATCAACGGAGTCGCGGCCGGCCTAAGAAATACTGGTTGATTTTTAACTATTAAATTTAGATTGCGTTAAATCAAGACCTTTTTCAATCAGGAACTCAACGCAATCCGCTCCTCGATCGATAAATTCATCGAGGGACTTCTTCTCTTCTTTGCTAAATTGCTTAAGAACAAAATCACCTGGATCTTGTTGGCCCATAGGGCGACCAATACCTAAACGCACACGGAAGTAATCAGCTGTTCCTAGTGAAGAAGTGAGTGATTTCAAACCATTGTGACCATTATCGCCACCTGCAACTTTGGTACGAATTGCTGCATATGGAATATCGAGTTCATCGTGAAGAACAATAATTTTTGAAGGTTCTACAGAATAGAAAGAGGCGAGCGCCTTAATGGGTCCGCCTGATTCATTCATATAGCTCTTAGATTTAGCGAGAATAATTGAATGTGCGTCGACCCCAACGCCCAATTTGTAAGCGGCGATATCGGTGCGAGATTTATGTGTAGAAAGTTTTACATTGTGGCGTTTAGCAAGATGATCAATGACCATCTGACCCACATTGTGACGGGTGGCAGCGTATTCATCCCCGGGATTACCGAGACCCACTACCAACCACGTCATAATGTTTAAGGGTAAGGGTTATTAGTCCTTCTTCTCAGCATCTGCAGCTGGTGCCGCATCCGCTGCTGCTGCAACTGGTGCAGCTTCTTCGACCGCTGCTGCTGAACGCTCAGAGAGGTGAACGATGATTGTGTTCGCTGGGCTAACCAATGTTGTACCTGCAGGAAGAACAACATCTGAAGCATGCTTTGAAGTTCCAGCTGCCATTCCTTCGATGTTAAGGACGAGGAACTTAGGAATTGCTGTTGCCTCTGCTTCAACTTCGATTGAGTTGTGCTGTGTCTCAAGAATTCCGTCTGGATCGTGCTTTCCTTCGAGGTGTACAGGAACTGAAACAGTTACCTTCTCACCACGACGAACAAGAACGAGGTCGATGTGCTCAAGGATCTGCTTGAGTGGGTGGCGAACTACAGACTTTGGAAGTGTGAGCTCAGCCTTTCCATCGATATCGATATTAAGAAGAACGTTTGACTCTTTAAGAGCTACGCCGAGTTCGCGTGCTGGAAGAGTGATGTGAAGTGGCTTCTCGCCGTGTCCGTAGATAACAGCTGGAACGAGGCCTGCAACGCGTGCGCGACGTGAAGCACCCTTACCGAATTCGGTACGTGTTGTTCCCTTGATTGATACTTCTGCCATTTTAAAACTCCCCTAATAAATTCATTTAGTTGCTGTTATCGGACTTCTTGATGTTGCGAAGTTCCAGCAGGAGTTAATACCTACGCCGTCGATCACGGATAAATTTCACCCTCGCCGGAACGAGGTGAAGATTAGCGTGACTTAGCTGTGGCCGTCAAAAAGGCTAGTTACTGAGCCATCCTCGAAGACTTCGCGGATGGCGCGAGCTAGAAGTGGGGCAATTGAGAGCACAGTCAGCTTGTCGAACCTCTGGTCCTCAGACAATGGAAGTGAGTCTGTGACAACAACTTCTACAGCGCGAGAATCCTTGAGGCGATCAACTGCGGGGCCAGAGAAGACAGCATGTGTTGCTGCGATGATGACATCTTTTGCTCCACCTTCGAAGAGCGCATCGACAGCCTTGGTTATTGTTCCTGCTGTATCGATCATGTCATCGATAACGACGCATGTGCGGCCTTCGACATCGCCGACAACTTTTCCAACCACTGCTTCATTTGGAATAAGTGGGTCGCGGGTCTTATGGATAAATGCGATTGGGCATCCACCAAGAAGTTCTGACCAACGCTCGGCAACGCGAACGCGACCTGAGTCTGGCGAAACGATGGTGAGCTTTGAGCGATCAACCTTGCTGCCGACGTAATTGGCAAGCATGGGAAGTGCGAATAGGTGATCGACGGGACCGTCGAAGAATCCTTGAATCTGTGAAGTGTGAAGATCAACAACCATAAGACGATCAGCACCTGCTGCCTTAAAGAGATCTGCCATGAGGCGCGCAGTAATAGGTTCGCGACCGCGGCTTTTTTTATCTTGACGAGCGTATGCATAAAACGGAGCAACAACAGTGATGCGCTTTGCAGATGCGCGCTTGAGGGCATCAATCATGATGAGTTGTTCCATGATCTGCTTATTGATTGGCGCAGCATGTGACTGAATAACGAATGCATCGCAACCGCGAACTGACTCTTCAAAGCGAACAAAAATTTCGCCGTTAGCAAAGTCGTATGCAGATGTTGGAGTAAGTGGAATACCTAGCTCAGTGGCTACTTGCTCTGATAATTCTGGAAATCCGCGGCCTGAAAAAAGACGAAGTTTTTTCTCTGAGGATAAACGGATCTCGCTCAAGGAAGTTAGCCCTTCTGCTCATCGGTGCTGTGGCGCGATGCCGCCTCAGCAGATTTAGTGCCGGGACGCTTACGCAGAACCCAACCTATTACATTTCGCTGCTTTGCCCTACCGACACCAATTGCGCCAGGAGGAACATCTTCAGTAATCACAGATCCAGCAGCTGTGTAAGCGCCATCACCGATTGTGACAGGGGCTACCAACATCGAATCGCTTCCGATTCGGACGTGATCGCCAACGACGGTGTAATGCTTTTCAACGCCGTCATAATTAACAAAGATAGTTGCAGCACCGATATTGCTGCCTTCGCCGATAACAGCATCTCCTACATATGAAAGATGCGGCACCTTTGAGCCTTCGCCCAAAGTCGCATTCTTCATTTCGACATATGCGCCGACCTTTGAGTTGGGAAGCAATTTAGTTCCAGGTCGCAAGAATGTATAAGGACCAACGTTTGCGCCATCGCCAATGATTGCCTCAGCTGCGCGAGATTCGATGACGCGTGCACCTGTGCCGACTGTGCAATCAACAAGAGTTGTACGTGGACCAATAACGGCTCCAGTAGCCACGGTGGTGGTACCGCTAATTGCAGTACCTGGCATTAAGACAACATCGTTTGCAACAGTAGCTGTTGCATCAACCCAAGTGCTTAGCGGATCAACAATTGTGACACCAGCGCGCATCAAATCTTCATTGATACGGTCGCGCAAAAGAGCTGCAGATTCTGCAAGCTGGACGCGGTCATTGACACCAAGGATTTCGATGAAGTCATCGATAAGAACTGCGGCAATCTTTCCGCCTTCGTTACGAAGTATTTCAATGACATCAGTGAGATAGAGCTCGCCCTGTGAATTGTCGTTCTTGAGCTTTCCGATTGCTCCTGCAAGTTTGATTGCATCAAATGCATAAACGCCTGAATTTACTTCGAGAATTTCGCGCTGAACTTCATCGGCATCGCGCTCTTCAACGATGCGCAAGAGTGAATCATCATCGCCACGAATAATGCGCCCATATCCAGTTGGATCGGGATGTTCTGCAGTGAGTACCGATGCCGTAAATCCACCTGCATGGTGTTGCTCAAGAAGTTGAGCAAGAGAAGTTCCGGTGAGCATCGGAGTATCGCCAGCAAGAACCAAGATGGTTCCGGTTGCTTTCAAACCATCGAGCGCTAACTGAGTTGCATGGCCTGTTCCGCCGCGCTTTTCTTGAAAAACGGTTGTGACAT
Source organism: Candidatus Nanopelagicaceae bacterium (assembly GCA_965268225.1). Taxonomy (GTDB): domain Bacteria; phylum Actinomycetota; class Actinomycetes; order Nanopelagicales; family Nanopelagicaceae; genus Planktophila. Next base: position 128,357 of record OZ254166.1, on the reverse strand, counting down.
GGGGAGCGACTTCTGCAAGGTGCGCTTCGACTTGTTCGCGACCAGCGCCCACAACAACGCGCACATGCTTAGGTGCGAGCGCATCGACAGCGTGGAGAACGTGGCCAACAAGTGATCGACCTGAAATTGGATGGAGAACCTTCGGCGTACTCGACTTCATACGAGTGCCTTCTCCAGCAGCGAGAATCACTACTGTTTCGAGGCTCATGGAGAGAGTCTACCTGTGGCTCCGCTCTTTACTACTGCGGAGCAATTGCTCCGCCACCAGGTATCGATCCTGGACCCTGGGCTTCAAAGGCCCATGTGCTAGCCACTACACAATGGCGGAACCTATATTCTCCCTTATCTTCGGTAGTGCTCGCGACCACTAAACTCATTTCTTATGCAGAGCCATTCGGAATCTCAGAACCGGGATGAAGTAGACCGCCTCATAGCGGCCTGGAAGCGCGAGCGCCCAGATCTCGACCTCTCTCCCCTGGCTGTCCTGAGCCGCATTACTCGTATCGCCCGCCACCTCGATATTGCTCGTCGTGATGCATTCGGTGATCTTGAAAATTGGGGCTTCGATGTTTTAGCAGCCCTTCGTCGCGCCGGCGAACCACATCAACTTTCACCTGGTCAATTAATGCAAGAGACCATGGTGACAAGTGGAACGATGACGAATCGCCTTGATCGCCTTGAGGAACTTCAACTCATTACCCGCGAACAAGATCCTGATGATGGTCGAGGTTCATTGGTGACTCTTACAAAATCTGGAATGCGTGCAGTTGATTCTGCACTCGAAGGACTTCTTGAGAATGAACGCGAACTTCTGGGAACTCTATCTGCAAGTGACCGTGAAACTTTGGCAGAGCTCTTAAGTAAACTTGTTACAGAGTTTGACGAGAATTAATTTAAATAACTTTGGCGCCGTGAACCGGCCCATGTGCGCGAGCAACGCTTCCAACTACTCCGCTTGCCGTAAGCGCTACAGCTAAATCAAGTCCTGAATCTTCATCGGCAACCAAGAACGCAACTGTTGGACCAGAGCCAGAGACAATCGCGCCAAGTGCACCGTAATCACGACCGACTTCGAGCACAAGGCTTAGTGCCGGGCGTAGAGAACATGCTGCATTCTGAAGATCATTGGTAAGTGCGCGACCTACCGCTTCTGCATCTGCGGCAAGTAGTGATTGCATTAAAAGATCTGATACCTGCGGTGGAGCAATATCGAGTTCTGCACGCATCCGATCGCATTCTGTATAGACAGCAGGAGTTGATAATCCAACGCTCGAAAGGGCTAATACCCAGTGATAGGTACCGCGCGATAACGCTGCAGTGAGCTGATCACCGTGGCCTTGGCCAATAGCTGTGCCACCAGAGATCATGAATGGAACATCGCTACCAAGTTCTGATCCGAGTGCGTGCAGCTCTTCGCGTGACATTTCGAGTTTATAGAGCGCATCCATCGCAACCAAAGTCCCTGCGGCATCTGCACTTCCGCCAGCCATTCCACCTGCAACTGGAATGGATTTCTTAATTTCGATATGAACATCAACATCAAAATCAAACTTCTGGCCCACCATCTGGGCAGCTTTTACTGCGAGGTTTGAGTGATCTTCTGGCACCCCATGTGTGTGCTCACCAGTAACAGAGATAGTTACTCCGCTACCTGGGTTTGATTTGGTAACAGTGACATCATCAAAGATAGAGATTGCCTGAAAGACTGAAACTAGATTGTGATAACCATCTGCTTCACGAGGTCCAACAGATAACTGCAAATTAACCTTTGCAGGTACTCGTACCGTTACTGAATTGTGAGCCACGTTAAGACTCTACCTGTTGAGATGCGATTGCGCAGAAGCCATGGATATCGAGAGCTTCTCCGCGAAGAGTTGGGTCGATTCCTGCAGCGCTCAACACCGCTTCGGCCGCGGCCGATCCGCCATACATAGAAGAGAGCGCTGAACGAAGCATCTTGCGACGTTGGGCGAAAGCTAAATCAATAATCGCGAAGACCTTCTTGCGAAGTTCTTCATCGCCAGGTGTCTCGCGACGTTTAAATCCAACGAGTTTGGAATCTACATTCGGCTGTGGCCAGAAGATGCTTCGTGATACAGAACCTGCGCCAGTGACTTCAGCCCACCATGCCGCCTTAACACTTGGAATTCCATACTCTTTTGAATTCGGTTTTGCAGCTAAGCGATCTGCAACTTCGGCCTGCACCATCACAACGCCGCTGCGCAATGAAGGAAGGATTTCAAGAAGGTGAAGAAAGACAGGTACAGAGACGTTATATGGAAGGTTGGCAATCAAGACAGTTGGATCGATAGGTAAATTCTTAAGCGTCAGTGCATCTTGATTAATTACCTTCAAAATATCTGCGCGCTCAGAATGTTTTGCCGCCGTTATGGGAAGTTGCTTGGCTAACCGCGCATCGATTTCAACAGCGACAACTGCCTGCGCCTCTTCGAGCATCGCCAAAGTAAGTGAGCCAAGTCCTGGTCCAATTTCAAGAGCGATATCCGATGGCGTTAAACCTGCAGTGCGAACAATCTTGCGACAGACATTTCCATCATGAACAAAGTTCTGGCCCAACGATTTTGAAGGTTTGAGGTCGAGAGCTTCAGCCAACTCGCGGATTTCTGCTGCTCCAAGAAGGCTCATGCAAAAGATCCGAAGATGCGTTCAGCATTTACAGAGAGAGCAGTAGCAAGCTCTGCCACATCTTCATTGCGCTCTGCAGCCATTGCACGGACGATATTGGCAATTTGGGCAGGAGTGTTGAGTGCACCGCGATGTGGAGTTGGCGCCAAGAATGGTGAATCTGTCTCGACAAGGAGTTGGTCATGTGGAACAAGTTTGACCGCATCGCGCAGAGCTGGAGCATTCTTAAATGTCATGGTGCCAGCGAACGAGAGGATGTAGCCACGGTCGATACAGGTCTTCGCCATCTCGACATCGCCCGAGAAGCAATGAAAGACAGTCTTTTCTGGGGCACCAACTTCGAGCAATATTGAAAGTACATCATCGTGCGAATCGCGGTCGTGAATAACAAGTGCTTTATTGGTGCGCTTTGCTAAATCAATATGCCATTTAAAAGATTCCTGTTGACGCTTCTGTAACGCAGGTTCGGTACGGAAGTAATCAAGACCGGTTTCACCGATTGCACGAACGCGTGGATCTTGCGCAAGCTTTTCAATGATCGCCCAATCAGCCTCAAGATCAGGAACAACTGGTGCTTCATTGGGGTGCAGTGCAACAGCTGCTAGTACGCGGCCTGGAAACGCGTTCGCCATGTCGACGCACCATTGTGATTGTTCAGCTGAATATCCAACTTGAACGATGCGATCCACATTAACGCTCTTTGCATCATCGAGAACTTGTCGCACTGCATCAGAGTCAGGTGCTTCATTCGTCACGATTTCAATATGCGCATGGGCATCAACTGTTGGGACAGGAAGAGGCTCAGGAAGTGGAGCTAATTGACGATCTATATCGCGGTTGTGGCGATCGGCCATAAGAGAATTACTCTTTAACTTCTAACCGTGGGAATAAGACCGGAGTCTTTGTGACAGTTGCACCTTGTGGCAACTGACCCCAGGTCGAAACCTTAGAAATTTCTTGTTTTCCGATTTCGCCTAGCGCCTCTTTTGCACCGAGTGATTCCCACAAGATTTCTGTGGTTGCAGGCATAACTGGGTGGAGCAATATCGCAAGTGCGCGAAGTGATTCGGCAGTGTTATATAAAACTTCTTCAAGAACTGCCTGGTTTGCGGGATCTTTGGCAAGGATCCAAGGCTCTTTAATTGTGACAAAGCCATTGACCTGCTTACAGAAATCCATCACCGCATTGATTCCACCCTGGAAATCGAGCGCAACCATTGCAGCATCTGCCTTATCTACAGTGGCCTGAAGTGCGTCAGCAAGGCTTGCATCCTTAGCAACTGCAGGGACTTTTCCGCCACAGTACTTTTCAATCATCGCAGCAAGACGTGAAGCCAAGTTGCCGAAGTCATTTGCGAGCTCTGATGTGTATCGAGCGCTCATATCTTCCCAAGAGAAAGACCCATCGCTACCGAATGGGATCGCACGCAAGAAGTAATAGCGGAATGCATCGACTCCGAAGTGGTCAGTGATGTCTGATGGCGCGATTCCGGTGAGCTTAGATTTAGACATCTTCTCGCCGCCGACGAGTAACCAGCCGTGTGCAAAAACCTTCTTAGGAATATCGACTCCTGCAGCCATAAGCATCGCAGGCCAAATAACTGCATGGAAACGCAAAATATCTTTTCCGACGAGGTGAACATCTGCGGGCCATGTGGCAGCAAACTTCTTGCCACCTTCAGAATCTGGTGCATCGGTAAGCCCTACTGCTGTTGCATAGTTGAGCAACGCATCGAACCAGACATAGACAACCTGATCGGTATCCCAAGGAACAGGAATTCCCCAGTCGAAAGTGGAACGAGAGATTGAGAGATCTGAGACGCCACCTTCAAGGAATGAAATCACTTCATTACGAGCGCTCTCAGGTTGGCATGTCTCAGGATTATTCTTGTAATGATCGAGAAGTGGTTGTGCGAATTCAGAGAGTTTAAAGAACCAGTTATTTTCATTGACTAGCTCAACCGGCTTGCTATGAATCGGGCAGAGCTTCTCGCCATCTGCATCGATGAGATCGCCAGGTAACTTAAATTCTTCGCAGCCAACGCAGTAAGGACCTTCGTACTTTCCTGCATAGATGTGGCCTGAATCCTTCAGTGATTGCAGGAACTTCTGAACTCGCTCAGTATGGCGCGGTTCTGTTGTGCGAATAAAGTCATCATTAGCGATATTGAGCGCTTCCCAATTAGGTTTCCACGCTTCTGCAACTAACTTATCTACCCATGCTTGTGGGGCAACATTATTTTGTTCTGCAGTGCGCATTACTTTCTGACCGTGTTCATCTGTTCCGGTGAGGAACCAGACAGACTCACCACGCTGGCGATGCCAACGTGTGAGGACATCGCCGGCGACAGTTGTATATGCATGGCCAATGTGTGGCGCATCATTTACATAGTAAATAGGCGTAGTCAGGTAGAAAGACTTCATCTGCTCATCTTATTCGCATCGACTACGGCTGCATAAACGATCTTCTTTGGAAGGTCGAATTCATCGGCGACAGTGGCAATCGCACCTTTTCGGTCCATTCCGGCCGCCTCGTATTCGCGGACTCGGGCAACAGCATCATCGGCTGTCTTGCTCTGCGACCCTGCTTCAACTCCAGCAATAACCAAAGTGATTTCACCAAGGACTTCTTTTCCGGCAGCCCATGTAATGAGTTCTGCGAGGGTGCCACGAATTGTTTCTTCGTAGGTCTTTGTCATTTCGCGGCAGATAGCACCTTTGCGAGATTCGCCAAGAATTGCAGCGGCATCAACAAGTGATTCATGGAGGCGATGCGGCGCTTCGAAGATCACCATGGTGCGCTCTTCAAAACGAAGGGACTCGTAGAAGGTATTGCGAGCTCCTTGTGCGCGAGGAGCAAAGCCTTCAAAGGTGAAGCGATCTGTTGGTAGTCCAGAGAGAGCAATCGCCATCGTAGGAGCGCTTGGTCCGGGAATAACAACAGTAGGAAGATTTTCAGCGATTGCATCTCGCATCAATCGGAATCCCGGATCACTAATTGTGGGCATTCCCGCATCAGTGACGACAAGGACTTCTTTTCCTTCGCGAAGAAGTTGAAGAATTTCTTGGGTGCGATCTGTCTCGTTGCCTTCAAAGAAAGAGATGATGCGCGCCGTGAATGTGACACCGAGATCTGAAGCTAACCGGTGAAATCGTCTCGAATCTTCAGCTGCAATGACCTGGGCTGATTCGATTGCGTTCTTGAGGCGCTGGCTTGCATCGAGCGGATTCCCAAGTGGAGTCGCTGCAAGAACTAGGGCCATATGCGAATACTCCCATATTCTTTCACCATGGTCGCAAGTATCGCTCCGATACTCATCGCACTCCTCTCATTCATCCTCCGTCTCGTTGATCTTGGAAGAGTGAAGGGATTTATCTTCGATGAGGTCTATTACGTTGATGGTGCGCGCGATCTTCTGAAATATGGAGTTGAAGTCGCAGGAACGAAGCCTGAATTTATTGTCCATCCACCACTTGGCAAATGGCTTATCGGGCTTGGAATACAAGTATTTGGTGACAGCAGTTTTGGATGGAGATTCACTACTGCGCTTGTTGGGTCATTGATGATCTTGCTCGTAGCCCTCATTGCACAACGATTATTCCGAAGCACAATATTGACAGGGCTTGCGAGTGCGCTGATGGCAATCGATGGATTGGCTCTCGTTCATTCACGTACAGCGCTTCTCGATAATTTCTTAGCATTCTTTATTCTTCTCAGCTCATATATCTTTTTAACCAAGCGATATTGGTGGACTGGTTTAATTCTTGGTCTAGCTCTTGCAACCAAGTGGAGCGCACTCTATTTCGTTATTGCCTTTGGATTAATTGGACTCTATCGCGCTTTTACTCATCACTCAGGCCGAGACTTGATCAAACCAACTCTGCAACGCATAGGACAGTTTGGCTTTCTTCCGCTCTTTGTTTACATCGCGTCTTGGGTAGGTTGGTTTACAAGTAATCGCGGATGGGATCGCAATTACTCTTCTAACGTCTTCTCTTCATTTATTTATTACCATCAACAGATGTTGGATTTTCATACAGGTCTGACGGAGAAACATACTTACCAAGCAAATCCTTGGAGCTGGTTGGTGATGGGTCGTCCTACTTCCTTCTTCTATGAAACTCCTCAAGGTTGTGGATCTGATAGCTGCTCTCAAGAAATTCTCGCGCTCGGTACTCCTTTCCTTTGGTGGCTCGGAACAATTGCAATCTTCGTAGTCTTTGGTTTGTGGGCGCGAAGCATTGCTATGCGCAGATTAGATCCAGCGCTCACGGTAATAGTTACTGGAATAACTGCAGGTTACTTGCCATGGTTCTTCTTTCAGCAACGCACAGTCTTTACTTTCTATGCGATCGTCTTCGAGCCGTTTCTCATTCTTGCGATTGTTTACTGTGCCCGCTCCGTCCTGAGTAACTACGGCAGAACTGGCGAGATAGTTGTTACTGCAAGCTTTATTCTGCTCTTCTTGAACTTCTTATATTTCTTACCGCTCTACATGGGCGATGTGATTACCTACGATGCATGGCATGCACGTATGTGGTTTGCGAGCTGGATTTAAAGGTTATTCGTTTGCAGCGCGCAAATCACGAAGACGCTGTACTGCTTCATCCGCAAGTTGTTGATCAAATACTTCATCTCGTGAAGGAGCAGCCGCTGCAAGTGCTTCACGCTCAAGACGTTGTTGCTCTTCGGTCCATTTACCTGGCTCGGTCAGATCGATGATGCGCTTTGCCTGAACTGCCTTAGGTGCGTTGACATAAGTAGGAACTGGAATCTCATTTGGTTGCCACTCGGCACGTGATTGCGCAGTTCCCTTAGGAAGAAGTGTGACGCCAGTGAGTTCGCGCTCTGCAAGAGGAACCCAGTGATCCTGATTAATTTTGATCTCTGTCTGGGGACGTGGTGAAAGTACATCTGCAAGGTTGGTATGTGAAACGCCTTCTGTTGTTCGATGAAGTTGATCAACGCGACGACGTTGGATGCGGTCACTGTTCTCTTGGCGGCGAACGTGCGCGATGTAAATGATGAGTCCGGTAACTGGAACTGCGATTGCCACATATGTGAAGGTCTGCATGATTGCACCTGCCGTTGTGAGAATAAGTGTTGTTGTAATAAGTGAAAAAATAATTCTGCGTCGCATGAGTTGTTGCGCTACTCGACCTGCACGATCTACATCCGTGTAGATAACTCCGGAGCCAATTTGTGCGCCAGGAGTTGAACTTGCGACAACGCGAAGTGCGCTTTTATATCTTTCAACGCTCTTGCCTGAGAATTCATTCTTGTTATGCACCCAGCGAGGCAGAAAATAGGCAACCCACATGCCGATAATCGCTAGATAGATAATTCCCGAAGCCATGATGGGTAAAGATTAGAGGCGGGCCAGCGTAACTTCGTGGATTTCAAGGGGGGTTTACTGGATTAATTCATTGTTCTTAACGAAACAAATGTGGTCTCGCCAAGCCCCATCAATATGCAGAAATGCCTTTCTTTGGCTCTCTTCAGCGAATCCAGCTTTGAGGGCTACCCGGCAAGAAGCGGCATTTTCAGGGCGCACATTGATTTCGATTCGATGCAGCCCTAATTGAGCAAAACCAAAGGCAGTTACTAGCTTTACTGCCTGCGTTGTATATCCACGATTAGCAAAATTTCGATCAATCCAATAGCCAATATGCGCACCGCGTAGTGCGCCATACATAACGCCACCCATTGTTATCTGGCCTACGAGATTCTTGTCATGCCAAATAAAGAAAGAGTATGAGCGCCCAGCGCGAGATTCATGATTGAGCATTCGAACCATCTCGTAGAACGAAGGGCGCTTGCTGTGGCTTTCATAAGCTGGAGAATCGAGAGGAATTTGAGGAAGCGTTGCCTCCCATGGGCTTAGCCACTCTTTATTTTCTCCACGTACACGATTCCATTGCGAGCGATCACGAAAGCGAGGAGCGCGAAGAGTAATTTCATCTCCCGTCAGAGTTACAGGCCACATGAGATCACTGACTTCTACAGGTAGCGGCGCTCAAGAATGACAACTGTTACTTCAGCGCCAGCCGTCAGGTTGGTTTCACCCTCAGGTACTGCGATAAAGCAATTGGCATCTGAGAGCGTTGCCTGCTCATCTTGCGATGCAAGAGGTGAGACTGACTTTCCATCTTCGCTCAAGATTGCTCGTACATAAGAACGGTATCCGCCAGATGATGTCAGTGCCTTTTCGAGCTTAGCTTTCACAGATGGGCGGTGGATATTTGCAGTGCCCAACATGGTGCGAATCATTGGGCGGACAAGAAGCTCAAATGAAATATAGGCAGCGATTGGGTCGCCAGGTAGTGTCACAACTGGTGTCTTATCCGGACCAATTGTTCCGAAGTTATGGCGGCCGCTTGATTCGATGGAAATTTCAACAGTCTTGATCTCACCGATCTTTTCAAGGGTGCGGGTAATCAAATCAAATGAGTCATCATGGCGTTCACCGCTGATAATGATGAGATCCGCACGAACCAGTTGATCTTCAATCACGCTCTGCAACTGTGATTCATCATCTGGAATCGAGTGAACGCGATAGGCAACTGCACCAACTTCGCGGACTGCAGTTGTGAGCAACCAAGAGTTGGTTTCGTACTCTTCATCGGCTTTGAGTGGCATGCCTGGTTCGACTAAATCAGGCCCTGCTGAAATTACAACAACGCGAGGATGTGGTCGTGTTGGCAAGTGATCCAGACCGATAGATGCAGCAAGTCCAATTTGGGTTGAACGAATTCGACTACCGGCCTTCATGACTAAACGTTCGCCAGCGAAGATATCTTCAGCCAGAGTCGCATCGTGTGCATCAAGAAGTGGCATATCGAATGGTTCGAGGGGGCGGCATAGATCGAGAAGAGAGGTAAGTACTTCGTCTACGCGCACACGTTCTGACATAATCACTAACCTTACTTGTACATCACTTACTACTAGGGGATTTCCATGGGTATCAGCGAAGAAAAGTCAGCGCTTCGCTCCCGCTATCGCCGAGAACGTAACGAGCGTTACATAGAACATAGTTTTGAGTATCTAGCCAATTCCCCCGAATTTTCTAAGGCAAAAGTTATTGCTAGTTACATGTCATATGGCGATGAACCCGATACGCATCAACTCAATAACGCACTGATTGCGGCCGGAAAAGTAGTTCTACTTCCCCGCATCAACGGCGATGCTATTGATTGGGTCCAATGGAGTGGCGACGCTAATAATCTGCAGAAGCAGAAGAAAATTCTCGAACCATCCGGTTCAGTCTTTACTGATCTTGGAAAGATTGAAGTTGTCGTAGTTCCAGCTCTTCGAATTGATCGAAGCGGTTATCGACTCGGACAAGGTGGCGGTTATTACGACCGCGCGCTGCCTTTGCTGGCTGCCTGGTCAATCGGGTTAATTCATCCTGACGAAATATCAAGTGAAGATCTGCCACGAGAAAGCTGGGATTTCCCGCTGCATGCCGCAGCAACTCCAGATTTAACGCTTCGCTTTAAAAAGTAGATTGAAGAAGTAGTTTTAAGGAAGGTTTCGCGCAATAACGATGCGCTGAATCTGGTTAGTGCCTTCGTAAATCTGAGTGAGCTTTGCATCGCGCATCATGCGCTCGACTGGATAGTCAGAGACATATCCATATCCACCAAGAACTTGGACAGCATCAGTAGTGACCTTCATCGCAACATCTGTTGCATAAGTCTTACTTGCTGCAGAGAAGAACTTCAGATCCTTATCACCACGTTCGCTCTTTGCAGCGGCTGCGTAGGTAATTTGACGAGCAGTTTCGACTGCAACTGCCATATCAGCCAACATAAATTGAACACCTTGGAAATCAAATATCTCTTTACCGAATTGTTTGCGTTCATGCGAATACTTCTTGGCAGTATCAAGTGCTCCTTGGGCTATACCAAGAGCCTGTGCTGCAATTGTGATGCGGGTGTGATCGAGGGTATCCATCGCAAGCGAGAAGCCTTTACCAACTTCACTAATGCGGCGGTCATCGCCAATTGTCACGTTGTCGAAATACACCTCACGCGTTGGCGATCCGCGGAAGCCCATCTTCTTTTCAGGTGCACCGAAAGAGATTCCAGGGTCTGACTTCTCGACGATAAATGCTGTGATTCCCTTCGAACCAAGTGAAGGATCTGTCTGTGCAATGACTGTGTAGAACTCGGATTCACCAGCGTTTGAAATCCACTTCTTGCTTCCGTTGATGACCCATGCATCGCCTTTGCGCTCTGCTTTTGTCTTCAATGATGCTGCATCAGAACCTGCTTCAGATTCAGAGAGGCAGTAAGAGAAACCTTTTCCCTTTGCAAGTGGACGAAGCCAACGTTCCTTCTGCTCTTTATTTCCACCGAGAATAAGTGGGAGTGAACCTAATTTATTTACTGCTGGAATAAGTGATGAAGAGGCACAGACTCGGGCAACTTCTTCAATGATGATGCAGGTTGCCAGTGCATCAGCACCGTCGCCACCGAATTCAGTAGGTACATGTGCTGCAAACAGCCCTGCTTTTGTGAGCGCATCATTAGCTTCTTGAGGATAGCGATGGTCTTCGTCGACTGCACGAGCATGCGGTGCAATCTCTTTTTCAGAGAGAGCGCGGACTGAATCGCGGAGATCGTTATATTCAGATGGCAGAGTGAAGATATTCTCTAGACTCATTATTGGCCCTCTTTCTCATTGCGACGTTGCAACTGACTTAGATAATTATTGTATTGCGCCAACTCATCGGGTTCACCCATCGCAGCCAATCGCGCTTCATTACGATCAATCCGCTTTGCTTCGCGTGAATCATCGCGCATCCACTGAATGAAGGTCGCGATGAGCGCAAAGATGATTGGTATTTCTCCCATGCTCCAGGCAATTGCACCTGCGGCATGTTGATCGGCAAGTAAATCACCGAGCCAAGGAGTCTGTAGAGATCCGTAATAACCCTTATCAATGAGAGTCGATGTCGCAAGAAGTGAAATTGCAAAGAATGCATGAATGCTCATTGCAGCAAAGAGCATCACGATGCGAACAATGTGAGGGATTTTGCGAGGGTTTGGATCAATTCCAATAATGACGTGGAAGAAGAGGAATCCTGCCAAGAAGAAGTGAATGGTCATGAAGAGATGACCAGCATGCGATTGCATGAGGTCACCAAAGAGATTGGTGAAATAAAGGACAAATAGCGATCCGTCAAAGAGTGCAAGTGCAGTGAGCGGGTTTGTCAGAATTACCGAATATCGAGAGTGCAAAAATGCAATAAGAGTTCCACGAACCCCGCGTTCTTCGGAAGTGCGACCAAGCGGAAGTGAGCGAAGTGCCAAGGTGATTGGTGCACCTAGAACAATCGCAATTGGAGCCAACATCCCGATAACCATGTGAGCAACCATGTGATATTCAAAAGAGAAGAGCGCGTAGACGCCGAGACCACCGCTTGTTGCAAAATCTAGGACTGCAATTCCAACTGCAAAGGAAACTGTTCGACCTACGGGCCACTTATCTCCTCGACGAGAAAGTATGACCACTCCCTTTATATAGAGAGCAACTAGTGTGATGAGAATGCCAATAATGAGTGCATCAGGGTTATAGAGAGTTATCAATCGAGTGATGCTCGGTGCTCCAGGAGTATTCATTCCGACGATTGAGAGCGCTGGGCTGTATTTCACATCGCCGCTGAGCGGTGGCTGCGAAGTTGAGAGCCAACTTCCGAGTACAACAGTGACGCCCATAATGAGCGCTTCTATTGAGATCACACGCGCAAGGAGATTCCAACCAGTCCTATCGCTGTGAGCAAGTGTTTTACGGTTGTTGTAACCGATGAAGAGAAGCACGAGCGTGAAGAGCGCTTTGAGAATAACGATTCGCGCATATCCAGATGACCAAGCAGATTGAAAGTTGAGTCGAATCCACGCGCTTGTAATTCCACTTACGACAACAGCGATAGCTGCCCACAGTGCCAACTGGCTAAATCGTGGAAGTGCAAAGTTGCGATCTTCAGATGAAATCAGAATGAGAGCGAGGATTCCACCCACCCAGAGAGATAGTGCAACAACGTGAATCACCAAAGATCCGATTGCCAATGAGTGTGAACCGCTAGCTGCAGCATGACTTTGGAATACCGGTGCAACCAAGGCAACTATTGATAGTCCTAGAAGCACCGTGCCCGCTAATACTTTTTCAATGAAATTAATAGCCACTGCCACGATGGCGATAAGTACTACTTGAAATGCTAGGTACTTCCCTAAATCAACTTGGGAAATAAATGAGTGCAGAGATGTCGCATCGAGTGCGCCAGATAGAGATGTTCCTAGAATGTTTGCGAGGGTTACAAGTATCTGTAAAGCACTGGTGACAAGCCAGATTCCAGCAAAGAGTTGGCCTTTCTTGCGAAGCTGCTGGGATGAAGTCGTAAAAGATCCCTCTCGTTCGGGAAGTAAGAAAGAGGTTGCAAGCAAGACGCCGATAAGTGCGAATGCTGACAGTGATGAGACTGATTTATTGAATACTCCGAAATAAGTAAGAAATGAATCAGTTGCAGTCAGATTTCCTGACAATAGGTTCATCGCTCGCGATAGAGCTTCCGGGCATACAGCGATAGCGCGATTGTGACAATGATTGCTGCGGCGAGAAGACCTAAAACAAAGATAGTTGTTCCTAAATTATTTCCCGATGGAGTTGGAGCTTTGGTTGGTTGTGGTGCGACAGTTGCAACGACTGTTGGTTCAGCAAAATTGAAGGTGAACTTTCCAACGAGAGGAACATCATTTTCAGCTAGGAGCGAATAGTTAACGCTATAAATTCCGGTCTTCACCAGCTGTTTAAGACCAACAACGGCATTTACTCCATCAATTGTGAGAGCGCCATCGTCTACTCGAACTCCAGTTGGGTCGGTGACAGAAACTTCGTTGCCGGCATCCATCAATGGAAGTTCGGTTGTGATGGTGACGGCGCTAGGAGCGCTCTGCAGAGTTGCACCAGAAAGAGGTGAAGTTGCAACGAGGGTATTCGCAAATGCGGTGAGCGGTGTAAAGAAGATAGCTCCGACAACGATTGCGATAACACTGGCCTTCTTCATGCCCACATACTCCTCTTTATTGACGCTCTCTGCGCTGGGAACCCTCGTGGATTCGCGCCTATCGTCTCACTTCTTTAGACTTAGGCATAGATATCCGAGAAACTTCAAGAGAAAGGTCACATTGTGCCTACATATCAATATGCATGCTCCGCTTGCGACCATGCCTTCGAAGCTTTTCAGTCATTTTCTGAATCCCCACTTACTGAATGCCCGCAATGCAAGGGTGAACTTCGTAAGGTGTATTCAACTGTTGGGATTGTCTTTAAAGGATCTGGGTTCTATAAAACAGATTCTGTTTCAAAGCCCGCTACATCATCTGAATAAAACTATCCGTGGTGCGGGGGCTTATCGCCCTTAATTTCCTCTTCGCGGCGACGATCTTCATTCTGGTCTTCACGAGGGTCGCGTTCATCCTCGGTTGTTGCAGGAAACACATCGCTCACGCGTAGACCTCCGCTCTTTAAATTCGAAACCGATAAAGCAATCCTACATACTTAATCCATGTTTGAGCGCCTCGGTCATGTATTAGTTAAGTATCGAAAAATCGCAGTATCTCTCTTTGTGATTGGGATTCTTCTCGCAGGAGCAATCGGTTCACTTATCTTCAGCAGACTCGATTCAGGCGGTTACTCAAACCCAAATAGTGACTCATATAAAGTCTATGAATACCTTCGCGATGAGTTAAAGGTTCAAGATCCTGCAGTCGCTGTTGTAGTAGATGCTGGGTCTACAGACATTACAGATCCGATTGTTACTCAGAAGGCGCTTGCCCTTGAGAAGAAGATGGCGCAAGAAGATGGCGTCACAAAGACTCTCTCCTTCTGGAGTTCAGGTGGTGAAGCAACACTTAAGTCATCAGATGGAAAAGCTGGTTTTATTTTGATTTATGGAAGTGGTGAAGCTTTCACTCCAAAGAGCCAGAAACTTGGCGCTATCTTCCAAGAAAAATACGACGGCAAGATTGATGGCCTCACTCTCTATGCGGGTGGAGTCGGAGTTGTCGGAAATGCGATTACAGAGAAGATTGGAAAAGATCTCAAACTCTCTGAAGGAGTTTCAATCCCTCTTACATTTATTCTCCTTGCCTTTGTCTTTGGTGCACTTGCCGCATCTGCAATGCCTCTTATTGTTGGAGTCGCTGCAATCTTGGGCGCATTCTTTATTCTCTATCTCATCTCACTCTTCACAGATGTCAGCGTCTACGCACTCAACCTCACAACAGGTATGGGCCTTGGACTGGGTATCGACTATGCGCTCTTGATGGTCAATCGATTCCGCGAAGAGATCCACCACGGCAAGAGCGTAGAAGATTCAGTCGTAACAACGATGGCAACAGCAGGAAAAACTGTTTTCTATTCAGGTCTGACAGTTCTCGTCACAATGGTTTCACTCACCTTCTTCCCGCTTCCATTCCTTAAATCATTTGGTTATGCAGGGGTATCAGTTGTTGCACTTGCTGTTGTAGGTGCAATATTCGGATTGCCACCAATCCTTGCTCTTGTTGGGCACAAGATTGATAAGGGCGTAATTCGCAAATCCGCAATTACTCCAAAGGAAGATGGTCGCTGGGCAGAAACAGCGCGTATGGTGATGAAGCGTCCAACTGCCGTTGTCTTACTTTCACTTATCGTTCTTGGAATTCTTGCGGCTCCTGTACAGAATATTAAATTTGCACAAGGTGATTCACGCATGCTTCCTGCAGATAATCCTGCAGCGATTGCAACTGCCTTGCAGGCAGAACGATTCCCTGGTCAAACAGGAACTCCGATTGAAATTGTTATCTTTGATGGTGCAGATAAGTCAGCAGAGATTGCAACATATGCAGG
This sequence comes from Candidatus Nanopelagicaceae bacterium, assembly GCA_965268225.1. Classification (GTDB taxonomy): domain Bacteria; phylum Actinomycetota; class Actinomycetes; order Nanopelagicales; family Nanopelagicaceae; genus Planktophila. Next base: position 112,816 of record OZ254166.1, on the reverse strand, counting down.
TAAAGTCGCAAAGGTTTCTGGTGTGATTGCAGTTGCTCCACCACAAACTATCGGCCAAGATGTTCGCCTTATTGCTTATCAATCGATGCTTCCGCGAACTCCTGAAGCGCAAAGCTTGATTCACGCAGTGCGCGATATCAAAGCTCCAGAAGGTACTTTGGTTGGCGGGGTTGCCGCTGATTACACAGATTCACAAGATGGAATCTCTTCCACGCTTCCATGGGCTCTTGGGTGGATTGCACTCAGCGTGCTTGTATTGATCTTTATTTTCACTGGATCAATTATCTTGCCCATTAAGGCAGTACTCCTCAACGTTCTCTCACTCGCTGCAACAATGGGTGTACTTACCTGGGTCTTCATTGATGGTCACCTTCAGTGGTTGGTTGGTTCATTCACTCTGACCGGAACTCTCGATACATCGATTGTTATCTTGATTGCCGTTGTCGTATTTGGTCTTTCAATGGACTACGAACTCTTCTTGCTCTCACGTATTCGCGAAGAGCATCTTGCTGGCAAAGATAATGTTGAAGCCGTAGCGACTGGTCTTCAACGTTCTGCTCGAATCATCACGGCGGCAGCTGTTCTGCTCGCTGTGGTCTTTGCTGCCTTTATTACTAGTGGCGTTACATCGATTAAATCAATGGGATTCGGAGTGGCACTCGCTGTCATTCTCGATGCAACAATTGTTCGCGCCCTCTTAGTACCTGCTTTGATGCGCCTCTTTGGAGAGCGCAACTGGTGGGCGCCTAAATGGATGCAGCGATTTACCATTACTCACTAGTTCCCTTTAAACTCTACGTATGGATCTCATCGCTTCCCTGCAATGTGCCGATCAGCCAGGCATCGTTCATGCGATGACTACTGCCGTTCTCAATTGTGGTGGCAACATCATTGAGAACCAACAGTTCACAGATCACACAACAAATACTTTCGTGATGCGTACACGCTTTGAAACTTCGCAGGGGCTTGAATCTGCTCAGAAGAGCCTCAATGAGGGACTCGGTAAGTTCTCACCTGCTCTACATATTCGCCCCACTGCTGAGAAGCCTCGCGCCCTGGTTCTTGTTACTAAAGAGAGCCACTGTCTCCGCGACTTAATGTATTTGCTCGAACTAGGCGAACTTCCAATTGAGATTCCACTTGTTATCTCTAATCGCGAAGATCTTAAATCTCTCGTTGAATCACACGGAATTCCGTTCCTCTATCTTCCTGTTACATCTGAGAACAAGGCGGAACAAGAGAAAGTCATGCTCGCAAAAATTGCAGAACTCAAGATTGATTTCGTAGTTCTCGCTCGCTATATGCAGATTCTCTCTTCAGCATTCTGTGCTGCAATGCCAGGAAAAATCATCAATATTCATCACTCATTCTTACCTGGCTTCAAAGGTGCGAAGCCATATCACCAAGCGCATGACCGTGGCGTAAAGATTATTGGCGCAACTGCTCACTTTGTTACAGCTGATCTGGATGAAGGTCCGATCATCGAACAAGATGTTGCACACGTGAATCATTCAGCAACTCCAGAAGAGATGATTGCCCTTGGTCGCGATATTGAACGTCGAGTTCTTGCTCGTGCAGTGAAGTTATATGCCGAAGATCGAATCTTTATTGTCGGTCATCGCACGGTTGTATTTGCTTAAACCGTAGCTTCAGAAACTTCGATTTCTGGGACCTTAGTCAGATTATTAATGATGAAGGGCCTGACTTTGTAAGAGATGCGTTTCTTTGAATTGATTTGAATCTTAAGGATTGCAGTTTTTCGATTATCTATATGCGATGAATAAAAGATGAAGTTACCAAGTGAATAGGCCACAAGCTTCTTATTTACATAGGTAACTGGCTGAAGAGTATGCGAATGGCTTCCCACGATGATGTCAGCACCGAGTGAAGTCCACTTCTTTGCGCTTGCAATCTCATAGTTTCGTGGAGTAAATGATCCTTCTTCTCCCCAGTGTGCGAGAACTATAAGTACATCACTGGCTTTATTAAGGCGCGTAATCGCCGCTTCAGATGAGACTGAGTCATAACCATTAGTTGTGCCAGCTTTATCTTTAGTGGCGATTGAGTCAGGGCCTCCGTTGACCTTTGCAAGTCCAAGAAGTGCAATCTTGATTCCATTGATTGTGTAGATACGGCCCTGATAAGCGCTCTCGCTATTTCTTCCGCCACCTACATATGTAAAATCTGTAGATCTTAAATTCCGCAAGGTATCGATAAATCCATCTAATCCGTAGTCATAGCTGTGATTATTGGCAACGTTGGCAACGTTAAAACCAACGGCGCGTAACGACTTTAAAAATGTGACATCGGTCTTGAAGTTGTACTCCTTCTCTTCCTTCTTAGATTCAGAAGTAACGGAAGTTTCGAGATTGAATATATTGAGATCACCATCTGCAAAGTACTTTTTTAATGTAGGGATGGCTTTTCGATCAATCGCACTTTCCCCATGGACATCACCGACAATATTTATTGTGACGGTTCGAGAATCAGATGAGGATACGGGGATAAAAACCGTTGAGAGCGCCATTGTTAAAGCAACAACGACAATCTTTATTCTCATGGAACCTACTTTAGGTGAGTGTCCCCGGCGGGAGTTGAACCTGCGACCTACCGCTTAGGAGGCGGTTGCTCTATCCACTGAGCTACGGGGACGTGGCGCCTTCAACAGTGAAGATGCTTGGCAAAGGTTATCGGTACGGCTAGCCTTCCCTTAACGCGCTTAATTCCAAGCGCGTAGAACTAAGAATGAAAGGCCACCCATGAAAGCGCTCGTTATCGGCGCAGGCGGAGTTGGCAGTGCAATCGCAAATATCGCATCACGTAGACCATTTATTACTTCAATGGTCGTTGCAGATCGCAGTCTGTCACGCGCTCAAGCAGCCGTAACAAAGGTAAATGACCCACGATTCTCTGCGGAGGAGGTGGATGCCTCTGATGTGAACGATATTCGCGCTCTCATTCGTAAAGCAGCTCCCGATATTGTCGTGAACGCGGTAGATCCGCGTTTTGTCATGCCAATCTTTTTAGCATGCGAAGAAGAGAAAGTTAATTACATGGATATGGCGATGTCGCTTTCAAAGGCGCATCCCGACGATCCGTTTAATAAGCCGGGCGTAAAGCTCGGCGATGAACAATTCGCACGTGCAGAGGCTTGGGAAAAGAACGGTAACTATGCAGTTGTCGGCATGGGTATCGAACCAGGGATGAGCGATGTCTTTGCGCGTTATGCCGAAGATGAACTCTTCTCTCGAATCGATTACTTGGCAGTGATGGATGGCTCAAACCTGACCGTTGATGGTTATGACTTTGCTCCATCATTTTCAATCTGGACAACGATCGAGGAATGTCTCAATCCCCCATTGATCTTCGAAGAAGGTCGCGGTTGGTATACAACCGAACCATTTAGCGAACTTGAAACTTATGACTTCCCTGAAGGAATCGGGCCAGTTGAATGCGTCAATGTTGAACATGAGGAAGCTGTTCTGATTCCAATGAAGGTTAAGGCGAAGGAAGTTCGCTTCAAATATGGACTTGGCGCTCAATTTATCGAGACTCTCAAAACTATTCACACACTTGGTCTGGATAAGAAAGAGAAAGTCTCGGTTCAAGGAGTTGAAGTTTCACCTCGCGAAGTTCTTGCAGCTCTTCTGCCTGATCCAGCAACAATCGGCGACAAGATGCATGGAAAGACCTGTGCAGGAACTCTTGTTAAAGGTCTAGGTAAAGATGGCAAGCCAAAGGCTGTCTATATCTATAACGTTGTTGATAATGAATGGTCGATGAAGAACTATGGCAATCAGGCAGTTGTTTGGCAGACCGCTATCAACCCTTTAATTGCCATGGAACTCATCGCCAACGGAAGCTGGAAACCAACAGGAATAGCAGGCCCTGAATGGTTCCCAGCACAACCCTTCCTCGATTTAATTGCCGAGTACGGATCTTCATGGCATATCCGCGAAGAAGAACCTAAGGGAATCGAGATCTAAATGGCTCAATGGGCGCTAGTAACTGGAGCAACAGCTGGAATCGGCGAGAGCTTTACTCGCTTACTAGCGTCTAAGGGTTACAACGTCGCACTCGTTGCGCGCGATGAAGCACGTCTTCATGAGCGCGCAGCGGGGCTACGTGAAAAATTTGCCGTGCAGACTTTTGTATTGCCGGCAGATCTTTCAACTAACGAAGGCTGCGCATCCGTAGAGGATTACATCAAGACTTATGAAATTGATGTTCTGATTAATAATGCTGGATTTGGAATTAATAAAGCATTTAGCGCAAGCGATATAAATGCTGAGCAACAGATGTTTGATGTTTTGGTGCGCACACCTATGCGACTTATGCACACAGCGATTCCAGGAATGAAGCAACGCAACTCAGGGACAATCATTAACGTTTCATCGGTTGCTAGTTTTATTGCAGGCGGAACATATAGCGCTTCTAAATCGTATTTAACTGTTCTCTCTGAATCCCTGAATACTGAACTGGCAAGCAGCGGAGTAAAAGTTTCTGCGCTCTGTCCAGGATTTACCCGCACCGAATTTCACGAGCGCGGCCGTATGAAGATGGGAGGGCTACCGAAATTTATGTGGCTCAACTCAGATAAATTAGTTGAGCAATCATGGATTGATGCAGTGGCAAATAAGCCAGTGAGCATTCCTGGCTGGCAGTACAAACTTCTCGTTGCAGTTATCTCAACTGTTCCAAGAAAATTTGTACGCCAGATCGGAATAAATGTTCGTAAGAAGCAGCGTTAGTTAATTAGTAAGTAATTAACGGCCACGGCGGCTATTGCCACCACGGTATCCGCCAGATTTACCTGAACCGCCGCGACGGGATCCACCTGAACGTGACCCACCTGCAGGAGCCTTGCGCTCCATAACTGGCGGTACATAAGGAACACCTGAAGGCTCTTGAGCACCAGTGATAGTCATCAACTTCTGATCAAGTGGACGCACATCGTGGAACTTCGGTGTCACACCTGCGCGTGAGAGAAGGCCAGATACTGCGCGCTGATTCTTCGATGATGACAAGGTAACAACAGTTCCTGATTCGCCAGCGCGAGCTGTACGACCTGAACGGTGCAGGTAATCCTTGTGATCTTGTGGAAGATCAACGTGAACAACAAGTGAGATTCCATCAACGTGAATTCCGCGTGCTGCAACATCTGTTGCAACGAGAGCTGAGTTCTCTTGTTCCTTGAAGAGTGCAAGTGTGCGTGTACGAACTGCCTGTGACTTTCCACCGTGCAATGCACCAACTGGAACTCCTGCATTTGCAAGCTTGTCAGCGAGACGATCTGCACCACGCTGAGTCTTTACGAAGAGAATCGTCTTTCCGTTACGAGCTGCAATCTGCGATGTGATGTCATCTTTATCGCCAGGATGCATCTGAAGAACGTGGTGTTCCATTGTTGAAACTGATGCACGGTCATTCTGCAATGAGTGAGTCTTTGGGTTCTTGAGGTACTGACGAACGAGTGAATCAACACCGCGATCGAGAGTTGCTGAGAACAAGAGACGCTGTCCGTCGAGTTGTGCCTGATCAAGAATTTCCTTAACGACAGGAAGGAAGCCCATATCTGCCATCTGATCTGCTTCATCAAGAACTGTAATTTGAAGTTGATCGAGCTGAACTTCATTCTTGTTGAGTAGGTCAATCAAGCGACCAGGGGTTGCAACCAAGATTGCTGTCGCCTTACGCATTGCAGTGATCTGCTTTGCATATGGCATTCCGCCTGCGATAACTACTGATTCGTGACCGACAGCGCGTGCAAGTGGACGAAGAACTTCGTCAATCTGCTGCGCGAGTTCGCGAGTAGGGGTCAAGATAAGTGCCAGCGGCTTGTGAGGGCGTGCGACCTTATTTGAAATATTTGTAAGCAGCGCAAGGCTGAATGCAAGAGTCTTTCCTGAACCAGTCTGACCGCGTCCCAAGATGTCGTGACCTGCAAGAGCATCTGGAAGTGTTGCAATCTGGATTGGGAATGGATGCGTAATTCCTTGCGCATTCAAAGCATTTGCGAGCGCTGGTGCAATACCGAGATCGCGGAATGATGTTGTTACCTCAGTAAGTGGCGTTGCTTCTACGAGATTTGCATCCGCAAGGTTGACTGAAATGTAATTATCGTCAGCGCCGAAATCGACCGCTGCCTTGTTATGTGTCTTTGATGCGCGGAAATCATCGCGTGCATACGCTGGTGATTCGTTACGTGAATCATTACGGCGATCACGTGGTGGCTTTGCAGGTGTGCGAGGAGAATCTCCACGACGCTGCGCAGCTGACTGTGGTGCTGAAGGATTATATTTTTCGCGCTTCTGTGGAACGAAGTTTGGGCGGCCGTCATCAGAGTGAGCAACCTTTGCCTTTACTGCTTCGCGACGTGTAGTTGGACGTACATCGCTCTTCGCTGGACGTTCTAGACGCTCTGGACGGAAAGGACGCTCTGCACGTTCTGTGCGATCTGCAATGAACTTTGCAGCACGTGACTGTGGCTTAGTAGCTGGACGTTCTCCAGCTGGTTTGAAAGTCTTTGCAGTAGTTGGCTTAAAAGCTTTCTTTGGCTTTTCAAAGGTGCGCTCTTCGCGTGACTGCTTTGGATTGCCCTTTGGAGCACCCTCAATGTTCTTTGACTTAGAAGCTGTGCGCTCTTGGAAACGCTGTGCGCGTAGCTTTGAACGATCTGCAAGACGTACTTCTTTCTTAGTAACGGTCTCGCGATCTGAATAGCGGGCGGTTTTAGCAGTAGTACGTGCTGCAGTTGATGCTGCTTCCTTTACAGGAGCGCTTCGCTTTGCAGTTCCGCGAGCAGCTGGCTTTGCAACCACAGTCTTGCGGGCTGCTTTCTGAGCTGATGTATGGCGGGGCTTACCTTTGGCTGCACGACGAGCTTTTCCGGGAGCAGCGGTACGTGTTTGTAGAGACATGAAAATAGACACCAATCGAGACGACAAGCGCGTCTCGGTTAGATGGTCAAAACTGGTCTGAAACCAGCGCCATCAGGGTCTTGATAAGACTCGCAAGTAAGTGGCCATTCGGCGCACTTTGGGGGGAAGTACATCGATGCGGGATGCTTCGATGGCTTAATCATACAGGACTGACAGCGATGCTAATTCACATGAAATTCCCTGGTGCTACCGCCGAGTTACGCTCAAAAGGCTAGAAACGCTAGATACCATTGCGATGTATCTAATGGAGGAAATCATGTTTCGCAAAGTTTCAATCTCACTCGTAGCCGCTCTTCTTGTAGCAAGCGGTATCTCTGCAGTGCCAGCATCAGCTGCTGCAAAGATCAGTAACGGAGTTGCTTGCTCGAAGGTCAACGCAACAACATCGGTATCTGGCTACAAGTACAAGTGCGCGAAGAACCCATTGGTAAAGAATTCAAAACTCACATGGCTCTCAGCTGAGTGCCTTACTGCAGTCGGACAATTCCAGGCAGCAACAAAGGCTCAATCAGACCTTGCAAATGTTGGCGAGCAGACAGCGGCACTTGATGCTGAATATGCATCAGCTTCTGCAGCACTTGCAAGCACAACTGCAGCACTTGATAAGGCACGTGCACAAGTAACGCAGTTCCAAGCAACTATGAATGCATCAACTGTTCCGGCAGATAAGCAGAAACTTGCGACTGCAATCTCAAAGCTTGCAAACGCTGTTCTTGTCCTCAGCGGATCAAAGACAAAGCTTTCAACGCAGGTGAAGGATCTCGAAGCGAAGAAGGCACTTCTTCTCAGCGCTCCAGGGCAGCTCAAGACCAATGCAGCAGATGCAAAGGCTTCAGCAAATCTCCTCTGCGCCAAGGGCTTCTAAGGAAACAGCGCTTCTAACTCTTAAAACGCTCTAGAAGTAAGGCTTCCCCTATTTATAGGTGGAGGCCTTACTTATTTAATTCGGTAGATGTACCGAGTACTGCGTTGGGCTCCGCTCTGGCTCTTAACTTCTCACATAGCCTTCAAAGCAGTATTTCCTGATCGTTCAGTACTTCTTGATCTCATTCTCTATAACGCCATTTGGATTATGGCTATTGCAGCAATAACTCAGTCACCACTAACCAACGACCCCGTTGCACTTGCAGCAGCATCTCTTGCCATAACTTTCTGGGGCTTCGGCTCAATACTCAACAGTTACGGCGATTTCTATTCACTTCCAGAAGGATCACAACTCTTAGCCCAACTCAGCTACACGCTCTTCTATCCTCTAGCTCTGGTCGCAATTCCACGATCACTTGCACGGGGTCGCAAACTCAATCCCCTTGAACTTCTTGATTCAGCAATCTTTGGTCTTGGAATCTCATCAATTGCAACAGCGCTCTTTCTTACCCGCGTATTTCCCCAGTCGCTTATCAATCTTCAGGATCAATTCTTCTCACTCCTCTTCCCAATCTGCGACTTACTTCTCTTGATAATTGCCTCGATAGCACTTGTTACACACCGACTTCAGATACGGGCAACTCTTCTCTTCTTCGGAATCGCACTCTTCTCGATGTCCGATCTTCTCTACCTATGGCTTGCAGTTAACGGCAGTTATAGATTCGGGCAGCTCACTGATGATGGATGGTTAATTGGAATTGTTCTTATCGCTGCATCTTTCTGGCTACCTCAGAGCAAGAGTGAATTCGACGTAGGAATTCATCCAGCTTTTCTTGCACTCTCTATCTTTATAAGCCCAACGCTATTGGCGTTGATCGCACTGCGCCCAGGAATTTTCCCGATTTATATCGTGGCGCCAGCGGTTGCCACTCTCTTCATGGCCCTCTTCAGAATGACGATAGTGATTAGGCAGGCGAAGAACTTAGGTGAAGAAAAGGTGCTTGCCCGCACTGATGACATCACCGGACTTCCCAACCGTCGGCGATTAATCGCTGAACTTGCTACATTTTCGAAGACAGAGGGTGCGCTTCTATTACTTGATCTCGATGAATTTAAACCGGTCAATGACAGTTACGGTCACGAAGTAGGCAACGTTGTTCTGCAGCAAGTAGCGCAGCGCTTTACGCGTTCACTCCCAACGGGTTCTGTTCTTGCACGACTGGGTGGAGATGAGTTTGGAGTATTGATAAATGGAAGTTACGAAGAGACTCTAGAAGCTGCCTATGCACTCCAAGCCACATGTAGTTATCCATTCTTGGTTGAAGGTCATTCAATAAAGATTGGCGTCAGCATCGGACATGTTCAAAACGATGACGCAGGAGATTTACTTGAACGAGCCGATGCTGCGATGTATGAAGCTAAGAGGAATGGCGTTGGGGTTGTTCAGGCTTCTCGGCCTTAATCTCTTTCAATCTTTCTAGAGATTCAACGCGCTCAACAGCGTGATCCACGATGCGTTCTGGATACCCATGCGAATATCCATCAAGGAATAGCCATGGTTCGTGAATCTCTGCTGCACTCAAGTGAGCAAGCTCTGGAACGTATTTGCGGATGTAATCGCCGTTTTCATCGAAGCGACGGCCTTGTTCGATGGGGTTAAAAACTCGGTAATACGGCGACGCATCTGTGCCAGTGCCTGCTGTCCACTGCCAACCGTGAGCATTTGAAGCTGGGTCGTAATCAGTGAGGTGCTCGGCAAAGAAGCGTTCGCCCAACTGCCATTCGAGATGGAGATCCTTTACTAAGAATGATGCAACAACCATACGTGTGCGGTTATGCATCCATCCTTCAACAACTAATTGGCGCATCGCTGCATCGACAAATGGGTAACCAGTCTTGCCTTCACACCATGCCTTGAACTGCGCACCTGGCTTGTCATAACGCATCTCTTTAAATTTAGGCGCGTAATACTCGGTATCTGTGTGAGGATTGTTAAAGAGAACATCGGCATAAAACTCACGCCATGCAATCTCTTTGCGATAAGTATCGTGAGCTTTGCTCTCGCCTAAATTAGCAAGAAGAGTCCGAGGATGAATCTCTCCGAATTTGAGGTAGCTACTCATCTTTGAAGTGCCATCAATGCCTGCAAAGTTTCGATTCTCGTCATAGCTATCGAGACCATCTTTAGTGAATTCCTTAAAACGCTTTAACGCAGCAGCTTCACCGGCTTCAATAATTGTTGTTCCTGCTGGCACTGGAAAATCGGGAAATGCGCGGTACTTATCCGCAGGCTTTGGTGCCTTAATTTCTTTTGGCGTTGGTGCAGGTGCGCGCCAACCATGTGCACACCATGCTTTATAGAAAGGGGTGTAAACCTTGTAGGGAGTTGCATCACTTGGCTTTACAACTCGACCTGGGGCCACTGCATAAGGACTTCCGGTGCGAACGAGTGGAATACCTGCTGCTTCTACGCGGGCATCGCGATCTGCGCCGTAACGTTCGTATTCAGTCGAGATATGAACTTCTTTGACATCATAAAGAGCGATGAGTTCTTTGAGTACTTCTTCTTGATCGCCTTCAATAATGTGTAAGCGATTGCCCAATGATTCATCGAGTGCGCGCAGAGAATTGCTCATGTAAGCAAGTAACTTGCTACCGGCTTCACTGATCTGCTGTTTATCGAGGATAAATACCGGAACGATTTCGTCGGCGCCTTCGAGTGCAGCAACGAGCGCTGGATGATCTCCGATTCGTAAGTCTCGGCGGAACCACACGATATTGCGCATGGAGCGAGACTACTTACTTACTTGTGAAGTTGCTCGACAGAAGCATCCCAGCCCTTTACATCTTCAGGCTTACGAGCAGCCTTTCCGACGTAGCGAGCTGATGGACGAATCAAGCGACCAGTGCGCTTCTGCTCGAGGATGTGTGCAGACCATCCAGCAGTACGTGCAGCGGTAAACATTGAAGTGAAGAGTGGCGCTGGAACTTCTGCGAAGTCCAAGATAATTGCAGCCCAGAATTCAACGTTTGTTTCAAGTACGCGATCTGGTTGACGTTCGCGAAGTTCCTTAAGAGCCGCTTGCTCAAGAGCTTCTGCAACTGCGTAACGTGGAGCGTTAAGTTCTTTAGCTGTGCGACGAAGTGTGCGTGCACGTGGATCTTCGGCACGGTAAACGCGGTGACCGAATCCCATCAGACGTTCCTTGCGATCAAGAAGATCCTTCACGTACGCCTCGGCGTTACCTGTCTTTTCAACTTCTTCGATCATGTGCAATACACGTGAAGGTGCGCCACCGTGAAGTGGACCTGACATCGCACCGATTGCACCTGAAAGTGCTGCGCAAACATCTGCACCAGTTGAAGCAATCACACGACCTGTAAATGTTGAGGCGTTCATTCCGTGTTCTGCCGCAGATACGAAGTACGCATCGATTGCACGAACGTGAAGTGGATCTGGCTCTCCGCGCCAACGAATCATCATGCGTTCTACAACTGTATGTGCCTTATCAATCTCTGATTCAGGAACTGCTGGTGAAATAATTCCGCGAGCAGCTTGTGCAAGATAAGAAAGCACCATGACTGAAGCGCGAGCAAGGTTGCTACGTGCTTCTTCATCTGAAATATCAAGAAGTGGCTTAAAGCCCCAAGCTGGAGCAAGCATTGCGATTGCGGACTGTACGTCTACGCGAACATCGCCTGAGTGAACTGGAAGTGGAAATACTTCTGCGTTAGGTAGACCAGGATTGAATTCATCATCAACAAGAAGTCCCCATACGTTTCCGAATGAAACTCGACCTACGAGATCTTCGATATCAACGCCACGGTAACGAAGCGCGCTACCTTCTTTATCTGGCTCTGCAATCTCTGATTCGAATGCAATTACGCCTTCAAGACCTGGCTTGAAATCATCTGACACGGTGTGCTCCCTCTGGTAATCCTGTGGGCAATTCTGCCCCTCCCGCAGGGGTGCTAGCCACCAGAACAGGTGGGGGTGCACTCATAACGAAAGTGAGGTTCGATACATCCATGAGCGAAAACGAGCCACAACTTCAGCGCGATGCCATCCGCGCAATGCGCCGCTCTTATGGCGAGGTCGGCCTCGAATCTCTACCCGACGATCCCTTTGCTGCCTTCCATTCTTGGCTGACTGAAGCTGCCGCCAACGAATTTATCGTCGAAGCAAATGCGATGGTGCTTTCGACTCTTGGCACAGATGAAAGTGGCGCGGACGCGATCACAACTAGAACTGTTTTATTGAAAGATGTTTCGCAAGGCGGATTTACATTCTTTACCAACTACGGATCTCGCAAGGGTCAAGCAATTGAATTAAATTCGCAAGTCACACTGCTCTTTCCTTGGTACGCAATGGAACGCCAAGTTTCAATTAGTGGATTTGCAGAAAAGATTTCGCGAGAAGAATCAGAAGATTACTTTGCAACGCGCCCATGGTCTTCACAGATTGGTGCTTGGGCATCTGCACAATCTGCTCCCCTTGCCTCTCGCGAAGAACTTGAACAACGATTTAAGGGCGCATCAGAGAAGTGGCCCGAAGGAACAACGGTTCCCTGTCCACCGCAGTGGGGCGGATATCGCGTGACGCCGGTCAATATTGAATTCTGGCAGGGCCGATACTCACGCCTGCATGATCGCTTGCGCTATGAGCGGGCTAACATCAATTCGGATTGGGCGGTACATAGGTACTACCCGTAGTCTTGCCCCATGAGCGCAGAAATTCTTATTCCAGATAATCTCAAGCCAAAAGATGGTCGTTTTGGTTGTGGTCCATCAAAGATTCGTCCCGAGGCACTTGCTTCGCTGACTGCGCCTGGAAGCAATTACATTCTCGGAACATCACACCGACAGAAGCCAGTGAAGAGCGTAGTAAAGAGCGTTCGCGAAGGTCTTAACTCACTCTTCTCATTGCCTGAAGGTTATGAAGTAGTACTCGGTAACGGTGGATCAACAGCATTCTGGGATATCGCAACATTTGGTCTCATTGAAGATCGTTCACAGCACTTAGTTTTCGGCGAATTCTCATCAAAGTTTGCAAGCGCATCAAAGGAAGCTCCATTCCTTGGCGAACCAACTGTTATTAAATCTGAACCGGGCACGCACCCAACAGCTGTTGCTGAAGCGGGTATCGATGTTTATGCACTCACACATAACGAAACTTCAACTGGCGTTGCAATGCCAATCAAGCGCCCAGCAGGAACAGATGGCGCACTCGTTCTCGTCGATGCAACATCTGCTGCCGGCGGACTTGAAGTAGATGCAAACGAATTCGATACCTATTACTTCGCACCACAGAAGTCTTTCGCATCAGATGGTGGATTGTGGCTAGCACTCATGAGCCCAGCTGCAATCGCGCGCGCAGAGAAGATCAAAGCTTCAGGTCGCTGGATCCCAGCGTTCTTCGATCTTGGAACAGCAATCGAAAACTCACGCCTTGATCAGACTTACAACACACCAGCTCTTGTCACTTTGATGTTGCTCGATGAGCAGATCAAGTGGATGAATACCAACGGCGGACTTAAATTCGCAGCAGGTCGTAGCGCAGATTCAGCGTCACGCCTTTACGGATGGGCTGAGAAGACCAGCTACACAACACCATTCGTAGTTGATCCAGCACAACGTTCAAAGGTTGTCGGAACAATTAACTTCGACGATGCAATTGATGCAACCAAGGTTGCAGCGGCGCTTCGTGCAAATGGAATTGTGGATACAGAGCCATATCGCAAGCTGGGCAAGAACCAGCTTCGCATCGGAATGTTTCCTGCAATCGACCCAGCTGATATCGATGCTTTGACAGCATCTATCGACTTCGTCGTATCTAAGCTCTAATGCCGCATCTCGTTAAGCGCGATAAGTACTTCTGGACGATCACACTCCAGACAGTTGTCGTCAATATCTTCCTTGGAAGCTTCGGTCCTGCCCAGCCACTTCTACGCGCAGATCAAGGCACATCACTGACAATTGCAGGACTTCACGGAACTGCACTCGGTCTCGCTTCAATCATCGCTGGCTTTGCCAATCCTCATCTTGTTCATCGTTTTGGTCGCGGTCAGACCGGATGGATTGGCCTTGGAGTATTTTCTATCGGTCTTACAATCTTCGTAACGGCAAGTGCAGTTCCTGTAACAATCGGTGCAGCGCTAATCACAGGTTTTGGAACATCGACAATCATCAATAACTTTGTGACATCGCTCAATGCGCATTACGACAAGCGACTTGCACCAGTTGCGATTACACAGGCAAATGCAATTGGTTCTGCCGGTTATGTAACAGGAACACTAATCGTCGGAAGTATCGCAACTGCATATCGCGATATGTGGCGCTTCGGAATGTTGCTCGCATTGCCACTTGCTGCTTACCTCTACTTTGTAATGCGCGATAAGAGCCCAGAAGAGCATGTACCAAGTGAACATGGTCCTCAATCTGGAAAGCTCTCACTCAAGTTTTGGATCTCGTGGCTTGGTTTCGTTGCCATGATCTCCAGCGAATTTGCGACTTCATTCTGGGCCGCAGCGCTTGTCATTGATCGCACCGATGCTTCACCTGCTATTTCAACTCTTGTGATTGCAGCGCTGGGCACAGGTATGGGACTCGGACGTTGGTTCTGGGGACGCATCTTGAAGCGTTGGCATCCAGATCAACAGCTCATCATCATTATTGCTGTGCAATTTGTTGGCTTCGGAGTTCTCTGGTTCTCGCATAACCTTTTGCTCAGCTTTATCTCACTTCTTGCAGCTGGCCTTGGTATCTCAAGCCAATTCGCACTCGGTTCACTTCGCATGATTGGTCTGAGCGATCATCGCCCAGATTTAGCTATCGGTAAGGCATCTCTGGGTGCAGGCGTTGCTATTGGTGGAGCGCCATTCTTGCTCGGCGTATTAGGCGATGCATTTGGTATTTCACGCGCCTACATCATGGTGCCGGTACTCATTCTCATCGCATACTTAACAGTGCAGTTTGTACCTTCGCATGTGGAGGAAGAGATTGAGCTTTAAGAGCCGCAGATTGATTACAGCCCTCACACTTATTGGGCTTGTATTAATTATCCTTTTAGGACGCTAGAGACTCTTAGATCATCTGGTCGTTCAACTTTATCGTTGAAGAAAATCCAGATTAGTACGCACATCAGCAATGAGAAACCACCGCAAATTGCAATTGTTTCGCGGGTACCGATTGCTTCGGTGAGATAACCAATCAACATGGAACCAAGTGGTGTTCCGCCCATAAATACCAAGAGATAGATTCCCATGACGCGGCCACGCACGGCAGGATCGCTATTTACCTGAACATATGAATTAGCGCTAATCAACATAGTCAGAGCTGAGATTCCGCAAATTGGTAGCCAGAATGAATACCAGGTGTAGGTCGGCATAATTGAGAGCACGATGACGACGATTGAGAACCAGACACCTAGCTTGATAACCAACTTTGCATTTCTAAATCTTTCTAAACGTGCACTGATAAGCGCACCGGATAAGGAACCCACTGCAATAAATGTTCCAAGCAAGCCATATGAAGCAGGGCCTTTACCGAACTCTTTTGTAGCCATGAGCGCATTAAAGATTTGAAAGTTAAGTCCGAAGGTAGCTGCAAAGAAAACAAGCGCCATCACGACATATAAATCAGGACGAGCCTTTGCATAGCGCAGACCTTCGCGAATTGTTCCGAGAGTCTCTTCCTTCTTCTGAATGAAGAAATCTGAAGGACGCATAAAGAGCAACGCCAGAATGACAAAGAGGTAGGTAGTCGCATTAATCAGAAATGACGGCCCAGTGCTAAAGCGTGCAATGAGGAATCCAGACAATGCTGGACCAACCAAGCGCCCAGCATTGAAATTGGCTGAGTTGAGGCTTACCGCATTGGCCACATCAGAGTGCCCCACGATTTCAGCGGTAAAGCTTTGTCGGATAGGAGCATCGAGCGCAGATGAAATACCCAAGATTGCGGCGCAGAGAAATACATGCCACAACTGAATTACTTCGGTAACAACGAGAATTCCAAGTGCATAGCAAGCAAGGGCAGCAATGATGTTTGTCCAGATCAAGAGTTTTCGCTTATCGATTCGATCTGCCATCGCTCCACCTTGCAGACTAAAGAGGAGAACCGGTGCGAATTGAATTGCGGTGACAAGGCCGAGGTAGAACCCATTGTTATCGGTAAGTTCGAGGACTAACCAATCTTGTGCAACGCGTTGTGCCCAGGTGCCGATATTGGAGGCAGCATTAGCTGGGTAGAGAATGCGGAAATTACGATGGCGAAACGAGCGCCAGTTTCCGTTCTCATCAACCTTAATTCGCATTACTCTTCTCTTATGTCATCGAACAACCAGGGTTCAAATATCAAAGCGGTTGTAACTCTAATCGCTATCGGCTCGATCTGCTGGATGGCTGCAGGCGTTGTTGCGATTGCAGCAGGCGCAGAGTCAAAGATTATTTGGACATGCGTAGTCGGCGCAGTTTTAGGTGCGATGGGAATTCGTTACTCAATACGACGTTCACGCCATACCGGTATCTAACTTCGTTCTAATTAAGCTTCGAGCTGAGAAGCAATTCCGCGAAGTACGCGGCCAAGACGTTCTGCTTCGGTACCTGACGGATGACGTCCCTGACGGAGACCATTTCCAACGCGATCAAGAATCTTGATTGTGTCTTCAATCATCGCAG
Source organism: Candidatus Nanopelagicaceae bacterium (assembly GCA_965268225.1). Taxonomy (GTDB): domain Bacteria; phylum Actinomycetota; class Actinomycetes; order Nanopelagicales; family Nanopelagicaceae; genus Planktophila. Next base: position 96,333 of record OZ254166.1, on the reverse strand, counting down.
CAAGATCATCGTTGTTAACGCGTGAATTTTCTGCAAGAGAGACGGGTGCATCAACGATATGCACTGACATTGCCTGTGGTCCCTTACGTGAATCAATCACTGAGAACTCAAGCTTTGTGCCTGGCTTTACTGTTGCAACACTTTCAGGGAGTGCAGATGATGCGAGATAAACATCTTCGCCTTCATCAGATGCAATGAAGCCAAAACCTTTTTCAAGGGAAAACCATTTAACTTTTCCTGTAGGCATTGCACTTACTCCTTAAATTTGCGGTACTCGTTTAATCATGCGAGCCGGGGGGATTCGGACAGGGGGCTAATTTATCGCACTTGGTGCAAGACCTGCTACTGGGTTTTACGCGTGAAGAGCGGGCTGGTCAGGTTAAGCCGATGAACTGAAGGATGGAATTGACCTGGGTAATGATCCAACCTTGGGCTTTAAAAGCCGCGCTCATCACCAAATCGTCTGAATTTGAAGTGCCGCTTAGTTGTAATTCAAACCAAGCGAAATAGAGAAGATAGAGCCCAACAAAGAGAAGAATGACGGCAGATGCAACGCTGAGTACCCGCGAAACTTTACGGATATATCTTTGTAAGAATTGATTAGAAGTTGCAGTAACTAAGGCGAGCACAGCAATCGTAAGTGAGATTCCCAGACCAAATGCGAGATATGTCAGAAGAATCTGCCCGACATCTGAAGATGCCAGAGCCGAGTTTGTGATTGCAAGGAACGGTCCGATGGTGCAACTAATGGATCCGAGAGCGAAGGTGACTCCATAGCCGAAGAAAGTTATTGCTCTTCCCGTTGGCGATATCGAAGGGCTCCAGAGTTTGGCGCCTGGAAAATTCTTTCCCAAGAGAATAGAGAGTGCTGCAGCAATTAAAAGCGCACCGATGAGCATAGTAAAAATTGGTAAATACTCTTGGATTGAGGATGCGAAAGGAATGATTGCCGCCGCAAAGAGTGAAAATACTGCAAGAATTCCTAGGCCCATGAGCGCTGAAAACTTTAGAGCGTCGGCAAAGACTTCTTTCTTATTCTTTGTGGCATCTGCGCCCAAAATAATGAAGGTGAGATAAGCGGGAAGCATTGCGAAGCCGCAGGGATTAAATGTTGCAAATATCCCTGCGACTAAGGCAATGGTGTAACTCCCGTTTGAAAGCATTATGAAGCTGTCAGAGCCTTAAGTTTGCTAGTTAGGAACTCGCTATCTGAAGGCCCAATGTGTGTGCTGAGCTTTCCTTTTGCATCGATAAATATCAACGTAGGTTGGATGACAACTCCGAATCGAGCCCAGAGCTTTCCCTTTGAATCATCTAGGTTGGTAAATATCTTCGTGCCGGTCTCTTCAACAAATACCTTGAGTTCTGCAGATGTACCGAGTGCTCCAACGCCGATGAAATTAACTCGATCGCCATACGATTCTTGAGCTTCAACAAGATTTGCAGCTTCGTTGTGGCAGATAGCGCACCAAGGAGCCCAGAACCAGATTACTGAAGGCTTCTTTCCTACAAGTACTTTTGATGAGAAATTCTTCCCATCAACGGTCTTGCTCGTAAATGTCAGCTTCTTTACAACCGCTTTAGATGGTGCAGCTGTGGCTGGAGTTGCGCTTGCGAGAAGGAAGACGGCAAGGAGCACCGAAGTGACTTTTATTTTCTTGCGCGTCATCCGATTTTGTCCAGCTTCAATTTAATTCCTACCCAAGCGCCAATGAATGAGAAGAGGAAGAAAGTCCAACCAGAAAGTGCGAATGCTTGCGTTCCAGAAAGTAGATTTCCAATGGTGCATCCCAGGCTCGTAAATGAACCCCAGCCAAGAAGAATTCCACCAGCGAGTGATGACAGAGTTCCCTTGATGTTTGGAATCTGAGGCTTAAATCGATTTCCAGAAATTGATGCGGCAAGTGCTGCAATGAAGAATCCGATTACAAGCCAACCATTATTGGTAATTGTCTCTACAGCAGCGCCTATGCAGCCAGAGAGCCCATCAAGACCGACGAGCTTTGGGTAGAGGTCATAACGATTACCAATATTCTGTGCGATTGTATTGAGCTGACGCGTTGTTCCCAGAGGTTCAATACGTAGGTAAGCGACAACTCCAATAACTCCTACAACGCTGCCCGTAAACCATGGGTTCCAGCGCTTCTTAATAAGTGAGTTACGGAGCTGGTTCCATTCAATCTCACCAGTGCCGTGATGCTCGCTTTCACTCTTGTCGCTTGTCTTGATTGCCCAGATGATGAGTCCGCCGAGAACTGCGAGTGAAAGTAGAAGTGATCCGGTGTATCCGAGATAGTGCGGTAACCAAATCTTTGGAGCAGACTTAATCGAATGCTCGTAAAGAAAGTTCCAGGTATTAAACGAGATAAGAAAACCAATAATTACGCCAATAAGACCTGGGATTGCGCGTAGATAACCTTGGGTCAATCTAAAGAAATGACCCGAGATACATGCTCCAGCGAGGGCCATTCCAATTCCGAATGCGAAGGCACCCAAAACGAGAGCAAGGCTTACTGGTCCAACGTGAACCGAAGCTGGAAGTTGGTCTTTGGTAGGAACTGGTAAGAAAAGTCCAAAAATCGCTGTGTAACCAATGGTGCCAACGGCGAGAGCTGTGAAGATTGCAATCAATCCATAGTTGCGACGTTGGTTAATGGAATCTCTAAAGATACAGAAAATACAGAAGCGTCCGCGTTCAAATGCAATTCCGAGAGCAGTACCAATCAAAAGTGATGTCGATGCTTTAGAACCGTATGTCGCGTTCTTCTCAAGCAAGGTCGCAGCGAAGATCAGACCGAGGATGATGACCGCGGCAATTGCTGTGCGAATCGAATCTCCACGAGTCCACTCATAGGAAGTGCCGGCCTGATTACTCAGACCGGCCTCTCCATTTACATTCTTTATCTGACTCACTTTGAAACCGTTGCTGCTGGATTTTCAATCAAGGTCTTAGGAGCCTGTGCTGAGAATTCAAACCATGAACCGTCATAGTTCTTCACGCTCTTGTAACCGAGTACCTGTGTAAGTGCAAACCATGAAGCTGAAGCAAGAAGACCTGTACCGCAGTAAAGAAGAACCTTTGAAGAACTGGTCACGCCAACTGCTGCATATGCGGCTTTGATTTCAGCAACCGATTTGAAGGTTCCATCAGCATTGAGAATGCTTGCTGTTGGGATGCTCTTTGCACTTGCAATGTGTCCTGTAGCAGCAGCATTTCCTAGCCCTGTTGATGCACTAGCACCTGCATAGCTTGCTGCATCACGAGTATCTACGATGATTGCGCGCTTGGCTGACTTGCTCTGTGCATTTGAGATAACTTCGCTGATCTTTGCGCGGAGGTTGCGTGAATCATTTGTTGCGATGAAGTTACCTGCTGGCTTTGTAGCTGGCACGGCAAAGGTGGTTGCGTTACCTGCAGCGACCCACTTCAAGAGTCCACCATCGAGGATGCGAACATCTTGGAAGCCATAGAGATTAAATACCCAGCTTCCCCACGTCGCCTTCAAGCCAGACTTTCCTTCAGCGTAAAGCACGACTGTCGAATCGCTATCAATACCTAGGCGCTTTACTACCTGCTGGAATTTAGATTGAACGACAACACCATTGCGAAGTTTTGATTCTGAAGCATTTGCAAGTTCTGTCTTCCAATCGAGGTATTGAGCACCTTCGATGTGGCCGCGAACATAAACAGAGTTATCTGCATCTCCAACATGCAAAATAACAAGCTTCTTATCTGCAATGTTTTCCTTGAGCCAAGCCGCTGATACGAGTGCCTTTGTTGGTGTTGAAGTTGTTACTGCCTGCGCGGGAAATGCAAAGACAGATGAGATAAGTGCTGATGCCAGCACAAGTGAAATAACTTTCTTAAACATGATTCTCCTAAAGTAGATGTGATGTGTGTAGACAGAATTGAAGTAGTTCGAAAAGCGATGAGATGTGCGCTAGTTAAAACAGCGGCTATTGAGAATGCGGCAGTAATCGACATGGCGTCGTTTTATAAGTATTAGATCTGCCGAATGCATGAGAGGAAAATAGCAATCACAAAATTAATACACAACACACAATGATTTCTCATGTGCGAATGAATTGCAGAAAAAAAGTGCGTTACAGAGTCGCTTCGCTATGCGCACCACAGCCGTGGTCGACTGAAACCACGCGTGCATCATCTGGTGCAATCGCATTGGCGCATACGCCGAATGATGATCGAAGTGAACCTGCAATCGGCAAGAAGAAACCACATGATGCGCATGGCTTTGGTGCACCTTGTGCCAGCGGAGTATTCGGTCCGCGATCGCCTGTATACCAACGCTTACTTGCTTGATCGCGACCTTCGATAGAGAGAACACGTGGACGCATAAGACCAAGATCAAATACTTCTGTTGCATCCAATCCTTCATCTTGAACAAGTGCGTTAACACCAGGAACAAGACGAGTATCTTCGAGAACGCTTGGAACGATTACTCCTGGCTGAATATCTTCAGGGAGGATGCGATCCATATACGGAACGTGATCTGGTGCCATAAGTGAATCAGGACCAGGAATAACAACGAGATCGCAGATAGTTGGCGCTGCTTCTTCATCGACCTTTGCAACTGTGACGCACCAGCGCCATCCGCGGTATCCGGCGATATCGGCAACGAATAAATAAGTCGCTACGCGATTTTCATCATCGAATTCAACTGAGACAAAGTCGCCGACCTGTGTTGCGAATTCCGCTTCAGCCAAGGCGGCATTGCGTGCAACGAGTTCTGCATCAAATGTCTTCATGTTCTAATCGTAAAGCAGAAGGCCCCCGAGACGTTAATCTCGAGGGCCTTCTGTAACTAATTACGCGTGAACTTAGAAGTCCATGTCTCCGCCACCCTGTGGCATCGCATTCGCTGACTTTGGTTCTGGCTTATCTGTAATCACTGCTTCTGTTGTAATAAAGAGAGCTGCGATTGATGCTGCATTCTGAAGTGCAGAACGTGTGACCTTAGCTGGATCGATGATGCCAGCCTTGATCATGTCTACATATTCACCAGTTGCTGCATTGAGGCCGAAACCTGCATCGAGGTTACGAACCTTCTCAACGATAACGCCGCCTTCAAGTCCTGCGTTAACCGCAATCTGCTTGAGTGGGGCTTCGATTGAAAGTTCGACGATCTTTGCACCAGTTGCTTCATCGCCTTCAAGCTTGAGCTTCTTAAATGCTGCTGTCGCTGCCTGAAGAAGTGCAACGCCACCACCGGCGACGATTCCTTCTTCTACTGCAGCCTTTGCGTTACGAACAGCATCTTCGATGCGGTGCTTGCGCTCCTTGAGTTCAACTTCTGTTGCAGCTCCTGCCTTGATGACAGCAACTCCACCAGCGAGCTTTGCAAGGCGCTCTTGAAGCTTTTCCTTGTCGTAATCTGAATCTGAGTTTTCGATCTCGGTACGGATCTGAGTTACGCGGCCCTTGAGCTGCGCTTCGTCGCCGAGACCTTCGATGATTGTTGTTTCATCCTTAGAGATAACAACCTTGCGAGCGCGACCAAGAAGTTCGAGTCCAGCTGTTTCAAGCTTGAGACCAACTTCGTCAGAGATAACAGTTGCACCTGTAAGGATTGCAATGTCCTGAAGCATCGCCTTGCGACGATCTCCGAAGCCAGGAGCCTTAACAGCAGCTGACTTAAATGTTCCCTTGATCTTGTTAACAACGAGAGTTGCAAGTGCTTCGCCTTCAATATCTTCAGCGAGGATTGCAAGTGGCTTACCTGATTGCATAACCTTCTCAAGTACAGGTACGAGCTCCTTGATATTTGCAATCTTGTTGCTTGTGATCAAGATGTAAGCATCTTCTAGAACTGCTTCCATGCGATCTGTATCTGTTACGAAATATGGTGAAACGTAACCCTTATCGAAGCGCATACCTTCGGTGAGTTCGAGTTCGAGTCCAAAAGTATTTGACTCTTCAACAGTGATAACGCCTTCCTTGCCGACCTTATCCATCGCTTCAGCGATCATCTCGCCGATGGTTGCATCTGCTGCAGAGATTGATGCAGTTGCTGCGATCTGTTCCTTTGAATCAACGCTCTTTGACATTGCACCGAGCTCGGTCACGATGGCAGCTACTGCCTTCTCGATTCCGCGCTTAAGTGCCATTGGATTTGATCCTGCAGCTACGTTGCGAAGACCTTCGCGAACGAGCGCCTGAGCAAGAACAGTTGCAGTCGTTGTTCCGTCGCCTGCGACATCATCTGTCTTCTTAGCAACTTCCTTAACGAGCTCTGCACCGATCTTCTCCCAAGGATCATCAAGTTCAATTTCCTTAGCGATAGAGACGCCATCGTTTGTAATTGTTGGTGCGCCCCACTTCTTTTCAAGTACGACGTTACGTCCGCGAGGCCCAAGGGTTACCTTGACTGCATCAGCGAGTACGTTCATTCCGCGCTCTAGACCGCGGCGGGCTTCTTCATTAAAGGCAATCATCTTTGCCATAGTTGTTAGCTCCTATTACTTACCTAATTAAATGGGCCGGTCGGCTATTTAAACGGCGCCAATCGCGAAGCTTTTGGCGCAGTTATCACTCTCGACCTGTGAGTGCTAACGCCAAATCTAGACGGGTTTATTCCTGGGGGCAAAACGAAAGGAGAGGCCGAAAGGGTCCTCCCGTAGAAAATGTGTTTTATCTCCATTTTCGAAGGGAGAGGCCCTGAGGCCGTTGGTTACTTAGAGGTTCGAGCGGCCATGCGGGCTTCACGCAGGCGGCGAAGGCGCTTAACCAGCATCGGTGAGGCCTCGAGGGCATCATCGCGATCGATGAGGTCGTTGAGCAGTTGGTAGTAACGAGGGGCTGTGAGGTCGAAGAGATCCTTGATTGCGGTCTCTTTCGCACCGGCAAAACGCCACCAGTTACGTTCGAAGTCGAGGATTCGAGTTTCGAGGTCGGTCAAAGTCGAACCTGTTGTTCCTGGGTTCTCGAGCGCAGACATGTGGGCAATCTTAGGTTGGAGTTTCTAAGAAGTGTGGGATTTACGGGCTGCTTTCACAATATTGCGAAGCATCGTCGGAAAGATAAAGAAGTGGAAAGGTGAGACCACATACCAATAAATCTGGCCACCTAATCCGCGCGGTTCAAAGAGCGCATCTTGTGTGACGACAGTTTTTCCATCTTTTTCTTCCAGATGAAATTCCAGCCATGCCTTTCCGGGAAGAATCATTTCTGCATAGAGTCTTAAATGTTTTCCATGTTCTAAACCTTCAACGCGCCAGAAATCTAAGCTGTCGCCGATTCGTAAATGTTGCGGATCGCGTCGTCCGCGACGAAGACCAACTCCGCCAACAATGCGATCAAGTAATCCACGCAGGTACCACAACCAACCTGAACCAAACCATCCGCGTTCTCCGCCAATACCTTCGATCTGTTCCCAGAGTTTTTCAATTGGTACATCAGTTGTTATTTCGCGGTGATCTTTTAAAGTTAATTCGCCAGCCCAATCAGGATCGCTCTGTGCTTTCTGCCATGGCGCTGTTGGAAAAGCTGCATCTGACCAACGTGTATCAACTGAGTTTTCTGCCGTACGAGTAAGTGCCAATTGAATTGCCTGCGAAACAGTGAGTAAACCTTCCGCTGGCAACGGAATCAAATCAGTTATTGATTTACGTGAATCGACAACGACTTCGCTGATGAGTGATTCAACGAGTGGTCGTGCAAGTGAAGTTGGAACTGGAGTAACAAAGCCGATCCATAAACTGGATAACTTCGGGGTAAGCACTGGAACCTGAATAATCTTGCGTTTACGAAGTCCAGATATTTCAGCAAACTTCTGCATCATGGTCGCGTAGGTAACGACCTCTGGTCCTCCGATATCGCAGATGCGGCTAATAGGTTTTTCGAGGTTGGCGACGCTGCGCAGGTAGTAGAGAACATCGCGAATAGCAATTGGCTGGGTGCGATTTGATACCCACTTTGGAGTAGTCATAATCGGCAGGCGGTGGGTGAGATGGCGCAACATTTCAAAGGATGCAGACCCGGATCCAATAATGATTCCGGCACGGAGTTCTAGAACAGGTACAGAAGTTGATGCCAACTGTGTTCCGGTATTCATTCGCGAAGTTAAGTGGCGGCTGCGATTTTCATCGTTTGCGATTCCACCTAAGTAAATAATCTGTGAAACGTGTTGACGCTCTGCAGATTCTGCAAAACCTTTTGCCATTGCAGCTTCAATGTCGCCGAAATCTGTTGCAACATTGATTGAGTGCAATAAGTAATAGGCAGTGTGTACACCCATGAGTGCGCGATCAAGATCATGCGAATTACTTGCATTGCCTTCGATGATTTCAACTGCATTGGCCCAACTTTGGCCTTGAATCTTCTTTGCATCGCGCACAAGCACGCGAACTTTCTTGCCGTCTCCCAATAAATCGCGAACTAAGCGACCGCCTACATAACCGGATGCGCCAGTGACAAGAAAGAGTCGGTTCTGCGTATTCATGTAAGTCAGCCTAGACTTACCCCATGCCTTCTTCTACTCGACCTCGCGTTGTCATTCTCGGAGCCGGGTTCGGTGGGCTTGGAGCTGCAAAGGCGCTTGCAAAAAAGGCTGATGTCACCGTCGTTGACCGCCACAACTTCCAAACTTTTTTGCCTCTTCTCTATCAGGTATCTACTGCTGGCCTTGCGGCAGATCACGTAGTTCACCCAGTGCGCGGTGCTTTGCGCGGCACCGGAATCAAATTCCGCATGGGTTCACCAATCTCTGTTGATCACAAGAACAGAACCGTCAAACTTGATTCATCTGAAGTTCTTGAATTCGATCACTTAATCGTTGCTCTCGGTTCAGCAACAGCTGACTTCGGAGTACCAGGTGTTGTCGAACATGGCCTTGGAATGAAGAGCGTTAATGAGGCCATCACTATTCGCGCAGAAGTTATGCGCCGCTTTGAAGATTTAGCTCGATTTGAAGATGACACTCGCCTATCAATCGCTGTCGTAGGCGGCGGTCCAACAGGCGTTGAAATGGCTGGCGCACTTGCCGAATTGAAGCGCGGGCCACTGAAGAACGATTTGGCAAGCGCTGCTGAACATATTGATATCTACTTGATTGAAGCAGGCCCTCGCATCCTTCCAATGTTTAGCGAGAAGTTATCTGCTCGAGCAGAATCTGATCTACATAAGTTGGGTGTCTTTGTTAAGACCAACACTGCTGTGCGCGAAATTCAATCACGCAAAATCATTCTTAAAGAAGGCGAACCAATTCCAGCGGAAGTAACAATCTGGGCAGCTGGTGTTAAGGGCGAACCAACTGCAGGACTTTTGAATCTTCCAATCGTAGGTTCACGTATCGATACAGATGAAAACTTGGAAGTGAATCACTACCCAAATATCTGGGCAATTGGCGATATCAACGGTTCAAAGAACGCTGATGGACGCTTCTATCCAATGGTTGCACCAGTTGCGATGCAGCAAGGTAAGTGGGTTGCAAAGCAGATCTTGCGAAAGGCTGCAGGAGAAGCACTTCAGCCATTTAAATATCGCGATAAAGGTTCGATGGCGACAATCGGTCGCCACAAAGCAGTTGTTGAAGTTGGTAAGTTCAGAATGACCGGACCACTTGCTTGGTATGCATGGTTATGGCTCCACTTGTTCTATCTCTTAGGTGGTCGTAACAAGATCGGCACCATCGCTGACTGGACCTGGAACTACCTGACCTTCGATCGCGGTAATCGCCACATCATGGATACTCTCTAACAATGCCGCAATACCTAAACGTTGATGGCCATCAGGTCTACTCATACGAATGGGATAACAATGGCGAAGCAGTTGTTTTACTTCATGGTGGACTAAGCCAAACTTCGCATTGGGATACATACGTTCTTCCAGCGGTTGAAGATGATTTTCATGTCTTTGCCTATGATCGAAGTGGCCATGGTTTCACTGGCGATAAAGAGAAGAGCTTTCACTACCAACATCAAGTCGATGAAGCGATTGCCTATCTTGACGAGATTGTTAAAGAACCTGCACATCTCATTGGCTATAGCGATGGCGGAATCATCTCCTTGATGGTTGCGATGCAACGCCCCGAATTAGTGCGCTCGATCATCACTCTTGGCGCTAACTTCCAACCGGACGGCGTTTTCCATATCGATGATTTCGATGGCGTTGTTTCAGCTGAGAATCAAGAGGAGTACAACAGAACATCTCCTGATGCGCCTGAAACGCTCGTTCATAAGATTAGAAAGATGATTGAGATTCAGAGATCAGAACCTAATCTGAGTAAAGCGGATTTGGCCTCAATCCAGTGCCCTGTACTTGTTATGGCCGGGGATGACGATGTTATTCAACATAACCACACAGTCGAGCTCTACGAGAGCATTCCTCTTGGCCAGCTCGCTGTAGTACCTGCAACATCGCATAAATTCATCAAAGAGCGCCCAGCGCTTGCTCAGCTTTTGATTCGTGAATTCCTTGAAGATTTGAGTTATCCAGTAACTCGTATGCCGATGCGTCGAACTAACCCAACAGAGTAATTAGCCCTCGAAAGGTTCGATTGTTCCCGTCTTCACATCGTAAATAGCGCCAGCAACTACAACGCCTTCGCGCAACAATGGATAAGAACGAATACGGTTTAAGTCAGTAGCAAGTGCTCCACGCTGATCGCGCGATGTGCGAAATTCAAGGCTTGATGTGTTGACGCCATACTGCTCATCAATCAGCTTATGGAAATCTGCTTCATCATTTTCAGCCATCTTGCAATCTGTATGTGGCATAACCAAGATGCGATTGACGTTAAGTAGATAGGTAGCAAGTACCAAGGTACGTATAACGTCTTCAGTGACTCGCGCACCTGCGTTACGAAGAATCTTGGCATCTCCGGATCGCATTCCAACAACTGACAATGGATTAATGCGTGAATCCATACAGGTGACGATTGCTAAACCCTTTGCGGCTGAACCTGTAAGTTCGGAGTATTTAAAGGTCTTTGTGTATTCGGCATTTGCTGCCAAGAGATCATCAAATGATTCGTGAGGAAATGAATTATTAGACATTGTGACTCCTTCCTAATGTTGCGATGGAGTAATACTGGAGCCCCCCATCCGGATTGAACGGATGACCTGCTCATTACAAGTGAGCTGCTCTACCACTGAGCTAGGGAGGCGTACTGCGGGCGTAATTATGGCAGTTATTGGCAGATTGTAAAAATCGTAGATTTTCACCCTAAAAAGCAACCTTTTCGTGACCTTTTTTTAGATTCAATTCAGCGCAGTGGGGTGAGAGGATTGCCGACATGTTGCCTAACTACTGGATGAGCCCTGAGACAAATTCAATCAACCGACTTGGAATGCTCCACATCGAGCACTTCGAAACTCTTTCATTGGATGGCACTTGGCGCTTTCAGCTTCTGCATTCACCAACTGAGAACGTACGCAAGCGTTGGAGCAAGATTCCAGTTCCTGGTTTGTGGACGATGCAACCAACGAGCGATGTATTTTTCGATAAGCCGATCTACACAAACGTACAGATGCCATGGGATCACGTTGCACCAGAAGTTCCAGAAGAGAACCCGACTGGAATTTACGAACGCGACTTTGACTTGCCACTGTCATGGGATAACAAGCGCGTTGTCTTGCACTTAGGCGGATTTGAATCTGTTGCAGTCATAACAGTCAACGGCGTTGAAGTGGGAATGACTAAAGATTCTCGTCTTGCAGCAGAATTCGATATTACTTCAGTTGTAAAGCGCGATCGCAACGTAATGCGTATTGCCGTGACCAAATGGTCTGATGCCACATACATTGAAGATCAAGATCAGTGGTGGCACGGTGGCATCACTCGTTCAGTGAAGCTCTATGCAACAGAACATGTCTTCATTGAAAAATTTGCGACAACAGCAGGACTCAAGGCGGATGGAACAACCGGAACATTGAAAATTGATGCAATCATCGGTTCTATCAACGGCAAGCCAACTGATGGCTACACACTGCGCACATCTATCGAAGAGTTGCCAAAGGTCAAGAGCGCACAGCTTTCACAGACTCTTAAGAAGCATGTCGCTCCGATCTGGACCGAGATGACTCGAGAAATGATTAACGCCAACCGCAAGCACTTTGCCGGCGAATACTGGGATGGCTCAATGCCAGAAAGTGATCGCCTGGCGCTTGAAGCGATTAAGCAGCCATGGCCAGGTCATATCGTCCTTGAAACCACGATTCCTAAAGTTGCTGCATGGTCTGCTGAAACCCCTAATTTATACACACTTCGCATTGAGCTAGTAAGTCCAACAGGCACCGTCGTTGAAGTTTCACAACAGCGCATCGGTTTCCGCTCTGTTGTCGTTAAGGGTCGCGAACTCTTGGTCAATGGCAAGTTGATTTATATCTACGGCGTAAACCGCCATGACTTCAACCGCCACACAGGTCGCGTTCTCAGCCGTGAAGATATGCGTCAAGATTTGCTTGAGATGAAGCGTTGGAACTTCAACGCAGTGCGCACATCACATTATCCAAATGATCCTGCTTTCTACGATCTCTGCGACGAACTTGGTTTCTACGTCATCGATGAAGCAAATATTGAATCCCACGCTTTCTACGATTCCATTTCAAATGACCCACGTTACGCGTCCGCATTCGTTGAGCGCGTAGGTCGTATGGTTCAGCGCGATATGCACCATCCATGCGTGATCTTCTGGTCACTCGGAAATGAATCAGGTCGTGGAAAGAATCATGGAGCTGCAGCAGCATTCGCTCGTGCACTCGATCCATCACGTCCACTTCACTACGAAGGCGGCATCAACGGCGATTGGCGCGGAGGTCATTCACTGACCGATGTCGTCAGCCCGATGTATCCATCAATCAAAGCAATTCTTTCTTATGCAAAATCTGGCCGCCAAGATCGCCCATTGATCATGTGCGAGTACTCGCATGCAATGGGTAACTCCAACGGAACTCTTAAAGAGTATTGGGACGCAATCCATTCAACACCTGGCTTGCAAGGTGGATTCATCTGGGAATTCTGGGATCACGGAATTGAACAGACAATGGCAGATGGTTCAAAGCGCTCTGCATACGGCGGAGACTTCGGCGAAAATCGCCACGATGGAAACTTTGTCTGCGATGGAATGGTCTTTCCTGATCGCACACCAAAGCCTGCAATGAGCGAGATGAAGGCGATTGCATCCCCTGTTGTTATCTCATCAACCAAGGCATCGACTGGATCTTTCACTGTCACCAACCGCCAATACTTCAAGGATTTAGCTGATTTTGAAGCCTTCTGGAGCATCAACCGCAATGGTGAAGTCATCGATAGCGGCAAGGTTGTACTGCCAAAGATTGCACCTCAGAAGAGTGCAAAGATTTCGATTAAGTCGAAGGCACTTCTTAAGCCAGATGCAGCAGGTGAACGCTTCATTAACTTCACCATCGTGCAGAAGAACCGTACCGATTGGGCGCCTGCCGGACATGAAGTCGGCTGGAACCAATTCGCACTCCCATCACGTAAAGAGACAATCGGAGCGGCTAAGACTTCGGAACTCTTTGAAGTTGCTGTCGATGATGCTGGCGAAATCCAGATTCCATTTGGAGTAATTGCTCCAGAGCTTTCATTGTGGCGCGCTCCAACAGATAACGATCGCATCGCACACATTGCAACCAAGTGGGAGCGTTACGGAGTCCGCGAACTTGAGCGCACTGATTGCACAATCACAGAGACATCAAAGTCTTACAAGGTAACGAGTGAATGGAAGACAAGCACCGGCTTCAAGATCAAGCAGGTTCAACTTGTTACTCCTGTAGCTGATGGTTTCTCTGTTAAGGAGACAATCACAGTTCCAAAGCAGCTAGAAGATCTAGCTCGCGTGGGTGTTAACTTCGAAATCGATGGAGCTTTAAGTAATTACACTTACTTCGGTATCGGATCTAACGAAACTTACCCAGACCGCAAGATTGGTCGCGTTCACAAATGGGAATCAACTGTTGCTGAGCAATATGTTCCATATGTTCGCCCGCAGGAAAATGGCGGCCATGCAGGAGTTCGTTGGTTCTCATTGACTGATGCTTCAGGACGCGGTGTGCGTATCGATTTAGATAAGCCACGTCAGGTATCTGCGACACCATTGAGAGCTACGCAACTTGCCGATGCAACGCACGATGTTGAGTTGGTTCCAACAGGAAATACCGTTATTCATATCGATGCTGCTCATCGCGGTGTTGGAACAGCTTCCTGTGGTCCAGATACTCTGCCTCAATACTTAGTATCTGGCGGTACTTATAGCTTTACTTGGACCGTTCGCTCTATCTAAAGGTAAAAGTCTTTTCAGTTGTATAGGTGTTGCCGGCCTCGGAAGTGATTGTGTATGAAACAGTACATAATCCTTTTCCTGACCGGATCACTTGTATCCCTGAGATGGAACAAACATTTGGAGTTTGGCTCACTGCTGATTCTTTAGAAAGTTTAGCGTCCGGTAACTTAATTGAACTTGATGCAGTTACAGTTCGGAGAGATTCCAATTTTCTTAAAGACTTATCAATATCTGTACTTGTCTTAGCATCTACTTCGATTTTTTGGGCGAGACCAGATACTTTCGAAGCACTGCCGGCAATCTCGACTGAATTGGAATTGATTTTTGGAGCGACATAGTTATTTAGAGGTTTCACATTGACCGTGATGGATTCTGAAGTGACTGTAGCCGAATCAGATCCAATATTTAGTACCGTCTGAGAATCATTTCCACTGAGTGAGTTTGACACCGATTTAACTTGTACCGTTGCGGAGTCCGATGAGGTTGCAGTTGCACATTCCTGACCATTCTCTAAATAGCCAGACCATGACACACAACGTTCGATTCCAGGGGTTTGAGCAGCTAAGGCTCTTGCTTGATTTAATGCGAGTTGTCTCTGGTTTTGGGCGCTTTCAATTCGACTAGTTTCCGTGACAAGTTGTTGGAATTGTTCTTGGCTTAAAGTTGTAGTTGCTGAGACACCATTTCCAGTACTGAAGCTGCGACCACTCGCATCTGTAGCAATTCCATCCTTAATAATCAGGGTGACTTTTGTAGGAACTGTTGGAGAGGTTGAAGAACCTGAGTTTGTTGGTGTGTTATTCGAAATTGAGAAAGAGTTCGTGCTGTCATCATATTGAACCGATGTTCCAGGCGATGAGCCGTGATAACCAGCAACATTCCCGGTATCCGGATCGGCTTTTGTTTGAAATATAATTCGTGATCCAGCCGGGCAGCCCATGTACTCGTTTGGCATAGTTCCGCCGTTCCCAAATGGGTCCGAGCTAGTCGCGACAATTACTCCGCAGACGTGACCATCGGGATGCACCACGGCATAGCCTCCCAATTCAGCCTGAGCCAATGGCATCGAGCTTGCACCAAAAATCAGAATGATGGAGAGAACAATTCTGAGGTGGCCCATGATGTTTTTCATGCTTTCAGTAAACCGCAACAGGCTGACAGATTCAAGACCGGACTCTTGGACTACCTCTCAAGCGGCCACTTCACTGGCGTTGGGTATTTAGCACTACGCCCATCGCCAGATGATTTGCCTTGAATACGTCGCAAGATCCAAGGAAGTGCGAAGACGAAGAACCAAGCAACGGTGACGCCTTTTTCAAAAATCCACGGTGTCTTCTTTGCTGGTGGCAACGGTGTGCGCCAATCTGGATCAAAAGGAAGATTTAATTTTTCAAGTACTGCCTGAGCGCATCGATTATGACCTTCGGCATTTAAATGTAAACGATCGAATGCCAAGAAGCGACGGTCGCTAAAGAATGTCTCTTGATTTGCATCAACAACGATTGCACCGACCTCAGCGCCAACTTCGCGGACAGATCTATTAAATTCAGAGAATCGCTTCTCCCAGATTTCTGCGCCTTTACCTTTATTGCCGGTGCGTTCTAAGACTGTAAATAACATTAACGTCGCGCCAGACTTAGCAATCAAGCGAACAGCTTCTTGATAGAGAGCAATGGCTACTTGTGGCTGATATCCAGGACGGAGCGCATCATTTGCACCAGCATGGAAAGAGACAAGTGTGTCTCGACCAGTTACATGTTTGAGCGCCACAGGAACTTGGTCTTCGACAACTTGTCCTAATAGCTTTCCACGAATCGCAAGGTTCATATATGTGAAATCAGGGTTCGCACCAGCCATTACATCGGCGACGCGATCTGCCCATCCACGAAATTTGCCATCAACGACTTCATCAGTCATTCCTTCAGAGTATGAATCTCCGCAGACTATGAAACGTTGAAATGACATCGCTGAATCTACCTAGGGCTTAACCCTTACGGCGAGCCTCATCTACTGCGTACAAGGCAATCGATGTTGCAACTGATGCGTTAAGAGATTCAGTTGATGCGCTGATCGGAATAGAGACAATCAGATCGCACTTTTCGCGAGTAAGGCGAGCAAGTCCCTTGCCTTCAGAACCCACGATAATCATGAGTTTTTCGGTAGCAACCTTCATATCTGCAATAGCCACATCTGATTCACCATCAAGGCCGACGATAAAGCAGCCAAGCTTCTTCGCTTCATCAATTGTGCGAGCAAGGTTAGTTACCTGCGCGATTGGCAGACGAGCAGCAGCACCAGCTGATGACTTCCACGCAGATGCTGTCATTCCAGCGGCGCGACGTTCTGTCATCAAGACACCTGATGCACCAAAAGCTGCAGCAGAGCGAACAATCGCTCCCAAGTTACGTGGATCTGTCACACCATCGAGTGCAACCAACAGCATTGGATTCTTTGCGCGCTGAACAATCTCTTCAAATGATGAATATTGGAAAGGCTTAATCGCAAGGATGATTCCTTGGCTGTTGGGTGAAATCCCTTCAACTTCAGCACGGTGTGCTTCGCGGATAGAAAGTCCGTGATTAAGTGCAATCTGAAGTGACTCAGCAACGCGATCATCGACATCGATGCTGCGCGCAACCAAGAGTTCAGTCGCTGGTACAGATTCGCGAAGTGCTTCTAGTACCGCGTTACGACCTGCAACAATTTCACCACGTGGTGCATCGCCCTTTGAGAACTTACGAGTTGTCGCTGGCTTCTTTGCAGCTGATTTTTCAGCAGCTTTCTTACGCTTTGCAGCGGCGTGATATGGACGGTCTTCAGCCTTTGGTGTTGGTCCCTTACCTTCAAGACGACGCTTATTATTTCCGCCAGTTCCCTGTGTTGGGCCCTTCTTAGATTTACGAACTGCACCGCGAGGTTTTGCATTACCGGCCATTGTTATTTTCCATCTCTAGAGATTGACCAACGTGGCCCTTGTGCAGTGTCTTCAATAGTAATTCCAAGTGCAGCTAAGCCATCGCGAATTGAATCTGATGCCGCAAAATCTTTACGCTCACGCGCTGCTGTGCGCTGAGCAAGTGCCAACTGAATGACGCCATCAAGGGCTGCAGTCATATCTTCACTAGCGGACGCAGTTGCAAATGCTGGATCAAATGGGTCGCAGCCAAGGACTTCAAGTGCTCCGCGGATTTCATTGGCAGACGCCGCAATAACAGCCTGATCTCCTGCAGTAATCGCGCTATTTCCCGCACGAAGCGCTTCAGAGATTGAAGCAAGCGCTGTTGGAACAGCTAAATCATCATTCATCGCATCAGTAAATGCCTGGCTGATAACTGGCGTTGGCTGTGTGCCAAGAATTTCAACGGAGCGAGTTAAGAAACCTTCGATACGACGAAACGCTGTTGCAGATTCTGCAAGCGCTTCATGTGAGAACTCGAGCATCGAACGGTAGTGAGCAGAGCCCAAGTACCAACGAAGTTCGATTCCGCGAACGCTCTTCAACAATTCATGCACCTGAAGTGAGTTACCTAAAGACTTCGACATTTTTTCGCCAGATGCTGTCACCCACGCGTTATGTAACCAACGCTTTGCGAATGCAAAACCAGCAGCTTCAGATTGTGCAATCTCGTTCTCGTGGTGAGGGAAGATCAAATCAAGTCCGCCACCATGGATATCAAATGCTTCACCTAAATACTGATGCGCCATCGCAGAACATTCGAGGTGCCAACCTGGACGTCCTGGCCCCCATGGAGTTGGCCATGATGGATCTCCGGACTTTGCAGCCTTCCACAACGCAAAGTCGCGTGGATCTTTCTTGTAAGTCTCATCGGCATCGGCTGCTGGTTGTAGATCATCAAGCTTCTGACGTGAAAGTGTTAAGTAAGAGGAAAGCTTACGAACTTCGAGATAGACATCGCCGTTGCCGGGTGCGTATGCAGCGCCCTTTTCAATGAGTAACTGCATGAGTTCGATCATCTGAGTCACGTGCCCCGTAGCGCGTGGTTCATATGTTGGAGGCAAAACGTTAAGGGCAGCATATGCATCAGTAAATGCACGCTCGTACTTCATTGCAACTGCCCACCAAGGCATCTCTTCATGCACTGCCTTATGCAAAATCTTGTCATCGATATCTGTGACGTTACGGATAAATGTGACGTTGTAACCAGATTTTGTTAACCAGCGACGCAAGATGTCGAAGTTAACGCCAGAGCGCACATGGCCGATATGAGGAGGCGCCTGAACTGTCGCGCCACAGAGATAAATACCAACTTCGCCCTTTTTAAGGGGAACAAATTCCGAGGTGGTTCGCGTTAGCGTGTCATATAAAGATAGCGAACTCATTAGGCAATTCTATCTTTACTTAAGCGTTCTTAATAACTAGCGCAGATGCAATCGCTGCAATGCCCTTGCCTTCACCGGTAAGGCCCATTCCATCAGTGGTTGTAGCAAGGATTGCGACCTCTGCCCCGCCAAGTGCCTGCGAAAGCGTTGCAATTGCTTCGGCCCGACGAGCACCGATGCGCGGACGATTTCCGATGATCTGCACTGATACATGCGAGATCAAATATCCGCCCTTAGAAATAATCGCCAAAGTTTCCTTCAAAAGCGTGACGCCAGAAGCGCCCGCATATTCAGGACGCGATGTTCCGAAGTTGCTGCCCAAATCACCAAGACCCGTTGCTGCAAAGAGTGCATCGCAGATTGCATGGGCTGCCACATCGCCATCAGAGTGGCCATCGACGCCAACTTCATCTGGCCAATGGAGACCTGCAAGCCAGAGCTCGCGGCCGTCGCCAAATGCGTGTGCATCAACGCCCACACCGGTACTAAATGTTGTGGCATCTCCTAAGAATGTAAGTGCTATTGCTAAATCTGAAGGAGTTGTAATTTTGAGAGCTCGTTCTTCACCAGCAATAACGCGCACTTTATGGCCCGCATTGAGCGCCAGAGTTGAATCATCAGTTGCATCTTGTGCACCTTGATGAATTGCGTTGAGAACTGAGTATGAAAAACCTTGTGGAGTTTGAATACGACGTAGGGAGCTGCGATCCACAGCGTTGATTACATATCCATCTGCGCCAACATTTTGCAGAGTATCGACGACAGGAAGTGCTGGAACTACAGCAACATCACCTGCCTTAAGGGACGCAACAACAGAAGCTGCTAATTCGCGAGTTGCTAACGCACGCGCTGCATCGTGCACCAAAACAAAGTCTGCGTTTTCAATTGCTGCAAGACCTGCGCGCACTGAATCAGAGCGAGTAGCGCCACCTGTAACAACAGTGACCGCATCGCCAACAAGTACGCGGATTTGATCTTCGAATCCAGCAGGCGCAGTAACAACAATCTGATCAACGACAGCCGAGAGTGATGAGACTGCATGTTCAAGGAGTGTGCGATCGCCAAGTTGGATCAGTGCTTTGGGAATAGGCGCACCGAAGCGTTCGCCACTACCTGCGGCAGCGACGATTGCGGCGATCATGGCGTGTGAGTGACTAAATTACGAAGCGAGAACCTCGTCAAGGAGAGTTGCAGCCTTCTCTTCATCTGTGCGCTCGGCAAGTGCGAGCTCAGAGACGAGAATCTGCTTCGCCTTGGCGAGCATGCGCTTTTCACCGGCAGATAGTCCACGATCGAGATCGCGACGGTAGAGATCGCGTACAACTTCTGCGACCTTAATGACATCTCCGGATGCAAGCTTTTCGAGGTTTGCCTTATAGCGACGTGACCAGTTTGTTGGTTCTTCGGTATATGGCTGACGAAGTACGTTAAATACGCGATCGAGGCCAGCTGAATCAACGACATCGCGGACACCGACGAGATCTACATTATCTGCAGGTACGCGCACAGTGAGGTCGCCCTGAGCAACCTTGAGAACGAGGTAGGTCTTCTCTTCGCCCTTAATTATTCGAGTTTCGATTGCCTCGATAAGAGCTGCTCCGTGATGGGGATAAACAACGGTTTCGCCGACCTTGAATGTCATGTATTGCCCTTCGTTAGAGTCCAATTCTACCAGCCATCGCTGACAACGAAAACCCCATTAATTGGCCCTAAACCAGCGTCAAATAACGCTTATTTGACATGCGATAATTCGTCCCATGCGTCGTCCACATATTAAGAACTTCTCAATTGCACTTATTACATCTGCTCTTGCTGTCTCACTTACTGCATGTTCAGGCGCAGGCCCTGATGCAGCAACTCGCATGATCAAGCGCGTAACTGATGGCAATGAAGCAATTGTTAAGACAAATGGCAGCGACCTCTCAATTTCAAACTTACTTCTTGTTGCAACAGAAGATGGTTCAGCGGTAGTTGTCGGAACAATCGTCAACTACGCAGATGAAGCAGATGCTCTTCTTGGAATTTCTGCGGGCGGAACAACAGCCACACTCTCTGGTGAGCAGAACTTGCGTAAGGATCAGCCAATTCGTTTTGAAGGTGATTCTGCTAATGCAAAGGCAGTATTTGCAGGCGTTGGCGCAACACCAGGACGTAACGTCACTTTGCAGCTAGCTTTCGCTCGCGCAGGAGTTGTTGAAGTCTCAGCAATCATCCGCGATAAGCGTGATGCTTACGCAAACGTTACTAACTAAGACTTACTTCTTACCCTGATTCGCAACAGCTGTAATTGCTTCAGCAGCAGCTGCAGGATCTAAATATTCGCCGCCAGCTTTTACCGGCTTGAAATCTGCATCTAATTCATAGAGCAGTGGAATACCTGTAGGAATATTTAGCCCCGCAATATCTTCATCAGAGATACCTTCAAGGTGCTTTACTAATGCACGCAATGAATTGCCGTGAGCAGTAATAAGTACTGTCTTGCCAGCTTTGAGGTCAGGAATGATTGATTCGGTCCAGTACGGAACCATGCGGACCACAACATCCTTAAGGCACTCAGTCAGCGGCATATCTGCACCCAAATCGGCGTAACGCGGATCCGCATCTTGTGAGAACTCAGAACCCTTTTCAATCAGCGGTGGTGGGGTGTCATACGAACGACGCCACAACATAAATTGCTCTTCGCCGTATTCAGCCAAGGTCTGCGCCTTGTCCTTGCCCTGCAGAGCCCCGTAGTGACGCTCGTTAAGACGCCATGAACGCTTCACTGGGATCCAGTGACGATCGCATGAATCGAGAGCCAACTGCGATGTATGGATCGCACGGCGCAACAAAGATGTGTGAACTACATCAGGCAACAGCCCACGCTCTGCCAATAACTTTCCTCCGCGAGATGCCTCAGCGATGCCCTTTTCAGAGAGCCGGACATCGACCCAACCAGTAAAGAGATTGAGGGCATTCCATTCGGATTCGCCATGGCGCAGGAGGATGAGTTTGAAGTTCGACATGAGGCGAATTCTCTCACATTAAACGAGGTGTTGCTAAGTAGTCAAAAACAATTACTGGAGTAAATGTTTAAAAGCCTCTAGATTCGCCAGAGATTCACCACGACTTACTCGCCAAGCCCATTCGCGGCGAATTGCATCTGCAAAGCCCAATTCCAAGAGCGGATTAAATGATGAATCCGAATACTGCAGTACCGAACCAATCAAGCGATCAATCTCTTTCGCATTCACCGCTTCCAGTGGCAAGCGCCCTACCAAGTAGATATCGCCCAATTCATTAATTGCAAAGGCAACTCCGTACATCGCAGCATTCTTTGCCATGCACCACTTATGCACTGCATCTTCATGGGTATCTGGTTTACGTATTACAAAAGCGTTGATGCTCAAAGAGTGATCGCCTACGACTAAAGCGCAATGAGTCTGTAATTTATTTTCACCAGGCAAAGTCACCATGAAGGTATCTGCATCTGAGCGATCGAAATCTAAATCATGAGATTGAAGGAAATCTTCAATGATCTCTCGTGGATCTAAGGCCATTTAGCCGATGTTCTTCGCTTGCTCTGTTCGTGCCGACAAAACACGGTCGTAAATATCAAGAGTTCCGCGGGATGTTGCATCCCACCCGAAGTGCGATGCATGCTCGATCGCACCCATAGAAAGCAGTACGCGACGTTGTGGTTCTTGCAGCAAACGAGCCAAAACAGATGACCACGCACGTGGATCATGTCCATCAACAAGTACCCCTGAAATACCGTCGGCAACAGCTGTACGAAGTCCGCCAACCGCGGTAGCTACAACGGGTGTGCCACATGCCTGTGCTTCAAGAGCCACAAGACCAAAACTTTCAGAATAACTTGGCACGCAGACCAAATCAGAAGCGCGATACCACTGAGGAAGTTCTTCGCGAGGAACCGGTGGTGCAAAACGAACAACATCATCAATGCCGAGCCATGTTGTTAACTCTTTTAAGCGCTCGACTTCTGATTGGTTGGCACCTGATGCTCCACCAATGATGTTGGTAATCAACTTGGTACGCAGATGCGGAGAATGCGAAACAAGTTCAGCAATTGATCTAATCAATACCTCAGGGCCCTTATGTGGCTGAATGCGGCCCACAAAGCTGATGACATGTGCGCTCTTATCGATATCTAAAACTTCGCGAGCTGCCATGCGACCAGCGCCCGGCGTAAAGACCTTCAAGTTCACACCTGGACTTACAACTAAGACGTTATCGGGGCATGCTTCGTAGAGAGAAACCAAGCTCGCTGCTTCAGCATCGGTATTAGCAATCAACGCATCGGCCGCAGCCACTACTTGGGTTTCGCCCTGCACGCGAATCATTGGCTCAGGAACTTCACCTTCAGCCAAATTCAAATTCTTTACACGCGCCATCGTGTGCATCGTGTGCACCAACGGAATACCAAGCTCTTTTGCAACAGGCATCGCAACTTTGCCACTGATCCAGTAATGCGAATGAATAATGTCGTAACGAGTAGCAAGTAACGCTTCTTTAAAGGCTGCAGATAAATCTGGAATCAACTTAGGCAAGAGTTCTTTTGTGACTCCAGATACTGGTCCAACATTGAGCTGAATAACGCGCACACCAGGTGCAACCTCAACAACATCAGCGACTTCGTTATTTGTACGACGAGTAAAGATATCTACCTTCACGCCCATCGCTGCCATGTTCTGCGCAGCTTCACAGACGTAGATATTCATTCCACCGGCATCACCAGCACCCGCTTGATCAAGCGGTGAGGTATGCACCATCAAGGTGGCGATACGGCGGGAAGTCATAAGTAGAAGGGTACGCGCGTTTAAAAAGTAGCGCGAATGGTGCCGATTACTCGGTCACCACCAAGCACGTTTTCAGCCTCATATGGGCTATCAATACCCAGACGCTTCAAACCAGCATGCACCAATACGCGGAATGGTCGAAGAGAACCATCTGCAACCTTAAATACCAACGTGCGTCCATCAGGCATCGAAGCAATCTCAACCGCTTCTGCGCCATCCTTCATATACAAACCAGGTACTGCTTCAATCATCTGTGTTGTTAAACGACCTTTACCTGCAACCATTTCAGGAAACTTTCGTGAGGCATCCAAGACAGATTGGTGAATCGGATCAACAGAAATTGTGATTGCACGAATTGCACGCGCTAAGCCAATAACTGAAATCAAGAATAGCGGAGCGCCACATCCATCGGTTGAAGTCAGCGTGATTTTCTCTCCCGCAAGGGCTTCTAGCTCAGCCTTAATCGCAACCTGCAGAGGATGTGCTGGATCTAAATAATTCTCGATCGGCCAACCATTAGTAACGCAGGTCAGCAACATCGCTGCATGTTTTCCGCTGCAGTTCATTGAAATACGAGTAGCTGGTTTATCGCCCCACGCACGTCGCTCTGGTTCGCCCAGTGGCTTATCAAGCATGCATTGCAGAGCGCTTTCATCAAGTTTTGCCATACTCAAGATTTCACGGACAGCAGATAGATGTTCTTCTGAACCTGAATGGCTTGAACAACCCAGTGCCAATAAACGTGGCTCTAACTTCAACCCAGCACGCACCATGGCGGCACCTTGAATTGATTTTATTGTTGAGCGCGGAAAAATTAGCTGATCGATATTTCCAAGTTCTAAATTCACTGATCCATCGGAATTCAACGCAACTAAATATCCGCGGTGCACAGATTCAACAACGCCATCGCGTACATATTCAGCTAATACTGCATCATTCATTTATTCGCTCTGACGTTCGAGAGTTGACCAGATATGCGCCTGTAGTTCTTGTCCTTCAGCAGCCATGTCATAGGCAAAGAACAATTCACCTTCAACAAGACCGTATAAACGCACGCCTGCAGTAACTATCTTTGCTGATGGCGCTGAATAACCTTGATCCATCACCAGCTGAATCTTTGGACCATCAAACTGTCCGACCCAGCCTTCAGTAATGCCAGTGCTATGTGAGATAACAACTTCTAAAACATTCTTCTCTTTCACGCGCCAGAAACCAGCTTCAGATGCTGCCGGACGAATGATTTCGCCATCTGCATCGATGATCCAAGAACGTGAGTAGTAATTCATAAATGGGCGACCGTCGTGGTTAAAGACCACTTCATGCGCGTATTCAAAGGTTTCAATCGTTGGATATTCACCACGGCCCTTGCCGCGCCATGTGCCGATCATCCACGCAAGTGGATTGAGATCAGGATGAAGTCCTTCGGGAATTGTGAAGGCCATTAGAGCCTGCCTCTCTTATATGTACGTCCATCGCGTGCCTGAGATTCGCGAGTACCGCGGATCCCATAAATAACGAGCCCCACGCCCACAACTAGTGCAACTAGCGCCAGCACCACCGTTGTGAAGAGCTCCATGGGCTAAGAGTAACTGTTAAAGCTTGCGAACAGCCCACATGATTGCAAGGCCAGCCAATGAAACTACAAATAATTGGCCAATAAATTTCACTTACGCCTCCACGATGATCTGTTGTGACGCAGCCACGCCTTCAACGGTGAGCTGTGCATCCACCGGCGTATTGCGCTTAACAATCGCGAGAGCAATCGGACCTAATTCATGATGGCGAGCCACCGTGCCTAGGAAACCAACCTGAACTTCACCATTCATGACTGGAGTTCCTGACGGAGGCATCACTACTGCGTGGCCATCGAGGTGCAACATCACCAAACGACGTGGTGGCTTTCCTAAGTTATAAATCTTTGCCACGGTCTCTTGTCCACGGTAGCAACCTTTATTCATATGGACCGCGCCGTTTAATACACCCAGCTCATTAGGAATCGTCTTAAAGTCAGTATCAATCCCATGTCGTGGGCGCCCTGCAGCAACTCGTTCGGCATCAAGTGCCCATGTACCTACCTGCGTTGCCGTTGAATCAAAAGCAGATTTCATCTCTTCAAGTTCAGCACGTGGTACCAATGCAAATGGCCCACCGATTTCATTAGCAACACCTGGGGCTCGCATCACAGCGAAATCTTCAGTTGCGTCTCGTACTTCAACGCGCAACATAAATCGCATCTTGTTCAGGTAAGCAGATAGTCCTTCAACAAAGTGAGGATCCATAACCAGATAAGAAGTGGTTCCATCATCAACTACATTGAACTGGTACTCAACATGTCCCTGCGGATCCAAGACCATTGCCGAAGTCCAAGTACCTGCACCGAAATCAACTAAGTACTGAGTTGTTAAATCATGTAACCACTTCAGGCGATCTTCACCTGAAATTGCAATTACTGAAAGGTGAGATAAATCCGCCCACGCTTTGCCCTCGGCTAATGCGCGTTGTTCTTTATTAGGTTCACCGAAATGCCAGATAGCGCCCTTATCGGGGCCTTCTTCAACAAATACGGCTGTCATGCTCGTAAGTCTACGAGCGTCAGGTGATAACTGCTATTTAACGCATGCAGCACAGGTGCCATAGATGGCAAAGTGCGTGACATCGGTCTTAAAGCCGTAGTCATCAGAAAGGTTCTGTACGAAGTTCGCTGCAACATCGATTGGAGCATCGCCAACAGATCCGCATGTACCGCAGACAAGGTGCAAGTGAGTGAGCTCTTCAGCTGCGTGATAGGTCGCGCCACCGTGGCCAAGGTGCGTGTGCTGAACAAGGCCAACGTTTTCAAGAGTTTCAAGGTTGCGATAGACAGTTGAGAGGTTGATTCCAGGATGTGTCTGGCGCACCTTCTCGGCAACTTCTTCAGGTGTTGCATGCCCTAGCGCACGAACAGCAGAGAGAACAAGTTCGCGCTGCGGAGTAAGGCGTAAGCCCTTTTCGTGGAGTTCGTGTTTTTCAGCCATGGGCAGAAGTCTACTTTCTCAAACTAGAGATGAATGACAATATCTGTCGGAGTTCCCTGCGCAGCAACAATCTTCTGCTCTACGCGAGCACCCGGTGCCTGAACTACGAGAGTCCAAGCGCCAGGAGCTGCGAAGAAACGGAACTGACCTTCAAGATTGGTCGGAACCTCTGCGGTGAATTCACCTGATGCATCGAGCAAACGAACATGGCCGTTGGTGACAGGTGCACCGTTAGGTACTGAATCATTCTCACCCTCTTTGAGAATAACTCCCTGAATAACAGTCTGCTTCGTTAAATCAATGCCATCGAGTGATGGGCCACCAGGTGTTGCACCGCATGTACGCATTACTTATGCACCTACTGCAACAGGAACACCGACGAGTGAACCGTATTCAGTCCATGATCCGTCGTAGTTCTTTACATTGTTAACGCCAAGAAGTTCGTGAAGAACGAACCATGAGAACGCTGAGCGCTCACCGATACGGCAGTACGCGATTGTGTCTACTGAAAGATCAACGCCAGCACCCTGGTAGATCTCCTTCAACTCTGCATCTGATTTAAATGTTCCATCTTCATTTGCAGCCTTTGACCAAGGAATGTTCTTCGCTGTTGGAATATGTCCCTTGATCTGTCCACCCTCTTGTGGAAGGTGAGCAGGAGCTGCAAGTTCTCCAGAAAATTCAGCAGGTGAGCGAACATCGACGATGTTCTTAGAACCAATAGCTGCAATAACTTCGTCGCGGTATGCGCGGATTGAGTTATCGCGCTCCTTTGCAACGTAGCGAGTAGCTGTACGTGTAGGAACCTCAGTTACGAATGGGCGAGCATCTAGTTCCCAGCGCTTGCGTCCACCATCAAGAAGGCGAACATCAGCGTGGCCATAGACCTTGAAGTACCAGAATGCGTATGTCGCGAACCAGTTGTTATTGCCTCCGTAGAGAACAACTGTGGTGTCGTTTGAGATACCGCTCTTTGAAAGGAGTGCTTCGAACTTCTCCTTAGAAATAAGGTCGCGGATCAAGCCATCTTGTAGATCTTCGCGCCAGTGGAAAGTAATTGCATTCTCAATGTGGCCCTGCGCGTACAAAGTCGTATCTTCGTCGACCTCGACGATAACAACGCTTGGGTTATTGAGGTTCGCAGCTACCCATTCAGCGGTAACCAATGATGTTTCACGTGACATTTTTATTCTCCTAAGTTAGTTTCTTAAAATTAGTTTTATTTAGATGTAAAGCGGGTTATCAGTAGGTACATCTCGCAACCCAAACAATAATTAAATGCGGCGTTAAGAAACGCGGCGGCTAGTGCAAAACCTGTTGCAACTGTGAATACAACATCGACTCCAGCGAAAGCTCCGATTGATCCGACAAGTGCGAAACCGAATCCGACAGCTTGCGCAAACTTTGGTGGACGAACATCTTCTGTTGGTGCAACTTTATTTAGTCGTGGCTTAATTACGTTCTTGAAGATCAGCCCATATGGAGTGAACTGTGGACCACGAGTTGCACCAATTAGAAATACAAGACCTTGTGCAACTAGAACCCACTTGTTCTGAGTCACTAACGCTGTTGCAAGAACAACCGTTGTAAGAGATGCAGAGAAACGTGGACCGCGTGCATCGATATAAATCTTCTGCACTTCTGGTTTATCGAGAACTTCAGACATGGTTGAAGGGTAGAGAAGTGCTTACAGATAAGCGAGTTGCGAGTTACTTGCAGGAGTTAATGAATTGCAGCGAGAGCAGCTAATACTTGCTCGCGCTTTGGAGTTCCTGCAGCGCGGCCTACTTCAATTCCGTCTTTATTAATAAATAGCGTTGTTGGAGTCGAACGGATATCGAGTTCGCGTACCAATTCAAGATGAGACTCTGCATCGATATGGATGTGCTTCACATCGTTCATAGGAATGACCATCTGAGAAAGCAATGAATGAGTCGCTCGGCAAGGGGCGCAAAATGCTGATGAGAACTGCACCATGGTGGCTCGCGATCCCAGAGCCTCACCGAGAGCTGCCTCGGTCAAGCGATGGCCAGGAATAGCTTTATTTGAGCGAATCGCGCCTTGTTTACGCTTCCACCAGAATCCATATGCTGAAGCAAGAGCCAGCACAATGACGAGTGGTAGATACGTTTTCACAAGAGTATTCTCACACAATGGCCAAGGTGTTGCTACTGACTAATTCGCAAGGAGCAAGCGCAGAAGTTCTGCCTGCACTCGCGTTGTTGCAACACACTTGCAAAGTAGCGCCACTTGAAGCATCTGTTCTCGTCGATACACCTTTAATGGATGTTGTCTTCGTCGATGCTCGTCGCGATTTCCCAACAGCAAAATCACTCACAAGACTTCTTTCAACAACCGGAGTCGGTGCACCCATCATTGCAATCACCACTGAAGGCGGCCTCTCTGCATTTACAGCAGACTGGGGTGTTAACGATGTCATCCTCGATACAGCAGGACCTGCTGAAGTCGATGCACGTATCCGTATCGCAGTTGGTGCACATGCGGCACAACTTGAATCACTTGACCCAACTTCATCTGAAATCCGCCAAGGCGATGTCGTCATCGATGAAAATACTTACACAGCCAAGATCAAGGGCACCTCACTCGACTTAACTTTCAAGGAATTTGAATTACTAAAATACCTGGCACAACACCCTGGTCGCGTATTCACAAGAGCACAGCTTCTTCAAGAGATCTGGGGCTATGACTACTTCGGTGGCACTCGCACAGTCGACGTACACATCCGTCGCCTTCGCTCAAAGCTAGGCCCTGAATTTGAATCAATCATCGGCACTGTCCGCAATGTCGGATACCGCTTCACCGTACAAAACGGTGGCAAGGAAACTTCTATCTCTGAACTCGTTTAACTATGCGCCACATTCTTAAGCTCCATCGTTCACTTGAAGAACCCATCGCGCATATTGCCCATAATTATCAATTCATTACCTTCGACCCAGAAATACATGACCAGGCTTGGCTCGATCTCAACAACCTCATTTTCGCCGCCCATCCCGACCAAGGAAATTGGGCGATGGCAGATCTTGAAAACAGAATGCAAGAACCTTGGTTTGACCCAAAAGGTTTCTTCCTCTGCGTACACAACGGCAAGATTGCAGGATTCTGCTGGACCAAGATTCACCAAGACTTCGTTAACCAAGATCCCATAGGTGAGCTCTACGTCATCGGAGTTGACCCAAGTGAATCAGGTAAAGGCATAGGCAAAGCAGTCTGCACAGAGGGTTTGATTTACCTCAAGGAAAAGGGCATCAAGCAAGCGATGTTGTATGTCGATGACGATAACGAAGCAGGCAAAGGCTTATATAAAACCCTCGGTTTTAATTAACCGTTAACAAGCTCTGCGCACATTGTTCTGAATGCTGCAGTATGGCCATCGACATCCGCCTCAGTTGTATCTGGACACATCAACGCCATGTTGTGGAACGGCGTAATCAAGTAACCATCATTAAGTAGACGTAAGTGAATGTACTGCTCAAGTTCGAAGTCACCTGAATCAGCTGCTTCTTTACCCGTCACCGGCTGCTTGCCCTTAAAGATGTACTCACCACGAGCACCTAAACGGTTGCAGTGCCAATCAAGATCAAATTCTTTAATCGCTGCATCAATGCCATCGCACCAGCGATTGCCCAGTGCAATCATTCGCTCAAAGTTTGCTTCAGTGAGAACTTCAGTCAGAGTTGCTTTCATCGCAGCCAATGACAAAGCGTTTCCCGCAAGAGTTCCACCAATGCCACCGAGGTCGATGATTTCGAGTTCAACCATCTTCTTGATTGCATCCGCTATCTCTTGAGTCATTCCAAATGTTCCGGTGGGAATACCAGCAGCGAGTGCCTTACCGATAGTAAGGAAGTCAGGCTTCAATCCAAGCGCCTTTGTCATTCCACCAGGACCCACAGAGATTGTGTGAGTCTCATCGATGATCAAATAGGTGCCGTACTTCTTTGCCAGTTCCTGCACGCCGACCAAGTAACCATCTTGAGGAAGAACAATTCCGATATTGGTCATCGCAGGTTCCATCAAGATTGCTGCGACATCACCATGGGCAAGCGCTTTTTCCATCGCAGCTAAATCGTTAAATTCAACAACGCGAGTTGTTTCAGCTAAATCAACCGGTGCACCGATATTTCCTTCACGCTTAACTGTGAACCCTGCATCATCAAGAGTTGCAAAGGTCTCATCAACTGAACCGTGATAACAGCGATCAATAACAACAATTTTGCTGCGTCCTGTAATCATGCGTGAGTAACGAATAACGTGGCGGTTGGCATCAGTTGCAGATACTGTAAATTGCCACAAAGGCAGACCGAAGCGTTCTTTCAATAAACCAGAAACAATCGCAGCATCTTCTGTAGGCAACATCGCTGTAATGCCCTTGCCGACCTGCTCGCGGATTGCTGCCACAGTTGCATCAGGTGAGTGACCTGTCATTGACCCGGTATCGCCCAAACAGAAATCAACATAGGTATGGCCATCAACATCGGTAAAGCGCGCACCCTTCGCCTCTTTCACAAAGACAGGATGCGAACCTGGCCACTTAGCCATCCACGACATCGGCACACCTTCGTGCATGACCTTCTTGGAATCTTCAAAGGCTGCAGCTGATTTCTTATGGGTATCAAGAAAGCGCTGTTCTTCCTTCGCGCGAAGTTCTTTAAGGTGCTGGCGATTTATCTGTGTGCTCATAAGAGCCGATTCTATTTACCCTTGAGAGAAAACGAATAGGGCTTCGATGTAGTTCTCACCACTAATGCCCAAATTAGCCGCATCAGGCGGCGCAGTCTGGGGCTCGATACAAACCCCATCTGGATCTTCGTTATAAACAACCCACCAAGGAGCATCAGATTCAATATCAATACGCGCAACGTCTTCCCAAATCACCGATGGAGTGCCGCGGACTTCAGTAAAGGCATCATCCCAAGGTTCAGGCGTTGGAGAAATGAGTTCACCTGTTGGTAGTCCATCAGAGCCACGCTTTAACATCTTGGCAGCACTAAATTCGATTTCAGCTGCTCCGCCTCTTTCTAAATCGCGCGCAAACCAAGGGTGCATTCCTAGCCAAACCGGAATATCACAACCATTGTCGTCGTATTCGAGTGACCAACGGATTGCATCATCAAGAACTTCAATTGTCTGCTCAACAGTTGCACCCATATATGGCTTTGGCAGGTGCAATAAAGAACGCCCCGGACCAATCTCTTGCCATGAAGAAGTAATACCAAAACCATGAATCGCATTGGGTGGATCGATATTTGTAGGCAGTTGATGTTCAACACCAGATGCAGAAGTAATCAAGCCATCGCGGATGCGCCCAGCCCACGGAGCCATCGGATACCAACCATTAGAGAGAATGTTTCCGCGGAACGGAACTGTAAATTCCATCTCGCGCCATTTAATCGATGTGATCTTTCCTCCGCCATCGAGATCGATTGCGACTTGAAATTCAGCATCATCAATAAATTGCATTAAATACCCTTCAACTCATGTTTGTAAGGAGGTTGAGCGCCCTTACGAGAACATGTAATTCCTGCAGCAACAGCTGCACGGTGCAGAGTTGCCTTCAATACTTCATCAGTGAGATTAAGAATTCCCTTTTCAATCATCGCTTCAACAATGATTGCACCCACTGTGTCACCAGCACCTACGGTATCTGCGACCTCAATCTTCACACCCGGAACCTCAACTGAACCATCAGCGGTAATTCCAAGTAAGCCATCAGCGCCGCGAGTAATAACCACGAGTGCTGCCCCATCGTTAATCCAGCGTTGTGCAACATCCTGATACTTCTGTTCTGGATATAGCCAAGCCATATCGTCATCACTGACCTTGATAACGGAAGAGATAGCAGCCCACTTTTCAACAGCCATTTGGTACTTATCGCGATCACCCATTACTGCAGGGCGAATATTGGGATCAAAGACAATGGGTGCGAACTCAGCCACGCGAATTGCCCAGTCATAAAGAACGTCTGCACCCGGCTGAATAACAGTGACCAGAGTGCCTATATGGAGCACATTTGGCTTATAGCGTGATGGATCTGGCAACCAATCCAAAGCGAAATCAAAGGTCGCTGTTCCATCAATTTCAAATTCATATGACGCTCCACCATTTTCAGCCAAAGACACAATCGCTAAACACGTTGGTTTATCACTCTTCAAAGCTAGATCTAACTTCACTTCATCATCAAGAAGTTCTTTGCGAGACATCACACCGTATTGATCGCTAGAAATGCCATCAATAAATTGCACATCTTGACCTAAGCGCGCCAGCGCCTTTGCAGTATTTGCCGGCCCTCCACCTACATGCGGAACGCACACACCATCAGCGCCAGGAATTAAATCAATGAGCACCTCACCACACACCCAGATGCTCACTGCTGTTCTCCTTTACGCGCCAAATATTCGGTAATCACTTCAACACCTAACAAGTGATCTTCCACTTGTGGCAACCCGCTAATAATCAAAATACCGGTTAACCCTAAACCAACAACATTGAGCGCAAGCCCACCACCATGGATTGCATACAACTCATCGTCTAAACCTTTTTCCGCATGCCAATCAATTCCTTGTTCTTCTGCAATCACTCGCTCATGAATTGTTGAACGCCCTGTTAAATTCACAACGCGGGCTTTGCGACCAATCCACCAATCATTTTCTGGCGATGATCCTGGCAGTGATGCATGAAAGACGATCCAATCTTTCATCCGTACTTCAACTGCAATCGGGAGCTTGCGCTCTAAACCAATCGATTGTGCAATCGCACCGATTTCAAGTGCCTCTGCCTGCGTCAACGATGACAACTGCAAAGCCTTGGCCTCGAGAGCCAAACCTTCACTTGTAAACCCACCAGTCGTCTCCACCACGCAAGTATCATGGCTCAATGCTGACAATTCCAGAAACTGACCTCGTAGTTCAACCCCTCTGCCTCGGCGGAAACGTATTTGGCTGGACCGCCGATGAAAAGCAGTCTCACGATGTCTTAAATGCCTATGCATCCCACGGCGGTAACTTCATCGATACCGCCGATGTCTATAGCGAATGGAAACCAGGCAACAAAGGTGGCGAATCCGAGACCATCATCGGCACCTGGCTTAAGTCACAAGATCGCAGCAAGTTCGTAATCGCCACCAAAGTCGCCAAGCTATCAACCCGCCCCGGCCTTCGCCCCGAGAACATCATCGCCGCCTGCAATGACAGCCTAAAGCGCCTACAAACCGATTACATCGATATCTACTATTCACATCACGACGATGCCGAGGTTCCAATGGCTGAAACACTCGGCGCATATGCACAGCTAATCAGCGAAGGAAAAGTTCGCCATATCGCCGCCTCACAACACACAGGCGCGCGTTTACAAGAAGCGCTCAACATTTCTAAAGAAGAAGGATTACCTCAATACATCGCCTTACAAGATCACTACAACTTGATGGAGCGCAACCCATTTGAATCAGAACAGCAAGAAGTTCTCGCAACCAACAACATCAGTGCTCTTCCTTTCTACTCACTTGCCCGCGGATTCCTTTCAGGCAAGTACCGCCCCGGCGTAACCGTTGATTCTGTTCGTGCAGATGGCGTTAAGGAATATCAAACCGATAAAGGTTGGGCAGTTGTCGCAGCCCTCGATGAAATTGCAAAGGCGCATAACTCATCAGTTTCAGCAATTGCACTGGCTTGGCTTCGTTCGAACCCACAGGTAAGCACACCTATTGCATCTGCTCGCACAGTTGAACAACTTATTGAAATTATCGAAGTTGTTCACTTGTCAGAATATGAAGTGAAGAAACTCAACGCAGCTAGCGCTTAATAACCCTTATTAGGCCCATACGACCACGCTGTTCCATCGTGGCGATTAATTGTCCAAAAAGAGTATTCAGCTAACTCTGCTCGACCAATCCATTTCTGCGCATCCACGCCATCAACCATCAGCGCCGTTGCCAGCGCATCACAGATTGCTCCATCAGGCCCAATAACACTTGCAGATCGCGCACCAATAGCGATTAACCCGGTATGAGGATCAACGATATGTGCCCCTTTTTCATAATCACCACTCGTTGCAACTGATCCATCAACCACATCGAAGAATTTCACATACTTCTCAACATCATCAGGGCTAGCAATACCAATATTCCACGGCCCGCCTTCAGGTTTTCCACCACGCAGAACTATGTCCCCAGAAGCATTAATCAATACCTTTTCAACTCCGGCCTCAACCAACATCTGCGCACCGACTTCAGCAGCCCATCCTTTGACCAGACCAGACGGATCAAATCCACCTTCAGCTTTCCACGGATCAAATGCCCCAAGCGTTAGCTCTCGTGAAAATTCGCATAACGCCCACACCTGTTGCACATATTCACTTGCATCTTCAATCGATAGTTCGCCCCGGCGAATGCGTGAAATCTGTGAGTCCGTTTTATATGTCGAGAAATCTCGATCTACAGAAAAAAAGAATTGCTCAACTTCATCAACTGCTGCACTTACAGCTACTTCATCTAACCCAGACGACGTCGCCTCAATAACAACAACCGTTCCCCAGGTTTCAACAAGTCGCTTTACTGTCACAACCCTGCCTTCGAAATTGCAGACTTCACCGATGACCAGAATGCCTCAGCGGTAAAGGAAGCCTGCGAACGACAGCTATTTTGCGTTGCACAAGGCAAACTCGCGGCCGAATATTGCTTCACCTGCTCGACAGTAATTTTCCCGCCATTAACAAAAGGTAGCAACGCCGAAAGTGAATTCTGGCTCCATGAACGTGGTGATTGTGAGGCACTTACATTTGTAATCTTCCCATTACTAAATGTCACTGTCGCAGAAAGAGTTCCATAGTTACGAGCGTTAAATGATGCTCCAGTAACTGTTCCTGAATACCCACCTGTGGCAGGAGCTGCAGTTGTATGAGTTGCAGTAGGTGTTGGTGTTGCCGATGCAACCGGAGTGCTCGACGCACTCTGCGAAGCAGCAGCTGTCGCACTCGCCGAAGCCTTTGTAGTTGCCTTCTTAGTCGCAGCCTTTGTTGCAACTGGTGCAGCAGCTGACTTTGTCGCTGCAGGAGTTGATGCAGCTGGCGTTGTCTGCACAGCCCCAGTGCCACCACCAAGTGATCCACTTAAACCACTTACATCTTGAGTCGATGTGAACTGCGGCGGTGTAATCGCCAAGACAGCACCAAGCCCACCGACTGTGCCACCTGCTATCAACAATGCGCGTTTCATGGAGTAACTATCTCTTTCAATCCTGAGAGGTAACTGAGTTCAAACGGTGCCATATCTACCAATTCCTTACTCAGAGTGGAAGGCGAAAGCCTCATCATGGAATCGGTTCTTAGGCACTCCTAGGTCCTCAGCAGCCTGTTTCACGGTCTCTACAAGCGGCCCAGGGCCACAGATGTAGATATCTGAGTCAGCAATGCGTGGAACCAACTCTTCAAGCGCTTTCGCATCCATCGGATGATCCTTACGAGAACCCACCAAGTAATGAACCCGAATCGTGCCCCCCGAATTAGCCTGCAAGTAATCAAGCTCTTCCTTCAGCACTAAATCCTCTTTGCGCGATACGCGATAGATAACGTCCAATTGCACGCCATTCTTAAATTCATCCATAAGCGCACGAATCGGCGTAATTCCCACACCGCCACCGACCATCACCACATGTGGTCTCGTTGCGCGCCCTGCAGTAAATGCACCATATGGACCTTCAACAAATACTCGTGTTCCACGCTTTAAGAATGCAAGGGAACGAGAGTGATCACCTAAATCTTTAACTGTCACACGTAGGAAATTCTCAGTCGGCGCAGCCGACAATGAATACGGATGCGACATCAAGAAGTGACCGCGAGTTAAGAATCGCCACCCAAAGAACTGTCCACCTTCAGCCGCCAACTTATGTAAATTGCGCCCCTTCATAATCACAGAGATAACCCCGGGTCCTTCAACAACTACTTTGTCCACCACTAAATTAAGTTGCAACGAGCGCCACAATGGAATTCCAAAGCGATAGTAAACAACACAGATTGCCATCAAGATATAAAGAGATGTCCAGTACAGACGATTAAGCGGATGCCCAACAAACATCTGACCATTGAGCACCTGGTGCATTAAGGAAACAGCAATAGCGATGTACGTATAGATATGGATGATCCACCATGTCTCATAACTCATCTTCGCTCGCGCCTTCTTATATGAAGTCACTCCCGCCATCACCATCAAAATAAATCCCGCCAAAGCTGGCCACATCCAGGCCATCGAATTAACCATTCGCCACATCTCAACAGCCAGCATCACGCCATCTTGACCAGCAGATGACAAGACAATAAAGAGCACATGCGCCCCGATGAGATACAAACTCCATGGCCCCAGCTTTCGATGCCAGGTCACCAATCGATCGTGCCCAACCCCGCGTTCAACCCATGGAATACGCGCAATCAAGAAGATGCCCACCACCGCAAAGAAAGTCCCTGTAAGGGCTGCCAAGCGCGATACAGATGCCACCACCGCATAGACCGATGAGATATCGCTCTTTCTCATCGTCGTCACCTGCAGCGCCAGCGTTAGCCCCAAGCCAATCCCCAAGAACCACGAAGCCCAATCAACCCCAACCGATGAGTGCTTCCTAAATGTGGCCCCAGTGCTATTCATGGCTTAACCCTCTCCTACTTTCCTGAGAACCACCTGCATGAAACCCGAGCCAACACTTAACAAAGAAAGATAAAAGATAGACTCACACCCATGCGCGCTTTCATCACCGGTGGTGCCGGCTTCATCGGTTCTCACCTTGCCGATGCCCTCATCGCCCGCGGTGATAGCGTCACAATCCTCGACAACCTATCAACCGGCTCGAAGAAGAACATCGCTCATCTCGAAGGCAAGATCACCGTCCACGAAGGCGATATCCGCGATAAAGATCTAGTCGACAAGCTAGTCGCCGAATCTGACACCGTCTTCCATATGGCCGCAGCCCTTGGCGTTAAGAACATCATGGAACACACCATCGAATCCATCGACCGCAACTTCTCTGGATCTGAAGTAGTTCTCAACGCCGCCACAAAACATGACAAGCGCCTTCTCATCGCATCTACATCGGAGATTTACGGCAAAAACCCTAACCAACCTCTTCACGAAGAATCAGATCGTGTAGTCGGCGCCCCACAAAAGATTCGTTGGACTTACTCAGATGCAAAGGCTCTTGAAGAAGCAGTCGCACACACGCTTCACAAGACCCACGGCCTCAAAGTCACCACAGTTCGTTTCTTCAACACCGTCGGCCCGCGTCAAACTGGCCAATACGGAATGGTTGTTCCCCGCTTTGTTCAAGCAGCCCTGAAGAACGAGGACATCACAATTTATGACGATGGCAGCCAATCCCGCGTCTTTTGCCACGTGGAAGATGCAGTTCGCGCAGTTCTTGCGCTTCTGGATACGCACTCAACCATTGGCGGCTACTTCAATGTCGGTGGAGTCGGCGAAACCACAATCAAAGAACTAGCTCAACAAATCATCAAGCAGACTAATTCACAGTCAGTAATCAAGTTCATCCCATATTCAGATGCTTACCCTGCAGGCTTCGAAGATATGCAACGTCGAGTCCCGGATGTTTCAAAGATCAACAAAGCTGTTGGCTGGTCACCAACTCATACTCTCGAATCTATTATCGATAGCGTTGCAAAGAGTTTTATTTAAAGCCCTTTAGCACCAGTGATTTTTCCCGTTGTATCAAAGACATACGGAGCACTTGCCAAAATATCTCGTTCTTCAACGTCATCGTGCTTGGTCACCACAAGAGCAATGTCTGCCCCCAATAACGGCGACGATATCTCCCCATGCCAGCTTTTTACTACATCATCGTGCCAGCTGACAACCGCACCACGTTCGCGTAAGTGTGCAATGACAAGTTCCGCCGCTGTCTCTCGCACATCAGCAACGTTTGGCTTATACGCAACCCCAACAACTAGAACACTCTTTCCTTGAAGTGACCCGCCATTATCTGCCTGTACTCGATCTACGACGTATTTCGACATCTCAAGATTTACTTCGTTTGCTCGGCGAATGAACGTGGCTGGTGCGCCATGCTCCTCAGCCACAGCTGCTAAATAAGTTGGATCTACCGGAATGCAGTGTCCACCAACACCTGCGCTTGGCGTGAACTTCATAAAACCATATGGCTTCGTGTTTGCTGCATCCAATGTCTCATAGACGCTGATCCCTAATGTATTCGCAATCTGTGCAAATTCATTCACTAGTGCAATGTTTACCTGACGGAATGTATTTTCGAAGAGCTTCGCAGCCTCTGCTACTTCTGGTGAAGAAACTTCTACTAGCACATCACAGAACTTTGAATAGAAGCTTCGGGTCTTCTCAGAAGCTTCAGCTGTTAAACCTGCATACAAACGTGGCGTGTTCTTTTGGTTGTAATCACCACGACCCGGATCTACTCGCTCAGGCGAAATCGCATAAAGATGCTCGACCGGATTCTTGGAGTATTTTTCAATTGCAGGCTTAATGTAATTACGAAGAGTGCCGGGGAAAGAAGTAGACTCGTTAATCACCAAGACTGGCTTGTTTACATTTTCACCAATTGTGTTACATGCAGCATCGATAAAGGCTAAATCCGGTTGGCGGTCCTTAGTCAGTGGGGTTGGAACTGCAATCACTACTATCTCTGCATCTGCAATGTCGGAACCATTTGTGGTTGCCCGATATCGGCCAGCCTTAATCCACTTCTTCAGTAATTCGCTGTCTACTCCCTCAATATGCGAGATTCCAAAATTAAGTTGGTCGACAACTTTCTTATTATTATCGAAGCCAATTACCTCGAAAAAATCGCCGGCAAATGCGGAAATCGTGAGACCCACATAGCCCTGCCCAATAATTGCAACCTTCATTTATCGCTTGGTTACATCTGGGTTCAGTGGATCTAGCCGCTTCATATTTTCTAAAGCTAGTGCCCTTTGGTCCGCATTAGAATTCTTTACAGAATACAACGTATTCCATGAGTCAAAACTATTGGGATTATACTTAGTGGCTTTCAGGGCATACTTAAGAGCTAAATCATAAAGTTGGTTATTTTCAAGGAGCCCAACAACATTTACAAGTCTTGAAGAATCTTGGGGGTGAAGGTAGCTCGGGGTTAAGGCTTTTTCAATCTCAACTAAATTGCCTGATTTTGTAGCTTGATACCAAGACATATCTGCACTTAGCGGTGGGGCTACCAAGATGAACCCAAAGATGCTTCCTAGTCCCGCAAGCAAAGTCGCGGAAAATACTTGGCTTTGGGATGTTGATTTTTTGCCCTTAATTTTATTTTCCTTAGATGGACTACTTATCCCCGCATTTCGAGTCGCTTTTTCATATCCAATAAGTGCGCCAGAAAGCAGCCATCCCCAAATCGCCAATCCAATTTGATTGATGCTGATGATTGACTGAAGTTGATAGCCCAGCCACGACGCTGCCAAAACTGCGAATACATAGTCGAAATCTCTTGACCGTAAAATAATCCTTACCAACGAAATTGCAGAAATTAGCAGGATGGAAACGTAAGAAATTAGCAAAAGAATTCCACCGGAAGCAAAGAAGTCTAGAATCACATTGTGGGCTGTATTCGCTACAACCTGTATGCCGGGTGTTTTTAAAGCTTGGATGTCGCGTTGCATTCTGTAGTTATCACCATATGCATCCATTCCAACGCCAGTCAAAATTCGGCTAGACCCCATGTTAATCGCGGCTTTCCAGTATTGCTCGCGGAAGGCAGTCGTTCCTTGGTAAAGGATTCTTGAGAGAGGTCCGTGTTGAAAAACTCCGGCCACGGCGGTTAATCCCAAAAGTAAAACACTTAAGAGATAGCCAAATTCGAGGGCTCTAAAGCCGCGGCTTCTTATTTTTAGATAAATCACGAAAGCTGAACCGGCCGCTGTTACTACGTAGCCCTGAATGGAGTTGGTATTTGAAAGCTCATAAAATGCCAGAATTCCGAAAACGAAGCTTGCAACTCTCAGGCCCAAATTTAATTCTGCACTGAGAGTTATTGAGAGGGTACCGGCAATGAAGATTCCTAGGAAAGAAGAAATGAAGTTCGGATTTCCAAAAGTCCCCAGAATGGCACCGTAAGGGTTGTTCCAACTCACGGGATCCGAGAAAACCAGCACATATGCCGAATAAAGTACATTCACCATTCCTGCGAAAAGTAACCCTAGCGATACCATCTTAAACGACTTCTCGTCTCGCAAATTAGAGGCAGAAACCAAGATGAAGGCAAAACAGATATAGGCAAGCAGTCCTGTATTTCTTCCGTAAGTTCCGTATAGATTCTGAGTCAATGGTGAAGTACTTGCACAGGTAGCAATGACTGAAGCAATTATGAATACCGTAATCGAGAAAGCTAAGGCTTTGTCTTTAAAGAAATGGGATCGGGCGTTACTTCTTAACATCACCATGAGAACAGAAAATGCAACACCTCCTGCAAGGAAGAGTTTTGGGGCATTTACAGGGTCCGTTACCGAACCCGTGATCAAGAAGAGGGTTGTGAAGCTCGCTCCCCATGCCAATATTCTTGAAACGAGTTTCTCTTCTTCGAGTGAATACATGGACTAATCCTAACTAATGAAATTCATATCTATAGAAAGGCCGTAGCCCGACTCTCCGCGAGGAGAGCCGGGCTACGGCTTGTGATCTTTTCAGTCAAAGGCGGCTAATTAAGCACGAACCTTCTTCTGGATCTTGATGACTAGGTTAGTCAATGATGTGATCTGAGCCTTGAGGCTTGCGACCAACTTAGCAACAGTTGCTGAAAGTGCTGCAACTGCATCTGATGCATCCTGAGCTGCAGCTGTTGCTGCATCTGCTGCATCTGCTGCTGCAAGAGCTGCATCTGTAGCTGCGTTAGCTGCATCTGTAGCTTCGTTAGCTGCATCTGTAGCTGCATCGACGCCTGGGTTTGTTACAACTGTTGAAGTTGTAAGTGTTGTACCAGCGAGTGAAGCTGCAATAGCTCCTGCTGCTGCTGTTGACTTACCAGCAAGTACCCAAGTGTTTGTGATTGTTCCAGCGATTGCTGGTACATAAACGTCAACTGTTGCAACACCAGAAACAGTAGTGATTGTTTCACCAGCGTTGAAAGGCTTAACTGTTGATGTGTATGTAGGAACTGTTGTTGTGTTCCATACGATGCCACCGATTGATCCGTTTGTTGAAATTCCACCTTCGTAAGTGGTATCAGCAACTGGGTAACCGTTCTTGTCAGTCAATGTAAGCGTGTAAGTGATCTTGTCACCGACGTTTGCAGTTGCTGGAGCAGTAAGTGTTGCTGCTGTCGCAACGATGTCTGAGTAGGTTGTTGATGCCATAGCAGAAACTGCTGTTGCATCTGCATCTACGCCAGTTGCTGTGATCTTGTACTCAGCCTTACCGAATACTACAGATGAAGCACCTGTAGCAGAGCAGTAGTACACGAGGTATGTAGTGTCATATGTACCGCAAGACAACGCAGCTGTAGCAAGAGCCTTGCCAGCTGTTGTTGTATCTGTACGTGTACCTGTGATCACTGCATCAGTCACTGCGTTACCTGTTGCATCTGTAACTGTTACAGCGAATGTCTTAGCTGTTGTAAGTCCAGCAGCAACATATGCCTTGTTAACCTTTACGGCAATCGCAGCTGGCTTTGTGTCTGTGAATGTGAGCTTCTCAGTTGCAAGAACTGTGCCTGTTACTGATCCAACAATTGTAATTGTTGAAGCGCCGGCTGTTCCGTCAGCATAAACAGTGATGACATCTTGTGATGCACCTGTTGTCTGAAGTGAACGAAGCTTTGAAGAGTTCGATGCAGTAGCTGTATCTGCAGATGCAGAAATGTAGCCAGGACCTGTAACGTAAACGTTTAGAGGTTCATCAGCTGAGTTTGTGCCGTTGTTCTGAGTAAGGAAGATTGAAGCTACAGCAGAAGCTGATGCCTTTGATCCAAAAACAACTGCATCAGATGTAGGAGTTGTTGCAGGCGCGCCTGCAGCAATGTATGAAGTTGTAGCTGTAGAAGCATCTGTGCTGTTCGCTGTGACAGTAACTGTCCATGTGAAAGCCTGATCTACTCCAGCTTGGGTAGCTGCACCTGAAGTATCACCTGAAGTGGTGTACACATAAACTGTGTAAGTACCCTTAGCTGTTGGCTGAATCAAGTTCAACTTTACTGATCCGCGAATTAGCTGACCAGCTGCAACAGTTGATGAATCAAGTGTGATTGATGCAGGAGATGCGACAGGTGTACGAATAATCGTTGTTGTCGAATCAGTTGTACCTGCAAATGAAAGTGTTCCTCTTGTTGCGCTGTTCGCGCTTGTTACAACTGCGCGAACTGTTAGTGAATCAGTTGAAGCACCAGCGATAGCTGATGTTGCAATTGTGATTGTTGCGGTTTCAGCAGTTGTGATAGCTGAAGTCGTTGCAGATGGAACTAGAGTTACTGCGCGTGCTGCAGCCTGTGAAGGCGCAACTGACAATACTCCGAGACCCAAAGCTGCAACAGCTACAAGCGCTACGCGCTTGAATGTTGTCTTTGTAGACATTTGTTTCCTTTCGATAGTCGATCTACGGAATTTCCGTAGGTCGGCTTGGAATTAGTTTCCTAACTCCTCTCGATTCATCGCACGTGCTGATGAATCAAATTCTCCACCGTGTATCCGGACGCGGTGAAGAAACTTATTTAATTATGCTCCGGGTACGAGTACCGCCTGAGCCAAAATTTGGGTCTTGCTCGCATTGAGCAAGAGACGAGACGTGATCGTCTTAGGTGCGCCAACAAGGTCGTAGCCGCGGTCGCCCACGGGGATTACGAACTCTGAAGTTGGGGTAGAGAGTAGGGAAATTGTAACGGTCATAAGGTACTGGCCATTGGACATACGCTCAAAATCAACGCTCGTGGCGTCAGCCTCAGCTACCGCCCATGAGCCCTTCATACCGAGTGCTACGTAACTGACCTCATACTTTGTGCCGTTGCCATCGACTGTGATGGTCTGATCGATCATCACGTTTGGTCCACCCCCAGATGTGATGGCCTGGGTGGCCAAAATTGTGCCTTCTTCGGTCGCAATCGGAGTATTGCGGTTTACGCGGATCTTTCCGATTGGACCATTTTCACCTGCGACGGTGAATCCTGTTGGGACGCCCTCGTTATCAAGGCCAGGCCAGTAAGCCTTAGC
The DNA here is from genome assembly GCA_965268225.1 of Candidatus Nanopelagicaceae bacterium. GTDB lineage: Bacteria > Actinomycetota > Actinomycetes > Nanopelagicales > Nanopelagicaceae > Planktophila. The sequence continues at coordinate 52,722 of OZ254166.1, read as the reverse complement.
GCTCTTAACGTATACGCCAGAAACCATGGTTGATGATTTCTTAGCAGGCATCGAGATAGACGGAGCAGGTGCTGGTGAATCTGTTGAAGCAGACCCAGCAACCGCACCTGAAGAATCGTTTGAGCTGACTGTTGGAAGAACGCCTTCACGGCCAGTCATTGAGTTAAAGCCAAGGAAGGCTGTCACTACTAATAGTAAGGAGAGAGCGACCTTTGAAGACTTAGCGGCAAGCTCAGATGCTTTCTTATAGGTGGTTGAAAGCATATCCAGCGCTGTCAGGCCACGCTCTTGATCAATAACAAGCTCTGAAAGTACGCGGCGAAGTGATGTGCGAGCGCGTGAAACTGTGTGACGCACTGCAGATTCCTTGATTCCAAGCTCTGCTGCGATTTCTTCTGTTGAACGGCCTTCCATCTCCCACATCACAAGCGCTGCGCGCTCAGCAGGGGAGAGAAGAGCCAAAGCCTGGCGAATAATCGCTGCATCTTCAGCCTGAGCAAGAACCTCTGAGTGATCGCCTGAAACCTGCCATGAAGCCTCAACTTCAGCCTGAGCATCGTCGATAACCACAAGGTTTGGACGGCGTCCTTCCATACGGAAGTAGTCGATGCAGAGGTTTTCAATAGTGCGGTGCAAATAAGAGAGTGCGTGCTCTGATGATTCAAGCTCAGGGGCAGCGAGCATGAACTTAATAAGAGAGTCTTGGGTGATTTCTTCAGCCTTAGCTGAATCCTTCAATACGCGATTGGCATGCGCGAGTAGCTCTGAACGGTGCTCAGTGTAAAAAGCCCCCAGTTCAGCAACTGTCCAAACGCTAAGTGCCACTTTATAGATCCTTCGTTAACCGGTTTTGTCTTACAGAGCCAACCGTCGCTGCCTCTATCCCCTACTACGAATCTCAGTCTAGATTGTCGCGGGATGGGGACAAATCGGACATTTCTTCCCGTTCAGACCCTTCTCGAGGCTATCGTTCAACCATTGCCCGTCAGGGTATTCCGCTTCAGAGGAGCTTTGGGTCATGCAATTAATCCGACGATACCGCTATGAAATCTTTGTGACAGCCCTTTGGGCAGTGACGGTTGCGGCAAAAATCAAGTTTGATGGTTTGGTTTTCGGTTTTGACTACGGGGTTTATCAACCTGATGGCAAGTTCTACACATATATGGCACTTGATTTCTTCAATCACAATCCCGCGGATTCCGCCAAACAAGTTGTTGATTGGTACGCGATCCATGGATTCAAAATGAATACATTTACTATTCAAGACTTAATGCCATCAACGAGTTACGCCTACCCTGTAATTTCCCATCGTATTTTGTACCCACTGCTGTCTGCGCCGTTTGTCGCAATGCTTGGAATACCAGGGATGTTGGTAATCCCAGCTCTTTCTCTCCTAGTTCTAATGCTTTCTGTGCAGAAAATTTCAGTTATTGCCAAGAAGCCACTTGTTGGATTGATAATTGTTTTGGCCCTGTCCAATTCATCAACAGTGATTCGTTGGATGATCGTAAACTGCACCGACTCTCTACTTGCTGGGCTCTTTGCTTTGGTTCCTTTCTGTCTCTTTGGAATTCTCGGCAAGGATAGAATTGCTCTCTTTGGATTAGCAACACTCATAGTTCTCACTTCGGCAACACGATTCATTTTGCCTGTTTGGCTTGCAATTCTGTTTGTTCTGTTTATGAAGAAGATTTATCGTAAAGAAATGTTAATTCTGGGTGTCTTAAGTGTTGTCGCATCTATTCCAGCACTTAGCGCTCAACTCTCGACTGCGCTATTGCCAGCGTCTACATCAACTCCGACTTATCTCAAAGTACTACAACTTCCAATTGTCTTCGCCAAGGTAGTCGCGGTTGATATTCTGGAATTTGGCGTTCTCGATCGAGTTTTACTCCTGCTCCTGGTTCTAACTTCAGTGCAAGCAATCAGACTGAGAAAGAATTTAAGCTCTATGCTTTTTTGGGCGGTCTTAATTTCAACATATCTCATCGGTGCAATAAACGGAACCTTAGGGGTGAATTTTAGATATCAAATCCCTGTTTTAGTGTTCTGCGCTTGGGTGCTTATTGATTCCTTTGAAGTGAGTGGGGGCGGACTACGACTTGTCCCTCCTATTAAGAGAGATGTCATAACTAATAAAGCTAAGTAATAGTTGCAGGCCTGTAATACACAGGATAGCGACTAAAACGATTGTCCCTGGCTGACTTGGGATTCCAGAATTCTTGCTGTGAATCCAGGTAGTTAAGCCCACCGAGCTACCCCAGATACCCAAGATTAATCCAGCAACTAATTGAAGAGTGGCCACGCTGAAATCACGTACAAAATAATTTAGTGTGATGCGTTTGCAGGTGTTTCTGATGTGGCGAGGAAAAAAATAGAAAATTGAATGTCCGATTCGAAGATTGCTTACTTCATCACGGTAAATCGCGGGCATAGGAACATCAAGTGCTCTCATTCCAGTCGCATTCAATTGATAAAGCATGTCGCTTTCAAAAAAGTATCTATCATCTATTGATGCTAACTCCATAAGAGCTAGTGCTTCGGAGCTAACTGCAGTGAAACCATTATTTGGATCAAATAAATGATAAAAACCAGTTGAGAGTTTTGACATAAATGAAAGGACTACATTTCCAATTAATCTAATCTTGGGCATTTCACGAACCAGATTTAGAGAGTAGAAGCGATTTCCTTTGGTGTAATCCGACTCCCCATGGAGTATCGGTTTAATTAGATTTGGAATATGTGATGAGTCCATTTGGCCATCACCATCAATTTTTACAATCACTTGAGCGCCTAATTCCAAGGCCGCCAAATAGCCAGATTTCATAGCGCCGCCAACACCAAGATTGACGGCATGGCTAATAATTGTCACTTTCTTTGAAACCTTCGAATTTGTAAGAATTTCTCCAGATTTTTCAGGACAGGCATCATCTACGACAATAATAAAATCTATTTCCGTGGGTATAGAGCGGACAACGTCAACGATATGTTTAGAAACTTTGTACGCCGGTATGACTACTGCGGCCTTAACTTTTAACCCGGCAGGTGTTGGGTACATTAGTTGAATCTCACAATCTCTACCTGTGTTTTTCTATGACCGAGATTAACTCATCAACGGATCTTGAAGCATTCATCGTAGGTAATACTTCGCGGGCCCATTTGCCCAAGTCAGAGTAAATTGCCTCTTGGTTATCACGTGCTTTCAACATCAATTCTGCAAGCGCTTCAGGTGCATCAGATTTTGAAACAAATTCTGGAGAAATTCCCAAATCAACGGACGCATTCTCTGGGTAGTCGATTAGCACCGTCGGAATCCCTCTTTCGGCCGCTTCAATCATCGCTAAGCCATAGCCTTCTCGTTTCGAAGGATGAATGAGAGCAAAACTTCTTGCGAAACACTCCTCGAGTTCATCCTGTGGCGCATTTTCAATGAGATTTACATACCCCGACATTAATCTCTTCGAGATCTCCATCTCTATGCTGGACTTCAATGGACCAGAACCGACGATGTGGAAAGTACCTGTCCAGCCAAGATTCCTAAGCTCGTAAACGGCTTCTAATGCCAAAAGTGGCTGCTTCTCTGCTACGAACCGTCCCAGAAACAGGACATCATTTCTGTTGTTGAATTGCCAAATCTGAACAGATTCAAAATTCATACACAAGCCTGGTAACAATACATTCTTTGGGTTTTTACTATTCAATTGCTCTAGACACCTCTTCGAAAAAACGACCCTTACATCAGCAAACTTGGTAGCCAGAAGCTGTAGACAGTATCCAATCGATCCTGAAAATTTACCTAAGTAGGATCGCCAATACTTTAATGACCAAATCTCAATCCACTCGACAATAAGCAACCATTTTTTTCTTGGCCAGATTGCAAGCGAGAATATTGAAAAAATGGGAGCTTGAACACTATAAATTACATCAGGCTGAATTTTTCTAATGAGCGGTCTGATTGAAAATGCAAAAACTATTGACTGTTTTATTGACCTTTTGCCATCGGCGACATAGTGCCAATTACTACTCTCAACGGGGAAGTATGCAACACCTTCTCGAATTCCAAGTACGCCTGAAGCATTTATATAGCTAACTTCGTAGCCTCTATCGGATAATTGCTTTCCCAGCCAAGTCATCCATCTTTCAAGGCCACCTTTGTTCTCTGGAAAAACTGCTTCGCAGATGAGGAGAATCTTCATCTCGTTGTAGAGAGTCCAATAAATTTGTTTACTTGTTCGGAAAGTAGCGCTTCAGCAGAGATTCCCTCACTGTGAGATTTGTACCAGCTGGTCGTCCATTGCATGGTCTCTTCAAAATCTAAGATGTCTGTCCAACCTAATTTCTCTCGGCTCTTTGAAGAATTAAGCAATAGGAAATTACTTTCCTTTAACTGGTCTTTATCTTTCTCCACTTTAACTTTTGAATTAGTAGCTCCCCAATTCTTAATAAGGCTATCTGCTACATCCTTAACAGTTCGAATAGATTCAGGTAGTGGGCCAAAATTCCAACTTACCTCTGTTTCCTGAGTAAGCATGGAGTTAACTAGTAAAAGGTAGCCATTCAGGCAATCTAAGACATGTTGCCAAGGCCTAATGGCATCCGGATTTCTTAAGACTAAATCTTTACCGGATAAAATCGCAGTTACTGAGTCTGGTACCAATCGATCTAGAGACCAATCTCCACCGCCAATTACATTTCCTGCGCGTGCGATGGCGATTGGTGGAGCGGAAACGCTCTTAATCCATGATTGGGTCATGATGTCAGCTGCAGATTTTGATGCGCTGTAGGGATCGCCTCCCCCAAGAGCATCTGTCTCCACATAGGCGATTTTTAAATTCGTGTCTTGGTAGACCTTGTCGGTTGTAATGATGAGGCATGCCTTCAAACTTTCTAAGGGCGTGATAGCGCTTAACACGTTTAAAGTCCCACCAAAATTTGTCTCAAAAGTTAGTTCTGGTTCAGCATAAGATCTGCGTACTAATGGCTGGGCAGCCAAATGAATGACAATTTCTGGCTGTATTTCCTCCACCGCTGATTTAAGAGCATTTGCGTTTCGAATATCAATTCGGAAATCGTATTCAAACTTACCCTTGATATCTGCCTGGTTGAAAAGCGATTCAGGCTCCGGGTCCAAACTAATTCCAGAGACTTTATGCCCTTGAGCCAGCAATAACGAAGATAACCAAGTTCCTTTGAAACCAGTATGGCCGGTGACGAGATAGTGCACTTAGTGGCCTTTGCTTTGAGCAAATTCCTGAATTGATGCAACTATGTAATCGAGCATCTCAATTGTGAGTGACGGATGCACTCCTACCCAGAATGACTGCGTCATTACAAAATCGGTATTCTTCAAATCGCCTTGGAGTCTGTGTTCGATACCAAGGTAGGCAGGTTGTCTTAAAATGTTTCCAGCGAACATAAGCCGCGTACCGATGTTTCTGCCATTGAGGAAAGTAAGAAGCTCTGTGCGATCAATTCCTGTCTGTGGATCTATCGTGATTGGACATCCGAACCAAGAGGGCACAGATCCTGCCGTAGCTTTCGCAACGCTAAATCCCGAAATTTTTTCAATTCTTGAAGAGAGGTAATCAAAATTATGGATACGGGACTGCGTAAATGCATCAATGTGGTCAATCTGTGTATTTCCAAGGGCTGCCTGCATTTCGCTTGCCTTTAAGTTGTAACCGATGTGACTATAAATGTATTTGTGGTCATATCCTCGAGGTAATTCTCCTAGCTGCCACTCAAATCGTTTCATGCAAGTATTGTCACAACCTGTTTCGCAGTAGCAGTCTCTGCCCCAGTCTCGGAATGATTCGACCTGTTTCGCAACTAGAGGTGACTTAACAAACACAGCACCTCCTTCTCCAGTGGTGATGTGGTGTGCTGGATAGAAACTGGCAGTTGCAGTATCGCCAAAACTGCCAGTCTTTTCTCCTTTATAGGTAGATCCAAGTGCGTCACACGAATCTTCAATCAACCATAAATCGTGCTTTTCGCATAATGCTTTTATTGCATCCACATCAAACGGGTTTCCTAGGGTATGCGCCAACATAATCGCTTTAGTCTTTGGCGTAATTGCCTCCGCCAGCAAATCGGTATTTACATCCATTGTTTTTAAATCAATGTCTACAAATACTGGCTTCAATCTATTTTGAATAATTGGATTCACGGTAGTTGGGAATCCCATCGCGACCGTGGCAACTTCGTCGCCAGCTTTGAGCGCGCGCTTTCCAAGTTTCGGGCTTGTCAATGCGCTCAAGGCGCATAAATTCGCGCTTGATCCGCTGTTAACAAAGAGGGCCTTTCGTACTCCTACATACTCTGCCAATTTTCGCTCAAAACTTGCTGTGAAGCGACCGGCCGTGAACCAGCCATCTAGTGCAGATTCCACGATTGACGAATAGTCAGAAGGAAATAGGTTTTTTCCAGAAACAGGAACAGCAGAAGTTCCAGGCTCAAACTTTTCTTTTTGCAAAGCGAGTTCGGCAAATTTCTCAGTTAGCTCAAGAATTTGGCTCTTTATAGAGTCAATCGATTGGTCTGACATTGTTTCCTTTGTTGGGCCAAAGTAGGATGACAATACTTTATAGCAATGCACTAAACATTTCACGTGTATAAGGTCGATTGGTTGAATTATCCAGACTAAATATCTACGATTCTGTGCCTCATGTTAGGTAATCAGATCTAGATGTCAAACAACGAATGAGGTCAAGAGACTTTTTGCCATGTTTACAACATTCATTTTTGCAACTATCTACATAAGGCAATCAAAGTGAATTCGTCTGTCCCTTGGCATAGAACACAAGGGGGGTGTGGTTCAGCTTGGGTGCAGTGGCATATCTCCTCCTCCACAAATAGACCCTAGAGTTCCATTTGACGCCTCTTGGTCACCATCCCCATTTATTTGTTTTAGATTGAAGAAAATTAATAAAATTGATATTCAGGCAGACATTATTAGGCGCCTGAAACTTTAGGAAATCCAGATTTCCTTACTCGGTCTAAAATTGGCTTTTCAAAATACCTGTATGAAAATATCGAGATGACGATTGACACAAAGAATGTGCTAAACAACATAAAAGCTAAGAGTTCAAGGTAATTGATATTAATCTGGGAATCGACTTTCGTTAGTAGTCTAGAAATCATCCAAATATATTGGAAATGAAGAAAATAAATACAATATGAATATCGGGCCAACAAACCGAAAAATCTTAAATTCAGATGATTTTTTAACCTGAATGTTAAAAAAACAGATATAAGAACAAACATCTCTGCTTGGATTTGATTCCCAAAAGGAATCGGAATAAATAAATTGCTCACACTCAGTAATATCAGATACATATAAATGCGATGACGAGACTCTATTAATTTGGGACGGAGATCGAGATCAAACAAATGTCCGAATAAAATTCCAAAGTAGAAATACGTTACGGTTGTACTGAAATGAAGAATGTTCCAAGACTTAACAAAATTAGTAAATGGACCAAGATTTTGTCCTTCTACAGAAGCGCAGAATATTCCAATTAATTGAATAGCCAAAATTATTAAAAATGATTTCCACAATTTCATTTTTCTTAGGATTGGAAAAATAATGTAGTGTGCCACTTCACTTTGAATGGACCATCCACCAGGAATAACTACGTCCCACAATGCATATGAAACCCAAAGAGTAAAAGTTAAGGTAAGCACAATTATTTGCCATTCTTGATACAAACCAGATACGGGCGGGATTACAACGCCATGCCAAGGACCTAGACCAAAGAGGTAATGTTGCAAAATGGCAATTAGCAGAAATGCCGCCCACAAAGGGTAGATTCTTCCCATACGTGCCTTTACATACTTTGAAAGAGAAAATTTTTCAAAATACAAATTTATTAATAAAAAACCGCTAAGGAAAAAGAAAAGTTCAACTCCGTACCCGCCGAATGACAAAAATCTTGAAATGTAACTATTGGCGCTTATCCCAAAATGTAATAAGAGTTTATCTGACGGTCCACTATGTGCAACTACAACGGCAAAGATTGCAATTGCTCTTAATGCATCGGGAAATTTGGCATTTTCACGGGCTCTTGAGTTACTCATGGTGCAATCCTAGGGCTACCGAACAATTTCTTGAGATACTAATAAGTTTTCTGAGTCATTTCTTTTGGGCCGGTTAAATTCTCTGAAAACTTAGGAAATCAACAGTGAAAGTAAATGTTTTTTGAATGAAACTTTCATCTATGTGGAACTAATTTTCTTGAAAGTTTCATGTACATTCTCGAGAGAATATTAGATACGCGACTCAAGGCCAGCGACTTTGCCTTGAAATAGATTCGCGAGGGAAACCACAATATTGTTTTCGTTTAGTACAGCTGTCACTGATGTAGTCGTGGAAATATAGTACTGGCTTTATGGTAATGGTGATGAAACCAATAATCGGACTGCTGATACTCTTTGGCAACATAGACATACCTGTTCGATTTCTTGAAGTAAAAAGAAATACGTTTGATCCTCGAAGGCTGAAGAGTAGATTTCCAAAACCTCTTCGTTTTTCTCGGTATATTTTAAACCCATACTTCTTAATTAGTAATGAAAGAATCGATTGATCATTTCTAGGAGCAATAAATAGCTCGTTTTGATTATTTGGAATATAACTGTCTCCAATTAATTTACCATCTTCCGCAGTTCCCAAACTGAGCCATTCATCGATTAGTTGCCGAACTCGAATAAGGTTCGAAATGTTGTTTGAAATTAAGAAGAATGTCGCCTGAACTTGACCGGAGTGAAGATGGTTTTCACTTGGCGAAATCCTCTCGACTAATTCACTAGTGCACCAAGAGATGTCCTTGTAGCGAGTTCCTTCGACATAAATCCCGCTTTTTTCCGACTTGGTGATCATTTTTTTATAATCCATTTTGGCAAATCTATTGTTCGATATTTCACAGCCCGCATCAGCATAGAAATAACTATGGGCATCCCCAAAAAAGCCAGAGATTGCCATTTTGGCCAGAAAGGGTTTGAAAAGGAATTTACCAGGGTGGTCTGGCATTGGTATGTTATTAGAACTTGCAAACTCGTAAATCTCGTCCCATCCAACCACTACCGCTGAACAAAATACCCCACTATTCGTAGCCTGTTCTTGCAGTCGTACTGCTGCTGCTTGAATTTCTGTGTATTTTCCATCTTCTTGCTCAGGCTGACCTGCAAAAGTTAGAAATACTACCTTTTTCATTAAATTACCGTATATGAAGATTCTTAGTTGTGCCAACTAATTCAAGCGAAATAGCCCTAGATTCTTCTGTTTTCTTCCCGAGACTCTTACTTCTTCTAAATGCATGTCCATTAGAAGATAATTGAATCAAGTTTTTCGGGTTGAGTTCTTCATTCACCAACTCGCCACAATTTTCTCAACTGACTTAACAACTGAATTCTGATTTTTGGCAAAATTCATTCCTAGTTGAATATCTTTTATGCCAATACGTTCCCTGGCCTTCAGAAGTGAAACTGGTTTTAATATATTTGTGAGAGACCATTCCTCGCTAAAGGTGATGAGCGGCTTATGAAAGCTTGCGAAAGCCGTGAAAAGTCCAGCCCAAGCTGTTTGCATTACATAGTCACATTTATTTGCCAACTTCATTTCAGTCTCGATCGGCAAATTATGAGAATATTCAAGATAGTTTTCATCGGAAATTCCTAAGCTGGCGGCTGGAACACCTGAATTTATGACTACGAATCCATTTCTCAAAAGCTCATTGACCACAGCAGTTAACTCTGGTACGGGAGCATTCTGAAAACTAACTGAAGAATTTATGTTCCTTGTTCTCAGGAATATTTTCGGGGTGTCGTATTTAACTCTACTTAGAAAATCAAGAGGGGTATCAATCACAGATGCTTCCGAATCGGTCAAAGGAGACCCATAGTTGATATTTTGTGAAGAAATCATTTCATACAGGTTTTCAAAAGAGTACTGGAAATACTCTCTAAGGTTTTTCTTTTTTTTCTCATATTTTGCCAGATTGAAGTAAAGCCCATCTCCAAGAAATTTAGAACTTGCACGGGGATTATATGAATAAAAATTTTGACTTGTCATTCTTAGAATCCCGGATCTATTTAAGTACTTGTTTGTCTTGTAATCGGACCGCAACCAAGCAGGTAAGGCGTGAAAGACATTTGCCGGAAGCATTTCCAAAGTCTTATGGTGGAGATAATTAACGCTTCCTTTGCTCAGCCAAGTACTGATTTCTTTTTTCGAAATCGTGTTTGGCTCATGTTCTGAAACTTCCTGATATGTTCTAAATGGAAGAGGTAGAATCTCCAAAATCTTATCAACCGAAAAATATAACCCTCGGAACTGATTTGGTGTGTAAATAGTTGTTTCCACGCCAAAGTTCCGTTTAGCCGCCCAAAGTCCCGCATTCTGGAAAACCGCTGCATTAACCTCGTTGAAAGGAAAAACTAATCCAACTGAACTAGGTCGGGTAAAGCCATCCTGATTGCTCATTCAGTCCTCTTTTCACTCTCTACTCTCGCGTTATTGCCAAGTATAAGGCCTATCATTGTTCACGAATCAGAATCTGACTTGATTGGAATTAACCGATGCATAGGTTTGTCAAGAATCCCAAAGCTTTACCTAGATTTTTATGGAGATATTTTCTCTTGAAAATTGTGTTCCGTGCAATCGCTCAAGATGGACCGTACTTTCGTAATCAGTTTGGATCAATAATTTCTCCAACTGAATTTAGAATTTCTTGGGATCCACGACTAACCGATAGAGCGATTTTGCTCAATGAATTACTTGCCCCTATCGTCGCAGACTCAAAAAAACATAAGTTAGTGCGCTTAGGTTCAGTTGGAGATGGTGGTTATTTCTTACCGGATTATTTTCGTGAGTGCGATGGAGTTATTTCGGGAGGAATTTCAGATAATAACGATTTCGAGTCTGATTTGGCATCAAGCAACATCCCAGTGCTTCAATTCGACCATTCGATTGTTGAGCCACCAATTTCCGGTGAATTGCTGTTCTTTAAAAGGGAAAGGTTGGGAAATGGTGGATGCAGCCTAGTAGACACTCTTAGAGAATTTAGAGAAGCTACCGGTAAAACTCTAACTGACGGAATATTGAAATTGGACATTGAGGGTTCTGAATTTGATTTTCTCTCTAGTTCTGAAGTTAATGATCTCTTGAATTTCAGCATAATTGTTGTGGAACTACATTATCTCGGAGATATTTACCAAGATAACTATTGGATAAAGGTTGAAGACACTCTTCGCAAAATACGTCAAAACCACAAGCCCATAACGGTCATTGGCAATAATTCCAGGGCATTTGTTCAACTTGGTGGGATTCCAATTTATGACATCGTAGAAGTTACTTTTATTCGAAACAGTGCGATTGTTCCGGCCATCGAAAATAACGAGGCACTCACGACTCAAATTGAAGGTAGGGCTGCGCTCAGAATTCGATAAGACTTCTGGGACAGTACGAATTTTCATTTTGGGGACTTACGTTGTAACGAGACTTGAGATAGAGGCCCGCCATTAGCAATGTTCTAGAATTTGCAAAGGTGAGTTATAAGTTTCGGTAACTCCCTTGGGTTAAATGTCCTAAGTCACGAAATGAAGGTATCAGCCTTACAAGAGGCGTGCATTTCTTTGCAAAACATAAGAAAGTCCTGCGACAATTAATTCAAGTGGCTCGATTGCTCACCGTTTATCAGAATTTAAATATATAGTTTGGGCATGAAAAAAATCCTTGTCGCAGGTGCTGGCGGTTTTATTGGCGGTTATTTGACCAAAGAACTTATCTCGTTAGGTCATGAGGTTGTAGCTGTAGATGTAAAGCCAATATCTGAGTGGTACCAAGTCCACCTAAACGCTTCCAATTTTACACGTGACCTTTCAATTTTAGAGGAGTGTGAAAGATCTGTTGACAGTGTTACTGAAATTTATAATTTGGCAGCCGATATGGGTGGGATGGGATTTATTGAAAACAACAAGGCTGCATGCATGCTTAGCGTACTCATTAATACACATTTACTTCTTGCGGCAAAAAAAGCTGGTGTGTCAAGGTTTTTCTTCGCGTCGAGTGCCTGTGTTTATAACGCTAGCATGCAAGACTCGGTAAAGAATCCCGGTTTGAAAGAAAGTGATGCGTACCCGGCAATGCCTGAAGACGGTTATGGCTGGGAAAAGTTATTTTCAGAAAGAATGTGTCGTCATTTCTATGAAGACTTTGGAATCGAAACTCGTGTCGGGCGCTATCACAATGTGTATGGCCCTCTCGGAACATGGGAAGGCGGAAGAGAAAAAGCTCCTGCGGCACTTTCACGTAAAGTTGCTACTGCAAAGAAACTTGGTGTCACTTCTATCGACATCTGGGGCGATGGAGAGCAGACTCGAAGTTTCACATACATTGATGATTGCATCAAAGGTACTTTAATGCTCATGGAGAGCGATATCCGTGAACCTTTAAATATTGGTAGTGACCAGATGGTTTCCATAAATGAAATGGTTGATATTCTAGAGAATATTGCTGGAGTAGAACTCGCTAGAAATTATGATTTAACGGCACCAAAAGGTGTCAGGGGTAGAAATTCTGATAACTCTAGAATTGTTGAATTACTAGGTTGGGCGCCTTCAATAAGCCTGGAGACTGGACTAAGCGAAACATTCAGTTGGGTTCAAGACCAAGTCATTGCCACTTCGGAGAATGATTGAATCATGATGAGGAATAAGTCTAGAAAAATTGTTGTCGTTGGTTGTGGGAAATTAGGTTCTCCACTAATTGCTTGCTTGGCAAATGTTGGTCACACTGTTACTGGGATTGATCTCAATCAAAAGTTAATCGGTGATTTGCAGACTGGCGTAGTAACTTGGAATGAACCAGGACTACCCGCGCTTCTGGCAAAAAATGCTCATAAAATTTCATTTCAAAATTCTTACCAAGGCGCCTTTGAGAATGCAGAAATTACTTTCGTGATAGTTCCAACTCCAAGCACTAAATCTGGGGAGTTCTCAAATGAATATGTTCTGGATGCAATTACGCAAATCGGAAGTGAGCTATCTAAACGGAAGCAAAAGAAGCACCTGGTGGTTATCGTAAGTACGGTAATGCCTGGCTCAACTGGGGGTGAGATCAAAAAGGCTCTGGTCACTTCCACAATGTCTGAATTTGAGGGGATTGAAATCTGCTATTCACCAGAATTTATTGCTTTGGGTTCCGTGATTAAAAATATGCAATTTCCTGACCTTGTTTTGATAGGTCAAGAGTCAGATTCCGCTGGGAAATTGTTGGAAGAAGTATCACTTTCAATAGTCAAGAACAAACCCCGAGTTTCCCGTCTATCGCTCGCTGAAGCAGAAATAGCCAAAATAGCTATAAATTCCTTTGTTACTACTAAAATCAGTTTTTCGAACCAGATATCTGAGATTTGTGAATTGACGCCAAACACTTCTGCCATGAACGTGCTCGAAGCAATAGGCAATGACTCCAGGATAGGAAAGAGTTATCTCTCATCTGGTGCCGCCTTTGGTGGACCATGTTTTCCAAGAGACAATAGGGCGTTCAACAAGTATGCAAATAGTCTGGGTACGTCAGCAGACTTGGCAATCGCCACCGATGGAGTAAATGCAAGACAAAATAAAAGGGTACTCAAGCTTGTTAGTAACTTAGTTGCGCCGGGATCTCGAATTTTAGTTGTTGGGCTCTCCTATAAGCCTGACACAGATGTAATCGAAGAAAGCCCTGGTTTAGCGTTTGTTAAGCAAGCGCAAAGCGCTGGATATCAAGTTGACGGAATTGACGACTTTGTGGTGCCAAATCAAGCAGAAATGGCTTTGTCTATACAAAAACCGTCTGATTTAGAAAACGCAGATTATGATCTCGCAGTTCTATTCGTTCCAAGTCCTAGCTACTCGTTTATTCCAAAACGATTAAGTAATCACACCAAGTTGCTTGATTTATGGGGACTTTGGATTAATTCTGAACAAGAGAACTATCACCGATTAGGGAATTATCTTGCCAAGGAATAGAGGGAGTATAAGGGTAAAACTTGCTGGCGGCGCAGCAGCGCAATGTCTAGCTTTAATGAATGCCATCTATTTGAGAAATCGGCTAGATCGTAATTTTCAACTTTTTTATTTTCCACATAGCACCGGCACATTCTGGCCTTTTGGAATCGACTTCTTGCTTGAAGAAGGGGAGTTGGCTTCTTCAGAGGTTGAAATCAGGGGTCTTGAAGGCGCCGAGAATTTGGAAATAGGAAAAATCATTAAGAGCCACCCTCTCGCTGCTCGTAGATTTTCCTACGAGCGAGTTCTGTCGATCCTCCGCAGACTAAACTTAGAAAGGTTTTTACAAAAATTACGGGGAGAGGATGCGCTCTTAGCAAAACGTAAGAACTTAGACAAAGTCTCTTCGAAATCTAGAGCCGTTTCTGGAGGATTTGTCCCTATCGCAGATTTACATGTAAATGCGGAAATGGATAGGAGATTCCTGAAAGCAGGCGTGCGTTCACCATTTTCAATTTCCCTTGAAGAGTCCATGAGACCTGATGTCGTAATTCATTTCCGAATTGGCGATAAGAGAGCCAAGTTTTCACATCCATCTGATTTTGGTGGCGATGGAATATGCGATCCAAATGTATTTAGTTCAATTACTAATTCGCTCAAAACAGGCCCCAACCCAAAAATTATTGTCGTCTCGGATGAGCCTAAAGTAGCTCAGGCACTGCTAAGAGAGGCTGGGTTGAATGTAGAAACAAACCCCGTAACCGGGAATCTTTGGGATGATCTTTACTTGATGTCACAGGCTCGTGTATTCGTTGGAAGCTGGAGCCAAGTATCTCAGCTTGCTGCGATTTGTGTTTCTGGGAACAAAGGAAAGGCATTCTTGCCATCCACTACACAGGTAGGAACTAAAATAAAATGGCAAGTTGATGGAGTAACTTTTTATGACCCAGAGTTCTTAGAAGAAGAACATTGGATTTACTCAGATAACTTTTCTCTTGATGAAGATGCTCATGGAGTTTATAGAAAGTCATAAACCCATTAGCTTGGCTTGTTGATTAAACTGAGGAACCTGATTTCGCACTTCCTCAAATGTTCCCACATGTTTAATTTCGCCATTCTCCATATAGCACACTAAGTCCGCGCTTCTAACGGTTGAAAGTCTGTGCGCAATCAAAATAACTGTAGCCGAATCCTTCAGATTTAGAATTGAATCTGCAATCAAATGTTCTGTTTCTGCGTCTAAGGCGGAAGTGGCCTCATCCAAGACAATTATTTTGGGGCGAGAATATAGGGCTCGGGCTATTCCAAGTCTTTGACGTTGTCCACCGCTAAGAGTATTCCCATTTTCCCCAAGTTGAGTATTCAATCCCTCTGGAAGCGAAGAGAGCAATTCGGTCAGCTGTGCTCGGGCAATAGCATCGAGTACACGCTCTTCTGATATTTCCAAATCTGCGCATCCAAGCGCGATATTCTCTTTCAAACTTGCGTCAGCAACAAATACAGACTGAGGGACATAGGAAATCGCAGTAGGCCATTGCTGTATAACCTGCATAGGTGATAGTGATGATATTTTAACCTCACCAGAAGTCGGAGAAATGATACCAAGTAAGACATCCACTAGTGAAGTCTTGCCTGCGGCGGAGGGTCCAACGATAGCAATAACTTTTTTCGATGGAACATAGAGATTTATATTCCGGAGGCTGTAATTTTCACTATTCGGATACTTTAGATATAAATTTGAAATTTCTATATCAGGATGAATGGTTTCTGAGATTGTTTCGGTGAGGCTCAATAGGGCGTTCATTTCTTTTTCGCTTTGATCAAGCTCTGAAATTAGTTCTAGTGTCGAGGACATGCCCCCAAGAGCATTTCTAATTCCCAGCGATCCTTGCTGGACTCTTAGCAATGCTGGAGCTAGCCTGCTACCCGCAGCAAGGAAAAGAGTTAGGGTTGTGATGGCAGTTGTTACGTCAAATAAAATGAATTGGACTGCTGAGACACATAACGCCCCAACAAGCATTGAAACTTCCACCACATATCGACTGATATTAGGAAGGAAGGCAATTTCGGCTTGAGTTGTGGATGATTTAATTCGAAGTCTTTCAACTTCATCTGCATAAAATGTCCGTTGATTATGGACATAAATTTCTCTATAAACAGCCAACGATTCAAGAATTTTCATATTAGCAGCGATACTAGATTCTGCATCTTGCATTCCTAGCATTCTTGCTTTCTTGTTTAGAAATAGATGCAGAATGAAGCTTGAGGTTACTAACAAAATGAACAGCAAGATTGCGACTTCAGGTTGAAAAATAAGTGCGGTTATTGAGAGCACGAAGAGCAAGAAAATGTCCGACACCAGGTTAATTAGATTTGCCATCATGCCGATATATAGAAAATTGCAGCCGTTCGTGAGAGCAAAAAGTGTCTCTTGACTGGTCCTTCGTTGCAGAAAAAGAAGATCCCTGGACAATAAACGCGACGTTAGCGAGGATGAGAGCGTGGCCGACTTGCGGGCAAAATAGAAAAGACTTTTTCGAGAAATATATATAGACAAGGCCGTTCTTATGAATAGAACCACCGTCGCCGCGATTGCCAAAATTGCAACCTGCTGCTGGAAAGAATAGCTGGATAATGCAATCTTTTCTAATATTTTTGAAATGCCAATAGAAGATTGTCCTGTTTGAATTCCCGAGATTGAAATTGCCCCAACCAAGCCTAGTAGCGCCACCCCCAACAGATCCAAGAAGCTTAATGTGATTTGCACCGAAGTGAACAAGGCGACCATGATCTTCGTAGATTTATCTAGCTTTCGGACGGACTTTAGGATTTTACGAACGTTTTGGTTAATGCTCATTTAGAAAACTCCGATGCAATCAGTCTTAATTGGCGACACTATACGTGGGTCTCTTCTAAATTTAACACTTGAACCCACTTTATGGCGTTTGCCTCAATATCTCGTTCCTTCTGGATTTTCGTGATAGTCGCTAGGGGGATCCTAAACGAATCAACCCCCTGATCCTTAACTCTATTTATTAGTTCTACAAGTTCATTCTCGCTTGAGAAGTAGTTTTCTTCAGGTAATTCGAACCGTCTCAGGTCTTCGTTGTCAGCAAGAATGATTGGGAACCCATTGATTATTGCTTCAACGGCAACAAGCCCGTCGCCTTCATACTTAGAGGGCATGACGATTAATGTGTCTGTTGAAAGGCGTGACCAAGGGTTATCCATAAATCCATAAAAAAAGACCAAATCCTTGTGGTCGAAATATTTTTCCATTAATGATGTTTTACACTGCCCGTCGCCAATCACTCCAATAGCCAACGAACTCTTGATGGCCGCGTTAATCGCCCAATCGGTTCTCTTTTCCTCACTTAAACGTCCGACAAATGCGATTCTTTGCGAAATATCTTGTCGTTCAAAAATTTGGTTTTTTGAAGTTGGATTGGGTATGTAAGTTGGCTTAGCATCGCCAAACCAGATTTCATTCTGTGCCCGGTCTACGGTTAACCATTCAATTTTCCGGTACTTAAGAATCCCTCTAATAAATCGCCCCATTGTTTTGCGACCAGCCCATGGATTTGAAGTATGTTCAACGGCATATAGGCGAGTTGGGAAAGTCGGGAGAAATGCACAGAATAGCTCGGGTAACTCGCAATGAGCGACAACAGCTCGTGGCTTCATTTCCTTCATAATTTTTCTAAAGCGGAAATATGCCATGAGAGTCTCGCGAAATCCTGACCTCCAGTGACGTCCAAGTTCAATTGTTAGTTCAGATTTTTCCCCGAGCATGAATTCATTTTGATTAATGGCTATGACTTGAATATCGTATCCAAGAGATTTGAGTTGGCGGTAAGTAGTCATAGCAGAAACCTCTGCCCCACCTCCAGACGTAGAATTTAGAACAAATACCACCTTCTTGTGATTCATGCCTGCATAACTTTTCGCTTGGATGCTCCGAATTTCTTCAATTCTCTTACTTTTTCGATTCTAAGAAAAATGCCGAGAGAGCTAAGTAGTAAACTCGCTGGTCCTGCAGTGAGCAGGACTCTACTTGCTAATTTCTGTATCCACTTAGAGTCGAATTGAGGAGACAACGGATCTGGGTCCCCTTGTGCTCCCTTCTTGAAATATCTCATTTTGAACCAGTTCTGTTCTAGCCAAGCGAATAGAACTCGATTCCTGATTGTTCTGTTGCGGCCAAATAACGCAAAAATCAGAATTGGCATTCCAAAATAGCTGTGAGCATAAGCGCTTCTAACAAACTCGAATTCTGTTTTTCCGGAGTTTGACCTGACATCAGTAAATGGCTCATGATAAACATGCACATCGGGGTATTCGGTTACTTTCAGACTTCCCAAAATATTGCAAGCGGTCTGAAGTACTGCCAGTTGTCCCCAGCCAGTCCAGGCAAACTTTGGGCCCGCTGAAAAAGAACCTCGGGTTTTCTCGAAATTATAGATAACCGAACTTATCAACCCATAACCACTTCCAGGCGGAATGTCAATGAATACGTTGGAAGTTGAATAAGTTTGCGACCTATTCATTGAATTGGTGACATACAAATCAGAGTCATAGTTGTTCATAATGGAATTTAGAATGAAATTAATTGATCCGTCAACTAGGAATTCATTTGCACTCAAAATCCAGAAGTAGTCCGGTTGAATTTCAAGCGCTTTCAAAAATCCTTGATTGATATTGGTGTCTCCTCCCAAAGGGTCAGAGAAATAATTTAAGAAGTCTGTCGACTTCTCGAGTTCATTGTAATGTTCTGTCGGAATATTCACCCCGTTTACAGAAATATTGATTTTAAATTCAAAGGCATTTTTAACACTTGTATCCTGAATCTGAGTATATTGTGAGCGAATCTTTAACGCAGTCTCTAATGCTCTTTGATAATCGGAGTGGCAAGGAATATAAACTAAGAAAACTTTGGGTGCGCCTGAATTCATGTCCTGACTTTACTACTTGGAGATGATTTTTTACTTATACTCAATTTCGATTCTTATTGTTAACTATCACCGGGAAATTGATATTCACGTATAGACTTGTCAAGTGACTTTAAAGATTGTAATTGCGGGGACTGCCAATAATGGCCTGTCCGGTATTGGAACCTGCCCTACATTAGAGAAGGCGTTTCTGGATCTCGGCTTTGAATTAGGCAACCTTGAAGATTCACAAGTGCTAGTAAACCTAAATCACAATAGTTCGGCTGTTGAGAAGTTCCGTAGAAGTCCGATACCCAACAAACTGCAATTTCTGATTGCGCTCGAGCCTATATCTGTTTTTCCAGCTCAGTACTCTAAGAAAGTTCTGAATTCGTACAATTATCGTTTCTATCCGGGAAACGTGCGGCGACAAGAATCCTCTTCGGAAATCCTAGGCTGGCCTTACTTGTTTAATGAAAACCCAGCAGCTCCAAAACCAATCGAATTGCCCTTGATTGAATATCTGACAGAAGTATTTTCGGAGCAAATATTTGATTTTGATCGTTGGAGCGGACGAAAGAATTTCCTTACAATGATTGCGGCAAATAAAGTAAGCCCGACGAATGAAAATCTGTACGGACTAAGAAGGAAGATTGCAAGCAGCTTAAGTCCTGAAGTTTTGAGACTTTACGGTCCGCTTTGGGCTGACCCTTTACCGGTGCAAGTAAGACACAGGCTTGGTGTTTTCGCATTTTGTCTTAAATCACACTACCTGCCCAATTTTTTCTCACTTTTCGGTGAATTAGGTAAGCGCTATCCATGTGCACTTGGATCAATCAAGGATAAACATTCAGTTTTGAGGAATTCTAAGTTTTCCTTAGTGATTGAGAATTCCTCTGAAAACATTACTGAAAAACTCTTTGACTCATTGATTAATGGTGCAATTCCAATTTACATTGGGCCAAATTTGGAAACGTCTGGGATTCCGGAAGGTGTCGCAATTCAGGGATTAAGAGATTCTGAATCCATTTCTGATTATCTTCAAGTGATTTCTGAAGAAGAAATCCGCCAGCATCTGGTCGCGATTACTAACTTCTTGAAATCTCCAAATTTCTTGAATATATGGGAAAACGAATCGGTATTTGGCCGAATTGCTCGCGAGATTTCGATGAGAGTTCTTGCACAAGTATGAATCTGACGATCTGTCTTGTCACTCGAGGACGTTCGCAATTCCTAGAAGAATGCCTTGCAAGTTTAGAGGGTTGCCTCCAAACTGGGCTCGCGAAAATATTGATTTTTGATAACGGTTCTCCGGCTCAAACTTCAATTAAGTTGGCTAGCTGGTGTGAGAAGAATGATGTGGAATATATTCGTTATTCAGAAAACGACTCTCGACCCAATCGGGTTTGGAAGGAAATAGCCGAAAGGGAACTCACTTGGGTGGTGTTTCCTGGCGATGATGATATTTTCGTGGTTGATTCGTTGGAATACTTTAAACGGGAACTCGAAGCAAACGCATCACTTTCAGCAATAGCATTCAACATGGAAACCATCGATTCTGATGGCAGAAATCTGAATAGGGTGAGAAAGCCCGAGTTTAGAGCCTTTCTTCCAAAACCGATCTCTGTTGCAAAAAGTTTCCATGATCCGCAGTTCCTCTGGCCTTCTCTATTTTTCCGTGCAGACTTGATTGTGGAACCAGTCCCAACCTCAAGGTTTTATTTCGATTGGTGGATCGGGCAATATCTAATCCTAAATGGAAATATATCGTGGGTTGATGAATGTGCAGTTCAGTATCGTATTCATCCTCTTCAAGAAAGCCACCTAGCGAATAATAGAAGAAAATACTTTGAGGCGACACAGTGGATGGTTCGGTTAATTGATTCCGGGCTTTTTGAAACTTGGGTGCGTGACCTTAGCCAATCAGAGTTGATTGAATTCTGGAATTATCTTCTTGAACATCAACCAATTTATTCCAGTGAGTATTACTCAGGGCAAATTTTGCAGAAATTATCTGCTACTTTGCTTGAATTGAGATCTGACTTAGATCTGCTTCCACAAATAATTGGTGCGTACGCTGCGACAAAAGGTGTTTGGCTAAGAACTGGCGAACTCAACAACCTTACACATGCAGAGTCACCGTCGGGAATGCCTTTCCCATCAAATATCTCCGTCAGAGCTGTTGAGGGAAGCTGTGATGCGCTATTGAAGGCCACCCAAGAGTTCGACATCAATTCTCTCTCCTCAAAAACTTATTTTGTCAGTTGCAAGCACTCCTCATCTTCCCACTCAGATCTCTTGTTGGACTGTGACCAATTTGCAAGTTTCGAAATCGATCAGATTGCAGATCAAGTGGTCCTGAAACTTAGTGAGAAAGCCGAGCGGCTTGGGTATTTTGAGTTTCTTACCACCGGGGCAGAACAATCCTTGATTTTATGGCTTCGAAGAGTGAAGAGATGTGTTCCTTGGTGGGTATTATCCTCATTAAGAAATTTTGTGGGTAGAGCGGGGCATAAAGAATGAAAATCGTAATTCTTGCAGGTGGGTATGGGACTCGCATCTCTGAAGAAACGGAAGATAAACCTAAGCCAATGGTTCTACTTGATGACAAACCAATACTCTGGCATGTGATGAATGTTTTTGCATCGCAAGGTTTTAACAGTTTTGTTATTGCTACTGGATACAAGGGTGAAGTTATTCATGATTGGGTCAGTAGTTTGAATACTGAATGGGACATTACCGCCTTAGATACTGGTTTATCGACATTAACAGGAGGCCGAATAAAGCAGTGCATGGAATTTGTGGGTCCACAAAGGATATTTGCTACTTACGGTGATGGTTTAGGAAATATAAATCTCAAAAGCTTGCTTGATTTTCACATTCAGCAAGGTAGGAGTGCGACTGTAACTGCAGTTCGACCGCCTGCACGTTTTGGGCTAATTGAGAGTTCCAATGGGCAAGTCACGAGCTTTACGGAAAAGAATCAGGCCCACGCAGGATGGATCAACGGTGGTTTCTTTGTGTTGGAGCCCGAAGTTAAAGATTACATACATAGCGAGGGAGAGCCTTTTGAAACTGGCGCAATGCCTCGATTAGTGAATGAATCCAAGTTGAGCGCATTCCACCATGCGGATTTTTGGCAACCGATGGATACCTTGAGAGAGAAACAGGAACTCTCTAAAATGGCCAAACTTGATAATCCACCGTGGTTAGTTGGTATTTGATTTACTACTTCGAATTAACTTAAATCCTAAAGATTCATCAGATCTTGGGCAATTTCGCGAATCATAGATTCCTGCCCGGCGACTAACTTGCGGTTAGCCATCTCTTTCCAAAGAACACCAGTATCGACTCCTAATTCGTCGGAAATGGCCCGAACTTGTGGCGCATATCCGCTAAAAACTCCAGCTAAGCCGCTCTGTGTACTTGAGCTTGTCGTACGAGGCAGATTATCAGGATAAGAATTTTCAACCAGTTTACTCATTTCTAAAAATTCATACATGTTTGGATTGGCCTCTGTCTCGCGCGAAGCAGCCGCAACAATATTCTCGAGTTGAGCATTTCCAGCTCCCGCACCTAGCCCCATTGAGGCGCCATCAATAACAGAGGCTCCTTCATGTATAGCGGAAAGTGCATTACCAACGCCCAGGCCAAGATTATTGTGAGCATGAAATCCTACTTCTGTCTCTAAAGCGTTCTTTATTCCCGATACTCGTTCCGCCACGTCCATTGGAGTGAAGTATCCAGCGGAGTCCATCAAAATAATCGCGGAGGCTCCGTAATTACTCATTAATCTGGCTTGTTCGATTAGCCCTTGGATATCAATCATGTGGCTCATCATTAAAACACCGTGCACCGTTGCGCCTTTGGTGGCTAGATATTCAATATGTTTCTGCGATACATCAGCTTCGCTCACATGTGTTGCGACTCTGAATATATCTACACCGAGATCTAGTGCTGGAACCAAATCACGCTTAATTGTTGCGAATCCCGGAATTGAGTGGACTGCTAATTTAACATTCTTAAGTGACGATCTCGCCGCTGTTAATAATGCTAAATCTGATTCAGCAGATTTGCCAACAAGATACGAAGAGGCTCCTAGGCCGTTACCATGTCCGACTTCTACTGCCCAAACACCTGATTTTTCGGCCGAGACACAATAATTAGTTACGAACTTCGAAGTAAGGGTGTGACGCAGCGCGTGGTTGCCATCGCGCAGAGTTACGTCGTAAAGTCGGGATTCCTTCATCGCAACGCCAGGTTTCTACTCGCATCACTATGCAGAGTGGCAATTTCAACTGCTGCAGAATTGATGATGTCCAAATTTCCTGCATATTCCGGCAAGACGTATCCTGCACCAGTCACTTTCACTGTCGCCGAAATTGTTCCTGGTGATTGCAAGTGGGGTTCCACAACTAATTCATAGCCAGGCACATATCTCTGGACATCAAGAACAATACTTCGAGCATTTTCTCTCGCGAGTTCAAGATCGAAATTTTCAGCGGAAATATTTATGGTTGTTCTCATCATCACTGGGGGTTCAGCTGGGTTCAGCACCAGAATTGCCTTTACTTTAGTACATCCACTGATGAGTGAAATTAATCCTTCCGTGGATTCAATATATTGATCAAGGTTAAGACGGGTTGCAGGCCCGGCAGAAAGCGCCGCAATAGAGCTTGAGACTTCTACCTCTGCAATTCCTGTGGAGGCGGTGGCCATTGCAAATAAAATTGGCGCGGAGGATTGTCCACCACATGTCACCATGGAGTAGTTACTTGAATTCAATCCCTGAAGTGTCATTTCTGGAATCTTTCCAATCAACACGGGAACCATAGGTAAACCGATTTTTGAAGGGGTTAAATCCATAACCCACTTTCCGGCACCTTCTAAAACCTGCCAGTGATTCAGGTGGTCGAAAGCTGAAGTTGCATCAAAGGCTCCATCAAGATCTTCAATCAGGGGCAAAAGGCCCTCTATTCCGTTCGAGATAAGGTTTTTTACTTGACCTTTAAACATTTCGAGGCCGGGGCTGTCAGCGCGACGCCCTACCAGCGCAACAACTTCAAAACGTTTGTCCCGAAGCATTCTGTAGCATAAATCGGTTCCAATGTTTCCTGTACCAATTATTGCAACACGAATTGGTCGCGTTGAATGCATTACAAACCTCGCGCCTTGTAGGAATTCACGTGGGCCTTATAGCCCAATAATTCCTCTAAAACAGCCAATTCAATTTTTGGGTCAAGGTCCTCTAATGGAGGTGAAATTAAAGTTCCATCAGACAACTTATTGGTGGCGAGCCGTGGGAAATACTTCTGTTCTGGATCCATGACAATCTCAATCAATTCCGGTCGGTTAGAGTTCAATGGCTCGTTAACCTTGACCAAATCTTCCTTGTTTTGAATCAACGTGTGGCTAAAGCCAAAGGTGTCCGAAACTTGTTTAAAATCTGGAAAACTAATTCCTGATTCTGTTGTCGAACCGGCTAAACGCTTATTAAATAAATTTTCTTGCGAAATTCGAATCATCGAGTAGCCAAAGTTATTGAAGACAAAAAGTTTGAGCGGAATTTTGTGTTCCTTCACAACCTGCAGCTCTTGAAGATTAAACATCATGGCTCCATCGGTATTTAAACAAACAATTTGCCGAGACTTTCCGGCGAAGTGAGCTCCAATCGCCCCAGGAAGCCCAAACCCCATTTCTCCAAGCCCTTGGGAAGTGAAGAAGCGTCGGTTTCCAGACTGCTCGTACATATAGTGTCCCGTGAGTAGCGCAGCACCAACATCCGTGCCAACAATCGCATCTAATGTTAAATTCGAATTAAGAAACTCAATAACATCTCCTGAGTGAATTTGTTTTGTTGAGTCAGTAGGACCGGGTCCGAGTTGATCTTTTCTTGGAAGTGCATTCTTGACTCGTTCACAGTCTGTTTGCCAAAGTGACAAATCTTGGGTTTTAGCACCTGCGTTAACCAAGGCATTCATCACGTTTCCAGCATCGGCATTTACTATATTCCAGCCCAGGCCTTCAAATTTTGCACATTCGGTGGGATCAATCTCTATTACCCATTTTGAAGCTTTGCGGCCGAAATCTTTTTTGTCATAGCCAATTTGTGGGATTGCTAATCGTGTTCCGATGGCAACAATTAGGTCTGCCTTTTGAAGCAAAATGTTTGCGTGGCGATCTCCATAAATTCCAACACGTCCGATATTCAGTTGATTGGATTCTGGGAAAAGGTCGATGGCACTCCAGGAAGCGAGGAAGGGGATACCCGTCATCGCAATTAATTGCTCGGCCACAGCAAGTGAGTTTTTGTGGCGGATTCCGTTACCAAAGTAAAACAGGGGTGATTTTGCCTCTGAGAGCGCAATTAATAGCTTTTCTATATCAGATGAATTTATTGTCTTAGACGTTTCGTTCGGAAGGATAAAATCTTGAAGGTTGTTTGTATCTAGGTTCTTGCGTTGTAGATCCATTGGAAAATCAATATGGGTAGGGCCTTGGCGATCCTGAAGAGAGACAAAGATAGATTCTTGAACTATTTGAGAAACGGACTCTGCCAGTGAAATTCTGGTGGTTTTCTTGGTCACGGGAGCAAGTACGGCACAAGAATCAAAGCCTTGAACGCCATAAGCGCGGAGTTGGAATTCGTTTGAACAGTGAAAGGAACTTTCATTTCCGGTAATCACAAGTACGGGGATTGAGTCTAAGTAGGCGCTAAGCACGCCAGTAACGACATTTGATGAACCTCCGCCGGTGGTGACAAGAGCAACGCCAAGTTTATTCGTTACGCGCGAGTATCCTTGTGCTTCCATTACTGCAGCTTGCTCATGATGTGAATAGATAAGAGAGATTCGACCATCGCGCTCGATTGCATCGATAATTGCTAAGTTTCCAGCACCAGTAATTGCAAAAATTGTTTCAACGCCATTCGAGACAAGTTCACGCACAAGAATGTCGGCACCAGTACTTAGTTCTTTAGCGCTTGAATTCATTTTCCATCCTCACTGTATCAATCATTTCCTGGACCGCGAGCTTCCAATGTAGCCCCTCACTCAGACCAAGTTTAGTCTTCGTCGTAGCATTATTCGGCAAGTAGACATCGCCACCCTGAAAAACTTCCGAGTATTCAACTTCTGCATCAGTTTCTCTCGCGATAAATTCACCGAGCTCTCTTATTGTCACAGGTTCACTTGAACCTATCTGAAGGTCAAAAGCGGGTTCTGGGCTGATTAGAGATTGAAGTATCCAATGGGCCATGGCTTCTTGATGCATGTAGCTTCGCACCGTGTTTGGGTTTCCCTTCACCTGGATTTTTCCATAAAAAATCGCAGACTTAATAAATTCTGTAATGGCGTATTGGTTTTTTTCGAGAAGAATTCTCCCTGAGAATGTGAAAAGTCGACCAATAGCAAGATCAAATGCACCTGACTCTGATGCATCTATCAATAGATTTTCAACATTAATTCTCGTGTCAATAAATGCCGATTTTAAGTTATCTATTGGCTGTGAAGCTGTCAATGGTTTATATCCAAAGCAGGCACCAGAGCTAGCGTGAAATAACTTTGGCTTGTTGCTGTTGCATCTAACCCACTCAATCAGGTTTATTCCAATAGATTTAAAAGTGGAATTAGCCTCTTCAGAATAAGGAAATCGACTTCCGTCTGCAGCCAGATTAATTATGTGTGACGGGTTCAAATCAAAAGCCCAAGGCTTTGTTAAGTCATGCATTACAAATCTTGTTCTTGCAGAAACCTTTTCGGGTAGTTGAAAGTTAATCCCGTTGCGCGTTAGAAGCACAATCTGTTTCGGAAGATTTTTGGTTTCCAATTCTGAGATTGAATCAACTACAGCTCGGCCAACGAAGCCATTGGCCCCAGTTATCAATAGGCTTTCTGCTTCACTCAGGTTCAACATCATCCCAAGTGTATTCAAATTATTCGAAGTTGCTGTGTTTTTAGTTTGACTTACTTAGTCAAGTACCACAACACCACTAGGCGTTGAAAGGTGAACTGCAACAATTCCTGATTGTTCATCATTTGCTGAGGGATCAACCCACTCGATATTTACATCGCCGAGCGAGGCAAGGATGTCGTCCTTGAACCATGAATCTGCAAGCTGATCTTTATCAGCGATCACAATTTTTTCAATTTCTGCGAGGGGAGTTCCATCCTGCGATGGGTGATCTGCTGAGAGCCACTGGATAAAGAATGGGAATTCGCGGGTATCGGCTATCTCTTTTACGCCAATTTGCTTCCACTGAAGATCAGAACCGTTTGGGCGTGTTCGATGCGCTTCAACTGCATCGCGACCAAACTTTGCAGCAATCGGTGCGATGTCTTTAGTGCTGAAGACCCAAGTGAACCAACCGCCACCTTCATTGGCTTTCTTTGAAACAGCTTTACCCCAAGGTGTTTGTTCTGTAGCAGGGTGATCAAGTGGGCAAACCACTTCGATGTATTGGCCGTTCTTAAGTGAAGCGGTGAAGTTGCGAGTTCCAAATCGTGGGTGGATTCCACCATCAACGAAGGTGCTGCCTAGGCGCGAACCTAAGCGTTGTACTGTGTCAGCAAGTTGATCATGGGAAGTCACATAAGAAACATGGTCTAGACGCATGGTGGAATTCTGCCGTATGGCAAGGGGTGCTGATGACCACCCTCAAGGGTTGGTTGAGAGGCTATTTACGCGCTAATTGGCACATCAACGCTTCGCATGTGACGAGCGGAGCTGAATTGCGTGCAAGGTTTTCGCGCGCCTCCATGATGGCGTTGATTTTGTTGATGGTTGAGTGCGAAGGTGAGTTAGCCGCGTAGCTTTCTATCTGTTCGCGCATATCGGTATTTATCATCGAATCTGTATTGCCTGATTGGACCATCATCACATCGCGGTAGAAGGTTGCGATATCAAGGAGTGCTCCATCGATAGAGTCGCGGACCATACGGGTAGAGCGAGACTTCTGTTCTTTCTCAAGTTCTTTAACGGCTTTGGCCCCACCGGTTGCCATGCCGCGACCAGTTGCGCCTTTTCCATATGCTTCCTGAAGTTTCTCGACTTCTTTTTCATCGCGCTTATCAGATGATGCGTTGGCTTCAGTGGTTGCAAGGTCGACGAGAGTCTGTGCTGCTTGAAAAGCTGCAGCAAGTGAGCCGAGTTGTAGTGGCAACTGCATGATTGTTTTGCGGTTACTGCGAACTGATTCATTGGTTGCTAAATATTTTGCGCGGCCGATATGTCCTTGGCTGACCCGGGCTGCAAAATCAGCCATGCCCGGAGCGATCTTGTCGCGATTGATAAGAACGTTAGTGACTGCTTCAATGCTTGGGGTCCGAAGTTGTAGATGGCGACAACGTGAGCGAATTGTTGGCAAGACATCGTGAAGAGTTGGTGCGCAGAGTAACCAGACAGTGCGAGTGCCGGGTTCTTCGATTGCTTTAAGGAGCGCATTGGCTGCTGATTCTGTAAGTCGATCAGCATCTTCCATAACAACTACGCGCCATCCACCCATAGATGGTGCCCAAGCAACGCGAGTGAGAAGTTCGCGAACTTCTTCTACTTTGATTGAGAGACCTTCGGTGCGAATGATTTCAACATCTGGGTGTCCGTGTGTTTTAGCTGAATTACAGTCATTACAGGTACCACATGCATTGTTGGGGCAGATAAGTGCTTGAGCAAAGGCGACTGCCGCTGATGAACGACCTGAGCCCGGAGGGCCGGTAAAGACCCAGGCATGCGTCATCTCTTGTGATTCTTCACCTGTGCGAGAAGCAGCAACTGCACCTTGAAGTATTTCAATGATGTGCTCTTGACCGACTAGGTCATCAAAGGCGGAGGTCATTTACTTTCTGAATCTCTTCTTCTTTGGTTCTTCAGCATTGCGCTTAAGAGCAGGAAGTTCGGCAACGCGGGCGATGATTTGTGTGTGGATTTCATTAACGGTTTGTGTTCCATCGACAACGAAGTAGCGCTCTGGATCCATCATGGCAATTTGTAAGAACTCTTGGCGCACACGTTCGTGGAATTCGGTTGGTTCTGCTTCAAGGCGATCGCGTGATTGAAGACGTCCGAGACCAATTTCTGCAGGGACATCAATAAGAATTGTTAGGGTTGGATACAAGCTTTCTGTGGCCCAACGAGAGATACGTGCGACTTCTGATGGATTGAGTACGCGACCTGCTCCTTGATAGGCAGCAGATGAATCGAAGTAGCGGTCGGTGATGACAACATCTCCGCGATCAAGACCTGGGCGGATTACAGAGAAGACATGGTGTGCGCGATCTGCTGCATAGAGAAGTGCTTCAGCACGAGGACTGATGATGCCAGTTTCATGTCCGAGAAGAATCTTGCGTAGATCTTTACCGAGATCAGTTCCACCAGGTTCCCGAGAGAGAACTACGGTTTCGCCTTCTTGTTCAAGCCACTTCGCCAGAAGTTGTGATTGTGTTGATTTACCAGTGCCTTCTCCACCTTCGAATGCGATGAAGATTCCCATTGATGGTGTGCCGGTGATTGCACCGAGTTCACCTTGTAGGGCTGCAAGGATGTCTGACCAGAGAGAGACTGTTGGGCGATCTTTCATCTGGTGATAAGAAACTGAACCGATGAGCGCTGCGATGATACCTGCAATGAGCATGGTGATCTGTGCGCCGTTGTAGTTAAGGACGATTGTTTGGAATTCATATCGATGTTCACCGATTGTGGCGGCGATGATGGGGGCGATTGCGAGAACTGCCACCAAAGTAATGCGGATCAATGACTGTACGAAGGCGAAGGTGCGGCCGCGGATTTCATCGTGGACTTCCATGCCGAGCATGGTGAAGCCGGTAACCCAAGCGATTCCGCTGAAGGCGCCGAGGATTGCAACGATAAAGACTGAGAGAACAAGGTTTGAGATAAGAGCTAAGAGAACAAGGAATACACCTGATGTTGTGAGCGATGCACCGAATAAACGACGGCGTGAGAACTGTGCAAATACTTTAGGGCCGAATGCGATTCCGATTGCAAGACCGGTGAAGACAGAGCCGAAGAGAACACCGTATGCGGCATCGCCGCCACCGAGATCACCAACGAATGTGCGGGCAAGGCCGATAACTGCCCCTGCTGCTGAGAATGCACCGACCATTCCGATGATGAGGCCGCGGATGATTTTGGATTCAGAGACAGCTTTCCAACCTTGAATAAGTGATTGTCCGACGTTCTCATCTTTACTTGATTTAGATGCAGAACCCTTTGGAATCTCTTTGAGGCCGCGGATTGTCCATGCAGCGAATAAGAATGAGAGTGCGTTGATGTAGAGCGCGATGTCGACAGAGTTACTTGGCAAGAGTGGACTGATTGCGGCGATTGCACCAGAGAGAAGTGTGAGGAGCGAGAAGAGAATTGCAGCAATTGGTGCTGTTCCGTATGCAGCCAGGAGTGAAACTTGATTTGCGTTCTCGAGTTTGTCGCGTGGAACAAGGTTGGGAACTGATGCTTCCTTTGCAGGTGACCAGAAGAGAGTCAGGCACTCGACGAGAATCATTGCGGTGTAGAGCCAGAAGTATGTGTGAACGATTGGAATAGAGATGTAGAGAGCTGCGCGCATGATGTCGACGGCGACCATGAGGCGGCGGCGATCGAAGCGATCGGCGATTACTCCGGCGATGGGGCCGAGAAATACTGCAGGGAGCAAGCGTGCGATAAAGACACCGGCGATTGCGAAGTTTGCTGTTGCGTATGAGCCGCCTGAGAGTTGTTGTGCGAGCGCCGTAGTTGCAAGAAGGCCGAGCCAATCACCGAGGGATGAGAAGACCATCGAGTTCCAGAGCTTGCGAAAGGCAGGGATTGCTAAGACGCTGCGGGTTGCATCCGGCGCCGGAGCGGCGGGGGTTGGCAGGCTTGCAGGCATGGAGTGAGTCTATCGGGCGCAGCTGATACGCCTAGAAAGGACTAAAAGAGGCTGCGGACGCTCTCTTCAAGTGAGTATTGCGAGGTAAAGCCCATCGCAGACTTGGCGAGGTTGATATCTGCGCAGAGGAAGGCTGGGTCGCCTGCGCGACGTTCGACTTCGTTGACCTTGGTGTCGGCCTTGTTAGTGGCTTCAAGTACGAGCTTGATGATCTCGCGGACTGATGCGCCGCGACCGGTACCGATATTCATTGCAGGTGGAAGTTTGGTTGTGGCATTGGCTGCAGCTAGATGTGCGCGGGCGATATCACGGACATCGACGTAATCGCGGATGCATGTGCCATCGGGTGTTGGGTAATCGGTACCGAAGATTGTTGGTGCTTCGCCTTTATTGAGTTTACCTAGAACGATTGGAACAAGGTTTTCAACTGAGTTATCGAGTAGTTCAGGGGCTGCGGCTCCTACGACGTTGAAGAAACGTAGTGATGTACCAAAGTTACCGTCAGTATTGATGAAATCGGTGACCTTTGACTCTGCTTGGTACTTAGAGTCACCATATGGAGAGATTGGTTTCTTATCGCCATCTTCCTTGCATGGATCCATTGAATCTGGGCTGCCATAGACAGCTGCGGTAGATGAGAAAATAAATTTCTTAACGCCGTTGCGCTTTGCGATTTCAAGAAGTTCTGTTGTGGCATCGAGGTTTACTTCGAAGTACTCATCAGGTTTTTCCATAGATTCACCAACAGCTTTAAGAGCTGCGGTGTGGACGATGCCATCAATCTTGTGGGTGCGGATTACGTTTTCGATCTCGTTGTAATCGCGGATATCAGCTTTAATGAGTGGGATCTCGACATTGTGCTTTGCGCGCAGATAAACGATGCGGGATTCAAGGCCCTGGTAGAGCGAGTCATAGATGACGACGTTCTTGCCGTTGCGGATGAATTCATCAGCGATATGTGTGCCGATGTATCCAGCGCCTCCGGTAAGTAGCCACGTCTCTTGAGTCATGAGTGGAGTCTACTTGGCGAAGTAGTTAAGCCTGCTTCGCTTTTCCTGTTGCTTTCTTGGCAGCTTTCTTCTTTGTTGCTGCCTTCTTTACGGTGTTCTTTGTAAGTGTTGGTGCTGCGTCCCCTGGCTTCACTTTCGCAGCCTTCTTGCGTGACTTCTTAGGGGAAGGGCCATTTTCGGCTTCCCATGCGCGGCGGCCTGCAAGGAGTTCGAGTCCGCGCTCGAGAGTCATTGCTTCAAGCGTGTCACCGCGGCGAAGCGTTGCGTTTGTTTCGCCATCGGTGACATACATACCAAAGCGACCATCTTTGATGATGACTTGTTTTTCACTGCCTGGATCAACGCCGAGTTCTTTCAGTGGTGGCTTTGCAACACCGCGGCGGCGTTCCTTTGGCTTTGAGTAAATCTCAAGTGCTTCATCTAAGTTGATTGAGAAGAGCTGGTCTTCAGATGTGAGTGTGCGTGAATCGGCGCCAGCCTTTAAGTACGGACCGTAGCGGCCGTTCTGCACGGTGATTTCATCGCCTGCGCTGTTTGTGCCAAGTACGCGGGGAAGAGATAAGAGTTTGAGTGCATCATCGAGTGTGATGGTGTCGAGAGTCATGGTGCTAAGAAGGGATGCGGTCTTTGGCTTTGGCGCATCAGCTTTCTTGCGCTTCTTCTTTGGTTCACCTTTGTCGTTAAGTTCGACAGGTTCTTCAGGGAAGATCTCGGTGATGTATGGACCGAAGCGTCCTGACTTTGCAACCACTTCGAAGTTTGTCTTTGGATCTACACCGAGTTCGCGTTCACCTGATGGGGCTGAAAGAAGTTCGATTGCCTTTTCGAGAGTGAGTTCATCGGGGGCAAGGTTTTCAGGGATGTTTGCAAGCTTGCGATCTTGATCAGGGATGTTTTCTTGTAAGTAGGCACCGTAGCGACCAACGCGGATTTCGATGGTGTCAGATAAATTCATTGTGTTGGTGGCACGCGCATCGATGACGGCGAGATCGAGTGCGAGTTCGTTAAGACCCGGTTGGCCATCGACGCCGTAGTAGAAATCGCGGAGCCAATCGACGCGGCCCGCTTCACCGGATGCGATCTTGTCGAGATCTTCTTCCATTGATGCGGTGAAGTCATAGTCCACAAGCTTGGTGAAGTGGGTTTCGAGCAAGCCTGTCACTGAGAATGCGAGGAAGGTTGGAACGAGTGCGCGGCCGCGCTTATAGACATAGCCGCGATCTTGAATGGTTTGAATGATGGATGCGAATGTTGATGGGCGGCCAATACCGAGTTCTTCAAGCTTCTTAACGAGAGTTGGTTCGGTGTAGCGCGCAGGTGGTTTTGTGTCGTGGCCTTCGCAAGAGTATTCATCGACCTTAACTGATTGACCAACGGTCATTGCTGGCAATCGACGGTCTTCTGATTCTTCATCTTTATTTTCATCTGTTGCGATGTCATCGTATGCGGCAAGGAAGCCAGGGAATGTGATTACAGAACCGTTGGCGCGGAAGATGGTCTCTTTCTTGTCGGCTGTCTTTGCATCGAAATCAACACGCATCTGCATCTTCTTAGCATCAGCCATTTGGGATGCAACAGTGCGCTTCCAGATGAGGTCATACAAGGCAAACTCATCGCGAGAAAGTTCTGGTGCTAACTCACCTGGTGTCTTAAAGACATCGCCTGCTGGGCGAATTGCTTCGTGAGCTTCTTGTGCATTCTTAGATTTACCTTGGTAAAGACGAGCAGTTTCGTAGACGTGATCTTTTCCGTAGAGCGAAGTTGCAGCAGCGCGTGCAGCTTTGATTGCTTGATCAGATAAGTTGATTGAATCTGTACGCATATAGGTGATGTAACCGTTTTCGTACAATCGCTGTGCAATACGCATGGTGATTTGTGCGCCCCAACCAAGGCGTGAACCGGCATCTTGTTGCATTGTTGAAGTTGTAAATGGTGGCTTTGGGCGTTCGGTGCGTGGGCTTTCTTCCATCGACTTAACAGTCAGTGGAGTGTTCTTTAAGCTTTCAGTAAGTGCTGTTGCTTGTTTTTCATCAAGTAAGAGAATGTCTTTGAGTGACTTTTCCTTTACTGCGCCATCTGCTCCGAAGTCAGCGGTAGATGCTACTTTCTTGCCATCTACTGAAAGTAGGCGTGCTGTAAAGCCAAGCTCCGTCTTTGCATTGAGATCCCACCAAGAGGATGAGATAAAGGCCATGCGTTCGCGTTCTTTTTCCACGATGAGACGCGTTGCAACAGATTGCACGCGGCCTGCAGAAATGCGCGGCATGACTTTCTTCCAAAGAACTGGTGAAAGTCGGTAGCCGTAAAGACGATCGAGAACACGTCGAGTTTCTTGCGCATCGATGAGGTTGTAATCAAGGTCGCGTGTGTTTTCAACAGCTGCCTTGATCGCCTCTTCGGTGATCTCGTTAAAGACCATGCGCTTAATGGGAATCTTTGGTTGTAATACTTCAACGAGGTGCCAGGCGATTGCTTCGCCTTCGCGGTCTTCGTCAGTTGCAAGAAGGATCTCTTCAGCGTCCTTCATCAACTCCTTAAGCTCGGCAACTTTCGCCTTCTTGTCGGGGTTGATGACATATAAAGGTGCGAAATCGTTCTCGATATCGACGCCTTCTTTAGACCAGGCGAGCTTCTTTACCTCTTTAGGGATATCGGCTGCGCGCTGTGGCAAGTCGCGAATATGACCGACGCTAGCCTCGACGATGAAACCATCGCCGAGGTAGCCGCCAATTTTGCGTGCCTTCGCTGGTGATTCAACAATCACCAGCTTCTTGAGATCTTTTGCCATAGGTTCGGGGAAGTGTTCCTATTTTTTCGTCTTAGTAGTCGATAGTTGTCGATTGACGACGGTTACGAATAAGAGCTCCGATAATCACAACAACTGCAAGCGCTGCAATGAGCAGTGACTTCGTTGATTGTGTTGGAAGTGCGAAGCTAACAATCGCAGGTGTAATCAAGAGACCAACAAGGTTCATCACCTTGATAAGTGGGTTGATTGCAGGGCCTGCAGTGTCCTTAAATGGATCTCCGACAGTGTCACCAACAACTGTTGCTGCGTGGGCATCTGTGCCCTTGCCGCCGTGGTGGCCATCTTCAACCATCTTCTTTGCGTTATCCCAAGCTCCGCCTGAGTTTGAAAGGAAGACAGCCATCAAAGTACCTGTGCCGATTGCACCTGCAAGGTATGCACCGAGTGCGCCAACGCCGAGACCGAAGCCGACTGCGATTGGTGCCATCACTGCAAGAAGTCCTGGAGTTACGAGTTCACGGAGTGAGTCGCGAGTACAGATATCGACAACGCGACCGTACTCAGGCTTTTCTGTGCCCTTCATGATTCCTGGGTGAAGCTTGAACTGGTTACGAACTTCAACAACAACTGCACCCGCTGCGCGTGATACTGCGTTGATTGCAAGTCCTGAGAAGAGGAATACAACTGCTGCGCCGATAATCAAACCGACGAGGTTGCGAGGAGATGCGATATCAAGAACACCCTGGTATTCGAGAGCAACTGTTGTGCCTTCGCCAACTGCCTTGATAACTGCTTCCTTAATTGCATCTGTGAATGCGCCGAACAACGCAGTTGCTGCAAGAACAGCTGTCGCGATTGCGATTCCCTTAGTGATTGCCTTAGTTGTATTACCAACTGCATCAAGTGAGGTAAGAATCTGTGCGCCTTCGCCCTTAACGTCGCCTGACATTTCTGCAATGCCTTGTGCGTTATCTGAAATTGGGCCGAATGTATCCATCGCAACGATGACGCCTACTGTTGTGAGCAAGCCAGTACCAGCGAGCGCGATTGCGAAGAGTGACAAGACGATTGATCCGCCACCGAGCAAGAATGCACCGAATACTGCTGCTGCGATAAGAAGTGCTGAGTAGACAGCTGATTCAAAACCGACTGAGATACCAGCGAGAATTACTGTTGCTGCACCTGTCTGAGATGAAGCTGCTACATCGTTTACTGGGCGCTTGCCGGTTTCAGTAAAGAAGCCAGTAAGTACCTGAATTGCAGCGGCAAGAACGATTCCGATGATTACTGCACCAAATGAGAGAACGCGTGGGTTGATGTTGCCAGCTTCTTCAAGAACTGTTGGTGAGTAGTTTGTAAGCAAGTTGAACTTACCTGGAAGATAAGTAAATGTTGCAAGGCCGGTAAGACCTGCAGAAATGATTGCTGACATAAAGAATGAGCGGTTAATTGCGCTCATTGCTGACTTATCTGTTGAACGCAGACGAGTTGCGAAGATTCCGATAACTGCTGTGATGATTCCGATTGCAGGAACGATCAGTGGGTAGATAAGACCTTCGTTACCGAAAGCGGCCTTTCCTAAGATAAGTGCTGCAACAAGTGTTACTGCATATGACTCGAAAAGATCTGCAGCCATACCAGCGCAGTCACCGACGTTATCGCCAACGTTATCTGCAATTGTTGCAGGGTTGCGGGGGTCATCTTCTGGAATACCTTTTTCAACTTTACCGACGAGGTCTGCTCCGACGTCAGCTGCCTTTGTGAAGATACCGCCGCCAACGCGCATAAACATCGCGAGCATTGCAGCACCGAAACCGAAGCCTTCGAGAACAACTGGTGCGTTCTCGCGGAAGAGAATTACAACAAGTGATGCGCCAACAAGTCCGAGACCAACAGTTGTCATACCGACTACGCCGCCTGTGCGGAATGCGATCTGAACTGCCTTGGTGCCATCTTTCTGACGAGCAGCTTCTGCGACGCGAACGTTTGCGCGCACAGCGAGCCACATGCCGTTATATCCAACGAGTGCAGAGAAACCTGCGCCAAGGAGGAAGAAGATTGAACGGCCGACGCGAAGTGATGTCGTGTCAGCTGGAAGTGCGAGTAGGAGGAAGAAGACGATTCCTACGAAATATGAAAGTGTGCGGAACTGGCGGGCAAGGTATGCCGCTGCGCCTTCCTGAACAGCTTCTGCGATCTCGCGCATCTTGTCGGTTCCATCGCTTGCAGCAAGGACTTGCTGGCGAAGAGCGAAGGCGATTCCGAGAGCGCCGAGGGCTACCGCTAGCACCACGTAGGTGATGTTGAGGTTTGAGCCGGTTACTTGAACGGTCGATAGTGCAGCAGAAGCACTCATGTTGTTTCCTCCGTTGGCCACATCCTTGTGACCTGGTCAGGGCGCCCCGATTTGAGGGAGGGCGCGCAGGCTCCCGAAGTTTAGGGTCTACTGGGGGCTTTTTAGCAAATCTATACATATTTATTACATGTGAAAGTACGCTCACCTCATGGCCACATTTCCAAAGGACTTTATCTGGGGCGCTGCGACCTCCAGCTATCAAATCGAGGGCGCAGCTTATGAAGATGGCCGCGGGCTATCGATCTGGGACACATTCTGTAAGACGCCGGGCAAGGTAGCCAACGGCGATACCGGCGATGTCGCAAACGACCACTATCACCGCTATCTCGAAGATATCGCGTTGATGAAAGAACTTGGTCTTAAGTCATACCGTTTCTCATTCGCATGGCCTCGTATGTTTCCAAACGGCGGTGGAGTCCGCGAAGAACGTGGTTTCGCTTTCTACGATCGTTTAATCGATGCGTTGCTTGAAGCGGGAATCGAACCGCTTGCAACTTTATATCACTGGGATTTGCCGCAAGCTCTGCAAGATAAGGGTGGTTGGACAAACCGCGACATCGTGAAAGCTTTTGCAGATTACTCAACTGCAGTTGTTGAACACTTTGGTGATCGCGTAAAGAAGTGGACGCCGATTAATGAACCATGGGTAGTTTCATGGCTTGGTTATGGAATCGGAATCCACGCACCAGGTGTGAAGGATCGTAAATCTGCCTTTGCAGCAGCGCACCACACAGTCTTGGCCCATGTTGCATCAACGAATGCGATGCGCGCGGTGCGTAGCGATATTTTGACTGGTCCGGTACTTAACCAAACTAACTTCCGTGCTGACGATATGAACGATCCAGTTCAGCGCCATGCATACGAAGTAAGTGATGCACATATGAATACATTCTGGATGGATGCATTTATGAAGGGTAAGTATCCACAAATCTTGCTCGATGAGTTCGGTGACGAACTAGGTGCAGTTATTAAGCCGGGCGACCTTGAATCAGCAACAGTAAAGAATGACTTTATTGGAATTAACTATTACTTCGATAACTTCATTCATGCATCAAAGGGCGAGC
Organism: Candidatus Nanopelagicaceae bacterium; assembly: GCA_965268225.1. Taxonomy (GTDB): domain Bacteria; phylum Actinomycetota; class Actinomycetes; order Nanopelagicales; family Nanopelagicaceae; genus Planktophila. The sequence continues at coordinate 14,745 of OZ254166.1, read as the reverse complement.
CAATGCAGTGGCATTCAATCGCTGGTCTCTTTGAGCTGGATATTGATGAAGCTGCCCCTGGAGATCTAACCGATATGGGTTGGCCACAAACTCCAGAAGGAATTAAGAATCTCTTAGTGCGTTGGCATAAAGAATATGGAAGCGCACTTCCTGATCTTTACATAACTGAAAACGGCGCTGCATTCGATGAAGGAATTAGTGCTGATGGAAAGTGTCACGATCAACGTCGTGTTAATTACTTGCAAGCTCACCTTGCTGCCCTTGCCGAGGCAATCGCAGAAGGTGCTCCACTTAAGGGTTATTACGAGTGGTCACTGATGGATAACTTTGAATGGGCCCTCGGATACGAGAAGCGTTTTGGCATCGTGCATGTTGATTTTGATACGCAGAAGCGCACCATCAAGGATTCTGGTTATTTCTATGCCGACACGATTAGAACAAATGGTTCCGATATTTAAGAGTTTACGAGGAACCCCTGCCTAATAACTGAAGGCTTTGCGCCCCGTCATTAACTCTTTACAGAACCTGCAAGGAGTCCGCGGACGAAGTAGCGCTGTAGTGAGAAGAAGACGATCAACGGAATGATGATCGAGAACAACGCTGCAGGTGCAACGTTCTCCCACTTAGATCCAAGTGAGCCACCAAGGTTTGCAAGGTGAAGTGTCAATGGTGCAACATCGTCAGTTCCGCCTGCGAATACGAGTGCAACAAGCAAGTCGTTCCAGATCCATAAGAACTGGAAGATTGCAATCGATGCAACTGCAGGAAGTGAAAGTGGAAGAACAATCTTGCGGAAGACTTCGAAGTGGTTTGCGCCGTCTACGCGCGCTGCTTCAAGAAGCTCGCGAGGGAGTGCTGAAACGAAGTTGTGAAGTAAGTAAGTAACAAGTGGAAGACCGAACATCACGTGTGGGAACCAGACGGCAGCCAAAGTTCCGACGATTCCAAGTGGTGGAAGTATCTGATGTCCACCGATCTGTACACCTGTTGCGAAGAATGTAAGAAGTGGCAAGAGTGAAAGCTGTAGTGGAACACCTTGTAGCGCAAAGAGTCCGTAGAAGACATGGTTGCTAAAGCGGAATGGGATCCACGCAAGTGAGTAAGCGGCCATCAGTCCGAAACCAACAGAGAGAACTACTGCAGGGATTGTGATTGCAAGTGAGTTCACTGCGAAAGGAATCATTCCTTCGGAACCGAGTGAGCCGCCGCCGGTAAAGAGAACGGTGCGGAAGTTTTCGAGGGTAAATGATGGATTGGTAAATGAAGTCCACCAACCAGAAGACAAGATCTCTTCCTTGGTGCGGAAAGATGTAACGACAAGTCCGAGAGTTGGAACGGTCCACAAGAGCGCAATGACGGTCACGATCGCTGATGCGATAGGTGAGGTAAATGGCTTTGTGCCGTGTTCGGCAACGAGCGGCTTATTCTTCTTCAATTTCAAGGTCGCCATGGTTAGTGCTTCCGTTCTGCACGAATAGAGCGGATGTTGTAATAAGTAATAGGTAGAACACCTAAGAAGATCAGGATCGCGAGCGTAGATCCGCGGCCGTTATTGAGATAGACGAAGTGCTCATCGAACATACGGTTTGAGAGCACGTCGGTCTTGAAGTTTCCGCCGGTCATGGTGTGGATTACGTCGAAGAGCTTGAGTGTGCCGACCATCGCGGTTGTAAGGACGACGATGATGGTGGTTTTAACCATCGGCACCGTGACTGTGCGGAAGAGTGTGAATCCTGAAGCGCCATCGAGCTGGGCTGCTTCTTCAATATCTGAAGGAATGTTCTTAATCGCTGCAGACAAGATCACCATGCCGAAGCCGGTTGTTCCCCATACGTAGACAGCCATAAGGAACAAGTTGTTCCACGGTGACCATAACAAAAGGTGCTGCAATGGAATTCCGAGTGATTTCATTATCTGGCCAACGAGACCAGTCTGATTTACCTCAGGCTCTTGATATTGATACATCAAGTTCCAAATAAGTGAACCACCGACAAATGAGATTGCCATCGGCATAAAGATCAGTGACTTAGCGAGCGCTTCGCGCTTCATCTTGTTGAGCATTGTTGCAAGACCAAGGCCGAGCGCTGTTACGACAACTGGCGAGATGATGATCCAGAGCATTGTGTTACGGAATGCAAGGAGAATATCTGGGTCTTTAAATGCACGCGTGTAGTTTGCGAATCCAACCCATTGTGATGAGTCAGCATTTTTAAATGATTCGATAAAAGTTTGGATTGCTGGAATTCCAAGGCCGATAGCGGCGAGGATCAGCGCAGGTACTAAGAAGAGTGAGAGTGCGAGAACGTTCTGCTTCTTGCCTTGAACGCGTGCTCCAGCTGCAAATGCGATTCCGTAGAAACCGAAGAAGATAACGAGCACTGCGAGAATTTGAAGAATTTTTGGACCAGAGCTGTTGAGCAAACTTGACCATGTCATTTGTGTTTACATCCTTTCAGCTCGGAAAATAAATTTTAAATATTAATGAGGTGGAGATTATCTAAGAAGAGACCGGGGCCCACAAGGTGTGGACCCCGGCATCTTTACTTCGTATTGCTGTAGAGCAAGTTGCTAATTGGTATTAGTTACCAGTTAGCGTCGATTGCTGCTGCAACATCCTTCATTGACTTACCTTCTGCGTAGAACTTGGTCATTTCCTTCCAGAAAGCACCGTTTACTGCAGTTGGCATCAAGTCAGATGCGTCGAACACGATTGCGCCAGACTTGTTCTGAAGCTGTGCTGCGACAACCTTAAGAACTGGATCTGAGTATGAAGATAGTGGGATACCAGTGTTAGCTGATGTCCACCCGCCTGCCTTCGCGCGCTCAATGCCGTATACAGGTGAAGATAGGTAATCCTGGACGAATCCAACTTCCTTCTTCTTTGAGAATGCGACTGGGAACTCTCCGCCACCCATGATTGGCTTACCAAACTTAGAGTTTGTAGCTGGGAGGTAGAACGCATCAGCATCGCCTGCAGGACCGAATGTTGTTCCTGCTGGGAACATTGATGAGTAGAAAGATGCCTGCTGCAACATGCCGCAAGTACCGTTCTTAAGTCCTGGAACGCCTGCATCCTGGAACTTACGTGTTGCTACAGACTTGAGATCGCCAACCTGTGACTTTGTTCCGAGCCAAGCAGCTACCTTGTTCATTGCACCAAGAATTTCTGGTGATGAGAACTTGAGCTTGCCTTGCCACCACTGGTTGTACTTCTTTGGACCCTGTTCGCGAAGAACCATCTGCTCGATCCAGTCAGTTGCTGGCCAACCTGTAGCTGCACCTGATTCGATTCCTGCACACCATGGGTTAGCTCCAGCCTTTTCGAACTTAGCTGCAACTGCTTCCATTTCAGCCCATGTTGTTGGGATTGAAACGCCAAGCTTCTTGAACTGTGCTGGTGAGTACCAAACGAGTGACTTTGAAGATGCGCCGAATGGTGCACCGTAGATACGTCCGTTGATTGTTGTAAATGATGCCCATGCTGGGTTGTAGTAGTTAGAAAGGTTTGAACGAGTTGCAGCTGAAATTGGGACAGCCTTACCTGTTGCAACCATTGTTGATACCAAACCTGGCTGTGGGATGATCGCGATATCAGGTGCGTTTCCGCCCTTTACGCGAACTGGAAGAAGAGTTTCGAACTGGTCAGTTCCTTCGTAAGCGATCTTTACGCCTGTGCACTTTGTGAATTCAGCGAAGATCTTTTCCATTACTGAAGCTTCAGGGTCGCGGATACCAGCGAAAATCTTTACTGTTCCTGTGCCCTTCCACTTTGAATATTCGTCACAGCCAGCAGCTGATGCTGATGTTGCTGTGAAAGTAGTTGCTACGAGTGAAAGAACTGCAACTGCAGCTCCAACAAGTAGACCCTTTTTCTTTAGCATGTGTGTACCTTTTCTATTGAGGGTTGTTGAGACCGGCAGGGCAGGCCCGCGGTCTTTAACGTGAGGCAACGGTATTGCCAATGGGTTGCAGGTCGCCAGCAAGTGAGGCGAAGGTAATAAAAGTGTTATAAACGTTGCGGGGCGCTACTTTTCACGCTCAAAGTCGGGTTCTGGGCTATCGGAAAAAGGGGCTCAGGGGTACCTTTTGCAGAGGTTTTGCAGAAATTTGCAGATTCCTGGCGAGGGGGGTGGCAGATGGCTGGAGTCGTTGAGATCGCACTCAAGGCCGGAGTTTCTCCTGCCACGGTCTCTCGGGCACTTCGCGGTCTGCACCATGTCAATGAAGCAACGCGCACAAAAATTGTTGCAGCAGCTATGGAACTTAATTATCCATTGCGATCAGATTTAATTCCGCGCGAATTAGTGCAGCGAACAAATCGTGTTGGTGTAATCGCTCCATATTTATCACGTTGGTTCTTTGCTGAAGCAATCAATGGAGTCGAACAGAGTTTGCGCGAAGCAGGAATGGATTTGCTTCTCTATAACTTTTCGCAAGTTGATGCGCGCCAACGAATTTTTCAACATAAACAACTGCGCGGAAAAGTTGATGCGCTGATTGTTATCAGCATGCCGCCAACTGATGAAGAGTTCATCTCGCTGCTGAGTTTAGGAATTCCAATTACAACAATTGGATTCGTTCACGAAGGTTGCACAAGTGTTGCAATCGATGATGTTGCTGGTGGCAGAGTTGCCACAAAACACTTAACTGATTTAGGCCACCGTGACATTGCTGTTCTGTCAGGTCAACGTGAAACTGCATATAACTTTGATGTTTCTGATAACCGCACCAAGGGTTACATCGAAGTTTTGAATAGCGTGGACGTTGAGTGGAATCCGGAATATGAAATACGTGGAGACTTCAATATCTACACTGCTGAAATTGCGATGGAGGCTTTTTTGCAGAGAAAGAAGTTGCCGACTGCACTTTTCTGTCATTCAGATGAGATGGCGTTTGGTGCGCTAAAAGCCATTCGCAAGAAGGGTTTGCGTGTTCCAGAAGATATTTCTGTAATTGGCTTTGATGATCACTTAATTGCGCAATACGTAGGGCTCACAACCGTTGCACAGCCTCCACAATTTGAAGGTCAGGTTGCTGCTGCAGCTGCTATTGCAGAAATTAATCACCCCATTGATGAACATAAAAATATTTTGGTCCCGTTGAGCCTCGTGGTACGTGAAACAACCGCAAAAATCTAGCTTTTATCCCCTATCCTCACAGTATGAACATTGCTGCAAACATATTTGATGCACATTCAATTGTTGGCGACCTTGGGTTGATTGGCGTACTCGCCGTCATCTTCGCCGAGACAGGTTTATTGGTCGGCCTTGCATTCCCTGGCGATTCACTTCTCTTTATTGCAGGCGTTGCAGCATCAGGTTCGGGCGCTGCGATTCTTGGTGGTGCTTCGCTTGATCCTGTTGCACTCTTTATTGGTGCACCGATTGCGGCAATCATTGGTTCGCAGGTTGGACATTGGTTTGGGGCAACTTATGGGCGCAAACTCTTTAGCCGCCCCGATGGTCGTTTCTTCACACAATCAAAGGTTGATGCGACAGAGAAGTGGCTTAATAAATACGGGACTGGCAAAGCGTTGGTATTAGCGCGTTTTATTCCATTTGTTCGCACACTGATTAATCCACTTGCTGGCATTGTTGGAATTCCTGCGAAAAAATTTGTGCTTTGGAATGTTCTGGGTGCAATTGTGTGGACTCAAGGAGTTATTGGTCTTGGTTATTTACTCGGTGAAAAACTTGAAGGATCTGTAGATAAGTATTTGCTACCAGTAGTCGGTCTGATCATTATCGTCAGCGTTGTACCTGTTGCAATCGAATTCTTCCGCGAGTGGAGTACTCGCAAGCATCATTCGTAAAATCGTAAAAGGTTTTTAAAGTCCCAAATCTTCAAGCGAGTAAGCGGCGTAGTACTTGTAGCCTGCATCGAGAATTGCCTGCTTTGCACCGCGCTCGACGATAACTGCAACACCAACAACGATTGCGCCAGCTTCTTTGAGCGCTTCAACAGCGGTAAGAACTGATCCGCCTGTTGTCGAAGTATCTTCAACAGCTATGACTTTCTTGCCCTTTACATCTGGACCTTCGATGCGGCGCTGAAGACCGTGGGCTTTTTCAGCCTTACGAACCACAAAAGAATCAATGTTTTTGCCGTTACGAGCAGCTACATGCATCATCGCTGTGGCGACAGGGTCTGCGCCCAGAGTAAGTCCGCCGACTGCGTCGTAATCAAGATCTTTGGTGAGGTCGAGCATTACTTCGCCAACAAGAGGGGCTGCAACATGATCAAGAGTTACGCGGCGAAGATCTACGTAGTAATCAGCTTCCTTACCTGAAGACAAGATCACTTTGCCGTGGACAACAGCCTTCTTAACGATTTCGTTCTTTAGATTCTCGCGTGCGCTCATGGAGTGACCTTATCTCTACTTATCTTCTTCTTTGTAAATGATGACATCTTGCTTCTTACGTGTTGATAATCCTTTGGGAGGGTTCTGTTCAATCAACGCATCTACTTCGATGCGAAGCTTTGCAACTTCCACCGCCATGTTTGCCATCGCAGTTTCGAGTTCGATGATGCGCTTGATGCCGGCGTGGTTGATTCCTTCTCCGACAAGGCGCTGCACCATTCGCAAAGATGCAATATCTCGCAATGAATAGCGTCGATTGCGACCGACTGTGCGGTCAGGTGAAACTAAACCTAAACGGTCGTATTGGCGAAGAGTTTGAGGGTGTAGCCCAGAAAGTTCTGCTGCAACTGAAATTACATACAGTCCTGCATCATCATCTGGATGCTCTTCGTGTGGCAAGTCCTTCGTCATGACTTTGCCTTAGTTACAAACTCTGCGCGGATATCGTGGCCAGCAGTTGCGGCAGCGAATGCCTTGATTGCTTCTTCTGCCTTTCCTTCAACGCGGCGTGGAACTTGTACTTCGACAGTTACAAGTAGGTCGCCAGTAACTGCACCTTTTTTAATTCCGCGGCCTTTAACGCGAAGCACGCGGCCTGTAGGTGTTCCTGCAGCTAAACGCACAGTGACATCTTCACCTGAAAGTGTTGGAACTTTAATATCTGCACCGAGTGCTGCTTCTGCAAAGGTAACAGGAAGTGTTAATAACAAGTTCTCGCCTTTACGTGAAAAAGTAGAGTGGGGCTTTACTTCTAGCTCAATGAAGAGATCGCCAGGACCTGCTTCACCAGGTGCACCTTTTCCTTTAACGCGAATCTTTGCACCATCGTTAACACCCGCAGGAACGCGCGCAGAAATAGTCTGTGGGCCATTTCCATCGGTGTTAAGTTTGAGATCAAGTGTTGTACCGAAGACTGCTTCTTTAAATGTGATTGTTGCTTCGGTTTGTAGGTCGCTACCTTTACGTGGACCGCGACGGCCACCGCCGCCAAATAAATTAGCGAAGATATCTTGTGGGTTTCCGCCGCCAAAGATGTCGGAGAAATCTCCACCTTGGAAATTTTGTCCTCCGCCACCTTGTGGTGCGCGGAATCCACCGCGCTCGTAATAAGAGCGTGCTTCATCGTATTCAGCGCGCTTCTTTGAATCAGACAAGATGTCATAGGCCTCAGATACGGCTTTGAACTTATCTTCCAAAGCTGTATCGCCTTGATTCTTATCAGGGTGTAAATCGCGCGCTAAAGAACGGTACTTCTTCTTGATCTCGTCGGCAGATGCTTTCTTATCTACTCCGAGGATCTTGTAGAAGTCCTTCTCGTAAAGGTCTTTAGCGGCCATCAATTACTCCGGATCGGTCACTGCAACGCGCGCTGGGCGCAAGATGCGTTCTTTGTACTTATATCCAGGCTGCAGAATCTTTGATGCAGTTGAAACTTTCACATCAGCAGATGTGTCGTGTAACAACGCTTCATGGATCTGCGGATCAAACTCTTCGCCTTCGGTTCCGTACTTCTCGAGTCCGAAACGGTTAGTGATTGCAGCAAGCTGATCTGCAACAGCTTTGAATCCACCTGTAAGTTCGTTGTGGTCGGCGGCGCGGTCAATGTCATCGAGGGTTGCAAGAAGTTCAGTAAGAACTGAACCGATTGCTAGCTCGTGAGCAACTGCGCGGTCGCGTTCTACACGCTTGCGGTAGTTGGCATATTCAGCCTGAAGTCGTTGTAAATCAGCTGTGAGCGCTGCAACCGGGTCAGTCTCCTGAACCGGTGCAGCAGCTTCTTCTACAGTTTCCTGCACAACTTCAACGACATCTTCTGTAATTACTTCAGAAGTATTGTCAGTCATGAATTAGTTGCTTTCTTCAGCGTCAATTACTTCTGCATCTTCAACATGATCTTCAGATCCTGCTGATGCACCTTCTGCCTGAGCAGATGCGTTCGCATACATAAGTGCACCGAGTGCCTGCGAGATAGTCGAAACCTTTTCAGTGTTTGACTTAATTGATTCGAAGTTGGCTCCACCAAGATCTGTCTTCAACGCAGCGAGTGCTTCGTCGAGTTCAGCCTTCTTAGTTGCAGCTTCACCTTCGGTGAACTTATCTGCGTTATCGGTAAGGAACTTCTCTGTCTGGTAGACGAGTGAGTCACCTGTGTTACGGATTTCTGCTTCTTCACGACGCTGCTTATCTTCATTTGCGTGTGCTTCGGCATCAGCCATCATCTTTGCGATCTCATCCTTAGAAAGAGCTGAACCGCCAGTGATGGTCATTCCCTGCTCTTTACCTGTTGCAAGATCTTTTGCAGATACATGAACGATTCCGTTTGCATCGATATCGAAAGTTACTTCAACCTGTGGGACTCCGCGTGGAGCAGGTGCGATACCGGTGAGCTCGAACATTCCGAGCTTCTTGTTATATGTAGCCATCTCGCGCTCACCTTGGTAAGCCTGGATCTGTACAGCTGGCTGATTGTCATCAGCAGTTGTAAAGATTTCAGAACGCTTTGTAGGAATTGTTGTGTTGCGCTCGATCAACTTTGTCATAACTCCACCCTTGGTTTCGATACCAAGAGATAGTGGTGTGACGTCGAGAAGCAATACATCCTTTACTTCGCCCTTAAGAACACCGGCTTGAAGTGAAGCACCAACTGCAACAACTTCATCAGGGTTTACGCCCTTATTTGGCTCTTTTCCGCCTGTAAGTTCGCGAACCAAGTCAACGACAGCTGGCATACGAGTTGATCCACCAACAAGAACAACTGATTGAATCTTGTTGATTGGAATTCCAGCATCCTTAAGAACTGCTTGGAATGGCTTCTTGCATCGCTCGAGAAGATCTGCAGTCAAGGACTGGAACTGTGCGCGAGTAATTGTTTCATCTAAGAACAATGGGTTTTTCTCTGAATCAACAGTGATGTATGGAAGGTTGATTGTTGCTGATTGTGAAGATGAAAGTTCGATCTTCGCCTTTTCAGCAGCTTCACGGATACGCTGCATCGCCATCTTGTCCTTTGTAAGGTCGATGCCGTTTGCAGAACCGAAAGTCTTTACTAGGTGATCAACAAGTGATTGATCCCAGTCATCGCCACCGAGGTTGTTATCACCATTGGTTGCTTTAACTTCAACAACACCGTCGCCGATTTCAAGAAGTGAAACGTCGAATGTTCCGCCACCGAGGTCGAATACAAGGATTGTTTGTTCTTGATCTGCTTTATCGAGACCGTATGCAAGTGCTGCTGCAGTTGGCTCGTTGATAATACGAAGAACGTTGAGGCCCGCGATTTCGCCAGCTTCTTTTGTTGCTTGACGTTGTGCATCGTTGAAGTAAGCAGGAACTGTAATTACAGCATCCGTTACAGTCTCGCCGAGATACGCCTCTGCATCGCGCTTTAACTTTTGTAGAACGCGCGCTGAAATTTCTTGTGGTGTGTACTTCTTACCGTCGATATCCATCGTCCAGTTAGTACCCATGTGACGCTTAACGGAACGGATTGTGCGTTCGACGTTTGTCACTGATTGACGCTTTGCAACTTCACCGACGAGAACTTCGCCATTCTTTGCGAATGCGACGATCGATGGGGTTGTGCGAGCGCCTTCCGCATTTGCAATAACTGTTGGCTCTCCACCTTCGAGTACTGATACGCAGCTATTTGTTGTTCCTAAGTCGATTCCGACTGCTCTAGCCATTGTGTTGCTCCTCTTGTTTTACGTTTTCTATCTCTCGAGCCAATCTGGGTCGAGGTTTTGTAACCTGAGTCGATTCTACGCAAAGAGTTGAGTCGAGGCGACTCAAGTTACATACGGTTGAACTGGTTACGGCCTCTATTTATTCCCGAAGGTTTTAGCCTGTACGCAAAACTGCTTGCTTCGCGCACAACTTTTGCTTTCACAGGCTTAAAACCTTCTAAATTAAAGAATCCGCCGAAGCCCTGTTAGCCGTAGGTGTCCCTTGGGCCGCGCCCGTTGGAGATAGTTCTCAAGCCGCGCTTCCAGGATGGGGCTTGGGGGCCGATGAAGTCGAGGGATTCGACCAAGGCGCCGGGTGCGCTCGAGCGGATCTTCTCGAGCAAGGATGGGCCGACGAGGTTGAGTTGGGTGGCCCAGGCGGTCGATGAGCATTGGACCAGAAGGCGCCCGTCGAGCATGGATAAAGGTGTGGTGTGCTGGCCGATTTCAGGGCCAACAACTTGGGCCCAGGTAGCGAACAAAGTTCCTTCGGCAAGGCCTGAATCCCAGTCGCGTTGCTGGATGAGGTCGCTGAGAACGTTCGCGATCAGAGTTGGGTCACCGGGGGTTTGGGTGCGTTCTTCGATGACCTTCTTCTTTTTAGTAAATCCAGTTTTATAACTTTGGAAGAGGTCGTGGGCGAGATCGCGTTTGCTCATCTCTTTGCCTCCCCCTTCACTGCTTGACCTGGTGTCACATAGAACTTGGTTGATAGTAGCTCGGCGGGTAAATCGCTTTCAACAGCTGCAGTAATAAAAGTTTGTTCGGCCATCTGAGTAACTGAAGTTAACTGTTGGCGGCGAGCGGTATCGAGCTCAGCAAAAATATCATCAAGGATCAACACAGGTTCTGCGCCTTCTGATTTAAGTAAGTTGTATGAACCAATACGTAATGAGATTGCCATCGACCAAGATTCACCGTGGCTTGCATAACCTTTTGCAGGAAAGTCGCCGAGTTGTAAATGGAGGTCGTCGCGGTGTGGGCCGATTAGCGAAACACCGCGTTCTTGTTCTTGTCGCGCGACTTCAATTTGTCGCGCAGTTAAGATTTCCACATTGTGTGTAACGTCTGCGGATAAGTTCTCTGTTGAAGATTTATATGAGATTGACGCAGGTTTTACTTCATTTAAATTCTTGTAGTTTGCAGCGACGTAGGGGTTTAAATCATCAACTAGTTTAATTCGCTCTGCTGATAGTTGTGCTCCGTAAGTTATTAGTTGTTCCGTCCATGGGATTAGTGCGTTTTCAGGAGCGCGGGTTTTTAATAGCGTGTTGCGTTGTTTTACAACGCGCTCGTAATCAGAGATGACACCAGCAAGGCGTGGTGATTGGGTGATGAGAAGTTTGTCTAAGAAATCGCGGCGGTGTGTGGGTTCACCACGAACTAAATCAAGATCTTCTGGGGAGAAGTAGATAATTTGTAGAGCGCCCAAAATTTCGCGTTGTGATTTAACAGGGTTGCCATTAAGGCGTGCGCGGTTTACTTTATTTGCATTGATCTCAAGATCTACTTGCAGTGTGCGACCTTGGCTCTCAATCTCTGCGCGGATGATTGCTTGGTCTGCGCCGAGCGAAATGAGCGGTTGGTTACTTGAAACGCGGTGTGAAGATAGGTAGGCGAGATAGATAAGGCTTTCGGCGATATTTGTTTTGCCGCTGCCGTTATTGCCGATAAATGTTGTGGGGCCAGCAGGAAATTCCAGCTCGAGGGTTTTATAGGAGCGGAAATTAGTCAGCGCTAGCCGAGTTACGCGCATGTGGGTGCCTTATTAAGAGGCGTAACGCATAGGCATCAACAGGTAGCGGTAGTTCTCGATGGATGCGCCGTTTGGTTCGGTGCGGCCGGTGAGGATCGCTGGTTTGTTGGAGCCGGTAAATGAGATCTGAACAAATGGTGTTCCAACTGCTTGGAGACCATCAGCTAAGAAGACAGGGTTAAACGCGATTGAGATTGGTTCGCCGTTAAGAAGTACATCGATAGTTTCAGTTGCTTGCGCTTCTTCGCCAGCTCCTGCTTCGAGTGATACGCCACCATCTTTAAATTCAAGACGGAGTGGAACGGTTTTATCTGTAACAAGTGCGACGCGGCGAACAGAGTCAAGGAATGGTGCAACTTCTACTACTGCAGTTGTTACTGAATCGGTTGGTAGTAAGTGGCGGTATGGAGGGAATGTTCCATCCAACATACGTGAAGTCATTGTTTTGCCATCACCGCTAAAACCAGCAAGGCGATCATTTGATGTTGTTGGGGCAAATGAAAGTGAAACATTCTTTGAACCAACAAGTGATTTAGCAGCATCAGCTAATGTGCGAGCGCGCATCAGTGCAGATGTTGAGAAACCTGGGGTTGCTGGGTTCCAGTTAAATTCGCGAACTGCAAGGCGGTAGCGATCTGTTGCAGCAAGAGTGATTGTCTCTTCGTTGATTTCTACATGGACACCTGTAAGTGTTGGTAGTGAATCATCGCGGCCGGCAGCGATTGCAACCTGTGCAACTGCAGTTGCGAAGGTGTCACTTGCAACTGTTCCGGTTGTTTCAGGAAGTTCTGGAAGGTTTGGGTACTCTGAAAGCGAAAGTGTTGGGAGAGTAAATTTTGCAGAGCCTGATGTCACTGATACTCGTGAACCATCTAAAGTGATTGAGATTGGTTTATTTGGAAGTGAGCGACAGATTTCCGCAAGTAGCTTTCCGGGAACTAGCACTGCTCCTTTTTCAAAGATATCTGCTTTAAAGTTTGCTTTAGAAGATGTTTCTAAATCTGAACCACTAAGGATTACTTCGTCACCGGTTGCATCGATTTTGATTCCAAGGAGCTCGGTTTTAATAGGGCGTGTGGAGAGGCTTCGGGAAACCCAATTAACTCCATCTGTTAGAGAATTTTGATCAACAGTAAATTTCACGCCGTAGCCCTCGGATCCATGTAGGTAGTTTGTAGTAGTGGAAATCTAATGTGGAAGCGGTCCGCTTGGAAACGGGATTTATATATATAAAGGTAGTAGTAGTAACCGCGGCGGAAAGCTGTGGAAATCAAGTAAAAGCGCTGGTCAGAGCCTTGATTTACCTGTGCAGCGCTGTGGGAAACGCCGAGTGAGCTGTGGGTAAAGATGTGTGGCGCTGTAGCCATTTCTACCCTCCGATCTCTTGGTCTGCTTAACGACTGCGGTTACCCACATAAATAGCGCCAATATCCACAGTTATCCACAGGTTATCCCCATCTGGGGGTAAAGAGGGTGAAAACGGACAAAACCGCTTTCTAGGGTTATTTAGTCTGCTGCTTGATGCGGGTGGTCAACTCATTAACCTGGTTATAGATCGAGCGGCGCTCAGCCATGAGCTCGCGGATCTTTCGGTCGGCATGCATCACAGTGGTGTGATCGCGGCCGCCAAATGTTTGGCCGATCTTTGGAAGTGAAAGTTCAGTCAACTCGCGGCAGAGATACATCGCTATCTGGCGCGCATTTACAAGTGCGCGTGAACGAGATGTTCCACAAAGGTCATCGATAGTGAGGCTGTAATAAGCCGCGGTCTGAGCCATGATTGTTGGCGCAGTGATCTCTGAGTTAACTTCATTAGGAATCAAATCCTTTAGAACAATTTCAGCAAGACCCATATCAACAACCTGGCGGTTCAAAGATGCGAAAGCAGTAACGCGAATCAACGCACCTTCAAGCTCGCGGATGTTGGTAGAAATCTTTGATGCGATAAATTCAAGAACATCATCGGGCGCGTTTAATTTATCTTGCGCAGCTTTCTTACGAAGAATTGCAATACGGGTTTCAAGTTCTGGTGGCTGAATATCTGTAATCAAACCCCACTCAAATCGAGAACGTAAACGATCTTCAAGAGTTGTTAACTGCTTAGGCGGGCGGTCAGATGAAATAACTATTTGTTTATTAGCGTTATAGAGCGTATTGAATGTATGGAAGAACTCTTCCTGCGTACGTTCTTTATTCTCTAAGAATTGAATATCATCGACGAGCAAGATATCGAGGTCGCGATAACGGCGCTGGAAAGCTGTTGCTTTATCGTCACGGATTGAGTTAATAAAGTCGTTAGTGAATTCTTCTGAAGACACATAACGCACGCGGACATTGCCGTATAACTCTTTTGCATATGCACCAATCGCGTGAAGCAAGTGAGTCTTACCCAAACCCGATTCACCGTAAATAAAGAGTGGGTTATATGCCTTCGCTGGTGCTTCGGCGACTGCAACAGCTGCTGCATGTGCGAAACGGTTTGATGCACCAATAACAAATGTTTCAAAGATGTAGCGTGCGTTTAGTTGTGAAGGTTCGTCAGATTTGCGAACACTTTCATCATCACGTCCTGTGCCCGGGCGAGGCGCCGCAGTTTCAATTGCGACAGTTGGAGCCGGCAGATCTGCGAGTTCGATAGTTTCATCAACCATCACTGCAATATTTGCTTTCTCACCGAGCTCTTTTGTGAGCACTTCGTTGACGACTGTGCGAAGCCGGGATTCGAGTACATCCTTTGCGAAGGCGTTAGGCGCTGCGACCAAGAGACTGGTGGCGCCACCTTCGTTTTGTAGAAGACCTAGGGGCTTAGTCATCGCTAAGAATGCGCGATGCTGAGGTTCGCCAGCCGAGACATGCTCAACGACTCGATCCCAGAGCTCGGTTAGCTCGACGCCAACTACTGCCAT